>CAZMYT010000001.1:0-442186 GCA_964570565.1 uncultured Paludibacteraceae bacterium
TTTATCGTCGTAACTTAGCTGCTGGTCAAAAAGGTTTGTCCGTAGCGTTCGACTTAGCTACGCACCGTGGCTACGATGCCGATCACGAACGTGTGGTAGGTGACGTTGGTAAAGCAGGTGTGTCTATCTGCTCTGTAGAAGATATGAAAGTCTTATTCGATGGTATTCCATTGAATAAAATGTCGGTTTCTATGACCATGAACGGTGGTGTTTTACCAATCTTGGCGTTTTATATCAACGCTGGCTTGGAACAAGGCGCTAGCTTGGACGAAATGGCTGGAACTATCCAAAATGATATTTTGAAAGAATTTATGGTGCGTAATACCTATATTTATCCACCAAAATTCTCGATGAAAATCATCGCTGATATTTTTGAGTACACCTCACAAAAAATGCCTAAATTTAACTCGATTTCTATTTCGGGTTATCACATGCAAGAAGCTGGTGCTACGGCTGATATCGAATTGGCTTATACGCTGGCCGACGGTTTGGAATATTTGCGCGCAGGTGTAAATGCTGGTATGGATATCGATGCGTTTGCGCCTCGTTTGTCATTCTTCTGGGCTATTGGTACCAACCATTTCATGGAAATTGCTAAGATGCGTGCAGCTCGTATGTTGTGGGCTAAAATTGTAAAACAATTCAATCCTAAAAACCCAAAATCATTGGCATTGCGTACACACTCGCAAACTTCTGGTTGGTCGTTGACTGAGCAAGATCCATTTAATAATGTTGGTCGTACGTGTGTCGAAGCTATGGGCGCTGCTCTTGGTCATACACAGTCGTTACATACCAATGCGTTGGACGAAGCCATTGCTTTACCAACCGATTTCTCGGCACGTATTGCTCGTAATACACAAATCTTTATCCAAGAAGAAACTCAAATCTGTAAAGAAATTGATCCTTGGGCAGGTTCTTATTACGTCGAAAATTTAACCAACGAATTGGCTGAAAAAGCGTGGGCGTTGATTGAAGAAGTTGAAAAACTAGGCGGTATGGCTGCGGCTATCGAAACTGGTTTGCCAAAAATGCGTATCGAAGAAGCCGCTGCACGCACACAAGCGCGCATCGACTCTGGTGCGCAAGTGATTGTGGGTGTCAATAAATATCGTTTGGAACAAGAAGATCCAATTGATATTTTGGAAGTGGATAACACCGCTGTACGTAAACAACAAATTGAACGTTTGCAACAGTTGAAAGCAAATCGTGATAATGCTGCTGTGAAAAAAGCATTAGATGCTATTACCGAATGTGTAAAAACAGGTAAAGGTAACTTGCTCGAGTTGGCTGTGGAAGCCGCTCGTGTACGTGCTACTTTAGGAGAAATTTCAGATGCTTGCGAAGTTGTCGTAGGCCGTTATAAAGCAACTATTAGAACTATTTCAGGAGTGTATAGCGCAGGAACAAAAAATGACGCAGCTTTCCAAAAAGCTTGCGAGTTGACCGCTGCTTTTGCTAAAAAAGAGGGCCGTCAACCACGTATTATGATTGCCAAAATGGGGCAAGATGGTCACGACCGTGGTGCTAAAGTAGTAGCTACGGGCTATGCTGATTGCGGTTTCGATGTGGATATGGGGCCATTGTTCCAAACACCTGCCGAAGCAGCTAAACAAGCCGTTGAAAACGACGTACACGTTATGGGTATTTCTTCGTTGGCAGCTGGTCATAAAACCTTGGTGCCTCAAGTGATTGCCGAGTTGAAAAAACTCGGTCGCGAAGATATCATTGTGATTGCTGGTGGTGTTATTCCTGCACAAGATTACGATTTCTTGTACAAAGCAGGTGTGGCAGCTATCTTTGGTCCTGGCTCGCCAGTGGCTAAAGCCGCTTGTACCATTATGGAAATTTTAATGGCTGAGTAATCATCAGTTTCTCATATCGAACTATTACAGTTTCGATAATAAAAAAATCCGCATTAACCATTGGTTAGTGCGGATTTTGTATTTTAGAGGGTTACCAGAATGCTTATGGAATCAATACCTTAGTGGCTTTATTGTTTATTTTAACAATGTAAATGCCTTTTCGTAAGTTTCCTGTAACGACTTGTGAGTTTGTCAATGGTTGTGCTAAGATGCGTGAACCTGTCAAATTGAAGAGTTCCACCACGGTGCCATCATTAACGCCGTCAATCATCAATGCGCCATTATTAGCAACAATTGAAATAGATGAATTTTCAACTGTTTTCACGGGCGAAGCATCATTGGTGGTAATCACGAGTTGCGTAAAGTCAATTTGACCAGCAGCCGTTTCGCCTTCGATACCATAAATGGCTTTGTCGCCAATGGTAAAGGTAACTTCAGTGGCATCGCCAGTCCATGTGGCGGTGTAACTTGGTGCGCCAACAACTTCGCATGTACCGTTGGTTGAGGTTAACGAGGTTAAATTATATTTACCTGTACGCGAAATGATAAAGGCAATGTGCGTCATTTTTACGCCAGTTAAACTAGTGATGGTGTATGTATTTTTGGCATAAAGTCGAACATCGAGTGAGGTGGCGCCTCCGTTGTACGATGGGCCTGTGAGTCCCACATCTTTTTTGCCTAATGTTTGAAAACGTTCGTCGGCCGTGGTGAACGATGGTTTTCCATAATCGCTCATGATATAAACATATTCGGTAGCTTGTAGAGCCCATGCACTACACACGAACAAGAGAAGAAATGTAATTTTTTTCATAAATTTGGATAGTAATAGTCTGTAATTTTCAAGTCACAAAAGTAGCCAATAATTGGCACATGAACAAATCAAAATGAGTCGGCTAGTTTTTTGGTCAGCTGAGGAGAGTAGACTTCTTTCACATATTTGAAGTTGGGAGCCAGGTGCAATATCTTTTGACACACGAAGTCTGCTTTTTTCAGATTACCCGTTTTTTCGTACGCTTGCGCCATCGATAGTAAGGTGGCAAGGTAATTCCAATTGTGTGTGGTTTGGTTCTGCTGTTCAAATAACTCCACGGCTTTTTCGTAATTATACAGCGCATTTTTTTTGGAGCCGCCTAATAGTTGTGGACGAAAAAAATCGACATTCCCTTTAAAGCTGACAATTAAAGGATTTTTAGGTGCCTCGCTGTAAGCTAAGTCGGCATATTTCACACTTTGTGTTCCCAGTGATAGAATGTCCCATTTATTGAAGGAGATTTTGAACGCATACAGTGCCGAACGGTACATATGCACCACCGCTGGTTGATATTGATGTCGCTCTAAAATGGCTAGTTGACGTTCCATGAGTCGCATTACGCGTGCAGCCTCTTCCGTTTTATTCTCGCCCAAACTAGCACCAATGTATCCGTATTCGTAATTGATGATTTCTGCGAGTTCTTTCAGCGTCATTTTGCTCTTCTGAGCTTCGTCGATGGTGGTTTTCCACACCTGAAAATTTTGAGTTAAATAGGCATTGTAGAGCACTTCGTGATTCACTTGTGCTTGAACAAGGTAAGATATAAATAGTAAAATGACCGTGAGAGTATGTTTCATAATAAAATGTAAACGAAAGAGTTACAATTCGTTTCAAGCAATTTTTATGCCATAAATCTCCGTGTGTAGCGTTTTTACTATGGTAGAGAAGTGGGTTTTTGTTAAATTACCACCATATTCCATCAGATACATGGGAATCGGTTCAAATCCTTTTTCGTAGGGTGGTTGCACGTAAGTTTCTCGACAAAGTTGGAAGTTTGCTCGTTCGTAAAATGCAATGCGCCGCGTGCTCACGTTGTCTGTAGGCAGTTCCACTTCCAAAATCAACGGTTTGGTAGTAGTTTCAACTATTTTTTGTAGGGCTTTGGAACCCATTTTTTGACCTCGTACAGTGTCGGATATCGCAAAATGCTCGCCATAGCAAAATGCCCCTAAATCCCATTTCGTGAAAAAACCAACAAACGCATCGTGGTGCATAATGGCAAGGCACACAAATCGTGGCTCGTTGGCAATTAGTTGCACGAGTTTTTCGGTCTTACGTCGTTCGCACGCTGGAAATGCACTTTCGTACAGCGCCTTGAGCGGTGTTAGCAAATTGTCCTCCGCCGTAGTTATAGGTTGTAGAGTTATCATACTATTAAAAAAGCCCACCACCTGAGGTGGCGGGCTTTTTGTTCGAATGTGAATTCTTTATTTTTCAATATAGGCAATAATATCGCCTTTTTTCACTAAAGCACCTTGGTCTGCCACTACTTCCACAATTTGTCCTGGGAATAGTGCAGGAACAACTTCCAAGCCACGTCCGTTTGTTTGAATCGCACATAATAAATCGCCTTTTTCGTACACCGTGCCAATGGCTGGTTTTACAGAGCGGTCAACAAAGTCGAATTCCCACATAATGCGGCCACTTACTGGTGCTGTTACAGGTTCTGCATTTGGATGACGAAGTGCGCGCAAATCTGGTATTTTGATATCTTTACCCGACGATTGCAATTGTTGTTCCATCGCTTCGTGCAACTCTATATTAAAGCGTTTTTTAGCTTCGCCCGATTTGAAATCGCGGTATTGTTTGTCGTGCATTGCAAATTCGAACAACTCTTCATCATCGCGTCCTCTGTCCCAACCCAATTCTTCCATCTCTTTGATGTATTTTGGAAGTGCATTTGGATAGTTGTCCTGAGGATTACCGTCGAAAAATTCGAGATTTTTTGATTTAGCTAATTCTATAATTTCTGGGTCCAATTTGCCTGGCAATTTGCCAGCTTTTCCTAAAATCATGTCCCACGTATTGCCATCAATCATCGTCCAGCGTTGATCGCCTTTGCTCATAGCAAAAACATTCATAAGTGCCACGTTTTTAACGTATTGACTGAATGGTGTTACCAATGGAGGATAACCGAGTTTTGGCCAAATATATTTCACTTCGTCGAACAGTTGAACCAATAATTCGTCTTCGTTCAAAGTCGCTTTTCCTTGTGCTTTCAAGTTGTTATTGATGGCCATGTGTACGCCTTTGAGGTCGGCCATTAAAGATCCCATCATACCGCCAGGAAGTCCACAGCCAACTAATAACGAAGTCATATAGCGATTGCGTGGATCGATGAAATAACCTAAGAAATCGTCCATAAAACTTTGTGTCAAACGGCGAGCTTCCATATAGGCGTTCATGTTGATGTCGGCTACTTGGAAACCAGCATCTTTCAACATGGCTTGAATGGTAATCACATCAGGATGAACCATACCCCACGAAAGTGGCTCCATGGCTACGTCCAAAATGTCGACACCCGCTTTGGCAACTTCGAGCATGGATGCTACCGAAAAACCAGGACCTGAATGGCCATGATATTGAATGGTAATATCTGGATGATTCGTTTTAATTGATTTTACAATGATGCCAAGCATGTCAGGACGACCAATGCCCGCCATATCTTTTAAACAAATTTCTTGAGCTCCTTCGGCAATCAACTGTTCGGCCATGTTGATGTAATATTCTGCATTGTGCACTGGCGAATAAGTAATGCACATGGTTGCTTGTGCAATCATGCCAGCGGCTTTTGCCCATTTGATAGAAGGCGCAATGTTTCTTACATCATTCAGTCCGCAAAAGATGCGTGTGATATCCGTACCTTGTGCTTTTTTGACTTTGTACATCAGTTCCCGTACGTCGGCAGGAACTGGATTCATGCGTAAACCATTTAAACCACGATCGAGCATGTGTGTTTGTATGCCTACTTCGTTGAATGGTTTTGTGAAGGTGCGTACAGCGTCGTTTGGATTTTCGCCGTAGAGCAAGTTTACTTGTTCCGAAGCACCACCATTGGTTTCGACGCGTGCAAAGCAACCCATGTCGATGATAACGGGTGCCACTTGTGCCAATTGATCTTTACGAGGGACATATTTACCTGACGATTGCCACATGTCGCGGTAAACTAGACTAAATTTGATCTCTTTTTTCATGTCCGTTTAAGGTTTAGAGGTTTATTTTGCTGGTTCCGATTCTTCTTTAACCGAGAAATCCGTTATGCCATTTTGAATAAGCAGATTATACCATACAATCAGTTTTTTGATATCGGTAGGATAAACGCGTTCACGATCGAAAGTTGGTAAAACTTCACCAAAATACGCGCGCAATTTGTCAGGCGTTTCTTTAGGATCGATGGTTGCTTTTTGACCATTTTCTTTGGCGTACATTTTTGTTAAAACTTCGTGCAAAGGTACTTCGCCAGCATCGGTGAACATGGCAATGTCCGAAAGTGCCACTACTTTGTCGTGCGAATGAGAAGGAATACGTTTACCATCGATAAGTGATTCCACGATAATCATGTTTTTCGATTGTGAAATGAGTTTGTATAAACCTGGTTTACCAGAAATGGATAAAATTGTTTTAAGCATAACTAATTCTGTATTGATATAATGTGTTAAATAATGATTTTCTTTTTATTTCAGTAGTTTCGGCACGGTTTAGCCGGCTTATAATCTGCGCAAAATATGAAATTTCTGTTTTGCGAGTGGCAAAGATACAAAATTCTTATGAAAATAAAATCGTGAAATCATAATTCAATTTGATAATTTTCAATCTTTCTTTTAGGAGTGCTTTTCGCTTGATTTTTGTTCCTATTTGATGGTTCTATTTTTAGCGCTTATTTCTGTTTCAACTTGCTTATAGATAAACAATTATGTGAATCTATCAGAAAACCTTTAAAATCATTTTCAGAGTACTTTATTTAACCAAAAAAAATCGTACCTTTGTGCTGCGAAAATTTAGTGATTAATTAATATTATAAAATTATGATTTACTCTCACGAAGTAGAACACATGTGTGTTGTAAAAAAAGGGCCAAATCATGGTCCAGCTCCAATTCCTGAAGAAGGAAAATGGGTGAAGGCCAAAGAAATAAAAGATATTTCTGGTTTGACTCACGGCATTGGTTGGTGTGCACCACAACAAGGTGCTTGTAAATTAACCTTGAATGTAAAAGATGGTCTTATCGAAGAAGCTTTGATTGAAACCATCGGTTGCTCAGGTATGACTCACTCAGCTGCTATGGCTGCTGAAATTCTTCCTGGCAAAACATTGTTGGAAGCATTGAATACCGACTTAGTTTGTGATGCTATTAACACCGCGATGCGTGAATTGTTTTTGCAAATCGTTTACGGTCGTACGCAATCAGCTTTCTCTGAAGGCGGCTTGGTAATTGGTGCTGGTTTGGAAGATTTGGGTAAAGGTTTGCGTTCGCAAGTTGGAACCATGTTCTCAACCAAAGCTAAAGGCGTTCGTTATTTGGAAATGGCCGAAGGCTATGTAACTAAAATTGCGTTAGACGAAGATGGCGAAGTTTGTGGTTACGAATTCGTGCGTGTTGGCCCAATGATGGACTTGATCAAAAAAGGCGTAGATGCTAACGAAGCGCTTAAAAAATCGACTGCACATTACGGTCGTTTTACAGCTGAACAAGGTGCCGTTAAATTTATTGACCCACGTATTGACTAATTAATAGGAGGAAATAAACAATGATAAGAGAAGTAAAATTTGAAAGCCAAAACCGTCGTGAGGCTTCAATCAAAAAAGTGTTGAACTCCTACGGTATCGCATCCATTGAAGAAGCAAATCAAATTTGCGACAAATTGGGCATCGACCCTTATTTGGAATGCGAACAAACACAAAATATTAGTTTTGAAAACGCTAAATGGGCTTACGTAGTAGGCGCTGCTATTGCTATCAAAAAAGGTTGTAAAAATGCTGCTGATGCTGCCGAAGCTATTGGTGAAGGTTTGCAAGCTTTCTGTATCGCAGGCTCTGTAGCCGACGATCGTAAAGTAGGTATTGGTCATGGTAACTTGGCCGCTATGTTGTTGCGCGAAGAAACACAATGTTTTGCTTTCTTGGCAGGACACGAATCGTTTGCTGCAGCTGAAGGCGCCATCAAAATTGCTGAAATGGCTAACAAAGTACGTACGCAACCATTACGTGTTATCTTAAATGGTCTTGGAAAAGATGCAGCTATGATTATTTCACGTATCAATGGTTTTACTTATGTACAAACCGAATTTGATTATTATACAAGCGAATTGAAAGTTGTTAAAACTAAAGCGTATTCAAATGGCCCACGTGCTAAAGTGAATTGCTATGGTGCTGACGATGTTCGCGAAGGTGTAGCTATTATGTGGAAAGAAGGCGTTGACGTGTCAATCACAGGTAACTCAACCAACCCAACTCGTTTCCAACATCCAGTAGCTGGTACTTACAAAAAAGAACGCGTATTAGCTGGCGAACGTTATTTTTCAGTAGCTTCAGGTGGCGGTACAGGTCGTACATTGCACCCAGATAATATGGCTGCTGGTCCTGCTTCTTATGGTATGACAGACACCATGGGTCGTATGCACTCTGACGCACAATTTGCTGGTTCTTCATCGGTTCCTGCTCACGTAGAGATGATGGGATTCTTAGGCATGGGTAACAACCCAATGGTTGGTGCTACTGTGGCCGTGGCTGTAAGTGTATCACAAGCTTTGAGCAAATAAAAACCGTTCTTCGGTTGATGATAAAAAATCCCCACTGCAATTGTTTCAGTGGGGATTTTTGTTGGTCATATTCAACCCAAACTCTCGGTGATTATTTAGCGTCGAAAATAGACGTGGTATAATTCTTCCCCTTTTTTATCTATCCAATGAGCTATGTTTAGGCTCGTGGTTTTGTCGATAAGTGGAGCGGGAATAAACGGCGCAATCACTTGATAGATATCATCTGTTTTTAATTTATTTAAGTCCGCTATCACTTGATTCACTGGATGTTCGCCAGCATTTAATAAAGCTCTAATATCGAGCGAATTCATAATGCGGTGTTCGTCGTACCAATCAGGTTTTGTGCTGTTCAGTTTCACTTCGTCTGTTACGGCAATGGCGTCTTGTCCTACTTCTTTTCGAAATAAATTAATCAGTTCTTCTACGTTCACATGACCAATGGCGGCCGCTTGTTGTAGCGTGGCAATTTTGGCAACGGTATTGCGAAGCACAGGATTTTTTAATTTCTTAAACGCTGGTACATAATCTATTAATAGGTCCTCGAGTGCTGGGTACGCCTCCAATAGTTGGAGTACTTTTGTTTTAGGACTGATAATCAGTTTTGGCGATTCCATAATTTAGTGTTTTGAATAAGACAAAATACGTTGTTCTCCAGTCAAATCGCGGTAAGGCTGTACGTTGTGCGACACTTCTAATGTACCCAAATAGTCGCCTTGTTCATTGCGGAGTGCAAAATATTCGATGTGAATAAGTTTGCCGCCCATGTTTATCCAGAATGGAGCGCGCGACTCACGACCAGTTTTGAAATCGTTGATAATTTTATCGACGATATGCGCACTTGCTGGTGGGTGACAATGGCGTACATCGCGATTGAGTATCGCCCGATTACGTTGAAAAATGCGTTCGGCACTTTGCGAGAAATATTTTACCTTGTCGTCTTTATCCACAAAGGTAATGTCCACTGGCAACGTATTTAGAATGGCCATAATCTCTTCGGCTGAAAAGCTACCACTTGGCAATTGTATGTGACTACCGCTTTTTTGTGATTCATTAATCGATTGTTTCACCACCCATTCAGGATGCCATTCTATTTGTGGATCGTATAAGCAGAAACCAATTTCGATGGATTGTTTGCTTATTTCGTACCATTGAGCTTCGGTAATGGCGTCGAGTGCCATAGGGAATAGAATTTCCTCTTCTTTGGTAATCATATCCCAAGCACCTTTGGCGGCAGGTTTCAAAACCATTTCGGCAGCCGCTTTAAATTCCTCTGGCGTCATCGTTTCTACTTGAAGCACGTCGATACTGCCTTTGATTTGTTCGCGTATTTCGTCCTGTTTGCCCCACATAACTTTAGGCGGGCCAGTTATTTCCAGTTTCTCGAGATAAGGAAATAATAAATATTCTTTACGCTGATAATGTTTATCTACGTCGTACAAATTGTTGAACAAACCGCGTAGTTTGATGATGTTTTCCGTCAGAACGCTGTCCGTTTGTTCTACCATATTACCAATAAGCGTAGAAATGGCATTTACCACGTTACGTATTTCTTGGTTTTCTTTGCGAAAGACATCTACTGGATGACCATCAGGAATTGGTTTTAGTGCCGATAAGTCCACGCGTCCCTCAAGCACGGCTGAATGCGCATCGCATAAATTCATAATTTCCTCTTCGGGTAAACCTTCTCCAATCAGTTCTTGTTCCACTTCTACCACTTCGCCGTAAGGTATTTGGCTGAGTGAAAGCAGGAGTTCGTTGCGTACCGATTCTTGAGTTCCACCGTGGTGAAGTTTTAGAATCAACGCTTTGAGTTTATCTTTTCTACTTTGAGAATTGTTGATTAATTCGCTCATAATATGTTTGTTTATAATTTGTTAAATGGCTAATTTCAGCGCTTTTGGATATAGAATGTTGTTTTCCAAATGCACATGAATATGTAGGTCGTCTTCAAACTGTTCGAGTAATTTGTAGGCAACTTGGTAAGTGTTGCAACCATCGGCTGGCAACACGTAACCATGACTCAATACGTTTATTCTGTCCATAGCACCACCAGCAAATTCGTGTTCGCCAGTCATGCGCGTAATTTCACTAATAATGGTGGCTTTGGAAGTTTTTGAGGTGGTATGTAATACCGCTTTAATTGCTGGAAACAAAACCTCTTCTTCGTTTTTCAAATGTTGACGAAGTTCGATGTCAATTTGAGTGAACAAATCAGCTATTTCTAGTAATTCTGGGTGGTTAGCACCATGTACTTCGGCAATTTTTTGTGTGTAAAAAGTCAACTCTGGAAGCAGATGTAATACCGTTTTGTGGTGCGTATTCATAATATAATCGCACAGAAAATCTAAATTCCATTCGTTGAATTTATGCCCAGTGTCAGGACCTGAAGCAGACAATTTTGCTAGTTCTGTTTCGAGTTTTTCTATATCTAATTGTTTTTCGCGACAGGCTTCTTCTAAACTTTGATTGCCACCGCAGCAAAAATCAATACCTGCTTTTTTGAATACTTCGGCGGCTCTAAAATCTTGCGTTACTAGGTCGCCAATTCTACTTTGTTTGTACGTTTTCATTGTTATGTTGTTTTATTAATTATTTAAATAGAGGCTGCTTAACTGTTCCACCATTTTTAAGTATTTGTCGGTGTATTCGTTATCGACAGTTGTTTTGTTGGTGGTTTCAAAATCTACCGACATCGATTCCAAGACTATTTCTGGTAGCATTTTTTCGGCCATGGGGTAGAGTATACGGTTTTCTTTGTCGATGTGATTGGTAAGTAAATCGCAGTAATTTATTAAATTCTCGGCTATGTGATTGACAGCCTTATGATTGCCTGATTTCCATTGGACAATTCCTTCTTCAACCTGTTTGATATAGCCTCTGCCTAGGTTGTGTTCGTGCAACATCACCGCTATTGGACCACTTTCGCGTTGCATACCGTGTTTTTCCATCTCCATAAACAGCACATCTTCTTCTTTTAGATGATGGTATTTGTCGGCAAAATTTTTAATGAAATCGACGATTTTTTCAACGTGGTCGATATTGAGTGTCGCCTTGTTGGCTAGTAACTGCCGGGTGACGGCAATCATTTTTAGAATATGGTCGTGCTCAACAACCAACATGTTGATAGCTTTCATATGAGTTACTGTTTTAATAGGTTTGTTATAGCTTGTTTAGTTTGATTGGCCGTGGGAGCTGGCGTTTTTACCACTAATACGCGGAAATCGGCTGAGCTGTCGTTGTATACTGCATGTGGAATGTTTTTTGGACTATCAATCAACCAATCTTTCGTGACGGTTTGTTTCTCGTCGCCTATTTCAATCACCCCTTCGCCTTCTAATACGTAGAAAAATACGTTGACAGCAGTCGTGTGTTTTTTCAAACTTTCGCCTGGCTTTAAACGTATATGCACTACTTGTACATCGTCGTTTGCGTGTAATTTACGTGCCTCCACACCGTGTGGATTTTGTGTTGTTTCTAACTGGTTATAAGTGATTGTTTTCATACTTGTTTTTTTATATTTGGATGTTTTTTAATATGCTACAAATAAGTAGCATTTATTGGTAAAAAAATTAATAGCGCAATACGTGCTCAAAATCTAAATCCGACAACTTGGTTTCGTGGAATATTTTGTTCAATTTTTGACGAATAACCAACCATTCATCGTGCATGGCGCAAGGGTTCGTACACGAGCATTCGTTGAATCCCAACACGCAATCGTTTAGTTTATCCATGCTTTCAACGGAGTCGATAATGTCGTACAACGAAATCTCGTTAATCGGTTTAGCAAAGGTGTAACCGCCATCACGACCTTGTGTACTTTTAATAAAACCAGCTTTCGATAATTCGGTCATCAACCGACGCAAGTATTTATCCGAAACATGCAACTGTTCTATTAAATATTTGGCGGTATATAAGTCGGCTGGCTTTTTGGCCATATAGATCAATATTCGTAGAGCGTATTCCGATGTTTTTGATAGTTTCATAATATACTACCTTGTTGTATTATTTTGTGCAAAGGAAATTCTTTTTTTTGAAACTACCAAATAATTGCGTTGTTTTTTTGATTTGTTTAGTCCACAATAGGGAATAATTTTAGCCATAGTTAAGAAATATCTACGACTTCATATCTGTTTTATTTTCTCACTTTATAGCCTAAAGCTTTTAAATTATCATGTTTTAGCGCATTTTCTAAGCCTCCAATTATAAATTGAATGGTAACAGGATTGCCTGTGAAATCAATGACATTATTTAATGAATAATCCACGACATTATATTTAGCTCTTAATCCGAGATAAAAGGTATTTGTAATATAATATCTATAACCTAATCCAATATTAAAATTATATGTCGAAATTGATTCTCCGTTTAAATTTCGATCTTTATCTTCTTCTAATGCATCAAATCCGTCGTAAGCAATACCCCCAACTAGTTGAAATTCATGCCCATTATTGGTATATAAATCTCGACCGACGTCAATGCCAATATGTCCACCTAAAAAATGATTAGTTAATTCAAGTGAATTATCAGAGTTTGTGCGTCTTGCATAATATGCATTAGGAGAATTAAGGAATTTGATTGCCAT
The DNA here is from genome assembly GCA_964570565.1 of uncultured Paludibacteraceae bacterium. Lineage (GTDB taxonomy): Bacteria > Bacteroidota > Bacteroidia > Bacteroidales > Paludibacteraceae > W0P28-013. The sequence continues at coordinate 13,014 of CAZMYT010000001.1, forward strand.
TATGATATCATAATTCATTTTTTTATACTTCACTCCCATTTGAAATCCAAGTTCTGGGTGAATTCCGAGTTTGTTTAATTTTCCAGTTGGTATCCACATACCCGTAATCCATGACATGTGGTATTCGGGCAGATCAAGATAATGTTTTAATGTATTCCCGTATTCTTCTGTAAGTGCCGATTGATGATAAGAGTTTGTCTGAAGTTTATACAATAAAGTATCACAGTTCTCTCCATAGAATTCGGTTAATAAATATTCTGTCTGATCTGGTTTATATCTTTGCATTAACGATTTTGCTAGATGCTGCGTGTATTTATCAAATTCTTGTCCTGGTGGTATAAAACCAAAATAAGTAGTGTACATGTCGTAGGGATAATAATTTGAGTGTTTTATCATATCCATGCGACTTTGATAGTTAAAAATGTTATTCAGTATGCCTTTTTGTAATAGAGTATCATTATATTCATTTTGTATTAACGCTAATAATATTTTTGCTCTATAAATAGGCTCTCTAGCACCGCATTTGTTCTCCCAATATTGCAGCAACGCCTTCGCAGAATCAAGTTTGTTCTCTTGCATATATTTGATAAAATAGATACTGCTATTATAAGAAATATCACGACAGTCTATTTGCTTTTTGCTCATTAAATTATCAAAATTTTGAGCAAGTGTTAAACTAGTTAATGTACAGATAATGGCAAGAAGGCTTATTCGTTTCATATATTATTATGTGTTTATTAATTTGTCTATTTGTTTTGTTAATCTTTAATTTCTTAGCACATAAGACAAGTGCTAAAACACCTGCAAATGTAACTTAAAAATATATAATAATCAATGAATTTGGCGTAAAAAAAGCGATGAATTTTTGGTTCATCGCTTTCGGTTTTAGTTATTGTAGGTGGTCGAAATGGTGTCGCCGCCTTCGCCTGTCCAATTGGTGTGGAAGAACTCGCCGCGTGGTTTGTCGGTGCGTTCGTAGGTGTGTGCACCGAAATAGTCGCGTTGCGCTTGTAGTAAGTTGGCTGGCAATTGGTTGGTGCGCATGGCGTCGTAATAAGCTAACGCGGCACTCATAGCTGGTACCGGAATGCCGTTGAGCGCGGCTGCTGCTACTACGTTACGTAGCGATGCAATGGCTTCGGGCAACACGTGTTTGTAAAAGTTCGACGCCAACAAGGTGTCAATGGTTTCGTGTTCGTAAGCTGCTGCAATATTATCCAAAAATGTGGAACGGATGATGCAACCGCCGCGCCAAATTTTAGCAATGGCGGCTAAATTTATGCCCCATTGTTTGTCGGTCGATTTGGTGGCAATGAGTTCAAATCCTTGCGCATACGAAATGAGTTTGGAAGCGTACATGGCGCCTTCAATGTCGTGTAGTTGGCAGTTTATCGCTTTATTTACAGTAGGTTGCGGATAATTCTGGTGCAACAATGTGCGTAACTCTTTTTGTGCCGAAATAAATCGTGAAAAAACGGATTCGGTAATTAAATTGAGCGGAATACTTTCGTTCAACGCGTTGATGGATGTCCATTTGCCAGTTCCTTTTTGTCCAGCGGTATCCAAAATCACGTCTAGTACTGATTGTCCATTTTCTTCGTAGCGCAAAATATCGGCTGTAATTTCCATCAAGTAGCTTTGCAAACGTTGTTCGTTCCAATCGGCAAACGCTTTGGCAATGGTTTTGTTATCCAATTGTAACAACCGTTTGGCGACGTCGTAACCTTCGCAAATGACTTGCATATCGCCATATTCGATGCCATTGTGTACCATTTTTACAAAATGGCCAGCGCCACCATTTCCTACCCATGTGCAACATGGTTCTTGGTTATTGCCCACTTTGGCGGTGATGGCTTCAAAAATCGGTTTTATGTGTGGCCAAGCTGCGTGCGCACCGCCTGGCATCATCGATGGACCGTGCAGCGCGCCGAGTTCGCCACCCGAAATGCCACTGCCTACAAATAGAATTTGTTGTGCGGTTAAGGCAGTCATGCGGCGTTCGGTATCTTCGTAGTTACTGTTACCTCCGTCAATCACAATGTCGTTTGGTTCGAGGTGCGGTAGCAATGCTTCGATGGTTTTATCCACGGCTTCGCCCGCTTTTACCATCAATATAATTTTGCGTGGGACGCTTAACGACTCACAAAAATCGGCGATGGACAGAGCTCCGTGAAACTGTTTTCCAGCGGCTCGTCCTTCCATAAATTTAGTAGTTTTGTCGGTACTACGGTTGTACACCGACACGTTATAACCTCGACTTTCGATATTGAGTGCGAGATTTTCGCCCATCACGGCGAGTCCTATAACTCCAATGTCTTGTTTCATAATTTTTATAATTTTGAGGCTGCCGCTTCGTCTATAAACCACGTGATATTTGCGGGTTTATTCACCAACGTGGCTGGCAGCGCCTTGTTTTTATGGGTGATAACTTCGTTTATAATGTGACTTTTACTAACGCCTGTGGTTAGAAAAAATAGGTTTTTAGCTGCGTTAAGTGTGCTTCCTGTGAGTGTGATACGTCGTTGTTGTCCGTGCGGATGCACTACGATTTCTGCGATTTCAGAGGTAGTAAACGATTCCAAATTGTTCGGAAAGATGGAAGCGACGTGCCCATCTTCGCCAAGTCCTAAAATAATCACGTCAAATTCCGGAAAACCGTTGTGAAATGGTATTTTGTCTTGGAGTTTTAATCGATAATCGTTCAATGATTTTTCTTCGTTAGCAAAATAGGTAATCGGGAAGACCTGTTGTTGGTCGATGAGTTTCGTATTTATCAAGGTACGAAAAAAAGTTCCATAATTACTTTCAGGATTTTCGAGCGCTACCATGCGTTCGTCGCCCCAAAAGAAGTTGAGTCGACTCCAATCGGTATCACGGAATTGTTCTGCCATGATACGGAAGAGCAGTTTGGGTGTTTCGCCGCCAGAAAGAGCCACATTGCCACCCGTTTTGGCGAGTTCTGCCAAACGTTTAGCTACTTCAAAACAAGCGTCGTTGGCGGTTTTGTATTTGTTGATTGTTTGCATCATTTTATAATTCACAATAAACGCCATCGCTGGCTAAATTTTTACATGGATAGCGCCACTCAAAACCATCTTTGGCGAGTAATTGGTTGGCGCGTTCAGGACCCCAAGTGCCTGCTGCATAGCCATAGATTGGATTTTTACGTGGATTGGCAAATGCGTCGATAATTGGTTGTACAAATTTCCACGTTGCTTCTACAGCGTCATTGCGTTGAAAAAGCGTGGAATCGCCCTGAATACAGTCGCACAACAAACGTTCGTATGCCTGCGGTATGTAGTGATCGGTCAGTGATGAATAGTGAAAATCTAACCCAACCTTGTCCACTTGAAATCCTGCGCCAGGCACTTTCATGCCAATTTTTAGCAGTAAACCTTCGTCAGGTTGAATGCGTATAATAAGCTGATTACCAGCATCGGTTAAGCCATCTTTTTGCGCAAAAATACGATGAGGATTGGATTTAAAGTGAATTACAATTTCGGTGACTTGTGTGGGTAGACGTTTACCGGTGCGTATGTAAAATGGTACGCCGCTCCAACGCCAATTGTCGATGTAACAAGCCATAGCCATGTAGGTTTCTGTCTTTGAATTCGGCGCAATGCCATCTTCTTGGCGATAGGCCTTAATGGTTTCGCCATGAATCTGAGATTCGGTATATTGACCACGTACCACGAATTGCGGCACCTCTTCTTCTTTTATCTTGCGTAGCGATTGGAATACTTTCACCATTTCGTCGCGAATAGCGTTACCGTCGGCGGTGGTTGGTGGCTCCATAGCCACAATAGCCAACAATTGAAGCAGGTGATTTTGTACCATGTCGCGCATGGCGCCAGCGGTGTCGTAGTAACCAGCGCGCGAACCTACACCCAACGCTTCGGACGAGGTAATTTCTACATATTTGATGTAATTATGATTCCAAAGCGGTTCAAAAATACTGTTCGAAAAGCGTGTTACTAAAATATTTTGTACGGTTTCTTTGCCTAAATAATGGTCGATGCGGTAAATTTGATCTTCGGCAAATGCTTGCGACAACTCTTTGGTTAATTCTAGCGCACTGGCTAAATCGTGTCCGTAAGGTTTTTCTATAATCACCCGTTTCCAACCTGAATCCTGACAGGTGAGATTGTGCGCTTTCAAATGATGTGTGATGGTGGTGTACATCAAAGGCGGTGTAGCGTAGTAAAACAGGTAGTTAGCTTCACACGCCAAACTGTCCGATAAGGTTTCAAGGCGCGTTTTGAGTTCCGCATAATCATTGACTTCGCTCGTGTCCATACTTTGAAAATGTAAGTTCGTAGCGAAATTGCGTGCGTCCTCATCGGAATATTTGCTTTTAGGGACAAATTGACTTAATCCATCTATGGTTTTAGCACGAAAGGTGTCGTCTGTCATCGCCATACGTCCCACTCCAAGCACTTTAAAGGTTTCGGGCAACAGCTTTTGCTGATGTAGCGTGTAGAGTGCTGGCATCAGTTTACGCCAAGCTAAATCGCCGGAGGCACCAAAAATGACTAATATAAATTTTTCCATAGGGAAGAATCAGAAAATGGTTATGTCACAAAAATACACAAATAAATCGAGGTATAGATTAAGATTTTTATATTTCAGGAAAAATTGTTTAGTTATTTTGGTAAATAGTTATCTTTTTGTAGGTAAAAAACCATACCTTTACACCGTATTTAAACCGAGGATTATGGATTTTGTACTCAACACGAAACTAAAAGGTGTTTTGTTGCTAAGCGATACACTGCATACCGATAAAACATTACAAGACGACCAAACACTTTTTAAATTTGTGTTTGTGCAGACTGGTGAGTTATTGGTTGAAGTTGATCATGTGCCTATAAAATTATTGGCTAACGATTTAATTACCATTTCACCGTTACATACCATGCGCTTTTTGGATGTGCGTGGCACCTATTTTTCGTTACTGTTCAATAGTAATTTTTACTGTATTTATGGACACGATGACGAGGTGTCGTGCAACGGATTTTTATTCAATAGTGGTGCGTCTATTATGCATTTGCACCTGTCGGATACGCAAAGTGCCGATTTGCGTAAGATTGCCGATGAACTAAAAGCGGAATATACCATTAACGACCCATTTAAGGAAGAAATGCTCAGAGTGCATTTGAAACGATTTATTATTACCTGTACGCGCTTAGCGAAAGAAAAATACGAATTGGACGAGCACACTGAACGCACATTTAATTTGGTGCGCCAGTATTTTATGTTAGTCGATACCCATTTCAAGGAGAAAAAGCAGGTGCAGGATTATGCTGAATTGTTACATCGGTCGCCTAAAACCTTGTCGAATATTTTTACGGCGCATAATTTGCCATCGCCTTTGCAGGTTATTCATGAACGTACGTTGACAGAAGCCAAGCGGTTGCTTTTGTATAGCTCAAAACCGGCCAAGGAAATCGCTTATATTTTGGGTTTTGATAGCCCGTCGGTGTTTAGCCGTTTTTTCAAAAATACAGCCAAAGAGAGTATTTCGCAATTTCAAAAACGAATGCGTATCATTGAAAATTAAATACTATGTTGAAACGATATAGAATAGTATTAATTAGCTTGATGTTGGTATCAACATTGGGTGGTTCGTGTTCTAATCACACGCAAATAAAGGAGAAAAAAGTTATGAAAACACAAGCAGAAATTTATTTTGCTGGCGGTTGTTTCTGGGGTACAGAGCACTTTATGAAACAAATTGCAGGCGTATATGTCACACAAGCCGGTTATGCCAATGGAACGGTGGAAAACCCCACCTATAAACAGGTTTGTAGTGGCACTACTGGTTTTGCCGAAACCGTGCAAGTTGTTTACGATAAGGAACAAATAGCCTTGTCGGATTTATTGCAACTCTATTTTAAAACCATTGATCCCACCACGTTAAATCGACAAGGTGGCGACATTGGCACGCAGTATCGCACGGGAATTTATTACACGGATAAGGCTGATTTAGTGGTTATAAACGAAGAATTGAGAAAGTTGGCTGAGAGCTACAATAAACCATTACGAATTGAAGTGGAACCATTGAAGAATTTTTATCCAGCCGAAGATTATCATCAGGATTATTTAGATAAAAATCCGACAGGTTATTGCCACATCAACCCAAAATTGTTTCAATTGGCACGTGAATTTAACCCTTTGAAAAAACAAACTAAGCCCGATGAAGCAGAGTTGCGCAAGCTTTTGACACCGTTACAATACGAGGTGACTCAAAAGAATGGGACAGAGCCGCCGTTTCAAAATGCCTACTTTGATGAATTCAGACCTGGTATCTATGTTGATATTGTAACGGGTGAACCACTTTTTGTGTCGTCCGACAAGTTTGAATCGGGTTGTGGTTGGCCGAGTTTCTCAAAACCGATTGACGGTTCTCGTATTGCCGAACGTACCGATAAGTCGCATGGCATGGAACGCGTAGAAGTGCGGAGTTCGGTTGGCGATTCCCATTTAGGTCATGTATTTACCGATGGACCTGCTGAATCTGGTGGCTTGCGTTATTGTATCAATAGTGCTTCGTTACGTTTTGTTCCCAAAGAAAAGATGGTTGCCGAAGGTTATGGCGATTATCTCGATTTGGTAGAAGATAAGAAATAGTTGACTGGTTGATTGCGACTAAAGAAAAAACCCATCGTTGAAAAACGATGGGCTTTTAATATTTAGAACTGTTTTTTACAAACGAAATTTGAGACCTGCAAAAACCGTGTCGAGTTTAAAATTGAATACCGCATTCATTTCGCCAGCCATGCAAAGTCCGCAATCGTCGCAAATGCCTAATTCTTCGCCTACGCAACCGCTGCGTGTGCCGTCGGGATAAATAAAATTGGTCACCCAACAACGACGTTTGAATTGATTGTGTTTCATCAATTTCAAGCCAGAAACACTATTCATAATCGGATAACCAGCTTTTTTCATGGCAATCACTTTGTCGATTACGGCTAAACGTGTTTCTTGGTCAATCATCAAATTTTCAGCACCTGGAAATGGCGTGTAGAAATTGATAGAAATACTTTCGATGGCCGGATTATTTTTGGCATATTCAATGGTTTGCTCCACGCTCGTGTAGTTCAATTTATTCACGACCATATTCACACTTAAATGTGGATGTTTGGATGAGGCAATATTCGCTTCTAGGCGTTTGAATGTGCCTTTACCGCGAATTTCTTCGTGAAAATCGCCATAGCCATCGAGGCTTACCCAAATACTATCGGCATGACTACCTGTAAAAGGTAATTGCGCATTGGTGGTAATGGTGGCGGAGAAAAATCCAATCTTTTTCGCTAAATCGATTAGGTCGTTGATGCGGTAATCGCCATCACGCCAAATCATCACTTCGCCACCTTCCAAATCCACAAATCGTGAGCCTTGGTTGTAGGCGTATTGCAACTGTTCACGTACTTGTTCGTAAGTAAATTGGTGTGGATTGGTTTTGTTGTACACGCTGCAGTGTTTGCATTCGAGGTTACATCTGTCCGAAATAAACAACACTGTTTGTAATGGGCGTTTACGTCCTAAAATGCGTGCTCCAAAAAACCACCAGCCGAGGTATATAAATTGTTTGATTTTCATATGTGTAATGTTTAAATAATACTCAAAATAAGATTGACTACTGCTAAGATAAGGCAGAAGAACGTAACTAAGTTGCGCGCAATTAACCAACGTAACGCAAACCAATCGACACCCATTTCACGGTATTTATCAAATTCGCCCATGGGGCCCATCCAAGGTTTTAATTGGATGTCGATGGTTTTGTGATTCACAAATTGATTCAGCGAATTGACCAGATAAATAGCCATTGGTAATAAAATGAAAATACTCAAATACGCCCAATGCAGTAAACCTAATGCTACGCCAACAGCAATGATAACAAATGGCACTAAATTGAATATACCTGAAAAGAGAATCATCCACTTAGGTTTTGCAAGTAGACGCGCAAAGGTCATTTTCCCCACTTTTTCGTCGGGAATGGCATCCATAATCGAATGCGAATAGACAATATTGGTTACCAATAAACCAACTGGAACGCTCACCAATACAATAGTAGCATCAAAGACGCCCGCCGCTGCGTATTGCATTCCTATCATGAGCAATGGCCCAAACATCAATCCAATAACGAGTTCGCCGTAGCCGTGATAACATAAACGGAATGGCCAACCTGAATAAGAAATGCCAAAGAAACCAGCAATCAAAGCCAAGTAGAGAATGTTGATACCTCTAAAATACAAAATGACGGCACCGCAGATGCTAGCAATAAGCAGAAAAACCACAATAGCACCAGCTAGTTGTTTTACGGTAGCTTGTCCCGAAGTAAGATAGGGATATTTAGCAATCCGGGCACGCATGCCTTCGGCTGCCATTTCGTTACGGTTTTCACCACTTTTTACTTTGTAATCGAAATAATCGTCGGCCAAATTCATACCTAAATGAGCACAGATAATGCCAAATAAAGCTACCAAGCCAAGCCACCACGAAAAATCGGGGTGTGTGCCAGCCATGGCAAAGGCCAATAGGGCAGGTAAAATACTTTGTGGTAGCGCAATGTGTCGTGCGTTGTTAATCCAAAATCCTATTTTATTCATCGTGTTTATTGTTTAAATTGTTCGTGTACAAAGGTACGTGATTTCGTCTGAATTGCCAATATTTTTAGGAAGCTGTTTGGTGGTTTTGTCTTTTCTGAAAAATACCTTACCTTTGTAAGTTGATTAACATAGCATTAAAGTGCGTTTGTCACGTCAAACGTCATTACACATAACCGTTTACATACAGAATTAAATGGAAAATAAATTAGTTATTTACAATACGTTAACACGTAAAAAAGAGGATTTTAAGCCGTTGCATGCGCCCAATGTGGGTTTGTATGTGTGCGGACCAACTGTTTATGGCGATGGTCATTTAGGTCACGCGCGTCCAGCTATTACGTTTGATGTGTTATTTCGTTATCTCACACATTTGGGCTACAAAGTGCGTTATGTGCGCAATATTACCGATGTAGGCCATTTGGAACACGATGCCGATGAGGGCGAAGATAAAATTGCAAAAAAAGCACGCCTCGAAAAATTGGAACCAATGGAAGTGGTGCAACATTATTTGTTGCGTTATCATAAAGCCATGGAGCGACTCAACGTGTTACCACCGAGCATTGAACCACACGCTTCGGGACATATCATTGAGCAGATTGAATTTGTGAAAAAGATTCTTGAATCTGGTTATGCCTACGAAAGTGAAGGTTCTATCTATTTCGATGTCGAAAAATACAATCAAAAATTTCACTATGGCAAACTTTCGGGACGTAATATTGATGAACTATTAGAAACTACACGCGATTTGGACGGACAAAGTGAAAAACGTCGTAGTGTGGATTTTGCTTTGTGGAAAAAAGCGTCGCCAGAACATATTATGCACTGGCCAAGTCCTTGGAGTGAAGGTTTTCCTGGTTGGCATCTCGAATGTTCGGCTATGGGAACGAAATACTTGGGCGAAGAGTTTGATATTCATGGTGGTGGTATGGACTTAATGTTTCCACATCACGAGTGCGAAATTGCACAAAGTTGTGCTGCATTAGGCAAAGAGACTGTTAAATATTGGATGCACAATAACATGATTACCATCAACGGACAAAAGATGGGTAAATCGTTAGGTAATTTTATCACACTCGATGAATTTTTCACGGGTAATCATCCGTTGTTGTCGCAACCATTTGCGCCGATGACTATTCGTTTCTTTATTTTGCAAGCGCATTATCGCAGTACCGTCGATTTTAGTAGCGAGGCTTTAGTGGCTAGCGAAAAAGGATTGGCACGTTTGATGGAAGCTTACACACGTTTGCAGAAATTGACACCATCGGCTACATCGACAGTCGAAACAGTTGGTTTGCGCGATAAATGCGAGGCTGCCATGTGCGACGACTTGAATACGCCGATTGTGATTTCGCATCTTTTTGATGCCGCCAAAGCGATTAATACCGTACATGATGGTAAAGGAACAATTTCCGAAGCCGACTTAACCGAATTAAAAGACGTTTTCAAAGTTTTTGTCGAAGATATTCTCGGATTGCAAACAGAAGAAGCGGCTGGCGAAAGCAACGAAGCGTACAAAAAGGCTATCGATTTATTGTTGCAGATGCGTTTGGAAGCCAAACAAAATAAAGATTGGGCGACTTCCGACAAGATTCGTAATGAATTGACCGCATTAGGTTTTGCTGTGAAAGATACCAAAGATGGTTTTGAATGGAGTTTATAACTAATTTATGACACTGAAGAAACTAGTTACATTTGGCTTGTTGTGGTGCACGGTTTCACTGTGGGCTCAGATTCCTGCGGGTTATTACAGTACTACGGAAGGTAAAAATAAAGGTGAGTTAAAAACCGCTTTGTACCAAATTATTGGCACTGCCAATGTATTGTCGTATGGTAGCGGTGCAGGTGCCACATGGTCAGCTTTCCCACTTACCGATGTTCGTCCCGATGGTTCTGTGTGGGATATGTATTCCGATAAAGTGTACCAATTCAATGGCGTAAACTCTGTAAGCGGTATGAATATTGAGCATTCATTTCCAAAGAGTTGGTGGGGTGGAACTGTGAACCAAGCGTATAAAGATTTGCATCATCTTAATCCTTCAGATGCTACCGCCAATATTCAAAAAAGTAACTGGACTATGGGCGTGGTGGATGGCGAATTACTCTTTGATAATGGTGTGATTAAGCGTGGTCGTTCATTTTTGCGCGATCCACTCAACTCCATTATTGTGTGGGAGCCAGCCGATGAATACAAAGGCGATTTTGCCCGTATTTACATGTACATGGTAACGTGTTACGAACAATTTTCGCCCAATGATACGTGGACGTCTGACGCATCGATGCAGTTAAATGTGAATAACCACGATACGTATCCTTTGTTTCAAGATTGGACAGCCAATTTATTGTTGGCGTGGCATAGAGCCGATCCTGTGAGTGCTAAAGAATTACATAGAAACGAAGAAGTCTATAAAATTCAGGGGAATAGAAATCCTTTTATTGATTGTCCTGTTTTGGCGGAATATATTTGGGGTACTAAAAAAGATGAGCTATTTACGCCAGCCCTCATTTCTGGGCAACCTTATTTAACGGCTCCTATTACGGGTAAATCGCTTGCTTTTACGCCTGATACAATTGGCTTTGCCCAATTTGTAACTATTCCGATTCAAGGTAAAAGTGTTACTAAAACGTTGAAAGCAAAAGTGGCTGGTTTAGCAGCTTCTAAATTCACGTTATCAAGAACTTCGTTTACAGCTGCTGAGGTGTTATCTGGTACATCATTAATGGTTACCTATAATTCCTCTATCATGGCATCCGACACCGTAGAATTACAATTATACAGTGATGAAATTTTAGACACGGTGCGTGTGCAATTAACGGCACGTGCATTCGATTCGTTTTCTTTGCTCGATCCTATTATTGGGAGTGACCGCTTTACTATCAATTGGAATGCTTCCGCCGATGCTTCATCTTATAAAGTATCGGTATTTACCATGAGTCACGCTGGCGAAAAGGCTTGGATAAATCAGTTTAACGAGGATTTTATTAGTTTGCCCAAACCTCCAACTAGCTGGACAGTTATTGGTTTTACAGAAACGAGTCAATTGAGTGAAATTCGATTGGCTTCTGGTGCCCAGCCAGGCTCTATCACTTCACCTTCGGTAACTGTAGTAGGTGATAGCATTCAATTGTTGGTACGTGCCAAACAATATAATACCGATAATGGCGCCAAGTTAACTGTCGCGTGTAACGATGTAACGGTTGCTACGTTTACAACCGGTACTACTTACCAAACATTTGTTCTTAAATTGGCAGCGTCAGCATACTCTACCGTGACGTTCAAATTGAGTGCTATTATAAATAAGCGCGTGATTATCGACGCAGTACAGCTTGATTTTCAACAGTCGGTAGAGTCGTCGGTTTTGTTGCCTACTTATCCAAAGCAAGCGACGTTGTTACATCACGAGGTAGTGAATCTCGCTAAAGGACAAACGTATTACTATACGGTTCAACCTCAAGGAGGCGCTAATAATAACGTTTATGGGCCAGAGCAGGTTGTCACTAATGGTAGTGCTACAGGTGTGAATACATCCTTCGAGTCATCATTTAAATGTAGTGTAACCGCTAATGGATTTTGGTTGGAAAATTTAGAACCTAATACTAACGTCTCTCTCGTAGATGCCGTGGGACGTGTTTGCTACACCACATCGCATACAGCTGGAAGCACATTGCACATCCCTTGGCTGGCTAAAGGCGTTTTTTTCTTACGTGTGAATAACCAAATGCCGATTAAATTAATCAAACAAGGATGAAATACGCTTATATTTTATTCGGTTTTTTGTTGGTGCTTTGCGTTAGTTGCGAAACGCCTCAGAGCCAATTTGAAAATTCGGGTTCATTGTCCTATAATGGCGCGGCGTATGCCCTCAAGAGCGCACGCCTAAAGCATTATAAAGACACCACTACGGGCGACAACCGTTTTCAGTTAGTGCTGTGTTCATCTACCATGTCGTATTCTGACGAAAAGATGGATGGTTATGGCGAATTACTCTGTATTACTATTGCTACTGAATCGGATCAATTAGTACCACGAACGTACGAGTCTAATTCTGGTCAGATTGTCCTGGCAGAATCTTATTTGTTACATATTTCGAGTGATACAAAAGACACGGTGAAGACAGAATTTTCAACAGGTTCGTTGCAAGTATTGCAAAGTGAACATGGACAAAAATATACGTTTACATTGGATAGTACCGTGCGTGTAACCGGTTCGTATGAAGGTTCTGTAACTTATAGTCACGATATTGATGGTGCCCAAGTAGGTTCGCTGGTTATTGGTGACTCTATTATTCCATTACAACGAGGTGATTTGATGTTTTGGGGATCTATTTTTGGATCTCAATTACACTATTACGAATTTTATTTCTATTCGTGTAATCTGCGTTATAATGATGCTGGAGCTATTAAACAAGGCGTGATGTTTGTGGTGGGGTTACAATCAGAAAATGGAACGTTACCCACGGAAGGAGTTTATCCAATTAGTCGCAAAAATGAGGCTCAAACGGCTCTTTATGGCCATAGAGATGGCAATGCTAACTGGGGCACGTATTGGATGGAGTATTTGTCGTCTGTGGCTCATCAAAAAGCTTATGTCATGCGCGACTCTGTGGCGTTTTCAAGAACTGATGATGTATATGAATTCAAATTTAATTGTACTGACCAATTAAATAATGCGATAACAGGAACTTATCATAGTGATTTTAATTTGATGGATGTAAGATAATGACTATACAAAAGATGCATACAAGAGCTGAACAATTAGAATCGTTTTCGCGACTACTCGATGTGATGAGTGAATTGCGTGAAAAATGTCCATGGGATAGAAAACAGACATTTGAGTCGCTACGCTGTAATACGATCGAAGAGGTTTACGAATTGGCTGATGCCATTGCTAATAGTGACCTTAAAAATATCAGAAAAGAACTTGGCGATGTGTTATTGCATATTGTGTTTTACGCACAGATAGGAAGCGAAACTAACGACTTTGATATTAAAGATGTGTGCGATGGTTTGGTTGAAAAGCTCATTTATCGTCATCCACATATTTATGCCACTGCTGAAGCAGATACGCCAGAAGCCGTGAAACAAAATTGGGAACAATTAAAACTTAAAGAGAAAGATGGTAATACCAGCGTGTTGAGTGGCGTTCCTGATGCTTTGCCAGCTTTGATTAAAGCGCACCGTATTCAGGATAAAGCTCGTAGCGTTGGGTTCGATTGGGAAGAACGTGATCAGGTATGGGATAAAGTGAAAGAAGAGATTTCTGAATTTGAAGCGGAAGCCAAAATGGAACAGTCCGACGATTTGGAAGGCGAATTTGGCGATGTTTTATTTAGCTTGATAAATGCCGCACGGTTGTACAAAATCAACCCCGAGAATGCGTTAGAAAAAACCAATAAAAAATTTATTCGTCGTTTTAATTACCTCGAAGAGCGCACTATAAAACAAGGAAAAGATTTACGACAAATGAGTCTCGAAGAGATGGATGTTTTTTGGGACGAAGCCAAGTCGCTAGGTTTATAATTATCAAAAAAGGAGAATACGTTGGTATCCTCCTTTTTTGTGCTAGTTCGCTTCGTTTTAGCGAATGGTGCGTATAATTTGTGTTTGTCCTTTGTTTACTAATTTGATGTTATACACGCCTTGTATAGGTAATGTAAAGCTCAAAGTTTCAGTGTGCGTTGTGGATGTGTAAATAACTCGACCAATGGCATCGCTTATTTGAATAGAAGCCCCAACTGGTAAATTTTGCAGATTTAATGTGCCATCAGCCGACATTAAAGCTATCGGTTGTTGTTCATCAGCTACTGAATCGATGGCAGTGGTTATGCGTTGTTCTACACTGATAGCAAAACGCGCTTCGGTCAATCCTTTATTTGCCTGAAAACTGTATGGCGTCTGTGCGAGATTGGTGGTTGTACCAGTTGTGTTATCCACTAAGTAGACTCCATAATCGCTATTATTTACAACATTGATGGTGTATGTGCCAGCTATTGGTGCATAAAAACCAAGTGGAATATAAGAGGCGTCGCTTATTGGTAAAGCATTAAATGCCAATTTATATCCATTTGTTTTAGAATAAAGTTGAGGAATAGTCGCTGCGGCATACATCTTTTCTAAGTCGTGCCCAATCGTGTAATCGATGGTTTCGTTATCTCCAAGAATAACTTCCGTGTCGTCACTACCATTTTTACCTGTTACGGTCAATTTTACTTCGTTGTTAATGCGTACAGCTGCTTTACGAGGTGCTTCTGCCGCGCCGCTTATTTGGAAGTCGAGTTTACCCGTGGTATTTACTTGTACAAAGAAACAGCGGAATGGTTCTAATTTCTGTTCGTTGACCTTTTTCTGTTTATAGGTTTTTCCATCATTATTTGGAGCGGTGATGTATTGCACATTGTTGCCATTAATGGCTATCGTGGCGCTAGTTGTACTATTGCTGTTTAAAGGGCTGAGAAATGGTGTGCCAATTAGATTCCATCCTTTGTTGTTAGGTTTTACAGCATCGTATGCTGGGTCGCATCCGTAAGCGGTTACTTGGTAGTTGGTTTCTGCTAATTCGTCGGTCGATCGTAAATAACCAGGGAATTGAATTTCGCATTCGATGTTATTACCAAGCGCAATGATGTAACCTTTACCCGCTACAAGGCTATCGGTCATAGCTAATGCGCGCCAGTTATTGGTTTGTGGAGCAGTTCCTCGTTGTAAACCATTATATTCTTTTATCATCCAATCCGTGCCATAAACGCCTATAGGTTTACCGTTGCTCAGTTTGATATCTTGCATGGCACAGGCGTATGGTAGCGAGAAGAAGAAATATTTACTATTATTCGTAATGCGTTTGATATGAATAATTTGTTGTGAACAACTAATTTTTCCTTGATTATTTGTCAAATAGGCAGAGCTAATACTGTCGTCGATAGATTGGAGGTAAAAGTTACGTACCTTAAGTTCTTTATTTGCAGGGATGCGGATAGTAGCTCCTGATGTAACATATACATCGCGGAACGTTTTGGTGTCACTTCCTTTGCTTAATACCGCAGCACTCAATATTGTGATGTCGCACGTTGTACACGAGTCGGTATCTATATTTATTTCACCAGTCGTTGAATCTCTCGAAATGATGATAGGTACTTTGTATGGTCGCTCAAAAAGTACGGCATCAGCGTTATCTTTCACCGTGATTTTAATTTCTTTACACGATAATTTTGATAATGCATTAGGTTGTGTAAACTGGATTTCGTAGTTATTCGAAACAGCTTTAACAGAGGTTGGAATAAGCTGTCCGTGTTCGTCATACACGTAAATCGAGCCATTAATTTGGTTGTTGCTCAATAATAAAGTCGATTCTGATGTTACCTGAGGTTGTTCAATTGTGATAGCCGTAGCATAGCCGTTTAAGACAATAACATGCGATGTATTATCTGCATCACTAGCAATGGTTAGCGTGGCCGTATGAGCGCCTTCGGTTGTTGGAGCATAGGTAATCGCGATATCCCCACCAGCATTACTCAATGTGGTTTTGTTAATCGTAAACGTGTTATTACTATTGTTTGATAGTGTTGCCGTGATAGTTCCTATAAGACCGCTGCTTGTAACCGAAACCAATTGTGTGGTGCTTGATCCAACGGCTGTTTTAAACACCTCGAGTGGAGATGTGTAAATTACTTTTGTTGTTACGCTGTCGATGGCTGATGTACAACCATAGTGATCGGATAATTGGAAATAGTAGGTCGTGGCAGGTGTTAAAGTGGCAATGGTGTAGTTATTGCCATTTACCGCAGCTTCTACCAAATTGATTCCTGATTCTGCTGTTCCTGTCCAATAACATAATGTGCCATTACCTGTCAAGGTACCACTCCAATGAATAGTGGTCGATTGGTCAGACGTATTTGTAAAATCTGTGATGGCGTACGATTGGCAATCAAACACCACGTAGGTTTTACTTACACTACCACTAGCCTTGTAATAAATTAAATCATTTGGTATCGCTATAGCGGTAATAGTAGTTGTGGTGGTGATTTCAAATGGCGCACTATAAACCAATGATGCGGCAGTTGGTATAGAACCATCGGTGGTATAGTAGATTGTGTGTGGTGTGGCATCGCTGCAAGCAATGGTTACAAATTTATTGGCATCGGCACGTACGCTATCGTTGTAGGTAGTACAAGCTATGCTGATTACAGGATTTACTAACGCAATAGGTTTGATTACTGTGATGGTTTTAGTCACATCGGCAGCTGCTTCATAAATACCATTTCCTGCTTGTGAGGCAGTGATGCTCACATTACCACTAGCTACCAACACCAATTTCCCATCTTCGATAGTCGCTATTGCTGGGTTGGATGTTGCATAGCTCACCGGTAAACCGCTTGTGGCAGTAGCCGTGAGTGTGAGCGGTGAATTTTCTGTGTCAATATTGATATCTTGATTCCACGTAATACTTTGTGCATGCTTTGTAACATGTGCTGTAACGGTTACTTGGGCCGAATTGACGCCATCCGAAAACGTTACAACATCTTCATAATTTCCTCCAATAGGAGCGTTGAGTGCAACATTGAATGTTTGCGTACCTTTGTCGCCACAGCCTATTCCAAGTGTAGATGCTGAAGGTGAAAAACTGAATGCGTTTGAACTGTGGTTAACCATGAGTACATCGCTCAAGTTGGAGTAGTTAACTGTAAACGAATTCGATGCTGAAGCACCAGCCTGCATGTCAAAGTTAATTGTCGATTTATTGACTTCTACATATTTGGCTAACGTGACTTTAATATCACGGAAATATTTGTAACCCATAGCTCCTGTTACGGTGTAAAACTTCAGTTTGGTAGCTTTTCTATCGAGTTGAAACGGACCATAATGTGTATATGTGTCTTTGGTAGGGCATTGTGAAAACAGATCGACCCAAGAACCATTTACATACTGTGCCACTTTTAAATCACCTCCCCAAAATAATAAGAGATCAACGCATTTCGCATCAAAGGTAAGGTAGCCTGGTTCTCCTGTCAATGTATATTCTTTGCTGCTGACTGTTAATATATTGCTTTCGCCAGCATCTAATACAAGCGGATTACATGTTTGTCCACTGGCAGATAATACGCGGGCGTTTAGTTGATACGTAGCTGGGGCATAATTACTATTCCCTGCTTGATAGGCGGTAATAACGACTTCGCCTTCAGCCACAGCAGTGAGTTGTGTGCCATTGAGTGTTACAAAACTCGTGGTAGACATACTATATGTGATTGGTAATCCAGTAGCTAATCCAGTGGTATTGTCCACGGCATAAGCCGATAACGTCGCTACATCGCCTACGCGTAAACGTGATAAATCATCATTCCACACAATACGTTGCACTACTTTTTGTGTAACCTCAATAGCTTTTTGTGAAGTTACCGATTCCCAAACGCCGTTTCCTGCTTGTGTAGCCGTGATAGTAGCGGTGCCAGCTGTTTTAGCAACTAATTTTCCGTTTACGACTTCGATAACCGCTGAATTACTAGATGTGTAGGTAACTGGCAAATTGGTGGAAGCCGAAGCGGCATCTGTAACCTCATCACCCTCAGAAATCACATCAATACCCGATTTCCAAGTGAGCGTTTGGGTGTATTTTTTTATGTTTATCGACACAGCAACAGAAGCCGTTTGTGCTGTGGCATTCGCGTTAGTCGCTACTATTGTGGCATTAGTCGCACCAGTTGCTGGAGAACTATTGCTGTAACCAACTGTAATTATTTGCGAACCATTAGATTGTGCATTGGCTGTAACCGCTGCAGGTGAAAAAGTAACATACGGATTAGTACATGTAAGATTGTACGTGGTGGCTGTGGCAGCACTATTTGAATAGTGCAGTGTAAACGTTTTTGTACTAGGTTCATTACCTACAAATATATCGCCTAAATTTAACGAAGTAGGATTGACTGATAGGGCTTTAGCGATAGAAAAAGTGAGATTACACTTCAGGTTACTGAACAAACATTTAGAAAAATTAAATCTCAAATATTTTACATCAGGATTTAAATATAAAGTTGCTGACGTATTAAATCGTGTATATGAAGCGAGCTCCGAGAAATTCTGGCCATCTGTAGAGGCCAAAACTTTAAAAGTGGATTTACAAGTGGAATTATAAGTTCCACTTTCAGTCATGGAATAGCTTAAAATGCCTGGAATTCCATTAATTGGGACATTGTAATTCTCATCACTTGAAAATGTACGAGTTTGATTTTGAATAAAATATTCTTCAGCCTGTATGGCTATGCTTATACATAAAAATGCCAATAGGACTAATCCTTTGGTAACTAACCAATTATTTTTCATATGTCTTTAAAAACCTAATTTATACTGTGTTGATTCTCTCTGAGAAAAAATCGGCACAAAGATAGGTATAAATGTGCAATTATTTTATTTTGTAACATTTTTTAACCAAATTAGGGCTTTGATTTATAGTGCTTTAGTGCGTTTATGAATGTTCCTTAATCCTTGTTGCAACTGGCTTTTTTGTCTTTTTTAATACTGTATCGGCTAGTTTTGTTTTGGTGTTGGTCACGCTATGTGATAGTGGTTTTACGTATCTTCCTGAATCTCTGTTGTTTATTGCTCAAAAATTGTTAATTTGTGCATTTAAATTGATAATTATGCACAAATTCAAAAAAAATGAGTAATTTTGTCCCGTAAATTTTGTACAATTAATACATTCTTCGAAATGATAAAAGAAAATTTTATTCGACTATTTGAAAATAGTATAAAAGAGAATTGGGATGTTCCTGCTTTTACCGATTACATTGAAGAACACACGCTTACCTATGCAGAGGTAGGTACTGAAGTGGCTAAATTACATCTATTATTTGACACGATTGGTATCGAGAAAGGTACAAAAATATCGTTGATAGGAAAAAATGGTACTAATTGGTGTGTAACGTACATTGCCGCCGTGACTTATGGTGCTGTTATTGTGCCTATTCTTCAGGATTTTAATCCAAACGATGTACATCATATTGTAAATCATTCTGATTCTACATTGTTGTTTATTAGCGATAGTATTTGGGAAACGTTGGAAGAAGAAAAAGTGGCCGATTTGCGTGCGGTTTTTTCATTGAACGATTTCCGTTGCTTGCATCAAAAAGATGGTGAAGCGATCGTAAAAGCCACGAAAGCGTTGCCAAAAGCGTTCGAAAAACGCTATCCAAATGGCTTTACGGCGGCCGACGTACTATATCCAACTATTCCTAATTCAGAGTTGGTTTGTATTAGTTATACGTCAGGAACTACAGGATTTAGCAAAGGCGTAATGCTTACAGCTAATAATTTAGCAGGCAACATCGCATTTGGTGTTACTACAGGTTTACTTGGCAAAGGTGATCGCACGTTAGCCTTTTTACCATTAGCTCATGCTTATGGTTGCGCGTTCGACTTCCTGACCTCATTTTGTGTGGGTGCACATACTACTTATCTAGGTAAAGTGCCATCACCAAAGATTTTATTAAAAGCATTTGCAGAGGTGAAGCCAACGGTTATTTTTACAGTGCCGTTGATTATCGAGAAAATATATCGCAAACAGATTCAACCCATGCTCAATAGTCGCTCTATGCGTTGGGCATTGAGTATACCAGTGATTGACAGCACCATATTAGGCACTATTCGTAAAAAATTAAGTGCCGCATTTGGTGGTGAATTTAAAGAAGTGATTATTGGTGGCGCGCCATTAAATCCAGAAGTGGAAGAGTTTTTCCATCGTATTGGATTTAAGTTTACCATTGGATACGGTATGACCGAATGTGCACCTTTAATTAGTTATTCACCTTGGGAAGAATTTAAACTGACTTCTGTTGGTAAAATTCTACCAGGTATGGAAGTTAAAATTCTGTCAAAGGATCCGTACACCGAAGTGGGCGAAATTATGGTACGCGGCGAACATGTGATGATGGGTTACTACAAAAACGAAGAAGCTACCAAATTGGTACTTGAATCGGATGGTTGGATGCATACCGGTGATATGGGAACTATTGATGCTGACGGTCATATATATATCCGTGGTCGCAATAAGAGTATGTTGTTAAGCGCCTCTGGGCAAAACATTTATCCAGAAGAGATAGAAGCGAAGCTAAACAATATGCCGTTTGTAATGGAAAGTTTGATTATCGAAAATGCTGATAATAAATTGGTGGCGTTTATTTATCCCGACTATGATGCTGTGGATGAAGCCAAAATTTCAGAAGAAGAATTGCAGTTGATTATGGATGAAAATCGTAAGAATTTGAATAAGATGGTTGCTTCTTACGAAAATGTGGTGGCGGTGCAGTTGTATCCTAATGAATTTGAAAAAACGCCGAAGAAAAGTATTAAACGTTATTTATACACCAATCTGCTTAAATAAGCGTTTAGTTATTCAAAAAAAGTTGTTGAACAGAACAAGGGAAAAAGGTTGCTAGAATTAGCAACCTTTTTTTTGTTGAAAAAATCAGATTTAGTTCGATTTTTGGGCGAATGTGTGGATTCGTTTATCGATGTATGTTTGAAATTGCGGTGATTCGATAATTTGAATATCGTCATATAAACCTAATACAAAACGTCCCACGCCTTCGTAGCTACACACTTCGGTTTGTAGTAGCCAAGTTTGGTTGTCTTGTTGTGTTAGAGTTTGTTCTGATAATGGATATTCTTCGCGCAATAAATTAGCCGCACGCATACTCAATGTTAGTTTTATCGGCATTTTTTGACTGGACGCTATTCGAAAAATGTCAATATAGCCAGCATCGTGTTTTGCTTCGTGTTCCCACGCTTGTTCCGTGATACTCACTTCGCCAATGCGAGCCGTGTTAAATAGCTTATTAGTTTTTGACGCTGGCTCAAAACACCATACTTGTACCAAATTGGTGGTGAATTTAAACGGTTCTACTACACGGTCTTGTACGCTGTTGCTGTTGGCCGATTGGTAATTGTGCAAAACGATTTGGCGCTTTGTGTTGATGGCTTCTGCCAACTTTTCCACATTGTTTTTATGTTGCGGATGCACCGTAATATCGGCTAGCATTTTATGCTGATAGACGCTTGCGAGTTTCTTTTTGAGATTTTGTTTAATCAGATTGGTTTCGTCAATGCTTTCGATGGCACTTTTGAGAATGTACGCTTCTTCTTCCGAAAAGTGAATCAAGTCGCTAATATCTTTGAGTTGTTTCGATGCTTTGTCGATACGAAAATAGTCGCCTTCGCGGTTAATCAGAAAACCAGCATCTCGAAACGTGTCGATGTACCTGTAAATGGTGCGCTCCGAAGTCTCAAGTCGTTGTGCTAGTTGCGGAATGGTGTACGTTGTATTTTCGATAAGCATCATCAAAATACGCAACAAACGTTCTAATTTGGGTTGGTCCATGTGTTTGAGTTGGAATGTGTGACTGCAAAGTTAAAACTATTTTACGATTATCTTTTAAAATATTGCGGTCATTCGATTTTGTCATGAATAACTTTTGTATTTTTGTAGTATGATAAATAGAACATTGCAGACTTACATAGAAACTCACATTTTACCGCAGTACGATTCGTTTGATAAAGGTCATAATCGACACCATATTGAGCAAGTGATTGCCGAAAGTTTGATTCTTGCCCAATCGTACGATGTCGACCGAAACATGGTGTATGTTATTGCGGCGTATCACGATAGCGGTATTCCTCAAGGGCGCGAGCTTCATCATCTATTTTCGGGCGAAAAATTACTAGCGGATACGCGCCTAAATGAATGGTTTACGCCGGAGCAGTTGTTAATTATGCGTGATGCCATAGAAGATCATCGGGCATCGGGCAAAAACGCGCCGCGTACTATTTATGGTTCTATTGTGGCGGAAGCCGATCGCGATATCGTGGCTTCTGTTATTTTGCGGCGTACCATTCAGTTTGGGCTCAAACAGTTTCCCAATGAGCCGTTTGCCTTTCATTTTGAACGCGCTGTAGCGCATTTGAACGAAAAATATGCCGCAGGCGGTTATCTCAAACTGCATCTTAAAAGTGCGAAAAATGAACGTGGTTTGGCTGAGCTACGCGCGTTGATTGCCGATAAAGTGGCACTCGAAAAGGCCTGCGTAGCTATTTTTAACGAAGAATTAACGACGTGATGTATGCTTCAATTTAAAGAATTAACACTGGCTGACAAAGCGACCATTCAAGGTTATACATTGACGAGTAATCGACGTAATTGCGATTTGTCGTTTGCCAATCTGTGTAGTTGGCGGTTTTTGTATCAGACCGAATTTGCGGAAATGGATGGCTATCTTATTTTTCGGTTTCGGTTGAATAAAGAGTTGTCGTATATGATGCCCGTGGGTCAAGGTAATTTGCAGCCTGTTATTTTGGCCATGATAGCCGATGCCGAATCGCTTGGTTTACCGTTTGTGATGCGCGGTGTGAGTGTACGCATGCGTGCCGATTTAGAACAAACGTTTCCCGACAAGTTTCAGTTTGAGTCGAATCGTGATTATGCCGATTATATTTATCTCAGAGACCATTTAACCACGTTGCGTGGTAAGAAGTTTCAAGCCAAACGTAACCATGTGAATAAGTTTTTACGTTTATATCCTGATTTTACGTATTACGAACTGACGCCCGAATTGGTTCCTGAATGTTTAGCGTTGGAGGCTCAGTGGGCTGAGGAAACTCTGCAGACCAATATGGTTGCTTTGGAATCTGAACGACGATCCCTGACCTATGCGTTGGAACATTTTCATGAACTCGATTTAGTTGGAGGTGTACTTTGTGTGGCTGGTAAAATGGCCGCTTTTACTTACGGAACACCTATCAATGCGTTCACGTTTGATGTTTGCGTGGAAAAAGCCGATACGAATATCGAAGGTGCTTACGCTATGATAAATTATGAATTTGCACGTCGTTTGCCTGAACACTATCAATTTATCAATCGCGAAGAAGATTTAGGTATCGCTGGTTTACGTCAAGCAAAATTATCGTATCAGCCGCACGAAATTCTCGAAAAATGTCGTGTCACTTTAATGGACAATAAATAAACGTATGCGAGCACAACTACAACAACTTTATGTACGCTGTTTCGACGATAGTGAGGCGTTTGTTGACTACTATTTTCAACAGCGTTATACCGATGATCGTACGCAATATATCCTGCGCGACTCACAACCTGTAGCGGCTTTACAAACGCTGTCGTATCCGATGTTATTCGGAGGACGATTGTGTGCTACGGCTTATCTGTCGGCAGTGTGTACGCATCCCGATTATCGCCATCAAGGTTTGATGCACAATTTATTGGTTCAAACGCATCAAGCACTGGCTGCTCGTGGTGTGGCCGCCGCTTGGCTTATTCCTGCTAAACCGTGGCTGTACCATGTGTACGCCAAACAGCAGTATGCGACCGTTTTTTACCAAGAAACTGAACTGGTATCGGTGGAGCAACTTGAGTTGACAACCAATTGTCGCGTGGAATTGTTGAAGCCAGAATGGATAGTGAAAGTATTTGATTTTTTCAATGATCAGTTATTGAAAAAGCCCTATGCTATTTTGCATACTGAAGAGGATTTTAAAGTGGTTTTAGGCGCCTTGCAGTTGGAGCATGGACAAGTTCTGGTGGCGTTTACCGCCGAACAAATTTCGGGTGTGGCGCTGGTGACTTCGGAAGGAAAAATCCTCGAATTGCTAGCTAATAGTGCTACTGAACGTGCCGCTTTGTTGGGTGAAGTTGGTGCACGTTATGACTTGGAGGTTGTGACGTGTTTGGTAGAAGCGGTAGGTGCCGCTAAAAAACCGTTTGGCATGTTGCGTGTGTTTTCGGCTGAAAAACTATTGAAACTCTATGCTGGCACGCATTTCGATTGTAAGATGACTATCCACTTACGTGACGAGGAATTACCAGAAAATAACGGCTGTTATACGTTGTCGCAAGGCGTGTGTGCCAAAAGTGAAGTGACACCAGAAACCACCGCTTGGACGATGCAACAATTAGCTTCGTTTTTGTTTGAAAATGCCTATCCACATGTGAGCCTTATGCTCGATGATTGACGTGGTTTAGTAACAGATTATCAAATTCTGCTCCTTGATTCTTTAGAAATTCCACCTGAATACCTAACGTGTAGAGCGACGATTTAATGGCGTCGGAAACGAATGGATTGTGCAACAAACGCGCCGCATCTTTTTCTGTGGTGATAATCAGTTTTGGCTCTGGTAAACGGTCGAATGCGTTTCTTATCGTTTCTAAATCTGTTTTTGTAAAGTCGTGGTGGTCGCTAAACGAAAGCGTGTGTAGTGTATCTGCAAATGGCGTCACGTAATCGTATAAACCTGTAGCCGACACAATACCTGTGACCACTAAAACGTGCGGTTTTTGTAATCTATTTGCTTCCCAAATAAGTGGCTTGCCATTGAACAGTGGTTTGGGAGTTTCGTAGGCAAACGTTGAGAAAAAGAGCGACTGATTGGGTGATAATTGTAACGCTTTTCGCCACACGGTTTCGTCCAATTTTGCGGCTGTTGGGCATTTGGTGACAATTACACAGTGCGCACGACTCAAGCCTTTTGCCGATTCGCGCAGACGTCCCAATGGTAAATAGGTGTCGGTGTGAATAGAGCGATTATAATCCACCAAAACGACTGAAAAACTTGGCGTTACGTGGCGGTGTTGAAATGCATCATCCAATAAAATTACTTCGGGTGGCACTGGCAATGTGAACAGTTGTTCAATGCCATGAACCCGTTTTTCGTCTACGGCCACCGTCACTTCTGGAAATTTGTGCTGCATTTGAAATGGCTCATCGCCAATGGTGTGCGCGGTGGCAGAACTATCAGCCAATACAAATCCTGACGTTTTTCGTTTGTAACCACGGCTCAAAACAGCTAGTCGTTTTTCAGCCGACAATAAGCGTATCACATATTCCGTGTGTGGCGTTTTGCCTGTGCCGCCTACCGAAATATTGCCAATGCAAATGGTAGGAATGTCAAATTGTTTCGCTGCCAGCAGATGACAATCAAATGCTTTGTTGCGCAGCCAAGAAACTCCGCCAAAGAGTTGCGATGGCAAGTATAGTAGCAGGCGTTTCCAAAGTGATGATTGGTTCATGGCGGCAAAGATACGTATAAATAGGCTGTGTTAAGAAATTCCCGTTATGATTGATGAATAGTGAGTTGAGGGAATGGGAAACCAATGCCTTCTTCATTAAATGTAGCATAAATAGTTTTGTTCACCTCAAAATAGACATCCCAATAATCGCCCGTATTTACCCATGCACGAACGGTGAGGTTTACACTGCTGTCGGCCAAGGCACCTAAAGCTACCAACGTGGTAGGTTCTTTCAAAATGCGTTTTTCGTTCGCCAAAATACGTTCTACAACCGCTTTTGCTTTTTCATAATCTTCGCCATATTCAATGCCGATAATCCACTCCACGCGGCGCGTCACTTGGTTACTGTAGTTGGTTAGTACGCCATTGCTAAGCGCGCCATTGGGAATGTAGTTTACTTTGTTGTCGGCGGTAGTTAAAATGGTGTGAAAAATTTGAATCTCTTTCACCGTACCGCTTAAACCTTGCGCTTCTATAAAATCGCCTACTTTAAAAGGTTTGATTAACAGAATGATTAAGCCGCCAGCAAAATTTTGGAGATTGCCGCTTAATGCCATACCAATGGCCACACCAGCCGACGCCAATAAGGCTGCAAACGACGTGGTTTCAATACCCAAAGCACTGATGACTGCGATAATTAAGAAAATGGTCAGCGTGATGTTTACCAAACTACTTAAAAAAGAGCGTACCGATGGTTCTAAATCGCGTTTAGCCACTACACGTGCGACTACTTTGTTGACGCCTTTTATCACATAGCGTCCAATAACATAAATGACTAATGCCGTTAAAATACTTTTCCCTAGTTCAACGCCTGACACTAGCAATTGATCTAAAATTTTGTCGATTGAATCCATAATTAATAATTTTGCTATAATTTAAGTAGTAAAGTGGAATTATTTATTGACAACTACGGAACCATTAATTTCATAGTTTTTTGTCCTACTTTCACAAGGTAAAGTCCTGTACTTGGTACCGAGAATTCTTGTTTTGTGCAAGAACCTTGTGTAATCAAACGACCAAATATGTCATAAATAATTACAGGTAAATTTTCGCTATTATTCACAATTATTTTTGTATTGTGTGCGTAAACTCCATCAATTACTGTTGTTTGCTGAATGGCTGTGACGACTTTAAATTTTGCTGTTAATGTGGTATCGCTAATTAAATTAATATTGCGCTGATTTGAAGTGATATTGTCAGCCCATTCCATGAATTCATATCCGTCATTCGCAATAGCTTCTATTGGAACTATCGTTCCATAAGCATATGTGCCTCCACCTGTGACAGTTCCCATGTTTTCATCATTTGTAGTAAGTGTTAATGTGAACGAATCAATTTCAAATTCAGCTGTCAAGCTCGTATCACTGACCAAATATATATTTCGAGGATTGGTGGTTATACCATCATTCCAATGAGTAAAGTGATAGTGTGTTTTGTTTTTTGCACTTATTTGTACAACTGTATTATTTACGTAGGTACCAGCACCAGTTACAGAACCCATTGTATTGTCATTTACCTGTAATGTGACAGTACTTGTTTTGACAAATTGAGCTACGAAAGATGTGTCTTGTGTTACTATAATATTGCGTGGATTGTCGGTGTTTTCATCATTCCATTTTACAAATCGATAACCAGTATTTGCGATTGCTCTGATTTGAGCCGTTTTGTTATAAATGTATGCTCCAGCACCAGTTACAGAGCCCATTTCTGAATCATTGACATTTAGTGAAACGTTTAACGTATCAATTACAAATTTAGCCGTAAAGGTTACATCACTAACAAGATTTACAATACGTGGGTTTTCTGTATTTCCGTCATTCCATTCCAAGAATTTATAACCTACAGATGGTGTTGCTTCTATACTATTATCACATAATACACTGACATTGGCAGTTCCAAATTGTGTGTTATTGCTTTGTACAGTTACGTGATAGTCGCTGAACATGGAACCTTGTATTGTAGAAATAGATTTCCAACCCGTTATTTTTTTGTAGTCATCTACAGTGCCACAAGGTACAAATAATTTAGTTAGCGCACTTTCAAAAGCTGTTTGGGAGCCAGTCGTTGGCGGTACTGTGGCTTTACATGTAACCGTGGTTAGACGTTTACAACCCTTTATAGCATAATTCCCCATGCTTTGGACACCACTTGGTATTGTTAAGGTTGTTAATTGCGTTAGCCCGTTACATAAATATGCAGGAATATGCTCTACACTGTCACCAAAAGAAAATAGAGCTAATGTGTTTGCTACAGAACTAAATGGACAGCTTGTGAAATTTCCACACCGTTTTGCGTTCCACCAGATATAAGATATACTACTACATCCTTCAAAGGCTGTAGGGTCAATAGTTGTGACGGCACTATTTATCTTTATATTTTGTAGGCTTGTACACGTCGCAAAGGCTCTATAATCTATACTTGTAATACTAGTTGGCATGGTTACGTAACGCAAATTACTACAAGATTGGAACGCTTGTCTCCCTATTGACGTGACTTCGTATGTAACACCAAGGTATGATACGGAACTTGGGATGGTGATAGAAGTACTAGTGTATGTTTGGGTACTATTATATGTTACTGCTACCGTATAAGGTTCAGAAGCATGGGTTACATAATACCAAACATTATTTACTTGGAAGGTGGTGGCGAAAAGGCTTGTATTAATAGCTAAAATGACTAGAATTGCCCAAAAACGTGTTTTCATAGTTAATTGTATTATGATTTTCATCCCTGTAATTAAAATTTCAACAATCTCAATGCTATTTTGATAATGGCCTCTGCCATAAATTTATTTATATCCAACATCTCAGGTAGTTGTGAGCTTAGTTCTGTCTTTTTATCTGAATTAAAATTTTGAAACCAAAAAATATTTTCATAATTACCATTCGTTTTTGCATTGTCGACGTTTTGTGTTGTTTTGCCACTTGTTCTAGCTGCGCAAATAATAATGTCTACATTCAATTTAACAGCTTTATCTAAGAATTCTTTGTGATAAGGGCAAGGGTCTCCTAATGAACAAACTACAATTGATTTACCTTCAATTTCAAATAACGCCCATACATCAGAATTGTATACATCTCCTGTCCATATAACTTCCTTTGGAAGATGATTTTGAGATAATAGTTCAAATACCATTCGTAAGCTTGTGGTTTTGCCCCAATTTGCACGAGCATAGTCACAGATAATAAATTTCTTGTTCATGAAAAAGTGTATATTATGTTAGTTGATGATATTTTAAACGGAATGTCAATTAATCTTATATCACATAAATCGACCCTCTATTCTCTATTTATGGAGACGCAAATATAATCATTGTTTTTTGTTTTATTTGCAAATAAGCGCTTATTTTTTCGTTTTTGTTAAACACAATCTGCAATTTTAAATTTGTAATTTTAGGGTTGTAATAAGGTAGTTAATAGAAATAATTGTCGTGTTACACTTTTTTTGTATCTTTGCAGCCTCAATTTATGGCGCCTTTGTCTCGTACCGAGATAGGCCGTGTGCTTGGTCAACCACGTAAAAAACAAGAAATATGAAACAACAAGTATCTGTTCCCTTCATGCTGTTGGGCATTCTTTTTAATGTCTGCCTTATCACAGCTAATTTGCTCGAAACCAAAGTAATCACAGTTTTTGGAATTACCATGACTGCCGGTTTGTTAGTGTTTCCCATTTCGTACATCATCAACGATTGTATTGCCGAAGTGTGGGGATTCAAAAAGGCGCGTCTTATCATTTGGAGTGGTTTTGCCATGAACTTTTTTGTGGTGGCTATGGGGCAAATTGCCGTTATGCTGCCAGCCGCTCCGTTTTGGGAAGGCGAAGCGAGTTTTAACTTTGTATTTGGCATGGCGCCACGCATTGTAGTAGCTTCGTTAGCGGCGTTTTTAGTCGGTTCGTTCCTCAATGCGTTTGTTATGAGTAAAATGAAATTGCTGCACGCTGGCAAACATTTCTCGTTGCGTGCGGTGTTGAGTACGCTCGTGGGTGAAACGGCCGATTCCATTATCTTTTTCCCCATTGCTTTTGGCGGTATTATTCCAGGCATCGAACTACTCAAACTGATGGCGGTTCAAATTGTGCTCAAATCGCTTTACGAAGTCGTGGTGTTGCCGCTCACCATTCGCGTGGTGAAAGCCATTAAAAAGGTAGAAGGCGTTGATACATTCGATGCGGGAGTGTCGTACAATCCATTGAAAATTAAAGACATTTAATTACGTTTATTCAATCTAGTATGGCATTAAACGATCAACTGAGTTTGCTCGGCCGCAAAACCGAGTACAAACAAACCTATGCGCCCGAAGTGCTCGAGGCATTCGATAACAAACACCCCGACAACGACTATTGGGTGCGGTTCAACTGTCCCGAATTTACCAGTTTGTGTCCCATTACGGGACAACCCGATTTTGCTGAAATTCGCATTAGCTATATGCCAGCGATGAAAATGGTAGAAAGCAAAAGTTTGAAACTCTACTTGTTTAGCTTTCGCAATCATGGCGCATTTCACGAAGATTGTGTCAATATTATTATGAAAGACCTCATCGCCTTGATGCAGCCCAAATACATCGAAGTAACAGGCATTTTCACGCCTCGTGGCGGCATTTCTATCTATCCGTTTGCCAACTACGGACAAGCTGGCACCAAGTACGAAGCCATGGCGGCGCAACGCCTTGCCAACCACCAATAAGCAAAACAAATTCTATCTATTTATCCCTGTAAGTTTACTTGCAGGGCTTTTTTGTGGTCAAAATTGGTTATAAAAAGTTGTGATACTAAAAATATAACTGTACATTCGTAGCGTGATTTTATGTATGTAATTTTGTAAAAGATAATTGATTTGTGTGAGATTTTCTTAATAGTGATAATTTGTGAAAGCAAAATGTGATGACTATGTAGTTGTATAAAGTAATTAAAAATTTTAAATACCTATGCGAGTTGCCCGTTTATTTATAATATACGTATTGATTTCAATTGTAATAACTACAATTGTTGCAATAAGAAGTAATCTTGATGTAGGTTCTGCTATCTTTGTGGGTGGTATATTAAGTGTCTTTGTTCTCGCTTTTTTTCAAATTTGCTTTATGGACAAAGCTGCTCGCAAAGACCGTGAAGATAGAAATAAAAAATGGGGGAAATAACAACTTGTAATCTCTCAAAACAATTTAATTTGTTTCTAAAGGTTTTTATAATCCCAATAATTGTCTAATTTCGTCAGGTTTAGCTACCAAATAATCTGGGTTATAAGTGCGTAGTTCCTCTACCGAGCGAAATCCCCACGTTACACCTACGGCGGTAACGCCAGCTTGCTGGGCGGTGAGCATATCTACTCCCGAATCGCCTACAAATAGCGTTTCTGCTTGTTCTGCGTTTGCCAATCGTCGAATATCTTCCACCACCGTTGGGTCTGGTTTTATAGGCACGTTTTCGCGTTGTCCAAACACGGCTACAAACGGCGTTTCTGCAAAATAATAGTTGACAAGTTTTTCCGTGGCAAGTTGGTATTTATTGGAAGCAATGGCGAGTTGTAGTCCATTATCACTGAGTGTTTTCAAAAGTTCTAGAATGCCGTCGTATGGGCGTGTGAGGTCGCGTTTGTGGGCATCGTAAAACGGTATAAATGAAGCGCGTATGCGCTGCACATTTTCTGGCGTACGTGCCTCTTCGGGCAAAGCGCGTTCAAATAGTTTATTGATGCCATTTCCTACAAACAAATTGTACGCTTCCACCGCATGAGTAGGGTAACCATTTTCGGCTAAAGCGTGATTGGTAGCCATTGCCAAGTCGTCAATGGTGTTCAACAACGTACCGTCGAGGTCAAAAATAATCAGTTTTTTCATCGCGGTGCAAAGATAGCCATTTTGGATAAAAAAGAGCGCCTTCGTTGGCGACTTTTTTTTGGATGCTTTAGCCATCGAGTAATGAAGCGTAAATTTTCTGAAAAATAATTGATTAACCCCTTGTCAGTTCCGAAAAAAGTTGTACCTTTGCAGCCCCAAATAGTGGGAAGAATTAACAGTTTTAAGTATTAAAAATCAGAAAAAATGCCTACAATTCAGCAATTAGTTAGAAAAGGAAGGGTTACTCTGGAAGACAAAAGCAAGTCGCCAGCATTGGCTTCATGCCCACAACGTCGTGGTGTTTGTGTACGTGTTTACACGACTACGCCTAAAAAGCCAAACTCGGCTATGCGTAAAGTTGCACGTGTGCGTTTGACTAACTCAAAAGAAGTCAATGCCTACATCCCAGGTGAAGGCCACAATTTGCAAGAGCACTCTATTGTTTTGGTACGTGGTGGTCGTGTTAAAGACTTACCAGGTGTACGTTATCACATCGTTCGCGGTACATTAGATACTGCTGGTGTTTCATCACGCACACAACGTCGCTCAAAATATGGCGCAAAACGTCCTAA
Source organism: uncultured Paludibacteraceae bacterium (assembly GCA_964570565.1). Taxonomy (GTDB): domain Bacteria; phylum Bacteroidota; class Bacteroidia; order Bacteroidales; family Paludibacteraceae; genus W0P28-013. The sequence continues at coordinate 45,087 of CAZMYT010000001.1, forward strand.
AAAGTAATTAAACCATTTCTATTCACAGAGTTTTAAAACCTGTTTTTGATTTTTGGCTATCGATGAAGGTTGAGTAAATGTATTCGGAGGAATACGTTGAAGACAAAGAAAACAACCAAAACAAAAACGAAATTTTTACAAAAAAATGAGAAAGTCTACACCTAAAAAGCGGATCATTTTACCAGATCCAATTTTTAATGAAGTAATGGTTACGAAATTCGTAAACCATTTGATGTACGATGGCAAAAAGAACACCTCTTTTGAAATCTTCTATGGTGCTCTTGATGTAGTAAAAGCAAAACTTCCTAATGCAGAAGTTGCTCCTCTCGAAATCTGGAAAAAAGCGTTAGAAAACATTACACCACAAGTTGAGGTTAAATCTCGTCGTGTTGGTGGTGCTACTTTCCAAGTTCCTACCGAAATTCGCGCAGATAGAAAAGATTCTATCTCGATGAAAAACCTTATATTATATTCACGTAAAAGAGCAGGTCGTTCTATGGCTGAGAAATTAGCTGCAGAAATCGTTGATGCTTATAACAACCAAGGTGGTGCCTTCAAACGTAAAGAAGAAATTCACCGTATGGCAGAAGCTAACCGTGCGTTTGCTCACTTCCGTTTCTAATTATTAATACAAGGTAATAAAGATTTAGACAAATGGCAAAAAAAGATTTGCACTATACTAGAAATATCGGTATCATGGCTCACATTGATGCTGGTAAAACTACTACCTCTGAACGTATTTTGTTCTACACAGGTTTAACTCACAAAATTGGTGAGGTACATGATGGCGCTGCTACCATGGACTGGATGGAACAAGAACAAGAGCGTGGTATCACCATCACGTCAGCTGCTACAACTACTAGCTGGAATTATGATGGTAACAAATTTAAAATTAACTTGATTGACACCCCAGGACACGTTGACTTTACCGTTGAGGTAGAACGTTCATTACGTATTTTGGATGGTGCCGTTGCTACATTCTGTGCCGTTGGTGGTGTTGAACCTCAATCGGAAACAGTATGGCGTCAAGCTGATAAATACAATGTTCCTCGTATTTGTTATGTGAATAAAATGGACCGTTCTGGTGCTAACTTCTTCGATGTGGTAAGCCAAATCAAAACAGTTCTTGGTGCAACTCCTTGCCCTATTCAAATTCCAATTGGTGCTGAAGAACATTTTAAAGGTATCGTTGATTTGATTCGTATGAAAGCTATTTTCTGGCACAACGAATCAATGGGTGCTGCCTATGATATCGAAGAAATTCCTGCTGATGTAAAAGCTGAAGCTGAAGAGTGGAGAGATAAAATGCTTGAAACACTTGCTAGCTTGGACGATACATTGATGGAAAAATATTTCGACGATCCATCTACTATCACAGAAGACGAAATTCGCGCTGCTGTTCGTAAAGGCACTTGTGCTATGGAAATTAACCCAGTTATCTTGGGTTCATCTTTCAAAAACAAAGGTGTACAACCATTACTTGATGCAGTTTGTGCTTATTTGCCTTCTCCTGTTGATACCCCAAGTATTGATGGTACAGACCCACGCGATCCAGAAAAGAAATTAACACGTAAACCAGACGAAGATGAACCATTATGTGCTTTAGCATTTAAAATTGCTACTGACCCTTATGTTGGTCGCTTGTGTTTCTTCCGTGTTTATTCAGGTCGTTTAGATGCAGGTTCTTATGTGTACAATACGCGTACTGAGAAAAAAGAACGTATCTCACGTATCTTCCAAATGCACTCAAATAAACAAAACCCAGTTGACGGTATTGGTGCTGGTGATATTGGTGCTGGTGTAGGTTTCAAAGATATTCGTACAGGTGATACACTTTGCGACGAAAAAGCACCTATCGTGCTTGAATCAATGGACTTCCCTGCTCCAGTTATTGGTATCTCAATCGAACCAAAATCACAAGCTGATATCGACAAATTAGGTCTTGGTTTGAGCAAATTGGCAGAAGAAGATCCAACGTTCACCGTTCACACTGACGAACAATCTGGTCAAACAGTAATCGAAGGTATGGGTGAGCTTCACTTGGAAATCATCATCGACCGTTTGAAACGTGAGTTTAAAGTAGAATGTAACCAAGGTCGTCCTCAAGTAGCTTATAAAGAAACTATCACGCAAACCGTTACAATTCGTGAAGTTTATAAGAAACAATCGGGTGGTCGTGGTAAATTTGCTGATATCATCGTAAAAGTTGGTCCAAAAGACGAAAACTTTGAAGGTGGCTTGCAATTTGTTGACGAAGTAAAAGGTGGTAATATTCCAAAAGAATTTATCCCATCGGTACAAAAAGGTTTCACAGCAGCTTTGAAAAATGGTGTTTTAGCTGGTTATCCAGTTGATTCATTGAAAGTTGTTTTGGTCGATGGTTCATTCCACCCAGTTGACTCGGATCAATTGTCGTTTGAAATTTGTGCGCAAATCGCATTTAAAAATGCTTGTGCCAAAGCACGTCCTACATTATTGGAACCTATCATGAAATTGGAAGTTGTAACTCCAGAAGAAAGCATGGGTGACGTAATTGGTGACTTGAACAAACGTCGTGGTCAAGTAGAAGGTATGGAATCAAGCCGTACTGGTGCACGTATCGTAAAAGCTAAAGTACCATTGTCAGAAATGTTTGGTTATGTAACAGCTTTACGTACTATCTCGTCAGGTCGTGCTACTTCATCAATGGAATTCTCACATTATGCCGAAGTTTCTACAGCAATTGCGAAAGAAGTAGTTGCAGAAGCTAAAGGTCACGTAGAATTATTGTAATAAAACTTTGAATAATATGCGCATTAGCGAATGACTCTTAATGCGTATATTATTCATTATATATAAATTAATTATAAACAACAAAAAGACATGAGTCAAAAAATTAGAATCAAACTCAAATCTTACGATCACAATTTGGTTGACAAATCAGCTGAAAAAATCGTAAAAACAGTGAAAGCTACTGGTGCAGTAGTAAGTGGTCCAATTCCATTGCCAACACACAAACGTATTTTCACCGTAAACCGTTCTACATTCGTTAACAAAAAATCACGCGAGCAGTTCGAATTATCTTCTTACAAACGCTTGATCGACATCTATAGCTCAACAGCTCAAACCGTTGATGCCTTGATGAAACTTGAATTACCTTCAGGTGTCGAAGTAGAAATCAAAGTGTAGTTCTAAACTTATAGAGAGAAAAAATGCGGGGAAATCCCGTAAATGATAACTAATAATAATTTAATTGAAATGCCAGGATTAATTGGAAAAAAAATCGGAATGACATCCGTTTTCAGTGCTGAGGGTAAAAACTTACCATGCACTGTTGTCGAAGTTGGTCCCTGTGTAGTTACGCAAGTTAAAACTGTCGAAACAGATGGTTATAGTGCTGTTCAATTAGGCTTTGAAGACAAGAAAGAAAAACATGCCAACAAAGCTGAAATCGGTCACTGTAAACTTGCAGGTGTAGCTCCAAAGAGACACTTGGTTGAGTTCAAAGGATTCGAAAACGAATTCAAATTAGGCGACGCTTTAACCGTAGAATTGTTTGAAGAAAACGATTGGGTAGACGTTGTTGGAACCTCAAAAGGAAAAGGTCACCAAGGCGTTGTTAAACGTCATGGATTTGGTGGTGTAGGACAAGCAACACACGGTCAACATAACCGTTTGCGTGCTCCAGGTTCGCTTGGTGCGTCTTCATACCCATCAAAAGTATTCAAAGGTATGCGTATGGGTGGTCGCACAGGTGGCGATCGTGTAACTGTACAAAACTTGCAAGTAATTAAAGTAATCCCAGAACACAATCTTTTGCTTATCAAAGGATCTGTTCCTGGAGCTAAAGGTTCAATCGTAATAATTGAGAAATAATGGAACTGAGTGTATATAACATCAAAGGAGAAGACACCGGAAGAAAAGTTACATTAAACGATTCTGTTTTCGGTATTGAGCCAAACGACCACGCTATTTACTTGGACGTTAAACAATATTTGGCTAATCAACGCCAAGGCACACACAAAGCAAAACAACGTAGCGAATTGTCGGGTTCTACTCGCAAATTAGGACGTCAAAAAGGCGGTGGCGGTGCTCGTCGTGGTGATATTAACTCACCAGTGTTGGTTGGCGGTGCTCGCGTATTTGGACCAGTTCCACGCGATTATAGCTTTAAATTGAACAAAAAACTAAAACAATTAGCTCGTAAATCTGCCTTGTCGTACAAAGCAGCTAAAGGCGAAATTGTAGTAGTTGATTCTATCAATTTCGAAGCTCCAAAAACGAAGGAATTTATAGCAATGACAAATAATTTGAAAATAACTGATAAAAAGTCACTTATAATTTTATCAGAACCAAATAAAAACGTATATTTGTCAGCTCGTAATTTGCCAAAGGCAAAAGTTTCAAACGTTTCAGAATTAAGTACTTACGGAATTCTGAACTGTTCAGCTTTAGTGCTAGTTGAGTCAGCAATTGCGGAAATCGAACAACACTTTAACGCATAAGGAGGTAAAATATGGCAATTATCATTAAACCGATCGTTACAGAGAAGATGAATAAAATCGGCGAAAAGTTTAATCGCGTTGGCTTTCAGGTAGTACCAAGTGCCAATAAATTAGAGATTAAACACGCTGTTGAAACTCTCTATAACGTAACCGTAGTGAGTGTAAATACCTCTAACGTGACAGGTAAATCAAAAAGTCGCTACACAAAGAGTGGCGTAATCAATGGTCGTTCATCAGCTTATAAAAAAGCAGTTGTGACCTTGAAAGATGGAGATTCAATTGATTTTTATAGCAACATTTAATAAACAAAAATGGCTGTACGTAAATTAAACCCCATAACACCGGGGCAAAGACACAAGATTATTGGTGCATTCGACACAATTACTGCCAGTGCACCAGAAAAATCTCTTGTAGGTGGTTTCGGAAAATCCGGCGGTCGTAATAACACCGGTAAGATGACCATGCGCTACATTGGTGGCGGTCACAAGAGAAAATACAGAGTAATTGATTTTCGACGTAACAAAGACGGCGTTCCTGCAACAGTGAAAAGTATCGAGTACGATCCAAATCGTTCGGCTCGTATTGCGTTGTTGTATTACGCTGATGGTGAAAAAAGTTACATTCTTGCACCAAACGGATTGCAAGTTGGTCAAACATTACTCTCAGGTGCGCAAGCCGCTCCTGAAGTTGGAAATACACTTCCTTTGGAAAACATTCCACTTGGTACGATTGTTCACAATATTGAACTTCGCCCAGGTCAAGGTGCTGCTTTGGTTCGTTCAGCAGGAACTTTTGCGCAAATCACTTCACGTGAAGATAAATACGTTATCGTAAAATTACCTTCAGGTGAAACTCGCAAAATTCTTGGAACTTGCAAAGCTACAGTAGGAAGCGTAGGAAATGCTGACCATGCCCTCGAAAGATCAGGTAAAGCAGGTCGTAGCCGCTGGCTTGGACGTCGTCCTCGCGTTCGCGGTGTAGCAATGAACCCAGTCGATCACCCAATGGGTGGTGGCGAAGGACGTGCATCAGGTGGTCACCCACGTTCACGCAAAGGCTTGTTGGCTAAGGGTAAGAAAACCCGTGCTCCTAAAAAGCAATCGAGCCAATATATTATTGAAAGAAAGAAAAAATAACGCTTAAAGAACAGTAAATAATATGAGTCGTTCATTAAAAAAAGGACCGTATATCAACCTGAAACTCGAAAAGAAGGTGCTCGACATGAATGAGAGCGGCAAAAAAACCGTTGTTAAAACATGGGCACGTGCTTCGATGATTTCGCCTGATTTCGTAGGTCATACAATTGCAGTTCACAACGGTAATAAATTTATTCCTGTGTACGTAACAGAAAATATGGTAGGTCATAAACTCGGTGAGTTCTCTCCTACACGTAATTTCCGCGGACACGGTGGTAAAAAGAAATAATCCGTTGCACATTAATTTTGTAAAACAAAAAAAACAGAAATAAAAATGGGTGCAAGAAAAAGAATATCTGCCGAAGAAAGAAAAGAAGCCCTGAAGTCAATTTACTTTGCGAAATTGAACAACGTGCCAACTTCGCCTCGTAAGATGCGTTTGGTCGCTGACATGATTCGCGGTATGGAAGTAAACAAAGCACTTAGTGTTTTGAAATTTTCAACCAAAGAAGCTTCAGGAAGAATGGAAAAATTACTCCGTTCTGCCATTGCTAACTGGGAACAAAAAACCGAGCAAAAAGCAGAAAACGGTAATTTATATGTTAGTGGAGTGCATGTAGACTCTGCTCGCATGCTCAAAAGATTACGTACCGCTCCACAAGGACGTGGATACCGTATTCGTAAACGTTCCAACCACGTAACGTTGTTTGTAGACACTAAGAATACTAACGATAATCAAAATTAAGCTAGATGGGACAGAAAATTAATCCGATTAGCAACCGCCTTGGTATTATTCGCGGTTGGGATTCAAACTGGTATGGTGGCAACAATTATGGTGACACTTTACTCGAAGACAGCAAAATCAGAAAATATCTCAATGCCCGTCTTGCTAAAGCCAGTTTATCAAGAATCATTATAGAACGTACACTTAAACTTGTTACTATTACTGTCTGCACTGCTCGCCCCGGTATGATCATCGGAAAGGGTGGACAAGAAGTCGATAAGTTGAAGGAAGAACTGAAGAAAATTACTGACAAAGATGTTCAAATCAACATCTTCGAAGTAAAACGTCCAGACTTAGATGCTGTGATTGTTGCCAACAACATCGCTCGTCAAGTGGAAGGTAAAATCGCTTACCGTCGTGCTGTAAAAATGGCTGTAGCCTCTACCATGCGTATGGGTGCTGAAGGTATCAAAGTAATGGTATCTGGTCGTTTAAATGGTGCTGAAATGGCTCGCTCGGAAATGTACAAAGAAGGTCGTACTCCATTGCACACATTCCGCGCAGATATCGACTATTGTCATGCAGAAGCGTTGACAAAAGTAGGTCTTATTGGTATTAAAGTTTGGATTTGCCGTGGCGAAATCTATGGTAAAAAAGACTTAGCTCCACAATTTGCTGCTGCTAAAGAAAGCGGTCGTGGTCCAGCCAATAACGAAAGAAGCAACAACGGTAAGAGCTTCAGAAAGAGAAAAAAATAATTTATCGAACGAATTTGAATTATACAAATTATGTTACAACCTAAAAAGACAAAATACAGAAGACAGCAAGATGGCCATCCAAAAGGCATCGCTCAACGAGGAAATCAGCTGGCGTTCGGTTCTTTTGGTATCAAATCGTTAGGAACGATATGGATTACAGGTCGTCAGATTGAAGCAGCTCGTGTGGCAGTAACTCGTTACATGCAACGTCAAGGTCAAATCTGGATCCGCATTTTCCCTGACAAACCAATTACAAGAAAACCTGCTGACGTACGTATGGGTAAGGGTAAAGGTGCTCCAGAAGGTTTCGTGGCACCAGTTAGCCCTGGCCGTATGCTTATTGAAGTAGAAGGTGTACCTTTTGAAGTTGCAAAAGAAGCTTTACGCCTTGCAGCTCAAAAATTACCAATCGCTACTAAGTTCGTCGTAAGACGTGATTATGACCCAACTCAAAACGTTTAAGGATTATGAAAACAAGAGAAATAAAAGAATTAACAACAAATGAAATTCGGGAACGTTTAGACGCAGAAAAAGAACACTTATCTCGTCTTACCCTGAATCACGCCATTTCTCCAATTGACAATCCAGCTCAAATAAGAGAATCTCGTAAAACCATTGCGCGTTTTGCGACAGAATTGCGTCAACGTGAACTTCAACAACAATAATGATTATCCAAATGGAAACAAGAAATTTAAGAAAAGAAAGAATCGGTGTTGTTTTCAGCAATAAAATGGATAAGTCCATTACCGTTGCAGTGAAATGGAAAGAGAAACACCCTATCTATGGTAAATTCGTTAACAAAACGAAGAAATACCATGCGCATGACGAAAAAAATGAATGCAATATCGGTGATACCGTACGCATCATGGAAACTCGTCCGTTGAGTAAAACCAAAAGATGGAGATTAGTAGAAATTATCGAAAGAGCTAAGTAATTATGATACAACAAGAATCCAGACTTAGAGTAGCCGATAACAGCGGAGCAAAAGAAGTTTTGTGTATCCGTGTATTAGGTGGAACAGGAAAACGTTACGCTTCTATTGGTGACGTAATCGTAGTAGCTGTTAAGAGTGCCATCCCATCGGGTGATGTAAAAAAAGGTAGCGTATCTAAAGCAGTAGTAGTACGTACGAAAAAAGAAGTAGGTCGTCCCGACGGTTCTTATATTCGTTTCGACGACAACGCTTGTGTGCTATTGAATAACGGTGGTGAAATGCGCGGCAGCCGTATTTTTGGGCCTGTAGCTCGTGAATTACGTGCTACCAATATGAAAATTATTTCACTTGCACCAGAAGTGCTTTAACAAATTGTAAAACAGTAAAATAATGAGTAAGTTACACATAAAAAAAGGCGACACCGTTTACGTAAATGCAGGTGAAGACAAAGGCAAAACCGGTCGTGTATTGGAAGTGCTAGTTGACAAAAACCGTGCAATTGTTGAGGGTGTGAATATGGTATCAAAAAGTACCAAGCCTAACGCTAAAAATCCACAAGGTGGTATTGTAAAACAAGAATCTGCTTTGCATATTTCGAACTTAAATGTAGTGGATCCTAAAATAGGAAAACCAACTCGCATTGGCCGTCGCGAAAATGCTGAAGGCAAATTAGTTCGTTATTCAAAAAAATCAGGGGAGGAAATTAAATAATGACAACAGATAGCTTAAAACAAGATTATTTGGAACGCATTGTTCCTGCTTTGACTAAGGAATTTGGTTACAAATCCGTTATGGAAGTGCCTCGCCTTGAAAAAATTGTATTGAATCAAGGTTTAGGAATTGCCGTTGCCGATAAAAAAATTATCGATACTGCAATCGTAGAAATGACTACTATTACTGGTCAAAAAGCTGTGCCAACGATTTCTAAAAAAGACATCGCTAACTTCAAATTACGTAAAAAAATGCCTATTGGCGTTCGCGTAACATTGAGAGATAAAAAAATGTATGAATTTTTGGAACGTTTGGTAAGAGTGGCTTTACCTCGTATTCGTGACTTCAAAGGTATTGACTCGAAACTTGATGGACGTGGTAATTACACGTTGGGTATTACCGAACAAATTATTTTCCCTGAAATCAATATCGATGGGATTTCAAAATTGTTAGGTATGAACATCACCTTTGTAACAACTGCTAAAACTGACGAAGAAGGTTTTGCTTTGTTAAAAGAATTCGGATTACCATTTAAGAAAAACTAATAAAGAGATACAAAAATGGCAAAAGAATCAATGAAAGCTCGCGAGGTAAAACGCGCTAAAATGGTGGCTAAATATGCTGAAAAACGTAAAACGTTATTGGCTGCTGGCGACTATGAATCACTTCAGCTTTTACCTAAAAATGCTTCGTATGTACGTTTACACAACCGTTGTAAAATCACCGGTCGTCCAAAAGGTTACATGCGTCAATTTGGAATTTCGCGTATTCAGTTCCGCGAAATGGCTTCAGCCGGCTTGATACCAGGTGTAAAGAAAGCTAGTTGGTAGTATTTATAACGATGAATTACTCTTTTTTTATGAAGGAGTAATTCGCCGTTTCAATATCAGATAGAGATATTAACTAAATATTGTCCCGATTGTCGGGATCAATTTAAATTTAATTTTATGACAGATCCAATTGCAGATTATTTAACTAGATTGCGAAACGCCATTCAAGCTAATCATAGAGTGGTGGAAGTTCCTGCATCTAATTTGAAAAAAGAAATTACAAAAGTTCTTTTTGAAAAAGGCTACATCTTAAACTACAAGTTTGTAGAAGAAGGCCCTCAAGGTTCAATTAAAATTGCCTTGAAGTATGATCCGATTAACAAAGTTAATGCGGTGAAAAAATTGATTAGAGTATCGACTCCTGGTTTACGTAAATATGTTGGCTACAAAGATATGCCACGCGTATTGAATGGTTTAGGTATTGCTATTCTTTCTACATCGAAAGGTGTAATGACCGACAAAGAAGCTCGCGAACAAAAGATTGGCGGCGAAGTTTTATGTTACATCTATTAATGAAGGAGGAATAATAATGTCAAGAATAGGAAAATTACCAATCGAATTACCTGCTGGTGTTACTATTACCGTAAATAACGGTGAAGTGACAGTAAAAGGTCCTAAAGGTGAGTTAAAACAAGTGGTTAATCCAGCTATCACTGTTGCAGTGGAAGATGGCGTATGCCATGTAACTCGTCCTGATGATGAAAAAGAAAATCGTGCTATGCACGGTTTGTATCGTTCTTTGATTCACAACATGGTTGTAGGAGTTTCAGAAGGTTACAAAAAAACATTAGAACTGGTAGGTGTGGGTTACCGCGCTTCAAACAATGGACAAGTGTTAGAACTTGCTCTTGGTTATACACACAACATCTTCTTAGGCTTGCCTGATGAAGTTCAAGTTCAAACCGTTTCTGAACGTAACCAAAACCCTTTAATTGTATTCGAAAGTGCTGATAAACAATTAATCGGACAAGTTTGCGCTAAGATTCGTTCATTCCGCAAACCAGAACCTTACAAAGGAAAAGGTGTTAAATTCAAAGGCGAAGTTATTCGTAGAAAAGCTGGTAAAACAGCAGGTAAATAATTTACGTAAACTAGTAAGATTATGACTGGAAAATTAGAAAGAAGATTAAAGATAAAAGCACACATTCGTCACAGAGTGAGTGGTACTGCAGAATTACCTCGTTTAACGGTATTCCGTAGCAACGCGCAAATTTATGCACAAGTCATTGACGATGTTGCAGGCAAAACCTTGGCTTCGGCTTCTTCATTGGGCATTAAAGATAAAATGACCAAAAAAGAACAAGCTGCCAAAGTTGGAGAACTTGTTGCTAAAAAAGCACAAGAAAGTGGTGTAACCACAGTGATTTTTGACCGTAATGGTTATTTGTATCACGGTAGAGTGAAAGAATTGGCAGATGCTGCTCGTAAAGGTGGACTTAAATTTTAATAAACAACTATGTCAGAAAATAATAACAGAGTAAAAACAACAAACGATATCGAATTAAAAGATCGTTTGGTAGCCATTAATCGTGTTACAAAAGTTACAAAAGGAGGACGTGCATTTAGCTTCTCTGCTATCGTAGTGGTAGGTAATGAAAATGGCATCGTTGGTTGGGGACTTGGTAAAGCTGGTGAAGTAACTGCTGCTATCGCTAAAGGCGTTGAAGCTGCAAAGAAAAACTTGATTCGTGTCCCAGTTCACAAAGGAACAATTCCTCACGAACAAATCGCTCGCTTTGGCGGTGCTGAAGTTTTTCTTCACCCTGCATCTCAAGGTACCGGTGTTAAAGCTGGTGGTGCTATGCGTGCTGTTCTTGAAAGCGTGGGTGTAACAGACGTTTTGGCTAAGTCAAAAGGTTCTTCTAACCCTCACAACTTGGTAAAAGCAACATTTTCCGCTTTAGGCGAATTGCGTGATGCTTATACAGTAGCACAGAACAGAGGTGTTTCTATGGAAAAAGTGTTTAAAGGTTAAAACTAGATAATTATGGCAACAATAAAAATTCAACAAGTAAAAAGCAGAATCAAATGTCCTAAAGTTCAAAAATTGACTTTAGATGCACTTGGACTAAAAAAGATGAATGCCGTAGTTGAGCACGAAGCTACACCTTCTATTTTAGGAATGGTGGAAAAAGTGAAACACTTGGTAAAAATAGTAGACTAATAACATTGGTAAAATCTTTAAACAAAAAAAGATATGAATTTAAGTAACATTACACCCGCAATGGGTTCTGTAAAAACCAATAAACGTTTAGGTCGTGGTACTGGTTCTGGTAAAGGCGGTACTTCTACACGTGGTCACAAGGGCGCAAAATCGCGTTCAGGTTACTCACGTAAAATTGGTTTCGAAGGCGGTCAGATGCCTTTGCAACGCCGTTTGCCTAAGTTTGGTTTTAACAATATTAATCGTGTAGAGTACAAAGCTATTAATTTGGATACCCTTCAAACATTAGCTGAAGCTACCAAAGCAACTAAAATCGATTTAGCGGCTTTAATCCAAGCTGGCTTTATTACAAAAAGTCAATTAGTTAAAGTTTTAGCTAAAGGTTCATTGACTGCTAAACTAGAAGTAGAAGCACACGCATTTTCTAAAGCTGCTGAAGACGCTATCGTTGCAGCTGGTGGAAATGTAGTAAAATTGTAATACAATGAAATTACTAGAGACTTTAAAAAATATTTGGAAGATTGAGGATTTACGCTCAAAAATCTTAACGACAATTTTATTTATTTTAATTTATCGTTTTGGTTCGTTTATCGTTCTTCCAGGTATTGATCCGAGTGCACTTACCGCTTTGAAATCACAAACAAGCGGTGGGTTGCTTTCGTTGTTAGATATGTTCTCTGGAGGTGCGTTCTCTAACGCTTCAATTTTTGCGTTAGGAATTATGCCTTACATCTCAGCCTCTATTGTTATTCAATTGCTAACTATAGCAGTTCCTTATTTCCAAAAGATGCAACGAGATGGAGAAAGTGGACGTCGCAAAATGAATCAATTAACTCGTTATCTAACAGTTGCGATTCTTTTGTTACAAGGTCCTTCATATTTAATAAACCTAAGCGTTCAGTTGGGACAAGCAGGTGCTGCACTACCTTCGGGTTTGTGGTTTAGCATCTCTTCAACAGTAATTCTGTGTGCAGGCTCTATGTTTGTGATGTGGCTTGGTGAGCGTATGACTGATAAAGGTATCGGTAATGGTATCTCTATGATCATTATGATTGGTATCATCGCTCGTTTCCCTGCTGCTATTATTCAAGAGTTCATCTCTCGTTCTGGCGACGCTGGCGGTGGTTTAATTATGTTCCTTGGTGAAATAGTTGTATTGCTATTGGTTATAGCTGCTAGTATTTTATTGGTACAAGGTACTCGTAAAGTGCCTGTGCAATATGCAAAACGCGTAGTTGGTAACAAACAATACGGCGGTGTACGTCAGTATATTCCATTGAAAGTAAATGCTGCAGGTGTAATGCCTATCATTTTCGCTCAAGCCATTATGATGGTGCCAATTATGCTCGCTGGATTTAATGCGGAAGGTGTTAGTAACTTTATGCGAGTTTTCATGGATAATACCAGTTTTTGGTATAATTTTGTATTCGCAATTATGATCGTTGCTTTTACCTATTTTTATACCGCCATTACTATCAATCCAACGCAAATGGCAGAGGAAATGAAACGTAATAACGGATTTATTCCAGGTGTAAAACCAGGTAAAAAAACTGCCGAATATATTGACATGATTATGTCACGTATTACTTTGCCAGGATCATTCTTTTTGGCATTGGTAGCTATTATGCCTTCTTTTGCAAGCATATTTGGTATAACTGGTAGTTTTGCACAATTTTATGGTGGTACATCACTGTTGATTTTAGTAGGTGTAGTGCTTGATACTTTACAACAAGTAGAAAGCCACTTATTGATGAGACATTATGATGGCTTATTAAAATCAGGTCGTATTAAAGGTCGCACAGGCTCTATTGCTGCGTATTGATAAAATGATCTATTTAAAGACAGCAGAGGAAATTGAGTTGTTGCGAGAAAGCAACCTTTTGGTTAGTAAGACTTTGGCAGAGCTAGCAAAACTAGTGAAGCCTGGCGTAACAACAGCTCAGCTGGATAAAATTGCAGAAGAATTTATTCGAGATAACGGAGCAACACCTGCGTTCAAAGGATATGGAGGTTTTCCAGCTTCAATTTGTACGTCGGTAAATGATCAAGTGGTACACGGTATCCCATCGGACAAAGTAATTTTGAAAGATGGTGATATTGTTTCCGTTGATTGTGGAACTTTTAAGAACGGTTTTGTTGGCGATTCTGCTTATACGTTTTGCGTAGGAGAAGTGAGCGCCGAGATAAAAAATCTCTTAGAAACCACTAAAAATTCCTTGTTCAAAGGTATAGAACAAGCTATCGAAGGTAATCGTATCGGAGATATAGGGTATGCAGTTCAAAATCACTGCGAAGCTCAAGGATACGGCGTGGTACGTGAAATGGTGGGTCATGGTGTGGGTCGTAAGATGCACGAATCTCCAGAGGTTCCTAACTATGGTCGCCGTGGATCAGGTCCATTATTAAAAACAGGCATGACTATTTGCATTGAACCTATGATTAATTTAGGTCGTAAAGAGTTACGCTTCGAACGTGATGGTTGGACCACTCGCACTATCGATGGAAAATGTTCTGCACATTTTGAACATGCAGTAGCAATTAAAAAAGGGAAAGCAGATATCCTTTCCGATTTTGGAATTATAGAAAACGTATTAAGTAATCTGAATTAAATTTATGGCAAAACAGTCAGCAATAGAACAAGACGGTACGATAGTGGAAGCATTGTCGAACGCTATGTTCCGCGTTGAATTGGAAAATGGGCATGAAATTACGGCTCATATCTCTGGCAAAATGCGTATGCATTACATTCGTATTCTTCCTGGTGATAGAGTAAAAGTTGAAATGTCGCCTTACGACTTAACAAAGGGTCGTATATCGTTTCGATATAAATAAATTTTCATAAAAATTATATCACATGAAAGTAAGAGCATCTATTAAAAAGCGCAATGACGATTGCAAAATCGTTCGTAGAAAAGGACGCTTGTATGTTATTAACAAAAAAAATCCTAAGATGAAACAACGTCAAGGGTAATTTTAAAAAACAGTTTATGGCTATAAGAATTGTAGGAGTAGATTTACCCCAAAACAAACGTGGGGAAGTTGGATTGACTTATATCTACGGAATAGGTCGCAGTAGTGCACGCAAGATTTTAGCAGAGGCTGGTGTTGATCTCAACACTAAAGTTCAAGATTGGACTGATGACCAGGCTGCAAAAATCCGCGAAATCATTGGCGCGGGCTTCAAAGTTGAAGGTGAACTTCGCTCTGAAGTACAATTGAACATCAAGCGATTGATGGACATTGGTTGTTACAGAGGTGTACGTCACCGTTT
Source organism: uncultured Paludibacteraceae bacterium (assembly GCA_964570565.1). Classification (GTDB taxonomy): domain Bacteria; phylum Bacteroidota; class Bacteroidia; order Bacteroidales; family Paludibacteraceae; genus W0P28-013. Next base: position 60,099 of record CAZMYT010000001.1, read on the forward strand.
AGGCTTGCCACTTCGTGGTCAAAGTACTAAAAACAATGCACGTACACGTAAAGGTAAAAAGAAAACAGTTGCTAACAAGAAAAAGGCAACTAAGTAATTAACTGCTTAAAAATTAGAAGTTGATATGGCAAAGAAAACAGTAACAACCAAGAAAAGGGTAGTTAAAGTAGATGGTGTCGGACAATTACACGTTCACTCATCATTTAATAATATCATTGTAACCCTTGCAAATGGCGAAGGTCAAGTAATCTCTTGGTCATCAGCCGGTAAAATGGGTTTCCGTGGCTCTAAAAAGAACACGCCGTATGCTGCTCAGATGGCAGCTCAAGATTGTGCCAAAGTTGCATTTGATCTTGGTTTGAGAAAAGTAAAAGCGTATGTAAAAGGACCAGGTAACGGTCGCGAATCTGCTATCAGAACTGTACACGGTGCAGGTATCGAAGTAACAGAAATTATCGACGTTACGCCACTTCCACACAATGGATGTCGTCCCGCAAAACGCAGAAGAGTATAACAGTTTAAAACATTAAAGAAAAATGGCAAGATATACTGGACCAAAATCAAAAATTGCTCGCAAATTTGGTGAACCAATTTTCGGACCTGATAAAGCTCAAGCCCGTAGAAATTATCCTCCTGGACAACACGGTAATACTCGTAAACGTAAAACGTCTGAGTATGGTGTTCAGTTGAAAGAAAAACAAAAAGCTAAATACACCTATGGCGTATTAGAAAAACAATTCCGCAACTTGTTTGAAAAAGCTCAAGCACACTCTGGTATTACAGGTGAAATTTTGTTGAAATTGTTAGAATGTCGTCTCGATAACGTTGTTTATCGTTTAGGTATCGCAAAAACACGTTCTGCTGCTCGTCAGTTGGTATCACACAAACACATCACGGTAGATGGAGAAGTGGTAAATATACCTTCTTATTCAGTAAAACAAGGACAAGTGATTGCTGTTCGTGAAAAAGATAAATCAATGTCTGTTATCGTTGATTCTTTGAATGGCTTTAATCACAGCAAATATCCTTGGTTAGAATGGGATAATACAGCTATGGCTGGTAAGTTCTTACACACGCCAGAACGTGCAGATATTCCTGAAAACATTAAGGAACAATTAATCGTTGAATTGTACTCTAAATAATTGTAGAATATGGCTATATTAGCATTTCAAAAACCAGACAAGGTAATCATGTTGGAAGCGAACGACTTTCAAGGTAAATTTGAATTTCGTCCGTTGGAACCCGGATTTGGTATTACTATAGGTAATGCTTTGCGCCGCATTCTTCTCTCTTCTTTGGAAGGATATGCAATTACTTCGATTAAAATTGAAGGAGTTGATCACGAATTTGCTACCATCCCAGGAGTAATCGATGACGTTACAAATATTATCCTCAACTTGAAACAAGTACGTTTCAAAGCTACTCATGATAAAACTGATGGCGAGAAATTGACATTAGTTGTTTCGGGTCGCGAGGTGGTGAAAGCAGGTGACTTAAATTCATTGTTGACCAATTTTGAAGTGTTGAACCCAGAACTTGTTTTGTGCAAGATGGATGCTTCAGCTACCTTGAAAATGGAATTGACAATCAATAAAGGTCGCGGTTATTTGCCAGCTGAAGAGAATAAAATGGTAGCTGATGAAATCGGTATTATTCCAATCGATGCAATTTTTACTCCAATTCGTAATGTGAAATATGCGATAGAAAACTACCGTGTAGAACAAAAAACGGACTACGAAAAATTGCTTTTGGATATTGATACTGACGGTTCAATTCACCCTAAAGAAGCATTGAAGGAAGCCGCTCGTATTTTGATTCAACACTTTATGTTATTCTCTGACGATAAAATTGCGTTGGATACAACAGAAGGTGCTGGTAACGAAGAGTTTGATGAAGAAGTTTTACACATGCGTCAAATGCTTAAAAGTAAATTAGTGGATCTCGATCTTTCAGTTCGTGCCATTAACTGCTTGAAAGCTGCTGATATTGAAACCTTAGGTGCTTTGTGTAAAATCACTCGTCCTGAGTTGTTGAAATTCAGAAACTTCGGTAAAAAATCATTAACTGAGTTGGAAGCCAAATTGGCAAGCTTAAACTTGTCGTTTGGTATGGATCTTTCGAAATATAAATTAGATAAAGATTAATAAACATGAGACATAATAAAAAATTCAATCATTTAGGTCGTAAAACAGCGCACCGTAATTCTATGTTGGCGAATATGGCATGCTCGTTGATTCAACATAAACGCATTGCCACTACAACAGCGAAAGCTAAAGCGTTGAGAAAATTTGTAGAACCTCTTATTACCAAAAGTAAAGATGATTCTACTAATTCTCGTCGCGTGGTATTTGCCGAATTACAGAACAAAGAGGCTGTGACTGAATTGTTCCGTGAAATTTCTCAAAAAGTGGCTAATCGCCCAGGTGGTTATACACGTATTTTACGTACAGGATTCCGTCAAGGTGATGCTGCAGAAATGTGTATTATTGAGTTGGTTGACTACAACGAAAACATGTTGAAAGAAACTGCTGCTAAGAAAGCTACTCGTACTCGTCGTAGCAAAAAAGCTGTAGAGCCTAAAGCTGTAGAAGTTGCTCCAGTAGTTGAAGCTCCTGCAACAGAAGCTGCTGAATAATAAGTTCATTTTAAAAAAAAGCGCCTGAAATTTTCAGGCGCTTTTTTTATGTAGATAGGAGAACTTCTATAATTTTATTATCTTTGTAGTATTCAAATTATCTAAATTGGTATGGAAAGAAAAGAAGTAGTACGTTTGTCGTCAGATTTGTTGCGCGAGGCGTTAAGTTCCAACGGCAATGAGGCGGCTATACATTTAACAGAATTGTCGGTTCAGCAGGCTTGGGTGCAAATATTGGGTCCGTTGGCTCAATATGCTACCAATTTAGAGTTTAAAGATGGTGCTTTGTATGTACGTATTACATCAGCTGTTTTACGCAACGATTTGTTTATGCAGCGTTCTCAGTTGATAGAGAAAATAAATCAGGTGATTGGTAAGAAGATAGTATATAGTATCGTATTTCGCTAATTAAAAAGGCAGAGTTTGTAAACTCTGCCTTTTTAATTATTTTCCTTTTTCTTTTTCCTCTTCTTTCAGAGCGGCTTTTTCTTCTCGCTCTCTCTTCTTAGCTTCTCGCTCCTTTTTACTGTCAGCGGTGCTTGATTTCCAGCTGTCCCATAACTCGGCTAACGAGTTGAAGCTTTCACGATATACAAGACCGATACCTTGGGTGGTTAGAGCGCTTTTAAACTCTTTGTAGTCGTTGGTGTGGGTGTAAGCCTTGGCACTTAATTTTCCCGATTGTATAAGCGTGTATTCAAAGTCAAAATCTCCAATGAATTTAGAGGCAGATAAATTATCGTCACGATATCCAACGTTGCCGTTGAATGTGATACGGTTATTTGGCGTATATAGGAAATTAAATTCGTATTCGTTGCTTCGTTCATTCCCTTCGCCCGTACTTCGGAAATTGACACCAAAATTCCAATTGTCGAACATTTGAGAGGCCCAATTGTTTAACTGGGTGGAGAGTGTCGACGATGCTACAGCTAGGAGGTCATTTTGATTTATAATCCCTGCAGTAGTACTTTTCATCGATTCTGGCGTGAAAAACTTACCAAGCACTAGGAGGTAAATGATTTGACGATTCATCATTTCATCCGTATTTACTACAGCTTGCAACGCACGGTTTAATTCTTCTTCGGAGTTAGGAAGATTTAAATCGAATTTAATATTTGGGCTCATAATGTTACCTGATAGATTAAGAATACATTGTACTGGAACCGTTGTCCGGTTACTTGACTCTAAAATACTTTTTTCAAGTACATCCAATAATGAAGCATTTACTTGATAGATAGCTCTGAGGTTGACAGTAGGATTGAACGGATCTCCATTCCAATTAATGGTACCACCTTGAGTTACTTTAAAATCTTTACGTAAGGCATTTTGGAATGTAAATAGATAAGAACCTTGTTCTATTTCATAATTGCCATACATTTTAAATTCCTCATTTTTTGTATTGTAATCCATACGCAAATTTCCATCTCCGCGCGCTTTAATGACATCACCAGCTTGCTGGTCGACGAGGAGCTGAATTTCTGCATTAGGATTCACATCTACCATTAAATTGAGGCTTATTTCATTTTCACTTTCCACGACAGGCTTAACCTCTTTTTCTTTAGTCGTAGTTGGTGCGCGATGATCCACAAATGTGATAAATGCATTTTCTGTGGCCACAGAACTACCAAACGGGATAATTAATTTTGAATTTTTTTCTGTGGTTCCTCTCACGGTTATATTCGTTTTCTGTTCAGTGCCTGCGATGATGGCTTTCCCCGTGGCGTAAGCTGTTCCGTAGAATGTTGAATTATCTTTTTTAGTGGTATTCAACACTTTCATTTTGTTACAATCAAGTTCGATACGGTATTTCAAATCTTTAAAATACTGATGCGTAATATAACCGTTTAATTTCCCCTTATTACCTTCCGTGTCAAGCACCGTAATATTTTTTAATTTGATTTCAGTGGGCGTTACATGGATAGAATCATGGAAAAAATAAGTTGTTTTGAGAAAGTCGATGCTAGCTTGAGCTTCTTCAGCTAAAGCATCAGCAGTTACATTGATGGTATTTTTACGTGTGTTTCCATACACATGAATATCTCCCGAACCATATCCTCTCACGTTTTGTAAAACACTCGATAAATAATAATCTAAAAACCGTAAATCTAACCGTTTTGCTTTCCCCTTCAAATCGAGTGAATCTTTTCCAAGGTAAAAACCTCCGTCAACAACTGCTGTTGTATCTCGATTATCAGCTAAAACAACGCCTCCGAAGTTTATTTTTTTATTGATGTTATCAAAATTTGAGGTGGCGTGTACATTTCCCCAGTAGGCGCGGTTAAATAAAAAATCGGAAATAGAAACATCAGCTTGAATAACAGGCTTATCAAATAAACGTGTTAGATTCACTTGACCTGTAGTTTTTCCTCCAAATTCAATGGCTGCACTGTGTAATAATAAACTGCTGATAAATTCTAAGTCAATATTATGCAGGTCGATAGCTAGTAAATCGTCCGTAGATTTAGAGGCTTTACCATCAATATGAATAAGTTGATCGTCCGATTCTAGACTAAAATTGTTTACTGTAAATTCTTTGAAGTTCGTTGTTATGTCAGAAGCTGCCATATCCCAAATCGCATTTTGAATTACGAGTTGGGTTGGTAAAAATTGTATGTGCGCATTCACCCTATTATCAATAGATTCAAAATGAGTGTTGACTAACACCTCACCAGATTGAGAGATAGTCGGTAATGTGTTATCCCACGATAAATAGGCTGTGAGTGAATCGTTCATGCCTTTTAAATCGAGATTTATAGATATTGTATCATTATTTTTTGTTTTGGTTTGAGCATGCAAGAAACAATTTATCCGTTTGTCTTGATTATTTAATGCTAGCGAAATGCCTTCTACTACTAGATTTCTCTTATTTGTAAGAGTAGGAACTTGAATGTCTAAGCCCAATTCATTTTGAGTGTCATTATAATACCCCTGAATAGTTGATGTTTTAGTTGTGAACCAATTCATATCTAAAACTTTCGCTAATTCCTGGGTACTTTCTAGTTCGAATACTAACTTAATATTATTGTCATGAGTTGCCTGTTTTATGGCTGTTTGTGTCCCAATCACGGGAAAATAATTAGCCGCCGTATTTTTAAAACTAGTTATTAAAGCACCTAAGGTGTAGTCGCCCGATACAATGCCAGACACCAATGGAGACTCAATAGATAAAATTTTTGCCTGCCCGTTTTTAGCGACAGAGCTGGAACGAATTATAAAATCTTCGGCAAAGTACTGCAATTTATTATTAGCTAACAGAATAGAATCAATAACAATTTGCCCATTCATGTGGTCAACATTTGGTCCAGCAAATTCAGAATTAATATTGAAGGATACTTCTAAATTTGGATTTTTAGTTGTTAAATTAAGTGCGTATGGACGGAATTTCTTCACATTTGCATCAAAATTAAACACGTATGAATTGGCGTTTAAATCAATTTGACCACCGAAGGCTAATTTCCCATTGGGGTCATTAATATCAACGTCACCAATAAATGTCTTATTGGTGTAATCCCCTTTTACTTTAATGTTGTTGTAGGTGTAATTTCGATAAGTCAACGATGCAATGGTGAGGTCGGCGCTACTTTTTAATGGTTTGTTTTTACCCAATTGTAGTTGCGTTTTGACATTGAAAGCTACATCGCCCAAACCACTTTTAGCAGGTGTGATACGTCCCAAGTGGAGACTTTGGGATCGTACTTGTCCGTTTAAGTGGAGATCTTGCATGTTGTTCGATAGCTCTAATGAAATATCCGTGGAAACATTACCTACGCCAGTGGTGAGTTGACCAAAAAGAACCATATTGCTAAAGAATCCCGCTATATTGCCACTATATTTACATTTGCCAAAGTTTCTAAATTCGGCCGGTAAAACAAATGGTTTCTGGGTGATGTTGGCAATTAAATCCTGCAAACTGGTGGTGGTAAAACTAATTTCGTTCAGGCGCGCATAAACAAATGTTTCGCTGAGTTTTGGTAAGCCAGAGAATTCAAAATCACCATCAAACACAATATCTGAACCATAATGTAAGTTCAATGAATTAGCCTTAATGTTATCTAGATGTCCTGACAGTTCGCACGATACGATAGTTTTACGTCGCAAATTGCCTAACTCTGGCAAAAAAGCCTGTAAGTCGGGGCAATAGATGTTTGATGGGAGTAGTTTTGTTTTAACTTTAAGCGCATTTATATTTTTTGATAAATCGCTTAAATGGTTGTACTTTAAAGAAATTGTATCAAATTTTAATTCTGAATTTGGTAAACTGATTGCCAAAGATGGCACAACGCATGTCGAGTCCGTTATCTGAAATTCTGTGGCGATATTAGAAACTACAAATCCCGACTGTTCCTTAAAACTAAGGCTCTTTATCTTCCCAATAATATCTGTTTTCAGAAATTTATTTAAACGGATAACCGTGTTGAGTTTTGTTATCGCGATATTGTTACCTTTAAAGGCCGCTTTGTTCTTAGGGTTCAGCGGTTGTTCGGTGTGTAGTTTAAAGCCGCCGTCAATAATTTCGATATTATCCACCCGAAATAGCATAGGCTCTTTATTCGACTTTGGTATTAAGTGTGTAATAAAATCTAAATTGGTACTGCCATCTTTTTTTACTTTTAGATTAAATTGTGGTGTATTTAGTTCCAGCGTAGTAATATAAATCTCTTTGCGAAATAGAGCAAATAATGAAATATGCCCATGTAGCTCGTCGGTGGCTAGTAAAGTATCACCTTCTAAATCTTCAACGTACACGTTTTCGAGCGTCACTTCGTTAAAAAAACGCATGTCGACATGTCCTATGCTGACGGTTGTTTGAAGTTTTTCTTCTAAAAAACCGGTAATTTTATCGACAACAAAATTTTGTACTCTATTGATATTCAATAGAATAAAAGGCGTCGATAACAGCACGATGAGTGTTGCTGTAACAATGAGTGTTATTTTAACCGATTTTTTTATACCTTTGGGCTTTGATTTGCAAATATAATAAGAATTTGTGTTACTTGTAAAGTAAAAAAATAAAAGAAAAAAAGTAGTACAAGTATTATGTGTTTGCGGTATCGAATTTATCTTTTTAGGCTCTAATTTATTATATGGATATTACAATTTTGGGTATTGAGTCGTCTTGCGACGATACGTCGGCTTCTGTTATTCGTAATGGTGTGTTGTTGTCGAATGTGATAGCGAGTCAATCTGTGCATGAATCGTATGGTGGTGTTGTGCCAGAGTTAGCTTCTCGTGCTCATCAACAGAATATTGTGCCCGTGGTGCACGAGGCGTTGAAGCGTGCAGGGGTCGATAAGTCGGAGTTGAGCGCTGTGGCTTTTACTCGTGGCCCAGGGCTTCTAGGTTCGTTATTAGTTGGAACATCGTTTGCCAAAAGTTTTGCACAATCGCTTAACATTCCGTTAGTCGATGTGAATCACTTACAAGCGCACGTGTTAGCTCATTTTATTCAAGAGCCAGATGTAGAACCTGTACAACCTAAATTCCCTTTTCTATGCTTGTTGGTTTCTGGAGGTAATTCCCAAATTATTTTGGTGAAAGGTTACATCGATATGGAAGTGATAGGACAAACTATTGATGATGCGGCTGGTGAAGCTTTTGACAAGTGTGCTAAAGTGATGGGATTACCTTATCCTGGTGGGCCATTTATCGATAAATTGGCTAAAGAGGGAAATCCATTAGCATTTCAATTTAATAAACCTAATATTGTTGGGTATGATTATAGTTTTAGTGGCTTAAAAACCTCTTTTCTCTATTTTTTGCGCGATCAAATAAAAATCAATCCCGATTTTATAGAAGAAAATAAAGCTGATTTGTGTGCCTCGCTGCAAAAAACGATTATTGATATTTTGATGAAAAAACTGGAACAAGCAGCTAAAGATTTACATGTAAATCAAGTGGCTGTGGCTGGTGGCGTTTCTGCTAACTCAGGCTTGCGTAATGCGTTTCTAGATTACGGCAAACGCAAGAAATGGCAAGTGTTTATCCCTAAATTTGCGTTCACCACTGATAATGCTGCCATGGTAGCTATTACGGGTTATTTTAAATATAAAGCAGGCGATTTTTGTGATGTATCATTACCTCCATTTTCTCGTGTTACTTTTTGATTATGAATTTTAAGGATATCAAAACCACATTGCTTCCGTACGCTGGAATTATTCGTTTTATGATTATTCTAGTTGTGAGCCACTTTGTCTGGAAATTTACGGTTCTAGGCGAAGAGTCGGGCGGACAGGTGACGTTCTTTGGTTGTGATATTTCAGCACCATTTGTATGGATGAGTGAACATATAGCTTCGGTAGTGTACCTATTTTTACAGTGGTTTGGCTACGATGTGGAACGTGTAGGCGATACCATCGTGCGATTTGCCAATGGTAATGGAGCACGTATCGTTTGGAGTTGTACAGGCATCAAACAGTCGTATATATTTTTCTGCATCATTCTGTTTAGTCGTGGTCCTTGGAAACATAAATTATGGTTTATTCCATTAGGGATTTTGGTGTGCTATGTGGTGAATATTATTCGTATCACAGGGCTGAATATGGTTATTTATAACCATCGTGAGTGGTTCGATTTTCTGCATGAGCATCTGTTTAAATATCTGTTTTATGGTATTTTGTTTTTACTTTGGATGTGGTGGGAAGAAAAATTTGCTTCATTATCGGGTAAAAAGGCTACTACTATAGAATCATAAAAAAGGCTATCAATTTGATAGCCTTTTTAGTTTGTATTTGCAAGAGTTTATTACTTCGATAATTGGATATCTCGAATCATAAGTTGCATGGAATTGTTGCCGTTAAAGGTGTTTTCTTCTAGCGTATAGCAAATGTCCAGAGGATTAAGAGCTTTGAGATGTTCGTTGTAATCACTCATACGAAAAGCGATTCCGCTCATTACGTTTTCGCAACTAGAATCGACTAATTCTAGCTTTAAATGCTCTTGATCTTTTCCTACTGGGCGACTATTGCCTTCGTAGTCAAACACTCGTCGCGTACAAAAAACAGGTTTCATGTTGCCTGGTCCAAACGGGCTGAATTGTTTTAGGATTCTAAAAAATTTTGGCGTCAAATCATTGAATTTTACTTCGGCGTCAATTTCAATTTGAGGAACTAATTGATTTTCGAGAATATTTTGTGCTACAAACTCTTCGAAACGGCGTGTAAATTCGTCCAAGTTCTCTTCTTTCATGGTTAAACCAGCGGCGTACATATGACCTCCAAAGTTTTCTAGTAAATCCCGGCAACTGTCAATAGCACTATATAAGTCAAATCCCTGCACAGAGCGTGCTGAACCACTTATAAAGCCGTTTGCTTTAGTGAGTACGATGGTTGGTTTGTAATATTCTTCGCATAAGCGTGAAGCCACAATACCCACAATTCCTTTGCTCCATTCGGCATTATAAATGACAATAGACCGACGGTTTTTTAAGTCTTCATCGTTTACGAGAACAGTCTTTGCTTCATCAGTTGTGCGTTTGTCAATATCGCGTCGAGCATCATTGTAATCGTTGATACAAGCACTTTTTTCTTTGGCAAACGCCACGTCGTGTGACGTGAGTAATTCTACGACTTCATAACCCGACTGCATCCGCCCAGAGGCATTGATACGTGGTCCGATTTTGAATACGATATCGCTAATAGACAATTCTTTGCCTGATAGTTTACAGACGTCTATAATTCCTTTTAGTCCTACGCTTGGGCTTTCGCTGAGTTGTTTTAAGCCATAGTATGCCAAAATACGATTTTCTCCTGCAATGGGAACAATATCGCAGGCAATACTTACGGCTACAAGGTCTAACGATGGTTTAAGTAATGCAAAATCAATACCATTATTTTGGGCAAATGCTTGCATTAATTTGAAGCCAACACCACAACCAGATAGATGTTTGTAGGGATAGGTACAATCTTCGCGCTTGCTATCTAATACGGCTACAGCCGCTGGCAAGGTGGCGTCAGGGGTGTGGTGATCGCAAATGATGAAATCGATGCCCGCTTCTTTGGCGTAAGCTACTTTGTCGATGGCCTTGATGCCACAATCGAGTGCAATAATTAACGAAAAACCATTTTCATTCGCAAAGTCTATAGCTTTATAAGAAATGCCATAACCTTCGGTGTACCGATCGGGGATATAAAATTCGATGGCATTGGTAAACCGCGATAAAAACATGTAGACTAATGCTACCGCAGTAGTTCCGTCTACATCATAATCGCCATAAATGAGAATTTTTTCTTTTTTTGAAAGTGCTTTGTTTAGACGCTCCACAGCCTTGTCCATATCTTTAATAAGAAATGGATCGTGCAAGTCGTTAAGATCGGGTCTAAAGAATTTTTTTGCATCTTCAAAAGTATTTATTCCTCTCTGTACTAATAGTTTAGTCAGAATAGGACTCACCCCCAGCGCCTCGGTAATTTGCGCTTGGTTTTCTTCTTGTTCGGGTGTGAGTGCATTGAAAATCCATTGATTAATCATTATTATATTTGTTTTTGTTTGCGAGCTCAAGTGGTTCGATATTCTAAACTTCTGTTTTTGAGTAAAAAACACATTTAGCATGTATATATCAAACCGAAGCCTAAAGATATCATTTTTCTTTGAAAGTAGTATCGGTTGCACCTTGTTTTTCAAAAAATAATTCTTTTTGATAATTATCTCACTAAAATAGGCTATTTTTGCAAATAAATCTTGAATTATGACGTTAGATATCAAACAAGCTGTGGAAGTGTTACGCCAAGGTGGTGTAATTCTTTATCCAACTGATACAATTTGGGGCATCGGGTGTGATGCTACTTGTGAAGCAGCAGTGCAAAGAGTGTATGACATTAAGAAACGTGTTGATTCTAAAGCATTGCTTGTACTGGTGGATAGCGCGGCTAAATTGCAGGGCTATGTTGATGAAGTGCCCGATGTGGCTTGGGATTTGATTGAGTTAAGCGAGAAGCCGTTGACCATTATTTATTCGGGAGCGAAGAATTTAGCGAAGAATTTGGTTGCAGAGGATGGTACGGTGGGTATTCGCATAACTAATGAAGTTTTTTCAAAACGCTTGTGTGAGGCTTTTCGTAAGCCCATTGTATCGACGTCAGCCAATATTAGTGGAAATCCTTCGGCAAGTTGTTTCCAAGAGATCTCGGAAGAAATTGTGGCTGCTGTTGATTATGTGGTGAGTTATCGACAAGATGATGTAACACCAGCGGTTCCTTCGAGTATCATAAAATTAGGCGTTAATGGAGAAGTAAAAATTATTCGACCATAAATAATGATTGATCGTAAAAACATAGTACACTATATCGTTTTTGATTGGATAGCAGCCATGATTGTTTGGTTGCTATTTTATGTGTTTCGTCGTGTGGTAAATGATATGGCGTTATTTGGTGATATGCCTATTTTTGCGCCATCATTTAATTTTTACTTAAGCATGGCATTATATCCCGTGATGGCTTTTGGGGTGCACTATCTGTCTGGATTTTATAATCGTTCACGTAGTCGTTCACGCTTGTTGGAATTACTTACAACCTTAATTACTGCTGTATTTATTTCGCTCTTGGCTTACTTCTCTGTGATGATTGATGATGTGGTAACTTCATATACATTTTACTACAAATCATTTCTTGTACTGTTGGTTTTACAATTTAGTATTACCTATCTATTCCGATTAATTTTGACGAGCCGTAGTTATACCCATTTGCGTAATGGAAAAACAATTATTCCTGTTTTGGTCATTGGTACAGGGCGCATGGCTCAAAAAGTAACTTATGATTTGGAACATAAACTGCGTAAATATGGCCGTTCAATAGTGGGTTATGTAAAAATGGATGATGAAGTGGTTACAAATGATTTTTTGGTGCTTGGCTCGATGACCCAATTGGATGACATTATGCAGCACCAACCTATTCAGTCAGTCATTATTGCAGCCGATACGTTGGAAGAGCCCGATCTGTATGCTATTATTAATCGCTTGATGAAATACGATGTAGATATTCAGTTCCCACCTCGTTCATTTGAAATTTTGACTGGTCGTGTTCGTTTGCACGATATCGATTCTACGCCTGTTGTTACATTAACTCAGCCGTCCATGGCAGCTTGGCAACAATCTGTTAAACGCGTTTTTGATATTTTGATGAGCCTTTTTGCGTTAGTTTTATTTTTCCCCATCATGGTGTATGTGGCTGTACGCGTTAAACGCGATTCCCCTGGTCCTATTTTTTATAAACAAGAGCGTATTGGTAAAGATGGTCGTCCTTTTTATATGTACAAATTCAGAACCATGTATGTGGGCGCTGAGCAAAATGGACCACAACTATCGTCGCAAAACGATGAGCGTATTACGCCTTTTGGCGCAATCATGCGTAAGTACCGACTCGATGAACTTCCTCAGTTTTGGAATATTTTGAAGGGTGATATGTCGGTGGTGGGACCACGTCCAGAACGACGTTATTTTATCAATCAGATAGAAGAAAAGGCTCCTTATTACTGTTTAATTTACAAAATTCAACCGGGTTTACTCTCTTGGGGGCCTATCAAAATTGGTTATTCCGATACGGTTGAAAAGATGGTTGAACGGCTTAACTATGATATTATTTACATGGATAATATGACCCTACTCAACGATTTGAAGATTATGATTTATAGTCTTGAAGTCATCATAAAAGGGCGTGGTATGTAACGCTGTTTTTATTTTTTCCCTTAATCTATTTGGCATAACAATTGACTTAATTAGTTACTATTTAACTTTTTTGAGGTTAAATGATTTATTTTGAGTGAGTTTTAATATTAATACTTGCTAGGCGAGATAGTATCATGGCTGTTAATTTGTCAGTAAAATGTTATTTTGTCAGATGCAAAGATCAAAATTTATATGAAAGTAATGTTTGATAATATGTTTGGAGAAGAAACGGGTGATGTTCAAAGTGATTTTATCCCGTTGATGTCCGATGAAGATAGTACCCCTTTGGCTTGTCAATCGGGCGATGTGATGCCTGTGTTGCCATTGCGTAACATGGTGTTGTATCCTCAGGTGGTGATGCCAGTGTCGGTTGGTCGCAAAAAATCGCTGAAATTGATTCGCGAAGTTTACAATAACAGTGGTGAACTTTTTGTGACTACGCAACGTGACGCCCGTGTAGAAGAACCAACTTTAACTGATTTGTATCCTATTGGTACGATTGCTCGTATTATTCGTATTTTGGAAATGCCCGATGGATCGACTACGGTGATTTTGCAAGGAAAACAGCGTGCAAAAATTTTACAAGTGAATGCGCTTGATCCGTATATGATGGCGAGTGTCGATTTGTTGACCGAATCATTCCCTAAAGACGATGATCGTGTGTTTGTAGCCTTGCTAGAAGCTATTAAGGAATTGGCCGTGAAGATTATTAAAAATTCTGGATCAATGCCCGAAGAAGCGTCCTTTGCGATTCGAAATATAGAACAACCATCGTCCTTGATTAACTTTATTTGTGCCAATTTTGGACTGAAGTTGACCGAAAAAGAGCGATTATTGGAATTGGACGACATGAAGGAACGTGGTTATCAGTTACTTGACGTTTTAACAAAAGAATCGCAATTACTGGAGATTAAAGCGTCTATTCAGTCGAAAGCGCGTCTTGATATGGATCAACAACAGCGTGAATATTACTTGCAACAGCAAATGAAAACCATTCAAGAAGAGTTGGGTGGTGGCGGTGCTGAGCAGGAAATTAGCTCGTTTCGCGAAAAGGCGAAGACGAAAAAATGGGATGCAAAAACAGCGGAAATTTTCCAAAAAGAATTGGCAAAATTAGAACGTACACATCCTCATGCCCCCGACTATTCGGTTCAATTAAACTATGTAGAAACGCTTGTCAATTTACCTTGGAACGATTATACCAACGATAACTTTGATTTGAAAAAAGCTCAAAAGGTGCTCGATCGCGACCATTTTGGTTTGGATAAGGTAAAAGAACGGATTATTGAACATTTGGCTGTACTTAAACTAAAAGGTGATTTGAAAGCGCCAATTATTTGCCTGTATGGCCCTCCAGGTGTTGGTAAAACGTCGCTTGGTAAATCGATAGCTGAAACGCTTGGACGAAAATATATTCGTATGTCGCTTGGCGGTTTGCACGATGAGTCCGAAATTCGTGGCCATCGTCGTACCTATATTGGTGCTATGCCTGGGCGTATTATTCAAAATTTGAATAAAGCGGGCTCGTCAAATCCAGTGTTTGTTTTGGACGAAATAGATAAAGTGAGTTCTGATTTTAAAGGCGATCCAGCTTCGGCATTACTTGAAGTACTTGACCCTGAACAAAATAACGCTTTTCATGATAATTTTTTGGATGTAGATTACGATTTGTCAAAAGTGTTGTTCATTGCCACGGCTAATACGTTAAGTTCTGTTTCGCAACCATTGCTCGACCGTATGGAGCTCATCGAAGTAACTGGTTATATTGCTGAAGAAAAAGTGGAAATTGCCATGCGCCATTTGATTCCAAAACAATTAGCTGCCCATGGTATCGACAAGTCACGTATTAAATTCTCTAAATCATTAGTTCGTCATTTGGTGGATAATTATACACGCGAATCTGGTGTGCGTGAGTTGGATCGTGTTATTGCTAAACTAATGCGTAAAGTGGCGCGTAAAATTGCTTCTGACGAAGTGTTTGAACCAGCTTTAACCATCGAAGATTTAAAGGCGTATTTAGGAGCGCCACGTTATATGCACGATTTTTATCAAGGCAATGATTATTATGGTGTGGTCACAGGCTTGGCTTGGACTAGCGTTGGTGGCGAAATTTTGTATATTGAGTCGAGCTTGAGCAAAGGAAAGGGGGGCAAATTGACTCTCACCGGTAATTTGGGCGATGTGATGAAAGAATCGGCTATGTTGGCACTTGAATACCTCAAAGCACACGCCGATTTATTTGGAATTGATGATTCCATGTTCGAGGATTACAATGTACATATTCATGTGCCAGAAGGTGCTATTCCCAAAGATGGTCCGTCAGCAGGTATTACCATGCTTACCGCTTTAACATCGGCCTTTACCAAACGCAAGGTCCGCAAAAACTTAGCCATGACTGGCGAGATTACACTAAGAGGCAAACTTTTGCCTGTGGGTGGTATCAAAGAAAAGATTTTAGCGGCCAAAAGAGCAGGCATAACGGATATTATTTTGTGCGAAGATAATCGTAAAGATATTGAGGAGATTAGCGATATTTATCTTAAAGGTCTTCATTTCCATTTTGTGAAAGACGTTCGCGAGGCTTTGAAGGAAGCTTTATTGTAATCAATCATCCTATTCACCAAAAAAAGTTGGCAATTTATTGTCAACTTTTTTTGTTTGTATACCTTCTCAAACCATTCTTAGTGTTTTTTGCGGATACTTTTTGTCACAATGCTTATCTGGAAAGGTAAAATACATATATATGTTTTATAACATATTTTTTCGTCAGTTGTTTTTGTCTTTTTTTACCTGTTTGTATCTATCTTTTCATTTTTCATGTTTATATAACTATTTGATTAATAGTTGTAAATTTATTTTTCATGCAATTTTATAGACTTTGTAACTGAAAAACATAACGATTTATAAATTCTCTGTTTTTTAACGTCTATTTTCTATAATTATTTGTATCTTTGCGACCTAAAATGTGAAAAACTGCATAAATGAAACATATAAATCCTGATTATATCTTTGAAACGAGTTGGGAAGTGTGCAATAAAGTAGGTGGTATTTATACGGTACTTTCTACCCGTGCGCGCACCTTGCAAACCGCTTTTGGAGATCATCTCTGTTTTATTGGTCCTGATGTTTGGGCCGAAACGCCATCGCCAGATTTTATTCCAACTACTGATTTCGCGGATTGGGTAACGCATGCTCGCGAACATGACAATTTACATGTGCGTGTTGGCCGATGGGATGTATCGGGAAAACCACTTGTTATTTTAGTCGATTTTAAACCGTTTTTGGAAGAAAAAAATCGTATTTACGGTGATTTTTGGATGTGGTTTGGCGTGGAATCTTTAACCGCTTATGGCGATTACGATGAAGCGAGTATGTTTGGTTATGCTTCAGGTAAAGTTGTGGATAGTTTTATACAATTTCACGATTTAGGCAAGAAAAAGATTGTTGCTCATTTTAATGAGTGGATGACGGCTTTTGGAGTATGTTATGTAAAACATTATTTACCAAAAGTCGCTACTGTTTTTACAACTCATGCTACTTCTATTGGCCGTTCTATTGCCGGAAATCATAAACCATTGTACGATTACTTGACTGAATACAATGGCGATCAAATGGCTCGTGAATTGAATATGGTAGCCAAACATTCGATTGAAAAAATAGCAGCTCATATTTGCGATTGCTTTACTACGGTGAGTGATATTACAAATAAAGAGTGCGCACAACTGCTTGATAAATCAGCCGATGTGGTTACACCTAATGGTTTTGAGGACGATTTTGTACCTAAAGGGGTTCGATTCTCATCGGCTCGTAAGGCGGCTCGTGTAAAATTGCGCGAAGTGGCTGAGGCTTTGTTAGGTTACGAGTTGAAGGATAATGCACTATTCGTTTCCACTTCAGGTCGTTACGAATATAAAAATAAAGGTATCGACGCTTTTATCGAATCACTCAAATTGCTTTCTCAGGCACCGTTATCTCGCGAAGTTGTGGCCTTTGTACTGGTGCCTGCTTGGGCTCACGGTCCTCGTCAAGATTTGAGCCAGAAATTGCAGACACATAGTCAAACGACACTCAATAATCCATTTAGTACACATGCTTTGGTGGAACCTTGGAACGATCCGGTTATGAATGCTTTACAATGGTTCCATCTTACCAATCGTCAACATGAGCTAGTGAAAGTTATATTTGTACCTACTTATTTGAATGGTGTTGATGGTATTTTTAATAAATCTTATTATGATTTATTGGTGGGTTTTGATTTGACGGTTTATCCTTCTTATTATGAACCTTGGGGTTATACACCACTGGAAAGCGCGGCGTTTGGTATTCCAACAATTACGACCGATTTATCAGGTTTTGGCCAATGGGTGTGGTCTACGCCACAAGATATTACGACGGGAGTTGGCGTTGTACATCGCTCGGATTATAATTATCATGACATTGTGAAACGAATTAGTGAAATGATGGCTGAATATGCCAATATTTCGGCGGTAGAACAGAAAAATATTAAAGCTAAGACAACTGCTATCGCTCAAAAGGCTCTTTGGCAGGAATTTATTGGCTATTATTATGATGCCTATACAATTGCATTGAGTAAAAAGAAATAATCATACTATTAAAATTAGATAATAAAAATTATGGATGTAAAAGTCAACCAAGTGAATGATCCTAATTGGATTGAATTTACTGTTAAGACAAGATTACCACAAAATTTGGAACGTTTACACGAGATTTCCAAAAATTTATGGTGGGTTTGGAATGTAAGTGCCAAATCACTTTTCCGTAGTATCGATCCACAATTGTGGAGCCAATGTCGTCATAATCCAATTACGATGTTGGAAATTGTAAAAGTTGATCGGTTTGTAGCACTTTCAACTGACGAGAAATTTCTCAAAAAATTGGATGAGGTGTATGCCGAATTCCGTGCGTATGTAGATACAAAACCAAGTACTAAAACGCCTTCTGTGGCTTATTTTAGTATGGAATATGGCTTGACAGACCATTTGAAAATTTACTCTGGTGGTTTGGGTGTTTTGGCAGGTGATTATTTAAAAGAAGCATCTGACCATAATGTGGATATGACGGCCATTGGTTTCTTGTATCGTTATGGGTACTTTACACAAACCTTATCGATGGAAGGTCAACAAATAGCTAAATACGAGGCTCAAAATTTTAATATGTTGCCTATTACTCAGGTTAAAGATGAAAATGATCAACCTGTAATAGTAGAAGTTCCTTATCCAGAGCGTATTGTATATGCATATCTTTGGAAAGTGGCTGTGGGACGCGTTTCGCTTTACTTGTTGGATACCGACATGGAAATGAATAGTGAATTCGACCGTGTTATTACACATCAATTGTATGGTGGCGATTGGGAAAATCGTATGAAACAAGAAATTATGCTTGGTATTGGTGGTATGTTAGCTTTGAAAAAGTTAGGTATCAAAAAACAAGTTTACCATTGCAATGAAGGTCATGCAGCGTTGATTAATGCACAACGCATGGTCGATTTTGTGGCTGGTGGTTTAACCTTGCCTGAAGCTTTGGAAGCTGTTCGTGCAAGTTCACTTTATACTGTTCATACACCAGTTCCTGCTGGTCACGATAGCTTTGAAGAAAGCTTATTTGGTAAATATATGGGCGAATATCCTGCAAAATTAGGCATTTCGTGGAATGATTTTATCGATATGGGACGTGAAAATCCTGGTACGCAAGAAAAATTCTCGATGAGTGTATTTGCTTGTAACACTTGCCAATTTGTAAATGGCGTGAGCTGGTTGCATGGTAAAGTGTCGCAAGAAATGTTTAACCCTATTTGGAAAGGCTACTTTCCAGAAGAACTACACGTGAGTTATGTGACTAATGGTGTGCACATGCCTACTTGGGCGGCTTCCGAATGGAAAGCCGTGTACGAAAAATATTTCGATAAAGATTTTTATCAAGATCAGTCTAACTTGAAAATTTGGAACAAAATTAATGCTGTTCCAAACGAAGAAATTTGGGCTACACGTACGGCTTTGAAGAATAAATTGATTGATTATATCAAATTACAATTTGAAGAAAACTGGTTAAAGACTCAACAAGATCCTTCTAAAATCGTATCTATTTTGGAGCGTATCAATCCTAATGCGTTGATTATTGGATTTGGTCGTCGTTTTGCGACCTATAAACGTGCTCACCTCTTGTTTACCGACTTGGAACGTTTGGAACGTATTGTGAACGATCCACTTCGTCCGGTTCAGTTCTTATTTACAGGTAAAGCGCATCCTGCTGATGGTGGCGGTCAAAATTTGATTAAACGTATCATCGAAATTTCACGTATGCCTCAATTCTTGGGCAAAGTAATTTTCTTAGAAAATTATGATATGCGTTTAGCTAAACGTTTAATTTCGGGTGTTGATATTTGGTTGAATACACCAACTCGTCCGTTGGAAGCATCTGGTACGTCTGGTGAAAAAGCACAGATGAATGGTGTGTTAAACTTTTCGGTACTTGATGGTTGGTGGCTCGAAGGTTATGTAAAAGGAGCTGGTTGGGCGCTTACCGAAAAACGTACGTATGAAAATCAAGAACATCAAGATCAACTTGATGCGGCAACGATTTATAGTATGTTGGAAAATGAAATTATCCCACTTTATTTCGCTAAAAACACCAAAGGTTTTTCACCAGAATGGGTGGCTACTATCAAAAAATCGATTGCTGAAATTACGCCACGTTTTACTACTAAACGTATGATTGATGATTATATTGAACGTTTCTACACGCCGCTTTCGAAACGATCGGCAGAAGTTTGTGCCAACAATTTTGCAAAAGCAAAAGAATTGGCTGCTTGGAAACATAATGTGGCCACTCATTGGGATGATATTGAATTAAAATCATTGGATATTAAAAACTTAGATCATCAATCTGTGGAAGTAGGCGATCATTATGATATTACCGCTCAAATTGATACTAAAGGTTTGAATGATAATGGTATTGGTCTCGAGTTGGTGGTAACTTACCAAGACGCTAAAGGTCAAACTCATGTGTCGGAAGTAAAAGAATTTGATTTAGTGAAACGTGAAGGTTCTTTGCTTGTGTACAAGTTGGATTATCAACTATCACAAGGTGGAACTTATAAATACGCTTTCCGTATGTTCCCTAAAAATAGTGATTTGCCTCATCGTATGGATTTCTGCTATGTACGTTGGTTGCAACGATTGAACTAATCGGGTTGAATCTCAACAAAAAAGCGCTGTTCACTTGTGAGCAGCGCTTTTTTGTTGTATCAATAAGTTTTGTGAAAAGTTCTATTAGAAGTTAGACACAATGGCATTAATGGATTTCCAAATCCGATCGTCTATTTTAGCACCGATGGTTTGAATGACGTTACCAGCGCAAATGGTCCCAATTTTTGCGCATTTATCGAGTGATAAATCGCGTGCATATCCGTATAAAAAGCCAGCAGCATATAAGTCGCCTGCACCTGTGGAGTCGATGCAATTTACTTTAGCCGCTCCAATGGTGTGAAATTCGTCGCCCGATTGGATAAAGGATCCACGTTTGCCCACTTTTACAGCTGCGATATCGCACATCGACGCGATTTCGGCTACCGCTTCTTTATCTTGTTTGCCTGTAAAAGCAAAAGCTTCTTCGGCATTTGCAAATACAATATCAACGTAGTTTTTTACAAAGTCGCGTAAAAATTCCAGATTCGATTCTACCACATTATAACTGGCTAAATCCAGTGAAAGTTTCATGTTAGCTGCTTTTGCCATTTCGGCCGTACGTAACATTAATTCACGATTTTCGACCAGATAACATTCGATGTGTAGTACGTCGAAATCGCTAAACATGCGTTCGTGTAAATCTGCGGCACGTAGGTCGCTAGCTGCGCCTAAATACGTACACATGGTGCGTTCGCTATCGGGCGAAATGAGTACGTGGCAACGGCCAGATGGTAATTGTGATCCAAGCAAATAGGTGAGTACGCCATTTTCGAACGAATCAACTTTGAAGAAATCACCGATAGAATCGTTGCCAATTTTACCGATAAAGCCCACGTCGACTCCTAATCGTGCTAAACCTGAAATTGTGTTTGAAACGGAACCGCCAGTGGCTACATGTTGATCGAGTAGAATGGTAGCTTCTTGAATTTCCCGCATCTTTGCCTCGTTTATGAGTTGCATGCTCCCTTTGGGTAACCTGAGCTGATGTAATAAATCGTCAGATTTTAACATCATTAGGATATCCACAAGTGCATTGCCCATGCCGAGAACTTTTTTCATGTGCGGAAATACTTGTTGACGTTTTTTAGAAAATAAAAAAGCCGCTGCTAAAAAAGTTGCGGCTTCCAATTGTCTCTTCTTGTCATGTAAAACCCTAAAACTAGTGCTTTACCTTCTAAAAAGTAGCTCTCCCTCTTGGACTTGAACCAAGGACCCTCTGATTAACAGTCAGATGCTCTAACCAACTGAGCTAAGGAAGAATAAGTGTGACGTGGTGAATAATGACTCATCATCACGTTCACGTTTTTAAAAAGTGGCTCTCCCTCTTGGACTTGAACCAAGGACCCTCTGATTAACAGTCAGATGCTCTAACCAACTGAGCTAAGGAAGAATAAGTAAAACTCGCAATCCCCATCGGAATTGCTCGGCAAAAGTAATCTTTTTTGTTGAATTACACAAGAAGTTTGTGAAAAATTGTAGCGCCTTTTGTAAGGGTTTGATAACTAAAATATTGTACTGTTTTCTTCGTGTGTAATTGTGTGGTTCTTTAATTGATTGGAGCTAAAAAGGCATCTTCTATGTGTTCAATTTTATAGCCGCTGGGGCTTGGTATAACGCTTATTACATCGAAGCGAACGTCTATGTCTAATCCATGCAATAATACATATTCGTGTGCAGCTTCTACCGTTCGACGTATTTTAGCATTGGTTATGGCATCTTTGGGATGCTCAAAATATTCGGTCGATCGTGATTTGACTTCCACTATCACTAATACATTTGATAAGCGAGCTACAATATCGAGTTCGTTTTTGCCAGAGCGCCAATTGCAAGCTACAATTTGATAACCTTTTGATTGTAAAAATCGCTGCGCTTGTAGCTCACCTTCTTTCCCAAAATCATTATGTTCTGCCATAAATTGTATTGTGTTATGGTACAAAGATACAATTTTTTATTACGTGATTATTATTTTGTCTCGACGAAGAGGTTTAAAAGTCCTTCGGAAATATGTAAAGTGGGTATTTATTATTCCAAAAATGTGTATATTTGTAGGTTATTTAGAAATGAATATTGCATGAAGAAAAAAGTATCACAAACACCGTCGCAGCGCCCTGTTAGTAAGCGTACTCATAAGGTCGCTTTTTTGATGAACGACGACGAGCAGAAGATTTTAGACAAATACGTGAGCAAATATAAAGTTGAAAATGTTTCTAAATTTGTACGTGAAGCTGTTATTCGTACTGCCTTACGTCAGTTGGATGAAGATCGCCCCACTTTATTTGACCAAAAATAAGGTGGGCAAAAATAAATAGTTTTTTTTATCGTTACTATCTTTTTCGGAGCTTATGAGTTTGATTTTATCTATTGTGATTGCTTTTCTGACCGCCCTATTAGGTTTTGCGGTGGCTTACTTTATGAGCAATAAAGTCCGTTCTGCTCACAGCGTTGTGCAAGCGCAGCTGGAAGCAAAAACGTTAGAGGCTCAGAATTTATTAGCCGAAGTACAGGCGTTACGTGCTCAGGTCGCCGAAAAACTGACTTTGTTAGCAACTGTTGAAGCAAATAATGCAAATTTAAAGGAACAATTGACGGTTCAAAAATCCGAGGTAGAGGAGTTGCAAAAGAAATTAACCGTCGAATTTGAAAATATTGCTAATAAAATATTGAAAGAACGCGCTGCAGAGTTGTCGGCAAGTAGCGAAAAAAATATTGGTGCCATTTTAAATCCATTGGGTGATAAAATTGCTGATTTCAAAAAGCAAGTAGAAGAAGCGTTTAATACCGAGATGCGTGATAAGATGAGTTTAAAAGAGCAGCTAAAAACGTTGACAGAACAGAATACACGTATTAGCGACGAAGCTAATAATTTAACAAAAGCACTCAAAGGTGATGTTAAAAAACAAGGCAATTGGGGCGAAATAATCTTAGAACGTGTGCTCGAAACATCGGGTTTAACCAAAGGTCTCGAATACGAACGAGAAAAAGTGGTTGAAGGCGCTCAAGGTGAAATTTATCGTTCAGATGTGGTTGTTAATTTGCCTGATAATAAACACATTATAATTGACTCCAAAGTGTCGTTGGTGGCTTATGAACGAATGAGCTCGGCTATGACTGATGAAGATTATAATGCAGCCTTAAAGGAACATTTGTCATCCATTAAGAAGCATGTTCGCGAATTGGCTGATAAAAATTATCAAAATTCCATGGGCGTTAATACACCTGATTTTGTGCTATTATTCATTCCCATCGAGGCCTCTTTTTCGGTAGCTGTTCAGGCTGATCAAGCCTTATTTTCTGATGCTTGGGATCGTAAAATTGTGATTGTAAGTCCTACCACGTTATTGGCAACTTTGCGTACCGTGGCTAGTATTTGGAAACAAGAAAATCAAACGAAAAATGCCCTTGAAATAGCGCGTTTGAGTGGTACCATGTATGATAAATTAGTTGGCTTTGTGGCTGATTGGAATAAAGTGAAAGAGAATTTGGATAGAGCGGGAAAATCGTGCGACGAGGCCATGAATAAGTTGAAAGAAGGTAATGGCAATGTATTCCGCACGGCCGATAGAATAAAACAATTAGGCGCTAAAGCGACTAAAGAGTTACCTACCGATTTATTAGACGTATGAACAGACTAAAATTAATACTTGCTGCTTGCTGCCTAGTTTTGGCGATGGCTGGATTTGCCCAAGAACGTCCTTCGCGTGTTCCTGCAAAACGCGATCCTATGGACGTAATGCAACCTGACAGTACATTTTTAACGATTTATTTACGTGGAGATGAACGCTATCATGTTCGCATGACTATCGATGGATATGTCATCAAACAGAATAAAAAAGGCTATTATTGCTATGCCAAGGTCAACTGCAAAGGGCAAATCGTACCAAGTTGTCGTGTGGCTCGAAATCCAGAAAATCGTATGAAATGCGATTGGCATTACTTGAAAAAACTCGATAAAAACAAAAAATTAAAACTTATACCTTAACCAATTATTTATTTAAAAATCATGAAACGTATTTTTTCTTTTTTTGCTGTGATGTTACTTGTTTTGACATTACACGCAGTGCCTGCTTATCGTGGGCTAATTACTGTAAATCAACCGGATGGAACCACTTTAAAAGTGTATAATCACGGTGATGAGTTTTTCCACTACAAAACTACTGAAGATGGTTATTTAGTGCAAGAAAACGCCAAAGGCGTGCTAGAGTATGCCGAGTTATCTTCAGATAATATGATTAAAACGATTGGAGTAAAAGCACGTTCTGTAGTAGAACGTTCTAATGATGAAATCAAACTTGTGTCAGGATTGCAGAAAAATGTTATTTCCCGTGAATATGCCTCTTTGCGTCGTCAAACTTCAGCAATTAAGCGTGATGTTATGCGCCGTGGAGCCCAAGCTGCCATAGGTAATCGATATAAAAAAGTTTTAATTTTGCTCGTAAGTTATAAGGATGTAGAGATGAAAGCTGCCAATGTGACGTCTATAAAAAATATGCTATCTCAAACTGGATATAATCAATTGGGAAGTGCTGCAGAATATTTTGCGGAGCAATCAAATGGTGCTTATACACCAACATTTGATGCTCGTGGACCTTATAAATTGTCAAATAATTATGCAGTCTATGGTGCTAATGAATTTGGTAGCGATGTCGCCCCTGGTCAAATGGTAATTGATGCCGCCAAAATGGCAGATGCTGCTGGTGTCGATTTTTCACAGTATGACAACGATAATGATGGTTTGGTTGATGTTGTTTATGTAATTTATGCAGGTAAAGGTGAAGCTAATGGAGGCGATGAAAATACGATATGGCCGCATAGTTGGGATTTATCATCTGCTGGTATTTCTTATTCAAACCGAAAGTTCGATAATGTGGAACTTGTGGATTACGCCTGCAACTCAGAACTTAATGGAGATGGTACTCTTGATGGTATGGGTACTTTTTGCCACGAATTCAGTCACGTATTAGGTTTGCCTGATTATTATGACATACGAGAGAACGGAACAAATCCTACGCCAGGGAAGTGGTCCTTGATGGATTACGGTTCATATAATAACAATGGTGTAACACCACCAAATTATTCAGGTTATGATAAATATTATTTAGGTTGGGTTACACCAACTATCATGAATTCAGCAGAAAATGTTATACTGCCTGCTGACGGGAAAATATATCGTGCAGTAACATCGGGTACTCTTGGTGCAACATCTACATCAACAATTTATTATTTTGAAAATCGCCAACAAACAGGTTGGGATCAATATTTACCTGGTCATGGAATGATTGTTTGGCAAGTAATGTATGACTCATATAGTTGGGGCCAAAACGAACCTAATGGGACTTCATCTGCTATGCGTTATGATTTAATAGAGGCTGATGGATTGCACTCGTCTTATGGTGATGCAGGTGATTCGTATCCTGGTTCCAAAAATAAAACAAGTTATACACCTACGGGCTCCTATGCGTTGACTTCTATTGCTGAAAATTCAGGCGTTATTTCGTTCAAATTTATGGGCGGCATTTCACAATGTACTGTTACATTTAATGCTGGAACAAATGGAACGTGTGCTACTACTAGCTTAACTGAATCGGCTTCTGGCGCAGGAGTTGTTTTACCAACGGCTGTGGGAAAAACAAATTATACATTTGTTGGTTGGTCTACTTCTTCGTCAGCTCTTACAGCTGATGCAGGTGTGGCTGGTGCGACCTATCACCCAACGGCAAATTGTACTTTATATGCGGTGTATAAAAATAATACCGAAGCCAATTTAACGTATACGTTGGAAGGTGTTACCAAAGTGACTGGTGCTAATGCTGGCGTGATTACTAAAAACCAGACTTATACAGCCACATTTACAGCTGCCAGTTGTTATGAAACATTGACAGACGCTAGTGTTGCTGTGGAAGTGCTTGTTGGTTCAACAGAATTAACTAATGCTTATACTTACAATGCTGGCACATTGACTATTTCAATCCCTGCTGCAAGTGTTACAGATAATGTATCGGTGACTATTTATGCTAGTCAAAAACCTACAGTTACGTTTGATTTAGATAATTGTACAACAACGGGGGCAGCCTGCATTAGCCGTGGTGCTACGTATACGGCAACGGTGACTCCTAATACCGATTATTTATTATCACAAAATGATTTCTTAATCACGATGAATGGTGTAGATTTGACTGCTTCTACTAATTTTACTTATGTGGGAACGACTTTGACGATACCAAATGTAACGGGGAATTTAGTCATTGTGGCTATTGCAGTTAAAGATCCTTCAAAGGTTGATTGTTCAAATTACTCGTATGCGTTTACAAAAGCATTGTCTACCGGAGCATTAACATTAGGCGCTTATAGTTGGAACGCCACTATTACCAATTCGGCTTTCTTGGGTTATGATGCTACCAAAGGGGCGCAAATCGGTTCAAGTACTAATCCTGCTAAATTAGTAAGTTTAACAACAACTTATACTAATGATTGCTGTGTTTCGAAAGTATTGGTAAATGCAGCTATGGGTACAGGTGGTGATGCTCAGTTGGCTGTTTATATGGATGGAAATCAGGTTGGTACGACTAGTGCAGTAGCTGTAACTAACGCTACTTACACATTCACTTTACCTCAACCAACAAAAGGTAATCTTGAAGTTCGCTTAACCAATACAGTTAAAGCTATGTATATCAAATCTATCGCTATAGAGTATGGCCAATGTCCAACTACGGATGTGGAAAATCCTTCACAAAGCGACGTGATGGTGGTTTCTGAATTTAATGGATTACGTTTGGTAAATGTGCCATCAAATGCACAAATACGTATTTTTGATATGGTGGGGCGTTTAATGTTGACAGATAATAAAGCTGATCAATACAAGGTATACAGTTTATCTTCTGGCATGTATGCCATTCAAATTACTTCCGAAGGTAAAACTTATACATTGAAAGGGATATGTAACTAATCGATTTTTGAAATTATTTAATAGGTATTTTTATGGAAAAAGAAATAGTAAAAATACCTCTCAACAACAAGGGACTGTCACTCTATAAAGAGGCAGTCCTTTGTTTAAGCGATGTTTATTCGCGAGAGGGATGGCGGCTACTAAAAAATGATGTTGTAGTCGCCCTTCAAACGAACCAATTAGATGTGCGTCGTGTAGAACGTGCGTTAGAAACAGCCATGTTGGCCCATAAAGAAATATCTTTGGGTCGTCATGGTCTTAATGCTATTATGCTATACGAACTCGTTTTAGCTGGTAGTTGTTCGGTAGCCGATATCGAAAAGAAATACGATAAATCTACCGCTTCGATTGTTTCGGGTTTAGTTAAAGCCTATGGATTATATCAGCGGAATGTGGCAGTAGAAACAGAGAATTTCAGAAAATTACTCATTTCATTTGCCGAAGATGCACGTGTTATTTTGATTATGATTGTTGAACGTCTCCATGTGATGCGTTCGCTCGATATCTATACGGACGAAGAACAACAAAAAATAGCGCGTGAAGTTTCCTATTTGTATGCGCCGTTGGCTCATCGTATGGGCTTATACGCTATCAAAACAGAGTTGGAAGATTTGTCGCTTAAATACACCGCTCGCGATATCTATAAGGAAATTGCGCAAAAGTTGAATGAAACTAAACGTTCGCGCGATATCTATATTGATAGGTTTATTGATCCTGTCAAGGAGCAATTGAAAGCTCAAGGTTTAAACTTTAGTATTAAAGGTCGTACAAAATCTATACACTCCATCTGGACAAAAATTCGTAAACAACAAGTACCGTTTGAAAAAGTGTACGATTTGTTTGCCATTCGTATTATTATTGATTGTCCCGAGGAGAAAGAAAAAGCCGCTTGTTGGCAAGCATTTTCGGTGGTTACCAATATGTATTCCTATAATACCAATCGCTTACGTGATTGGATTTCGGCACCTAAAGCCAATGGTTATGAAAGTTTGCACGTGACGGTGATGGGGCCAGAAGGAAAATGGGTAGAAGTGCAAATTCGCACTAAACGCATGGACGAAGTGGCCGAAAAAGGCGTTGCTGCACACTGGAAATACAAAGGTGGAAAGAGCGATTCTGAAAAGATGGATGAATGGCTCAAAAACCTACGTGAAATACTAGAAACATCTTCAGACTCGTCTGACAATGACGTAATCAACGAATTTAAAATGCAGCTTTATGACGACGATGTGTTTGTGTTTACCCCAAAAGGCGATTTACATCGGTTGCGTAAAGGTGCTACAGTGCTCGATTTTGCGTTTTCTATTCACTCCAATATCGGTTCGCACTGTATGGGAGCTATTGTGAATGAAAAACATGTATCTTTCAAATATGTATTACAAAACGGTGACCAAATAGCTGTATTGACATCGCCTAACCAAACACCTAAAATTGATTGGTTACAATTCTTGGTCACTTCTAAAGCACGATCTAAGGTTAAACAATGCATTAAGGAAATAGAGCATAAAGAGGCTGAGGATGGGCGCGATATCCTTTGGCGTCGTTTGAAAAACTGGAAAATGGATGTCACCGATGGGGATGTAACACGCGTTTCCAAAAAGATGGGTTACAAAACACTGACCGATTTTTATGTCGCCATTTATAAGGAAAAAATAAATGTGCTTTCTTTGCGTGAAAAATTATTAGAAGAAGATGCCCCTTCTGAACCCGTTTCGTTGCGTACCGCCGATGGCTTTTCACGTGAAACTGAGCTACAAAAGATTTCAGCGCAGGACGACGCATTAGTTATCGACCGTAATTTGAAGAATATCGATTATACATTATCCAAATGTTGTAATCCTATTTTTGGAGATGAAATTTTTGGATTTGTGACTATCAATAGTGGTATTAAAATTCATCGTAAAGATTGTCCTAATGCACCACAAATGATTGATAAGTTTGGCTATCGTATTGTGAGCGCTCGCTGGTCGGGTGAAGGTAATGGCAACGAATATCCAATTACGCTACGTGTTATTGGGCATGACGATATTGGTATTGTCACTAATATAACATCGGTTATTACCAAAGAAAATGGCATGAATATGCGCTCTATTTCAGTCGATTCGCACGATGGTTTGTTTGAGGGCAATATTACCGTAATGGTTAAAGAAGTACATCAGTTGGAACAATTGATTCGGAAAATTCGTGCCATAAAAGGTGTAAAACAAGTTTATCGTAGTTAAAAGGGCTTTAGAAAATAATTAAGATACAAATTAGTATGAATGCGTATTTGATAAATATTGGTGATGAGTTACTCATTGGTCAGGTGGTAAACACCAATGCCTCGTGGATGGCTAGTGAGTTAGAAAAAAACAATATACACGTAGCTCGTATTGTTACCATTGCTGATGACTTCAATGAGATTACAAAAACACTTTCCGACGCTTTAGTGCATGCCGAGGTAGTTATTATGACGGGCGGTTTAGGTCCAACCAAAGACGACATAACCAAAACAGCTTTGTGCGATTACTTTGATATGCAATTAGTGATGCACGAACCTTCGTTGGCTAATGTGACAGATTTTTTCACCAAGCGTGGATTGCAAATTTCTGCCATTAATCAAATGCAAGGTTTAGTTCCTGATGGCTGCGAACCGCTGTTGAACAAAGTGGGAACAGCCCCTGGTATGTGGTTTGAGCGTGATGGAAAAATTGTGGTGTCGTTACCTGGTGTTCCGTTTGAAATGCAATGGTTAATGAGTGAGTATGTGTTACCAAAACTTCAACAACGATTAGGAACGGAAGCTATTTTACACAAGACGGTTTTAACCTGCGGTATTGGCGAATCATTTTTGGCCGACACGATAGAAGCTTGGGAATTAGCATTACCGACCAATTTTAGGTTGGCTTATTTGCCCGAAGCGGGTAAGGTGCGTTTGCGATTATCGGCACATGGTGATGATAAATTGTTATTGCAGCAGCAAATGGATGAACAATTAGCTAAATTAATTCCGCTTATCGACACTTATATTTACGGATACGATGATGAAACGTTTGCCTCTGTTATCGGTAAGTTATTGATAGAACGTGGTGCCACTTTAGCTACGGCTGAAAGTTGCACAGGGGGACAATTGGGGCATCGTATTACCGAAGTGGCTGGTGCTAGCGCCTATTATTTAGGAGGTGTTGTTGCTTATTCTAATGATATCAAGGAACAATTGCTTGGCGTGCATACGGATACGTTGACTCAATATGGTGCCGTGAGTGCTCAAACGGCCGAAGAAATGGCGATTGGTTGTCGTCGATTATTTCAAACCGATTATACCATTGCCACGACAGGTATTTCTGGTCCTACCGGTGGTACAGAAGAAAAACCATTAGGTACGGTGTGGATTGCTATTGCCTCTGAAAAAGGAGTTGTTTCTAAAAAATATGTATTTAGAACTACTCGCGCGCAGCATCAAGAACGCACAGTAAATCAAGCTTTATTTGATTTTTGGTATGCCTTGTCACATTCGTAATTGATATTGATTTTGTTTAATTTTTGGTTATGATGAAGTTTATTAATCCGTACATTTTTACTGTCTTAATGTTGGTTTTATCCAACTGTTTTATGACGTTTGCGTGGTATGCTCATTTACGTAATATGTCAGGTAAAGCTTGGTGGATAGCGGCTTTAGCCAGTTGGGGTATCGCCTTATGCGAATATTTAATCATGGTGCCCGCCAATCGAGTGGGGTTTACGGTGTACAGTTTACCTCAACTTAAAATTATTCAGGAAGTTATCTCGCTAACTATTTTTATTCCTTTTGCCGTATTTTATATGAATCAACCTTTTAAGTGGGATTTTGTATGGGCGGCATTGTGTTTAATGGGAGCTGTCTATTTTATGTTTAGGAGTTGATTTATAGAGTTTGATAATTTTCTAAAAACACGATGTGTATGAAAAATTGTAGAACGAATGAAGAA
The DNA here is from genome assembly GCA_964570565.1 of uncultured Paludibacteraceae bacterium. Classification (GTDB taxonomy): domain Bacteria; phylum Bacteroidota; class Bacteroidia; order Bacteroidales; family Paludibacteraceae; genus W0P28-013. The sequence goes on from CAZMYT010000001.1 coordinate 91,486, forward strand.
ATTGCCAATACGTTAACGCATTTGGTAGGTGTTATTTTTGCACTATCCACAGGTTGGCTGTTGATTGTGCATAGTATCAATAGCTCTTGGCAGCAACTATTTGGTATGACTATTTTTGCTGTTGCCGTATTTTCTATGTATGCGGCGTCTACGGTGTATCATTGGGCGATGCCAGGCAAGCTAAAGCGTTTTTTGCGTCACATCGATCATATTAATATTTATGTACTAATAGCTGCTTCTTACACGCCAGTATGGCTGTGTGTGCTTGGCGGCGTTTGGGGCTGGGTTGGTTTTGCTGCTATTTGGGCTATTGCTTTGGCTGGTGCCATTGGTAAAGTGGTTGCATTGGGTAAACATCCACGTTTATCACTCACGGTGTATTTACTTATGGGTTGGTCGGTAGTGCTTGTGGCTGTACCTATTTGGAACGCATTTTCAGCTACCGCTCTTATTTGGTTAGCTGCTGAAGCTTTCTCTTATACAGTTGGAACCTATTTTTATGCTAAGAGTAAGGAACATCCTTATTATCATGCTATTTGGCATTTATTTGTTTTAGGTGGTACTTTATCACACTTTATGGTGATGTGGGAATTGGTGGCTTAAAATGTAGTATGATAGACTACTAGCAATATAAAATAGGGGACACCATGTGGCGTCCCCTATTTTTATGAAATAGCTTGAAATAGTTACTTCACAAACTCTATAATGTAACCAGTAGTAGTTGCTATACGTTGCATATAAATAGGACCAGCAATTACTTTATATGATACCGTTGTTGATACATTAATGATAGCTTGGCCATCTTTTAGGCGCGCATTAGCATACATGTCAGCGCGTGAATTGCTAGTTAACGCAGTTTTAGATAAACCGCCAATACCCAAAATGTAGGTTGAAGTTGAAGTACCTGATGTTTCACCAACAATGCGATAATTGTTTTGAGATAAAACGACGCTTGTTTGCGTCACATCGTTATTAACGTGTTGTGATAGATTAGTACCTGCACATCCTGTTAATAAGAATAAGCCAATAATGCCAGCGATAAAAACATGTAATTTTTTCATAAAAAAATAATTTGTGCGTCCCTGAATTATCAGTTCTGCGTTAATAAATATGATGAATAAACAATTGTATCAATATAAGGTGTAACCTACCTAAAAACCTCTTTGCACAAACAAATAGTGTGCCACATTTTGTTTGTGAAGCCGGTGCAAATATACGTTTTTTTATTGAATTTATAAAAAATACTCAGTCACTTTAGTTTGACTGAGTATTTTACTTAAAATTTCATTTATGGTTTTGCTCTGTAGCCTATTTAAGAATATAAGAAACGTTTAATGCTGCGTTTTGGCGTTTTTTCAAACTCTTTATCCACTATTTCTGTTGTTTTTATGTGACAAAATCCTGGTAATAATCGATTCACATGTAGTCGATTTTGTTCCATTTGCTCTTCAATAGTTTTATGGTTTGTTTCTGTTTTAAAACTTTCGAGATCTGGATAAATGAGTGCTGTTAATTGTCCGTTACGTTCTACAACTACAGATTCTATAACATGTGGCATATTGTTGAGTTTATCTTCAATCTCTTCAGGATAAATATTTTGCCCTGATGCCCCTAAAATCATACTTTTATTACGTCCTCGAATAAAAATATTGCCTTTGGCATCAATTACACCTAAGTCGCCAGTACGCATCCAGCCATCTTCGGTGAATATGGCTGCTGTAGCTTCTGGATTTTTATAGTAACCACTCATCACGTTATCACCACGTACTAAGATTTCGCCAACCTTGTTTTGTTCGTCTTCCGAATCAATTTTCACTTCTACACGATGTACAGCTTTACCACACGAACGTTTTTCAAATACATCCCAATCTTCGTAGCCCAGAATGGGACCGCATTCGGTCATTCCATAACCTACAGTATAAGGGAATTTAATCGCTTTCAAACAATTTTCCACTTCTCGGTTTAAAGCGGCACCTCCAATAATCAAATAACGCAATTCGCCTCCAAACGCACCCATGAGTTTTTCGTGTACTTTTTTACGAATTACATTCTTGATAAACGGTGTGTACCACAAAACACGCATCACGGGTTTGTGAATAACAGGGAAAATCGTTTTTTTGAAAATCTTTTCAATAACCAATGGCACAGTCAAAATCATGTATGGATGTACATCGGTAAATGCTTTCATGAGTACTTGTGGCGATGGTGTTTTGCTCAAAAAGTAAACATGGCAGCCGCCGGCTAATTGATAAACAAACTCAAAGGTAAGCCCAAACATGTGTGCTAGTGGTAACATTGAAATCATACTCCAGCCAGCTTTGTTTGGTATGCGATCTTGCCCAAATTGAACATTAGAGCTAATGCTGCGATAACTTAATACTACACCTTTAGGGTCGCTTGTAGTACCCGAAGTATAATTGATTAAAGCTGGTTCGTCGAGATTATTTTGTGGATAAGTCACTTCCAAAGCCGAAAATCCTTTTGGATATTTTTCGTTGAACGCGTTCTCCCAATTATTGTAGGCGTGTGTCAATTTATCGGTACGTGACTCTAATAATTCAAATTGATTCATTGAGATGATACCGCCAAGTGTTGGCATCGCATTCACATCTATTGAATTCCAAACCACAGGCCCTACAAATAAACATTTGGCATCAGAGTGATTCACCAATGCATGAATACTTTCTGGTTGAAAATCAGGAAGGATGGAAACTGCTATAGCTTCGTAACTGGTTACTGCCAAAAAACTAATAGCCCAGTGAGCGCTGTTACGTCCACATATAGCTACTTTGTCGCCTTTTCGGAGTCCGCTTGTGCTGAATAGTACGTGTAGACGTGCTATTTTTTCAGCCATTTGCGCATACGTGTAGGTTAGATCTCCATCATAGTCGCTTAGTGCGGGACAATTTGCATTCTGTTTGATGGATGTTTCTAGGTACGAGAGAAAATGTTTGGTTGGTGCTGCCATTGTTACCAATTTAATAATGAAAAATCGAATTGTATTATAAGTTAAAACACAAAGATACAATTTGTTAGCACTTTTGGCAATTAGTTTGATTGGTAAATAGGTGAAAAGTAGTATAATGGTATGAAAAATCATTTATAGGGGTCAATTTCCTATCCAAGGGGTAGAAATTTTAAATAATTTGGTTTATAGGACGGTTTTTAATAGTCTAGAATTATAAAACTCAGTTTTGAGGTATTTTTTGTCTATATTATTCGAGAAAAAATTGTAATTTTACCACTCAAATTAAAATCATTTATAATCTCAAAAATATGGCAACAGAATTTCATTATCAACATCCGTTCCCTCTAGGTGAGGACAAAACAGAGTATTATTTATTAACCAAAGACTATGTCTCCGTGAGTGAATTTGAAGGTCAACCTATTTTGAAAATTCAAAAAGAAGGATTGACTCAAATGGCTAATGCTGCTTTTCGTGATGTGTCGTTCTTATTACGTCGTTCGCACAATGAGCAAGTCGCTAAAATTCTAAAAGATCCCGAAGCTAGCGATAATGATAAATACGTGGCTTTGACGATGTTGCGTAATGCAGACGTGTCAGTTAAAGGTAAATTACCATTGTGTCAAGATACTGGTACTGCTATTATTCATGGCGAAAAAGGACAGCACGTGTGGACTGGTTATTGCGACGAGGAAGCCTTATCGTTAGGTGTTTTTAAAACTTACACCGAAGAAAATTTGCGCTATTCACAAAATGCACCACTCAATATGTACGATGAGGTGAATACCAAATGTAATTTGCCTGCCCAAATTGATATTGAGGCTACTGAAGGTATGGAGTACAAATTTTTGTGTGTCACTAAAGGTGGTGGCTCTGCCAATAAGACGTATTTGTACCAAGAAACTAAAGCGTTATTAAATCCAGATACATTAGTTCCTTTCTTGATTGAAAAAATTAAGACATTGGGAACAGCAGCTTGTCCACCGTATCATATTGCCTTTTGTATTGGAGGTACGTCAGCTGAAAAAAATCTATTGACTGTAAAATTAGCTTCTACGCATTATTATGACGAATTGCCAACCACAGGTAATGAATATGGTCGTGCTTTTCGCGATGTGGAATTAGAAAAACAGGTGTTGGAAGAGTCCTACAAAATTGGTTTAGGCGCTCAATTCGGTGGTAAATATTTGGCACATGATATTCGTATTGTACGTTTACCTCGTCACGGTGCGAGTTGTCCAGTGGGCATGGGTGTGAGTTGCTCCGCCGACCGTAATATCAAATGTAAAATCAATAAAGATGGTATTTGGATTGAGAAAATGGACGATAATCCAGCAAGCTTAATTCCTGAAGAATTGAGAAACCAAGGCGAAGGAGATGCGGTAAAAATAAATTTGAATCAACCTATGGCTGATATTTTAAAAGAATTGACTAAATACCCTGTTTCTACACGCTTATCGTTAAACGGAACTATTATTGTTGGACGCGATATTGCTCATGCCAAAATCAAAGAACGTTTGGATCGTGGTGAAGCTATGCCACAGTATCTGAAAGATCATCCTATTTATTATGCAGGACCAGCTAAAACACCTGCTGGCATGGCGTGTGGTTCTATGGGGCCAACTACGGCTGGCCGCATGGATTCGTATGTGGATTTATTCCAAAGTCATGGTGGAAGCATGATTATGCTGGCCAAAGGTAATCGCAGTCAACAAGTAACTGATGCTTGTAAAAAACATGGCGGTTTTTACCTTGGTTCTATTGGTGGGCCAGCAGCTATTTTGGCTCAAAACAACATTAAATCGATAGAATGTGTTGAATATCCAGAGTTGGGTATGGAAGCTATTTGGAAAATTGAGGTGGTTGATTTTCCTGCATTCATCCTTGTGGATGATAAAGGAAATGATTTCTTCAAACAATTACAGCCAGTTTGCGCTCGTAAATAATCCAGTGCTTGTTAGAGCAAGTATATAAAAAAGGCCATCGAATTTTCGATGGCCTTTTTTAATCATGTTGTTTATGCTTATTTTTCGATGCTGATTAATTCTACATCAAAAATCAAGGTTGAGAAAGGTTTGATAGTACCTTGTTCAGCAGGGCCATAAGCTAGTTCTTGTGGAATGTAAAGTCTCCATTTTGAACCTACAGGCATCAATTGCAAAGCTTCTGTCCAGCCTTTGATAACTTCGCTTACGCCAAATGTAGCTGGTTCTTTACGTTCAACAGAGCTGTCAAAAACAGTACCGTCAATTAATGTACCATGGTAGTGTACTTTAACAACGCTTGCAGCTGTTGGTTTAATACCTGTACCAGCTTTTAAAACTTCGTATTGTAAACCACTTGCAGTAGTTGTAACGCCTGCTTTTTTTGCATTTTCAGCTAAGAAAGCTTCGTTTGCTTTGCGGTAGTCGCCGTATTTAGCAGCAGCTTTTTCTGATACCATACGATTTTGAACGGTTTCAGCATAAGTCGCAGCTTCTTCAGCGGTCATAACTTTAGAGTCGTCCATAACGCCAGCTACAAATCCTGCCAAATAGTCGTTTTTGTTAAATACTTTAGTTGTGTCGCCATCCTGAACAAGGCTTTCAAAATGAGGCATCATTTGTTGCATCACTTGTTGACCAATTTGAGCACCAACCATTTCAGCTTTTTCTTCGTCGCTCATATCTTTGGTAGCTTTTAAGAAACCTTTGATGAAAGCGTCCATGTTTTTGGTGGTGTCAACTTCTAAACGAACTAAGTACTCTTTTAAACCACGTGATGTGGTCATACCATAAGAATAAGCTAAAGAGTCAGTTTCGCTTTTTAATTCTGCTTTTGGGGCTTTATTACAAGAAGAAAACCCCATGGTGATGGCTGCTAAAGCAGCAACACCCAAAATAAATTTTTTCATGTTCACAAAAATTGATTAATTATTTAATAATATCGAGTAATTCTACTTCAAAAATTAGGGCAGTGTGTGGTTTGATAACATCGCCAGCGCCGTGTGCGCCATAGGCTAAATCGCTAGGAATGTATAATTTCCATTTTGATCCTACGGTCATCAGTTGTAACGCTTCCACCCAACCAGCAATAACTTGTGTTACGCCAAATGTGGCAGGTTCGTTGCGCATTACAGAACTGTCAAAAACTGTACCATTAATTAATGTGCCGTGATAATGTACTTTTACGCGGTCTGAAGCTGTCGGTTTGGCACCTTTCCCGTCAGTTATAATTTCATATTGTAACCCACTTTCGGTTACTTTAACTTCTGCACGTTTAGCATTTGCGGCTAAAAATGCTTCGCCTTCTTGGCGTAATCCTGCAGTAGCTTGTTCTTTTTCAGCTTCTTTTTTTGTAAAATACTCGTTTAAGAGTTCTTGAGCTTCTTGTACTGACAATTCTGGTCGAGTGCCTTCGCACATAGCTTCAATGCCTTTAGTAAATGAGTTGTAATCAATTCCCTTTATATCGTTTTGACGTAAACTTTGACCAAAACTCAAGCCGAGCGCATAACTTAATTTATCCATATACTATTTGTTTTTAAAAATGTCCGCAAAGATACTAAAAAGATAGATGTATTTATTGCATTGTTTCGAAAAAGGTTTTTATTATCCTCTAATATATTGTTTATCTAAACGTTATAGAAGCTTGTATGAAACGTATAGTGTGTCGAAAAATTGTGTAACTTTGCACACTAAAGGACTTTAATATTTTAATTCATTGTTTGTACGAATGCGCTATCATCTAAGTAGCTTATTGCTCGTTTTTATAGCATTTTTGGCAGTTGGTTGTGAGGCTTTACCTGAACCAACTGAACCAGTAGTGTTCGTACAAAAGCAATCTCTTCCCACTGGGCGAGCTTCGGCTGCTTCCTTTGTGGTCGATGGTAAAGCGTATGTTCTCTCTGGCCGTTCGGCGAATAATAAAATCCTGCGTGATTTTTGGATGTATAATCCACTTACTGACAATTGGACAGAGTTGGATTCGGTACCATTTACTGGTCGCGTAAAAGCGATTTCTGTGGTGGTGGACGGTGCTGCCTATGTTGGGCTTGGCTTTAATGGGCATGTATATACAGATAGTGCCTATCGCCGTGATTTTTGGCGTTACGATTTACAAACTACCACGTGGACTCGTTGTGCCGATTTCCCTTCACATAACACGAATGTAGCCGTTTCGTTTGTTTTTGGTAAACGTATTTTTGTGGCGTTTGGCTTTTTTGATGGTTTTACACGCGATGTATATGCGTATGATACGCAAACAGATAAATGGACTCGTTGTGATGATTCGTCGGCTTATGGACGAGCTGGTGCTGTGGGTTGTAGTAATGGCGCACGTTATTTTGCAGGAACAGGTTATAATACCACCAATATGAATGATTGGTGGGAATTTTATCCAGAAAGTACGACCTGGAGTCAACGCGCTCATATTCCTGGTGCTGGACGGATGTTTGCTTCCGCAACAGCAGTCGATGAGCGTATTTTTGTGTTAGGCGGTCGTCATTTTGGCGGATCGTTGACGACTGGTTTTTTGTTTGATGATTTATTGGAATATGATGTAGCAGCAGATAAATGGCTTTTGCGTGGACGTTTACCACAAGGAGGTCGCGAGAATATGATAGCATTTTCTATCAATGGGCAAGGTTATTTTGGCTTAGGTGAGGATGCGAGTGGAAAAATATGTAATGATTTTTATACGTGGCACGATTAATTCACATAGTGATAATTGGCGTGGCGTTGTGTTGTATACAACCACTTATAGCTTCCAAAGCTTGGCCGTTACCAATGGATTCGGCCGATGTCAATGGGGACACAATTACATACGGAGCTTCGATGCAAGCCGTGGCGGCGTCTGGCGACTATGCACCGTTTTGGTTTCACTCGAATCGCTATGGTGCGGTTTCGGCGCAGCCATATAGTGGTCAGTTGAGTTTATCTGTTTCCAAAGAATTGACGCGGCCACGTCGGTGGTACGATTATAGCTTTGGTATAGAAGCTATTGGACAAGTGGATACAAAAGTATCGTCACTGTTTTTTCAACAGTTATATGCCCATTTACGGTTATATGTCATTGACATTACGGTAGGTATAAAACCTGAAACTTGGGGAAATCAAGATGAATTCTTATCAAGTGGTGGCTTTTTATTTTCTCAAAATGCACGACCAATGCCACGTATTACTATTGGGATTGATCATTACACGCCAGTACCATTTACGTATGGTTACTTGGAACTAAAGGGTGGTATTACACATGCTTGGTTTACGGATAATGTGTATTTGAAAAATTCTTTTTTGCATCACAAGTTTATAGGTGCACGTGTTGGTGGAAATTTGCCAGTGACTGTGAATTATGAATTTCATCATGCGGCTCAATGGGGTGGTGTATCGCCCGTTTATGGAGAATTAGGCTCGTCGTTTAAAGATTTGGTAACGGTATTTTTTGCTGGTTCAGGTGGAACTATGAGCAATGATCAGATTAATGCCTATGGAAATCATTTGGGTTCACAAAGTTTGGGTTTAGATGTAAAAGTGGGTGCTTGGACGGTGTCGACGTATTGGCAAAATATTTTTGAAGATGGCCCTATTAAGCCACTTTGGGAAGCGATGAATATATCGGATGGTGTTTGGGGAATTTCTATTAAACAATCCCAATTTCCCTATGTTAGTGGACTCTTATATGAATTTGTTAATACCACTGACCAATCAGGACCTTTTCACGATAAAGATGGCTTAGTTTTTGGTGGTAACGATTCGTATTTTACCAATAGCGTGTATGCTAATGGTTGGAATTATTTTAACCGTACGTTGGGAACACCTTTTATTACGTCGACTATTTACAATACCGATGGTAGCATAGCTACGCTTAATAATCGTGCGATGGCTCATCATTTAGGTATTCGAGGCGATATTGCCGGTTATCGTTATCGCACATTGGTATCGTACGCCAAAAATTATGGGCGTTATCGCGATGGTGATGCATTGAAATCGACTAATACAGCTATTTTATTGGAAGTAAATAAACAGGTTCCTCAATGGTGGAATTTGGATTTTTCACTCTCGTTGGGTGCCGATTTGGGCACGCAGTTTGGTAATTCATTTGGCGTGATGTTTTCGGTGGCAAAGCGAGGTATTATTTGGACTTATTGATGATTATGAAAAACGTACATATTATAACGCCTGTCAAGGATTCGTGGGAAACCACGCGTCAAACCATAGAGGCAATAGCTTTGTCGGAGACGGCTGCTAATTACGTGTATACGGTATACAATGATTTTAGTACCGATGAAAATACCGCAAATTTGGGGCAGATTACCCAAAAATATGGTTTTGAGTTACTCAATTTAGCCTCGGTTACTAATCATCCTTCGCCTAATTATTTACTGATATTGCAATTGGCACAACAACGGGCGTTGGCAGAGCAGGCTCATTTGATTTTGGTGGAATCTGATGTTGTGGTTCGTAAACAGACTATACAGAACATGATTGACGCAGTTAATGCGGACGAGAAAATAGGAATGGTGGCAGCTGTTACGGTGGATGCAAACGAACAAGTTAATTTTCCGTACTTGTATGCTCAAAAGTTTCCTAAGGTGGCGATGGATACGAAAAAGCGTTTTAGCTTTTGTTGTACCTTGTTGACTTACGATTTTTTGAAAGCGTATGATTTTAAGAATCTAAATCCTGAGAAATCATGGTACGATGTTTTTATCTCGCATCAATCAGTAGAATTAGGTTTCAAAAATCGTTTGTTGATGAATTCGCCGGTGTTGCATCAACCACATAGCAGCCGCCCTTGGAAGCAATTAAAATATACTAATCCTTTGAAATACTATTGGGTGAAATATACCAAAGGTTTTGATAAAATTTAATGAAAACGGTTTCAGTTATAGTACCCGCTTATAACGCCTCGGCTTTTTTAGAAGAGACGATTTGTTCCATCTTGGCATCGACCTATCCAGATTTGGAGGTTGTTATTGTCGACGATGGTTCTTCTGACAACACGTTCGCTTTGGCGAATAATTTAGCGTCTAAACACGCTCAAGTTCGCGCTTTTTCACAACCAAATAGCGGTGTTTCAGCGGCGCGCAATAGAGCGTTGCGTGAAGCTGTTGGAACTTATATTTTACCTGTTGATGCCGATGATTTAATTAGTACCACGTATATTGCTAATGCCGTGGCAGTACTCGATGCGCGGCCTGAAGTGAAAGTGGTATATGCCAAAGCTGAATTTTTCGGTTTGCGTCAAGGTGCGTGGAAATTGCCGGCGTACAGTTTGCATAAATTGGCCATGCATAATCAGATTTATGTGAGTGCCATGTATCGCAAAGAGGATGCGCTAGCCTTTGGTGGTTATTGTGAAACGATTTCTGGTCGTGAAGATTGGGAATTTTGGATGTCGATGTTAAAGACGGGTGGAGAAGTGGTGCAGTTGAGCGAAATTGGACTTTTTTACCGTATTCAGAAACAGTCGAAACGGGTGAGTGATAGACAGAATAAGGCAGAACGTATTGCTTTGTTGAATGAGCGTCACCTCGATTTTTTCTTGCGTGAGTTGCACGGTCCATTACGTCATCGTCGATCGATGTCGCCTGTTATAAATAGGGTAGTGAATGTTTGGAAATCTACAACATTTCGTGTTACTCCAGTTTATAACCATTTTGGATTATTTGTGGCTCGTTTGAATCACGATTTTTCGACTAAAGGGGATGTGCTATACCAAAAACGAAATGTGTTGAAACGCTTTATGGTGGGAAATAGTTCTGTTGTGGTCAAAGCGTTTAAAACTCCGATTTTTTTTAAATCAATTATTTATGGCTGGTTTCGTAAATCGAAAGCTAAACGTTCGTTTGAGTACGCCGTACGCCTTCAACAAGCAGGTATAGGAACACCTGCACCCATTGGCTATTTGGAATGTCGCACGTTAGGATGTTTAACCACAAGTTATTACGCTTCTGCCGAATCTACTTGCACACACACGTTTAATGATTTGATAGGCAATCCGATCTTCCCTTTTCGTACAGAAATTTTAACGGCTATTGGTGAGTTTACGGCACGTTTACACGAGGCAGGCATACTTCATCAGGACTATTCGGGGGGGAATATTTTGTTTGAATATTGCGATGGCAAAGCAGCCATTGAACTGATAGATTTAAACCGTTTGAAGTTTGGTAAAGTGAATTTGCTTGCTGGTTGTCGTAATTTTGAACGATTAAATATAGATGCCGATGCGCTACGTATTATGGCAAAAGCCTATGCTTTAGCACGCGATTTTGATGTGCAGTTATGTACCAATTCCATTATTCAAATGAGGTGGAAAAAGCACGTTAAACAACAGATTACAAATTTATAAAGTCATATATACGGATGATTTCAATTATTGTTTGCTCAAAATATGAACAATTAGCTACCGCTTTTACTGATAATGTGGCGGCAACTGTTGGCGTTGAGTACGAGTTGATTCATATTGACAACTCCAAACAAACTTATTCTATTTTTTCAGCCTATAATGAGGGCGTAAAACGGTCTACTTATCCGAATTTGTGTTTTGTACACGAAGATGTGTTGTTCTTAACTCCAGATTGGGGCAAAAAGGTGGCGGCACATCTAACCAATCCGCAAGTTGGTATTGTTGGCGTTGCTGGCGGCGACGTCATGACTCCTGTTCCAACAGGCTGGTATGCGTTGAATTATTCCATGCATTTAGTGCAGTCAAATAACGAAGGTACAGAATCAGAGCATTTGCTTTATCCTGTTAACTATGCAGAACAAACACGCTCTGTAGTTTTACTTGATGGCGTTTTGCTGTGTATGCGTAAAGATGTATTTGAACATATTCAATTTGACGAACAGTTAAGTGGTTTTCATGGTTACGATCTTGATATTTCGGTCCAATCTATTGTGGCAGGTTATAAAAATTTTGTGATGTATGATGTATTGATTGAACATTTCTCAAAAGGAATGTTTGGTTGGAATTATTATAAAAATTTGATTTATATCACTAAAAAATGGGAGAAGCATTTACCACTTTTTGAATCTTCTATTTCGCAGGAAGAGCAAGAACGGTTTATGCAACGAAAGTCACGTTGGCTAGTTCGCTTGTGTAAAGTGTTGGTGCGTGCTAAAGTGCCCTACACCGAGATTCATGAAACAATGAAATATTATACTGGGCGTGTGGGTTCGCCATGGGATAAAGTTAAACTTTTTATGCTTCCTGTTCGTGTTTGGTTAATTCGAGTAACGTCTAAAATCAGAAAAAAATCGTTATGAAATCGATAGCTTTAGTTGAATTATTCCCCTATCATAGCGAGTGCCTCTATTCCCAGTTGCTCTTTATGCAAGGACACGCTCGTGTGGTGCTTATCTGTGACCAGCGTCTTGCTCCAGTAGTTAAAACATTTGGTCAGGTGTACGACGAATGTGTATTTTTTGATTTTAAAGAGCTATCTTCCCTGTTCAAATTGCGTTCATATTTGATTCGTAATAAGATAGATACAGTAGTTTTAAATACTGCTCAAGGTAGCCGACCTTTAAAATTTATGTTATTGCCGTTTCCAAAGCGTATTCATTTTGCAGGGATTATACATGAAACTCAAAAATTGACAGAGAGTTTTGGACAACGGCTTATTAGTCGCAAAATAAAGTCGTATTACGTATTAGCTGATTATGTGAATCTGTTATTTCCCGCCAATTTGGGTTTTAAACATCAGTTTTTTACGCCGGCATTTTATCCTAAATTTGATACAGTCAATTTACCCGATAAAGCGGATCAAATTTGGGTCTGTATTCCTGGAGCAATTGAATCGAAACGTCGTGATTATAAGGCGTTATTAGCATTGGCTCAACATCCACAACTAAAAGAGAATGTGAAATTTATATTGTTGGGAAATGCTACATTGGGCGAGGGTACATCGTTTATCGGAGAGATTCAACGCTTAAATATTGCTCATCGGTTTGTTTATTTCAACGAGCGTGTATCGGACGAGTTGTTTTATTCCTATATCCGCCAAGTGGATTATTTATTGCCTCTTATTCATCCCGATGCAAATACGGCAGGTGATTATACCAAAACCAAAATTTCAGGCATGTTCCCATTGTCTTTAGCGTTTGAAAAAACGATGTTGTGCCATAACTTGTTTGCTCAAGTCAAAGGATTCGATTACAATGTTCTTTTTTATGATAACCTTGATGAATTAGTTGATACAATCAATCAGAACAGGAAAGTGGAGCATACTTTTACGGCTAATTTCGACAAAAACCAATCACGTTATTTGAGTTTATTATGAGTAAAATACCGGTAAAAGTCATAATCCCTATTTATAAAAATGAATTAAATAGTGATGAGCAACGTTCCTTGCAACAGTGTTGCAAGGTGTTGGCTGCTTATCCTATTGTTTTTGTAAAACCTAGATCTTTGGATATTTCATCGTGGTTAAACGTGTATCCAGCTTGTACGGTGGAGTCATTCGACGACCATTTTTTTGAAAGTATAGCAGGTTATAATGCCTTGATGTTGAATCGCCAATTTTACGAGCGTTTTTTAGATACGGAGTACATATTAATCCATCAGTTAGATGCTTATGTTTTCAAAGATGCTTTGATGGAGTGGGTAAATAAAGGTTACGATTACGTTGGAGCTCCGTGGATTCTTAAACCGAAGTATCATCGTTTCTACTATCGTATTCTATTGTCTATTAGATCTTTTGCTTATTGGATTCAAGGTAAGCCCTTCAATTTGATGATTGTTGGCGACAAAGTTGGGAATGGTGGTTTTTCACTTCGTAAGGTTCAGTCGCATTATGTGCAAACAGAAGTTCAGACTAAAAAAATAGCCTATTTTTTACGTAAAAGTGCTACGCATCAAGAATTCAATGAAGATGTTTTTTGGGCTACTCAGAATCCGACTTTTGTATATCCAACTTGGCAAGAAGCTATTTTCTTTGCCTTGGATACGTATCCTGAATTGGGCTATCAATTGATGAATAATGAACATCCTTTTGGATGCCATGGCTGGAAACGTGCGAAAACAGCTCAATTTTGGCAACAAAAAATGGCTAACAATGATTAAATGTTTGGTATAGAATAAATTTAGTTTGTGCAATAAGTCTTATATGCAAAAAATAGTTACAGTAGTTCATTGGTTTAACTTGTTAGCCGCCTTATTTTTGACGGCGACCATGATGTTCGAATTTGTGGATGTACCATGGGGTTTGTTACCTCAATTCCTGTTTTTCTCGAGTTACGTTGTCGAATTTTTTCTGGATAAAAAATGGAGGAAAGTAAAATTGGATAAAACTCATCTCTATTTTTTGGTGATATTTGGTTTCTTTGGTTTGGCTCTAATTTATTATCCATTTGATTCAACTACCTATTTTCGAGTCTTATTAGAGCGCCGTTATGCGTTAGCTGGTTTTGCCTTTGTGGGCTTTTTTGGCGTGAATGATAAATATAAATTAAGCTACTTCCTGAATTTATTTGTAGTGACTTCGTTGCTCATTATAGCCTACCTACTAGTTGTGCGTATTGGACTGCCTGATTTTTTTGAAAGTGATCAAAAAATCCGACTATTTAATAGTACGCGTACGGCTTATGTTAACCAGCACATGGGCTTTAATTTGTTTTTGGATTTAGCCTTGGTGTCAATTTGGTATTTATTCAAATCTTCGTGGCGACTTATGCCCATTTGGAAACGTGTTGTTTATTTTCTTTCTGCTGGTATTTTTTTGAGTTGTTTGTTGATTTCAGAAGGTCGTGCAGGTTTTTTGATTACCATTGTCTTAGTGTGTGTTATTATTGGTTTTGAATTATGGGAGCGACTTTCCAAATGGGGGTTATTGATGGCGTTTATTTTGGTGGTCATTGCCATTGGTTTTGCCAGTCAACATCAGCGTATACGTAATATGCGTATTGAAGGTGACCCACGCGTATTTCTTTGGCAGTCGGCATGGACTGTTATTAAAGAAAAACCACTCTTGGGACATGGTATAAGTACCGCACAAGAGCATTTTAATATTGAAAGGGAACGGAATCAAACATCTTCCTTTGAGTATGAAGTCAAGACCATGTGGCCAGATGTGATTATCGACTCACACAACCAAGTAACACAAACTTGGATGGAGTTTGGTCTACTTGGTGTATGTTTTTTGATGTATTTGTGGCTATCCCCGCTTTTGATTGTTGATAAAAAAAGATGGTTATTTACGTTGCTAATGTTGCTACTGTGCGTTAATCAAGCCATGTTCAATCCCTTTATCACAGGTTCTTCGTCAGCATTATTTGGAGTTATTACGTTACTATTATTACGTGTTCCTAATAATCTTTCACTATCCAATAAAACCGATTAGGAATAGTGTTTCGTGAAGTTTATGACTTCATAAAAGGGATAAAACGAGGAACTTTTTGTTGGTAAGTCTTGTATTCGGGATACTTGCCTGCACTCAACATCTCACCAAAATCGGAGCTGCCACGGAAGAGTACCAATAATAAGAGGCAGCCGGCAATTGACCAGTTAATCCATTCACCACTTGCTACTACGCTGAATAAGTAGAAGCATATCCAAATAGATTGTTCTGCAAAATAATTTGGGTGGCGGCTGTATGCCCATAATCCTTTATCGAGGAAACCTTTTTTATGATCACCACTTAATGGTTCGCCTGCGTGAATCTTTCTCCATTTTTGGCTTTGAAACTTCCAATGTTGAATATCAGCTAAGGTTTCATACATAATGAAGAATAACATCAATGCTCCTACGGCGTAGTCGAACACCGTTAATTCCGTATCTTTGTGTTGTAATGCTACCACCGATGGAAGCGTGAACAGTAAGATTAAAGTTTGCTGATAGAAACAGATGAATAGAAGATTAAAAAGAGTCCATTTCCAACGCGGTTGAAACTCTGGTTTTTCGCGTAATACCTTCCAGCGATAATCTTCTTCGCCTTCCCAAAATCGCCATTGATAGGCTCCTTTTAACGCAAAATTGGTGGTTAAACGAATTCCCCAGATACTTGCTAAAACCGCCATAAGCACTAACCGAGGTGCAAAATCGCCATAATAGGCAACGACCCACACATATGCGATGGGTAATATACTCCACAGTTTATCTACCTGGCTATTATTGTTGGTGAGTTCACCCACAATAAAAGAATAGGCGATAGCAATGGCAGTAATGATGATTAATGTTTTCAGCGTTTCCCATTCAAGATTGCCCAAGGCAGTTCCAAAAAAATAAGAGACAAAAGGCACTACTAATAAGGTGAACAATAGTACTAGCGCAACAGAGGAGATGTTTTTCATACGATTTGGTTGTTAGGGTTTAACATTTGGATTGACAAATGTACAAATCTTTTTAAGATATCCAAAATCTTCATTTAAGCTAATGTGCTTTACCATTGATATAACAAAAAAGCACTTGTTATACACAAGTGCTTTTTTACATACAGGATGAAATTTATTACATCATGCCGCCCATACCACCACCCATAGGAGGCATCGCAGGAGCTGGATTTTCTTCTTTTTTGTCTACAATTACACATTCGGTAGTTAGGAACATACCAGCAATTGATGCGGCATTTTCTAAAGCAACACGCGTTACTTTTGCAGGGTCAACCACACCAGCTGCCAACATATATTCATATTTGTCGGTGCGTGCGTTATAACCGAAATCTTTTTGTCCTTCACGCACTTTTTGCACTACCACAGCGCCTTCTTTACCAGCATTTGCCACGATTTGACGAAGTGGCTCTTCGATTGCTCGTTTTACGATATCGATACCAGTTTGTTCGTCGTCACAATCGCCTTTAAGACCTTCTAAAGCATCGATGGCACGAATATATGCTACGCCACCGCCAGGAACAATTCCTTCTTCTATGGCAGCACGTGTAGCACTTAGAGCGTCGTCTACGCGGTCTTTTTTCTCTTTCATTTCCACTTCTGATGCGGCACCCACATAAAGTACTGCTACACCGCCAGCTAATTTAGCCAAACGTTCTTGTAATTTTTCACGATCGTAATCTGATGTGGTAGCTGCGATCTGTGCTTTGATTTGATTGACACGTGTGGCAATCGCTTCTTTTGAGCCAGCACCATTTACAATAACAGTATTGTCTTTGTTAACGGTTATCTTTTCTGCAGAGCCAAGCATCTCTAAGGTGGCAGTTTCCAACTTAACGCCTTTTTCTTCTGAAATAACGACCCCGCCAGTTAAGATAGCGATATCTTCCAACATTTCTTTACGACGATCACCAAATCCTGGAGCTTTCACAGCACAAATTTTGAGTTGCGCACGCAAGCGGTTTACTACTAAGGTTGTTAATGCCTCACTATCAACATCTTCAGCGATAATTAATAAAGGGCGACCAGATTGTACGGCTGGTTCTAATACAGGTAATAACTCTTTGAGGTTCGATATTTTTTTGTCGTAAATCAGGATGTATGGTTTTTCCATTTCCACTTCCATTGTTTCCGTGTTGGTCACAAAATAAGGAGAAATGTAACCACGATCGAACTGCATACCTTCTACAACCTCGATAGTGGTGTCGGTGCCTTTTGCTTCTTCGATGGTAATAACGCCATCTTTTGATACTTTGCGCATGGCATCAGCAATGAGTTTACCGATAACGGCATCATTGTTAGCTGAAATAGTAGCTACTTGTTCAATTTTATCGAAATCGTTGCCGACTGTTTGCGCTTGTGCTTTGATACTTTCTACTACTTTTACAACCGCTTTGTCGATACCGCGTTTCAAATCCATAGGATTAGCACCTGCAGTTACGTTTTTTAAACCAACACCCACAATCGATTGTGCCAATACAGTAGCTGTAGTTGTTCCATCACCAGCTTGTTCGCCCGTTTTGCTAGCTACTTCTTTTACTAATTGTGCACCAAGGTTCTGAACCGCATTGTCCAATTCTATTTCCTTTGCTACAGTTACACCATCTTTGGTGATATGAGGAGCACCATATTTTTTCTCAATAATTACGTTGCGACCTTTAGGTCCGAGTGTTACTTTTACCGCATTGGCCAACTCGTCAACCCCTTTTTTTAATTCGTCGCGGGCATCAATATTGAATGAAATTTCTTTTGCCATAATACTAAAATGTTTAATGTTAAACGATTTGTTGATTTTAAAGAATTGCTAAAACATCGCTTTGACGCATGATGAGGAATCGTTCGCCTTCGAGTTCTAACTCGGTGCCAGCAAATTTACCATACAGTACACTGTCACCAGCTTTAAGTACCATTTCTTCGTCTTTAGTTCCTTTACCTACTGCAACGACATTCCCTTTTAAAGGTTTTTCTTTGGCTGAATCGGGGATAATAATGCCACCCACGGTTTTTTCTTCTGCCGCTACTGGTTTAATCAGTACGCGGTCTGCTAATGGTTTAATGTTCATAGTTTAAAAGTTTATTTATTGATGTTATAGATAATGGTTATAATGCCGAAGCCTTGCTTCAGCAGTAGAAATTTATCACATTGTATGCCAATGTCTGTTGTTGTCACAATTGGCAGGTGAATTATGACAAGCTGTCAGCGCCCTTTCGTTGTTTAAAATATACTACACAACGGTAAATCCAAAATACGAAAAATGGTAATGCTAAGTTGAGGGTGATACTTGAAGTGTCAAGTAAATAACCAAGAATAATTAGCGCAATGGAATAATATAGAACTCTAAAGGTCGTTTTCGCCTTTTCGTTAGGTATTATTTTCTTTATTATTGGGTAACGATAGTTCGGTATTGAAAATCGTTCAATTCCTATTTCTATGGGATAAATTAATAGTATTAATAAGGTTTTCAAGACTTGCTGATCCGATTCGATGATCCATACGAACGGGACAAATCGGGATGCTACTAACCAAAAATATAAAAAAGCGTTGTATTTTGATCGCCACTGATTATAACAGAAAAATAATAGGGGACATGTAGTGGCTAAACCTATTGCTATTAATGCATTAGTTGTTGGTAGTAATAAATAGGTAATTAATAAACCAACGGTAAAAATAGCGAATCTAGCAATGGTAATTTCTCGGAAATGGTTATTCCCATATTCCATTTCTGCTTTGTTGAGCCTTAATGTTGGGGCTGTTTCGTGGTGTACTGCTTTTATATCATTATAGATGTATCCCCACTCATAGAGGTAAAATATAGAGCATGAAAAGATACATAATGCGACTATTTCTGTCCAATGTGTGACGCCTGTACAAATTAAAGCGTAATAGATGGTGGTAAAAAAGTTGATAAAGAGCCATGACGTTATTCTCTGATTGTTATGTTGCAAACGAATCTGAAAATTATAGTTCATGGGAATCCAAAAGAGTGATGCCATCGTTTTATCTTTGGAATGTATAATCATTAGTAGGGGTTATATAATGGATGTGGTTCTGTTTTTGTGTCAACTTTTGCCATCTTTTCCGGTTGTTATATAGAATGATGGTCGCTTCTTGGGCACTCTCAATAAGTGAAACATCGCCAGGATTATCGGTAATCACCAGTGTGTATGGTTTCTGAATGTTGAGTGTAGTCAAGTATTCCGATTTTTTGCGAAGTGCATCATACTCCAATTTACCTTCGCAGATATTGTTGTGATATTTTAATGACGAAGAAATATAGTGTTGTATGCCCATTTTTTTTGCCACTGTTTCTGCTATAAGATCTATGGTGCCAGATACGAGTATTAATTCGTTTGTGGGACGTTTTGCTTCTATCAAATCCCATATTTCGTGTATGCGACGTGGTGATAAATAGTTGTCGTAAAACGCATCCGCCCTGTTAAGCAACTCTGCATGCGGTATGCCTTTTAGGTAGGAAAGTGCAATTTTGCGTGATAAATCAAGATGAAATAGGCGATATATGAGGCTGTTGGTGTAGCGCCAGATGGGCGTTTTCATCAGTTTGCGAAATCGCTTGTAGGATTTCTGGGTGATGTAGAAATCCAAAAAATCAAATGTGGTATTTGAATAGAATAGCGTACCACAAATATCTATCAAAATCGCATTTGTAATCATTTATTTGATGATGTTATTAAAGATTTCTTCAAATTGAAGCGCTTGGTTTTGTCGTGAAAATTGTTCTTTCTGTTGCACTTCTACGTGTGTATAGCCTTCTTGTTCCCACTGTGCGTAAGCTTTTAATATGAAATCCTTGACTTCTTCTACTCTTGTAGCGGCTAATCCTGACTTTGTTTCTTGTATGGTTTTTGCCAAATAACCTTCGTCACTTCTGATGCAGAGAATAGGTTTTTCAACGCCTAGTGCTTCAAAGAATTTTGTGGTCATAATGCCATGCGTTCCTTTATTTGTGAGTACTAAAATGATGGAACTATTAGCCAAAATAGTTGCAACTTCTGAGTTAGGAACATAGCTATTTACTTCCAACTGATGATTATTTTCAAGGTATTGAGATGCCATCTGTTTGAGTGGCGCATGCATTTCGGCATTTGTGTACCACACGATATCTATGAGCGGTTTGTCTATTTCAGATAAAGCTTCAAACAATAACGTGGGATCTTGTAGAGGTTTTCCGTACCATTTCCCCGCATATACAATCTTAAATCTTTCAGATTTGACTTTCATCGGATAAAAGCGTTTTTCATCGTATCCATTGTAGATTAGATGTGTCTTCGGATTAAATTGGGATAAATAATCAACATGCCAAGGAGATACACTGCTCAAACTATCGGCTTTGCGTAGTATTTTGTTGCGTCGCCAAATATTGAGCTGACGGTAAAGTTTATTAATCAAATTGAACGAGCTGCTGCTTAAGGCTTTACTGTATGCGTTGTTGGCACATTGTTCAGCAATATCTCGCAAATCTATATGTAGAGGAATCTGTTTTTGTTGTGCAATTTTATGTGCCGCTCGCAAGCCAAATGTGTGAAATGTGCTACAAAATACCATGTCGTATTCTGTATCAGTCACATATTTTAGTGCGTGGCGTGTAAAGTATCTATTTTTATAATCAAATAAAACATTCAGTATGTTTTTACACAGCCATTCGACTTTACCAAGTGTCCCTTGATGTTTGTAGAATGGGATTTGTATTATTGGCTCTACATTTAGTGTTGACGGTATAGTTTCATATTTTTCAGTAATCCAATCGATGTTTACGTTTTTATCGCGCAGGCTCTGTACCACGTTTCTTACCCTTGCATGGTAAAGTGGTTGTGTCAGTGCATCGGTTATTACTAAAATCTTTTTTAGAGCCATAGCCTCTTAATGGGTGTTGTAAAATGGTGAATATTTACTCCGCTTTGATGGATAAATCATTAATAAGCGTTTGATATAAAACACTGTGATAATTAGGATTTGTAAATGTTGTATTATGCCATAATAAACACAAATCGCCATTATGTTTTCGTGTTTCATTCATCAGATGCCGTGCCATGTTTAAGGCTTGGGTGTCATTCAGCCCCATATATTTAGCTTCACTCAACGTGCAATCCATCATGGTCAAAGGATGAAGTGTAAGAGATGTCAGTTCTTTCGTGTGTGGATTAATAAATTGTACCGCACGACATGTACCAAGTCTAAAGCCTGCTATGTCGGCGTAGCCCATGGTGTAATCATCTGTAATGCCTGCTTTGATAAGGTACATCATATCTTCTGGTTGTAATGCGTGCAGATAATGATGTCTAGCCGATGTAATAACTTGTTTCGGAAATGCTTTTTGTAATCTGCATTGTTCTTTAACAATAAGGTTTGGATGATAGCCGCTTTGGTAACTTGCGTGTAATCCAAACTGCGCGTTAGGACAATTATTCAATGTGTGTTTTACAAATCTGGTGAAATCTTTGCCTTTTAACTTGTAGCCAGGATAATCAAATCCTTTTACGTGTTTTGCTGCTTTAATAAAATAGATAGGAATGGCACCTTGCACCTGTTTATCCCTTTCGTAAATCCAAGGGAAAGTGTATGCAGGATCGTTTTCGAGTGAAAATAATGATTTTAAAACAACTTTGATAGCACAGCCTTTGTGTAAGATACCGCGTAAGAATCCGCCCACAGTGCCTCTAAAATGCCTGAAATGTGCTACAGAATCGACATCGTGGGTCAAAAAAATGTTATTATATGTTGCTTCTGGTTCGGTTACATCACATCCTTGTTGACGTAACCAACCACGTAGTAATTGGCCGTATTCATCCACAATAGGTCTATCTATAAAACCCGCTTGGTATGGTAACGATTTTTTACCTATAAAACGTCCGTGTTCATCACGTAATTTTGTTTGATTCAGCATCTCTTCGTAACGTGACAGCAGGAAATAGCTGCTCGCAATAATATCGGCTTCTATTAGCAACGTATTGCCTTCTGTTCGTAGGAGCGGTTTTCCAAATAAGAGTGGGGTTTGTTCTATGTTTTCTAATGGCAACTGTGGCATGGATTGCACGGTGCCATACACACTATCATCGAAGAAATGGGATGGAATAATCACCACACGGTAACGATGAAACTGATTTACATCATTGGTGTAGCCAACTTCGGGAATTAAGTGTTTATTTCCGTGAAGTAGAAATTCAATAATATATGTAATGGTTTCTTGCATGGTTGTTTAAGTATTGCAAAGTTACAATTTTAATTGACAAAGCCATACTAAAGGAACGAAAAAACGGCTGCAAAATTATATTGCAGCCGTTGAATTCAAATATAAGAAATGGGTTTAGGCTAGTTTTTCTAATTTCGCTACATTTTTTGCTATTTCTTCTTCTGGTACTTGATAATTTTTTAATTCGCCAGCAAAATAGCGGTCGTATGATGCCATGTCAATTAACCCGTGACCTGAGAGATTGAATAAGATAACTTTTTCTTTTCCTTCTTCTTTTGCTTTCAAGGCTTCTTTAATGGCTGCTGCAATGGCGTGTGTCGATTCTGGAGCTGGGATAATACCTTCGGCTTGTGCAAATAAAACACCGGCTTCGAATGATTCTAATTGTTCCACGTCGGTGGCTTCGATGAGTTTATCTTTCATCAATTGGCTCACGATGGTACCAGCACCATGGTAGCGTAAACCTCCTGCGTGAATGTCGGCTGGCTCAAAATCGTGACCCAAGGTGAACATTGGTAAAAGTGGTGTAAATCCTTCGGTGTCGCCAAAATCGTATTCAAATTTACCACGGGTTAATTTTGGGCATGATGCAGGTTCTGCAGCAATAAAGCGCGTTTGTTTTCCGCCAACTAAATTGTCGCGTAAAAATGGGAATGAAATACCGCAGAAATTTGATCCACCGCCAAAACAACCAATAACTACATCAGGATAATCACCTGCAATTTCCATCTGTTTTTTGGCTTCTTCACCGATGATTGTTTGGTGTAAAATCACATGATTTAAAACACTTCCTAAACCGTAACGTGTATCTGGTTGTGTCATGGCTTTTTCTACAGCTTCAGAGATGGCCATACCTAAACTGCCTGATGTACCTGGATGCGCCGCTTGTAAACGTCGGCCAACCTCGGTGGTATTACTTGGCGAAGCTACTACATTGGCGCCATACGTACGCATTACCGATTTACGATAAGGTTTTTGGTCGTAGCTTACTTTTACCATGAACACATCTAAATCGAGTCCAAAGTGTTTGCAAGCAATACTCAACGCCGAGCCCCATTGACCTGCACCTGTTTCGGTAGTCATGTGTTTGATGCCTTGAATTTTATTGTAGTAGGCTTGTGGAATAGCTGAATTTAATTTGTGCGAACCAACTGGACTCACGCTTTCGTTTTTAAAATAGATTTTGGCTGGCGTATCTAATGCTTTTTCTAAACCCGATGCTCTTACTAAAGGTGTTGGGCGATAGATGCGGTACAAATCACGTACTTCATCAGGAATGTCGATGTAACGTTCGGTAGTAAATTCTTGTTCCACAAGTCCTTTGGCAAAAAGCCCTTCCATTTCTTCTGGTTTTAGTGGCTGTTTGGTGCCAGGATGTAGCATTGGCATTGGTTTGTTAGTTAAATCTGCTACAATATTATACCATTGTTTTGGCATGTCATTTTCTGATAATACGATTTTTTTAGTGACTTTCATAATGAGTTGTATTTTAATGTTTTGAATTGTTAAGTTGAATAATGATATTTTTTTTGTGGATGTAGCGCTCTAACGCCATCGCCGTAGTATGCGATGTAACCAATGAAGTATATAAGCATTTAATATCATAGTGAATAACAATTGAATCTTTTTCAAATCGAAAAATTACACAAAAAAAACCGCAGGAGGGTATCCTACGGTTTCTCAATATGGTTTAAATATGACAAAACAAGTAACGACCCTCCTTCTATAAGAACGGTTGCCACCACCAATTGTTTGTCAAACTCAATTTCATAAATTGTCTTTTGTTAAATATGTCGGCAAAGTAACAAGTAAAAAATGAAATATGCAAATTTTTAGTCATTTTTTTTGTTAGAAATGCGTATTGGCTCTACTACCAATGGATTTTTGCTCATTTCATCGTACATCGCACGGTAGCGAATAATATCGCATGCGCTGTACATAGCTTGACGGAATGATTGTTCACTCGCCTCATTTTTTCCCACCAAATCGTAGGCAGTTCCATGTGCTGGCGATGTGCGTACAAAAGGCAAACCCGCAGTGAAATTAACACCTTCGTCCATATATAAAGCCTTGAAAGCGCCTAATCCTTGGTCGTGATACATGGCTAAAATGGCGTCATAGTGTTGGAACGAGCGTGAACCCCAAAAACCATCTGCCGACAACGGCCCAACGCACAAAATTCCTTTTTCATTCGCTTTTTTCAACGCTGGTGTGATAATGCGTGCTTCTTCATCGCCAAATAATCCTTGATCACCTGCGTGTGGATTCAATCCAAATACGGCGATGCGTGGTTTTACAATGCCGAAATCGCGTATTAAGGTTTGATTTAAAATCTCCAACTTATTAAGAATGAGTTCTTCTGTAATAGCTTTTGATATTTCAGAAATGGCAATATGATTGGTTACCAATGCAATGCGTGTATTGCCACTCATCAAAATCATCAACGACTTTTGACCATTCGCTTTATGTTCTAAATACTCTGTGTGACCAGGAAATTTAAAACTATCATTTGGCATGTTGCTTTTGTTGATAGGTGCAGTTACCAAAGCATCGATATGTCCAGCTTGTAGTTCTGCTGTGGCAGCTTCCAAGGCAGCAAAAGCACCTTGTCCACCTTCGGCGGTGCACTGTCCCATTTCTACTTTTAACTCATCGGCTCCACAATTGATGATGTTGATGCGTTTTGCACCAGCTTCATCAGCCGATTTTACAATATTGATGCTCAAATGATCGAGTTCTAGTAATTTTTTGTAGTAACCAATCGCTTTGGACGATCCGTAAATTACTGGTATGCAAAGTTCTAGCATACGTGGGTCGGCTAAGGTTTTTAAAATTACTTCGTAACCAATTCCATTGATGTCACCTTGTGTGATACCAATTTTGAGTAGTTTTTCCATACTATCGTTGTTTTGTAATGCGTTAATTGTTCAGAGCTTTTGTCCGTTTCCAAAGTAAAAATCCGTTTCCGGCTTGTAAGAAACCAAATGCTAAATAGATATTTGATAAAAAGTTAAAGCCGAAAATAAGATATTCTACTAAAATCCAAAGCATTAAAATGATGCCATTTGCAAAACCTGCCAAAGCTCCCCAATGGTGTTTTTTTGCGAGTAAAATGAAAGCGACGGTATTTGTTACTCCATTTACAAGTAATAAGACGATACCAGACCAAATGAAGTTTTGGAAAAATATATCTGCCAATGGTAGCGTTTGTAATAACGGTAACAATGGCTCCATGCCCCATTTTACGCCAGTAGGGTCAATAAACATCATGGTAGCTCCCCAATAGGCTCCCAAACCTATAAAAGCGCTCCAAAATAGTTGCCATTTACGTAAATGTTTCATGTGTGAATCGATTTATTTTTTCGGTGTAATCACCACTTCGTTTACTTCTTGTGGCATTTTGAAGGAATAAACCATAGCTTCCACTTGTCGGATTAAATTCCGTTTGTCGCGTCCTGGTGCGAATACAAATCCTTCGATGGTGATTAAGCGATTGTTGATTTCGTCAAGGCGTGTGTGGCTCACAAAAGGTCCACCCATCACTTCACCATTTTTCATTTCCCACAAACCGTGAATTTCGGCACAATAGCTATCGTTCAGCCAAATTTCTTTGAAAACAGGAGGCTCAAACGCATAAGCAGTGCCCATATACGAACCTTTAACAGAACCAGGTATGTGTGCTTGTAACATCGAATCGCGTTTGGCAAGCAACGCTTTTTCGGTTAGTTGTTTTTTATCCGTGTATGGATAGCTATAAATGAGTATGTCTTGGCGTGCTACGGCGCTACCATTCGACATCCATATAAAATCTTGAGCTTCGTTATATTTGTTTAAACTAGTTGGCACAGCTATTTGTCCACCAAATTTAGTATACACTTTATTAAGTGCTGTATTGTTGATACTGCTTTTTAAGAAGTCTATTTGACGTGTGCGTTCTGCTTCTACTAAATAATTGCTGATTTCATTCCCTTTTGAGGCTAAAATAGAAGCTAAATTTTGCGCCGTGTTCGACGTGATGAGCACAATGGCTTGTGAATTGGCCCATCTATTTTTCACGAATTTAATAGTGGCTTTTGTGTATTGCGTAGAATCAATTTCCACCATGACGATGTTACGTGTCGGACGTAGTAAATTGTCGAATTGGTCTTGTGATACGCGCGAAATAGCAAACATCGGTTCGGCTTGAGGAATACAAGGCATATCCGCAGCTAATAAATCGAATAAGGCTTTACCGCCTTCTGTGCGCCAATCTTTTTCGTCTATAACTACGAGCACTTCGTAAGCTGCTCCTGTGGCGTTTGGTAATAACAATCCACTATTACGGCAACCACTTAATACCATGGCTGCTACTATCAAAGGGAAAATCATTTTTTTCATAATCAATCAGTTTAAATTATGGAGAGGTTTGATTCTGGATGTTTTTTTTATTCGGCGTTTGGTGCAAGCGTGTTAGAGCTTAATAGACCACATGCTGCCAAAATATCTTCGCCACGTGAGCGACGAATGGTACAGATGACGTGATTTTCGGTTAAATAATCGCGAAACCAAACCATTTTTTCGGCCGATGGGCTATGTAATGATACGTTAGGAATGGCGTGGAATTTAATGAGATTCACACGACAAGGCAGCCCGTTGAGCAAACGCACAAGTTCACGCGCGTGACGTGGTGAATCGTTCACGCCTTCGAACATAATATATTCAAATGATACGCGTCGTTGATGCGAAAAATCATGTTTTTTGAGCTCTGCCACCACTTTTTCAATGGGGAAAGCTTTCTCTGTTGGCATTAACGCCAAACGTTCTTCACTAAATGGATTGTGTAAACTGATAGCGAGGTGAGCCTCTGAACGTTCCAAAAATTGTTTCATACCAGGAATAAGCCCTACACTCGACACTGTAATGCGGCGTGGGCTCCACGCAAATCCCCAGTCTGATGTTAGAATTTCTAACGTTTTGAGCAGTTCTAAGGTATTGTCAAACGGCTCTCCCATGCCCATAAATACAATATTGGTGAGTGTGTCACTTTCGGGAATCGCACAAATTTGATTCATAATGTCGGTGGCGGTCAAGTTGCCACTCCAGCCTTGTTTCCCAGTCATGCAAAACACGCAATTCATTTTACAACCTACTTGGCACGATACACACAAGGTAGCACGATCTTCTTCAGGAATTAATACCGTTTCTATCGCACCTTTTTGTGTTGAAAATAGGTATTTTTTAGTGCCATCTTCAGATTTTACTGTTTGGCTAGGCACTTGTAATCCAATGGTGTATTTTTCGCTTAATAGACCGCGATTTTTCGCTGAAATATTGCTCATGTCGTCGATAGAAGCCACGCGTTTCACATACAACCAATTTGCTATCTGTTTGGCCGTAAAAGTCGGCATGTGGAGCTCTTGCACAATAGCTTGTAGCTCTGTTAATGTTTTGCCGAGTAGGGCGGGTTTTTCTATCATCATCTGAGTTGACATTATTACTGTTTTTGTGACTTACAAAGGTACAATAAAATATGTATTATCAAAATAGCGTTTTTAGTGATAAATGAGGCATTTGCACAAAAAAAGCTGGTTCTATTTTACAGAACCAGCTTTATGAATTGATAAATGACGTTTTAGAAACGATAGCGGATACCCCATGCGATAGCTCCATAGTATAAACCACCGTCGTAGAAACCTATGTTGCCAGATCCAAATCTAGGGCCAAAAATTGGACGCCAGTCTAATGATAAACTCAACGGGAAATCAAAATTGTATTCAATACCAAGGCGACCAGCTACACCAACATAACCATAATTGCCCCAGCCCCAAAGCCAAGAATAACCAGCTCCGGCACCTACGCCTGCATACCAATTCCAGCTACCTGCTTCCTTCCAACTGCTGATAGGGAAAAGCCAATCGTAAGTAGCAGCAGCTTCAATGCCCGAAAAAGCAGGTAGACCAACTTCTACTTCTAACATGTTTTTCTCACCCATGTTGTGTTGGTACGAGAATTCAAGTCCATAGCCCAAACGAGCACCAATAGCACGTTTTTGCGCGTTAACGGCAACTGCCGAAATAGCTATTAAAGCTACTAAAACGAGTAATTTTTTCATGTTTTCTAAAATTTAGTGAATATTAAAAAATGAACTAATAGTGCAAAGGTAGTTAAATTTGTTTAGCTTCTAATAATTCAAAGCAAAAAAATGAAGGATATTTTAATCATTCAGGGTTGCTGTTCTGTCGACACCGTGTTGTTGGTGGAATAGATAACGGAGAGATAGCCCTAAAGCACTTCTTACTAACCCTTCTCCGTTAAAACTTACAGCTACACCATTCCATGCAGGCCCAATCAGTGGGCGATAGTCGATGGAAATCTGCATCGGAAACCAAAAATTATATTCCATGCCAATTCGTCCTGCGACTCCAATGGTGGTATTTGAAAATAAGTACGCTCCTGTTCCAAGACCTACGCCAGCATACCAATTCCACGTTCCACGTTTTTGCCACGAAGTGATGGGGAACAACCAATCGTGTGTAACTAGGGCTTCTACACCTACCGATGAGAGCGATAAACCGAGTTCTGCTTCGAGCATTGTTTTTTCGGTTAATAGATGCTGATAAGAGACCGCTTCGCCAATATAAAAACTACGCCCACCAAGGGCTCGTGCCTGTGCACTTAACGTGGTACTGGCAAATATAGTAACAATTACTAAAACGAGTGTCTTTTTCATGATGTGCACATTTGGTTAGATGCTGCAAAGATATAATGATCCTTGTTATTGACAATAGAATGATAAAATTATTTAATAATGGGGACAAAAAAGAGCGTTTCGAATTCGAAACGCTCTTTATAATCATTGATGTGAATAAACTTATTTCACAGCAATTTTTTGAGTTTTGTTGCCTACTTTCACAACATAGATACCTTTCAAGTTTCCGTTTTGTTCTGTAACATCCATACCTAAAATAGTGTAGATACGACCGTTTTCAGCACCGTAGATAGTACCATTGTTAGCATAAACTGAAAGAGAAGTAACTTCGTCAATACCCACAGGAGCGTCGTTTACGTATACAGTAATACTTTTTACATAAGCACGTTTTCCCACAGATGAAATGGCGATAGCAGTTAATTTAGAACCATCTAATGTAAATGTTTTGTCTGCAAATGTAGCAGATAAATCAGTAGTAGCAGTTCCGTTGCATGAAATTTGGCTAGCATCACTTCCCCAAATAGCTGCATTAACAACAATTTTAGTTGCATTTACTTGAGCTGCTTCAGCTAAATTCAAAGTAAATGTACCTAATGCAGAAGAAGAACCTAATTTAACACCAGTGTCGGCTTTACCGACAAAACATTTTGAAGCACCAGTTACACTTTCAATGTTTTCTGCACCCGTAGCTACTACGTCTGCAACGAAAGATGCTGATTTGTCAACAGTTCCATCAGTTGTACCAGTTGATTTGAATGTGATGCTATAAGCTGGAACTTCAGCAGCACTAACGAACATTGTAGCGCATAAAGCAACTACCAAGAAAGTAATTTTTTTCATAATACGATAAGGATTAAATAATTAATAAATAAGATAAAATTTAGTCGAGTTTTGTGTACTTCGCAGTCAAAATAGTAACTACAAAGTAGAGGCAAAGATAAATCATCTTTTTTGAACTTCCAAATAAATCACCAATTAATTTTAAATTATATACTACTACTTCTCTTAAATGCTTAATGATAGAGGCATTACATAAAAAAACCTCACCATTGCTTGGTGAGGTTTTTTTGATTATGATAATAAAACCATTATTTTTCAGCTAGTTCTGTTTTTTTG
This sequence comes from uncultured Paludibacteraceae bacterium, assembly GCA_964570565.1. Taxonomy (GTDB): domain Bacteria; phylum Bacteroidota; class Bacteroidia; order Bacteroidales; family Paludibacteraceae; genus W0P28-013. Next base: position 121,771 of record CAZMYT010000001.1, read on the forward strand.
AGTTTCTTTTTACGTAACTCGTACATAATAGGTGACGCAATAAATACAGAAGAGTATGTACCTACAAAAATACCTAATAACAATGCAAAGACAAACCCGCGAATGGTTTCACCACCAAAGATGAAAATGGCAATTAACACGATTAATGTACTAAAAGATGTACTGAATGTACGACTTAAAGTGGTATTAATGGAGTGGTTAATTTGTTTTTCCAAATTACGTTTTGGATATAGATGTAAGTTTTCACGAATACGGTCGAAAATAACTACCGTATCATTGATTGAATAACCAATTACAGTCAGGATAGCTGCAATAAATGATTGGTCAACCTCCAATGAGAATGGCATTATGGTATAGAACAACGAATAAACGCCAAGAACTATCAGTACGTCGTGTGCTAAAGCTACAATAGCACCAGCAGAAAATGCCCAATTACGGAAACGAACTAAAATGTAAAGTCCAATAGCGACTAATGAGAGCAAGATAGCCCAAACAGCGGATGTTTTAATATCATCGGCAATAGAAGGACCTACCTTTTGTGAACTTTGAATACCAAAGTTGCTTTCATTGGAATCTTCTTTAGAAAGTTCACGTACGCCATTTCTAACCACATAGCGTTCAACAAACATGTTTTGTGTTACACCTTCTGTGAAATATGGTTTTAGGCCATTAAATAATAATGTTTCTATTTTGCTGTCAATGGAATCGTTGTTTTCTGCAACGGCGTAGTTCGTAGATATACGTACTTGATTTTCGTTACCCATGGTAATAACACTTGTTTGTGCATCACCAAAAACGTGTGACAATGTTTCACGTACATCGTCGGCATTTACGGGTTGTTCAAAACGAACCACATAGTTACGACCACCAGAGAAGTCAATACCTTGTTTCATACCACGTGTTGACAATGAAACGATAGCAATCGCAATGATGGTTCCTGATAGTACATAAGCCACTTTACGTAATTTCACGAAATCAATATTGGCATTTTGGAACCAATTGCGTGTAATACGTGTAGTAAATGGTATATACATCTCTTTCTCGCGCTTGGCAATGCGTTCAAATACTAAACGGCTAACTAAAACTGCGGTAAATACAGAGGTTACAATACCTATAATCAATGTAGTAGCGAAACCTTGAATAGGACCCGTACCAAAATATACCAACACAATACCTGTGATCAAAGTAGTCATCTGACCGTCTATAATCGCTGATAAGGCATTACTGTAACCTTCACCAATGGCTTTGGCTAAATTTTTACCTGCTTTTAATTCTTCTCGAATACGTTCGTAAATAAGTACGTTGGCATCCACCGCCATACCCATAGTTAACACAATACCGGCAATACCTGGCAAGGTTAATACGGCTTGGAATGAAGCTAATATACCAAACAAGAAGAAGATGTTAAGCAATAAGGTGGCATCGGCAATTAAACCAGGAATAATACCATAATAGAAAATCATGTAAAGTAACACTAGAACGAAAGCAATTACAAACGAGATTAAACCGCTGTGTATAGCTTCTTGTCCCAATGATGGACCAACTACGTCTTCTTGGATGATGCGTGCAGGAGCAGGCATTTTACCCGATTTTAAGACGTTTGCTAAGTCTTTTGCTTCGTCGTTAGTAAAACGACCTGAAATTTGTGAACTTCCACCTGTGATTTCAGAGTTTACTGTTGGATAGGAGTATACATAACCATCCAATACAATGGCGATGGATTTACCAATATTTTCTTTAGTTAAGCGTGCCCATGTTTTGGCGCCTTCAGCATTCATTTTCATGTTTACCATGGCAGCATTCGTAAACTGGTCGAAATCGGTATTGGCATCAGTTACTACGTCACCTTCTAGTGGCGCACGTCCATCGCGGTTTGATACTTTAATCGCAATCAACTCAAATGCTAATTGTTTAGCTTTTTCGTCCATTGGTTTTACAGTCCATTTGAGCGATAAGTCACGAGGTAAAATTTCTTTTACCTGTTTCATGTTTAACATCGCATTTACGTCGGCTGTATCAGTTGCAAGTACTGCCCCGATAGCAGGACCACGACGACCTTGATAAATATTTAGAACGCCAAATAATGGATTGTTCTTTTTGAATTCAGCTAAACGTTCGTCGTTTGCTTGAGTGTTAGTGGTGGTATCTTTTTTCAACGATGCAGCTAATGAATCAAGTTCATTGGTTGGTTTAGCTGTTACTTCTTTTTTAATTTCAGCTTTAGCTACAGCAGTTGTATCCGTTTTTTTAGCTTTGTTCAAATCACGGAGAATGTCATTAGCTTGAGATAATACGTTGGTTAACTCCGCAGCATCGTAAGTTTCCCAGAATTCAAGATTGGCAGAACCTTGTAACAGTTTACGTACACGTTCTGGTTCTTTAATACCTGGAAGTTCTACTAAGATACGACCTTGTACATCTAAACGTTGGATATTTGGTTGAACAACACCAAAACGGTCGATACGAGAACGTAATACGTTGAAGGAATTGTCGATCGCGCTATTAACTTCTTCTTCCAAAACCGTCATTACTTCGGCGTTTGAAGAGTTGATTTTAACGCGGTCTTTGAGTTCGTAAGTACTGAAAATGGTTGAAAGTTTGGCATTTGGATCAAGCTTTTCAAATTCTTCTTTGAAAAGAGCTAAAAAAGCTGTTCCTGAAGTGGCTTGACGAACTTTTGCATTAGCGAGTGCTTGGTTGAAAATTTCAGACGTGTTGTGGCCCGAAAGTGCACGAAGAATGTCTGGTACTGAAACTTCCAAAGTGACGTTCATACCACCTTTTAAGTCAAGTCCAAGGTTAATTTCTTTTTCGTGGCATTCTTTAAGGGTAAATCCTAACCATTTTTCTTCGCCCGAAATTTCTTCAAGATAATCGTAATATTTCTGACTATCGCCTTGTGCTATTTCTTTTGCTTGTTTGTCCCAATAGTTGGTGACAAAGGTAAACGAGAGGTAGAACAGGCATACTAAAGCCAACGAAATTGCGAAAAATCTTACAAATCCTTTGTTTTGCATGTTGTAAAAATTTAGTATTTAATAAAATTATAGTTTGATTCTAAAATTAGCGTGCAAATATAGCCTTTTTTTTAATATGGCTACTTATTTTTACACAGATTTTACCCCGATTTTTTTGAATTCGTGGCTTCTTCGTCATTTTGTAAGGTTTTGGATGTGGTGTAATCAATTAATTATTAATTATTTGCATTCGATTTTCACTAAACATTAATGAAAAGGGTTTGGAACTATAACACGATTATTTTTAACAGGTTGTGATGGTGTCTGCGTCTCGCTAGTATATGCTCTGTGAGTTATAAAAAAAAGATGTACCTTTGCACTCCGTTAGCATGGAGGTTTTGTAATACCTTTTTTGTTTTAAGTGGTTGAAAGCTAAATTCCTAAAATCGAATGGTGATGGCGTAATTGTTGTAAATAACTATGAGTGTTCATAATAAACGCAAAATAATAAACGATCCAGTATTTGGATTTATAAACGTGCCGAATGATTTTTTGTACGATATCATTCAGCATCCTATCTTTCAACGTTTGCAACGTATCAAACAGTTGGGTTTAGCCTCGTTTGTTTATCCTGGGGCACAGCACACGCGGCTTCAACATTCGTTAGGCGCTATGTATTTGACTCACGAAGCCATTAAACAATTGCGTCAAAACGGACAGGAAATTACGCCCGAAGAGGCTGATGGCGTATTAGTAGCTATTTTGTTACACGATATTGGACATGGACCCTTTTCGCATGTGCTCGAAAATACCTTGGTAAGTGGTATTTCGCACGAGGAAATTTCGTTGCGTTTGATGCAACAAATGAATAGTGAAATGGATGGTAAACTGACATTGGCTATTCGTATTTTTCAAGATCAATATCCGAAGCATTTCCTACATCAATTGATTAGTAGTCAGTTGGATATGGATCGTATGGATTATCTTCGTCGTGATAGTTTTTTTACAGGCGTAACCGAAGGCGTTATTGGCTCGGCTCGGTTGATTAAAATGTTGGATGTGTACAATGATCAGTTGGTAATAGAAGCGAAAGGTATTCATTCCATTGAGAATTTTTTGATTGCGCGACGTTTTATGTATTGGCAAGTGTATTTTCACAAAACAGCCGTTGCAGCAGAACGTATGTTGATTAAGATTTTAGGCAGAGCCAAAGAATTGAGTTTGGCTGGTGAAACACTTTTTGCTACACCTGCATTAGCTTATTTTTTGACACAATCAGTGACTACCGATACGTTTGACAACTATCCACAAACGTTAACGCATTTTGTTCAGTTAGACGATTCAGATATTTTGTCGGCCATCAAAGTATGGTCTGATCATAGCGATGTGGTATTGTCTACGTTGAGCCGTCATTTTATCAATCGTAAATTATTTAAAACAACCACCTGTGCGCCGCTATCGGATTCTGAACAGGCTGATTTGTTGGCGGCTTATAGCAATCATTTTGGCATTTCGGAGCACGAGGCATCCTATTTTTTTGAAGCGCGTACTATAGCCACAAGCACTTACGATTTTTCCGATGCTCAAATTCTTATTTTATTGAATGATGGTCAAGTGAAAGATGTGACTCAAGTGTCTGATATTTTGGATGCTGCCATGTTGAGCCGACAAGTAGAGAAATATTTTTTATGTAAATTTCCATTATTTTCATAAATGGATGCAACGTTTTAATATGGAAGTGCGTCTATGGAACATAGACCCGTTATTGTAACGGCGTTTCCAATTAAACTGAACGAATAATTAAAATTAAGTAATGACTTTTACAGCACAGCAAATTGCCGACTTCCTTCAAGGAGAAGTTGTTGGAAATAAAGATATTGTAGTCAGTGAACTTTCTAAGATAGAAGAGGGACGTCCAGGAACGCTCACTTTTCTTTCCAATCCTAAATACACCCATTTTATTTATACTACGCAGGCCGATATTGTATTGGTCGATCGTACGTTTGTACCAGAGCAACCTATTTCGGCTACTTTGATTAAAGTCGAAAGTGCTTATCAATCGTTAGCTAAATTATTGACTTTAGTTGACTCTATGAAACCTAAAAAAACGGGTATTCATGCCACCGCTGTTGTTTCTGAATCGGCCACTGTTGGCGAAAATGTGTACATTGGTGCTTATGCATTTGTAGGGAATAATGTCAAAATTGGTAACAATGTCAAAATCTATCCTCATGTATTTTTAGATGATTCTGTGGTTGTTGGCGACGATTCTGTTGTATATGCCCATGTGTCCGTTTACGAAAGTTGTGAAATTGGCAAACGCTGTGTGATTCATGCAGGTGCCGTCCTAGGTGCCGATGGATTTGGTTTTGCGCCAGACGAACAAGGTCATTATCACAAAATTCCACAAATTGGTAATGTAAAATTAGAGGATGATGTGGAAGTGGGAGCTAATACGACGATTGATTGTGCTACCATGGGCTCTACGTTAATTCATCGCGGTGTAAAAATTGATAATTTGATTCAGATTGCCCACAATGTAGAAATTGGCGAAGATACCGCTTTGGCAGCGCAAACAGGCGTAGCAGGTTCTACTAAAATTGGTAAACGCTGCGTGTTGGCTGGTCAAGTGGGCGTAGCTGGTCACCTCAATATTGCTGATGGATCTATTTTTGGCGCACAAACTGGTGTGTCCAGTCATATTAAAGAAGCGGGACAAATTTGGCAAGGCTATCCAGCTATGCCGGTAGCTACGTTCCGTCGTTTATCCGTTATTCAAAAACAATTGCCTGATTTACAGCGTAAAATCTATGATTTGGAGCGTCAAATTGAGGCTATGAAAACAAAATAAACCAAAAACCAAAACAAATTAACTATGTCAAAACAAACGACACTTAAATCATCATTTACGCTTTCTGGCAAGGGATTACACACAGGTTTGCAAATTACGCTTACGGTGAATCCTGCTCCTGAGAATACGGGTTATGTCATTAAACGCGTCGATTTGCCTAACGTACCAGAAATTCCTGCTCTAGCAGAATATGTTTCGGAAACAACTCGTGGAACGGTTCTCAAAATGGGTGAAGTTCAAGTAAGCACCGTAGAACATGCCTTGGCAGCTTTGTATGCTTCGGGCATTGATAACTGTATTTTAGAAGTGAATGCACCAGAATTTCCAATTCTCGATGGTAGTGCTAAATTTTATGTAGAACAAATTGAAAAAGTAGGAATCGAAGAGCAATCAAAAGATAAAGACTATTTTGTGGTTACTAAAAAAATAGTGTACGAAACACCCGATAAATCATCATCTATCATGTTGTTGCCAGATGAAACATTCTCGGTACAAACATTAATAGGTTATGATTCTCCCGTTCTTGGAAATCAGTTTGCGGTATTGGAACATATGGCCGATTTTAAAACGGAAGTTGCTCCTGCTCGTACATTCGTATTTGTGCGCGAATTGGAACCTCTGTTGAAAATGAATTTAATTAAAGGTGGCGATTTGACTAATGCGATTGTTATTTATGACCGTCCGACAGCCAAATCGGAGTTACAACGCTTGTCAGAATTGATGAACCAACCTTGTCCTGAAGTGGATTCTTTGGGCTATATGAATACAGAATTGGTGTTCAATAATGAACCAGCAAGACATAAACTGCTTGATGTTATTGGTGACTTGGCATTGATAGGGAAACCTATTAAAGGTAAAGTGATTGCGATGCATCCTGGTCACAGCGTTAACACTTCTTTGGCTAAATTGATGCGCAAAGAGATTAAACGTCAAGAAATTTTACCTCCAGTTTATAATACAGATTCTACCGCATTACTTGATATCAACCAAATTAAAGAGTTATTACCACACCGTTATCCATTTTTATTGGTCGACAAAGTGGTAGAAATGGGTTCTGATTACATTGTTGGTATAAAAAATGTAACCATGAACGAAATGCACTTCTTGGGACATTTCCCTAACGAGCCAGTTATGCCAGGTGTGCTTATTATTGAAGCCATGGCTCAATGTGCAGGTTTGTTAGTGCTTAGCCAAGTAGAAGATCCTAAAAATTACTCAACCTATTTCTTGAAAATTGATAATGTCAAATTCCGTCAAAAAGTAGTTCCTGGCGATACTCTGGTTATGAAAGTTGTTTTCTTGACTGATGTACGCCGTGGTATTGCGAATATAAAAGGTTATGCTTTTGTACAAGGCAAGATAGCTACTGAAGCGGAAATGACAGCTCAAATAGCTAAAAATAAATAATTATTCAACAATTAACTATGACACAACCCTTAGCTTACATTCATCCTGATGCTAAAATTGCTCCTAATGTAGTGATTGAACCATTTGTAACCATCGAAAAAAATGTCGAAATTGGTGCAGGTACACGCATTGGACCTAATGTTACTATTTATGAAAATACCCGTATTGGTGAAAACTGTGTGGTTTTTCCAGGAGCAGTAATTGGTGCGGTTCCTCAGGATTTAAAATTTGCTGGTGAAGCCACCTATACTATTATTGGCAATAATACAACTATTCGTGAATGCGTCACCGTACATCGTGGTACGGCATCGAAAGGGAAGACCGTTATAGGTGATAATTGTTTGATTATGGCCTATTGCCACGTAGCGCACGATTGTCATTTGGGTAACCATATTATAATGTCTAATGCCACACAGTTGGCTGGTGAAGTGGTGGTTGATGATCATGCTATTTTAGGTGGTGGTTCGTTAGTGCATCAATTTACACATATAGGTAAACACGTGATGTTGCAAGGTGGTTCTAAGGTGAATAAAGATATTCCACCGTTTGTAACGGCTGCTCGTGAGCCTATTTCGTATGCGGGAATCAATTCTATTGGTTTGCGTCGCCGTGGTTATACCGATGCTCAAATTCAAAATATTCAGGATATTTATCGCATGATATTCCAATCGGAGATGAATGTGTCGCAAGCCGTTGATAAAATTGAAACGACTTTCCCGGCAACGCCTGAACGTGATGAAGTGGTTCTATTTGTGCGTAATTCGTCGCGTGGTATTTTGAAAGGTTATAACAAGTAATTTTATTGAATATATTATATAAAGAAAGGCGGAGGCTCCAATTGGAGTTTCCGCCTTTCTTTATTGAAAGGTATTTCCGTTTTTTATTTCTTTAATTTTTGGTTGACGACTTCCTTTAAGGCATCAAATACGTCGTCGACAGTGATGGATTGCTTGTCTTGCTCGATGTCTGCCAAGAAATTATGATTCAATACTTTTGAAATTGAAAGTAATTCTTTTACACCTATATCGTCTCTTTTATACAGGTCGTAAAGGTTTTGGCGTGTTTTGCCTAATTTTCTTGCAAGTTCTGAAGCATTGATATTGTTCTCTTTTACAAAATCTTTTACTAATGCTCCTACATGTATTTTTTCTTCTTTCATAATATGCTAATTTATAAACATTTAACTGTTTTTAATTAGGTATTTGAAAGTAAATTTCTTTCTTTTGTAAGAAAATATTTGCTTTTGTCAAATATTTTATTTTACTTTGTCGCGAGCTTATGTGTTTGTTCATTGATATAATGTAAGTGAGATGATTCTCGTTTTCGTAATCATCTGATTTTGTATGTAAAAAGGGAGTGAGAATTAATTGGCTGGGTATTTTGCTATCCCCATTGGTTTAAATCTTCTTTATTCCCAATTGATTGGCTCTAGCCCATGTTCTTTGAGATACTGGTTGGCTTGTGAAAAATGTTTGCATCCAAAAAAACCTCGGTGTGCCGATAATGGAGAAGGGTGAACGGCTGTTAGAATTAAGTGCTTAGTTGTATCAATGTATTGTGCTTTTTGCTGAGCGTAGTTGCCCCACAATAAGAATACAACGTGCTCTTTTTCATTGGCTACGGCTTTTATGGCGCTATCGGTAAATGTCTCCCAGCCTTTTTTTTGATGTGAACCTGCGAGATTAGCTTGTACCGTGAGTGTGGCGTTTAGTAACAGCACACCTTGTTTAGCCCACCGTTCTAGATTACCATGCGGTAACGGCTGAATGCCTAAGTCGGAGCGAATTTCTTGGTAAATATTTTTAAGCGAAGGTGGTAATGGTATGTCCTCATTTACAGAGAAGCTCAGCCCGTGTGCTTGACCAAGTCCATGATAAGGATCTTGACCAATAATGACCACTTTTACTTGGTCGAATGGGCATAGATCAAAGGCATTGAATATTAATTTGGCTGGTGGAAATATTTGATGATGAGTATAAGCATCACGCACAAAGTTGGTTAATTGTTCAAAATAAGGCGCATTGAACTCATTGGCCAATCTTAATTTCCACGAAGAGTCTATTTTTACGTCCATATAAGTGGTGGTATATAATGAGAATACAAAAGTATATTAATTAAAAATAAAATTTATCTATAAAGAATGATTTTTTTTGTTAATGATTGAATGCAAATTGTAAAAATGGAATGTTTTTGTTGTTTTGCACGCTTGTTTTGGTTCATTTTGCACAAATCGACAAATTATTTTGTAAAATTCGGCATATAATTTTGTAAAATTCGGAAATTTTATTGCTATTTTATGCTGAAATTTGTAGCGTGTAAAAATATGTTCTTTAGCATGTTTTTTTTAACTAGTTTTTTATCATTTGTAAACTTTTTGATGAATTATAGTTTTTTAAATACTGCGTAAATTTTATTTCGATAATTTTGCAACGTTTTAAAAATGTGAGAGTTTGTTAGGCTTTATTTGCTTGTTGAAGTGACTTTTTGCCCTGTTTATGCGGGAGTTCAGATAGTTAATAGGCTTTTTTGTAAAACAGTAAAAATCTCATTATTATGAAAACAACGAAACAATCTCAAGCCGTTGACCTTGATAGGTTATCGGTCATAGTTTTAATTCTGTTCTGGATTATTACATTGTTTGCAATTATTTATTCGCAGTTTCTTTCTTAGAGTTTTTGCCCTTTTTGGGTCGATTTAGATATTCAGTTGGTTTTTCGGTAAAATAGTAAAAAATGCTCATCATTAAGTGAAGTTGTGATGGGCGAAAATACAATAAGTATGAAACAGTTTAGGCTTTTAGGGGTTGGTCTTGCCTCTTTATTTTGGTTAGTGTCTATCTCGGCCAGTGCATTTACATTTGCAGATGGTGATATCGTCACCATTAAATCTGGAACTTATTATCTATCATGTGATGCTACAACCTCTAATTCATATGTAACCAATAGTGTTACAGCGTTATCAGAGGCTTGTTTGTGGCGTGTGTCAAAAACGTCTTCAACCAATTTTGAACTTTATAATGTTAAAACAGGTTGGGCATTGGCGTGGTTTTCTGCCGGACGATTGGGCATTTACTCACCTGCTGATACGTGGACAGTGTATAACACGAATTATTTGAGAAGTGTTTCATCTACCGTTTATTATGTGCGTTGTCAAACTGGTAGTTGGACTGCGAGTACAAAGTCAAATCAAGCAACCGTTTTAACTGTAAATTATTTTGATAGTTCAACTGTTACAAGTGTTACGGATCGTTCATTTTCGTTGTCACCAACGAGTAAAGAGTGTGATAAATGGTATTGTGGACAAGATTTCACGCCTACTTCTACCATTACCACTTCTGCAGTAACTACTTATACCGATAAAAGCAACGCTGCTAGTAAGGTAACAGGCACTCCTAATGTGGTAACATCGGATATTACTACGCCTGTTAGCTATGTGCTGTCGGGAGATGCAAGTTTTGTATTGAATGCCCATTCATACGATAGAGCTGCTACGGTTACAGCTCCAGAAAATACGTCGTATTACTATCGTAATGGCGTGTTGACAGGAACCATTACTTTTCCTGATGGTACTGTTCATACCGCTCAAGCTACAATTCGACAAGCGGCAAGTACGTTTCAATATACGCGTAAGCGTGCTGAAATGACCTTTACGCCAACGTCATACGAGTTTCCTCAAACGGCTAATTCGTACGCCTATTTTACGTTGAATGCAAAAGTATATGTAACTACTTATACTGCCTATTTGAATGGGACAGATACGGTTGTTTTATCGCAATCGGAGTCGGTTGATACGTATCCAACTATTAATAATTTAACCTATACATTGTCTGGAAATTCTGCCTTTGCAAAATCAGGTGAGGGTAGAAGTGGATTGAATATTTATACCACAGCTAATAATACAAGTGCGATGTTGCTGAAAGCGACTTTGACTGCAACGGGTGTGATTGATGGTGTGACTTATACTGCCACTGCACAATGCGTACAAATAGCGGGACTTATTCATCAAAAAGGAGCTTCTAATCGTTCGTTGCAAACCAATGGTATGCAGGCTGTGCACACCCTAGAAGAGGTGGTGTATGTGAAAGCTGGAACATCACGTGTGTTAGAATTGCCAGTGCCTACAGGTGGTGGCTATCAAGGTCAGTATTATCGTTGGTATAATTACGATACCGATTTGGATGCTGGTAGTGCTTTGACTCACACCACGACTTATAATTATTTGCAATCGCAATTGGGTGGTTATGGTGATTTTATGATTCATGGTGGAAATCCTGGTACCACTTCGTATACAATGCCTTACACGCCAGTCAATACACGTATTGCCGTAGATGTTGCTCGTAATAGTGATTATGTAGCAGGAACTACGTTTACCGAGCCAACGCTTTCGTATCGTGTAATTTATGATATTCGCGATGCCAAAGAGATTGCTAAAAAGTTGGCTTATTGCGAGGATGATCACTTCTTGGAGGAATATACCATTGTGGCACCTACGGGAGCAACTATTTCTATCGGCCCAAAATATAAATATACGGGTACGGGTAATAACTACTTTGTAAACGAAAATAATCCTAATCCAATATCATCGCCACAATGGAAAATGGGTTCTACCAATATTAATAATCCAACGGTTATTGATAATCGGTTGATTCAACCTGCAGTGGTGAATACACCTCAAACTGTAGTTTATACATTGTCTGCTAATTCGCTTAATATTGCGCGCTTTACCGTTATCTATAAAGATGTTGCCAAGGTTGGACCAGTAAAGGAAAACTTGGGAACAGCCATTATTACCGATGCCGATTTGGATAAACGCTATACGTTGGTGGAGAAACGTACGTTCGATTACACCGACGGTGGAACTGGTAATTATTATCCAAATCCGTTACCTTGGAACGAGGTTACTTATGGTTTCGACTACCGTAGTGCTATTCGTTATGGTGCTGCTACTACCGATTGGGCGGAATACAACTTAATGCGTACTACAACAGGTTCTGATATGACCGGTTGGCTTTATACGGGCATTGATAACCGTGGAGGTAAGGATAATGGTTACTTCTTTTATGTGGACGCTAGTGAGAAACCTGGTAAAGTGGCTGACTTGAAAATCAATGGAAATTTGTGTCCAGGTACCACTATTTATTTCTCTGCTTGGGTAGCCGATTTGGCTACTTCGGGCAATCGCGCCAATCTTAACTTTGTGGTTTCTGGTATTCGTAATGGTCAGGAAGAAGACATTTCTATGTTTACTACTGGTGTTATGAAAGTGGCAGGTGCTTGGACGCAAGTATTCTTCGATTTACAACTGAATGAGGAACAATACGATGAATATCGTTTACGCATTGTGAATAATGGTGCATCATCGTCTGGTAACGACTTTGCTATAGATGATATACGTATTTACGTGAGCAAACCGCTTACCACCTCTTTCCAAGCAATTATGGCTTGTGGTGCCAAAGAAGACGAAATAGTATCGGTTTTACGTGCGGATTATGATAATCCATTGTATGCGTGGAGTGTAGACAATGCTGAGGCCACTTTTTATTATCAATGGCAAGATGCAAATGGCAAAGTTTTGAATTTGAATTATTTAAATGAAACAACTAATTCCTACGGTCAAATTACTTTAAGTCACGGTTTGACTATTGCTCAATTGGCTACTAAATATGGCGCAAGTTATGTTTACGAAAGTTTACAAGCGTATTTAGGAACCGCAGCTAATGAAGATAAAGTGGTGGATTTCTTCTTTGTGAATGAGTCTGCTGTTAATCCAGAAACAGGTGTATCTGAATTGCGACCTATTCTTTATATTATCAATAGAAGTGCTGCGTTCCAGTTGGGTTATGAATATAAATCTGTATTGGTAGATGGCGCTCCTGTTTTTGATACGGACTGTGGTAATGTCAGTTCATTTGTGGTTCAGCCACGTTCGCAATTGACTTTGAATAATGATGTACAACGTGGACGCGTAGTGAGTTCGTTGTGTTCTGGTGAAACCTATGAAGTTTCCATTCGTGTGTTTGATTCCAACAGTGAAACGATGAGTGTGGTTCAGGGTTATTGTTATTCTGATTACTATTATGGTGATCCATTGGTATTAGATAATTTAACGCAAGCTATTTGGGCTTTCCGTTTAGTGTATCCAACTGCTACAACATTTAATCAGCCAGTGACTGGCGTTTATACGCAAGCCTACAAAGATTTATTAACGGCAGAAAGTGCTAAATTCGATTTATATAAACGCAAAGTATCCGTGGGTATTCCATCGGATGGTAAACCTGCCATTTTTGTAGTGTGGCCAATTTCAGGTACTGGTGTTCTTTTGGAAGGTAGTGGAAGTTTGGTGGTGTGTAACGAACCAGTACGTGTAACCTTAATGGCTACCGCTTCGTTAACGTTTGGTCCTGCCGAACTGCCCGAAGCGTTAGTTGGTGCTCCATCTATCGTTCGTTTATCGGTATATGATGCCAATAATAGCTTTAATGTTCCAATCCGTACAAAAGATGGTGCCGTTGTTATTTCGGAAGTGAAATTGTATGCATCAACTGACCCAGCCTATAATTCAAGTGTGGTATTTAATTTGGTTCCATCTAATACGCAGCCAAATGTTGGTGAGTCTATAGCTCTGACTCCCAAAGCGGGTAACACTGCAGGATTTTCGTTGAAAGGTGGATACAAATATGAATTTTATGCACCATTACAAGGACTTTCTGGTAATGAATGTGCTGTAAAAGCAGCTTATTTTAAAGTCAATGTAGTGCCTGATGTGGTAGTTTGGAAGCCACTCACCGATAATCGTGCTTGGAATAATGATGCAAACTGGGCTACGATTGATGGTGTTGGACAAGGTTTTGTTCCATTGTCGTATACCAATGTCATTATTGAAAATGCGTCAAGTTCGCCAGCATTACCAACTTCGCCAGATGCCCATACAACCGAAATAGGTTCTCAAGCGTATATTACTTACGATTTGAATTATGAAAAATGGAATTGTGAAAACGTTTATTTCCGTCCTGGTGGCATGTTGCTCAACCAACATAAATTGAATTACACGAAGGCATGGGTTGATATGAAAATGGGCACCAACCATTGGGAATTGATGGCCGCTCCTATGAAAGGGGTTGTTTCGGGCGATATGTATGTGCCTAAAACTGGCGATACAACTCAACCATTCCAAGATTTACAACCTGTTGATAATCGTGTGGTGTATTACCCATTTTGGCATTCGGTATATAATAAAGAAACGTACGATGTTACCACTAATACAGTCGTAACCGTCACTTCTACGACATGGACAGATCCTGTGAATTATTTGGGTAATCCTTATTTACCAGGAACAGGTTTTGCTTTGTGGGGTGAATATGCACCAAATACGAGCTTAATGGATTCCGTGGTGGTGCGTTTTCCTAAAACCGAAACGTCGTACCGTTATTATAGTAGCACTAAAGATCAACCATTGAGTGGCGATCGTTATTTGGTAAATGTTACGCGTCCAGCAGATTATGGCAAGCTTGGTTTTGAACCAACTGAAGCAGATGGCGAAACTATGAAAGTAACCATTACCAATGCGACTTCAGGTCGTATATTCTTGGTCGGCAATCCATTGATGGCTAATTTGGATTTGGCATTATTCTTTGCAGCTAATCCTAATTTATCAGGAACTTTCTGGTTGTACGATTCAGAAAATCAAACCATACCAATGACGCCATTGAATGGTTTGACAACGTCGTCGACTGTACTTGATTATATTCCTCCGATGCGTTCGTTCTTGGTTCAAACAACCGATGAAGTACAATCGTTGACACTGAATTTTAGAGCCAATATGGCTAATATTATTGATTTGAATAAATCAGCCTCTGCGCAACAAAGTCCAGCACGTATGAAACGTAAAGCCGCTTCTGATAATCCATTAACTGTTGGTGGTGTGTTACATATTGAGGCGGTTCGTAATGGTGTCAAGAGTCGTGCTATCATTGCTCAAAATAATGCCGCTTCCAGAGCTTATGTAATGGGTGAAGATGCCGAGTTGTTGATGCTAGATGTTACCATGACGCCAGCTGCTATTTATAGCGTGGCCGATAATATGGCGTTGAGTATTAATGCAGTGTCTGATATCGATATGATTCCGTTGGCGTTCCGTGTGGCTGACAAATCGAAAGCACAACGTGTTACGCTTCAATTTAATGGTGTAAACAACTTTAAGGAAACGCTTTATTTGTATGATGCTTATACCGGTAATTCGACTCAAATAAAAGAAGGCGAATTATTCGATTTAGAAGCACCGTTGGCAGATGAATTACGTTATTACTTACGTGTTATGTATGTGCCTACTGATGTGACAACTCCTAATGCTGCCACAGATGATGTGACAGTATATACTAAACAAGCAGGTTCAGTATTAGTATATACGTCCGCCACAATTGAGAAATTGACGGTATTTAATATGGCCGGACAAATGGTAGAACAAGAACAAAATTTGTGGACAAATATCAAAGAAGTAAGTCTCCCTACGGGTGTTTACTTATTCGAAGTCGTTACCGATAGAGGTGTAGCGAACAAAAAAGTATTGGTAAGATAAACGTGTTTGGTCGCACGTCTGACCAAGATTCAGTAACATTAGGTTTTAGGAAAAAAAGATTAAAATGATAAAAAGAATAATGGTGTACGTCCTTCTGAACGTATTAACCTTTATCCATATAGCCCTTCTGGGGCAGAACATCACTATGGCAGAGCCTTTCTCAAACGAAGGGCCTGCTTACGTGGATTTAAGGATAAAGCAACCAGAAAAATCGTCGCCTATTTCAATAATAGGTGGATCTGTTTCAATAGAAAAAAATGGTTACAATCAGCGGACTGTTGAAACTATGCGCTCGCAGCAAGTTGTTTCATCAAGCATGGCTGATGGTACGCATATTCAGTTTAAAAAGTCGTCAGAATTATTGTCTGACTTAGGTTCGTATGGTAATGCATCTAGTGTTGATGCTCTAGCAGAACCAGAATCCTCGGTGATGATGCGTGGCCCAGGCGGCAATCCTGGTGGGGTAGTAGATGACCCTATTGGCAGCGAACATGTATTGTTGTTATTTGTCTTACTGTATGGTTTTTACATCTATCGTAAACGTGAAAAACGCCTTAATGCTACGTCTGCTTAATTAGCCAACTCGCTTAGTTCGAGCCAGCGCATGGTCTTTTCATCTAGTAAATCTGAAACTTCAGAAAAACGCTTAGATTGATTCATAATTTCTTCTGTCGAGAGTGAGCCTGACGATAGCTGTGCCTCGAGCGTTTTCTGTTCCTGTTCCAAACTCTGAATTTCCGTTTCTAATGTTTCTAGTTCGCGCTTTTCGTTAAAGGTGAGCTTGCGTTGTTTGGCGTCTGTTGTCGTCGGCTTTTCTGCAGGAGTGGCACTTTTTTTAGAGCTGGCAGCTTTATTTTTTAATTCTGTTTCTTCCGCTTCTTTTAGCATGTTCCATTCACGATAATCGGTATAATTCCCTGGGAAATCTTTTATCTTGCAATCACCTTGGAATACCAATAAATGGTCCACCACTTTGTCCATAAAAAAACGGTCGTGGCTCACCACAATTACACACCCTTTGAAGCTCACCAAGTAATCTTCTAACACATTGAGCGTGGCAATGTCCAAATCATTGGTAGGTTCATCTAAAATCAAGAAATTAGGATTTTTGATGAGTACTGTGCAGAGGTACAAACGACGTTTTTCGCCACCACTTAATTTGGCAATATAATCGTGCTGTTTTTCGGGCGGAAACAGAAAGTGCGTGAGGAATTGGGATGCACTCGACTTTTTCCCACCTCCTAAATCAATTTCTTCGGCAATATCGCGCACGGCATCAATCACTTTCATGCGGTCGTCAAATTGTAGTCCTGATTGGCTGTAATAGGCAAATTGAACCGTATCGCCAATGTCGAATCGACCACTATCGGGCGCCACTTCGCCGAGTAACATTCTGAGAAATGTGGATTTTCCAGTGCCATTTTTTCCTACAATTCCCAATTTTTCGTAACGCGAAAAATTGTAGTAGAAGTTGTCCAAGATTTTATAATCACCAAAGGCTTTGGATATGTATTGTGCTTCGAATATCTTGCTGCCCAAATAGGCTGCTTTTACGCCGAGTGACACTTGTTTTTCGGCAATGCGTTGTTTGGCGCGTTGTTCTATCTCGTAAAACGCGTCGATGCGGCTTTGTGCCTTAGTGGCACGTGCTTGGGGTTGTCGGCGCATCCAGTCGAGTTCTTTGCGGTAGAGATTTTGTGTGCGCGTAGTTTCGGCATTGAAATTGTCAATCCGCGCCTCTCGTTTCTCTAAATAGTAGCTGTAATTGCCCCGATATTGAAACAGCGTTTCCTGATCTATTTCTAAAATGGTATTGCACACATGATCCAAAAAGTAACGATCGTGGGTCACCATCAATAGTGTCATTTTGGAGTGGTTCAAAAAATCTTCGAGCCATTCCACCATTTCTAAATCCAAGTGGTTGGTTGGTTCATCAAGTAGTAATAAGTCAGGCTCTGTAATGAGTACATTGGCTAAAGCGAGCCGTTTTTGTTGTCCGCCACTCAATTGGTCAACGCGTTGTTCGAGGTTGTGAATATTGAGTTTGCCTAGAATTTGTTTGATGCGAATATCGTAATCCCACGCATTGAGTCGATCCATATCGGCCATGGCGGTTTGGAACTCATCGGCATATTGTGGATTTTGGGTGTGTAGCTCCAGTAGTTTTTCGTAGCGAGCAATGGCTTTCACCACGTCCGTTTCCGATGAAAAACAGGCTTCTAATACGGTGATGCCAGGCGCAAATTCAGGCTCTTGTGGTAAAAAACCAGTCCGTAAATCGCGGCGAAAGGTCACCTGTCCACTATCGTAGTCTTCTTTGTTGGTGAGAATGTTTAGTAGCGTTGTTTTTCCTGTGCCGTTTTTGGCAATTAAAGCCACCCGTTGACCTTGTTCTATCCCAAAGGAAATATCGTGAAATAAGAGTCGGTCGCCGAACGATTTAGTGAGATTTTCGACTTGTAGAAATACCATATAGTCTTGTGTAATATTAGTGAGTTGATTGTGGGCTTGGAGCGACTGTAAACGCATAATCCCACTGGTCAAAATAGAGGTTGCCTCCACGCCACTCTACTTCGCCGCGTTGAAAATCGACGGTTTCGCTGCGTAAGTGTATTTTTTCTGGACTTAACGGTCGTCCAAAATCATTATTGATGGTCAAATGATAGGCATCTTGTCCTCCAAAGAAGAAAAGACGTTCGTCATCATTTTTGCCCCACGTTTGTAGCCCAAAGGAGCTATCCACCGGAATCCAGCCAATGCCTTCGAAATAGATTTCCGCCCAATCGTGTAAATTTTTGCCGTTTGGATGCAGCATAAATCCACTTTGCCAACGCGCAGGAATGCCGTTGTAACGACAAAGTGTGATAAAGAGCAGGCTCAATTGTCCGCAGTCGCCATGTTTGTTGGCAATCACGTAATCCGAAATGTGTTCGATAGTCGAATATTCACGCGCACTCGCCCAAGGATAGTTGGCGCGTAACCACACAAAGAGTTTTTTGGCCTGTTCGTATGGATGCTTTTCGTCGCCAATAATGGTTTCTGATAACCCTTTAACTGCTTCTGAAAACAGAATATGCGGTGGGCGCTCTGCGCAAAATTGCTGGTAAGTGGTCGATTCTTTATCGTAAGGTTGTATGTTTTCTGATTTGACAGCTTGCCATTCAGGGTTGATTTGAAACGAGTAGCTGACCGAAAATTCGGTTGGATCGCCCCTTTTACAACGTTTCTCTTGATAAATGGTTTTGTGCGCACACGTATCGGGTGCTATGTCGTAATGCGGTTCGCTGGTGCTTAACAAGCGTATATTGGTTTGACGTTTTTCGTCGGTGCGTGGGTAGGGTAGCCAGCAGCGAATGAGTTCATTGGCGGGCACGGCGTCTGCTTTTACGGTAACAGAAAACGTCATGGTGAACGACTTTGCAGTTTCTTGGCATTTACCTGTTGTTTTGAACGCGTTTATGACTTCTGGAATGTGTATTTTGAGCGTTTGTTCACGTGGTGGAATAACGGCGCCATCTACGGCTTCTTTGCGAGCACGGGCAACGGCATCAATTCGAAATAGATTTTCGGCAGCTCGGTTGAAATAATAGGTTTCTCCGCCGAGTTGCATGTTTTCTAGTGCACCGCTTTCACGCCATTGTGCTATTTGGTGAGCTGACACATGGGGAAAATAAGTTTGAATATAGGACAAGAGGTCGGTTTCACGCTTGGTAAAATCGAGGCGAAGGCGACGTAGTAATTCTTGATCCATAGTTCCATTGTTAAGTAACAACAAAGATACGTATTTTTGATGATTCGCTCAAACAAAAAAAACAGAGCTAAAAAAGCTCTGTTTGGCGTAGTAAATTTCAATGCTAAGCAAGGGGAAAAATCTACTCTATACTGTCTGGTTCATATACTAAAGTCCAATCACATGCCTGCATATCTGCCAAAGTCACTTTCCATTCTTTCTTAAGAGGATATTTTTCCTTAAATTCTTCACAAGACATGGTGTCCATATCTATGCGATTAAAAATCCCCAAAGACCACCACTTAATAATATCAGGATAAGTTTGCATGTGTTCTACCAATCCATCTATTCCTATTTTTTTACTTGAATATGGTTTTATCATATTACTATAAATAAAATCCCCATATTCAAGCCTTGTGGTTGGTTTTATACACCCTGTATCCTGTGAAACGGAAGAATATACAGAGCCAATAAATATTATTTCTTTATCAGAATGATTGACGATGGTGATAGAACATTTATCCGTTTTTCTTTCGCAACTGGCACTGTGAATAAGCGTCAAAATAGACAACAATAAAATAAATGCGTATTTGTTCATATTTTATTTAAGTATATAAATTAATAAAAAATCGCTGGAATTAAACCAAGAAGTGGTATATATATAACAGGGTCTGTCCAGTGAAATTTACTTGATGTAGCTACTTATTCTTCCAGCTCATATACTAACGTCCAATCACATGCTTCCATATCTTTCAAAGTTACTTTCCATGTCTTTTTTACTGGAGATTTTGTACATGGTTCTTTATCCATATCCATGCGATAAAAAACAATAATGCGCATTGTATCGTTAGGGTGTTCCATTAGATATTCTGCTATTCTTTGCCTCTCAATATTCTTGTTAGAATACGGGGTTACCATGCAATCTCGAATTATGTCATAATATTCAAATCTTGTGAGATTTTCTCTACAAAGATTCGTAAAGTCATATTCAATTGTACCTTGACCCTTGACAATTATTTCTTTGTCCGAATTATTTTGAACAATAAAACGCTTACCTTCCTGATAATTTTTATATTCACAACTACCATTAACAAAGAGGGCAAAGAATA
Source organism: uncultured Paludibacteraceae bacterium (assembly GCA_964570565.1). Taxonomy (GTDB): domain Bacteria; phylum Bacteroidota; class Bacteroidia; order Bacteroidales; family Paludibacteraceae; genus W0P28-013. The sequence goes on from CAZMYT010000001.1 coordinate 142,399, forward strand.
ATATGAACGGGATATATTTATAAGGTTTCATAATTTTTCAAATTAAAATATTAATAAAATAGAGCAGGGTTGTTTTATGGATATGATATTGTCCAATTCTGACGGACTAAATCTTCAAAGGTTAAATCGTATCGTTTCAATACTAAATACTTCGATTTAATTGTATCCCAAGGAATGGTCTCTAAAATTTGAGCATCAAAAACATAAAATGCGATGGTATCCTCCTCTTCATAAATTCTTTCCCATGAACCAATTGGCATTATTGGTATTTTAGTTTCATGGGGCTCTATTTTAAATTGATTTGGATCATTCCCTGGATAATAATTCACATAAACATAAGCTGTATCCTTATAAAAATCAGAACTAATGACATAAATTGAACTATCTGAGCTATTTACAAAATTTAATCTTGTATCATAATAGTCTTTACGACAGCTTGTAATTATCAATATTAATAGAGCAAATATTGTAATTGTTCTCATAATTTTAAATATTTCCATAACATTAATATCTCGCATTTAACATTAAAGTATTTTATTTACTTGATATAAAAAATAGTCAAGTTCCCTTTGTTCGGTGTACGCTCCTATTTGGCGCAAGTTTCTTAACTTGTGCCTCTTTATGTTGTCAGTTTCATAACTGACAACTACATGGCAACATAGTTAACTCATTAATTTATTCTATTTATCAGTTCGAAACTGATTTTTATTTTTGGCACAAGTTGGGAAACTTGCACCAAATCTGGGCTAAAAAAGCTCTGTTTGGTGTAGTAAATCCCAATGCTAAGCAGAGGGGAACTCTATTCTATACTGTCTGGTTCATATACTAAAGTCCAATCACACGCCTGCATATCTGCCAAAGTCACTTTCCATTCTTTCTTAAGAGGATATTTTTCCTTAAATTCTTCACAAGACATGGTGTCCATATCTATGCGATTAAAAATCCCCAAAGACCACCACTTAATAATATCAGGATAAGTTTGCATGTGTTCTACCAATCCATCTATTCCTATTTTTTTACTTGAATATGGTTTTATCATATTACTATAAATAAAATCCCCATATTCAAGCCTTGTGGTTGGTTTTATACACCCTGTATCCTGTGAAACGGAAGAATATACAGAGCCAATAAATATTATTTCTTTATCAGAATGATTGACGATGGTGATAGAACATTTATCCGTTTTTCTTTCGCAACTGGCACTGTGAATAAGCGTCAAAATAGACAATAATAAAATAAATGCGTATTTGTTCATATCTTATATTGTTTATAACAGAAAATTTCATGATTTTAGTCATCGCAAAGATAAGTATATTTGTTGAGGCACAAAAAAAACAGAGCTAAAAAAGCTCTGTTTTAACAGTGGGTAGTGATGGATTCGAACCACCGAAGTCGAAAGACAACTGAGTTACAGTCAGTCCCATTTGGCCACTCTGGTAACTACCCTGAAATATGGTGCAAAGATACTGTTTTTTCTCGATTCTACAAATAGCGAATGCTATTTATCGAAAAAACTTTTTTGCAAGTGCCTTGTATTACATAAAAAGCCTCAACCGAGGTGAGGCTTTTTAAAATGCAATGTCTGTTAGCAATCAGTTTGCAGGAGCAGGTTCTTCAAATGGAGCAGCTTCCGATTGTGCAGCAGTTTCTTGTGCAGCTTGCGCTTCGTCTGCAATAGCAGAAGTGGCAGCTTCTGTGTGGTTTTTAGCAAAACCTGCTGCTAATACGCTACAAAGAACAATAACTGAAACCAATGTCCAAGTGGCTTTTTCCAAGAAATCGGTTGTTTTGCGAACACCCATAATTTGGTTTGAGCTTGAAAAACTAGATGCAAGACCACCACCTTTTGAGTTTTGTACTAACACGATTAATACTAAAATAATCGACGCTACAACAGCGAGAATGGTTAAAAATAAGTACATGTTGCTAAATTTATTTGTTGTTTTTATGATTTCATGCTACCGATAAAAATCGGACTGCAAAGTAAATACTTTTTTTCGGATATTTCAAATTTAAAACGCCTTAATATCTGATTTTCTGTTGATGAAGGGTTCTTTTGTGCGTTTACCAATTCGCCACGGTGGCATTGTAAACATTGTCTACTATTTCATCAATCATTTCAGTCACCAATTGGTCTTGCACACTTTCTAATGTCGAAGTGCTTGGAAATGTTCTGTTTGCACTAAATGTGCGTTCAAAATTTTCTTCTGTATTGGTATTGTTGGTGAATCGTACGCGAACGGTCATGGTCAATCGTGTTTCGGCAGCATACGAGTCGGAACCAATAGAGAGCGGTGTCAACGTGTAGCCTGTAATTTCACCTTCTAGCTGTAAGTCGCCATTGCGTTTGAGCAGTGCTAAACGTGTTTGTTTGGTGTACGCATCTTTGAGGGCTTCGTTGAACGACGTGACCATAGGCGGATACACCAACGTGGCCTGATTCGTAAAGTCGACTACAGCGATGCTTCGTACTTTCGAGTAATCGATAGAAGCACCGTTGAATTTGTACGAAATACTGCAAGAGCTTGCCAGTAAAACGCTTATGATTGAGAGAATAACGAGTTTTTTAGTCATAACGTTACTATTCGAGTCCGTATTCTTTTATTTTACGATAGAGTGTGCGTTCCGATATTTTTAAATCCTGTGCTGCATATTTCCGTTTGCCATTGTGGCGTTCGAGGGCTTTGATGATAATCTCTTTTTCAGCATCAATGAGCGAAAGCGACTCTTCTACATACTCTTCGGTATCTTCTACGTGATGATTGTGCAAAATTTTACCTTTGCTCAATGGCGTTACTAAATTGATAACTTCGTTTTGCGGTTCTTGTTTTTCTACAAACGGCTGTTCGGCGGTGTCGCTGAAGTGTGGTTGGTAGTTGTGCGCAGGTTCATTCGACATAATATCATTGACTAACTTTTTCAAGTCGTTCATGTCTTTTTTCATGTCGAACAACACTTGATAGAGAATTTCACGCTCGCTGTTAAACGATTTTTGTTCTTGTTGATGCGACATCAGCACAGGCAGCGTGCTCGATTCTTGATCGGGCAAGTAGGCACGTAAACTTTCAGGGGTAATGGTGCGTTCTTGTTCAATCACAGAAATCTGTTCGGTAATGTTTTTAAGTTGACGAATATTACCTTTCCAGTAGTAGTTCTTTAGCATGAGTTGTGCATCATCCGTGAGTTTGATGACTGGCATTTTGTATTTCTCTGCAAAATCGGTAGCGAATTTACGGAACAACAGCAAAATGTCGTCTTTACGTTCGCGCAACGGCGGAATGTAAATAGGCACGGCATTCAAACGATAATATAAATCCTCGCGGAAACGACCATTACGAATGGCTTCTTGCATATTTAAATTGGTGGCGGCTACTACGCGCACATTGGTTTTTTGCACTTTCGATGAACCCACACGCATAAATTCGCCAGCCTCTAAAACGCGTAACAAACGCACTTGTGTTGAAAGTGGCAATTCGCCCACTTCGTCGAGAAAAATAGTGCCACCATCGGCCACTTCAAAATAACCTTTACGGTCGGATGTGGCGCTTGTAAAAGCACCTTTTTCGTGTCCAAATAGTTCGGAATCGATGGTGCCTTCGGGTATAGCTCCGCAGTTCACAGCAATGTAAGCATTGTGTTTGCGGTGGCTGTATTGATGAATAATTTGTGGAAACGTTTCTTTACCAACGCCGCTTTCGCCTGTAATAAGTACCGACAAATCGGTAGCTGATACTTGTACAGCAACGTCGATAGCGCGATTCAACGCCGATGAAATACCAATGATTCCAAAGCGCTGTTTTACAGATTGAATTTCTGATGTTTGCATAAAACTGCTATTTTTTCAGTAAGACTGACAAAATTACATATTTTTATTGAATAGCACAATTTTTTTCGTAAAAAGCAGTGTTAATAGACTTTAAATCGTTAATTTGAGGTCGTCGTAAGCGATGTGTACGTTTTTCGGTAGCTCCTTTTGCCGTTCTGCATGTAGTCCAAAATGGTGACTCATGTGAATTAAATACGCCTGTTTTGGTTGTATGCGTTCTATCTGTTGCAATGCTTCGGCTACAGTTTCGTGCGATGGATGTGGTTTGTCGCGTAGTGCATCAATAACCAGTACGTCGAGGTTGGCTAGTTTTGCGTATTCGCTCTCAGGAATCGAGCTAACGTCCGTCAAATATGCCATATTTCCGATGCGAAAACCTAAAATAGGCAATTTACCATGTGTAATGCGAATGGGTTTTATATCAACGCCTTCTACGGAAAACGAATCGAGTGTGATGGCGTTAAGTTGTAGATTGGGCACACCTGGGTATTTATGTTCTGTGAAACAATACGGCAAGCGGATTTGAATGGCGTTGCATACGTTCTGTTCTGCATACAAATGTACGTCGCCAAATTTGGAGTAAGGTCGTAAATCGTCGATGCCGCCCACGTGGTCGTAATGTTCATGAGTAATCAATACAGCATCGAGTTTGCCAAACGGTTTATTTAGCATTTGCTGACGAAAATCGGGTCCACAATCTATCAAGATTTGTTTTCCTTCTGTTTCAATCAGAATCGATGATCGTAACCGTTTATCTTTGGGGTCGGGCGATTGGCAAACAGCGCACTGGCATCCAATTTCTGGAACGCCTGTAGAAGTGCCAGTACCTAAAAATAGAATATTCATAGTATGAAGTGCATTTGTGCCACAAAGGTAATATTCTAATGAGTGAAAAACAAAAAAAGCCCAACAAACTGTTCTGTTTATTGGGTCTTTTTGTTTCAAATTTGGTTTTAGAATGTGACACTTACACCTGCATGAACATTTAAGCCAGCTTGCGCATAGTACCAAGGTGTGTATTTTTGATTGGCTGCTGAATAATCGCCGTTAGCGCCCGAAAAATAGCTGTAACTGCCTCCATTTGACACATACATGGTGTTGAATAAATTATTCATTTGCACCGAGAATGTGACATCTTTCACCACTTTTTTGTTAGGCAGTGTGTAAGCTAAACGTAAGTTAGTGACGCAATAATCGTTGAGCTTTGCAGCTTTGCTACTCGTATTATCCAAAAATTGTTCGCCGACGTAATTGGTTTGTAACGTGGCATTAAATCCTTTGATGTCCATTTGAAAACTGCTTCCTGCTGTGATGTTTGGTGAGAACGAAATGTCTGTTGTGCCGTAAGATACTTGAACTTGTCCTCCATTTTGGTTTACCACAGGGTCGTTCCAATCTGCATCCCAATCATCCACCCAGTCGGAATAATTTAAAATCTTGTTCTGGCTCAGTGTTACGTTTCCATCCCAGCGCAACCAATCTAAAATTTGTACGCCACCCATTAATTCGATGCCTGCTCGGTAACTATCTTTCACGTTTTTGGTCAAATACGCGCCTGTGTCGCTGTATTTTCCTGTGAGTACAAGTTGGTTGTCGTAATCCATCAGGTAGAGGTTTGCTCCTACGCTAAAACGACGGTGTGAAAAATTGTAACCGGCTTCGTAATCGTACAATCGTTCGGCCTGTGGCACATCGTTTGGACCTGCTTCTGTGTAGTTTTTTCTATTGGGCTCGCGGTTGGCAATCGCAAAATTGAAATAGGCGTTGTGCCCATTTTTAGTGTATGAAATTCCTGCTTTCGGATTCAAAAAATGGAATGTTTCGTGTACAGGAATAGAATCCAAATCCTCATCGTTGATACCATTCAATTGATAATTAACATAGCGGTATTGCATATCACCGTAAATAGTTAAACCTTCCATGATTTCCCAATCAGCTTTTAAGTACGTGTTTGCCTCGAATTTATTACCATGATTGCGGTAATATTCATAATCTTTTGGAATGCTTTGGTCGTAGGTGCGTAGCCAAATTACATTCCCGAAGTGATCGCCGATGTAATTATTTACGGCTCCGCCAAACGAGGCATTTACCTTCTGGCTGGTGTAATTAAGAGCTACTACGCCTCCGAAGAAATCATTGTCAAGATGTTTTTGTCGTACGAGATCTGATTTTTTTACGGTATTGCCAAGTGTGTCGGTAAAGTTTGGTAAGCCGTACGATTTGAATTTTGCACTAGCCTTGTATTGTTCATAGTAGCCTTTGCCATGGGTGTAATGCAGCGCACCATTCATATTCCACTGTGCATTAAATAGGTGTGATAGGTGTAATTGCACGTGTTGTTGGGTGTAGTTGTCGGTTTGATTGTTGTAAAAAGCATCGTTGCCGTTATCGTCGATGTAGTGACCAGCAGGATTGTAGCGGCGGTTGGTTGCCAATTGCTCCGCACTGATGCCATCCCAGGCCATGTAGGTTTTTTCGGCGCCGCCAAATGTCATTAATTTCACCATGGTGTTAGTACCATACCAAGCGCCCGAGGCGTAGTATGAATAGAGATCGGATGCTGCGCGTTCCAAGTAACCATCGCTGTTTACTTTGGAAAAACGAGCGTCGAAAGCAAAGCCATTTTTTAATAAGCCCGTACTTACTTTAGCACTTTCGCGAAAGGTGTTGTACATACCACCGTTGAATGTGAGGGTGGCAAATGGTTCCAAGGTCGCCTTTTCTGTTTGCATATTCACCGAAGCTCCAAAAGCGGCTGCGCCATTGGTGGAAGTTCCTACACCTCGTTGTACATGAACACTGTTCATCGACGATGCTAAATCGGTCATGTTTACCCAAAATACCGTTTGTGATTCGGCATCATTGAGTGGAATTCCATTTACCGTCATGTTGATGCGATTTTGGTCGGTTCCACGCACACGAAAATAGGTGTAGCCAACTCCTAAACCATCGTCGGAAGTCACTACCAACGAAGGCGTTGTTGTGAGTAAATACGGTAAATTGACGCCTGTGTTTTGCTTTTGTAACTCTTCAGGCGTGAAGGTCTTGGTGGTCAGTGGCGTTTGATTGCCAAGACGCGTAGAAGAAACAATAATTTCTTCTAATTCGCCTTTCATCGAAATGGAATCTGTGGCTTCTTTTTGCGCCCAAAGTGCGCTAGCCATGAGTGGCAGTGCAAGCACTGCGAGTAGTTTTTTTTGCATATAGCTTTGAATTTATGAAAAATCCGTTTGTTTTTTGTGGATTTTTCGAGTTAAACAAAACTACATACGCAGGGAAAAGTAGATTCAAGTTTATAGACCTAAAGACGATAACCAAATTAATGGTTGTCGGCTGTTGACTTGAAAACTACTTAAGGTGGAGAAATTTTTTAAACTTTTTCCCTTCGCAGCATTACCCGCGCAGGTTCAAAGGGTGTAATCTCAGCCTAAAAAGGCACCCCTAAGCATGTAGATAAGAAGTTTTGAAACTTCTGAAATCGACGACAAAGGTACGCCTTTTTTGGATATGGCGCAACAGTCCTGTTTTTTTATTCAAACTGTGTCTAAATAATTTTCATTATCAACCTAAAATATGTAACTTTGTAACCTTTAGTTTATGGATAGTTAGCATTATGAAAAAACAACTTGTTATTCTATTTTTAGTCGGTTTGGCCCTAGCTGCGTGTGCCCCTGAGAAGCGAAAAGCAGATACGTCTGATAGTAATTTGGAGATTAAGATTGGTCGCTTCGACCAAGATTTTTGGGCGATGAAAGGTCAGGAACTTCCTGCTGCTTTGGCGCGTGTTGATTCCTTGTATCCCGATTTTTTGCCTATCTATTTAGAGCGGGTGGTGCAGTTTGGTAAAAAAGATGATTCGCTTACTGTGTTTACCTTACAAAAGTTTTTTGCCGACACCGCCGTAATTCATTTGTATGGCGATGCACTTCGTACGTATCAATATATTGAACCTATCGAAGCCGATTTGACACAAGCATTTCGACGTGCTAACTATTTCTTTCCCGATAAAAAAACACCTCATTTTTACATGCATGTGTCGGGTTTAAATCAGAGTGTTGTAGTGGGTGAGGGCTTTTTGTCACTCAGTATCGATAATTATTTAGGGGAATCGTATCCGTTGTACGAACGTGTGGGAATTTATAATTATTTGCGACAAAATATGTGTCCCGAGAAAGTGGTTCCCGATTATGTAGTGGCGTGGTTAACGAGTGAATTTCCTTTCGTGCCACGTACGGGTGAATTGATGGAGGAACTTTTATATAGAGGTAAAATTCTTTACGTAGCCTCCGTTTTATTGCCCGATGTGGATGAATCGGTTTTGATGGGCTATACGCCAGAACAGTGGAAGTGGTGCCAGAAACATGAATCGGAGATGTGGTTGACGATGATTGAAGGTAAACATCTGTTTTCTCACGACAGTATGTTGCGTGTAAAATACCTCAATGATGCGCCTTTTACATCTCTATTTTCTCAGGAATCGCCAGGTAGAGCGGGGGCTTATATTGGTTGGCAAATTATTGAAAATTATATGAAAGCAAATCCCGATGTATCGCCATTGGATTTGTTGTATAGTGTGAATGCCTCTTATATTTTACAACAATCGGGTTATGATCCACGTTAATTTAGTAGTATGATGACATTGGACGAAGAGAAAAAAATAGCACATGATATTTTGACCGACTATTTGTCAGCCAAACACATGCGCAAAACCCCAGAACGGTTCCGACTATTGGATGTTATTTACGATCAACAAGAGCATTTTTCGGCCGATGAGTTAGTGCTGCTCATGCCCAGTGAATTTAAGGTGAGCCGTGCTACGGTGTATAATTCTTTGGAGTTGTTCGCAGAATGTCAGTTGGTGGTGAAACATCAGTTTGACAAACAGCACATTGAATATGAAAAGGTGACGAGTAACTCCACACATCATCATCGTATTTGTACACGTTGTGGAGATGTGCGCGAATTTACCGATTTGAAACTCAAAAAAGCGATTCAAAGTCGTACGTTTAATGCATTTCAAGTCACCCATTATTCGCTTTATTTGTATGGTATTTGTAAAAAATGCGCCACCAAAGGCAAAGCCCAGAAACAGTAATTTTGGCAGAAATTATCGTTGGCAGGTATTTTGATACTTGAACCATGAAATCGATATTTATTAATTTAAAAAACATTGAAAATTATGACACTTTATTGGGTTCTTTTTATTGGAATAGCGGTTGTGAGTTGGATAGTTCAAGCGTCACTCACATCGAAATTTAAAAAATATTCAAAAATTACATTGCCTAGTGGTATGACCGGTGCCGATGTGGCTCGTAAAATGTTGCGCGATAATGGTATTACGGATGTAACCGTGACTGCTACTGGTGGAACATTGACCGATCATTATAATCCTGCTACCAAAACGGTGAATTTAAGCGAAGGCGTTTATGGCTCGGCTAGTGTAGCTGCTGCCGCCGTGGCTGCTCACGAATGTGGACACGCTGTGCAACACGCCGTTGGTTACGCTCCTTTAAAAATGCGTTCAGCGTTAGTGCCCGTGGTGAGTTTCTCGTCTAAATGGGTGATGTGGATTTTGTTGGGCGGTATGTTGTTAATCAATAGTTTTCCTCAGCTTATGCTTGCTGGTATTGTGCTATTTGCATTGACCACTTTATTCAGTTTTATTACGTTACCTGTAGAAATTAATGCCAGCAAACGTGCGCTGGTTTGGCTTAATAGTGCTGGTGTAACCAATGTGGAAACTCACGATAAAGCCGAAGATGCTTTGCGTTCGGCTGCTTATACGTATGTAGTGGCAGCTTTGGGTTCGTTGGCTACGCTTTTGTATTATGTCATGATTTTTATGGGACGTCGCGATTAATGTTGGTGTTTTTTAGTTACTCACTTATAACTTCATAACTATGATTTCTATTATTGTTGCCATCGCGCAAAACTATGCTATAGGAAAGGACAATGACTTATTGTGGCATTTGTCTGACGATTTAAAACATTTCAAAGCGTTGACTTCGGGTAATACTGTAGTTATGGGTAAACGTACGTTTTATTCATTGCCTATTCGTCCCTTGCCAAAACGTCGCAATATCGTTATTTCCGATGTGGCTGGTGAACAGATTGAAGGGTGCGATATGGCTTATTCTATCGAAGAGGCCGTTCAACTATGCCGTGCCGACGAAGAGAACTTTATTATTGGAGGCGGCAGTGTTTATAAACAGTTTATGCCGATAGCCGATACACTCTATATTACTTGGGTTTACAAAGATTTCGAGGCGGATACATTCTATCCCGTTATTGATGAAAATGAATGGCAAGTGGTCGATCAATCGGAACGTATGCACGATGAAGCAACAGGATTGGACTTTGCCTATTTCACTTATAAACGTCGCTCGTAATTAATATTGGCAGAAAATCCTTATCTTTGTAAGGTACAAATAATCACTGTATGGCTTCAAAAAAGAAATTTTTTCAACGTCTTCGATTTAAATATCGGGTTTCCATTCTCAATGAAAACACCTTAGAAGAGGCATTTCATCTCCGTTTGTCGCGTTTGTCGGTATTTTTATTTACGGGCACATTTGCATTGGTCTCGTTCTTGGTTTTGTCGTTGTTAATATTCTTTACGCCTATCAAGCATTTCTTGCCTGGTTTTGCCGATTCGTCTATTCGTACTGAGCTCATTACCGAAACTATGCGTGTCGATTCGTTGACTCAAACCTTGGCTTTGCAGCAAAAACAAATGAAGGTAATTAAGGATATTTTGGCGGGTAATATTGTACTCGATACGGTTGATACCGAATCGTTGGAAGTTAAAAATTGGGAAAACTTGTCGCTTGGGAAATCGAAGGATGAACAAGAATTTGTCGATGAATTTGAGCAAGAAGAAAAATACAATTTGGGTTCTATTGCGCTTCCTAAAGAAGAAGTGGTAGAAGTATTTGTAAAACCGGTAAAAGGAGTTATTACACAGCCATTTGCTCCTAAAATGAACCAATATGGTGTGGAGTTAGCCACTTCGCCCAACGAGGCGGTACTTGCTGCTCTTAAAGGAACAGTGGTGTTGGTGGATTACTCGTTGAAATTTGGTTACATTATTGGTATACAGCATGATAACGGATTTTTTTCTGTATATAAAAACAACGAGCGGGTGTTGAAACAAGTGGGGCAAGAGGTGCGTGTGGGCGAAGTTATTGGCATCGTGGGCGCTGCAGGTAAACAAACAACCGATTCGTATCTTCACTTTGAATTGTGGCAAAAAGGAAAGCCAGTTAATCCTGCCGATTATATTATTTTTTAATTAGAACTTATCTCCATGTTTGATACGGACACTCTGCCTAAACAAGTTTTAGCCATTTTAGGTTCTACAGGCTCTATTGGTACGCAAACGCTCGAAGTGGTGGCTGCCAATCCTGATTTATTTGAGGTGTATGCTTTGACAGCCAACAATAATGCCGATTTGCTAATTCAGCAGGCGCGTCAATTTCGCCCTGAAGTGGTTGTTATTGCGAATGAAGCATATTATGCGCAAGTAAAGGCTGCATTGGCCGATTTGCCTATGAAAGTTTTTGCCGGCAGCGAGTCGGTGGCTCAAGTGGCGGCTATGGAGCCAGTGGGTACCGTGGTTACCGCTATGGTGGGCTATTCTGGCTTGAAGCCAACTATTGAAGCCATAAAAGCAGGTAAAAAAATAGCCTTAGCCAATAAAGAGACTTTGGTGGTAGCAGGTGAACTTATTACGCGTTTAGCGGTTGAAAATCGTGCAGCTATTTTGCCAGTTGATTCCGAACATGGCGCTATTTTTCAATGCTTGGTAGGCGAGAATGCCGACGAAGTAGAGAAAATTATTCTGACCGCTTCGGGCGGCCCATTTCGTCAAAAAACGATGGATGAATTGCGTACCGTAACGGCTGCTCAAGCCTTACATCATCCTACGTGGACGATGGGCGCTAAAATTACCATTGATTCGGCGAGCCTTATGAATAAAGGCTTTGAAGTGATTGAGGCAAAATGGTTATTTGGATTGACACCCGATCAAATAGAAGTGGTGGTTCATCCACAAAGTATTATACATTCTATTGTGCAGTTCCGCGATAGCAGTATGAAGGCGCAAATGGGTTTACCTGATATGAAATTACCTATTCAGTATGCTTTGACCTTTCCTACGCGCGTACAAACCGATTTTAAACGACTCGATTTAGCGACATTTGGATCGCTGACATTTGAAAAACCAGATTTAAATCGCTTTCGCAATCTAGCTTTGGCTTTTGATGCGATGCATCGTGGCGGCAATATGCCGTGTGTACTTAATGCAGCGAACGAAGTGGTAGTAGCAGCTTTCCTTAAAAACCAAATTGGGTTCTTACAGATGAGCGACATTATTGAAACGGTGATGCAGAAAACGCCTTTTATAAAAACACCTACTTACGAAGATTACGTGGCGTGCGATGCTGATACACGTCGATTAACACAGACAATGATATAAAATCGTTTAGCGTACAATGTTTAATGTTTAGCCAAAAACGTTAAACATTTAACACTAAACACTAAACATTCCACATTACATATTTAACAATTTATACATGGAAACTTTCTTAATCAAGGCTTTACAGCTTATTCTTAGTTTATCAATTTTAGTCTTTGTGCACGAATTAGGACACTTTGGCTTTGCACGTTTGTTCAAAGTGCGTGTCGATAAATTTTACCTCTTTTTCAATCCTAAATTTTCGTTGGTTCGCCTAAAAAAAATCAATGGAAAATGGCAAGTACGTTGGTTCGCACCTAATTTACCCGACCATTTGCAACCATTGTTAGATGCCGAAGGATTGCCTAAACACGATAAAAAAGGGAAACCAATTATGGTACCAGCGCCCGTTGAACAATTGGACGATAATGATTGGCGCAAATATCCCGAAACTACCGAGTGGGGCATTGGTTGGTTGCCACTAGGTGGTTATTGCAAAATTGCAGGAATGGTGGACGAATCGATGGATCCAGCCGTACTTAATAGCGAACCACAAGCGTGGGAGTATCGCTCACGTCCAGCTTGGCAACGTCTATTTATCATTACGGGCGGCGTGTTGATGAATTTTATTACCGCCATTGTCTTGTATGGTGTATTATTGTTTACGTGGGGACAAGAACAATTGCCAGTACAAAATGCGTATTTAGGTTATGATTATTGTGAAACAGCTTTGAAAAATGGTTTTCAAAATGGCGATATTGTGCTAGCTGTTAATGGCGAAGCCGTTCATTTAGAAAAAGATGCCCTCGAAAAAATAGTAATTGAAGGCAAACAAAATGTGATGGTACGACGCGATTCTGCGGATACGCTTATTGTGTTACCAAAAGATTTTGGCGAACAGATGTTGGCCGCCGAAGAAAAAGAATTCATGGCGGTGCGTGTACCGTTTGTAATTGACCAAGTGGCGGACGATTCGCCTGCTGCTGCAGCTGGTTTGCAAGTGGGCGATAGCGTGGTAGGTTTGAATGGCAAAGCCATGGCAGTTTTTCAGGATATTTCTAAAGAGTTAGAGTTGTGTAAGTCGCAACGTGTGGCGTTGTCGGTAATGCGTGGTGATGTACTTGTAAACGATAGTATTACTGTGAATGAAGATGGTAAAATGGGCGTACAATTACGTAATCCAATGCCTTATTTTAAAACTGAAAAAGAGGCTTTTGGCTTTTTTGAAGCAATTCCTGCTGGCTGGCACATGATGACCGATGTGTTGTCAAACTATATCAAACAATTCCGATTGGTATTTACCAAAGAAGGTGCTAAAAGTTTAGGCGGATTTGGGGCTATTGGGAACCTATTTCCTGCTACTTGGAACTGGCAAATTTTCTGGAATATGACAGCGTTTTTATCGGTGATTTTGGCATTTATGAATATCTTGCCAATCCCAATTTTGGACGGTGGTTATGTGCTATTTTTACTGTACGAAATCATAGCGCGCCGTAAACCAAGCGATAAGTTTATGGAAATTTCGCTTAACATTGGTATGTTCTTGTTGTTTGCATTACTGATATTTGCCAATGGTAACGACATCCTTCGTTTGTTCCGATAAATAAAAATCGTTTAGCGTGTACTGAATAATTAGGTTAAGGGGGGGGAAGAGGTGAAGGGTGAAAATCGTTTAATGTTTAGTGTGTAATGTTTAATGATTCACCGCTACGCAGTTTAACCATTAACCTTTAACCTATAACCATTACCTTTCATTAACCACTACACGTTTATTCCCCCTTTAGGGGATTGAGGGGGTAAACAACTAAACTCGTTAAGTGACAAGAGGGCATTGTGTAAGTACTCGGTACGCGACTCGAATAAATTTAAAAGGCGTTTGTAGATTTTTCTACAAACGCCTTTTAAATTTTATTGAATGATAGAATACTTAGGTGAAGGGTGAAGAGGTTAATGGAGAACTGCATAGCAGTAAAAATCGTTTAACCCATAACCTTTAACCCTTAACCCTTAACTTTTTATTATAAACTATTTTCACCCGTATTTATTTCCTGATTGATGCTTTCGATATAGTTCAAAATATCGTCCTTCCCAACTCCTTTTTCGGCAGAAGTGACAAAAATAGGCGGTAGTGCCTCCCATGTTTCGAGTAGTTTGCGTTTATAGCTTTCTACATTGGCACTGAGCTGGCTATTCGATTGTTTGTCGCCTTTGGTAAACACAATAGAAAATGGCACTTCCTGTTCGCCGAGCCACTCCATAAATTCCAAGTCTATTTGTTGAGGTGCCAAGCGGCTATCCACCAATACAAACAAATTGGTCAATTGCTGACGAAAAAGCACATAACCTTCGATGATGCCTTTCAGCTTGTCGCGCATGGTTTTACTGGCTTTGGCATAACCGTAACCTGGCAAATCCACCAAATGCCATTGTTCGTTGATAATGAAGTGATTGATTAAGAGCGTTTTGCCTGGTTTTGATGAGGTTTTAGCCAAATCTTTTTTGCCAGTCAGCATATTGATAAGCGACGATTTGCCTACATTCGAACGCCCAATAAAGGCATATTCTGGAAGTTCGGAAACTGGACATTTTTTGTAGTCCACGTTCGATATCACAAATTCTGCGGAGTTTATAATCATAATTTAATCATTTAATTACTTAATAATGCAATAACTGAATAACAGAATAATTGGGTTAAGGATTAAAAGTTAATAGTTAAGGGAGAACTTCGTGGCGTTGGAAAATCGGTTAGCGTTCAACGTTTAGCGTTTAGCGAAAAACCATTAACCTATAACCTTTAACCTTTTCACCCTTCATCCATCACCCATAACCCTTCACCTTTTTCCACTTTCCACTATCCATTGTCAACTTGTTTTGTTCTGATTAATGATAGTCCTACAAAGGTAATCAAACCATTCAACATAAGCAACTCGTAGCCAAATTGGTAGTTCAAGTAGTGAACGCAGGCCCATTGAATGCCATACGTTAGAATTGGCGAAAGTAGCGCTACCAAAGGAATTAAACGATTACGACAACGTTGTTTTGTGAGCAATCCAAAGGCAAAAAGTCCTAACAATGGACCGTAAGCATAACCTACAATGGTATAAATGGTGTCGATAATACTCTGATTAGGCATGGCATGAAACGCTACTACTAAGCCAATAAATAGCACGCAAACCGCCAGATGAATCCACTGACGCCAACGTTCGGCTTGTGTGGCTTGACGTTTTTCTATGCGTAGTAAATCCACCGAAATAGTAGTGGTGATAGCCGTTAACGCAGAATCGGCGCTTGAGAATGATGCGGCGATGATGCCTAGCATAAAAAAGAACGCTGTAACTGGATGAAAGTACGAAGTGGCTATGTAAGGTAAAATCTGATCGGGTTTTTCGGGAAGTAATACCCCATTTTGTTGTGCAAATATAAGAACCAAAGCGCCTAAAGTAAGCAACAATAAATTCACGGGAAGAAAAGCTGCTCCACACCATAACATATTTTTTTGCGACTCTTTCAATGTGCGACACGTGAGGTTTTTTTGCATCATATCTTGGTCGAGTCCAGTCATTACGATGACAATGAAGATGCCACTCAAAAACTGTTTAAAAAAGTTTTGGTGACTGTGCCAATCGTTCAACGTAAACGTGTGGCTCCACGTACTCTCGTACACCGTGCGCAAAGCGTCGCCTGTGGAGGTACCTACGAGTTGTATCATGTTGATTACCATTAATATAAGGGCAATTGTCAAGAAAAGCGTTTGTAGCGAATCGGTCCACACCAAAGTGCGAATGCCGCCTCTGCGCGTGTACAACCACATCAGTGCCACGCATAAGGTTACCGTTATCCAAAACGGAATATGCCAAGCATCAAATATAAACTGTTGTAACACCAGAGCAGCCACATACAGTTTGGTGGCGGAGCTCACCAATTTCGCCACAATGAAAAAAAGCGAACCCGTGCGATGTGCTTCGGAACCAAAGCGATTGTTGAGGTATTCGTAAATCGAAGTGAGGTGAAGTTGGTAGTAGAGTGGCAGCAGTACATACGCCACTACCACGTATCCAAAGAAAAATCCAAGTACCGTTTGCAAATAACCAAATTGCGAAGCTCCCACCATGCCTGGTACCGAAACGACTGAAATGCCTGAAATAGTGGCGCCTACCATACCAAAAGCTACCAAATACCAAGGCGATTCATGATTCCCTGTGAAAAAAGTGCTATTATCGCCACGACCGCGCGTAACACGAGCCACCAGCAATAACACCCCAAAATAGGCAATCAATATCAGTAAATACCAAGAATTCATAAATGATTAGCTAGGTTAATGGTTAAAAGTTAATGGTTAATGGCGCGAATCGTTGATAATTAGGTTAATGATTAAGAGGTTAAAGGTTAATGACGAAATGCGTATAGCGTGTAACGTGTAACGTGTACTGATAATTGCGTTAATGGTTAAGAGGTTAAAAGTTAAGGGAGAACTTCGTGGCATTGGGAAATCCTTTAACCTTTTCACCCTTCACCCATCACCCATAACCCTTCACCTTTTTTTAACCCTTCACCTTTTTCACCTTATTTTATTTAAGTCGAAAACTCACCCAAACATCAATAAACGACGTGATGAGTAATGGTAATACCCACGCATTGTGACCGATGTACATTAAATACGTGCTACCTAGTAGGCAAAGCGCGCCAATGAACAACTGACCATACAAGCGACGAACGCGGCGATCGTCCGTTTTTGGGAGCGACAACATACGCGATACAATGGCAAGCACAGCTCCGGCACCAAATAACCAAACGCTCCATGAAAATTCGAAAATATGAAGCAGCGCACCGGCAATAATGCACACGTAACCCACCGCAAACGGAATAAATGATTTTTGCATAACAAATAATGTATATATATAAATAAGGTGTAATTCCTAAATCGGATTTCGCTCTGCAAAGATACGCCAATAATTGAATAATTGAATGATTGAATGACCGAATAATTGGGTTAAGGGTTAAGTGCTTAAAGGTTAAGGGCGCGAATCGTTGATAATTAGGTTAATGATTAAGAGGTTAAAGGTTAATGACGAAATGCGTATAGCGTGTAACGTGTACTGATAATTGGGTTAATGGTTAAGAGGTTAATGGTTAAGGGCGCGAATCGTTGATATTTAGGTTAATGGTTAAGAGGTTAAAAGTTAAGGGAGAACTTAGTGGCATTGGGAAATCCTTTAACCTTTAACCTTTAACCTTTTCACCCTTCACCCATAACCCATAACCCATAACCCTTCACCCATTAAACATTTAACATTCCACATTAAACAATTTCACTACGCTGATAGCTGTTGATAAAAAAAACAAAAAAATAGATTGTTTTTTGTAAATAATTATATATCTTTGTCGCGATATAGTGTACCATGACGTAATGTGTACAACCAGCTAATGACGGGCTTTAACAAAATTTACACTTTTTTTATTCGCCCAGTTTGTACCTAATTCCGTGTGAGTTACCTATTTATAAGTAGATTTTTTAACCAAAACAGTGTCTCTTTTTGCAAACAATATAAATCTAACCAATACAACTATGAAACATTTTTACTCTTTCACAAACAGGGTGGTGAAAAGCTTTAGGGGCTTGGTACTAGCGGCTTTGGTCGTGTTTGGTACTGCTAGTGCTTTTGCGGATAATATCACTCCCATCAGAACTGATGTTTCCGGCTTCACCGGCTGGACTGATACCAATGTAGCAGGAACAACGTATCTTCAATTATTGGTGGCAGGAGCTAATACAATAACTCCAGCTATGAATTTTAATAGCTATACTGCAGAAACGCTGAATTTTAAAGCTCGAACTTACGGAGGAACAAATGCCACCGAAAATACTTTAACCGTTTCTATTTCTACAGATAATGGTTCGAATTGGACTGTTTTGGGCACAAGAACTCCTGCAAGTTCAACATTGACTGCTCAGACTGCATTCGATCTCAGTAGCTATTCTGGTACGCAGGTGAAAATTAAATTTAGTGTTGCAGGAACTAGCAATACTATTGGTGTTGGTATTGATGATATAACAATAGCAGGAACTCCTGCAGCTTCTGGCTACGACGTAACTTATAGCTGTAATGGTGCCACAAGTGGTTGCCCTACTAATCTTACAAATCAAACCGCTTTACCAAATCCACTATCATCACCAAACCCTACAAAAACAGGTTATACATTTGGTGGTTGGTATACAGATGCAGGACTTACAACTGCGGCTACGGCAGGAGCTACTATTTCTGCTAATACAACACTCTATGCTAAATGGACGGCTGCCTGTACATCTATTTCGCCAACCATTACGTATGGTGCTTATTCGGTATTGGTAGGTAGCACTATTGCTGCTCCAACTATTGGTGGTAACACAGGTAGTGGTACGGTAACTTATTCAAGTTCTAATACATCAGTGTTAACCGTTAACTCATCTACGGGTGTGGTTACTGGTGTGGGAGCTGGTACAGCTACCGTAACAGCCAGTGTGGCTGCAAATGGTGGTTATTGTGCGGGTAGTGTTACAAGTAGTACTATTACAGTAAGCGTTCCTACTTATACTGTTACGTTTAATGCAGGAACAGGTTCATGTGGCACAGCATCTCTTACCGAAGCTTCGGGTGGCGCAGGTGTAACATTGCCTACCGCTTCGCCAAGTGTTGGTTGTGCTACAGAAACACCAGCATGGGAATTTGCTGGCTGGGCTACTGCTTCACAAACTGAAACTACGTCGGCTCCAACATTATATACGTCGGGTTCTACTTATAATCCTTCGGCTAATGTAACGTTATATGCCGTTTACAAAAAAACTACAGATGGTGGTTTTTCCGATGTTACAGAATCATACGGTTTTGAATCTGGTGAAAGTGGGTGGACTGTGGCTGTGGCGTCTCAATCAACCGGAATAACTCCTCATTCGGGAACATATTCAGGTAATATTGCTGCTAATGGTGCTGCAGTCGAGTATGATACCAAAGTTGCAGATCCTAAATCATTTACATTTTGGTTTCAAAGAACTACAACAAATAATAACTACGAGGCTTATATAGAAGTGTCTTCTGATGGAAGTTCTTGGACTAAAGTGGGAACTTATCTAATGTCGGGATTTGCTGAAGACACGTGGGAGTCTAGGACTGCCGATTTGTCTTCGTATTCAGATGTCTATGTCCGTTTTAGCTATTATGGGACAACAGCTGTGCGTTATGTTGATGATGTAAGTGTTACTCACACTGTAGGTTCGTCAACTACTACCTATAATTCAAATCCTAATTGTTGTACAGCCCCTTCTACTGCATTGAGTCTTTCGGCTACTTCGCCGTTAACTTTAAGTGGCGCTAATGTAAGTACAGCCATTACTGTTAATGGAGGTAATGGAGGAACTGTGAATTACACGGTAGACCCAAGTTCTACAGGTTCTATGTCGGGTAACACGTTTACGGCTACCGCTACAGGTACTTATACTATTACTGGTACACAGGCTTTGAATGGTTCTACCTGTGGTGGCAGTGATGACGTTACTATTGTTGTAAATCCAGCCGTTACGTATTCTGTTTCTTCAACGTTAACCGGTTGTACAGTCTCTCCTGCGCTCCCTGCCACAGTAGACCCTTCTACGCCAGGCATTGAGGTAACGGTAACGCCTAATAGTTGTTATACCTTGCCAGCGTCTATTTCGGTAACTATGGGAGGAACACCTTTAACACTAAACACGGATTATTTGTGGGATACTTCTGGGGCTGACAATTTATTAATTCAACCTACGGGAGGTTTTTCTGGTAATATTGTTATTACTATTACGGCTACACAGCCACAATATGCTATTACCTATAGTACAGGTTTAGCAGGCTGGACTCCAACTCAGGCCAATGTCGCCTGTGGTGGCAGCTTTACCGCAGCTACTCCAGCTGAAGGTTTGTTTGTGTGTGAAGATGGTTCTGCTTTTGCTGGTTGGAGCACTAATGCTAGTGCCACATCGGTGGAGTACGCTGTAGGTGCTACTATTAATCCTGTAGCCAATATGACTCTTTATGGTGTATGGTCAGAAGGAACAATATCAAATGATTACACAAAAATAACAAACACTTCTCAGTTGGAAGCTGGTGCCGATTATTTGGTGGTATATACAGCGTCTAATGTAGCTATGAAAGCCGCTACGTATTCAAGTGGCTTAGATAAATCAACGGTAACCATTTCGAGCGATAAGATAACCACTTCAGATGCCGCTCTTATTTGGCGTTTAGGCGGTACTTCTAATGCTTGGACCTTGTATAATGCATCAACCTCAAAATACCTGTCTCTTCCAAGTGGAACTGTTACTACATTATTAGCATTAGCAGATACAGGTACTCCTTTTACAATATCAACTACCAATATTACATCTAACGATAATACGAGTTCTTATAAATATGTATCTTATCACACAGGTTCTAGCTACTTTAATAATTATAGTAGCAATTACGCTGTTCTGTTTAAACGTCAATCTTCGGTAACTTATTCTACTACAGCTACGTGTACATTAGCTTGTGCCGATGCTGCCGTGGTTACGCTAACGCCTACAGCTTCGTCTATCAATATGCCAGCGTCAGGTGATGCTACCACTACTATTGCTTTCTCACAATCGGGTGGAGGAGCTGGTACTTGGGGTACACCTTCGGTTACACGTCTGAGTGGTACAGGCACTGCTACCGTTACAAAAAATGGAACAAACATCGATTTCTCAACCACAGGTGTTGGTGAGTATGAGGTGAGCATAGCTTATACACAAAATTGTGCAAAAGTAGGTAAAACTACTATTACCGTATTAGCTACACCTATTGTTACCATTGTGGATGTAACGCCTTTGACTTTCACAGCTAATTGCGGTGAAGCGAGCGCTTTTCAATCGGTAAGTGTGTCAGGTTATAACTTAACAGCCAATATGACCGCTACTGCTCCAACCAATTTCACGGTTTCGAGCGATAATACAACGTATGGTGCTACTGCTACCTTTACACAAACGGGTGGAACAGCTTCGGGTACCTTATATGTTAAGGCTAATCCACCAGCAGGCTCTGCTAACCCAATTTCGGGTAATGTAAGCTTAACAAGTACTGATGCGACTACACGTACCTTAGCTGTAAGTGCTACGGTGTCATGTGCACCTGTTCATATTTACTTTAACGATAAAGGCTCTGTTATAGCAGATTCTACAGAACTTGTTGGAGCCACATTGTCGAATCCATTGCCAGCTCCTACTGGTTGTGTCAACTATGTATTTGATGGTTGGTATACCACTACATTAAATAACGTTTCATCGTACACTAAAGTGACGGCTCCTTATACTGTAACGGGCGAAACGACGTTGTATGCAGTATATAAAAATACATCTGGTGGTGAAAGTAATGCTGCTGATTTATTTATTTCTGAATATGTTGAAGGATCAAGTAATAATAAATATATTGAAATATATAATGGAACGGGTGCTGCTGTAGATTTATCGGGATATAAACTTCAACAATATGCAAATGGAACAACTTCGGCTACTAATGATGTGCAATTATCAGGAACATTAGCTAATAATTCTACAATAGTATATAAAAATTCTTCAGCCGCATTAACATTGCCTGTTGGCGTTACTGCAACAAATAATGCAGCCGTTGTTTTCAATGGTGATGATGCTGTAGCATTGTATAAAATATCAACATCTTCTTATGTTGACATTTTCGGTCGCATTGGAAATGATCCTGGTACAGCTTGGACTTCAGGCTCATATACAACATTAGATAAAACTTTAGTTAGAAAATCGAGCGTATATAGTGGTATTACCACCAATCCTGCATCAGGTTTCCCTACTTTAAGTACAGAGTGGGATATGTACAATATAGATGTTGTTTCTAATCTCGGTACTCATACATTTGGTGGAGGTGGTACTACTTATACTACATTTCCAGCCTGTTGTGATATTAATTTGGTGAAACCTACTGTTACAACAAGTAGTGCCGATCAAAGTGTTACCGTTTCATGGCCTTCGGTAAAAGATGCTGGCGTTGAAAAGGCTACAGCTTACGAATTGACTTATAAATTAGCTTCTTCGTCAGCTGATCCTACCGTAGTTCCTGTTGCTGCCACAGGTGCTGCTAGCTATTCGCAAACTATTTCAAGTTTAACAAATTGTCAAAACTATGTCTTTACCGTTCAGGCTATTGGTGACCCAGAAGCAGCTACCACTATCTGCTCATCGCCTGTCGCTACGGTAACTACTTATCCAGGTGTGGCCTATACTGTTAATTACCAATATGGTGCAGGTACTGGTACACCTAATGTATGGGTTTCTGGTTGTGCTAATGGAACTAGTACAACGTTACCAGCGGTGACTCCAAACACGTTGGCGTATGTATTTGCAGGTTGGTACGATGGCACTACACGCGTAGGTGGAGCCGGTGATTCATATACACCAACAGCTGATGTCACATTGGTGGCACAATATTCGGCCGCACCTACCTACACACTTACCTTTGTGAACGAAGCTGCTCCAATTCTCACAAAAACTGTCTATTCAACAGCTGCCGAGAACGATCGTAAAGCCACTGAACCGAACGCTAATTATACGGATTATGGTCTCGAGTTAACTCCATTGACAACGGCTTGTTCTGAAGCCGTATTTGTGGGCTGGACTACTACTCAAACAGTAGCTGAAGGTACCACTATTTCGCCAACGTTAGTAACCTTCCCTTATACGATTTCTGCCAATGCAACACTCTATGCCTTATGGAAAATAACAGAAGGTGGCGGCGGTGGTGGTTACGAGTTAGTCACTTCAGCACCTGCAGATTGGAGTGGTACTTACATTATCTCTGATGGTACTCATATGGTAACAGGTCGAGATGGTTCGAATAATTATTGTGGTTATGCCGCACATTCTACAAGCGAGAATACTGCTTATGAGTTTGAAGTGGCTAAAATTGGAGCTACCGCTTATTATTCCCTATTACATACTTCTAGTGGAAACTATATTGGTGGACAAAACTCAACCACAATGGTGTTTAGTACAACTGCACCAACGGGCACTACTGGAAATTTCCATTGGAGTTTATCTACAACTGCTTTAAAAACTAGTACGTCGAGCACACGTGTGTTTAATTATAATAATAGTTCACCTCGTTTCTCGATGTATGCACCAGGCGCTGGTTACTATGCAGGTTTGCTGTATAAGAAAAATACGGGTACTACTACTTTCTATAGTTCTCCAGTATGTACGCCAATGATTACGGTAGACCCAGCTGATGTGGCTACCTGTATTTCGGCAGCTGATTTGGTTGTAGCTGTAGGTGGTACTGCCACTTCTACAGGTCACACGGTAGCTGCTCGTAACTGCTCTGGTACCTCTATTGTACCAGTTATTACTGGAGCTGACCATACCGCATTTAGCATCGACTGGACTGCTAAATCACTTGAAAATGGTCGTGCAGATACCGTTTATACAGTGTCGTATAAACCATTGACAGGTACTTCACATTCAGCACAACTTCAATTTAAAACGGATGATGGCGCTGTGGTTTCTTCTATCGTCAATTTGTGTGGTACGGTATGTACATCGGCTCTGTTTACGACTCAAAGTTCTACTCAAAGTAGTATTACGTTTGCTTGGAGTGCTCCATTATCGGGTGCTAGCTTACGCGTGTGGAATGATATTACTGGGACACCAGCTTGTGGACCTCAACCTTACGACCAAACAGTGGTGTTGGGTACTGAGACATCTAAAACAATTGCAGGCTTATCAGCTTCTACTACCTTCCATTATCAAATTACAAATGGTGGTTGTGTATCCGAAGTACGTAATATAACAACCTCTGCAGCGGTTGGTTTACCAGTGTTGACGGCATCGCCTACATTGTGGGAAACGATGGCAGAAGCTAACCGTGCAGCAACCTACACGAGTACAACCATAAACCTTACTGGTGCTAATATGCCAGGCGCTAATGTTTCGATTGCTTTGCGTGGTGAAACAGCTGCCTTTACATTGGTTCCACCAGCTACTATTACGCTCGATGGTAATGGAGCAGGTTCTATTGGTGTAACGTACAATCCTGTAAAAGCACAAACTAATATTGCTTATATTGATTTAACTTATGCTAGCGATTGTGAAACAAAAACGGTGACTATTACCTTGGTAGGTAACGTACCAGGTATTGACATTGTAGAAGTGAACCCTGATGCGAGTGGTTTTACACTGCATACCGATTTGGAGGGAACTCCTAATATTGTATTATCGCAAGAGGTAGAACATCAAGGTAGTGGTCGTCAAGCTAATGACCTATTCTTCTCAAAATACTTTGAGGCAGCTCAAAATACTAAATTGTTAGGTCTTTATAATGGTACCAATGATACTATCTCATTAAGAGGTATCCGTATTGCTGGCCAAAAAGCTGGAGAATTAACTGGTACCAAAGCCGCTCTTTGGAACCCTACGGATATCATTAGCTTGGATACGTTAAAATCGCTTGCTCCTGGTAAAGAAATTATTCTATTCTCCACTACCAGTGTCACTCAAGATATGTTAGTAGTTAATTGTGTTGCAGGTTCTACTGGTTGGGAGCACGAAGGTTGGTACCCTGTTAATAATGCCACTGCAAAAGCGGTTTATGGTGATGAGTCGCGTAATTTATTTATAAATGGTACCTATGAAAATAAAAATGCAGGTATTGTAACCTCTGGTGATAAGGTGTATGGTTTACAACGTAAAGCAGTTGATGGTACTTGGGAATTTATTGATGTTATCGGAGCATTTGATGGTGATTCTGTTATTGGTCGCCAAATTAAACCTAAGACTACAATC
Organism: uncultured Paludibacteraceae bacterium; assembly: GCA_964570565.1. Classification (GTDB taxonomy): domain Bacteria; phylum Bacteroidota; class Bacteroidia; order Bacteroidales; family Paludibacteraceae; genus W0P28-013. The sequence continues at coordinate 167,506 of CAZMYT010000001.1, forward strand.
ACAGGTATGGATGCTCCAGGTTGGGCATGCCTGGATGGTACGAATTATTTGACTAAGGAGACGGCAGGGTTGTCCACTAACCGTCACTTGTTAATTCGTAAAAATACCGTGGTGGATGGGTTAAATGCCCTTGAACAAAATACAGAAGATTTTGCTACTTTGTGTACTGAATGGGAAGGTCTGATAGTTCCAAAAAATGGTGTTGGAGAATTGACAGAACAAGAAATTACGTGTCTTCATTTTAGCCAAGTTTCTACGTTTAATTACGATGGTTACTATGCTTCATTTGAACGTATTGACGATAATTTGGTAACCTTCACGGCGGCTTCTGGACGTCCTGGTGATTGGGTAGGTTCATTCTTGAATCCAACCGAAACATTCCAAGATTCGTTACGTTGTTATAATTTGAAGATTTCTGTGGAGCGTTATTACGATTCGCGCGATGTTCCTCCTACAGAACGCACAAAAGCATATGTTCAGAACCTTGATCCAATTGATGACGCAGCAGAAATTGCAGCACTTGATACCGTGGAGGTTATGAGTACACAATACCGTGTGCCTATCTTGGTCATGAATGGAGAAAATTTAACAACCAAGGATCTTCGTTTTACTCAATTATCTAAGGATACGTGTCGTACATGTGACGTCGTTGTTATGAATGGCGGTATTTTGACTAAATCAAATTTAACCGATGATCGCGATTCAGTACGTTCTGTATTTGTTTATAACGGAGGTCGATTGGTTGTACCTGATGGTTTAGATTATTCGATACAAGATTTGTCAATACGTGCTCAAGGTGATGCGGTAGGTGCCGCTTATGTCGAAGGTAATTTATTGATGAAAAATCCGCGTATCTATCACGATAAACGCATTGATAATTCTAAACGTTATTTCTTCACATTACCATACAATTGTGCTGTGAATAAAATTACGGAGATGAATGGTAAATCGTTAGGTGTGTATGGTACAACATGGATTATTCAGTATTATGATGGTGAACAACGTATTATCAACCGCGGTTTATCAAGTAACTGGAAGATGGTGCCTTATGATGCAACGCTTCAAGCTGGTCGTGGTTATATTATTGCTATTACATCAGATGTTCAAAAGTACGTGCGTTTCCCAATGGTGGCAGAGGCTACCTTTACGGAGAAAAATACAGCCAAAACGCTTGATGTTACCCAATATGGTGAGTTACAAGCCTCTTCAGGTGCACTTGGTTATAATAACGTAGGTTGGAACTTAGTAGGTAACCCATACATATCTTATTTCACTAGTGATGGCGTAAGCAACGATGGTGTAAACAATGGTACGGTAGAGTTAGGTGGTTACTATATGAGAAACTCAGGTGGATTCAATGAAAATACGTGGACACGACTTGAAACTAGCAATATATATGTAACGATACCAAATTCAAATAACGTGGGTTATACTCAAGAATTAGCGTCTAACACACAACTTGATCCGTTTATTTCTTTCTTTGTGCAGGCTCAAGCTACTGGTACGTTGACCTTTGCTACAACTAGTCGCGATACGTCACCAAGTTTAGTAGCAGCTAGTGCTAAACGTACAAACGAAACAAATGCGGTAGCCTTGAATTTGACTGTCGGAACTGAAACCGACCGTACAACAATTTTGTTAGATAATTATCATACAAATGCCTACGAAGTGGGTTCTGACTTATTGAAATGGAAGGATAGTTATGCAAAACTGCCATATTTCTATTCATTCTGTGGCGATAATACCCCATTAGCATTTAACGCTATCAATTATGATGAAGCTAAGAGTACGATTCCTGTGGCATTCTATATGCCAACGACTGGGGCACGCTACACATTCAGTATTGACCGTTCGCGCAGTAATCTTGAAGAATTAGAACATGTGTACTTGTTGCGTAATGGTTCCATTGTTGCCGATTTGTTGTTTGCCGATTATACCAATACAAATCTTAGTCGTACTCAAGAAAATAAGCAATTTGCTATTAGTATTCAACGTGCTGCTGAAGTAGTAACGCCTGTTAACCCAACCGAAGATGATGCGTTGATGCCTCGTGCTATCACAGAGCGTCACGAAGTACGTGTAGAACAATTGCCTGCTGAAGGTACAGTTATGGTGATGGATGCCGTTGGTCGCACTATTGCTACCCGCACTTTATCTGGAACTGATAACATGACTTTCGAGTTACCTGTAGATGGTGTGTACACAATCACGGTAATAACGCCAGCTCGTAATTATACATTAAAAACGGTTATACGATAATTCATTTTGCTCTGGTGCTGCGAAAGTGGCACCAGAGGCAAAATTGCTTTAGTGGCGACACCTTTTGCCAGTTGAAAATATAGATTATAGATTATAGATAGGTTATGGGTGAAGGGTGAAAAAGGTGAAGGGTTAATGGAGTTTCGCTAAACGCTAAACGATTTTCATTATTAACCTTTAATCATTAACCATTAACCATTAACCTAATAATTCATTACACGCTAAACGCTAAACGAATTACACTAAACACTAAACATTACACGCTAAACGCTCAACGTTATAAAAAGATACACACAATTATGAATAATAAGGAGATACTTAAAAATGTACTGGTTACTGTTGGATTGCTTACTACCAGTATTGTCGCATTGGTTTATTTTAATACTAAATTAACAGATAATTCGAGTAAGCCTGGTGTAGCTATTGCCCCAGCAGCTACCATTCATCAATATGTGCCTACGTCATCGTACGCTGTCACTAATGCAGGTGCTAGTCAAGAGGACATGGTCGCCAGTTCTGCTGCCGTGGCTCCTAATACCCCAGCAGCTGTAAAGGCATCCAACTATCCTAATAACTTAGTTATTCATGCCTCTACGAACGCTAATAATACCGTTGTTGGAAGTACTAATACTAATAACTCTATTGCTCCAAAATCGAATATTGTACAACAACGCCAACAGATGCAAATGGGTGCGTTGACAGCCGTGAATTCACGTCGTTTGACGAGCGAAACATCCACTCCTGTTACTAAAAACACACAGGTGGGTGAGCCATTTCAAGAATCAACAGAAGTACCAGGTACAATTTCACGAAAAGATTTTCCTGAAGAGCCTGAAGAACCATTTCCTGACGAAGATGCTCCTATAGGTGAGGGTATGTTAGTATTGCTATCTCTCTCATTTGTATATGGAATACGTAAGCGTCTCAATAAATAATTTAAAAAAAGGACACCTAAAGGCGTTCCTTTTTTATGGTTACTCATTCAATTAAATCCTTATGAAAAAAATAGTTTTATTTTCTTTTTTGTTGACCTCAACATGTATGCTTAATGCTGCGATTACTGTAACCAAACTTTGGGAAAGAAGTCGTGCTGGTGGTAATGCTGCAGAACGTGTGAAAATTACAGATACATCCTCTCAACGTACGATTGCAGTAGCCAATGATACCATCTTTTTGTCTGATAATGTGGCTTCTGCTTGGAGTCATCCTGCTATGATTCATTGTTATAGTACAACAAATGGCGATTTCCTTGAATCATTTGTCTCCCCTAACGGTGACAACGTAACTCTAGCTGATGATGCCAATCATATTGCTACTATTGGAACTGAAGGGGCGTCATCTTTTTATTTATCGATCCGTGAATCCAAGGGACAATATACTAAAATCCCGTTAGGTCCAACTTATAAATTAGCTCTTCCTGCCGTGATGGGTGATTTTAATGATACAGCGTATGTGTTTACCTTTGTAGCAAATGATAAACAAATTCGCCGTTATACTATCGTGAATGATACGGTTGTTGATATTATTAAAACAGTGACCATAACAGATTTAGCAACAACTTATCAAAGTCGCGAAACGTCTGTAATGCCATTAACAAAGGATTTGGTGGTGGTTACAATGAGACAAGGATTTACCACTTACATAGATATGAATCATGGCGATTATCTCATTACTGGTCTCAATCGCTTTATTACGAAAGATTTACCCGTAAGTGGAGCAGTCCTACCTCTACAGCTTGGTGGTGACTTGTTTACTTATAAAGGACGGGTCTATTTAGTGCAAGGCTGGACTCCTTCTTTAGTGGAAGGTGAAATGTATTCTGGTGCTTTTAAAATTTACGATATTACAGATCCTACTAATGTTAGTGTGGTGTATACCCATACCGAAGACTTGGGGCATGGTTATACTAGTTTTTGCACGGTTAGTTTTCAAGCCGTGGTAAAAGAAGATGGAGTTTATATTTATGAGTATGTTCCAACGAGTGGTATGGCAGCTTATAAATTGGCTGATGATACACCAACGGCATTGACCGAACATGACGTAATTTCTGCTTGTTATGCTGAAAATGGCTTAGTAAAAGTGGTAGCTCCGTTGGGGGAGCGCGTTGAGTTATATAATTTGGCAGGTCAATTAATAACTTCAACTACGACCTGTGAATCTGTTACTTCGTTCGATGCTGAAGCCAATCATTTTGTGATTGTGCGTGTAGCAGGACAAACACATAAAGTGGTGTTGTGATTTAATTGTTATATTAATATCAACCATAGGAAAAGAGGTACGCTTAGGTGTGCCTCTTTTTTGTAAGCGCACTTTTTTGTATCTTTGTGCCTCTATAAGAATACGGACTTTAAAATTGAAATATAACTATGAAAAAGAATGGTTTATTAGTAGCAACGTTGGCACTTTTGTTGGTGGCAACTGTATCGTGCGATAAAACAACTCCTATGCCTTTTGTGTCACCTATTGGATTTGAAACCGTTACCTTGGGCGATATGGGTTATCTTAAAGAATCTTCCTTTAATGAGGATGGCTTGTTATGTGAGAATAACTACAATGCGGAGTGGAATGCTTGGAAAGGATTCGCTTGCTCTTCGTTAGTCGATTCTGTAACTTCTGGTTACACCAATGAGTTGAGTGTGTCGGCAGGTAAAGCCTATTTAGGTCAAAAATTTGCCGTGGCGTACGAAGATAGCGCGGTGTGCAAATTCAGTAATAATGGAGAATACAAGATTAAAGGTCTTTACGTGACCAATTCGACGTATGCGTATTTGGACATGAAAAATGGTTCAGCTTATAGCAAAAAGTTTACTGCTGGCGATTGGTTCAAAGTCATTATCAAAGGTTTTTCCGCTCAAAATGTATTGCTTGGTACTCGTGAAGTGTATTTGGCTGATTTCCGCGATGGCAAAACAATGTTATTGAATACGTGGGGTTACGTGTCGTTAGAAGAAGCAATTCCCGCAAAAGTACAACGTCTGGAATTCTACTTCGACTCGTCCGATAAAGGCAATTTTGGTGTGAATACGCCTAAATATGTTTGTATCGACAATGTGTTAGTGGTTCGATGACAGTGTTGAATGTTTAGTGTGGAATGAAAGGTGAAGGGTTAATGGTTATAGGTTAATGTTTTTTCGCTAAACGCTAAACGTTGAACGCTAACCGATTTTCCAACGCCACGAAGTTCTCCATTAACTTTTAACCTCTTAACCCTTCACCTAATTATTCAGTACACGTTAGACACTAAACGATTTCCCCTAATTATTAAATTCTTAGTTTCATGCGCATTGATATTATCACCGTACTGCCCGAATTGCTTCAAAGTCCTTTGAATCATTCTATTATAAAACGAGCTCAAGATAAAGGACTCGTGGAATTGGTGGTGCACAATTTACGCGATTATTCTGCCGACGAACGTCATCGTCGTGTGGATGATTATGCGTTTGGATTTGGTGCTGGTATGGTGATGCAAATTGAACCTATTTTTAGGGTGATTGAACAGTTAAAAAGTGAACGTACGTATGACGAGGTGATTTTTATGACACCTGACGGTGAGCAGTTTTCACAACCGATGGCTAATCAGTTGTCGTTAGTAGAAAATATCATCATTTTGTGTGGTCACTATAAAGGCATCGATCACCGTGTGCGTGAACATCTCATTACGCGCGAAATTACCATTGGCGATTATGTGCTTACAGGTGGCGAATTGCCAGCTGCTATCATTGTGGATGCCGTGGTACGGTTAATTCCTGGCGCCATGGGCGACGAACAATCAGCACTTTCCGATTCGTTTCAAGATAACTTATTAGCTCCACCCGTTTATACACGTCCCGCTGAATTTAATGGTTGGTCAGTGCCCGAAATTTTACTTTCAGGTAACGAACGTAAAATAGCCGAATGGGAACATGAACAAGCGGTAGAACGCACCAAACGGTTGCGTCCTCATCTGTTGAACGAATGAAATCACTGTTGTCAAAACTGAATAAAGCTATCAAAGATTACGCGTTGATTGATGATGGCGACAAAATCCTTATCGGCCTTTCGGGTGGTAAGGATTCATTGGCTTTGGTGGAGTTGCTCAGTGAGCGATCCAAAGTATTTGCGCCACGTTTTTCGTTGGTGGCAGCACATATTTCGGTCGAAAATATCCCATATCAATCGGATTTAATTTATTTATCTGAATTTGCAGAGGCTCATGGCGTTCCTTTTGTACATCAAGTAACGTCGTTTGATGCCACAAGTGACACGCGCAAATCGCCCTGCTTTTTGTGTTCGTGGAATCGGCGCAAAGCCTTGTTTGAATTGGCTAAAACGCACGGTTGCAACAAAATCGCATTTGGCCATCATCAGGACGATATGTTGGAAACACTCTTGATGAACCAAATTTTTCAAGGTTCGTATGGCACCATGCCGCCCAAGTTGCAGATGGATAAATTCGATATGACAATTATTCGACCCTTGGCGTTGATACGTGAATCAGCTTTGGCGGAATTGGCCGAAGAGCGAGGCTATCACAAACAGTTGAAAAATTGTCCGTTTGAAAAGGAATCACATCGCCCACAAGTGCGCCAGATTTTGGAACAGATGGAACAACTTAATCCGCATGCAGCTTCCAGTTTGTGGAATGCCATGAGCCACGTACAGCCCACTTATTTGCCACCGCCTATAGAATCACGTAAGTAGTTTTACGGGGTGATTTTTACACTGATTTTTTCTCAAAAATAAGGTATGTTTCTACTAAAAAATGTACCTTTGCAAAACCAAATAACGCATTGAAATTTTACTAAAATATGCTTACACTTAAACAAATCACAAGTAATCGCGACGAAGTGGTTCGTCGCTTGGCGAAAAAACATTTTACCCGTGCTGCTGAATTAATTGACCAAGTAATCGCTTTAGATGCTGATCGTCGTTCTACACAAAAAGAGTTAGATTCCAAACTAGCTGCCGTCAATCAGTTGTCAAAATCAATTGGAGTTTTGATGCAAACTGGCAAAAAAGCAGAAGCCGAGTCGGCTAAAGCTGAAACAGCTCAATATAAAGAAGATTCCAAAGTGTTGTCGGTAAAATTAGACGAATTGGAATTGGCTATTCGTGATTTGTTGCTTCAAATTCCTAATCTTCCACAGGACGGTGTGCCAGAAGGAACAGGCGCCGAAGATAATGTGATAGAAAAACAAGTGGGTGCCATCCCAACGTTTGAAGGTTTTGAGGCTTTACCTCATTGGGAATTGGCTAAGAAATACGATTTAATCGATTTTGAATTAGGCGTGAAAATTTCTGGCGCAGGTTTCCCTGTGTACAAAGGTAAAGGTGCTCGTCTGCAACGCGCGTTGATTAACTTCTTCTTGGATGAAGCGCTTAATGCTGGTTATTTGGAAATTATGCCTCCAACGGTGGTGAACGCTGCTTCTGGCTATGGCACAGGTCAGCTACCAGATAAAGACGGACAGATGTATCACGATGCTCAAGACGATTTGTATCTGATTCCAACGGCTGAAGTGCCTGTAACCAATATTTACCGTGATGTGATTTTGACTGAGAAAGAATTGCCTATAAAGAATTGTGCTTATACACAATGTTTTCGTCGTGAAGCAGGTTCTTATGGTAAAGATGTGCGTGGTTTGAACCGCTTGCACGAATTTTCGAAAATCGAAATTGTGCGCATCGATAAACCAGAACACTCAGAAGCTTCGCACAAAGAGATGTTGGCGCATGTCGAAAATTTATTGGCTAAACTCGAATTGCCTTATCGCATTTTGCGTTTGTGTGGTGGCGATATGAGTTTTACGGCTGCTTTGTGTTTCGATTTTGAAACCTACTCGGCAGCTCAACAACGCTGGTTAGAAGTGAGTTCAGTGTCTAACTTTGAGGCATATCAAGCTAATCGTTTGAAATGTCGTTACAAAACCGCCGATGGTAAAACGGAACTTTGCCACACCTTGAATGGTTCGGCATTGGCTTTACCACGTATCGTGGCTACGTTGCTCGAAAATAATCAAACGGCCGATGGTATTCGTATTCCTAAAGCATTGATACCTTATTGCGGATTCGATAAGATTGACTAAAAAACAGTTAGTAGATGTTATAAAAAGCCTTACATTTTTTTAATGTAGGGCTTTTTTTTGTATCTTTGAACAGTGTGTGAAACTGAAAAATTTAACTATAACAGATACTATATGGATTTTGAAGCAGGACGATTTTTGTTGGTAGGAGCTATTTTGTTGTTTATTAGTGTGTTGGCCGGTAAGTTTAGCAATCGTTTTGGTACGCCTACGTTATTGTTGTTTTTACTCTTGGGCATGCTGTTTGGCAGTGATGGGCTTGGTGTGGAATTTTATTCACCTGATTGGGCTCAATTTATTGGCATGATGGCGTTGAGTATTATTTTGTTTTCGGGTGGTATGGACACCAAACGTGATGAAATAAAGCCCATTGCGGCACAAGGTATTGTTTTGGCTAGTGTGGGCGTTTTGCTCACGGCTTTAGTTACGGGAACATTTATTTTCTTTGTGAGTCAATGGTGTACTATCAACTTAACATTTACAGAATCGTTGTTGTTGGCGGCCATCATGTCGTCTACCGATTCTGCATCGGTGTTTTCTATTTTGCGCTCGAAAAAAATGGCGTTGAAGGAAAATTTGCGTCCGTTGTTGGAACTCGAAAGTGGTAGCAACGACCCGATGGCTTATGTGCTGACGATTCTGTTAATCAGCGTTTTGAAGGCAGGCGATGTGGGTTGGGGACAATCGTTGTTGCTATTTTTTGTACAAATGGGCGTAGGCGCACTATCGGGCTATTTGCTTGGTAAGTTGGCTGTGTTCATTATCAACCGCATTGATATAGGCAATAAATCGTTGTATTCGGTTCTTTTGCTGGCGTTTGTTTTTTTTATTTTTGCTTTCACCGATTTTATTAAAGGAAATGGCTTTTTGGCGGTGTATATTGCTGGGCTTATTGTAGGTAATAATAAATTGATTTACAAGAAAAGTTTGGCTTCGTTTTTCGATGGGCTCACGTGGTTATTTCAAATTATTATGTTCCTCACACTTGGATTGTTGGTTAATCCGCACGAATTATTGGGCGTTACACTTATTGGACTCATAGTCGGTATTTTTATGATTGTCTTTGCTCGTCCTATTTCCGTATTACTTTGTTTGGCACCATTCCGACAGCTGAGTACACGAGCACGCTTATATGTGTCGTGGGTTGGTTTGCGCGGTGCAGTTCCTATTATTTTTGCCACTTATCCTATCGTCGCACAATTGGAACATGCACGGATTATTTTCAATATTGTATTTTTTATTACCATTCTTTCGTTGGTGATTCAAGGCACCACAGTGAGTTGGGTAGCTTCGCTTTTGGGACTTTCTACCGAAACTAAGGAGCGTGGTTTTGACATCGATTTACCTGACGAAGTAAAAGCCAAATTGATAGAGATGGAAGTGACTTCTACTTTTATGGCAGAAACTACTTTGTTGCGCAACGTACAACTTCCACCTGATGTGCTGGTGATGATGATTCGCCGTGGTGATGAGTACTTGGTGCCACGTGGTGATACAGAAATTCATTTAGGTGATAAATTACTGTTTATACGTCAGGAAAAATAATGGCGAATTTATCTCTTTTTATTTGTTTTTATTAGTTTTAAAGAATAACTTTAGTTGTGTTAACTGAACGCTTGTGGTGCGTTAAAAATTATACAAGAAATAGGTCGCTGTTCCTGATTGTATCACTTAATTCTATAACTATGAAAAAGTTTTTACTAGTCTTGTTTTGTATGAGTGGAAATCTTTTGTGGGCTCAAGAATGGATGACTTCTTTGGCTTTCGAAGATAAAGATGGAGCGAAAGATACACTATGGGTTGGTTTGGATCAAACTGCCACTTATGGTGTTGACGCAACTTTTGGAGAGGAATCTGTTTTGGTAGATGAACAAATAGGCATGTTTCGCGCGCTCTTTTTTGATGGCATCAACACGTTTCAAAAAAAACAAATTGTGCCAACTACCCAAGGGTGGATTGAGACAGGTGCTCTTCGTATTCTTATTCCAAACGATAAATTGCCTGTAACAGTTAGTTGGAATAAAGCCGCCTTTAATGAACCGAATAAAGCTTATTCTTTAATGACCGATTGGCCTTTAGGTGGTTGGTTTGATGCCATAGGTGATGGGTCACCATTTAAGGAATATATGAATGATACCGCGTTTGTAGTTGTTCCTCAGGACTCACAAGCGGAGGTCTATCTTGCTGGTACCAATCAAGAACCAATGCGTCTTATTTATGTTGCATTGGGCAGCGCTGAAAATGTTACGGCTATTCGTAATACTGACGCCGATTCAAAATTAGACGTGTTTTTTAATCCTATAATGAACCAATTGGTCGTGCAGAGTGAATTATCTATTGCGGCAATTCGGATCGTTGATGTTGCAGGACGTTCGTTTGATTCCTTCCAACCATCTAATGGCATGGTCGATTGTTATCGATTGCCATCAGGGGTGTATGTGGTTGCAGTTACCACTCAAGAAGGCACAATGTGTCGTAGATTTATTAAATTTTGAATAGGAGATTTGAACTACTAAGACATCAGCTGTCTTTTTTTGTTCGATCTCTTTGTGTATTTTTGTAAGATATTTATATCGAGATTTTACATCCGAATTATGGCAAAAGATAAAACCGTTTTTTTCTGCAAAGAGTGTGGCGCAGATTACCCCAAAGCTTATGGCAAGTGTCCTTCGTGTGGTGCGTGGAACTCATTTGTGGAGCAGGTTGTGCGTAAGGAACCGTTAAAAGTGGATCATGGCTATGCGCTCACAAAAGAGAGCCAACCTATACGCATCAATGAAGTGAATGCTCAGGCTGAAACACGCATAAATACCTTGAACGAAGAATTTAATCGGGTTTTGGGTGGCGGTTTAGTGCCAGGTTCGTTGGTGTTGATTGGAGGCGAGCCCGGCATTGGCAAATCGACTTTGGTATTGCAAGTGGCGTTGCGTATGGCTGGCAAAAAAATATTGTATGCTTCCGGCGAAGAGAGTGTGAATCAGTTAAAAATGCGTGCTGAGCGGGTAGGAGAGATGTTAAGCGAGTGTTACGTGGTGAGCGAAACGTCGTTGGAACAAATTTTTACGCATATCAAACAGGTACAACCTGATGTGGTGATTGTAGATTCCATTCAAACCATGTCGACGTCTACGGCAGAATCGTCGCCTGGCACTATTTCGCAAGTGCGCGAATGTTCCGCAGCGTTACTAAAATTTGCCAAGGAAACGAATATTCCTGTTCTCATTATTGGCCATATTACCAAAGAGGGTAGTATAGCTGGACCTAAAATTTTGGAACATATTGTCGATACCGTTTTACAGTTTGAAGGCGATCGTCACTATATGTATCGGATTCTGCGTGCCAACAAAAACCGATTTGGAAGTACCGATGAACTTGCTATTTTTGAAATGCAACAGCAAGGTTTGCGCGAAGTAAGTAATCCTTCGGAGCTACTATTAAGTCAGAATCACGAAGGTTTGAGCGGTATTTCCATTGCAGCAATGATTGAAGGCGTACGCCCATTTTTGATAGAAGTACAAGCACTGGTTAGTACCGCTGCTTATGGCGTGCCACAACGTTCGGCTACTGGTTTTGATTTACGACGTATGAATATGTTGCTGGCTGTGCTCGAAAAACGAGCTGGGTTTAAATTAGCACAAAAGGATGTGTTTTTGAATATTGCGGGCGGTTTACGTGTCAGTGATCCTGGTGTCGATTTGTCGGTTTTGGCTGCTGTATTATCGTCGAATCTCGATTTAACCATTGATAAAAGCATCTGCCTTACAGGTGAAGTTGGGCTTTCAGGCGAAATTCGTCCTGTAAATCGTATCGAACAACGCATAGCTGAAGCTCAGAAACTGGGATTTAAGAAAATTATCGTACCTGAGTTTAATAAAAATCAATTGGCTAAGACAAATTGGAAAATTGAGGTTATTGGTGTTCAAAAAGTGGAAGATGCATTTCGCTTATTGTTTGCGTAATGATTTGACTTGATATAGCAAGGGCGATGAAAACTCATTTTCGTCGCCCTTATTTTATCTATTTACCTGACGTTTTATTTTTTCCAGAATGTGGGTGTGAACAGTAAAAATACGGTAAATAGTTCCAAACGTCCCACTAACATCATAAAGGATAAAAACCATTTACTGAATTCTGGAATGTTTGCATAATTACTCATTGGACCAATGCTGCCGAGTCCAGGTCCTACACAACTCAAGCAACTAATCACGCCACTGATGGATTCGTCAAAACCCATGCCCGATATGGTTAATATTAAAATACCAATAGCTATAGTGGTAAGATATAACAAAACAAAAGCTAGAACTTTGGTAATAATATCTTCCTTTACCAAATGTCCACTATAGCGCACTGGAAATATTGCATTTGGGTGAATGATTTGTTTAAATTCATAATAGCAATATTTGGCTACAATAACGATACGAACCATTTTAATACCCCCAGTGGTCGAACCTGCAGAAGCCCCTGTTATCATCACTAGCAATAATACCATCCACGTGTAGGTTTCCCATTGCATGTAATCGACTGTCACAAAACCTGTGGTTGACATAAGAGACGAAACATAAAACAATGAATCTCGTATTGCTTTTTCAATGGAACCGAAGGTTTGAGCACTTGAAAAATCCATCCGCGAAACAGCGATAAGTCCTGCCGCAGAAAATAAGAGTATCAAATAATATTTTAATTCCTCATTGCCTATTATCTTTTCAAATTTGTGTTTGTAGGCAAAGTAGTATAAGCTAAAGTTGACACCTGATAAAATCATGAATATAATTATTACATATTCAATGTATGGAGAATTCCAATAACCAATGCTTGCTTGTTTAGTAGAAAATCCACCAGTCGCCGTTGTTGAAAATGAATGACATACAGCATCGAACCAACTCATGCCACCGAATTTTAATAAGATGGTTTCAGCTACGTTCAATATAATGTAGATGGCGAATAAGCGTTTGGCAGTCTCATTAATTTTGGGATGTATTTTGTCTTTGGTTGGTCCCGATGATTCTGCTGCAAACAGTTGCATGCCGTTGTACCCGAATAGTGGCAATAGAGCCAGCGAAATAACAATAATTCCCAAGCCACCAATCCAGTGGGTCATGCTGCGCCAAAATAGGATGCCGTGCGATAATTCTTCAATGTTATTCAAAATAGAAGCTCCCGTGGTGGTAAAGCCCGACATTGTTTCAAAAAACGCATCGGTAACGGATGGGATACTGCCACTCAACCAAAAAGGAAGCATTCCAAATGCCGAAAATAAAACCCAAGTAAAGGTGACAATTACAGAGCCTTCACGTTTTCCTAGTAATGGTTTGGCGTTCAGGCCTAATAAAAATAATAAAGTGGCAAAGCCGAATGTGATGCCTCCGCTTATGAGGAAGTAACGCATGTCATTTTCCTCATAAATAATTGGGATAAGGCTCATCGAGAGTAATAACAAACTCTCGATAAAGAGTAAGCTACCAATCATTTTTGCCACCAACCAGAAATTAAAATCTTTACCCATGGTTAATTAAAAAAACGCTCCATTTTACGAATAGCTGATGAAACACAAAATACAATAACATGGTCGTTAGGAATGATAACCGTATTACCATCTACAATATATCCAATGCCGTCGCGTACATAGCCGCCAATATTCACTTGTTCAGGTAAACGTAAATCTTTAATTTTTGATTTGGTGATTTTTGCGCCCGGTTTTGCAATAAATTCTACTACTTCGGCATCTGTGGCGGTTAGGTTGCGTACGTTCAGTACATCAGCATCGAGTGTTAACTGATAAATATAACTCGCTGCAATCATTTTTTTATTAATAACCGTGCCAATATCCATACTTTCGGCCAACATAATGTAGTCGATATTTTCTACTTCGGCTACCGTTTTTTTTACTCCCAGACGTTTAGCGGCTAAGCATGCCAAAATGTTAGCTTCAGAATTGGCTGTTACTGCTACAAAAGCGTCCATATCTTGAATGCCTTCTTCTTTCAGCAGTTCAATATTGCGTCCATCACAATTGATAATGAGTGTGTTGTTAAGCTTTTCGGCTAGGCTGAAACTTTTTTCGCGATCACGTTCCAGAATTTTTACATTGACTTGTGGGGGTAATATTTGTATGGTTTTTTGTGCAATACGGCTTCCGCCCATAATCATCACATTACGGATAGGGAAATCGCTTTTGCCAGCTTGTTCACGCACAAATTCCAAATGTTCGTTGGTGGTGATAAAATAAACAATGTCGCCCGCTAAAACCATGTCGGAACCTGCAGGAATAATGGTGTGGTTATTGCGTTTGATGGCTACAATACGGTATTTTTTATGGTTGAAATAGCCTGTACTAAAGGTTCTATTGATGATTACGGAATTTTCTCGAACTTTAATAACTAAAAGCGTTAATGCCTCATCGCAAAAACTGGTTCGTTGGCGTAGCCAACTTGTTTTTAGTGATGCTGCAATTTCATGTGCCGCCAACATTTCGGGGTAAATGAGATGTGCGACACCGAGTTTTTCAAAAAAATCTTTGTTCTTTGGCTGTGAATATTCGGAGTTGTCTATACGTGCTAGTGTTTTATGCGCTCCTAAGTTATTGGCTAACATACAAGCTGTCATGTTGATGCTCTCTTCCGGCGTTACGGCTATAAATAAATCGGCTTCGGCCACGCCGGCTTCTTCTAAGTCTTTAATAGAAGTGGGTGAGCCAACTTTGGTTAAAAGGTCATAATTACTATCTAAATCTTTGATACGATTTTCATCATTGTCCATGAGTACAATGTCTTGATTTTCACTTGAAAGCATTTTGGCTAGGTGGCGACCTACTTCGCCAGCACCTGCAATAATTATTTTCATAATTCCTGTTTTTTAGAGTTTTAAATCTAACTGTTTAATAATGCTAGCAGCTATGCCTTCGGCATCTAAACCAAGCATGTGATAAAGTTCCGCGGGTGTTCCATGTTCAATGAATTGATCTGGAATACCTAGACGTGTTACTTTTGGTAATAAACCGTTATCGCACATATATTCAATTACGGCACTGCCTAAACCGCCAGCAATAACGCCATCTTCAATGGTGAAGATGTGGCTAAATTGTTTCCCAATGGTATTTAATATCGTGTGATCCAACGGCTTCAAGAACCGCATATCATAATGAGCAATGGTAATTCCATAAGTGGCTTCCAAAGTTGCTATAGCCTGAGTAGCTGTGTTGCCAATAGGACCAAGTGATAAAACCACCGCTTGTTTTCCGTCTTTTAATTGTACACCAGTACCAATTTCTACTTGCTCCATCTTATTTTTCCAGTCAATCAATACGCCTTTGCCACGTGGATAACGAATAACAAATGGACCTTGATTTGGTAGTTGAGCCGTGTACATCAAGTGACGTAATTCGTGTTCGTTGAGTGGTGATGCAATGGTTAGATTAGGAATGCAGCGGAAATACGCTAAATCAAATTGACCTTGATGTGTAGCACCATCGGAACCAACAATGCCGGCACGATCTAAACACATCACTACATTTAATTTTTGCAATGCTACATCGTGAATTACATTATCGTAAGCACGTTGCATAAATGACGAATAAATATTGCAGAATGGTAAAAGTCCATCCTTGGCCAAACCTGCCGAGAATGTTACGGCATGACCTTCGGCAATGCCAACGTCAAACGTACGTTTCGGGAAATCTTCCATCATGTAATTCATGGAACATCCACTTGGCATAGCTGGTGTTATACCCACAATATTTTCATTGGCATGAGCCAATTCTACCAGTGTATGACCAAATACGTCTTGGAATAGTGGCGGTTGTTCGCCTTCATTTTTAATGATACGTTCGCCTGTTTTTGGGTCAAACTCACCAGGTGCATGCCAAACGGTTACGGCGTCTTCGGCTGGTTTATAACCTTTCCCTTTTTTGGTAAGAATATGGAGCACTTTAGGCCCTTTAAATTTCTTGAGTTCTTGAAGCGTGCTCACTAATGATTCAATATCGTGTCCGTCGATAGGTCCAAAATAACGAATGTTCAGTCCCTCAAAAATGTTGTTGCCCGTATTAGAGCGCAACGATTTCAAGGAATTGGAAAATCGAATCAACTTGTTTTTACTACGCTCGTCAATAACATGTAATTTTTTGAGCACTTTGTATGCTTTATAGCGCCAACGATTATAAGCTGGTGAGGTGTGTATTTTGCCTAAAAATTGGCTGAATCCTCCTTTGATAGGGTCAATAGCCATGTCGTTATCGTTCAGTATGATGAGCAAATTGTTTGGATTGATGGAGGCGTTATTCAATCCTTCGAATGCTAATCCGCCCGTTAAAGCGCCATCGCCAATCACAGCTACCACTTGTCGATTTTCATGATGTAATTGTGCGGCAATAGACATGCCCAAAGCCGCCGAAATAGAAGTGGAAGAGTGTCCCACTCCGAACGAATCGTATTCACTTTCTTTCGGCGTTGGGAATCCGCTTAGTCCTTTAAATTGACGATTGGTGTGGAATTGTTCACGCCGTCCAGTTAGAATTTTATGTGCATATGCCTGGTGACCCACATCCCATACAATGCGATCGTAAGGTGTGTCAAATACATAATGCATAGCCACAGTGAGCTCTATCACGCCTAAACCTGAGCCCAAATGTCCTGGATTTTGCGATAGCTCGTCAATTATAAATGCCCGTAATTCATCGCATAACTGCGGAAGTTGCTCCAATGTTAGATGCTTCAAATCGGCAGGCGTTTGTATGGTATTTAATAATTTGGTGGTTGTAGTCTTCATCTGTTTTTGAAAAATAAATTACAAAAATTTTGGTGGAATTCCCGTATCAAATTTCATAGGTTGTCCTGTAAAAGGATGATAAAATGATAAGGTTTGCGCATGTAAACAAAGTCGTCCTAACGGATTACTTTTTGCTCCATATTTTTTGTCGCCGGCAATAGGGTGTCCTAAATCGGCCATGTGTACACGTATTTGATTTTTTCGTCCGGTTTCTAGATGCAATTCTACTAATGAATAGCGTTCGCCCGACTTAATAACGCGGTAATTCGTGATGGCCTCTTTACCACCATTGTCTACGGGCGACGACATTACTTTCATCGATTTTAAATTGTCGGTAAGCCAACTGATAATGCGTCCTTCAGGTTTTTCGAGTTGTCCTTCTACCACGGCGATATATCGACGGTCAATAATCGTGTTATTCCAATCATTTTGTAAGCGTTCTTGTGCTTCTTCCGATTTGGCTAGCAATAATAAACCTGATGTTTCTCTATCTAACCGATGGACGATGTAAACGCGATCTGTTTTACGGTGACGGCGAACATGCTCCATCATAATGCTGTAGGCGGTTTGTTCTCCTTCAACACCAGTGGACATACTCAGAACGCCTGGTTTTTTGTCGACCACAATTAAATCTTCGTCTTCAAACACAATGCGAACACGGTGATTTGGATTGGGTGCACTTTCGCCTATGGCACGAATAGACACCTCGTCGCCTTGATTAACAGGTGTATCAAACAACGTTGTTACGCGTCCATTGATGGCTACTTGTCGGTGCGCTAAGTACGATTTGATGGCACTCCGGCTTTTATCTGTCATCGTCTCGATGAGAAATGGTAACAGCGTATTTTTTGTTTTTACACGCAATTTGGTTTCTTCGTTGCGTTTGGTGTATGGCTTGGTCGTTTTGCGCATATATGGGTTTATTCTTTGATAATGAAAATTTCCTCGTTCTGACGTTTCATGAGGTATTCCTCACGAGCGAACGTCTCCAAATTGTCGAGGCTCGAGTTAATCGCTTTGATTTTATTATGATCGTTTTTTATAGCATCTTGGTAAAATTTTATCTCTTTCTCTAAATGTGATATCTCGCGTTTAGCTTGTACTTGTTTGATTAAGTTGTTTTCATCGAAGAACGTAACAAATACCACAAATAGTACAAATGTGATGACATATTTGTATTTCGAAAAGAAATGTGTAATGTTTTCGAGTGTGAATTTAGTTGCCATTATCAAGCCGTTTTAAGAAAGCAAAGATAATCATTTTTGTTTGAAAAATAGTTGCATTGGTGATAGAATATTTTCTGCGAAAATGACTATATTTGCACTGAAAATAAATTACCCTATGGAACACTATATTGTATCCGCTAGAAAGTACCGTCCAGCCACATTTCGAACCGTAGTAGGGCAGCAAGCGCTCACCACTACGTTGAAAAATGCGATAGCGAATAATCATTTGGCTCATGCTTATTTGTTTTGTGGGCCGCGTGGCGTAGGTAAAACAACGTGTGCACGTATTTTTGCTAAAACTATTAATTGCCTCAATCCAAAACCAGATGGCGAAGCGTGCGATGAATGCGAATCGTGTCGTGGTTTCAATGAACAACGTTCTTTTAACATTCACGAACTCGATGCGGCATCCAATAATTCGGTGGACGATATTCGTTCGTTAGTTGACCAAGTGCGTATTCCGCCTCAAATTGGTAAATATAGTGTCTATATCATCGATGAGGTTCACATGTTGTCGGCTGCGGCTTTTAATGCCTTTTTGAAAACATTGGAAGAGCCACCAGCACACGCTATTTTTGTGTTGGCAACGACCGAAAAACATAAAATTATTCCAACCATTCTTTCGCGTTGTCAAATCTATGATTTCAATCGCATTCGTGTGGCTGATATTGTAGAACATTTGCAATATGTGGCTAGTAGCGAAGGTGTTGAGGCTGAACCCGAAGCTTTGAATGTAATTGCACAAAAGGCGGATGGTGCCATGCGCGATGCGTTGTCTATTTTCGATCAGGTGGTGAGTTTTTGCGGTGGGCATATTACCTACAAAGGCGTGATTGAAAATCTGAATGTGCTCGATTACGACTACTATTTCCGCTTAGTGGAAGATCTTTTGGCTGGTCGTGTGAACCATGCATTTATGATACTCAACGAAATCTTAAATAAAGGATTTGATGCGCAACATTTTACCAATGGTTTGGCAGCTCATTTCCGCGATTTATTGGTGAGCCGCGATCCTGAAACATTGGTGTTGTTGGAAGTGGGAGCTTCTATTGCCGAGCAATATGGAGAACAAGCCAAACGCTGCCCTTTGTCATTTTTATATAAAGCGCTAGAAATTGCCAATGAGTGCGATTTGAACTATAAAGCGAGTCGCAACAAACGTCTGTTGGTGGAATTAACTTTGGTGCGTTTGTGTCAATTGACGGGTATTGTACCAAAGCCTGAAGATGAAAAGATAGAAATTAAACCATTGGCAGCAGTGCCAGTTGCATCTGTGTCGGTTGAAGTAAAATCGGCTGTGGCACCTGTTACGGCAAGGCCTGTGGCAGCACCAGTTAAAGTGAGTGAACCGGCTCCAACGTATGCGGCACCAGCCCCTAAGCCTGCCAACGATGCGTTGTCGACGCCAAAAATTTCATCTGTGCGTGCACCTCAAAACTTGTCGATTTCGCAAGTAGAACGACCAACGATTTCTACCGAAGTGGAGGAGGTCGTCACAGAACCAGTTGCTCGCGAACGTCGTGAATCGTTTACGGCAGCACAGTTTATTACTGCGTGGAAACAATGCGCTAAAGAGATTGTCGACCAAGCACATACCACGAATACGATGCTTAATTTTCTACCAGAACCCGTTTCTGATGAGTCTTATAAGGTGTTGGTAGTGAATAATTTACAACAAAAAACATTGGTGGAGCATCAACCGACTATTACTGCGCGCCTAGCGGAGTTATTGAAAAATGATTTTGTTACTTTCCAAATAGAAGTGGATGCTACTATTGCCGAACGTGCCGCGTTTACGCCCGAAGAAAAGTTAGTGAAAATGCAGGAGAAAAATCCTGATTTGCGCGCTTTAAAGCAACAATTAGGCTTAGAATTGTAGGTGTTTTGCTTGACATAAAAAAAGGTCGATGAAATTTTCATCGACCTTTTTTATACTACATCTGTTTATTCTGCAAATGGTTTTATCTCGCACATTTCTTGATACTCATTCCATTCTAGGTCGTGTTCTACATAGAGTTTGATGGGTAAAAGTTCAAATGTGGCAAGTGCTTCGTTGAGTCGTTCGCCCAACACGCGCGATGTGCGTGTGTAAAATACCCAAGTGCGTTCATTGTTGCCTGTATAAATACCTGTCAGAATCGCTAATTTGTCTTTTTCCATAACTGCTTGGAGCGCATTTTGAACTTGCTCCATAAGGCTCGCTTCGGTTTCAGATGGCATGCCGTTGTGTGTGGGTTGGTAGTTCCAATAAATTTCCACGCGCTCTTTAAATTTTTCCGACAGACGAAATTCTGTTAGGTTGTCGCGCCCTGAGATAAAAATGGGACAATTGTTGTCAGCTTCTGCAACGCCGCTAAACCAATCGTTTGATAATTTCATAATGTATAGTTAGTTTTTATAGTTCCCAAGCCAACGCACTCGCGCCCAAAATGGCGGCATCCGATTCCTTGAGTTGTGAGAAAAGTACTTTGATTTTGCCTTTCCAGAGTGGCATCAGATTATGGTTGAGACTTTCGACGATTGGTTTCATAATTAAATCGCCCGATTTGGTTAATCCGCCAAATAAAACGATGGCTTCTGGTGAACTAAACGCTACAAAGTCAGCAAACGCTTCGCCTAACATTTTCCCTGTGTAATCAAATATGTCTTTCGCTAGTTCGTCGCCTTGTTGTGCAGCTTCGAACACATCTTTTGAGGTAATGCTTTCGGCAGGAATGTTACGCAACAAACTTTTTTTGTCGGTGGTTTCTATCAGTTCGCGGGCTGTGCGTGCTACGCCAGTAGCCGAAGCGTACGATTCCAAACAGCCTGTTTTACCGCATCCACAAATACGTCCGTTATTACGTACCATGGTGACGTGACCGAGTTCGCCGGCAAAACCATCGTGGCCATAAAGCACGTAACCGCCTACCACAATACCGCTACCAACGCCTGTGCCCAATGTAATCATAATGAAATTTTTCATACCGCGTGCTGCGCCGTACGTCATTTCGCCCACAGCCGCCGCGTTGGCGTCGTTGGTGAGTTTTACGGGAATGCCTATTTGCTGGCTCATGAGCTCGGCAAAAGGAATACATTTATTGCTGCCGCCCCATTTGAGATTTACGGTATTTTCAATGGTTCCTTTGTAATAATTGGCATTCGGTGCGCCTATGCCAATACCGCGTATTTGGTCCATAGATAGGTTTTTATTGACCAGTTCGGTAACTGCCGCACACAATTTGGTAATAAATTCTTCGTGATCGGTGGTGTCGTCACTTCTGATAGCCGACTGTGCCAGTACATTACCGCGCATATCTACCACTCCAATTTTGGCAGTTTGACCACCAATATCAATACCAACAACATACGATTTTTCCATACGATTATTAGTTTTAGGTTAATGATTATTTTTATTTATGTTAATGAAGTTCTTTATCATTGAGTGATTTTTTAAAAACTATAAAATTACCAAAACCACCTAAAAAGCCATAATATTATTGAAACTAATTCGAGTTCAATACCTAAAAGAATTGCAACAATTACAATAAATCCAGTAACAATAAATGTCACATGTTTATTGTCTTTGTTTTTTGAAGGATATGACATTATTTATATCGTTTAATTTACTACAACTCTTTTTTCTATTAATTGGTTATTTTTAAACGTTAATATCCAAAACACTTCCCTTGTTGTTGGAGGTGGTGGGTAATTATTATGGCGTTGATAATACTTGAAATCTTCAGGAAAGTAAATCTTTATGAATTCATCAACAACCTCTCTCTTTAATTGAAATGGAAATTCGTTTTTAAACATTAAACCCTTAATCTCCACAGGGATAATCATATCGTTAACTTCTATAAAAAATGCAATAGGATTATATTCAAACAAATCAGGGCTTACAAAGTAATTAATGTGATATTCAACTGTATCTGCTCCCAAATCATTTATGGTTAAATAGGGATATTTTGGTGTTATATTTGGTATATTTACTTCCTTTACATAACGGATAATCTCTTCTTTTAAGATCTCATTATTAAGTTCAAGTATCGAATTCTCAAGTTCTACTTCAGCCTTTTGTTTTGGGTCAAAGGCGCAACCGACCAAAGTCATAGCAATAATAAGCTCACATAAACCTGTTTTTATAAATTTCATAACATTGCCCCTTAGTTGTAGAACATTCTTTTTTATTCCGTAGGAATTTCCTTGTTAACGTTTTTGCATCCAGCTAAGGCGTACCATAAAATAAAGGCTAAAGCGGCTACAATCACCCAATAAGATGCCATGTAACTAGCTGTAATATCGGCCACAGCGCCTTGAATTAACGGTAAAACGCCGCCACCTACCACCATCATCATAAAAATGCCAGAGCCCATGGTGGTGTATTTGCCAATGCCTTCTACCGCTAAGTTGAAAATGCCTCCCCACATGATGGATGTGCACAATCCGCAAAGTACAAAAAGTACCACTGAAACGGGCACTACTTGTAAACCAAAACTGATGTCAGCTTTAAATACGGGCATGCTTACGGCGATGTCGGCTGGTAAAAAGATACCAATTACGACTAACAAAATAGCCAGTGTGCTTACGGTGGTTAATTGTGATTTAGCCGAGAATTTACCGCCTAAAAGTCCGCCCAGCAAGCGACCAATCAACATCAAAAACCAATAGGTTCCCACCACTGTGCCTGCTGCGCCAGCGTCAATGCCTGCACCAACTGCGCCAGACGCTACGTCTTTTCCGGTGGTTAAAAACAGATTGATGAAGTTAGGAATACCAACTTCTAAACCGACATATAGAAAAATGGCGATGGTACCAAATACAAAGTGACGAAACGACAGCGCGCTGTGTTTTTCTTTGGGTTGTCCTTCCACTTTCTTTTCGAGGTGAGGTTCAGGAATTTTGACCAAAGCAAGCACTACAAATGCTACCGCAAAAATTCCCATCGCAATCAAAAGCGCTGGAATGGCGTCTTTCAACGTGGCTTTGGTGGCATCGGCTATTAAATAACCGCCTAAAATAGGAATAATTGTGGCGGCTAACGAGTTTAATGAACCACCATATTGCATGAGTTGATTCCCTTTTTTGCCACCGCCAGCTAACGTGTTTAAAAGTGGATTGACTACGGTATTCAACATACACATAGAGAAACCGGAGATAAAAGCACCAGCGAGATAAACTGAAAAGACGAGGTTGAAATCGCCCCCTTTTTCGTACGGAATGAGCCCAGAATAGAGTTGAATGCCAACGCCTACAAAACCGACTGCAATGGCCGTAAGTGCCGTAAATTTATAACCTTTGCGTTTTAAAATTAAACCAGCAGGCAAACCCATAAATAGGTAAGCAAAGAAATTGGCAAAGTTGCCCAACTGCGACATCCAGTTTTGAATGCCATCTTGGTTTTTGACAATGACACCCATCGGATTGGACAATCCCGTGACAAATGAAATCATGGCGAAGAGTGCAAACATCATCGCAATGGGTAAGATGTTGTTTTTGTTTTGTGTTTTCATGGGTAAGCGTGTGTTGAAAAAGTGTGATTGATTATAAGTTTTTCTTTAGAAATTCGTTGAAACGAGTATAAAGATGCAAGCGCGTTTGAGCACCTAAAATACTGTGATTTTTATTGGTGTACAATTGCATTTCAAATTGTTTGCCTGCTTCTACCAATTTTTCGGTATATAATAAGGTTTGTTGTGCGTGTACATTGTCGTCGGCAGTGCCATGAACGAGTAGCAAATTCCCCTGTAGTTGATCTGCTTTATCGAGTAAATTCACTTGCTCGTAACCTTGATAATTTTCTTGAGGGCGACTCATAAAACGCTCGGTGTAAGCGGTGTTGTATAAGTTCCAATCGGTAACAGGCGCCACGGCAATTCCCGCTTTAAACGTGCCATTGCCATAGGTTAAACAGTTTAATGTCATAAAACCGCCATAACTCCAGCCCCAAATAGCGATGCGGTTGGCATCAATATAATTCTGTTTGCCTAAATAGTGGGCAGCTTCCACTTGATCTTTGGTTTCCAATACGCCCAAATGCCAATAGGTGCAGTTGCGGAAATCGCGACCGCGTGCACCAGTGCCACGTCCATCGACACAAGCCACCACGTAGCCTTCTTGTGCCAAATAATATTCCCAATCGAGGTTCCATTTGTTGAGCACTTCTTGTGAATTTGGTCCGCTGTATTGCACCATCACCAATGGATATTCTTTGCCCGCTTCCATATTTTTGGGTTTTACAAGCCAACCATTTAAGGTGACATTTTCCGACGTTTTGAATTGGAAAAATTCTTTGGTTGGCAACTGCAAGGCTGCCACTTTATCGGCTAATAGTTTATTATCTTCGATGGTACGGAGATTTTTTCCTGCGTTCGTAATCACGCTGTAGCAATTTGGCGTGGTGGTGTTGTTGAATTGTGCAATCGCCACTTTGAAGCTTTTGGCAAATGAGGCTTGGTGTGTTCCTGCGCGCACATCGAGACAGACGATTTTACCTTTTGAATCGACTTTATAAACGTGGCGTTCGAGCGGCGATTCTTTGGCGGCTTGGAAATAGGCGGTTTTGGTGAGTTCGTCGTAACCGTAAAAATCGGTCACGTCCCAATTACCTTTGGTGAGCTGGCGTGCCAACGTGCCATTGGCATTGAACAGATACAAGTGGCGATAACCATCGCGTTCGCTCATGCACACAAAACTGTTGTCTTTATTGAATGTGAGCGTTTTTAGGTTTTCGTAATCGACGTAGGTTTTGCTGGTTTCACTCAACAGACGTGTCGCTACGCCCGAACGCGGATTTACTTGCAATAAATTGAGCGTTGTTTGGTTGCGATTGAGCTGTACAATGGTTAAACCGTTTTCATCGTTCGACCAGCGAATTTGGGTGAGATAGGTGTCGGTATCGTCTCCTAATTGCATCTTTTTGGTGGTGCGATTTTGCACGTCGTACACTTGTAAAGTCGTGAGTGAATTCGTATTGCCAGGACGTGGATATTTGTAGGTGTACAACGTTGGATAATCGTCGTTAAATTGTTGAAACGAAAATTCCTTGACCGCTGTTTCATCAAAACGCACGTAAGCCAACAGTTTGCTATCGGGACTCCATTCAAAATAACGTGTAGCACCAAATTCTTCTTCGTACACCCAATCAGGCGTTCCGTTAATGATTTTATTGAGCTCGCCATCTTCGGTAATGGCTATTTCGGTATTATAATCGAGTTTTTTGAGGAATAAATTTTGATGGCGCGCAAACGCTACGATGCGACCGTCTGGCGAAAATTGTGCCATCTGTTGGTCGTTGGTGGTGGTAGTCAACGGCTCGATGCGGTTGCGTTTGACGTTATAAACGTAATAGGTGGTAGTGAACGAACGACGGTAGATTTTGGTCACTTCGGTGTGAACCAAAATTTTTTGTTCGTTGCTCGAAAACTCATAACCTACTATCGCTTTGAGTTTGCAGTCTGGCACTTTGTCGAGGTTTAAAATGGTGTCGGTGGCTTTGCCTGAACCATATTCAAAGGCGATAATGCGTTTGCCATCAGAACTTAACGTGGTATAGTGTTCGCCGTCGTTCATGTGATACACTTCGGCTGGTTTAAGCGGTTTGTAGTCGCCTTGCGTGAATGCTTTGAGGTAATCGGCAGATTGTGCGTTTAACGTTAAACAGCTCATCGCTATCATGCTGAGCATCATCCATCTTTTTGAAGCCTTTTTCATAATTCTAAATTTCATAAATATCCTGCAAATGTACTTTTTATCTATCAATTGGCAAAGTCCAAATTCACTATTTTTGTCCCTCCGTGTTTTTATCAATAAAATTCCATTCGGTCGTTCAGGTTTAGAAAAAATATATTAACTTTGCCGCGTCAAAAAAAGTAGATGTTATGAAGAAAATCCAGATGGTTGATTTGCGCTCACAGTACGACAGCATAAAAGCTGACGTCAATGCTGGCATTCAAGAAGTTTTGGATACCACTACTTATATCAAAGGCGGAAAAGTGAACGATTTCCAAGCACACTTGGAAGCGTACTTGGGTGTAAAACACGTGATTCCTGTTGGTAACGGAACTGATGCGTTGCAAATTGCGTTGATGGCATTGGATTTGAAACCAGGCGACGAAGTAATTACGCCAACATTTACGTTTATTGCCACAGCCGAAGTGGTAGCGCTTTTGGGTTTGACGCCTGTGTTGGTAGATGTTGATTTTGATACGTTCAATATCAATATTGAGGCAGTAGAAAAAGCCATTACGCCGAAAACAAAAGCCATTGTGCCCGTTCATTTGTTTGGTCAAAATGCCAATATGGAAGCGTTGCTCGCCTTGGCAGCTAAACACAATTTGCATGTGATAGAAGATGCGTGCCAGTCTATTGGTGCTCGTTATACCTTTGCCGATGGCCGTTCGGTAATGTCAGGTTGTATGGGCGAAATTGGTTGTACGTCGTTTTTCCCATCCAAGAATTTGGGTTGTTATGGCGACGGTGGCGCTATTTTTACCAACAACGATGTACTCGCTAAAAAAATGCGCGCCATTGCTAATCACGGCATGGAAGTGCGTTATCATCACGATATGATTGGGATTAATTCCCGACTCGATAGTATTCAAGCAGCGGTTTTGGATGTCAAATTACCTCACTTGGACACTTATACCAAAGCACGCCAAACGGCAGCTCATTATTACAACGAAGCATTTGCAGGTTGTGCTCATTTGATTACGCCTGTGGTGGCGGCTAATACGACACACGTATTTCATCAATATACACTGAAATTAGTGGGTGTTGATCGTGAAAAGGTGCGTCAGTATTTGGCAGATAACGGTGTCCCAGCGATGATTTATTATCCTGTGCCGTTGCATTTGCAAAAAGCGTATCAGGATGCACGTTACAAAGCAGGCGATTTTCCTGTGGCAGAACAGTTGTCGGCGTGCGTATTGTCGTTGCCAATGCATACCGAATTAGATACCGAGCAGTTGCGCTACATTGCCGACCATGTGTTGGCAGCTGTGAAGGTAAGTATAATTTAAACGTCCGTTTAGAAGTAATATAAAGATGTATCCGTAGCTCAGTTGGTAGAGCAATTGACTCTTAATCAATGGGTCGTGGGTTCGAGCCCCACCGGGTATACGTGAAAGGTGTTTAACTGAAAAGTTGAACACCTTTTTTAGTTTTTTACACGAATTATTTCTCCAAAAAAAACAGTTTATTTGTTAAATAGTTCTATATTTGTTGGTCTGTTTTTGACGCGAGGAGAAAAGGAATTAAATGTACGCGTATATTGTAGTTAGCGTTCGGTTTAAAAGATAGGAAATCAAACACAAATGACTTATTATGAGAGAATATCCACTAACACAATCACAGATTGAAATCTGTGATTATATTCTGAGTATTAAAAATCAGAAAATTAATCACAACTACCTATCGTCTAAAGGTTATGACACTAACGTTGATTTAAATTTCGCTTTAAAATATTTATTAGATAATAAATTAATATCAGTTGCTGACCCTGTTTGCCTTACAGATATAGGGACAAAATATTTAAAAACAGGTATTGTCAAGTTTTTTAGAGACCATAGGCGTGATGAGTTTTTACGATCTCAGATTGTTTTAACAATTTTGTTTTTTATTCCCATAATTATTTCAATTTCGGGAACAATAATCAGCTATAACCATTCCAAGAAAATAGAAAATAATTCCATAGACAAGGAACAGATAAATCAGTATATAGATTCTGTCGTACAAGCAAGAATCAATGAACCCAACAGGTTGATTATTGATAAACCATAGATAGATTTCTCTCTTTGCGCAGGTCTCTTGACCTATGCTATGAAAGATAAAAGTAGGAAATTGATAAGTTATGGTCAATGGCACAAGTCAGGAGACTTGCGCCAGCGGAGATTTGGAGGAACTAATTTTAGAAACATCAACTTACAAACGTTGCTAGCGCGGGTTTCCTAACCCGTGCTATAAAAGAAAGTCAAATGGAACAAGTCCAGAGACTTGCGCCAGCGGAGTATATTAATTATTGAGAATTTTACTAAAACTAGCAGATGAAATACATTTATATATTTATATTTTTATTATTCTCTTGGACAAATTTGTTTGGTCAAATTATACTACAAGATTCGGTTTGGGTTGAAAGCCATCCTGTAAGACGTGTAAGTCCGAATTTTGAATTTGGAGCCTATCTCGGTGTGGATTTAATTCCAAACAATTTTGATGAGTTCCAAACAACACTCAATTCATACAATACGGAACTATTAAATGGATTTAGTGCTCCTCTATTTTTAGTCGTCTCCGGGAATTATAAACACTATACGTTAGGATTGCAATTTGGGAGTACATATACTGGAGAAAGCTCTTACGACTCGTTAAAAATCAAATTGAATACGACCGTATATGGCATAAATTTGGGCTATAATTTCATTGATAGTAAACATTGGGTGCTATCGCCGTTAGTTTCATTCAAATGGTATAGATACAGACTTTTAAATAGTTCAAAAACTCATGAAATACCTTTGAGTGACTATCTTCAAAATCGCGATTTGGATATTAGGATGAATCAAGCTATTTGTATAACCGGAATAAATATTGCTTATAAATTATACAAATACTCATTATTACCTTGTGATTTTTGGACTATTGGTTTACAAGCTGGTTATCCTTTTAAGTTGCATGACAAACCTTTGATATATTCGAAACAAAATCGACTTACTTCAGACTATAAAATAGATTATGGGAACTACTATTTGACATTTTATTTCTCATTTAACTTTCAGACTTGGTAAAAAATAAACCGTAGCTAGCGCGGGTTTCTTAACCCGTGCTATAAAAGATAAAAAACAGAACATAGATAAGTGATGGTCAAATGGGCACAAGTCAGGAGACTTGCGCCAGCGGAGTTGGTATAAAATTAGGAAGTCCATGAGTTAGCTTTTTTGTTCTACTGATTCTAACAACTTTTTTATCGGCACGTTGAGTATTTGGCTTTTGATATAGAGCGTAAAGTCGAATAGCGTCAGCGTTTTTTGCGAGTATTTATCGGTTAAGGCTTTCGCTATTTTGGCGTCGTATTTTTGCCACAAGAGTTGCTGTTGGTGTTTGGCTTTGGGTAGCGGATATTCTTTGGCAAATTTTAAAATAATGGTTTCTATTGGGTTCACCGCCTCGCCTTTGGATTGGTTGCGTATGGAGATAATTTCGCTGGTGGTGTAATTAATATCTTCGTTGTACGCTTTCATCAGCAGATAAATGAGACGTAATATTTTAAAAAGTGGTTGCTTTTGAAATACTTTGTATTTGGTAATGGAGTTACTCAATATTTTGCGCGCTTCCTTAAAATTGTTGTTGTAAATAAAGGTGGCGGCTTGTAATATATAAATGTGTATCTGCTCGTTTGGCAGCAGGTTTTCTTGTTTCTTCAAGAGCGATTCGGCGAACGCTTCATGCAGCGCGTCGATGGCTTCTAAATTTCCCTTGGCTAAATAGACCGTGAGTTGGGTGGTGTAATCCAAAAACTGGATGTGTAACCTAAAATCCGCTGGATGATTTTCGTCATCGAGTCCGCGTATTTTTTGCAAAAACGATTCAATCTCGTCGTATAACCGCGCGTTAATCAGTGTTTGTATAATACCTTCGAGTGCATTCAGGTAATAAATGGGTGGATTTACGAGCAAATGCCTATTCTCTTCGAATAGTTCGATGAGCGTTTTGTAATTGCGAACGGCAGAGAGCGTATTGCCAGTTTCCAAAAAATAGGTCGATTGGAATAAATAGTGCAATTTTTCTTCTTCAAATCCTACGGAATTGTCGTTGGACGACAGATTGAGTTCGCTAATAATTAAATCGTTAAATCCTTCTTTCTTTTGGGCGGACGTAATGTAGCCTTTGCGGTTGATGCGGTGTCGCAGTGTATTGTATAAAAAATGGTGTTGGTCGATGAGCCTACTTTTTTTGGTAAGCGCCAGCTGTTTCATGTGAATGGATGCGAGTTCTTGCTCGCTGATGCGTGTAAAATCCAACTTTTCGTGAAATCTGATTTTGGTGCGCAGAATGAGCAGTTGCAGCACTTCGTCCTCGTAGAGTTCGGCTTGCTCGTAGGCTTTGTCGAGTTCTTCAAACCCTTCGTCCACCAATTTGCGGTCGAACAACAATTTGGCGCGTTCTATTTGGTTGAACAGAATTACTTTGAGCGATTTGTTGGCATTTTCAGCAATTAAATGTTTGATGATGAGGTGATGCAAATAGGTGGAAGCGGTGGTTATTGTTTTGTGCGTTTGTTTTTTAAATGCCTCATTGATAGCGTCGAACGACCACGTGATGTGTTGTTCTATCAAATCAAACAGAATGAGATACGCTTTGTTTGCGCGGTCGTTTTCGTATAGTAATTTAAAGCTGCGCTTTTCGGCTTTGCTCATAGACGCTATTAAAATCACATTTTTATCAAAAACGTTCATATTTATATGGTTTTAAATTATTATAAATCAATGTTATATAAATAATATATATTAAAAATAGATACATTTGGATTTGCAAATATAGTAAAATTTATGGTTTGTTTTCCCTTTTTTTTGCTATACTTTTACACTGAATTTTTAGGCGTAAAGATTCTAACCTTAAATTATAAATATTGATTACTATGAAACAAAAACTTACACATGGCATCAAACGCATTGTTGTCATTGGGAGTTCAAACACTGATATGGTGATTCGGACAAAAAATCTCCCACGACCAGGAGAAACTGTGCTCGGTGGTACATTTTTTATGAATGCGGGAGGTAAAGGCGCCAATCAAGCTGTGGCATGTGCTCGGCTTGGTGGGGCAGTGACGTTTGTATGCAAAACAGGTAACGATGTGTTTGGGCATCAAGCGTACCAATTGTTCGACGACGAAGGCATCGATCCTTCTTATGTATTTTCTGATCCTAAAAATCCTTCGGGCGTAGCGCTGATTTTGGTAGATGATAATGCCGAAAACAGTATTGCTGTGGCTTCAGGTTCCAATAGTAATTTAGTAACTGCTGATATTGATAATTCGCTGGACGCTATCGAAAATTCCGAAATTGTATTGATGCAATTGGAAATCCCGATTAAAACGATTGAGTATGCTGCTCAAATCGCTAAAAATCTTGGTAAGATGGTGATTCTAAATCCAGCTCCGGCTCCTACAGAGCCTCTTCCTCTTTCCATTTTAAAAAATATTGATTTGATTACGCCTAATGAAACGGAGGCGGAATTAATTTCTGGTATTCCCGTGGTTGATGAGACTTCGGCTATAGCTGCGGCTAAACGTATGGCCGAATTAGGTGTGAAAAAAATCATCATTACCATGGGCAGCAAAGGTGCTATGCTTTACGAAGATGGCGAGGCTGAACTTATTCCAAGTATACGTGTAAAAGCGGTTGATACCACCGCTGCTGGCGACTGTTTTAATGGCGCATTGACCATTGCTATTTCCGAAGGTCGTTCGTTGAAAGAGGCTGTGTTGTTTGCCAATCGTGCGGCCGCTATATCGGTAACGCGTCCAGGTGCGCAAGTATCGATGCCGTATCGTCACGAAGTGGATGTGGCTAATTTTTAATCGAATTACTTAAATCTAAAAAATACAAATACCATGAAACAGAATTCAATAGGACACGTTAAACAGATGTCTATTGTTGTGTTACTTTTTTTACTCCGTGGTACGGCATTCGCCAATATCACGGTGTCTGGTCGTGTGGTAGATAATGCTTCGGAACCTTTGATTGGCGTGAGTGTTCAGGTTCAAGGCACATCTTCGGGAACTATTACTGACATGGATGGTGCTTATTCCTTGTCGGTCGATCCGCAAGCTAAACTGGTGTTTAGTTATGTTGGCTTTACGCAACTAGTAGAATCGGTGAATGGACGCACATTGATTAATGTGTTATTAAAGGAATCTACTTTAGCCATTGACGAAGTGGTGGTAATTGGTTACGGTAGCACGTCTAAAAAGGAGATTACAGGTTCTATTGCCACGGTGAAATCTGAAAACTTCAATCAAGGTTCGTTTACCAATGCCATGGGTATGTTACAAGGTAAAGTGGCTGGTTTAACCATTGTCAATCCAAATGGCGCCGATCCGCAAGCCGATTATGAATTTTTATTGCGTGGCACAAATACGTTAACATCTGGTCAAGGTCCGCTCATCATTATTGATGGTGTGGCTGGTTCGGATATGAAAAATATCAATTTCCAAGAGGTTGAAAGTATTGATGTGTTGAAAGATGGTTCGGCTGCGGCGATTTATGGTACGCGTGGTACCAATGGTGTGATTATTATTACTACCAAACGAGCGCGTGAAGGAAAAACGTCGTTTGAATATTCCGGTCAAGTGTCGGTTCAAGTGAATCCACAAATGGTGAAAAGTTTGAATGCACAACAATTTTCGGATGTTATCAATCAATATAAGCCGAGTGCTGTGGGCAGTTTGTATGGTTCAAGTACCGATTGGTACGATGAAGTAACGCGCGATATGCCGATTTCTAACAAACATAGTTTGGCGTTGTCGGGTGGAACAAAACAAGTGTCGCACCGCACGACCATCGATTTTGAACAAAATCAAGGATTGTTGAACAATAATAATGCGGGCAAATTCTTAGCTAAAACGAATATTAAACAAACCGCTATCGACGGTTGGTTGACGTTTGATTATAACGCTTTTTATTCGATGCGTCAGTATAAACCGGCTAATTATGATATTTTGTATCAAGCGTTTATTCATAACCCAACGGAACCAATTTACGACCCAAGTAATGAAGATGCTGGTGGTTACAATCGCGTGGTGGGTGTAAGTTATTATAATCCCGTAGCTATGCAAAACGAAGAAACCAATGAAGGTGAAACCGATACGTATGGTGGTAATGTGCGTATGTCGTTGAATGTGTTGCCCGTCAATGGTTTAAAATGGGATAACTTTATTTCGTACGAAAAATCACGTTGGGAATCGAATCGCTATCGCACACATTATTACCCAAGTGCTATTGGAAGCGACGGTGTGGCTTCTATTGGTAATGGCAAAGACTATTCGTTACAGTATGAAAGTACACTGAATTATGTCAATACATTTGGTGATCATACTATTCAAGCGTTGGCTGGTTACTCCTATATACAAGAGGGCAGTAGCGAAAGTTACATGAAAAATATGGGTTTTGATACCGATTTGTATTACACCAATAATATGGGAGCAGGTTCGGCATTGAAAGAAGGAAAAGCTGAAATGAGTTCGTACAAAGAAGATAGCAAGTTGATTAGTTTCTTCGGTCGCGTGATGTATAATTACAAAGAACGTTATATGTTGTCGGCATCGTTACGTCGCGAAGGTTCTTCTCGCTTCGGAACCAATCATAAATGGGGCTGGTTCCCTGCTGTAAGTGCAGGTTGGCGAGTAAAAGAGGAAGACTTTTTGAAATCTGTTGATGCAGTTACCGATTTAAAAGTGCGTGCTGGTTATGGTGTTACGGGAAATCAAGAATTTCCTAATTATCAATCGCAAGTATTAATGGGAACGGCTGGAAAATTTTACTACGATGGCGAATGGATTAATACGTATCAACCAGTAAGTAATCCAAATCCTGATTTGCGCTGGGAGAAAAAACATGAAGTGAATGTCGGTGTTGATTTTGCCTTCCTCAAAGATCGTATTGGTGGTAGTGTCGATTATTATTACCGCAAAAGTACCGACTTGTTGTATAAATATTCTGTTTCGGTGCCACCTTATTTGTATACCGAAATGTATACCAATGTGGGTGTAATTAGCAACCAAGGTGTGGAACTTACGCTTTATGCAAAACCTCTAGTGAAAGGCGATTTCAAATGGACAACTTATTTGACCGCCGCTCATAATACGAATAAATTGGAGAAATTTA
Source organism: uncultured Paludibacteraceae bacterium (assembly GCA_964570565.1). Classification (GTDB taxonomy): domain Bacteria; phylum Bacteroidota; class Bacteroidia; order Bacteroidales; family Paludibacteraceae; genus W0P28-013. Next base: position 201,673 of record CAZMYT010000001.1, read on the forward strand.
CCAATGAAGAATTTTCGAATGGCACTTACAAAGTGGGTTGGTTAGAAGGTGAAATCGCTTTATACTGCCAACGTATGGAAGAAGGACAAGCATTGGGTACATTTTATGGTCCAGTATGGATGGGAGTTGATGAATATGGTAACGATGTTTTGAAAGGTCAAATGCCTGATGGTCGCGTACCCGAAAGCAAATGGGAAGTGATTGGCAATGCTAATCCCGATGTAACACTCGGTTGGACTAATAATTTCACCTATAAAGCGTGGGATTTAGGCTTTGCTTTGCGCGCTTCTATTGGTGGCGAAGTGTTGAACAAATACCGTTTGTATTACGAAAATATGAATCCAATCGGTTTGAAAAATATTCTCGATTCATGGCTCGAAAATCCTGAATTTACAGGTAAATCGAAATATTCATCGAAGTACATCGAAGATGGTTCGTTCTTGAAAATGGATAACCTTACGATTGGCTATAATTTTAAGTTTAATAGCAAATATATTAGTAGTTTACGTATCAATGCTTCGGCCCAAAATTTATTCACATTGACCGCCTACAAAGGTGTAGATCCCGAAGTAAGTATCACAGGCTTGGAACCTGGTATCGAAAGTATGACGTATTATCCTAAAACCACTACCGTAACTCTTGGAGCTAGTGTCGTATTTTAATCCAAACCTCTAATTTACAAACCTATGAAAACAAAACATATTATTTATAGCGTACTCTTTACAACTTCTCTGTTGTTTACAAGTTGTACCGATTTGAATGAGAATATCTATTCCAGCATTCCGATGGATCAATTCTTTCAGAATGAGAAAGAGTTGTTGATGAATGCTGGTAGAGCTTATACTAAATTGCAACCTTATCCTGAAGAACAAAAACTGTGGTCGTTAGTCACTGTCAGTAGCGATGAGTGTATCATCCCAGCTCGCGATGATAACGAATGGTGGGATAATGGTCGTTGGGATGAAATACAAAAACACAATATTGGGTCAGCTAATAAAATTAACCGCTTGGCTTGGGAATTTGTATTTGGTGGCGTGAGTGCTTGTAACGAGGTGCTTTATGAAACAGAACAATCGAAACTTGAATTTGCAGGAAAAGATAAAATTGTGGCAGAAATAAAGATTCTTAGAGCACTGTTTTACTATTGGGCACTTGATGCGTGGGGCGACGTTCCTCTTACCACCGATTTTACAGATAAAACATTGCCTAAAAAAGAGACGCGTGCTAATGTCTATAAATTTGTAGAAGAAGAGATTTTGGCCAATATCGACAAACTAGATGCCGTGGCTACGTCCAAAAATTATGGCCGTGTAACGCAAGGTATGGCTTATACGTTGTTGGCAAAATTGTATATGAATTCCGAAGTGTATATTGGACGTGCTCGTTGGGAAGAAGCCGAAGCTATGTGCGATAGCGTGATTGGTTTAAATCAATATGCTCTTGAACCTGATTATTTCGATAATTTTAAAATTCATAACGAAAATTCGAAAGAAAATATTTTTGTCATTGTTTATAATTCCACGTTGACTACCGAATGTTTTTATTGGTACGATTTGACCTTGCATGCTAGAAGTCGCGAAACTTATAATATCAACGACACACCTTGGGATGGTTTTATGACTTCACCAGAGTTTTTCCAAAAATATAGCGATGCTGATTATCGCAAGAAAACTTGGATTTATGGTCAACAATACGACAAAAATGGAAAAAAGATTTTTGACATAAATGGTACTACGGGCGATACTATCTGGTTTGTTTACAATCCTATTTGGCCTGAAAGTAAATATAAAAGTCGTGATAAATGGGATGGTGCCCGTTGCGGGAAATACGAATTCCAAACTGACGGCTTGCAATATGACGTACTCGATATGGAGAATGACTTTGCGCTCTTCCGCTATGCCGATGTTATTATGATGAAAGCTGAAGCGATGATGCGCCAAGGACGAACTGGAGAAGCGGTGCAAATGGCTGATTTCCAAGAAATTAGAAAAAGAGCGGGCATGCCTGTGTACGATGCATCTTTAACTTTGGACGAATTGTTGGATGAACGTGGTCGTGAGTTTGCTTGGGAAGGTCACCGCCGACAAGACTTGATGCGTTTTGGCAAATGGGATAACGCTTGGTTTGCAAAACCTGTGACGACTGGTCAACAACACGTGTTTCCAATACCACAAACAGCTATTGATACAAACCCTAATTTACAATAAATCATGAAACGTAGTATTCTTTTTGCAGTAGCCTTATTTACACTTTCATCAGGCTTTGCGACTAAAAAAATTGCTTTATCCGAGCTAGAAGATAAAATCGCTGGAGCTTGGGTTGGACAAATGATTGGTAATTTTTATGGATTGCCATTCGAAAATAAATTTATTGAAAATCCTGGTCCTGAAACGTGGCCTTATGGCTATACCAAGAATTTGGATAAGCTCAAAAAATTAGATGGTGGATTTAGCGATGACGATACCGATTTTGAATATTTGTATCTGATTCAAATGGAAAAATATGGCTGTGAACCAACGTATGAGAACTTGCGTACAGCGTGGATGAATCACGTGAAAGATAGAGTGTGGTTAGCCAATCGTGCTGCTTTGGGAGCTATGCATCATGGTTTAACGCCACCATTTACAGGAAAAAAAGAACTTAATCCACATTGGTATCAAATTGACCCACAATTGATTAACGAAATATGGGGCTATACAGCACCGGGCATGGTGACTTATGCCGCACAAAAAAGCGATTGGGCAGCTCGTATTACATCTGACGATTGGGCTTCGCATCCTACCATCCATTATGGTGCGATGTATGCCAATGCATTTTTTGAAACCAATCGCGAAAAGTTGGTATTAGATGCTTTAAAACAGTTACCAGCCGATAGCCGTTATGCACAAACAGTGCGTGAGGTGGTGGCTTTATGGAAACAGTATCCAAACGATTGGAAAAAAGCTCGTCAGGTGATTGCCGATCGTTATTATACGCATGAACCAGAGATGACTAAAACCATTTGGAATGCCAATTTAAATGGAGCTTGTGGTATTCTGTCGTTATTGTATGGTCATGGCGATTTCCAATTGACGATGGATTTGGGTTGTGCTATGGGTTTCGATGCTGACAATCAAACCGCAACAATTGGTGGACTTTTGGGCGTGATGTATGGATTTAAAGCATTACCTCGTGATTTATATTTACCCATAGAAGGCTGGACAAAACCGTTCAATAATAAGTACATCAACATCACGCGTGACGCTTTGCCAGATGCAGCGATTGATGATATGGTAAAACGTACTGTAAAACAGGCTATTGATGTGGTTTGCTTGAATGGTGGTAAATTGGTTGAAAAAGCCGATAAATCAGTCTTAGTAATTAATGACAAAGCACAATTTAAAGTACCATTGGAATTTTATATTGGTCCAAATCCTCAGGTAGAAGTGAATAAACCATTTGCATACGACTATTTTTGCGATGGCAATAAAAAGTATGCGTGGAATCTCAAAAACGGAACGTTACCTAACGGTGTCACTTTTAATGACGGAACAATGAGTGGAACACCTACCGAAGCTGGTAAGTTTCATTATACGCTTACCTTAAGCGATGGTAAGAAAACAATCGAAAAAGAGTTTGATTTAATTGTTCGCCACAAAAATATAGCCCCAGAAGCCAAAACTATTTTGGCGAATGTGACCAAGTTGAATCGTTCGGTATTGGATTCTTGTTGGTATACGTTCGGCAAACCCATGTATGCCGATTCGGTAGCGGTTATTAACGATGGCGTATTGGGTGGTGAAGGTTCTGTTTTTTACACTTTAGCAGCTAAAGCGCGCATTCCAAAAATTGATTTCCTAGGTTATGAATGGGATGCTACCAAACAGATTTCAGCAGTTGGTTTGCACATGGGTTGCCTCGAAGAATTTGGAGGTTGGTTTACCAATATTACGATACAATATCGTAACAAATTAGGACAGTGGGTTTCGGTTCCTGCCTATAAATCGTATCCTAAATTACCCGATACAGATATTGTATTTTTTCAACCTCATTTTGTAGAATATTATTTGGAGTTTGAACCGGTTGAAACAACTGCAATACGTTTGTTATTCGATACGAAAGTCGAAAAACATTGGCACAAATATACCAGAAACGTGAGCGCTTTTTTATCAGTAACCGAGTTATCAGTTTATTAATTAATTTACAACATAAAACAACATGAAGAATAGAGCAATTATAGCAGTTTTATTGGTATTGTCGCTTACCGCGTGTCACTCAAATAAAGAGACCAGCCAAGCGACTCCAATTACAATGACCAAAGCTGTGTTGATGGATAAAATTAAAGGCGGTTGGGCTGGTCAAACTATTGGTGTGGTGTATGGCGCACCAGCAGAGTTTAAGTTTCAAGGAACGACGATGCAGGCGTATCAACCAATTCCATGGAACGAACATTATGTGAAATATTGGTGGGATAAAAAACCTGGTTTGTTCGATGATATTTATAACGATTTGACGTTTGTAGAGACCTTTGAACAAGCTGGTTTAGACTGTAGCATGGACACACTGGCACATCGTTTTGCGTATGCCGAATATCACTTGGCACACGCTAACCAAGCTGGACGTTACAATATTCGTCAAGGCATTATGCCACCAGCATCTGGTAATTGGAAAAATAATCCGCATGCTGATGATTTAGATTTTCAGATAGAAGCTGATTTTATTGGATTAATGAGCCCTGGAATGGTCAACGCTGCTATGGATGTTGCCAATCGGGTAGGGCATATTATGAATAGTGGCGACGGTTTTTATGGCGGTGCGTTTGTGGCGGGTTTATATGCACAAGCATTTGTTTCAAACGATGTCAACGAAATTTTGGACGTGGCTTTGCAACCAATTCCCAAAGAAAGTTCGTTTTATCAATGTGTGAATGACGTACGAAAATGGCACAAACAATATCCTAACGATTGGGAACAATGTTGGTTTGAACTTCACAAAAAATGGAACGTGGATAAAGGTTGTCCTAAAGGTGTTTTTCTAAGTTTCAACATTGATGCAAAAATGAATAGTGCTTATGTGGCTATGGCGTTGCTATATGGTCAAGGCGATTTTGGTAAATCGATGGATATTGCCACTCGTAGTGGACAAGATAGCGATTGTAATGCTTCTACCGTGGCTGGCGTATTGGGAGTTATGTTGGGCTATAATGCCATTGATGCTTATTGGCTTGAACCATTAAAGGAAATAGAACCGCTCTGTTTTCAAGGAACCGATGTATCGTTGGCAAAAGCCTATGATTTGAGCTACAAACACGCTCTTGAAATGATTACACGGAATGGTGGAACCGTAACCGACAATGACGTTACAATCAATAGAACTGCAATCAATGTATTGCCACTTGAACAAAATTTTGAGAAAACAACGCCTATTTGTCGCGAACGAAAAGATTGTTTTATGGAAAACAACGAATATGCGTTCGATTTCAGGGGCAATGGTTTTGTGATTTATGGCAATTTGGTGACCACGCAAAGTATCACGAAAGATTATATTCATCGTGTGGCTATTCGATTTGGTTCTGAGGCATTTGCATTGGCGGAATTAAATGATAATTATGTGGCGCAATTTGAAGTGTGGATTGATGGTAAATTGGATCATATCAGTACTATGCCAATGAAAAATACCTCGCGCAAATTAGAACCTGCTTGGCGTTATCAATTGCCAGAAGGGAATCATCACGTGGTATTGAAATGGTTGAATCCTAACGATAAGTATTTACTACGTATCAACGATATTATGTATTATTCAGAAAAACCGTTACCATCGCCACATTATACAAATCCTGTGGTTAGTCATTCGGTGGCAACCATCGACGGCGTGTAGTTTTTAGTCATTATTTTTAATTTATAACTTATGAAACCAACTTCTTATATAAACTTTTTGTTAGCAGCTACAGTTTGCTTTCTTGTTTCGTGCCAACCTAAAAAAGCGGCTTTGTCCGATGGCGATACTCTCACTATTTCTGTGGCCGATTTTAAAGATAAAATCAAAGGCGGTTGGGCTGGACAAACAATTGGTTGTACCTATGGCGGACCTACTGAATTCAAATACAGAGGAGCGTTGATTCACGACGATACACCGATTATTTGGTACGATGATTATGCACGCGAAACGTTTGAATTAGATCCTGGATTATATGACGATGTGTACATGGATTTAACTTTTGTGGAAGTGATGGCACGTTGCGGTATTGATGCGCCTGCTGATTCATTTGCACTTTCGTTTGCCAATGCACCATATAAGTTATGGCATGCCAATCAAGCAGCGCGTTATAATATCTTGAATGGCATTATGCCGCCAGCATCTGGGCATTGGAAAAATAATCCTCATGCTGACGATATTGACTTTCAGATTGAAGCCGATTTTGCTGGTATGATGACACCAGGCATGGTGAATACAGGTGTTGAGTTGTGCGATAAAATTGGTCACATTATGAATTCTGGCGATGGTTATTATGGAGGCGTTTATATGTCGGCTATGTACTCGTTAGCGTTTGTTTCCAACGATTTATCGTATATTGTTACCGAAGCACTTAAAACCATTCCTGCTCGTAGCAAATACCGCCAATGTATCGAAGAGGTGATTCGTTTGCACAAAAAATATCCTTCCGATTGGAAACGCTGTTGGTATGAGATGGAGTTGAAATACGCTCAAGAAATTGGTTGCCCAGAAGGTGTTTTTAATGCGTTTAATATCGATGCGGCACTCAATTCGGCTTATGTGGTTATTGGTTTGCTTTATGGCGATGGCGATTTTTATAAAACGATGGATATTTCTACGCGCTGTGGACAAGATAGCGATTGTAATCCAGCTTCAGCATGCGGTATTTTAGGCGTGATGATGGGTTATAAAAATATTCCTGAGAAGTGGAAACCAGCCATGGAAAAGGTGGAAGATTTAGATTTTCCATATACGACTATTTCTTTGAATCGAATTTATGATTTGAACTATGATATGGCTTTAGAACTTATCACACGTCATGGTGGCGCGGTCAACGATTCCACTATTTCAGTTAAATTTCAAGCTCCCAAAGAAGTGGCTTGGGAAGAAAATTTTGTGGGGCATTTCCCATCCGAACGTCGTGTAATAGGTAAACCGTTTGAAAATGATAGCTTGCATATTGATTTTACTGGCAACGGTATTGTGGTTATGGGTTTTGTAAAACAAGTAATGCCTGATAATCTTTACTATGTTGCTAATATGGAGGCTTATATCGATGGTCAGTTAGTGGAATCATTCAAGATGCCTTTCGATTATATCAAACGTAAATACGATATTTTTCATCGTTACGATTTGCCGCAAGGCAATCATACATTAGTCGTGAAATGGGTGAATCCACATCCTAATTATGCGGTTCAAACTAAAGATGTGGTGATTTATGCGAATCAAGCACGTGTTGTAACTAAATAAACCAAGTTTTTCATGATAACCAAGTTTTTCATAGTGGCGGGTACGCAAATAAGGCAACTTCTTTCATACAAGAGGCTAGCCTTATTTGTTGCCTGTTTTATCAGTTTAATGTTGATGTCATGCGACCCTACTAAACCGATTGATAATCCACCTACTTTTAAGCGTTATGCCGAAAATGTGACTTTCTTTAGCAAAATATTGAATCGCGAGGTTTCTTTTGCTCTCTATTTGCCAGCTGATTATAACACGTCGAAGGCAGACTATGGCACGGTTTATTTGTTGCACGGTTGGGGCGATAATCAAACAGCTTGGGTAGCTGGTGGTCAGGTCAATACGATTATTAACGATTTGGAAACGAAAGGTATGATCGATTCTTATATTTATGTAATGCCTTATGCATTGAAATCCTATTACGTGAATTATTATACCAATAAGTTCAATTACATGGATATGTTTGCTAACGAATTGGTGCCTTATATCGATTCGTTATATCGAACCAAGGCCGATGCTACACATCGCGCTGTGGTGGGTTATTCCATGGGCGGTTACGGTGCTTTGATTTTGCCGTATAAACATCCTGAATTGTTTAGTATTTCGGTGCCACTGAGTATGTCGTGGCGTACGCATGCTCAATACTGTTCCGAACCACAATCGGTTTGGGATAGTCAATTTGGACGCATTTTTGGAGGCGAAGGACTCACGGGAGAAGCGCGTTTGACCGATTACTATTTACAACATGATCCATTGACGTTTGGTGAAAATCTGTCGGATACTCAAAAACAGATTCACTTGTTTATGGATTGTGGTGACGACGAAGAACAGCTATCGGTTACCGCTGTTGAATTGCATGCGTTATTGCAACGTAAAGCTGTTGCACATGAGATGCGCATACGCAATGGAGCTCATACTTGGGATTATTGGCATGGTGGGATTCGAGAAGCATTGCCGTTTATCACGCGCATGATGAATGGTTTGTCCGAGTCTGTTGTCACCGAAGCGACACGTTTATCGGCTAATTTGTCTGGACAGACAGAGCAAGTGGATATGAATGGCTGTAGTTTGACCATCACAATTCCCGAAAATTATAATCAGCGTACCGATTCGTGCCATGTGGTCTATTTAGCCTACGATAGTTATACAAATAGAACGTCAGAATTGCAAAAAACTGCTTTGTTGCTGGATTCGTTGCAACGTGATAAGAACTTTATTTTGGTAGCATTTAACCCTGCCCAATTGGAACAAAATTCAGCCGATTTTGATCAGTTGATAGATTTTATGGCTATTAATTATCGTGTTAAACCACGTGATTATCATCGTGTGCTCATTGGTAATAAAGAATCAGGAAATTGGGCATATAATGCCAGCAATCTTAATCCCGCTTTGGTACATGCTGTTTATTTGTTAAATACAAATTTGGATACTTCGCGCGCATTGCCAACCAATGAGTTTTATTATTTATCGGCAGGCGATGAGAGTGTTACGTGTACCGAATTGTCGCAGTTGTATGTGGATTGTCGTAATCAATCGATTAGTCATCAATACCGCTTGCTTAACGGCAATGATAGTTTTGAAACATTCTTATATTTGTTGCAAGAAAGTATTCCGTATATTGGTCTCAAACTTAATAAGTTTTGATTATGAAACAGCGTCTCGTCTTAATGTTTTTGCTGGCTGTATTCTCCGTGTCAGTTTTGGCTACGGAGATAGAAGGATGCTCTTTTTACAGCCGTGTGTTGCAAAAGGAAATCAACTATAGCGTTGTTTTGCCCGACCGTTATTTTACAACTAAACAACGTTATCCAGTACTTTACATGCTACACGGATTGGGCGATAATGCGTCGTCGTGGTTGGAATATGGAAGTGTAGGACAAGTCTCCAAACAGCTAGTTCGCAAAGGCGAAATTCAGCCGATGATATTGATTATGCCTCAAGGATTTTCAGATTATTATTCTAATTTCTATTCAGGAGATTATAATTATCAAACCATGTTTGTAACAGAATTGGTGCCTTTAGTTGACAGTTTGTATAGAACCATTGCCAATGCTCAAAATCGTGCTGTGACAGGTTATTCTATGGGTGGTTTTGGCGCTTTAATGTTGCCAATCAATCATCCTGATGTGTTTTCTGTAAGTATGCCTTTGAGTGCTTCTATTCGTACACATGAACAATATGCGACTGAGCAGTCACAAACAGGTTGGGATCAACAATGGGGACGCATTTTTGGTGGCGTTGGTTTGTCGGGCGAAGCGCGTTTGACCGATTATTATCTTAAAAATTCACCATTTGGAGTGATTGCTTCTAAATCGGCAGAAGAGCTGAGTCGTGTTCATTTTTTCATTGATAATGGTGATCAAGAAGGAACTTTGTGTCGTAGTAACGAGGAGTTGCATCAGTTGTTCTTGGATAAAGGCGTGGATCATCTGTATCGCGTGCATAGTGGTGGTCACGATTTTAAATTTTGGCGTAGTTCATTACCAGCTGTTTTCCGTTTCGCTGATGCGCAATTTCACCAGAAAACGTTCAACGTGAGTGAAACTTACCAACTACCTAAGATTAATAAAAGGCAGTCGATTTTTTGTAAATCATATAGTTGCCTGAGTCACGAATTGTCGCTCTATTATCCGTTTAATGATATCCAATCTCAACGTAAATATGCGGTTGTATATATCGTTGGCTGTCCTGACAAAAATACAGAAAAACGCATTGCTCAATATTATACAGAAGCTTATGAAAAAGGGACTTTACCGGCTATGGCACTCTGTTTTGTGCCTCAAGTATTAGCGTCGAATCTTCTTTCTGATATTGTTCCTATGCTTGAATCTCAAGCGAATATACGCGATAATAGACGTTATCGTTCTGTGTGGCAAATGGGTGGCTCTGCCGATTCTGTACTTGCTCAAACACTGGTTCCACAATCGTTCACGGCAGCTGTGTTTACCAATTGTCAATTTGGCGATAAAGCAACTTTGGAAGCTTTGGTAGCACACACCGAAACGACTAAAAATAATTTGCAGTTATCTATTTATTCGCCGAGTATGGCTGGCTCAACATATTCTGGCAATGGTTATTTACACGTGGCTTTACGCGAGCATGGTTTTAAACACGAATATAGAGCGATGCCTTTTGAAATGAACTCTTTGGCACTAATGCCCGATCTGTTTTTATTTATTAGCGAACGAATACATCATTAATATTAACCTTAAATTTTTACAGTATGTACATTGTCGAAAGTTATTCATTAGCAGTGCTTTTCTGCTTTATTACGATGCTCTGTTGGGGCTCGTGGGGAAATACTCAAAAGCTAGCGGCCAAAAGTTGGCGTTATGAGTTGTTTTATTGGGATTATGTTATTGGTATTGTGCTATTTAGTATCATTCTTGGTTTTACATTGGGTAGCATTGGAGAAGAAGGACGTTCTTTTCTGACCGATTTACAACAAGCGGATGCCAAGAATATAGGCAGTGCCATTTTTGGTGGTATTGTGTTTAATGCTGCCAATATTTTGTTGTCGGCTTCAGTCTCTATTGCTGGTTTGGCTGTGGCATTTCCATTAGGCGTTGGCTTGGCGTTAGTGCTAGGTGTGGTTATTAATTATATGGGACAAGCCAAAGGCGATCCTGTTTTATTATTTATTGGTGTTGCTTTGGTGGTCATTGCCATTGTGTTGAATGGAATTGCGGCAGGTAAGACTCAACAAGATAGCAAATCGAGTCGAAAGGGCATTATTTTAGCGGTTGTTGCAGGTGTGTTAATGGCTTTCTTCTATCGTTTTGTGGCTTCAGCTATGGATTTAGAAAACTTCGCTGCTCCAGCTATCGGTAAAATGACTCCTTATTCTGCCTTCTTTGTCTTTGCCATTGGTATATTATTGAGCAATTTTATTTTCAACACATTCATTATGCGCAAACCATTTGTGGGTACGCCTGTGAGCTATAAAGAATATTTTGCGGGTAACGCACGTGTGCACTTGGTTGGTATTTTAGGTGGTATTATTTGGGCTATTGGTACAGCGTTAAGCTACATCGCTTCTGGTGAAGCTGGCACAGCCATTTCCTATGGATTAGGTCAAGGAGCTACCATGGTTTCTGCCGCTTGGGGCGTGTTCATTTGGAAGGAATTTAAAGGCTCAAGTAAATTGGTAAATGTATTAATTGCTTTCATGTTTGTGTTTTTCTTAACAGGTTTAGGTTTAATTATTTATGCAGGAAACTAAGCTCCTGATATGTATATCTCTATTTTATTAACTTTTTAAATTTTTATTATTATGAAAAAACATTTTTTGACCCTATTAATGTTTGCTGTAGCAACATTAGGATTTACATCATGTGATCCAACAAATGGTGGTGATGATCCAAAACCAGAAGAAAAAGAGTATCGTTTGAAAAAACTATCATTCCTTTACAATTGGGATGGTATGGATGAAACCAAAGCTAAAGTAACTAGCTGGACGTACACTTATGATGCTCAAGGTCGTGTGACAAAAGTGGTTGAAACGGGTGAAGATTGGACTGAAGACATGATCTTAGATTATGGCACAGCTGGCCAAATCAACTTGGTACGTGAAGACTCTACTAAAAATCGTGTGTGGAAATTAAATGCAAATGGTTTAGTTTCAACTATTGAAAACATCTGGGGTGATGGTGGCAATGTTAACTTCGAATATGATGCTAATGGCATGCTATCGAAAATTTACGAAGATTATGGTACACCTGAATTGAAGTCAACATTTACCATCACTAATGGTAATGCAGTTTCCTTTACACGTGGCGATCGTACCAAAAACTTTACATTCTCTTCAGGCTTGAACACGGGCAAAATTTATCAAGTAATCAATGATAGCTTTATTGATGATTGGAAAGCTCATACAGGCTTATTTGGTGCGCCTTGCAAAAACTTGAATACTGAAGTAAAATGGTCAGATAAAGAATCAGTAACACAAATTACATTTGATTTTTACGATGATGGACGTGTAAAACGCTCAAAACGTACCGATGGCCTTACTTGGTTTGAGTATTATGATTATGAATACGAAGAAATTGTGAAATAAGTTCTCAGTAATAGTTCATTCATAGTTGTGCTCCAACTTATTCGAAAGAATAGGTTGGAGTTTTTTTTGTCCAGCATAATTTGCTTTTTTGAAAAAATTAATAAAAATTGGTATTTAGCTGGGTATTTCGAGTAGAATTCTTTGTATCTTTGCAAGTTGGATGGGTATCATCCATTTAGAGCAATAAAATCAACAAAAATAAATAACTATAAACAACGAATTTTATGTCAAAAAAAGCAGTTTTAATGATATTAGATGGCTGGGGTATTGGTGATAAAGCCAAAGATGATGTGATTTCACAAACACCTACGCCTTATTGGGATTCTTTGAACGCACAATATCCACATTCTGAATTGCAAGCCTCTGGCGAAAACGTCGGTTTACCCGATGGTCAAATGGGTAATTCAGAAGTAGGGCACCTAAATATTGGTGCTGGTCGCGTCGTATATCAAGACTTAGTTAAAATTAACATCGCTTGCCGTAACAACTCTATTTTACAAAATCCAGAAATTATACGTGCCTATGAATATGCCAAAAAACACGGATCAAAAATGCATTTCATTGGTCTTGTTTCCGATGGTGGCGTACATAGCTCGTTAGATCATTTGTACAAATTATGCGATATCGCTAAAGAGTACGACATAGCTGATGCTTACGTGCATTGTTTCATGGATGGTCGTGATACTGACCCACGCAGCGGAAAAGGCTTTATTCAAGCACTCGAAAATCACTTACACAAAACAGGCGGAAAAATTGCGTCTATTGTTGGTCGTTATTATGCTATGGATCGCGATAAACGTTGGGAGCGTGTGAAAGTTGGTTACGATTTATTGGTGAATGGCGTTGGCGAAGCTGCAACGGATATGGTGGCAGCTGTACAAAAATCGTACGATGCTGAGGTTACTGACGAATTTATTAAGCCAATTGTGCATGTGGATGCTCAAGGTAATCCGGTAGCAAAAATTGAGGCCAACGATGTGGTTATTTTCTTCAATTATCGTAACGACCGTGCTAAAGAGTTAACCCTTGTATTAACTCAAAAAGATATGCCTGAATTTGGTATGCACACCTTGCCATTGCAATTTTTTTGCATGACTCCATACGATTCTTCATTTGAAGGCGTTTATGTATTATTCGACAAAGATAATGTGATGAATACGCTTGGCGAAACTATTTCAAAAGCGGGATTAAAACAATTGCATATTGCAGAAACAGAGAAATACGCACATGTTACTTTCTTCTTCAATGGCGGACGTGAAGAACCGTTTACAGGTGAAGATCGTATTTTAATTCCATCACCTAAGGTGGCTACTTACGATTTGAAGCCAGAAATGAGCGCTTACGAAGTGGCTGACGCCTTGACTGCCGAATTAGAAAAACAAAAATTTGATTTTGTGGTGGTCAATTTTGCTAATGGCGATATGGTGGGCCATACTGGTGTGTATGAGGCTATTCAAACAGCTGTAAAAGCGATTGATGCGTGTGTCGAAAAAGTAGTAGAAACGGCAAAACGTAACGATTATGAATTAATTATTATTGCTGACCATGGTAATGCCGATCATGCTTTAAATGAAGACGGGTCTCCCAATACAGCCCATTCGTTAAATCCTGTTCCATTTGTATATGTGAGCAAAAACAAAGGGGCGGTGGTCGAAAATGGTATTTTAGCCGACGTGGCACCATCTATTTGTCATATTTTGGGTATTCAACAACCTGCTGATATGAGCGGTAAAAATCTTATTAAGTAATTTTTAAATCAATCAAATAACGAACACTTATCTTTATTATGAAAACAACAAAATTCTTTATCGGTTTATTGTTTTTTACCATGAGTTCTTTGGCGATGGCAGAAAAAAGCCCTGTGCTTATGACCATTGATGGTCATGATGTAACCAAAGCTGAATTTGAGTATATTTATCATAAGAACAACACCAATAATGCTGTTGATAAAAAAACGCTCGATGAATACGTTGAATTGTTCAAGAATTTTAAACTGAAAGTCGTGGAAGCTCAGCATCGCGGTTTGGATACCTTGCCTGCATTTGTAAATGAGTTACGCGGTTACCGTAATCAATTAGCTAAACCTTATTTGACTGATATGTCGCTTGAGGATAAGTTATGTCGTGAAGCGTATGAGCATTTGAAACAAGATGTGGAAGTAAGTCACATTTTGATTAAAATTAAAGAGAACCCAAGTCCAACCGATACTTTGGCTGCTTATCAAAAAGCATTGAGAGCACGTAAACGTTTGATCGCAGAAGGTTTTGACAAAGTGGCTCCAGAAGTTTCTGATGATCCATCGGTAGCCCAAAATAAAGGGTATTTGGGATTTTTCACTGGCGGTATGTTGGTTTATCCATTCGAAAAAGCCATGTATGAATTGCCTGTTGGTGAAATTTCACAACCTGTACGTACGTTTTATGGTTATCACATAATCAAAGTACATAGCCGTCGTCCATCAAGAGGCCAAGTGCAAGTGTCTCATATTATTAAAGTCGTGAAAGCAGATGCTTCAGAAGCAGATAAAGAAAAAGCAAAAAAAGAAATAATGGCTATCTCAGCGCGTTTGAAAGCTGGCGAAGACTTTGAGAAAATTGCTCGTATGGAATCGGATGATAAAGGTTCTGCATCTCGTGGTGGCGAATTAACTTGGTTTGGAGTTGGTCGCATGGTACGTGAATTCGAAGATGCAGCATTTGCATTGACTACCAAAGGTCAAGTAAGTGAACCTGTACAAACCGCTTTTGGCTGGCACATTATCCGATTGAATGATAAACGTGGTTTAGAACCATACGAGAAGAAAAAACCGGATCTTATTCGTGCTATGCAACGTGATGAACGTGCATCAATGGGGCGTAAAGTGTTGGTTGACCGCTTGAAAAAAGAATATAATTATCAGGTTATTGATAAAGCCATGAAAGAAGTAACTGCTTTTATGATGAGAACACAATACATTGATTCAACGTTTATCAAAAAGGCAGATTTGTTGAATAAGCCATTAGCTACATATGCTGATAAAACATTATATCAAAATGATTTGCTACGTTTTATTGCTTTAACAAGTCCTGATAAAAGCGAAGCGATGTTGATGTTGGCCGAAAAAATGGAACCATTTGTACAAGAGCAAATTTTGGCTTATGAAGACACACAATTAGAAAAGAAATACGATGAGTTCCGCTTCTTGATGCAAGAATATCATGATGGAATTTTATTATTCGACGTCAGCAATACTGAAGTATGGGAAAAAGCATCAAAAGATGTAGAAGGCTTAAAAGCTTATTTTGCACAGAATAAAGATCAATATGCTTGGCCAACGCCTCATTACAAAGGTCGTATTGTAGCTTGTAAAGATGCAGCTACTGCTAAAATGGTGAAAGCATTGTTGAAGAAATTACCAGCCGATTCAGTTGGTTCGTACCTCAATACACGCGTTAATAACGATAGCGTAAAATTGGTAAAAACCGAAGTGGGTGTTTGGAAACAAGGTGACAATGCTTTGGTCGACAAATATGCATTTAAAGTGAAAAAAGCAGAAGTAACTGTAGATGAGCAGTTCCCTGTTGTGGTAGTAGTGGGTAAAATGCTCAAAAATGGTCCAGAAGCCTATACCGATGTACGTGGTGCTGTTACGGCTGATTATCAAAATGAATTGGATCGTTTATGGATTGAAAAATTACGTGCTAAATATCCGATAGTGGTGAATCAGGCCGTATTGAAAACTGTAAAAGAATAATGTTAGCATTCAAACATATTGCTTTAGGATGTGGTTTGTTGCTTGTGGTTGGTTCATGTCAACAACAAGCAGCTGACACTTCGCGTGAACCTATTTTAGAGGTGGAAGGTAAGTTTCTGTATCACGATGATCTCGATAAAATTATTCCCGAAGGAACCTCACGTGAAGATAGTACCAACTTAGCTGATGCGTATATTCGGAAATGGATTACCGACGTGTTGCTTTACGAAAATGCTAAACGTAATATTGCCAATGAAGACGTGGTAGAAGATTTGGTAGAAGAATATCGTAAATCATTGACTATTCACTATTACCAACAACGTTTGGTGGCACAGCGTTTAGCTGAACCTACTGACGAGGAAGTGGCAGCCTTCTACGAAAAACATACCGATCAATTCCTATTGGCAGAGAATATGTTGCGTGGCGTTTATTTAAAAGTGCCTTTGGCTTCGCCTAAAGTCGATCGCGTACGTGGCTATATGCGTAAAATAAACGAAAAATCGATTCAACAGATAGAGCAATACAGTATTCAACATGCCGTGAGTTACGATTATTTTGTAGATAAATGGCTTTATCTGAACGATGTACTCAAAAAAATGCCATCGGCGATTCCTGATCAAGGAGCCTTTTTATCGAATACAAAATTTTACGAAACAAGAGATTCGGTATATACATATATGCTGAATATTACGGATTATCAATTGGCAGGTTCGCCAGCGCCATTAGAATTTGTTCAGGAAAAAGTGCGTACTATACTTTATAACCAACGTAAAATAGAGTATATCAAAAACTTTGAAACTGAACTTTATGAAGATGCTCAAAAAGATGGTGACATCACCTATTTTGGCGTAAAGTAACCATGTAACATGCAATACCTTTAAAATTATGCAATTAAAAAAAATGTATGGAGTTTTACTCCTTTGTTGTTCTGCTTTCTCGTTACAGGCTCAATCCAATATGATTGATGGCGTGGTATGGGTAGTGGGTGATAACGCTATTTTACGCTCTGAAGTCGAGGAACAACGCGTTCGTGCACAATATGAAGGTAATCGCATTCAAGGTGATCCATATTGTGTTATTCCTGAACAAATAGCGGTTCAAAAACTATTTTTACACCAAGCTAAAATTGATAGTGTAGAAGCCAGCGCATCGCAAGTCGAATCGCAGTTAAATATGCGTATTGATCACATTTTGCGTGAGATTGGTTCGAAAGAAAAAATGGAGGAATATTTCAAGAAATCGACTACCGAAATCAAAGAAGAACTGCGTCAAACGATACAAGATCAAATGACAATTCAAATGGTTCAACAAAAACTGGTGGGCGATATTAAATTAACACCGAGCGAAGTTCGTCAATTCTATCAAACCCTTCCTGCTGATAGTATTCCCATGATTCCAGCCATGGTAGAGGTGCAAATAGTAACCATAGAACCTCCTATTCCGCTCGAAGATATTGAGGCTACCAAAAAACGCTTGCGCGAATTTGCCGATCGTGTGAATAATGGAACCGCTGATTTTTCATTGTTAGCCCGTTTGTATTCTGATGATACAGGAACCGCCACTAAAGGTGGTGAACTTGGCTTTTTTGGTCGAGGAACTATGGTTCCAGAATTTACCAATGCCGCTTTTGCGTTGCAGGAACCAGGTCAAGTATCGCGTGTTTTCGAAACCGAGTTTGGATTTCATATCGTACAACTCATCGAAAAACGTGGCGACCGAATTAATTGCCGACATATTCTATTACGTCCTCGCGTTTCGAGTGATATTAAGGTGAAAACCTTCATGAAACTCGATAGTGTTGCCAGTCTTATTCGTTCGGGCAAACAAACATTTGAGGCTGCTGCCACTCTAAATTCGTCTGATAAAAATACGCGTATGAATGGTGGTTTAATGACGAATGCTGCCACAGGAACTACTAAATTTGAATATCAAGATTTACCGCAAGAGGTGGCCAAAGCGGTTTATAGTTTGAATGTGGGCGAAATCTCGGCTCCATTTTCGATGATGAGCCAAGAACTTGGTCGTGAAGTGTACGCCTTTGTAAAAGTAAAATCAAAAATTGCTAATCACAAAGCTAATTTAACCGACGACTATCAACAATTGAAACAGTATTGCCAAGCATTTAAAAGTCAGGAAATTATTCAAAAATGGGTAGAGCAAAAAATCAAAGAAACTTATATTTATATTGCTCCAGACTGGCAGAATTGTGATTTCAAATATTCTAATTGGGTGAAAAAATAGGGTTTGAATGGGAGTGAATCGATTGAAAATAGGGCTTTTTGCGATGCTAATGTTGGTTGGCGTGGGTGCGTTTGCACAAAATACCATGTTGCGACCTGCATCTGGTAAGTCTGGAGCCGTTATGAAGCCAAAACCAAAGGCACAACCTCCCAAAACCATTGCTCCATCAGCAGCCCAACCAACGGTTGTTCAACCAGCTTCCAATACCAAGAAAACCAGCGTTTTTTTGGAAAATGCCGAAACATTTAGCTACGACAAAGATTTGATGGCCGATGGCCAGTTACTCAAAGGTAATGTCCGTTTTCGTCACGACGATGCCTATTTGTATTGTGACAGTGCCTATTTTTTTGAAGAACGTAATTCGTTCAATGCTTATGGTCATGTGCGTATCGTGCAAGGTGATACGTTGTTTATTTATGGCGATGTTTTGTACTACGATGGTGATACAAAAATGGCTCGTTTACGCAAGAATGTTCGCATGCATAACCGTACTGTTCGTTTAACCACCGATAGCTTAAATTATGATCGTGGCGCCAATGTTGGTTATTATTTTACGGGCGGTAAACTCACCGATGCTACGAATACATTAACCTCAAAATTTGGTTACTATTATCCAGGATTGGAGATGGCATTGTTCAGAGGAAAAGTGCGGCTAACAAACCCTAACTTTGTGATGGATGCCGATACATTGAAGTATTTTACAGAAACTGATTTGGCGCAAATTCTTGGTCCTACTACAGTGCTTTATGAGAAGGAGACCACTATTTATTCAGAAAAAGGGTGGTATGATACTAAAACCGAACAATCTGAATTGTTGTTGAATTCCCTCATAACCCATCAAGATGGCAAAACGTTGAAAGGCGATACCATATTTTATGATAAGAAAAAAGGAATTGGACGGGCACATCATCATGTAGAGCTCGACGATACCGTGAAAAAAGTGTCACTTCGAGGTCATTATCTCTATTACAAAGAAGAAGGTGATGTGGCTTTGGCCAAGGATTCGGCATTGATGATTGACCATTCTACTGCCGATACGTTGTATTTGAATGCTGATACATTGTTTTCGTATGCCGTTGATTCGGTCGATAAAGTAGTGGAGGCATTTTACAATGTACGTGTCTTTAGAAAAGATGTACAAGCGGTATGCGATTCGGCACGCTACGAAACGCGTGATTCCGTTTTGCACCTTATGAAAATGCCGATTTTATGGTCAGATAATCAGCAAATTACAGGCGATACTATTCGTATTTTTTCGGTAAATGGAGCGGTTGAACGGTTGCAAATAATCAATTCTGCCTTTGTTTGTCAGCAAGAAGATTCTACGCGTTTTAACCAATTAGCAGGCAAAGAGATTACGGCTTATGTGGCGGATGGCGAATTATATCGTGTGGATGTTCGTGGTAATGCACAATCGTTGTTCTTCCCACGCGAAGCAGATAGTACCATGATAGGTATGAACCAAACGGAAAGTAGTTTTCTGACGGTGTACTTGAAGAAACAAAAAATAGATCGCATTGTACTTTATCCTGCACCTACAGGTGTTATGACACCACTTGATCAGGTAACAGCGGAGTCCATGTATTTACCAAATTATTCGTGGCAGGTGGCTATTCGCCCCCAAAAATGGGAAGATGTTTTTGCGCGTCCAGTGAGAACTGTGGCAGCCACTTCTAAACGCCGTCGTCGTGCTACAGACAGTGAACCAAAGGAGACGACAGCGGAAGCGAATACGAACAAACCATCAGAAACTAATACAACACCAGTTTCATCTGGTGCATCATCGCGTCCATCGATGCCAAATATAGGTGGCTCTTCGAGCACTCTGAAAACTAATGCCCTAGGAGGAAAATAATGAAACGACCAGTAGTAGTTTTACAATACGATTTAACCGAGCAAACGTCTTTGGCCTTTGGCGAACAGTTGGCAGCAGGATTTAACTACGATTTACACAGTTTGACGATTGGCGATGAAACCGAAGATAATGTAGTGCGATTAGGAGATGTGGCAGACGTTGTGGAACAATTAGATGCTTCGTTGTTGGTAGTTGAGCTGACAAACAAACTGTCGGTGCAAACTTATTTAGATGCTTTTCGTGCTTTACGGATACCTTATTTGTTCGTTCGCGCTGGTCAAAAGCCTAATTTTGAAAAGGTGGCTTTACCTATCTCTTTTTTGATTGAAGATAAAGAAAAAGGACCTTTTGCAGCTGCTTTTGGACGTTTTTTTAAATCGCAATTAATTATCTTCCAACCCAAAGATTATGGAACTAAGGCATTGCAGAATATTGACGCAATTAAAACCTTATTGGACTCTTTTCAATTGAATTATGAAGTCCGTAAGGCGTCTAAAGATAGTAATGGTGTAGAACGTGAGGCCGCCAGTTGGGCCGCAAGTGGTGAGGCTGGATTGGTGTTGGTTTCCGCTTCGCGTGAATATGGTTTAGATGATTTGTTATTTGGTAGCAAGGAACGTAAAATGATAACACGTACCAATGTTCCCATTATGCTCATCAATCCACGTGGCGATTTATATACTTTATGTGATTAATTTAAAACAAGATAGATATGAAAAGAATTCTACTCTGTGTGATGTTTGTGTTGGTTGGCATGGCAATGTCAGCTCAAACACTAAATTATCCAATTGTGCAAGTTGATGGTAAAAATTACTATTCGTATACCGTTGAACCTAAAGACGGATTATATGCCATTTCTCGCAAATTTGGCGTGTCACAAGCCGACTTACATGCTTGTAACAAAGGTTTGGAATCAGGCTTAACTATTGGTCAAATTATTTTAGTACCAGTGGTGGGGCCAGTGGCTAAAGATAATGCCGCAGGTAGCTTTGTGACTCACGAAGTGTTACCCAAACAGACGTTGTATTCGCTCTCTCGACAATATGGCGTTTCGGTGGATGAATTGATTGCCAATAATCCAGAATCTAAATCCGGTTTAACTGTGGGTATGCTGTTGAAGATTCCTGTTAAAACACCTCAAGTTACTAAACAAACTGTAAAAGCACCTGTGCCTACACCACCAGTTGTAACGAAACCGGCGCCAAAGGTAGAGAAAGAAGAAAAGGCTGAAGCACCTAAACGTACGCACGTTGTACAACGTAAAGAAACTTTATATAGCATTAGCCGTCAATACGATATTTCGGTGGAAGAGCTAACGCGCGCTAATAATATTACCTCTATCAAGGTCGGTCAGGAATTGATAATTCCTATGCCACAAAAACAAGAACAGACCGAAACCACCATTGAAGAACCTTCAATAAAAGTGGTTGAAAATCCAACTATGGCCGTTAAAAAGGGCGATTTGGATCTGATTAATAATCCCCAGCCAGTTAAACCAGCGGCTCAAAATCCTAATGCATTGCGTATTGCTGTATTGTTGCCTTTTATGCTCGAAACACCTTATATTGATGCGTCAGTGAATTATTTTTGGGATTTCTATCGTGGCATTTTATTGGGTCTGAACGAAGTGAAAAAATCTGGAATTTCCGTTGATTTATATACGTTCGATATTGAGAAAAATCAAGGTACGTTAGATTCTGTTTTGCGATTGCCAGTATTAAAAACCATGGATTTAATTATTGGACCAGCTTATTCAAATCAAGTGGCAGCAGTATCTAGGTTTTCTAGAGATAATCGTATTCACATGGTCGTGCCGTTTACATCAAAAATTGAGTTAGATGATTCGCACGAGTTTTTATTACAGTTTAACCCATCTCAAGATGTGTTATTACCATTGGTGGCACAAACTATGGTTGACCGTTTTTCTTCGTCTAATTTTATTATAGCACGTTTTACAGGAAAACAAGATAAAGCTAATGCGTTGGCCGATGAGGTGATAAAAGCGCTTGCTGCTAAACGCAAAACATACCGTGAACTTCAATTGAGCACCAGTAATGTGGATACGCTTAAGACGCTGGCTGGGCGTAATAAAACACTCTTATTTCTAGCCACTACGCGTTTAGACGTGGTATCTTCATTGTTACCAAAAATCGAAACGTTGGGCTTGCCAGCTTTGCAAATTTGGGGATTTGAAGATTGGAAACAGTGGGTAAATTTCCACGAAGGAACCTATTATTATTCGCTTTTCAAGAAAAAAGATACAAGTGCCTATCAAGCCAATTACAAAAAATGGTATGGAGAGCTAAGCCCAATAAATATTCCTATGTACGACTTGATTGGGTATGATTTAATAAATTATACAACCGCAGCTCTTAAAGCTAAACGTAAGAATATGTCGGCCGCTTTTGGTAATGTGGAGTGCGATTTGTTGCAATCAGAATTCAAGTTCCAAAAAGTAAAATCGGGAACTCATTGGATGAATATGAGCTGGTCATTGTTTGGCTATTACAATGGAAAAGTGACTGAAATAAAATGAACTATCGCAAAGTAATCATATTATTCATCCTGTTTGTCAGCGCAAACAGCGTATTCGGGCAAGTTAATTATTTCGTTCCTGAATATGGCGTTGGTGTACGCGGAGGAGCTACGGCATCCTGGGTTTCTTTTTCGCCCTCCGTAGCGCAAAATTCAACTTATGGATTACAAGCGGGTGGTGTGTTTCGCTATGTGTCGGCTAAGTACTTTGGCGTACAAGTTGAAGCCAATTTTACGCAGCGTGGTTGGACTGAACAATCAGATTCTTATACCTATACACGCCAATTGAATTATGTGGAAATCCCTTTTTTGTCACATATTTATTTTGGCGGCAAAGTGTTTCGATGGTTTTTTAATTTGGGTCCATCGGTGAGTTATCAAATTTCTGATAACGTGGAATCTACGGTGACCAATGCGCAACAAAAACCACGCCACACGATGGCTGTTAAAAATCGTTTGGATTACGCTATTGCGGTGGGAACCGGTTTTGAATTTAATACCAAACGGGCAGGCATTTATCAATTAGAGGCACGTTATTCATTTGGTTTAGGCGACATGTTCCCTAATAGTGCTACCGATGATTATCGTCGTTCTAGCAATCAAAATCTATCCGTCTGTTTAGGCTTGTTATTTAATGCAGGGAAGCGATAGAAATGTCTTAGATACATAAAAAAGGCGAAACAAATTTGTTTCGCCTTTTTTATGGAATATCTTTTGTAAAAAATATTATAGTTCCAAGTCTGCATTGATAATTTCGTGCCAAGGCAAACCGCTTTCGGCCACTTTTGCCAAAAATGGATCTGGATCCAACTCTTCGAGATTGAATACACCAGGTTTGTTCCATGTGCCAGTCATAAAGAGATAAGCACCCGTCATGGCAGGAACGCCAGTGGTGTAACTTACACCTTGTGTACCTGTTTCTTTGTAGGCTTCTTCGTGGCTGCAATTATTGTAAATATAGTATGTTTTAGCGTTGCCATCTTTTATTCCTTTAATACGACAGCCAATTGATGTCCAGCCAGTATAATTTGCACCTAATTCTTCTGGAGCTGGTAATACCGCTTTTAAGAATTGAATTGGTACAATTTGTTGTCCGTTATAATCAATTGGGTCGATGCGCGACATGCCAATGTTTTGAATAACACGTAAGTGCGTTAAGTATTCTTGTCCGAATGTCATCCAAAAACGAGCGCGTTTTAGCGTTGGAAAGTTTTTCACTAATGATTCCAACTCTTCGTGATACATTAGATATGATTCGCGAGGGCCGATTTCTGGATAGGTAATCGGTTGGTGAATTTCCAAAGGACCAGTTTCTTCCCATTTCCCATTTAAGAAGTAACGTCCTTTTTGTGTAATTTCGCGGATGTTGATTTCTGGATTAAAATTGGTAGCAAATGCTTTGTGGTGATCTCCAGCGTTACAATCTACAATATCTAATTCGTGAATTTCGTCGAAATGATGTTTAGCAGCATAAGCCGTATAAACGCTCGTGCAGCCAGGGTCGAAACCACAGCCTAGAATGGCCATTAAGCCTGCTTCTTTGAAGCGATCTTGATATGCCCATTGCCATGAATATTCGTATTTAGCTTCTTCCAAAGGTTCGTAGTTGGCTGTGTCCAAATAATTACATCCGGCCTCCAAACAAGCATCCATAATATGTAAATCTTGGTATGGTAAAGCCAAATTCATCACAAGTTTTGGTTGAAATTGTTTCATCAGAGCCACAAGTTCTGGAACATTGTCTGCGTCCACTTTAGCTGTTGAAACAGTTACGCCATAACGTGCTTTAAGGTCAGCAGCTATAGCATCGCATTTTGATTTGGTACGACTGGCAATCATAATTTCAGTAAACACGTCTGTGTTTTGTGCCAACTTATGGGCGGCCACAGTGGCCACACCGCCAGCTCCAATAATCAATACTTTTCCCATTCGGTTTATTGTTTTTAAGTTTGTAGTATTTTTATGCTTTTAATGTGTTTATTAAGGTTTTAATTACCTAAAATAATCACGGTACAAAGGTACATATTTTTTCGAATAGGGAAGTGGTTTTGCTGTCTAAAATTGTTTTTGTACCTTTGTCTTATCTTATGAAACGACAGATACTGTATATTGCCTTTCTTTTTGTGGCCTCTAGCTTATTTGCAGAGCCATTTTATACGCATGTTACTGTCAATAATATTCGTACGTTACAAGTGCGTATAGCCGACAATCCGTTAGCCATTCCAGTCATTGAATTAGGTTCCGACCAATCGGTGCGAATCTCATTTGACGAGATGTCTTATGAACCCAAAAGTTACACGTATGCCTTGGTGCATTGTAATGCCGATTGGACACGTTCTTCGTTGTCGGAAGTTGATTATTTGGAAGGTTTTGCCAACGGGTCTATTGATAATTATGCCTTTTCGTCGAATACGACAACGCTTTACGTACATTATCAATTTGATGTGCCTAACGCCGATTTAAAATTGAAGGTATCTGGCAACTATGCCGTAGTTATTGCTCAGGATAATGATTTTACGAAGCCAGTGGCTGTGGCTTGTTTCTCGGTTGTTGAGTCGCGTGTAACGGTCAAAGGGTCGGTGCGTGGTAATACCGATAGAGAGTTGGCAGGGCGCTATCAGCAAGTCGATTTTGAGGTGGGAACAAGCGGTTATGAAGTGCGCGATCCATTTACAGAACTCAAAGTAACGGTGCAGCAAAATCGTCGTTGGGACAATGCAGTTACCAACTTAACGCCTACTTATACGTCGTCCAATGTGCAATCATACACCAATAATCGCCGTTTGATTTTTGAGGGTGGTAATCAATATCGTAGTGTTGATTTTTCATCAGAATATACCTATGGTAGCGGCATTGATCGTATTACGTTTGATCGCACTTTTTATCATGTGTGGTTATTCCCGAGCGAGAGCCGTGCTGGACGTGGCGTAGAACAAGGCTATGATGCTAATGGGCAGTTTTTAGTGAATCGCCAACGTTCCAACGATGTGGATGTGGAAGCCGATTATATGTGGGTACATTTTGCAGTACCAATGCCGGAACCTTATTTTAATGGAACACTCTGTTTGGTTGGTCAGTTGTTCAATAATCAAATTAATGAACAATCGCGTATGGTATATGATTTTGCACAGAAAGCGTATGTGAAGTCACTTTTTCTAAAACAAGGAGGTTATAATTTTCAGTATCTGTTTGTTGAGAAAGATGCCAAGAGTGGAACGCTTCAACCAATAGAGGGGAGTTATTGGCAAACTGAAAATGAGTATGCCATTTACGTGTATCATCGTCCTTGGGGTGAACGTTATGATAAATTAGTAGCCGTTAAATTGGTGTCGCAATAGCTTATGTTTGCTTGAAATAATATCATTTTCGGTCGATACAATAGCTGTTATAAAACAGCTATTTTTTTTTGTTAATATTAAAATAAAGTTGTAAATTACCCCTTTATTTTTTAGTAAATTTTAACGCGCAAAGAGATTAATATAATAGATTATATATGAGTTACTTGAAATTTGATAAAATGTTGCTTACCAACCTCGAAAAGTCGTTGGATAAGGAGATGTTGCGCACAAATAAGGCTGGCGCTTATGCTAGTACAACCATTATTGATTGTAATACGCGTAAATATCATGGTTTGCTGGTGGTGCCAGTTCCCGAAATCGACCGTGATAATCACGTCTTATTATCTTCGTGCGACGAAACGGTGATTCAGCATGGAGCCGAATTTAATTTGGGTATTCATAAATACCAAGGCGACCATTATAGTCCACGCGGACATAAGTATATTCGTGAATTTCATATTGACTCTGTTGCTACCACAATTTATCGTGTGGGTGGTGTGATTCTTCAGAAAGAACGAGTTTTTGTTTCTGGCGAAAATCGCATTTTAATTAGTTACACCTTGCTTGAAGCCCATTCGCCTACTACATTGCGTTTGCGCCCCTTTTTGGCATTTCGTAATGTGAACGAATTGACACAAGAAAATAACACGATTAATAAAACATATCAAGAGGTGGAAAATGGTATTTCGTGCTGTTTGTACGAACCTTATCCTCATTTGGTGATGCAAACCAACAAACAAGGTGTGTTTGTTCCTCAGCCCGACTGGTATCGTGGTATCGAATATTATAAAGAACAGGAGCGCGGTTACGATTTTCGTGAGGATTTGTATGTGCCAGGTTATTTCGAATTGTCTATCAAAAAAGGTGAAACGATTATTTTCTCTGCTGGCACTGAACCTATTGGCGTACGTAAACTGAAAGCATTATTCGAAGAGGAAAAAGAAAAACGCACAGGACGTGCCGATTTTTTTAGTTGTTTGAAGAATGCAGCGCAACAATTTTATAATAAAAAAGAGGATGGTTATTATTTGTTGGCGGGCTATCCTTGGTTTAAGTACCGTGCGCGCGATGAGTTTATTGCTTTACCTGGTACTACATTGGCTATCGGCGACGTGGCGATGTTCGACAATATGATGAAAATTGGTGTGGTAGCGGTGCGCGATTACATCGATGGTAAACCTAAAAGTACACAGCTCAAAGAGGTGAGTTCTCCTGATGTGCTTTTGTGGTTTATTTGGAATATTCAGCAATATGCACAAACTACTTCGTTACAACAAGCAGCTGATAAATATGGCGATACTGTTTTAGATATTATCGCATTTATTCGTAAGCAAAAACACACCAATTTGTTTGTTCACGACAATGGTTTATTATATACCGATGGACGTTATAAACCAGCCACTTGGATGAATGCGACGGAAAATGATTATCCTATAACGCCTCGTACTGGTTATGTGGTCGAAATTAATGCCTTGTGGTACAATGCACTCAAATTTGCGTCAGATATTGCAGGACAATTGACTCAAGAAAATACGGCCGATTTACTGAATTATCAAGCTGAAATTATGCACCAATCGTTTGTGCAAACATTTTGGAATGGTGTCTATCTCGACGACTATGTAGATGGAAATTATCACAATCGTGAGGTACGTCCAAATATGATATTTGCGGTGTCGTTGCCTTATTCGCCATTGGAAAAAAGCCAACAAAAGTCTATTCTGGATATAGTTACACGTGAATTGCTTACCGTAAAAGGTTTGCGTAGTTTAAGTCCAAAAAGCGGCATGTATCGTCCTAATTATGTGGGCGGACAGTTGGAGCGTGATCGTAATTATCATAATGGACCTGTTTGGCCGTGGACTACCGCCGCCTTTGCTGAAGCTTATTTAAGAGTTCATAAAATGAGTGGTGTGTCTATGTTGATGCGTTTGTTGGCAGGTTTCGAAAGCGATTTAACGGAGTTAACCGTCGGTTGCTTGTCGGAATTATACGATGGCAATCCACCATTTCGTGGACATGGGGCTATGAGTTATGCGCCAACTGTGGGCGAGGTATTGCGCGCTAAAAAATTGATGGAGGATTTTATTCAAACGCTTTCTGACAAGCAGGTGGATGAATATGGAATTGGAGTGTTAGTTGATGGTAAATAAAATCTGTTGTAATCAGATTTTGACCTAAAAAATAGATAGTTAGATTTTATATGAAAGCATTAATGTTTGGATGGGAGTTTCCTCCTCATATTCTGGGTGGCTTAGGAACCGCAAGTTATGGATTAACCCGTGGTATGTCTTTGCAATCGGATATGGATATCACCTTTGTGATTCCGAAACCATGGGGCGATGAAGACCAAAGTTTTCTTCATCTTATTGGAGCATGCAATGTTCCCGTCGTGTGGCGAGATGTCGATTGGCACTATGTGAATGATCGTATCGGTTCCAAAATGCATCCCGATGAATATTATCAATTACGTGACGGTATTAAATATGATTTTCATCGTATATGGACGAATGATTTAGGTTGCGTCGATTTCTCAGGTCGTTATCCCGATAATTTGTTAGAAGAGATATCGAACTACGAAGCTGTGGCGAGTGTAATTGCCCATAGTCGCGATTTTGACGTGATTCATGCGCACGACTGGTTAACGTATCCTGCTGGGCGATTCGCAAAACAAATTAGTGGTAAACCATTGGTAATTCATGTGCATGCTACCGATTACGACCGTAGTCGCGGACAAGTCAACCCTGATGTCTATCGTATTGAGAAAGAGGGCATGGATGCCGCCGATCACATTATTACGGTATCCAATTTGACTCGAAATACGGTGATTGAAAAATACCATCAACATCCCGATAAAGTGACAACCGTGCATAATGCGGTGGAACCACTTGAGTTTATCAATGAATTGCACAAAAGTGAACGGACGGATAAATTAGTGACTTTCCTTGGTCGTATTACCATGCAAAAAGGGCCCGAATATTTTGTGGAAGTTGCTTCGCGCGTGTTGCAACATACCGATGGTGTTCGCTTTGTGATGGCTGGTAGTGGCGATATGATGGACAAAATGATTCGTTTGGTTGCACAACGCGGTATCGCTGACAAATTTCACTTCACTGGATTCTTGAAAGGCCGTGGCGTGTACGAAATGTTGGCCGAAAGCGATGTGTATATGATGCCATCCGTGTCGGAGCCATTTGGTATTTCGCCACTGGAGGCGATGCAATGTGGTACGCCAAGTATTATCTCTAAACAATCGGGCTGTGCCGAAATTTTGGATCACGCCATCAAAACCGATTATTGGGATATTGCTGCGATGGCCGATTATATTCATGCTATTGTAAAATATCCAGCTATGTATAAAGCACTGCGCCAAAATGGATTGGACGAGGTGAATGCTATTACATGGGAAATTGCAGGTCAAAAAGTGCGTCGTATTTACGACATGGTTTGCGGCCGTTAAAACTTATAAATTATAACTCATCATTACTATATGAAAACAATAAATTTTATTTTTCGCGTACATCAGCGGTCGAATTTGAAACGGTATCGTTTCTTTGAGATTGGTAACGACCACTATTATTACGATGATTATTCCGATGAGGCTGCTGTTCGGCAAGTGACAGACCAATGTTATTTGGAAGCCAATCGTACATTGCTTGAAATGATTCGTAGCTCTAACGGTAAATTCAAAGTTTCTTTTGCCATTTCGGGTTTAGCTTTGGAACAATTTGAACGTTATGCACCAGAAGTGATTGAAAGCTTTCAGGAGTTGGCAAAAACGGGCAGCGTGGAATTTTTGGCTACGCCTAATGGTCACTCATTGGCTTCCATCTATGATGAAGACGAGTTTGTTATTCAAACCAAATTACAAACCAATAAAATAAAACAATTGTTTGGCAAAATGCCAACCGTTTATGCTAACACAGCATTGGTTTATTCTGACGAAATTGGTGAATCTATTGCCAAAATGGGTTATAAAACCATCATGATTGAAGGTGCAAAACACATTATGGGCTGGAAGAGTACACATTATGTATACAATCATGCTTATAACAATAAGGTGAAATTGTTGGTGCGCGACAATAAACTCAGTGACGATATCAATTACCGTTTTTCACAATGGAATTGGGATGAATATCCACTGACAGCTGAAAAATTTATTGGTTGGATAAACGCCGCACCAGCCGAAGAAGAACTGTTCAATGTATTTCTTGGTTACGAAGCGCTCGGAGTTTTGAATAATAAGAATAGCGGTATTTTTGATTTTTTCAAAGCGTTGCCTTCTCATGCTATGGAACATGGCGTTGGTTTTTCTACGCCAAGTGAAGTTGCTTCAAAATCGAAGCCCGTTGATACTATTTCGGTATTACATCCGATGTCGTGGGCCGATGAAGAAAAAGATTTGAGCGCTTGGTGTGGTAATGAGCTTCAGAATGAAGCACTTAATAAATTGTATAGCATCAGCAAACGCGTGCATTTATGTTCCGATTTATTGCTAAAAATGGATTGGCAGCGTTTGCAAGATACGTCGCACTTCTTTTTTATGACTACCAAACACTATTCCAATGGAATGATTTATGCTGAAGCCATTCCTTACGAATCGCCTTACGATGCGTTTATGAATTATATGAACGTGTTGAGCGATTTTATGGAACGCGTCAAAGCACAATATCCAACGAGTATTGAAAATGAAGAGTTGAACGCTTTGTTGCAGACTATTTACAATCAAGAGCAAGAAATTGCTGATTTAGAGACCAAGTTGAATGCTTGTAAAGAAAAAACAGTGAAACAAGTGGCAAAAGCAAAAACAGAAAAGGTTGCTCCTAAAGTGGAACCTAAAGCCAAAGCTCTTAAAAAATAAAGTTCATTGGTAATCATAAAAAAAGAGCTGCGAACCATGGTTTGCAGCTCTTTTTTATGTCGGTGGGTTGTTATTACCTTTTCCTTTGGCTCGTGATATTGCCTTAGCAGCAATACGCTTTTTGTAATCGGCTCGCATTTGCTGTGCGCCCGACAGTTTCTTCTTGGGCCATTTGCTAGTGCTTTTTTTCGATGAGCCACCAGTGCTTCCAAAAACCTGCCCGTTGACTAAAATATCTTCTATATCCATGATGTTGTTGCGTTAGAAAAGTGAGTGATAAACTTTTGTACAAAAGTAATTAAAAAATCGAACTCATTCTACAATAATCTATAAAAATGTCTATCAGTGTTTTAAAAACCAGATAGTGCACAACTCGCAGATTTTTTGTACCTTTGTTGCCGAATTTGTGACGGGCAAATCGATTCCACGATTCCTCCGATTCCACTCATTCATGATTGGTATGCATAGAGCAGGTTTTGTCAATATTGTTGGAAATCCCAATGTCGGGAAATCTACCTTAATGAACGCGTTAGTGGGCGAGCGCATTTCTATTATCACGTCCAAAGCGCAAACTACGCGTCATCGTATTATGGGTATTGTTAATGGCGAAGATTTTCAAATCGTCTATTCCGATACACCAGGTGTGTTGAAACCCAATTACAAATTGCAAGAATCGATGTTGGGATTTTCCAATTCGGCTCTTGCGGATGCTGACATTCTCTTGTATGTGACCGATGTGATTGATTCTGCCGAAAAAAATGCATTTTTCCTCGAAAAAGTGCAACGGATGCAGGATACAACCAAAATTATCCTCATTGTCAACAAAATAGATTTAATAGATCAAGAAAAATTAGAAGCGTTAGTCGATTTCTGGCACAAGGAATTGCCTAAAGCTGAAATTTTCCCGATATCGGCATTGGAAAAATTCAATATCGAAACGCTGTTCAACCACATTAAAGACTTATTGCCCGAATCGCCTCCGTTTTTTGATAAAGACGCGTTGACTGATAAATCGGAACGGTTTTTTGTAACCGAAATCATTCGTGAGAAAATTTTGATGAACTACGATAAGGAAATTCCTTATTCCGTAGAAGTGGCGGTTGAGGAGTTCAAAGAAGAAGGGAATTTATTACGTATCAGTGCGGTCATTTTTTGCGAACGCGATTCGCAGAAGGGCATACTTATAGGAAAACAAGGCGCAGCTCTTCGTACGGTTGGCACACAAGCCCGTAAAGACATAGAAGCCTTTTTTGATAAAAAAGTTTTTTTGCAACTTTTTGTAAAAGTAGAAAAAGATTGGCGTAATCGCGAACGTAAATTGCGCAACTTTGGCTACCAATTGGAGCATAAAAACGACTAAAACAAGTTGTTAATCGATGCCTTGTCCGCTCGTTTAGATTGCGAGTCACGGAATTGCTTGGGAAAGTGGTAGGCGTCTCAGTATAAACACTAATAAGAAAGAAAAAATGGGAAATTTAGTAGCCATTGTTGGTCGTCCAAATGTAGGGAAATCGACCTTGTTTAATCGCTTGACCAAATCGCGTCGGGCTATTGTGAATGAAGAAGCTGGAACTACGCGCGATCGTCAGTATGGCTTATGTGAGTGGAATGGACGTGACTTTTCGGTAGTTGATACCGGCGGTTGGGTAGTCAATTCCGACGATATTTTTGAGGAAGAAATCAATCGCCAAGTAGCCATTGCTATCGAAGAAGCCGACATTATTATGTTTGTGGTTGATGTGGTCAATGGCATTACCGATTTGGATATGCATGTGGCCGACATTTTACGTCGTAGTAAGAAAAAAGTGATGTTGGTGGCCAATAAGGTGGATACGTTTGAATTACAATTTCAAGCGGCCGAATTTTATGCGTTAGGATTAGGCGAACCGTATATTTTGTCGGCTATCAATGGGCTTGGTAGTGGCGAATTACTCGACGAATTATTGAAACACTTTAAGCCAGATGTAAAAGAAGTGTTGGAAGAATTGCCACGTTTTGCAGTGGTAGGTCGTCCAAATGCCGGTAAATCATCGCTTGTCAATGCGTTTATTGGCGAAGAACGTCATATCGTAACCGATATTGCTGGTACTACACGCGATTCTATTTATACAAAATACGATAAATTTGGTCATTCGTTCTATTTGGTGGATACCGCTGGTATTCGTAAAAAAGCCAAAGTGAACGAAGATACTGAATATTATTCGGTGATTAGAGCTATCAAAGCAATTGAAAATGCCGATGTTTGTATTTTGATGATTGACGGTACACGTGGTATCGAAAGTCAGGATTTGAATATCTTTTCATTGATTCAAAAGAACCGTAAGGGCTTGGTAGTCTGCGTAAATAAATGGGATTTAATTGAAAATAAAGAGGCCAAAGATATTAAAACTTACGAAGAGGCGATTCGCGAACGTTTGGCTCCATTCAAAGATTTTCCAATTATATTCACCTCGGCCGTCACCAAACAACGTATTTTCAAAGTGATTGAAACGGCTATGCAGGTGTACGAAAACAAAAATCGTAAAGTGCCAACCGCTAAATTAAATGAGTTGTTCTTACCATTGATTGAGAATTATCCTCCACCAGCTTTCAAAGGTAAATACATTAAAATTAAATATGTAGCACAATTGCCTGGTACACAAGTGCCCACATTTGTATTCTTTGCCAACTTGCCACAATATATCAAGGCGCCTTATTTGCGTTTCTTGGAAAATAAAATTCGTGAACATTGGGAATTTACAGGTACACCTATATTGTTGTTTCCACGACAAAAATAGAATGTACGTGTTTAGTCGTTATAAAAAAAGGGAAACAATTTGTTTCCCTTTTTTTAGTGCTTATTACTTTTGAAAAAGAAAGGAAATAACATAGTGAAACACGTTCTAGAATTGCGTGTAAATATGTATCTTTGTCCGTAGGTTATTTATTCAAAAAAACGTAGAAAATGTCTGTTTACGATATAGCTGAAGAGTTTGTACAGTTCACGGGGCGTTCGGTTTTTCTTACTGGCAAAGCGGGTACGGGGAAAACCACGTTTCTGCGTCGTATGCGTGAACAAACGCACAAACAAATGGCGGTGGTGGCTCCTACGGGCGTAGCGGCTATCAATGCTGGTGGCGTTACTATTCATTCGTTTTTTCAATTGCCGTTTACGCCATTTGTGCCTACCAACGAAGGTCGTGCTAACCTAATTGCTAAACAGCATGTTACGTCTGTTCGACGTAAAATATTCCAAGAATTAGAATTGCTCGTTATCGACGAAATTAGCATGGTGCGTGCCGATGTGCTCGATGCCATGGATGCCATTTTGCGTCATTATCGCTACCGTTACCAAGAACCATTTGGTGGCGTGCAAGTCATATTTATTGGCGATATGTACCAACTGTCGCCGGTGGCAGTGGGCGACGAATGGTCGTTGTTGTCGCAGTTTTACGCCAGTCCCTATTTTTTTCATAGCCAAGTCATTTCGCAACAAACG
Source organism: uncultured Paludibacteraceae bacterium (assembly GCA_964570565.1). GTDB lineage: Bacteria > Bacteroidota > Bacteroidia > Bacteroidales > Paludibacteraceae > W0P28-013. The sequence continues at coordinate 236,201 of CAZMYT010000001.1, forward strand.
CCTGTTTATATCGAGTTAGATCATATTTTTCGCCAAACCAATCAACAATTTATTCGACTACTCAACGAGGTGCGCAATAATCAACTGTCAGCCGACGGTTTTGAATTATTAAATTTGCGTTATAATCCCGATTTTCGTCCGCAAGAGGGCGATGGTTACATCACCTTAACCACACACAATCGCAAAGCGGACACTATTAATGCCGAGGAAATGGCTAAAATTGAGGCACCTATTTTTACGTATGAAGCCAAAATTCAAGGCGAATTCTCCGATAAAAGTTATCCCAACGATGCCTTATTGGCACTCAAAGTGGGTGCGAAAGTGATGTTTATTGCCAATGATGTGGGTGCCGATCGCAAATATTTCAATGGAAAACTTGGCATAGTGACATCACTCTCCGAAACGGAGATTTTTGTGACGTGCGATGGCGAAACCGAACCGTTGTTGGTGATTCAGGAAACGTGGCAAAACATTCGTTATAGTGTCAATAAAGAAACGAACCAAATAGAAGAGGAAGAGTTGGGTTCTTACACCCAATTTCCACTGCGATTGGCGTGGGCCATCACCATACATAAAAGTCAAGGATTAACGTTCGATAAAGTGGTTATTGATGCTGGCTCTGCTTTTGCGTCGGGTCAAGTGTATGTGGCGTTGAGCCGCTGTCGCTCGTTGGACGGAATTGTGCTCACTACGCCTATTAATCAACGGAGCTTGGTGGTCGACGAACATGTGTTGGATTTTTCGGAGAGAAAAACGGCCGAATCCGAGTTGGAACAACAAGTGCAAGCGTTTAAATCGCAATATAATGCTGAAATTTTACGCACCGCATTCGATTTTTCCATGATTGCAGGCATGACACGTTCGTTTGTCAACTACATTGGATCGCTCATACTCGATTTTAACGATGAAACACAGCCGTTTTTGAATGCTTTACAAACACAAGTGTACGAACTTCAATCGGTGTCCGATAAATTCCTGCGTCAATTAAACTTGCTTTGTGCTGAGAATAACACTGATAAATTGCAAGAACGTTTAATCGCAGCGTCCGATTTTTTTGTGCCAGTCATTTCTGAAATAATGGATTTAGCTGAACAGTCGCCTGCTGTGACCGATAGTCGCACCGAAGCACTCGATTATGCGGCGCGGTTAACCAATATTTATGAACAACTAGCGGCAAAAAAACACCTTTTGGCAGGTATTCGAGAGGATTTTTCAGTAACTCATTATTTTGAATTAAAAGCGACGTTTAAAGTGCCCAAATTCAACGTACACGTGTATGCTGGCGATAAAAAAACGAAGCAGAAATTACCAATAAAAAATGCCCATTTGTATCAGGAATTGGCAACTTTACGCAACGAACTGTGTCAAGAGTTGAATGTGCCTGTGTATATGGTGGCCGACACTAAAATGTTGGTTGAAGTCAGTAATTTGTTGCCTCAAACGCCTGAAGAGTTGATGCGCATCAAAGGTTTTGGTAAAATGAAAGTACAACGTTACGGTTTTCGGTTTTTGGATTTGGTGCGCGCTTATTGCAAACAAAATGGTTTGGCTCATGGTATGCAAGAAGGGCTCGATTTCGACGAAATTGAAATTGAAGTATCGGTAACCAAAACTAAAACCAAAAAAGAAAAAAACACCAAAGAAACCAAACCCAAAGCGGAGAAGGGTGCTACTTATAAAATTACAGAAACGATGTGTCGTGAGGGAAAATCGTTGCAAGAAATAGCACAAGAACGACAAATGGCACTTTCCACTATCGAATCGCACGTGGTGAAATTAATAACCGAAGGAGCTTTGTCGGTGTACGATTTTATCGATGAAACGGTAGTTACCGAAATTGTGACTAAATTGGTTATGGACACGAGTCTTACAGAAGTTTACGATGCCTTTGAAGGACGTATTTCCTATACGCAATTGCGCTTTGTGCAAGCCCATTATCAAGCAAAAAGAGGTTGATTCGTAAAAAAATCAACCTCTTTTTTATGTTTGTGCTATTTTTATCGTTCTTCTTCCGCTAACTCGTTATAACATTGGCGACAGATAGGCTCATATTTGTCGGTTTCTCCCAATAATACTTGACTTTCGCCAGCTACCAAACGGTGAGAAATGTAAGCGGGCGAACCACAACGCACACAAATGGCATGTACTTTGGTTACATCATCGGCAATAGCCATGAGCGCAGGCATCGGACCAAATGGAACGCCTCTAAAATCCATATCAAGACCAGCAATAATCACTCTAAAACCTTGATTGGCTAGCGTGTTACAAACTTCTGTTAAACCTTCGTCAAAAAACTGCGCTTCGTCGATACCAATCACGTCCACATCACCAGTCATCAGTAGAATATTTTGCGACGAATCCACGGGTGTGGAGTTAATGCTCGTATGGTCGTGGCTAACAACTTCTGTATCAGAGTAGCGTGTGTCAATGCACGGTTTGAAAATTTCAACGCGTTGTTTGGCAATTTTGGCACGTTTTAAGCGGCGAATAAGCTCTTCGGTTTTGCCTGAAAACATGGAACCGCATACGACTTCAATACTACCGCGTTTTTTGCCAGAATGGATATTTGATTCAAAAAAATTCATGTGTTTAAGAGGCTGAGATTAAAGTTTTTGTTAGGTGCTAAAAATCTTTTTTTCAATGTTTAAAATTGTCTCGAAAAGTAGTATCTTTGTGGCACTAATTTTGTTGCTTGCAAAGATAGTAAAATTCAATATTTGTTTATTATAAATCACAGGAATTATGACAAGAGAAACGTTAATTGTACTTATTGAAAAGGAAATCAATGAGTTGCAAACACTTACCAAGGGCTTCTCTGAAATGCCTGAATTCCCAAAAACATTGCTTGATTTAGCTGTAGCTAAGGCCGATAATTTACGCGAATGCTTATTGAATTTGCCTAAAGCGACATTGCCTGTTGTGGAAGTTGTTGCTGAGAAAAAACCAGAGCCAATTCCAGTGGTGGCAAAAGTGGAAGAAAAGCCACAGCCAGAAGCTGTGTTAGAAACCGTAATTGGGACTGAAACTACCACAGAGATGACCCAATCGGAAGAGACAGCGGTGGTTGAAGAGCACGTGGAACACGTAACATCTGTGGTGACCGAACAAACCACACAACATATTGTGGCTGAAACTATTCACAAAACAGCAACGGTGAGCGATTCGCTTTTAAAATCGGATGAATCATTAGGATCAACCATTGCAAAACAGCCTATTCAAGATATAAAACAAGCTATTAGCATTGCTGATCGTTTTCGCTTTCAACGCGAATTATTTGATGGTAATGGTGAAAAAATGAACCAAGTGTTGAGCGATTTAAATCAGTTGGATACCTTGGACAAAGCTCAAGATTATTTGGCTAAACATTTTAAGTGGGTAGCTGATGATGATAATGTGGTGGATTTTATGACGTTATTGCAACGTCGTTACACTAATTAATCACGTTTAATAATAAAACGCTTTGAGTAAATTATACGTAGTACCAACTCCTGTCGGCAATTTGGAAGATATGACCATGCGTGCCGTTCGTGTGCTCAACGAAGTAGATCTTATTTTGGCTGAAGATACGCGTACAACCTCTGTTTTACTCAAACATTTTGATATACATACACCGATGTCCTCGCATCACAAGTTCAACGAACACAAAACGGTAGAACAAGTGGTGTCACGCATTCAACAAGGTACAACGGTGGCTTTAGTATCTGACGCTGGAACGCCAGCTATTTCAGACCCAGGTTTTTTATTAGTTCGTGCTTGTGTGGCTCACGACGTGGACGTGGAATGTTTGCCAGGTGCCACAGCGTTTGTTCCAGCATTAGTCAATTCGGGTTTACCAAACGATCGTTTTTGTTTCGAAGGTTTTTTACCTCAGAAAAAAGGGCGTCAAACTAAATTTAAAGAGTTGGCTGCAGAGGAGCGCACCATGATTTTTTACGAATCGCCATTTCGTATTATAAAAACATTGGAGCAAATGGCCGAATATTGGGGTGCTGAGCGTAAAGCATCGGTTTCACGCGAAATTTCAAAAAAATTTGAAGAGACCGTGCGAGGCACGCTCTCAGAATTAATTGTTCATTTTACAGAAAATCCACCTAAAGGCGAATTTGTGATGGTGGTTGAAGGTTACAATAAATAATTTCACAGTTTAGTATACTTACGTTTTTTAAAAAAGGAGATTGATAACATGAAAAAGCTTTTGATTGCTTTTGTTTGTTTGCCACTATTTACGGCATGTTCGTTTATGACTTCCGAAGTACAAGATTTACGCTCGGAAAATGATTCATTACGTTTGGCCAAATCGCAAATCGAGCGAGAGGTGAATACGTATTTGAAAACGATGAATGATATCGAACAAAATTTGGATCGCGTGAAAGAGATTGAAGGATATCTTTCGTTGCAGAGTAATAGCGAAGGTATCGAAATTGATCAAGCTGAACGTATCAACAAAAATATCGCTTTGGTGACCGAGATTGTTCAAAAGAATCAAGCTGAAATTGATCGTTTAAATAAAGATTTGCGACGTAGCGGATTGAAGATTAAAGAACTTGATTCATCGGTGAAACGTTTAACGCTTCTGGTGGAGCAACAAAATAGTACCATTGATACGTTGTTGTCGCAATTATCACAAAAAGACGCCTTAATAGCTCAACAGGATGCTTCTATTCAAGGTCTTAATAGCGATGTAAGTGCTTTGCGTAGTGAAAATGAACAACGTCAACAAACCATTGCTCGTCAAGATGAAGCGTTACACGCAGCTTGGTATGTATTTGGTACGCGTAAGGAATTAAAGACACAGAAAATTATTTCAACCGATGGCTTGGTTTCTCCTACTAAAGTATTGCAAAGCGATTTTAATAAAGATTACTTTGTGAAAATTGATGCACGTGAGGTCAAAGAGATTCCGCTTTATGCTAAACGTGTAAAAATGTTGACCAATCATCCTAAAACGGCTTATCGTTTGGAGCTTAAAGATGGTCAATACACATTATATATTACAGATACCAAGGCCTTCTGGAGTGTATCTAAATATTTGGTTATTGAAGTTGATTAAAATTCCATTTTAAGTGATATGTAAGCAAGCAAAGTGGATAATGTACGCTTTGCTTGCTTTTTTTATTTGTAGAGTTATGGCACGTTATACACATTTGTTTTTCGATTTGGATGATACCTTGTGGGATTTTCGTTACAACGCACATGAGGCGCTCATGGATTTGTTCGAGAAACATCAATTAAATCGTTATTTCACCTCTTTCGACCATTTTTATCAGTTGTACGAACCTAAAAATTTGGAATTGTGGGGGTTGTATGGCGCCGGCACTATTACTAAAGAGTTTTTAAGTCTTGAGCGTTTTAGTTATCCTTTACGTCTGGTCGGTGTTCACAATAAAGCCTTTGCACGACTATTGAGTACTGATTTTTTGGCGATAATGAGTACTAAAACCAAATTGATACCTCATGCTCACGAAGTGCTGGACGAGTTACGCGCTCATGCTTATCATATGACCATTGTATCGAATGGCTTTCGCGATGTGCAATATGATAAATTACGTAACAGTGGACTTCTTCACTATTTTGACACAATTGTGCTATCGCAAGAGGTGGGCTTTATGAAGCCAGATTCGCGTTTTTTTGAGCACGCCCTCGAAAAAAGTGCTGCCAATGCGAATCAAGTATTAATGGTTGGCGATAATTATGAAGTGGACATAGTTGGTGCTCGTCAGTTTGGTATAGATGCACTTCATTTTAATAGAAATGGTTCGTCAATTGACAAACAACCTCAAACTATTATCAATTTGAAAGAGATTTTCGCATTTTTATAAATAAATCACAAAAAAAGAGCCAGTTTTTTATTTCTTATAACAAAAAAGGTGCCCTTTTTATGCTTTTATGCGTCTGAATAAAGTGTTAAAATTGCGTTTTTATCTGACGAGTTTAGTTGTAAAATATGTTTTTTAGCATAAGAAAAGGGCTTAAAAGTTATTTTTTTCTCCTTTTTACCTCAAAATTTCTCGTTTTTCTTCATTTTTTATAACTCGTTGATTTCTAAATTTTTATTAAAAATCATTTATCGTTTTATAATAAATGTAGTTATCGTTTTTTTTCTATAAATATATAAAAAGTTACTTTTTTTGACTTTTCTCTTTTAAACTCTTGTTTTGTATGGGTCAATAGTTTAACTTTGTGAGGTTAAAAGCTTTCTACGTAAACTTTTAGGTTACAGATTGTAATTACAAAACAATTTTTATATTTATTCAAACAGTTATTTATTCTACAAAAGGTGAAATCTATGAGAAAATTAACACTATTGGTAGCTGGCTTGTTCATGTTATGCGCAAGTGCAGTGTATGGCCAAAGTAGAACGATCTCCGGTACGGTTGTTACTTCTAGTGACAATGAGCCCGTAATTGGAGCCTCTATTTTGGTGAAGGGCACAACAAACGGAACTATTTCCGATGTTGATGGAAGTTTTGAACTTCAAGTGTCTGATGGCGCTATTTTGGTTGTTTCTTATGTGGGTTTGAAAACCGCAGAAGTTCCTGCCAAAAATGGGGTTGTAATTAAAATGGAAGCGGATGCAATTGTGCTTGACGAAGTAATTACAGTTGCATACGGTACTTCTACTAAAAAGGCATTCGCAGGTTCTGCGGCTGTAGTTAGCTCGGAAACAATGGAAAAGAAAAATCCAACTGAGATTTCTAAAGCGTTGGCAGGTACTGTAGCGGGTGTGCAAGTAGTAAATACCTCTGGTCAGCCAGGTTCTACCGCTTCTATCCGTATTCGTGGTATTGGTTCTGTTAATGCAAGTGCAGCTCCTCTTTATGTGGTAGATGGTATTCCATTAACTGGTGGAGACTTGAGTTCTATCGACCCATCGGATATTGCCACTACTACCATTTTGAAAGATGCTACAGCAACTTCTTTATATGGTTCACGTGGTGCTAATGGTGTTGTATTGATTACCACTAAAAAAGGTACTTCAGGTGAAACTGGTAAAATTGACGTGGATGTAAAATATGGTGTGAATGCCCGTTTTATTCCTTTGTACGATGTGATTACAAGCCCTGAACGTTTTGTTGAATTAGGTTGGGAGGGATTGAAAAATCAACAGCTTATTTCTGGTAAAACAGAATCAGCAGCCGCTACTCTCGCTTCTAACAACTTGTTTAGCACAAGTGGTTTGCCTGTTGCCTACAATATGTGGGATACCCCTGGTAAATTATTAATTGACCCTTCTACTGGTAAATTTTATGATGGCATCCAACGTAAATATACCCCAGAAAACTGGTCCGATTATCTGTTCGGTACAGGTCAAAAATACGAAGCTAACGTAAAAATACACGGTGGTTCTGATAAAACAACGTATTATACCTCATTTGGTTATTTGAAAGATGAAGGTTATTACATTGGTTCTGATTATAGCCGTTTCACTGCTCGTGCTAATGTAGATCATCAAGCTAAAAAATGGTTGAAAGGTAATTTGAACATGGCGTATACGTATGCCGAAACCAATCAACCTGGACAATCGGATAACATGAACAATGGTTTCCAATTTGTAAACTTTATGCCTGCTATTTATCCTGTGTTCCAACGCGATGCACAAGGCAATATCGTACAAGATCCATTGCTAGGTGGTAATAAGTTTGATTATGGTATGTATTCTGGTTATGGTCGTACTTATGCAGCTGGTGTGAACCCTGCAGGTGCATTGCAATTAGACAAAGATAGAACTACTCAACATGACTTTACTGGTAGTGCTATGTTAGAAATTCAATTCTACAAAGATTTGAAATTGACCACCAACGTTGGTTTACAATATGTGGGTGCTAACAATGCTGATTTAACCAACTGGTTTTACGGCGATGCTGCAGGTAAAGGTCGTATCACCAAAACACAAACCAACTATTTAGCCTTGACGGCTAACCAAATTTTGGCTTATCAAAAAACCATTGATAAACACAATATTGATGCGTTTGTTGCTCATGAATCAACGTTATATAGTGTTTCTCAAATGACTGGTCAAAAAAGTAATTTAGCTGACCCTTATGGTTTGGAATGGTCAAATGCCGTAGTTTATGGCTATATGGAAAGTGTTTCAGAAAGCTATTCATTGGAAAGTTATTTCGGACAAGCTCGTTATAACTATGATGAAAAATACTTCGTTCATGGAACATTACGTGGTGATGGTAGCTCTCGTTTTGAAAAAGGTAACCGTTGGGGTTTATTCGGATCAATTGGTGCTGCTTGGTTAATGTCTAATGAAGATTTTTTACAAGGTTCTGATATTGTAAAGAATTTGAAATTAAAAGCGAGTTGGGGTGTACTTGGTAACCAAGAGTTAGGTTCTGCTTATCCAACTAAGAGTGTGTATAAAATTTCTAATGTAAATGACGAAATCGCTTACACATGGGTTAGTCAAGGTAATCCTGATTTAACTTGGGAACATTCAAGTATCTTTAACACGGGTGTTGAATTTGATATCACCAAATATTTAGCAGGTGAAATTGAATATTATTACAAAAAAACAGATCAAATGTTGTTTACTCGCGCGGTAGCACCGTCTATGGGTTTTGCTTCATATGATGTGAATGATGCTGTGATGTCGAATCAAGGGGTTGAATTTACCTTAACAGGCCACTTGGTGGATACACGTTCGGTGAAATTAGATTTATCTGTTAATGGTGGTTTCTACAAAAATACCTTATTAGAAATGCCTCATGATGAAGCTGGTCAATTGAAAGATTTCCAATCGGCTGGTGCTTATGGTTGGTCAAAAGGTCACTCTATTTTTGATTATTGTATCCGTGAGTATGCTGGTGTTGATCCTGCTGATGGTGCTGCTATGTGGTACAAATATTCGGATGCTGATGGTAACACGGTAACCAATGTGGTAGAATATATGGCTAAAAACCCTAATGCTACGTTGGTAAAAGAAACTACTAAAGATTATGCGGATGCAGGTTTGAATTATGTTGGTAAATCAGCTATTCCAGCTTTGCAAGGTGGTTTTAATGTGGATTTGGAAGCATACGGTTTTGACTTTGCTGCTTCCTTTGCTTATGGCTTAGGTGGTTATGGTTACGATGCCGTTTATGCTAACTTGATGCATAACGAAACCATTGGTCAATACAACTGGCATAAGGATATTGAAAATCGTTGGACTACACCGGGTCAAATTACCGATGTTCCACGTTTGTCAAATGCCCAAGATCAATATGTAAACTCATCCTCAACACGCTTCTTGACAAGTAATTCTTATTTGAATTTGACCAATGTGCGTTTAGGTTACAGTTTACCAAAGAAAATGGTTCAAAAAATCAAAATGAACAATATCAACATTTGGGTATCTGGCGACAATTTGTTCTTATTATCCGCTCGTGACGGTTATGTACCATACGGTTCACTTACAGGTGATTCAGACCGTAGCCAATATGTGCCATTGAGTACTGTAATGTGTGGTGTAAAAGTTCAATTTTAATCTGTAAAAATTATGACAACAATGAAAAATAAATTAACAAAATCGCTTTTGGGTATAGCTGTCTTGTCTATGACATTTACCAGCTGCTCTGAAAGTTTTTTAGATAAGGAGCCAACCTCTTTTTTGACTCCTGAGCAATTGGCTGACATCTCAAAACTAAATCCAGATGCTCTTAAAAGCTCGATTTCAGGGTTATATTCGTTGACCTTCGAATTTGGTACAGGTGGTACTGAAGATCATGATGACTTTGGACAAAAATCGTATGATATCACCATGGATTTGATGTCAGGAGATATGGCGATGAAAGCCGAATCGTATGGTTGGTTCTCGGATGCGTCTCGTTTACAAGGACACAGAACCACAGCGCTTCGTACTTATAAATTCTGGCGTTACCACTATCGTTTGATCAAAAATACAAATCTTATTTTTGATATTCTAGGTGGTGATCAAGTGATACCAGATAAAGCGGAATTGGCTTATTACTATGGCCAAGCAAAAGCTATGCGTGCTTATTCTTATTTCCAATTGGTAAATATGTATGGTAAACAATACACCAAAGATCCTAATGATTTGGCTATACCTGTTTATTTAGCTAATATCGAAGGATTAGGGTCGCAGTTGACCGTAGCTGATGTTTATTCACTTATTGAAACTGATTTGCTTCAAGCGGTTGAGGCTTTAGATGGCTTTACACGTACCAATAAAAATGAGATTAACCAAGATGTAGCTAAAGGTATGTTAGCATACGTTTATTTACAGATGGGTAATAATCCGGAAGCCGCTCGTTTGTCAGGTGAAGTGATAGCCAACAATAAATTCCCAATGTTAGCTAAGGCTGATGTATCTACAACTGGTTTTAACAATTGGAGTAGCCCTAACTGGATGTGGGCTATTGATTTGACTATTGATAATTCACCAGCACTGCCAACTTTTTGGGGTCAAGTAGATAAATTTACCTATAGTTATGCGTGGGCAGGTGATGCTAAAATTATTGATAGCGATTTGTTTGCTTCTATTCCAGCTACTGATGCTCGTAAAAATTGGTTTGATGCCGATGGGCTTCCTGTATGGAAATTTTATGATGGTAAAAGAGATGCTTCAGAAAGTGGTATTAATAAAACATGGGATAATGATGAAGTGTACATGCGTATCGAAGAAATGTACTTAATTAATGCCGAAGCCCTTGCTAGAGACAATCGCTTACCTGAAGCTAAAACTAGTTTCAAAGTGTTCTTAAATCAACGTGACGAAACGGTTACCGCTATGGTAGATGCCATGACAGAATCAGTTTTCTTGGATGCTGTTCTTTATAACTGGCGCGTTGAGATGTGGGGTGAAGGACGTTCATTATTGACCATGAAACGCTTTGATAAAACTTATAAACGTGGAGCGAATCACTTATCAGGTATGGCTGGTGTAGAAGTTGCCGCAACTGATGAACGATTAATTTTTGAAATTCCACAAGCAGAGATTTTAAATAATCCTAACGTGAAATAATAGGTAGAGTTTAATCTCGCTTATACTAAATAAGGAGAAAATGTATCAAGCATTTTCTCCTTATTTTTTTAGGTACAAGAGAGTAGTTAGCTTTCTAATCTATTTATTTTTTTAATAGGTTCATTTTAGCACTTCATTCTACTGACTCCGTAACAATAGAATGGCTTAACAGTAAGAGAAAGGAGAGGAAACTAACATATCCTTCATGTCAATAGATACCCTTAAATAGTGTGCAAATGGATAGGCGTAATTAAATTGAGCGCAGTACGTAGTTTCTATGGAGTGGTTGGCCTATAAAAAAACCTTCGATTGACTAGTGAGTTCAATCGAAGGTTTAATCGTTAGAATAGGTTTATGATAATTGTTTACAAACCCAATTCAAAGAGTTTTAAAGAATTATTTTTGCATATTTGGTATCGTATTTCAGTAGATACAACATACCTCTTTGTAGGCTATTTATATGTGTTTTATTGCTCGAAATTGTTATTATTCTGTGCAATCTACCGAGTGCATCGTAAATGTATAAGTTAGAACCTGGTTTTTGAACATACAAGTCGATTTCACCGTCATTTAAATTGAGCGTACTAATAGTTAGTTTTTGAGAGGTACTCGATTCTCCGTCAACTGTTTTTACATGGATTGTATTTGAAAAATCGGTGATGTTTTCATAAAAATCACTTTTATCCGTGGCTCTCACTTTATAATAGAAATCTAAGCCTGGCTCTAAATTTTCTAATGGCATCGATGTTTCGGTTGTAAATGTTTCTTTAGCAGGGTAAAAGATGGTGTTGTTGAATGTAAACTCAATATCATCAACCGCTACACTACCTTGTGTCTTTTCGAATGTTAGTCGGAATTGAATGAAGTTTTCGTTGTTATTGAAAAGATATTCCTTCACTGATGATGAATTCTGTACGTCGACCATGGCAATAGTTGCCCACGTGGAGCCATTTCGTCCTTCTATTTTCAATTTACCCTTTGCACTGATTCCTCGTGTCCAGAATTTAAGACTGGTAGCGTTAGCCAAAAATTGTTCCGTAATTAAGGTGTCATTTGTATTTGAAAACGTGATAGCTTGTGGCGACGAATTATAATACAAACGTGTCATCGTGGTAAAATTAGTGTACCATCCTGGAATAGGTGTTGTATTAAACGTTGTAAATTCTTCTTTTTGTGAGCTAGGTTTTCCTTCTTCTATGGCATAAGCGGTTACGTAGTATCCTGTAGCGTCAAATGCTGATTCCCAATTAGCAATAAATGAATACGGCGTTACTTCGGTTGCATCCACTGCATGCGGTATTTCTACTAAAACAGCTCGCGTAGACGTTCCTGAAAGTGTTAGGGTACGAGTGATGCCAGGATAGGTTATCGTAATTTTATCACTGTGTGTATTGGTGTAAGATGGCGTTGTAGGATTGTAGCGAATATTCAACGTGATAGCTAATGTGCTGTCTGTGGCGTTGGGTGTTAAACTGAGGTTGCTGTTTCTCCAAGCGGTGTCATCTTCTGTACTTAATTTATACTCAAAATGCAGACGATTGGTGAATTTGATAGTTACAGCAGTAGTTAGTTTAGTGCCTGATATTGTTATATTTTGGGTTGCTGAAGGAGTCCCTTGTACAGTTTTAAATTGATCTAATGTTCCATCAACTGTGAGACTTGGGAAATTTTCGCCACCGCCCATAAAACGAAAGGCAACGTTTACATCTTGTTCCTCAATATAGGTCAAATCTTTTTCTAGAAAGTCGCCATTACGTAGTGCTGGGCGATATTCTGTTATATTACGAGTACCTGGGAATGGGTCGCCCGATAGACTATAGCTATTGCCAATGCCATCAGCCTCCATAATGTCAACGCCCATTTGAGCAGGATCGTTATTTGGCGTATTGCTTGCCCAACTACTTGAGCTGTAGTAAACGCGAGTAATAAGCATACCTTTGCCAGGTAAGCCAATGCTATCCCAACCTACGCGTTGTCTATTTTCGAGTAGGAAAAACTCGTTAGGCGAAGGCGATTTACCATTTAAATTGTGAGTCCCAGTTTTTGATAATAAATAGGCTTTATTTGATAATGTAAGAGGCTCCAGTTGTACTAATTGTGGCGATGTCAATTCTTCAGGAGTTAAGTAGCCTAAATAAAAACGCTCGTAAGCAGAATAGCTTGGAGGTGTTCGACCGTTGTTATTATAAGGGCCAGCGTCCATCACATCCCAATTGCTCAGCGTGTGATGTGTGGCGTCGTTTGTAGCGTAGAAATCGGGTAGCCCAAGCACGTGACCAAATTCGTGCACAAAGGTTCCGATACCGCACATGGTGCTACCGCTATAACCTTTCAATTCGGAGGTACATGCATAGTCGCGAACAGTTACTCCATCAACTTGGAATGATGGATACATCGTCCATCGGTGGGGCCATACCGTGGTGGCAGGACCACCTTCGGCTTCATTGTAACCAGCGTAATAGATGAATACATTATCTAAATGACCGTCGTTGTCGGTGTCGTAATCAGCAAAGTTTATGTCGTTATTGGCAGCTTGACAAGCATCATACACCATTTGTTGTGGATTTTGATCACCTCCATTAGCATTCGCTCCGTAGAAAGCCATGGTTTCTGGGAGTGTGTAAGGTCCTACTACATCAAATTCAGGAGAAAAAATGCCATTTGATGATGCTGTAAAATAGTCTCTTGCCGAGCCGGTACCTCCGTTTTCGTGGTAGTTTGGCTCATTTAATAAACGAGTGAAAGCCTCTTGTGGATTTTTAGTAACAAATACTTTGTCAGCAAAATTGACTAAAATAACCAAACTTTTAGGCGATCCTGTGAGTGGGTAAGATTTGTTCCAACGTTTGGCGACTTTTCGTTTTGACGCCATTTGTTGTAATTCTAGGTTTAAGTCTTTAGTTTTTATAGCGGATAAAAACTTTTTTTCTTTTTTTGTTCTGTTTTGAACATTATTAGCATATAATTCACTAACTTTTATTTCGCCTGTTTTATTGATATTGGCGTACCGATAAACATGATTCTCATCTTCGATTACAAGATATCCATCTTCTGTTGTTTTGTAACTAAAATGCTCATCACCATGTATTTTAATGGTTAATGTGTTGTTGTTTGGCTGCTTTACAGTGATAAGCCCAGGATATGCTGGCACAGCAACAAGTTGTGTTGTACAAAATACTATGAGGGCAATGGTCAATAGATGATATTTCATGTTCTTGATGTTGTTTGATAAAAAAAGTCAAAAAAAGTTTGAATAAAAGAATGATGCGTGTATCATAATAAAATAGGCTATCCTTTCTGCAGAATAGCCTATTTTAAAATTCGATAGACCTTAGTTCTTATTTTTTAAGCCAAGGGATATTTACTTGACGCGTAGCTTTTAAACCTTTAACAGCAGCTGGGGCTGAAGCAGGTGTGTTATCTGGGATCTCACCTTTAAAACGGAATGTATAAGTAGCTGTTTCTCCTTCGATTGCTTTACCTTCCGCATCGTAAGCAGGATTAGTTAATACGCCAGAGAATGTATAAATTCCATCGGCTTCAGTAACTGTAAAGGTGGAACCTGCTAAACAAGGATCAAATAAATAAGCACCAGCTTCATAACCAAGATCTAAATACTCTTGATTGTTCTCAACAAAGAAGTACACATAAGAACCAACTGGTGCACTTGTCTCTTCATTATACCAGCCACTCATCACAGTATTAGGTACAGTGTCTTCAGCAGTAGTAAAGTCTGTAAAGGTATAAGTTCCTGCTGGAATTACAGCACCACTACCTTGTGCTACCATAATTTTTAAGTTAACGCCAAAACCATCTCCTGAAAATCCAGCGACATTTATACCTTCTGTATATAAATATACATTGACATAACCAAAATCTGCATAATCACTCCATCCATAGATTTCACCTTGGGTAAAGCTAAAATCAACAGCACCCATTACAGTTACAGTACAAGATGCACTTACACCATCTGCAGAAGCAGTAATAGTAGTAGTACCAGCAGCAAGAGCAGTTACAATACCTGTAGAGCTTACAGAAGCAACAGAATCAACGCTTGATTTCCATACAATAGCGGTAGTCGCGTTTGAAGGTGTTTTAACCACGGTTAAACGTTCTGTTCCTTCAATTTCTAGTTCAATAGAGGTCTTGTTAAGGGTTAAGCCCGTAACTTTAACATCTGTTGTTTCTTCTGTTGGGTCGCACGCAGTGAACAATAAGCTCACAAGTGCCAAAGTTAAAAATCCAATTTTTTTCATAAATTCATTTGTTTTTTTGAAGTTAATAAAATGTGATAATGAATGTTTCATGTGACAAAGGTATGTGTTTTTTGTTATGAAACAAAATAAAACTGTGTTTTTTTTAAAAAAAAGGCATTTTATGCAGTGATTTATATGTTTTTTAGCATGTTTTGTTTCTGTTTGTTATATTGTCTCTTATTTTTTATAAGAAAAGTTGTATTTAAAAAATAAATTGTGATAAATAGTAAAATAATTCACAATTGTTTGCACATGTGAAATATAATTTAGTATCTTTGTGGGAAATAAAACGAGTAAGCCTATGAGAAATGTTATTTTAACATGCTTATTACTAGTGAGTTCATGCTCTTTTGCAGTGACGGCTTATCCTGACGTTTTATTCCATCAACAGCCCGATGGAAGTGTATTGTCGCTACGTTTGTGTGGTGATGAATTTTTTAATTATGCTACCACCGTAGATGGGTATTGGCTCCTAGAAGTGAATGGTGGTTATGAATATGCCACTCTTTCTACAAAAGGTTTTCTTATCAGTTTGGGCGTACAAGCTCATAATCCAGACCAACGTTCTGTTGATGAATGGAATTTACTCAATCAAGTGGCTTCGGATGTGATGTCTAGTCAAGATGTCGCTAGGTATCGTGCTGATCGTGCTAAAGTGCGACAAGGCTTGTTTGAGGATCGTGCTCCAAATGGGGTAAGGGGTCTCTACAAAGCCTTGGTCATTTTAGTGGAATTTCCAACTCAACGCTTTGTAACACCAAATTCAGCCCAACAATTTTCCAATCTTTTGAATCAAAAAGGCTATACCGATAATGGCGCCACAGGTTCTGCAGCTGATTATTTTGAGGCTAGTACGGCTGGCTTATTTCAACCTCAGTTTGATGTGGTGGGTCCCTATACGCTGCCTTACGATTATGCTTATTATGGGGCAAATGTATCTGGTAACGACGGGCGACCAAGAGACATGATAAAGCATGCTTGCGAAGCTGCCAATGCCGATGTTGATTTCAAAAAATATGATGCTGATGCCAATGGTAATGTGGATAATGTGTTTGTTATTTTTGCCGGCTATAATGAAGCCGAAGGTGGTGGAGCAAGTACTATTTGGCCACATCATTGGAATTTGGCTCCTAAATTGTCTGTAGATGGGGTCAAGGTTTATAATTATGCCTGTACGTCTGAATTAAGGGGAAATTCGGACGCTCAGATGTGTGGTATCGGAACGTTTGTTCACGAATTTAGCCATGTACTTGGATTACCCGATTTGTATACGACTAACGGTGCTAGTCATTACACGCTTGGTAATTGGGATATTATGGATCGCGGTCCTTATAATAACAACGGTCGTACACCTCCAAGTTACTCAGCTTACGAGCGTTTTTATCTAGGTTATCTCACTCCTAAACAACTTTCTCGCAGTCAACTCACTGTGATGGAACCTCTCATTGTATCTAATGAAGCTTATTTGGTGGCAAGTGCTCGACATAATTTAATACCTACAAATCCTAATCCGTTACAATTCTACTTGTTGGAAAATAGACAGCCTATAGGTTGGGATAGTTTAGCGCTGCCTGGACATGGGTTAATTATTACACGTATAAAGTACAATGCGACGCGTTGGAGTAATAATGCGGTTAATAATTATGCTACAGATATGGGTGTTGATATTATTGAGGCCGATCAAGCTACAACTGATTTAGCGGGAGATCCATTTCCTGGAGTTCAACGGGTTGATGAATTTGATAATTTTATTGGCGCCGATTATGAATTATCAACTATTATTGAGCAAGATAGCGTTATTATATTCAAGTTTTTAGAAGATGATGACGATGATATCTCGAATGTGGCGGTGAGTGAGCCTCGTCTTATTTTTGAAACAGAGCAGTTAACTCCGTCGCCAATTCAATCAGTGGTGGTGGCGAGTACCTCTGTTGATGATAATTTAGAATTAAGTTTTGAAATGGGCGATTATTTCCAGATGCGTACAAAGGACACCGATTGGAGTACCGAAAAAATAATTATTACCCCAGAAGCCGGTAAATCCGCCATCGTACAACGTGTTGATATTCGTTATCTGCCAACCGTGCCATCTGATGAGTTTGGACACTCCGATTATGTGAATGTTACAAATTATGAGCATACTACGGATATTAATTTGATTGGTTACGCTTCACCTGTGGAGTTAGCTGTTCCCGTGGCGTTAAATCCTGTAGAAGTGACCTCTAATTCGTTTGTGGCGCGTTGGCAATCTGTAAAAGGGGCAACTGCTTATTATTTGCAATTGGAGCCTATCAATGAAACACATCAACAATCATATCATCATTTTGATTATCAATCGGCAACTATTTGTGTACGCGATACATTTTATTATGCCTCTGATTTGACGTCGTTAACGAGTTATTACTATCAAGTGTCGGCCACTAATTCAGTCAATGTAGATGAACCAGATTATGTTACAGAACTTTCCAATCGCATTGAAGTGGAAACATTAAAGGATGTTGCGTCTGCCATAGAGGGAGTGGTGTACGACGGCGATGGTTTGGTGATAACAGCTTCAGAACCGATTTACATTTACAATGCGCAAGGTCAGTTGTGGACTGTGGTTGAACCTAATGCTACTACTCAATATATGACTTTACCTCACGGTCAAGTTTATTTGGTGAGGTCGGGTGATAAATATATTAAGGTATTTTTCTAAATTACTCTTAAAGTAACTCGAACGAGTAGCCATGCTCTTTTAAGAAGTGAATGGAATCGGGTAATGCTCCAAACATATTCTTAGCAGCTTTCTCCGAATCGTGAAAAACGATGATAGAGCCATTACGCGTGTATCGTTTCACAATGGTGTATACTTCTTCGGGTGTAAGTTTGTTGTTGTAATCGCGTGTAATCACATCCCACATCACAATTTCATATTTTTTTGACAACGTGCGTAGCTGTTGTGGTTTTATGCGGCCATAAGGAGGACGCATGAGATGACTTTGTATGAGTTTGTCTGCTATGGTCACATCGCGAATGTAGGTATCGTAATCTGTACAAAATCCTTTGAGGTGATGCATGGTGTGATTGCCTACTTGGTGCCCTCTACGCTTGATTTCTTGAAATAAATCGGGATATTTGCGTACATTATCTCCCACGCAGAAAAAAGTCGCTTTAATAGCATGCTCATCCAGAAGATCTAACAGTTTGGGTGTAGTCACAGGCGATGGTCCATCGTCGAACGTTAGATAGACAACTTTTTTACCGGCTTGTTTTTTGCGCCAAGTACCTTTCCAAATTAAACGTAAAAAATGTGGTGGTTGTTCAACGAACATAAGTCTATAAGGCGTAGTTTTATAGTATAAATAAAGCCTCTTCTAGTCCAGAAGAGGCTTTATTTGTTTATTAACGTATAGGTAACAGTTGATAATATTTTTCAAAATTGGTGCGTAATGACTCGGTCAATCCACTTTTTGCATCAGCACAATTATAATAAATATTTTGCAGCATACCCATATTTTGTTGTACGCTCATTTCGCGTGATAAGTTGCTACGTTTGTCGTTTGGCAAACTCGCAATCCAATCTAAGCGCTCGTAGATTTGCGCTGCGATGTTATTGACTAAAGCATCGGCTTGTTCATGTTTACCCAATTCGTAATAGTAATTGGCTAAGAGCATCGATGTGTAGTCGTGTGGCACTGTTTCGGCAGGAATAACTTTCAAGCAATAATCTAACGCTTCTACAGCTTTGTCAGTTTTTCCTTCTTTGATTAAAGCACCAATCAATTCCGAGAACATCAGGCGGAATGTACGACACATACGTAAATTGTTTTCGTCCAAATATACGTTTGGATTATCAACGCCTCCATATTTGAATTTGTGCATCATATTGTCAAACATAACCTCGGTATTTACGCGTTCTGCATTGCCTTTTATTGGCACCAAACGGTAAGCTAATCCTTCCAACTGCAAGTACTCTTTGACATTTGGATAAAATTGTTCGCCTACTGTTACGGCAAAGTACATAGGACGTTCCCAATTATTGCTGTTGATCATTTCCAATACCATCAAATCGGATTTCTGAGCAGAACGGCCGAGTTTAATACTCATTTCATCTACAATTTTGTCAGCCTCTTCTGGTTTTACAGTACCTGTTTTTAGTACTTGATCTTTGTTCACTGGAACTGTCACTGTGCTAGCGAACATCGTACCAATGCCGTCTTCAATAAATTCGGGAAGACGAATTAATTCTAAAGCCGTTTTTAAAGGCATTTGACCGCCAAAATTTGGATGGTCAATCACCCGTGAAATATCTAAATTACCGCTTACATAATCTTTGCGATCCCATGAAATTGGAAGAGGTTTCGATTCGTATGCTTCACGTTTCATTTGGTCGATGTACCAGTCGGTGGATAGGTAGCTCAAGTTACAAGCGCGTACGTCGGTACGTGTGCCTTCTACTTCTTGGTTGTACCAAATAGGGAAGGTGTCGTTATCGCCATTGCAAAAATAGATAGAATTTGGTGCACAACTATTTAAGTAGTTAGCTCCAAAATCGCGTGCTGTGGTGCGACCGCTACGGTCGTGATCGTCCCAGTTTTCGGCTGCCATAAGTGTAGGAACACCTAAACCAAGAATTACGGCAAGTACAGTAGCTATCGTTTTTGGCATGAATTTTTTAAGTCCTTGTATCACGGCTAGAATTCCTAAACCAATCCAAATAGAGAACGCATAGAACGAACCAGCATACGCATAATCGCGTTCGCGTGGTTGGTAAGGCGTTTGATTCAAATAGATAACGATAGCAATACCTGTCATGAAGAATAACGTAAAAGTTATCCAGAAACTTTGAGTGCCTTTTTTACCGTTGCCCAATTGCCATAGAATACCTAAGATACCTAATAATAACGGTAATAAGAAATAACGGTTGTTACCTTTATTTTCACGCATAATAGCGGGTGCATTACTTTGATCACCGAGCATGGCGTTATCAATAAAACTTAAACCTGTAATCCAGTTGCCATGGTCAATTTCGCCGTGGCTTTGAATATCGTTTTGACGACCGCTAAAGTTCCACATGAAATAGCGGAAGTACATAAAATTCAATTGATATTTGAAGAAAAATTTCAAGTTTTCGCCAAACGTAGGACATACTATGGATTCCATATTGCCGCAACGGTCTACTTTGATGCGGTTACCTTTTATGTTCGCCCAACTTTTATACGCATTGATATGATCTTCGTTCGTGCTGTACATACGAGGGAACAGCATCATAAAACGTTCGTCCATTTCGTAACCGCGGTGTTTGTAACCCGATATGGTGTATGAATCTTTTTCTCCTTCTGTTGTTTTTTCTTTGCGAATCCACACAGGAGAACCTTCTTTTTGTATCGGCATACAATTGTTACCTACTACTTCTAATTTTTCGGGCGCAGAGTAAATGGCACCGTAGATTAACGGACGATCGCCATATTGTTCACGATTCAAATAATATTGTAATGAGAATACGTCGTCTGGTGAGTTTTGATCCATCGGTGTGTTCGCAGCCGAACGAATCACAATCATGGCGTATGACGCATAGCCCACCAACATCATGGTAGCACACAAAATGATGGTATTTAACCAACGACGGCTAATCTCTTTTTTGTATAAAAACAAAAATAAGCCACCACCAATCACAAGTAGTAAACCAAGTATCACGTTGTCGCCCACGAATGGAATTCCAAGGAGTGTTAACGCTGATAAGAACGCGATTTTGATGCGTACTACGTTTTTGCCCGCTTGTGTTTCGTAAATAGCCCACACAAGTACAGCTGTTACCACAATCAAATAAATGATTAAGCCTGTGTTAAACGCCATGCCAAGTGAATTGACAAATAGTAATTCGAACCAGCTAGCTACTTTTACAAAACCTGGAATCAAACCGTAAAGCACGGCTACTAAAATAGCTCCAGATACAGCAATGGCGATTAAAACGCCTTTCGTAGTTGGTGTATATTTTTTGAAATAATAAACTAAAACAATCGCTGGTATCGCTAATAAGTTCAACAAGTGGACGCCAATACTTAACCCCATAAGGTAAGCAATCAGAATAATCCAGCGGTCAGAACCCGATTTATCCGCAGCATCTTCCCATTTGAGGATTACCCAAAATACCACTGCGGTGAATAACGAAGAATACGCATAAACTTCACCTTCAACAGCCGAAAACCAAAATGTATCGGAAAATGTGTATGCTAATGCACCTACCAAACCTGCACCCAAAATAGCAATGATTTTGGTAACGGACATTTCTTCGCCCTCTTTCAACAAGATTTTGCGCGCTAAATGTGTAATGGTCCAAAATAAGAATAAAATGGTGAACGCACTGCATATAGCCGACATGGAGTTAACCATAGCCGCTACTTGTGTGGTATTAGATGCAAACAAGGTGAACAGACGTGCTGTCATCATGAAAAAAGGTGCGCCAGGTGGGTGACCTACTTCCAATTTAAACGCGGATGAAATAAATTCACCACAATCCCAAAAGCTAGCTGTTGGTTCTATGGTGAGTAAATAAGTGACCGCAGCGATGGCAAAAGCTAGCCAGCCCACGATGTTGTTGAACAATTTGAATCGTTTCATTATGGTTCTTTTATAATGTGATTATCATTAAAAATTGCAGCGCAAAGATAACAAAAAATACTAGAATTGAGGAATACCTTATTTAATCGTTTTTGTGTGGATAATCTATGGTATAATGTAGTCCTCTACTTTCTTTGCGAGCGGTGGCTTGCTTTATAATAAGGTAAGCCACACTGATGCAATTACGCAGTTCACAAATGTCGCGGGAAACAACCGAACGGTCGAATAAACTTTCGGTTTCGCGAAACAGAATTTCTAAGCGCGTCATAGCACGTTTTAGGCGTAAATTCGACCGCACAATGCCCACGTACGACGACATAATTTGTTGTACTTCTTTCAAACTTTGCGTGATTAATATCATCTCTTCGGGCAGCGATGTGCCGTCGTCGTTCCATTCAGGAATGACTGCTTGATTCGTAAATTGGTCTACGTGTTCCAAAACATCTTCGGCAGCAGCATCGGCATAGACTATCGCTTCGATTAACGAATTTGAAGCCAAACGATTAGCGCCATGTAAACCGGTGCATGAACATTCGCCGGCTGCATACAAGCGGTTGATGCTGGTTTTGCCATGTTCATCTACCACAATGCCGCCACACAAATAGTGCGCTGCTGGTGCTACTGGAATGTATTGTTTCGTAATATCGACACCGAACGACAGACATTTTTCATAAATCATGGGGAAATGTTTTTTCGTTTCTTCGGCCGATTTATGCGTGACATCGAGGTAAACGTGGTCGGTTCCTGCCAATTTCATCTCGGTATCGATGGCGCGCGCCACAATATCACGAGGCGCCAACGAACCACGTTGGTCGTATTTGTGCATAAATTCTTCGCCTTTTTTGGTACGTAACACCGCACCATAGCCACGCATGGCTTCGGTAATTAAAAACGAAGGATGAACACCTGGATGGAAGAACGCTGTTGGGTGGAATTGTACAAATTCCATGTCGCGAATCACGCCACGAGCACGATGCACCATGGCAATGCCGTCGCCTGTGGCAACGAGTGGATTGGTCGTAGTTTGGTACACATTACCAATGCCGCCTGTGGCCAACATGGTCACTTTGCCCAAAAATGTATCAATATGCTGATTGCGTGTGTTGAGCGCATAAATGCCATAACACTCGATATTCGGAGTGTGGCGTGTCACAATTTCGCCCAAATGATGCTGTGTGAGAATGTCTATCGCAAAATAGTGTTCAAACACCGTAATGTTTGGGTGCGATTGAATCAGTTCGATTAAACTCTGTTGAATTTCGGCACCCGTAGAATCTTTGTGATGCAGAATACGAAATTCGGAGTGTCCGCCTTCTTTGTGTAAATCGAACGCGCCGTCGGGTGTTTTGTCGAAATCCACGCCCCATTCGAGCAACTGTTTAATTTGTGCGGGCGCATTTTTTACCACTTTTTCTACCGCTTTCAGGTCGCAAATGCCATCACCAGCGATGAGCGTGTCTTGAATGTGTTTTTCGTAATTGTCCACCACCGTGTTGGTTACCGACGAAATACCACCTTGTGCCAAAGCGGTGTTGGCTTCGTCCAACGTGGTTTTACACAAAATGGCTACTTTCCCTTTATTCGCCACTTTGAGTGCGAAACTCATGCCCGCGATACCACTACCAACAATCAAAAAATCAAATTTACGTATCATAGAACCTCGTATTATGGAATCCGTATTTTATTAATTCATTGAAAAACAAGGAGTTGTTTTCTTTGCGCAGCGTGGTTGTTTTTCGAGGTCAAAAGTACTAAAATCACGTGAGAAACGTGCAAAGATTACCGTTTTTTGACATTTTTTCAATGCGCGCCTAACGGTAAGCTGCGTTATGGCTGGAATGTTGATAAATAGATTATGATTTACTTGGATTTATTTTTATTATATTTGTAAAATTAAATAATATTTAATATATTTACAGACGAGTGTATGTTATATACAATCGTATTTATAGTAAATATTCATATATTTATGCGATTTACAGATTATATTACCCAAATTCAATAGATTTCTTTTATTACAAATCAAAATAATGTCTGTTAATGTCCAGACGTAAAACAAGCAAGTTATGAAAAAAATTATTTATTTCTCATTTTTAATGTTCGCATTAACTTTAGTAGGGTGTAATTCTAATGAAAATAAAGCCCAAAAACTGATTGAAGACTATCTGTCAAAAAATCTTAATGATGCTTCTAGTTATGAATCTATAGAATTTAGTGAATTGGATAGCACCTTTTCAAATTTTTATTTTTCTCCAGAAGGAAAAGAATTATCTGAAAAACAAGACTTTGCTCATAATAGAGCTTTTGAATTAGCAATGGAAGATATTTTAGAAGAAAATCCTTTAATTCAAGATAGTATAAGAATATACAAAGAAATTGAAGCAAACTGTAAAAATGAATATGATGCAAAGGCGCTAGCTTATGTTGGAGATTTTAATGGTTGGAAAATGTCTCATAAATATCGTGCTAAAAATGCTTTAGGTGCAATAATCATAAACACAACAAGATTTACATTCGATAAAGAATTGACAGAAGTTAGAAGTGCTAATGACGTAGATTAAGATTGTATCTTTTCCATGTCAAATTGATTTGACTATTTCTAAATTATGAATACAAACGGCTTTGAAGGCATACTTCAGAGCCGTTTGTCGTATTTAGTGGAGTTGGTGTGTCAATTTGTCAGAAATTACGGTTTGGCATTTTATTTGAAAACTAAAGCACGGTCGGCTGCGCTGACCATATCACTATTCAATTTTAAAAACTTATTATAGTATGGCAAAAGGAAACATTGGAGTAACGACGGACAACATTTTCCCCGTTATTAAGAAATTTTTGTACAGCGATCATGAAATTTTTCTACGTGAGTTGGTGTCAAATGCTGTAGATGCTACGCAAAAACTAAAAACCTTGGCGTCGGTAGGCGAGTATAAAGGCGAAGTGGGCGAGCTACAAGTAGCTGTGAAAATCGATGCTAAAGCGGGCACGTTAACCATTAGCGACCGTGGCGTGGGTATGACGGCCGAAGAGATTGAAAAATACATCAATCAAATTGCGTTTTCGGGCGCTACCGATTTTTTGGACAAATACAAAGAGGACGCTAATGCCATAATTGGTCATTTTGGATTGGGTTTCTACTCGGCGTTTATGGTAGCCAAACAGGTGGAAATTTTCACAAAATCGTACACCGATGCGCCTGCGCAACATTGGAGCTGCGACGGTTCGCCAGAATATACGCTCGAAGCGTGCGATAAGGCAGAACGCGGAACGGATATTGTGTTGCACATCGACGACGACAACAAAGACTTTTTGGAAGACGCACGCATTAGCGGTTTGTTGACCAAATATTGTAAATTCTTGCCCGTTCCTATCGCTTTCGGTACTAAAAAAGAGTGGAAAGAGGGCAAAGAAGTGGACACAAACGAACCAAATATCATCAATAATCCAGAGCCAGCGTGGACTAAAAAACCAGCCGATTTGAAAGATGAAGATTATGCTAATTTTTATCGTGAACTTTATCCATACAGCGAAGATCCACTGTTTCATATTCATTTGAATGTGGATTATCCGTTCAATTTAACGGGTATTTTATACTTCCCTAAAATCAAAACCAACATTGATTTGCAACGCAATAAAATTCAATTGTATTGCAATCAAGTATTTGTGACCGATTCGGTAGAAGGCATTGTGCCCGATTTCTTAACGCTGTTGCATGGCGTGATTGATTCGCCAGATATTCCATTGAATGTGAGCCGTTCGTATTTGCAAAGCGACCAAAATGTGAAGAAAATTTCGACACACATCACTAAAAAAGTGGCGGACCGCTTACAAGAAATTTTCAAAAACGACCGTGCTTCGTTCGAAGAAAAATGGGATGCCTTGCGTATTTTCATTGTGTACGGTATGTTGAGCGACGAGAAA
The DNA here is from genome assembly GCA_964570565.1 of uncultured Paludibacteraceae bacterium. Taxonomy (GTDB): domain Bacteria; phylum Bacteroidota; class Bacteroidia; order Bacteroidales; family Paludibacteraceae; genus W0P28-013. The sequence continues at coordinate 261,950 of CAZMYT010000001.1, forward strand.
TTTTACGACCGCGCCAAAGACTTTGCGTTGCTTAAAAATGTGGATGGAAAAGCCTTTACATTTACCGAATATAAAGATTTGATTAGTGTAGAGCAGACCGACAAAGATGGTAATGTGATTTATTTGTATGCTACCAATGCCGAAGAACAACACGCTTACATTGAAGCTGCTAAAGCGAAAGGTTACGATGTGTTGCTTATGGATGGTCAGTTGGATATTCACTGGATTAGTCAATTAGAACAGAAAAACGAAAAATCACGTTTTGTGCGTGTCGATAGCGACGTGGTGGAAAAACTTATTGTGAAAACCGATGCACCCAAAGTGACGCTCACTGCGGAACAACAAACCGCTTTGACCAGCCTGTTCCAATCGCAGTTGCCAAAACTCAACAAAACAGAATTCTTGGTCACTATGGAGCAACTCGGCGCCGACGATCAACCAATTGTGATTACGCAAAATGAGTTTATGCGTCGTATGAAAGATATGTCAGCTACGGGCGGCAATCCGATGATGAGTTTCTATGGCGAAATGCCTGATAGTTATAATTTGGTGGTAAACACAGCTCATCCGTTAGTCGATAGCTTGCTGAAAGAAGAAGAAACGGCGTGTGCCGAAAAGGTAGCTCCACTGCAAACGGACATTGCTAATTTCGAAAAACGTCGCGAGGAATTGAAACAGTCGCATCAAGGTAAAAAAGAGGAAGAAGTGCCACAAGCCGAAAAAGCGGAATTGGAAACGATTGACAAACAAATCGGTGAATTATCCGCACAGAAAAAAGCGGTTTATAGCACGTTTGCTGCTGAACAACCTAAAGTTAAACAACTTATTGACATCGCTTTATTAGCAAATAATATGTTAAAAGGTAAAGATTTGTCTGATTTTGTAAAACGCAGTGTTTCGTTACTCAAGTAAAGAGATGCATTTACGTTATAAAAAAACCTCGCTCTTTTGAGCGAGGTTTTTTGTTGTAAATATCAGCGTTTTATAATGTATGTTAAACCAGTTATGTAGAAATTTACGTAGTGTGGCAATTCGTACATTTTGTTGAATTGCTAATTTGCGTGGTGTTTCTATCTGTTTTTCATTACTTTACCTAAAAATAAATGTTGTTTTTATTGTGTAATTAATTTTTTTGCTCTATTTTTGTCTCTTAATTATTAAACATTTTTATTTACATTTTTTTAATTTAGTACATTATGAAACGTTTACATCGAATTTTAGGGTTAGGAGTGTTTGTAGCACTTGCACTTGGTATGTCAAGTTGCTTTATTTTAGGCGATTTGAGTGATTCTTTGAAAGAAATCGCAGAAGTTATGGAAGGGAAAGTATTTACAATTCGTACTGCTACTGTAACTTATAGCGACTCTACTACGTTGTCGTTTGCAGATTATGGTAAAAAACAACGTATTGAAAAAGGTACAGAAGTGCTTATCTACATTGACAGTACTTACTATGCCTTGAATACAGAGGAAAAAACAGGTTACAAATACCACTATTCTGGTGAATATCTGTTTAATACAGCTTATTGTTTCTTGGAAGAAACTTGGAAATTGGCGAACTATAACGAAAATGTTAAGAAATCGTCTGAAACAATTGCAGGTAAAAAATGTACGGTATATACTGACTCTGAAGATGGTTCTAAATATGGTGGTTGGGAACGTATTTCTTTTGTTATGAATGATGTAAGAGCTACTTCGTTTACAACTTCCGTTTCATCATCGGCCTTTACAGTACCTACTGATTATACCATTACTGATATGACGGATTCAGCTCAATAAGAATAAAATTTGGTGTTGTGATGAAAAAAATCGGTATCCTTTTGATCCTTTTATGTGGCTCATGTATGATGTGGGCTCAAAAAGTGTATTCTGTCGATTATGATTATCAGGCTGACGTGAAAGTGTTTGTGGTACAGTATGAGTATCAAGCAGACTTAAAAGTATACAAGGTAAAATATGATTATCAGGCAGGTAAAAATGATGGGAAATGGTTTTTTACAGACTATTCCTATCAAGCAGATAAGAAAATTTATTTTACCAAATATGATTATCAGGCCGATTTGAAAATCTATTTCGTCGATTACGATTACCAAGCCGGATGGCGCGAAAATTCAAAACAACACTTGATGTGGTAAACTAAAAAATCCCAGCTTTTAAAGCTGGGATTTTTTTATGGATAGTGTTATTGTATTAAGCGTCAATACGTGCGTATGTGGCGTTTGCTTCGATAAATTCGCGACGTGGACCAACATCATCGCCCATCAACATCGAGAAGATTTGATCTGCTTCAGCAGCATTTTCGATGGTGATTTGACGCAAGGTGCGGTTTTCAGGGTTCATGGTAGTTTCCCAAAGTTGTTCTGGGTTCATTTCACCAAGACCTTTGTAGCGTTGTTGGGTAATTCCGCCTTCGTTACCACCTCCATACGTATCAATAAAACGTAAACGTTGTTCTTCTGTCCAGCAATATTCGGCCACTTTTCCTTTTTTACACAAATAGAGTGGTGGTGTGGCAATATAAACATAGCCATTTTCAATCAACTCTTTCATGTAACGGAAGAAGAAGGTTAAAATCAACGTAGCAATGTGGCTACCATCAACGTCGGCATCGGTCATAATCACCACTTTGTGATAACGCAATTTCGACATATTCAGTGCTTTGCTATCTTCTTCTGTGCCAATGGTTACACCAAGTGCGGTGTAAATATTACGAATTTCTTCACTTTCAAATGCTTTGTGGAACATCGCTTTTTCCACGTTCAAAATTTTACCACGCAATGGTAAAATAGCTTGGAATTGGCGGTCACGACCACTTTTGGCAGAACCACCTGCAGAGTCCCCTTCGACTAAGAATAATTCACTTAACGCTGGGTCTTTGCTTGAACAGTCGGCCAATTTTCCTGGTAAACCGCTGCCTGAAAGTGGCGATTTACGTTGAACCAATTCGCGCGCTTTACGTGCTGCATTACGTGCTGTAGCAGCCAATATCACTTTTTGAACAATGGTTTTTGCTTCGTTTGGATGTTCTTCTAAGTAATTACCAAGTGCTTCGCCCACAGCTTTATCAACCATACCTTTGACTTCGTCGTTACCAAGTTTTGTTTTGGTTTGACCTTCAAATTGTGGCTCGGCTACTTTTACTGAAATAACAGCCGTTAAACCTTCGCGGAAGTCATCGCCGCTAATTTCAACTTTGGCTTTTTCTAGTAACTTATTGTCTTCGGCATATTTTTTCAACGTACGTGTCAGCGCTGTGCGGAAACCCGTTACGTGTGTTCCGCCTTCGATGGTGTTGATGTTATTGACGTACGAATGTAAATTTTCAGAATAAGAGGTGTTGTACACCATAGCAACCTCTACAGGTGTACCATATTTATCGGTGCTGATGTGTATCACATCCTGAATTAATGGCTCGCGTGACGAATCGATGTATTTTACAAATTCACGTAAGCCTTGTTCGGAATGGAAAAGTTCAACTTTTGGTTGACCATTTTCGCCTTCAACGCGCATATCTGTAATTTGCAAGTTGATACCTGCGTTTAGGTAAGCTAACTCGCGTAAACGGGCGGCTAAAATGCTGTATTGATAAACGGTTTCGTGGAAAATATCTTTATCAGGGTGGAAAGTAACGGCAGTTCCAGTGTGGGTTGAAGTGCCAATTTCTTTCACGTCGAATTGTGGAATACCGCAGCTGTACTCTTGCATGTAGACTTTGCCGTTACGCGAAACTTCCACGTGCAACAGCGTTGATAAAGCATTCACACACGATACACCGACACCGTGCAAACCGCCAGATACTTTGTAAGATCCTTTGTCGAATTTACCGCCAGCGTGAAGCACTGTCATAACCACTTCAAGAGCTGATTTACCTTCTTTTTCGTGCATATCCACAGGAATACCACGTCCATTATCTTTTACGGTAATAGAGTTGTCAGCATTGATGGTTACTTCTATGTGTGTACAATAACCAGCAAGGGCTTCGTCAATAGAGTTGTCAACTACCTCATACACGAGATGATGCAAGCCTTTAACACCTGTATCTCCAATGTACATGGAAGGGCGTTTACGAACAGCTTCTAAACCTTCGAGTACCTGAATGCTACTCGCCCCATAGTCGCCACCAGTATTCTTTTTTACTTCTTCTGACATATAAAATGTTATTTATTAGATAATTAGTAGTAGTTTTAGATAAAGCGTTTTAAGCGAACAAATGTACAAAATATATTTGATTTTACCGCCAAAAACCAATAAAAACTTATCAACAATACCCGAAAAAATGATTATCTTTGCGCTGTAAAAGAAAGCGATTTCTTTCACACTATTTTTTTGACGATTTAGTTAATTTGAGCAGATTATGGTAACATTGTGGCAACTGTTTGGAACGTTTACAAAGATAGGCGCCTTCACTATTGGGGGCGGTTATGCTATGTTGCCGCTTATCGAGCGCGAAGTGGTGACCAATCGTAAATGGATTGCCGCCGATGAATTTCTGGATATGATAGTGATGGCTCAAACGGCGCCTGGCATATTGGCTGTGAACATTTCGGTGTTGGTGGGCAATAAATTACGAGGCAAAAAAGGGGCTTTTGTGAGTGCTTTAGGCTCGGCTTTGCCTTCGTTTGTGGCGATATTGGTTTTTGCTTTCTTTTTGGCTAAATATCAAGATTCTCCAGCGTTGCAGAAGATGTTTAAAGCCGTGCGTCCTGCGGTTGTAGCGCTTATTGCAGTGCCCGTGTTCAATTTGGCAAAATCGGCTAAATTGAGTTGGAAAACCATTTGGATTCCAATTGTTTCCGCCTTTTTGATTTGGTATTTTGGCGTGTCGCCCGTATGGATTATTTTTGTGGCAGGTGTGGCAGGTATTTTGGTGCGGTTGTATCGCGATTATAAGTCGTCGAAACGTGTAACTAAAAAATAGATTAGCGATGTTATATTGGCAACTTTTTTCTACGTTTTTTCAAATTGGGTTATTTGGTTTTGGTGGCGGTGCTGCCATGTTGCCACTTATTCAGTTTGAGTTGGTGGAACATTATGGTTGGATAACATCGGCTGAATTTACCAATATGGTGGCTGTTTCGCAAATGACGCCAGGTCCAATCGGTATTAATTCTGCCACGTATGCTGGTTATTTGGCTTCGGGTAATGTATTTGGTTCGTTGGTTGCCACGGTAGGCGTTGTTCTGCCGTCGTTTATCATTATGCTGTTGATAGCCCGCGTGATGTCAAAAATGAAAAATAATAAGTATGTGGATAGTGCGATGCAAGGTCTTCGTCCTGTGGTGGTTGGATTAATTGCTGCTGCGGCTTTATTGCTTATGAATGAAGAAAATTTTGGCCCACATTGTGCCGATTATATCAGTTGGATTATCTTTGCAGTTGCTTTTGTGGCAACTAAGTGGTTGAAAGTTCACCCGATTTTAATGATTGTGGTGGCGGCTGTGTTAGGATTGTTTATTTATTGACGTTTCTATTATTGATATTGAATGAGTTGGCAGAGTCGTACAGAATTAATGTTTGGTGTTGAGCGCATACAGCAGTTGCATCAGGCTCATGTGATGGTTGTTGGATTAGGGGGTGTTGGCGCTTATGCGGTAGAAATGCTTTGCCGAGCTGGTGTTGGTGAATTTACGTTGGTCGATGGCGATACGGTCAATGATTCCAATCGGAATAGGCAATTGGTGGCACTCACATCTACTGTAGGAAAATTAAAAACAGACGTGTTGGCAGCACGTTTACGTGATATAAATCCAGATGTAAAACTACATCTTTATCCCGAGTTTTTGCGCGACGAGCGCACGGTGGAGCTGCTTAAAATGGCGCACTACGATTATTTGGTGGATGCAATTGATACGCTGAGTCCTAAAGTTTTTATGTTGCAACAAGCCTATTTGCTCGGAATACCAACGGTTTCAAGTATGGGTTCTGGTGGTAAATTGGATCCGACACAAGTAAAAATTTGTGATATCGCAAAATCCGATTATTGTAAATTGGCTCGTATGGTTCGCAAACGTCTTCATAAGTTGGGCGTTCGTAAAGGTATTACGGTGGTTTTTTCTGCCGAAGTGGTTCCTGCTGAACGTGTTATGATAACCGAAGGCGAACAAAATAAAAAATCGAATGTGGGAACGGTGTCTTATATGCCAGCTGTTTTTGGTTGTTATTTGGCGTCGCATATTATTCGTCAATTGGTTTTACCCAAAGAGTGAAAATTAAATTTTACAGAGTATGATTATTGCAAAAAATATAACGAAAAGTTTCGATACACTGCAAGTGTTAAAGGGTGTCGATTTACATATTGCACCACGGGAAATTGTGTCCATTATTGGTCCTAGTGGAGCTGGAAAAACTACCTTGTTGCAACTGCTTGGCACGTTGGATAAACCGGATACGGGAACGATTGAAATAGCTGGTGTCGATGTACTTGGGTTGAACGAACGAGCGATGTCTTTATTTCGTAATAAACATATTGGTTTTGTATTTCAGTTTCACCAGTTACTACCTGAGTTTACTGCACTCGAAAATGTGATGATGCCAGCGTTAATTGCGGGCGTGAGTTTTAAAGAAGCTCAAGCCGAAGCTCGTAAACTGCTCGATTACCTCAAATTGACCGATCGTGTGGAGCATAAGCCGTCCGAATTATCGGGTGGCGAAAAACAGCGTGTAGCGGTGGCTCGTGCTTTAATCAATAAGCCGTCTGTAATTTTGGCCGACGAACCGTCGGGCAGTTTGGATAGTAAAAATAAAGAAGAATTACATCGTTTGCTGTTCGATTTACGCGATAATTTTAATCAAACTATTTTAATAGTCACCCATGACATGGAGTTGGCCTCCATTTCGGATAGAGTAATTTCTATGCGCGATGGTCTGATTGTTGAAAATGTTTGAAAATGAACGCATTGAAATGACTTTAAATCCCCATTTTTGTTTTTTGCAAAAATGGGGATTTTTCTTCTCTTTTTTTGTACCTTTGAGCCTTCATTTAGAAGTTTAAATTTTAGTTGCTAACTATGAGTAAAATTGTAGATAAATCTTACTTTTCTCCCAATGTGGTACGTCTTGAGATAGAGGCGCCGCTTATCGCTAAATCGCGCAGAGCAGGTCATTTTGTGATTGTAAAAGTGGGCGAAAAAGGAGAACGTATTCCGTTGACTATTGCCGATTCGAATTTAGAAAAAGGCACCATTACTTTGGTCGTTCAAAAAATGGGTGTTTCTTCTACTAAATTATGTTCCTTAAATATTGGCGATGAAGTGACCGATTTAGTCGGACCGCTTGGAAAAGCTACCCATATTGAAAATTTCGGAACGGTTGTATGTGCTGGTGGTGGCGTTGGTGTGGCTCCGTTATTGCCGATTATTACGGCTTTGAAAAAAGCTGGCAATCGTGTAATTACCGTATTGGCCGCTCGTACCAAAGAATTGGTGATTTTAGAAGAACAAATGCGTGCTTTTTCTGACGAAGTGATTGTGATGACTGATGATGGTTCTTATGGCAGGCAAGGTTTGGTAACAACTGGTGTTGAATCGGTTATCAACCGCGAAAAGGTAGATTTGTGCGTAACTATTGGTCCAGCTGTGATGATGAAATTTGTGTCGCAATTAACCAAAAAATATGAAGTGCCAACTGTGGCGTCGCTGAACACGATTATGGTTGATGGCACAGGCATGTGTGGTGCGTGTCGTATTTCGGTAGGTGGACAAACTAAATTTGTGTGTGTGGATGGACCAGAATTCGATGCACATCAAGTTGATTTCGACGAGATGATTATGCGATTGGGTGCTTATCGTGATGAGGAACAAGTAGCTAAAGAACAGAAATAGTTAACTGAAACATGGAAGAAAAAGGAAGAAATGAAGCTTGGCGCGAAACGTTGCGCAAATCGATGAATCCGAAAGAACGTACCGCTATCGAGCGCGTTCATATGAACGAGTTATCGGGCGAATATCGTTGTCATAATAGCGAAGAGGTAAATCAAGGATTGACCTTACAACAGGCGATGCAAGAAGCTAAACGCTGTTTGGATTGTGCTAATCCACAATGTGTTACGGGCTGTCCTGTGTCTATCAATATTCCACAATTTATTAAACATATTGAGCTTGGCGAGGTGCTCGAAGCTGCCAAAACCTTGAAAGAAACATCGGCTTTGCCTGCTGTGTGTGGACGTGTTTGTCCACAGGAAAAACAGTGTGAGGCGAAATGTATTCACTTAAAAATGAATAAACCAGCTGTGGCTATTGGGCATTTGGAACGTTTTGCGGCCGATTACGAGCGCGAAAGTGGACAAATGAGTGTGCCAGAAATAGCACAACCAAATGGTATTAAAATAGCCGCTGTTGGTTCAGGACCTGCGGGCTTGTCGTTTGCTGGCGATATGGCTAAACTGGGTTATGATGTGACAGTTTTTGAAGCATTGCACGAAATTGGTGGCGTTTTGAAATATGGTATTCCTGAATTTCGGTTACCAAACCAGATAGTGGATGTGGAAATTGAGAATTTAGCCAAAATGGGTGTTAAATTCATCAAAAATTGCATTGTGGGTAAAACCATTAGTTTCGACGATTTAAAGGAAGACGGTTTCCGAGCTATGTTTGTAGCAAGTGGAGCTGGACTTCCTAACTTTATGAACATTAAGGGCGAAAATTTGATTGGCGTGATGTCGTCCAACGAATATTTAACGCGTGTCAATTTAATGGGCGCTGCAAGCGATGATACTGATACGCCAGTTTTGAAAGGAAAACATGTGGCGGTAATTGGTGGCGGTAATACGGCTATGGATTCGGTGCGTACAGCGCGTCGACTTGGTGCCGAACGTGCTATGATTGTCTATCGTCGATCGGAAGAAGAAATGCCCGCTCGCCTCGAAGAGGTAAAACACGCCAAAGAAGAAGGCATTGACTTTTTAACGTTACATAATCCGGTGGAATACCGTGGCGATGAAAAAGGACGTGTAACGGCCATGTTACTCCAAAAAATGGAACTCGGTGAACCAGATGCTTCTGGTCGTCGTAAACCCGTAGAAATTAAAGGCGCACAAGAGTGGATTGATGTGGATGAAGTGATTGTGAGCGTAGGCGTTTCTCCTAATCCATTGGTGCCTAGCTCAGTGAAGGGACTAGGAGTCTCTCCCAAAGGAACCATTTTAGTGTCCGACGAAAATATGCAAAGTTCTATCCCTACCATTTTCGCTGGTGGCGATATTGTGCGTGGTGGAGCAACGGTTATTTTAGCTATGGGTGACGGTCGAAAAGCGGCCGCAGCCATGCATGCAAAAATCGTATCAGGCGAAATTTAAGCGGTTTTTAACTCTTTTTTTTGAAATTTGCATACAATTGTGTACATTTGTGCGTTCTAATGGTGACTTTATCTGTTCTTATTTATCTTTTTTTACAATTATCTCATGAATATCTGCGTATTTTGTGCTTCTAGTTCTCAAGTAAGTGATGCTTTTAAATCAGAAGCGCGTCTAATAGGTCAGTTTATTGCAGAGAATGGACATACACTGATTTATGGCGGTGCCACTGGCGGATTGATGGATGCGGTGGCGGAAGCTACACACGAATTAGGTGGTGAAATTATTGGTGTAGTACCCGATTTAATTGTGGAGAAAGGACGAAAAAGTGACTTGCCAACACAAACGTTTCAAGTAGAAACCATGAGTGAACGCAAGGAACTGATGAAAGAATATGCCGATGTTTTTGTGGTGTTAGCAGGCGGTTTTGGTACACTCGATGAATTGTTCGATGTAGTAGCATCTGGCATGGTAGGTTACCATGATAAACAAACCATTTTGGTCAATTCCGACGATTATTTTGCTGGCTTATTGCAGCAAATCGACCGTATGACAGCCGAAGGCTTAGGTTATAAAGCTCGTGAAGCAGGTTTACATATTTGTCAATCGGCTGATGAATGTGCCGTGTGGTTGACAGAACACGCAGAAAATGTGTAAAGGGTCAGAACTAGAAAAAACAATCATTAATTCGATAAAACTTTAAACTCAAATCAATATTATGAATCTTTTTTGGCAACGAATTTTTGGACGCATGCAGAGTACTGCTAAGATGGAGGCACATGAGGCCGCATTAACAGCAGAGTACAAACGTTTTGCAAATGTAGAACAATCGAAAGAATTGGCAGAGTATCGCGAATTATTTCATCGTGTAAAATCAGCAGATTTCAAGGAAAAGAAAAAAACCTTGACAAGTCGCAAGTATAAAGACACCAAGGAATTTCACGATACTCGGAAATTTAATCGCCTAAATAATGATAAAAATATCGTATTGTACTATGAAACGCTTAAAAGTGAAGCGTTAAAAGATTATTTAGCCTTTAAAGCTACGCCGCAATATGAACTTTTAGGTAAATCAAGTGAAGTTAAAAAATCGCCAGAGTTAAAACGCTTGCACGATTTTGAACAATCGAAAGCGTACAAAAATTACATGCGTTTTCATAACTCGTATATTATCAAAGGTTTTGAGGAACTACGTCAAAAAGTATCAACACCAGAATTTAAAGAAGCAAACGATTTTTGGGCAGATCCTAAACGTTGGGAAAAAACGCCAGAATATATTGAAGAAAAACGCTATTTGGAATTGTCAGAAAACGAAGATATTCAGTTCTTTGAAAAAACTGATGGCTCTAAGTTTACACGTATGCGTCAATACACTTTAGCATTTTCTGATGCGTTTGATTGGAACACGTTGAATGCGTCTAATTGGGAAAGTGGTTTTAATTATGTGAGTGATAAATTGGTTGGAAATCACTCGTTTACCAATGAAAAACAGGCTAATAATGATGGTAATAACGTAAGTGTATATGCTGGCGAATTGAATATTCACACACGTAAAGAACGTAAGTTAGCGTTAGCTTGGGATAAAACGCGTGGATTTGTCAATCGTCAATTTGAATATACTTCCGACGTGTTACATGGAACCAATGCTATTTGTCAACAAGGTGGTGTTTTTCGTGCTAAAATTCGTTTTGCAGGAAAAGATTTAACCCATGCATTTTGGTTGACTGGAACTCACCAATTACCACATGTTAATGTTTGCGTATGCGATGGTAAAAGTATTGAAGTTGGAACCCATTGGGCTACCAAATTTGAAAAGAAATATACATCTACCAAAGTTACAGGATTAAATGTTGGTGTCTATTATATATACTCATTAGAATGGACACCAAAAGAACTCATTTGGTATATCAATAATGTGGAAGTATTCCGTACTACCGATGGTATTCCTGCAGAACCACTATTCCCTATGTTGAATTCATTTATTTCTAGTAAACAAAAAGGTGGTGAAGGCACTATGCAAGTCGATTGGGTAGAGGTTTATCGCGCAAACTAAAATTATGACGCTTCTCACACAAACAGTTAATTCTGTTTCCGTTTCTAATCGTTTCGACATCGGAAGTGGACGCCCTTTTACGCTTATTGCAGGTCCTTGTGTCATAGAAAGTGAACGGATGATAATGCAGGTAGCCGAAAATCTAAAACAAGTTTGTTTGGATTTAGGTATCCATTTAATATTCAAATCCTCTTTTGATAAAGCCAATCGTACGTCGTTGGATTCTCCTCGCGGTGTTGGTATGGACGAAGGTTTACGTATTTTGCAAAAAGTAAAAACCGAACTCGATTTGCCACTGATTACAGATGTGCACGAAAGTTGGCAATGTGCTCCTGTGGCCGAAGTGGTTGATGCACTACAAATTCCTGCGTTTCTATCACGCCAAACCGATTTATTATTGGCAGCTGGTCGTACAGGCAAGATTGTAAATGTCAAGAAAGGTCAATTTATGGCGCCTTGGGACATGAAACAAGTCATCCAAAAAATGGAATCGGTGGGCAACCATAATGTCATGCTGTGTGAACGTGGTTCTTCGTTTGGTTACAATAATTTGGTGGTCGATATGACTGGTTTGGTGGAAATGCGCACGTTTGGTTATCCTGTGGTATTTGATGCCACTCATTCGGTACAAAAACCTTCTGGCAATGGTTCAACTACAGGTGGAAATCGTGATATGGCTCCTTATTTAATCAATGCGGCTTTGGCTGTTGGTGTTGATGCCATATTTGCAGAAGTACATCCAGATCCCGATAAAGCATTTTCCGATGCGGCTAATCAGTTGCGTTTAAGTACAATTAAACCTATTTTGGAGCGCGCTAAAGCCATTGATGCTATCACTAAAAATTTATAAGTTATGGATTTTGTAGCACGTAGTAAGGAAGTTTTTCAAGTTGAAATAAATGAAATTCAACGGGTTGCAAATCGTATTGGCGATGAAGTTAATCAAGTTGTCGAACTTATTTATGCGCATACTGGCAAGGTTGTGATTACGGGTATTGGTAAAACAGGTATCATTGGTAAAAAAATTGCAGCCTCTTTAGCTTCTACTGGAACACAAGCCATTTTTATAAATGCCGCTGAGGCATTACATGGCGATTTGGGTATTGTATCGCGTGGTGATGTGGTTATTGCTATTTCGAATAGTGGTGAGTCCGAAGAAATTTTAAATGTGGTACAAACAATTAAAAAACTGACTTGTCCATTGGTCGCTATCACCGGTGACGTGAACTCCAGTTTAGCTAAACAAGCCGATTATGTGTTAGATGTCGGTGTGCAACGCGAAGCTTGTAAAATTGGTTTAGCTCCTACTACTTCTACTACTGCGGCTTTAGTTATGGGCGATGCGCTCACCGTTTGTTTGATGGAAAAACGTAATTTTCAACCTGAAAATTTTGCGTTATATCATCCTGGTGGCGCATTGGGACGTCGTATGTTGACTCAGGTGCGTGATTGTATGACAGATATTGTGCCAATGGTCAGCGAATCCACTTCATTTAAAGATGTGATAGCCGAGGTGAGTTTGAAACGCCTTGGTATTACCATGGTTTGTAATAAAGCGGGCAAAGTTACGGGCATTATAACGGATGGTGATATTCGTCGTGCGACTCAAAAATATACGGATTTTCAAAATTTGAGGGCAGCTGATTTTATGAGTCATAGTTTTAAACGCATTGAGGCCTCGTTGATGGTGAATGATGCTTTGGAGATTATGGATCGTTACAAAATTACCACGTTAGCCGTTGTCGAAAAAGAGGTGGATGATGCGCCAATTATTGGCATTTTGCATATTCACCATGTGTATGGCTTTGCCAAACATTATTGATAACTATTATAAGAAAACTAAATAAAAAGGATGATTCAATTGAATCATCCTTTTTTATTGACACTATGTGGTTGTATCATTTACTCATTTCAAGCATTTTTAAAATCGGTTTTACGGCTTTTACACGAATGGCCTCGTCTACTAAAATTTCGGGTGTTTCGTTTTTTAAACAATCGTAGATTTTTTCTAATGTATTCAGACGCATATATTGACAATTATTACATCCACACGTGCTATCCACAGGTGGAATAGGAATAAACGTTTTGTTCGGATTGCGTTTTTGCATTTCATGAATAATGCCGCTTTCGGTAGCAATCAAAAAAGTGGTGTCGTTACTTTCGGTGGCATAATTTAATAAGGCCTGTGTAGAGCCGATATAATCAGCCAACATTAATACCACGTTTTTACATTCAGGATGTGCTAACACTTTAGCTTCAGGATACTGCTTTTTTAGTGAGACGAGCTGTTCTACTGAAAATTGTTCGTGCACGTGACAAGCGCCATTCCAAAGTACCATATTACGTCCGCTTATTTTATTGATGTAATCGCCTAAATTCCGATCTGGACCAAAAATAAGTTTAGCATCTTGTGGAAATTGGTCTACTATTTTGCGTGCATTAGTCGATGTTACTACAACGTCCGTTAGGGCTTTTACTGCCGCAGTGGTGTTAACATACGAAATAACGGTATGGTCGGGATGCTGTTTTATGAATGCTTCAAAATCTTCCGCTTTACAACTGTCGGCTAATGAACATCCCGCATTCATATCGGGAACCAGTACTTTTTTGTGAGGAGATAAAATTTTGGCCGTTTCGCCCATAAAATGAACACCACAAACCACCAAAATGTCGGCGGTGGTTTTGGTGGCCCATTGAGCCAAAGCCAAACTGTCGCCAATCATATCAGCAATATCCTGTATCGCGCCTTCTTGATAGTAATGCGCCATAATAACTGCATTCTTTTCTTTGCGCAACAGGTTTATTTTTTCTATAAGTTCAGATTGTTCCATGCAATTTGTGTCAAATACGTATGCGAAATTGCTTCTTTTGAAGTGACTTTACCTACGCTGTAATGTTCTGCAAAGATATAATTATTTGTGGGATGCGGCAAATCACGGAGCGTTAAAATCCTTTCGTTTCTTACTGCAAATATGAAAAAAATCAGTTACTTTTGTTTCTACTAAATTTTAAACGAAAAAATTATGAAAAAAGGTTTTGTATTATTGGTTGCTATGCTGAGTGGTATTGCCACTTTATGTGCTCAAACTAGTGTGAATCCCGTGCAAGAAGATGAAATAAGACCTGATGGTATTACGTATAAATTACCGTTAACGACCCTTGTGATTGAAGCGGAAGTGGTACAAGTTATTGAAAAGCCAGGTCCTTTTTATAAATATGCAGAACGCTTTTTAGGTACGACTGATTTTATTGTCGAAGCTAAAAATGAATGGCAGTTGAAAGGCGTGAAGGCGTTTTATCGTACAGAACCTGATCGTACTAAATGCTATCATATTGCTATTAATAAAAAAACAACAGCTTCTAATATTGAATTGGATGGACGAGGTGTGATTCGAGCTATTAATCAAGTAACTTATGCAAAATCAGATCGTCCTAAAAATTGTCCTCAGACAGTTGTGGATACCATCATTCGGTTTGATCTTGCACAGTTGGGTGAAGAGGCGTTAGTATCAAGTTCTATTCCCAAGATGGCAGAAATTGCAGCCAAACAAATTTATCATATTCGCGAAAGTCGTACCAATTTATTGTCGGGCGACAATGATCATTTACCTGATGGCGTATCGCTTACGTTGATGCTTCAAAAGTTGGATGAGGCAGAAGCCGAATTGATGGCTTTATTTATTGGGAAACGTATTTCTGTGCCCGTTTCTCGTAAATTTTACGTGACACCTACTGAAGCACTGACTAATCACATTGTGTTCCGTATGTCTGCGGTAGCAGGTATAGTTGAATCGGACAATTTGTTGGGTCGTCCTATTTATTTGTCAGTGAAACCTCACATGGTAACAGCTCCAGCACCAACTGCGAATGCAAAAAAAATGTGTGGTCCTTACTATAACGTACCAGGTTCCGCAGAAGTAGTCGTAGCTGATGGCACGACTATTTTAGCTCAAAAAACATTTACCATGCCTCAATTTGGTACTGTAGCTTGTTTGCCTGCTGTGATGTTTGATGGCGTTTATACGAAGGTGGAATTTACCGATTTTGGTACTATTAAGTCGATTTCAAAATAAGAATGAGTGAATTTATAGAAATAAAGAATGCGCGTGTTCATAATTTGAAACATGTTGATGTTAAGATTCCTCGCAATAAATTAGTTGTTATTACAGGACTTTCTGGTTCTGGGAAATCTTCGCTGGCTTTCGATACATTGTATGCCGAAGGTCAGCGTCGTTATGTGGAGAGTCTATCGGCTTATGTACGACAATTTTTAGGTCGAATGAATAAGCCCGAAGTCGATTACATCAAAGGTATTCCGCCAGCTATTGCTATTGAACAAAAGGTTATTAGTAATAATCCGCGATCGACGGTTGGTACATCTACAGAAATTTATGAATATCTGAAATTATTATTTGCACGTATTGGTCGCACTTATTCGCCTATTTCAGGTGTCGAAGTGCGCAAAGATAGCGTGTCTGACGTGGTCGATTATATCACCAAATTGCCCGAAAATACGACGGTTTATTTGTTGGCCCATTTCCATGCGGCTGATGATAGAACCATTACTCAACAACTCGAATTATTTCAGCAACAAGGTTTTTCACGCGTTGAGTTACAGGGAGATTATTTTCGTATCACCGATATACTAGAACAGCCATCGTTACTAAAAAAGGCGGATAAAATCAATTTGGTGATTGACCGCGTGGTGGTAAAACATGATAAAGAAACACAAAATCGATTGGCAGATTCTGTACAAACGGCTTTTTTTGAGGGACATAATGCGTGTTTGGTGGTGTATCAAAAAGAAGATAAACCAGTAAAACATCTGTTCTCGCATGTATTTGAGGCCGATGGTATCGTGTTCAATGAACCGAGCGATCATATGTTTAGCTTCAACAATCCACTTGGCGCGTGTCCTAAATGCGAAGGTTTTGGCAAAGTAATGGGCATTGATCCTAACTTGGTAATTCCAAATCAATCGTTATCAATTTACGAGGATGCTATAGTTTGCTGGCGAGGCGATGTGATGAGCGAATGGAAAAACGAGCTGATTTATAACGCTGATAAGTTTGGATTTCCTATTCATAAACCTTATTTTGAATTGTCTGTCACTGAAAAAGAGTTATTGTGGACAGGTAATAGTCATTTTGGAGGGCTGAATAAGTTTTTTGAATACTTGGAGTCGCAGCAATATAAAATTCAATATCGGGTGATGTTGGCTCGCTATCGTGGTAAAACCATTTGTCCTGAGTGTGGCGGCACACGTTTGCGTAAGGAAGCTCAATATGTGAAAATCGTGGGTAAATCAATCACCGACTTGGTAGATTTACCAATAGATGAGTTACTGCCATTTTTTGCCAATTTAGAATTGAGTAAACACGACCAGCAAATAGCTAAACGTTTGTTGATTGAAATTAATAATCGCTTGCGCTTTTTAGTGGATGTTGGCTTGGGTTATCTTACACTTAATCGTCAATCCAATACGTTGTCAGGTGGCGAAAGCCAGCGCATTAATTTGGCAACTTCCTTAGGTAGTGCGTTGGTGGGTTCGTTATATATTCTCGATGAACCAAGTATTGGGCTGCATTCCCGCGATACGGAGCGTTTAATTCGTGTATTGCGCCAATTACAACAACTGGGAAATACAGTGGTGGTCGTGGAACATGATAACGACATTATAAAAGCGGCCGATTATCTTATTGATATGGGACCTTTGGCTGGTCGATTGGGTGGAGAAGTGGTTTGGAGCGGTGCAGCAGTCAATGCTAAACCCGAAGATGCCGAGAACTCGTTTACGTTAAAATATTTATTGGGAAAAGAACAAATTCAAGTTCCCTTATCTCGCCGTAAATGGTCCAATTATATTGAAGTAATCGGCGCAACTGCCAATAATTTGAAAAATATAAATGTCAAATTTCCACTTAATGTAATGACAGTGGTTACGGGCGTCAGCGGTTCTGGTAAGTCGTCATTAGTGCGTGATGTCTTTTATGCTGGTTTAAAAAAACAGTTAAGTGGCGATGCCGTTATGTCGCCAGGAGCTTTTGTTGGCATGAAAGGCAGTTTTCATCTTGTTTCAGATGTTGAGTTTGTGAATCAAAGTCCCATTGGCAAATCGTCGCGTTCTAATCCTGTAACTTATATCAAAGCGTATGACGATATTCGAAAATTATTTTCCGAACAACCTTTGGCCAAACAGATGAACTTTTCACCCACTTATTTCTCCTTTAATCAAGATGGTGGACGTTGTGAGGTGTGCCAAGGCGAAGGCACGGTCACTATTCCGATGCAATTTATGGCCGATTTGGAGTTGGAGTGTGAAGCGTGTCATGGAAAACGTTTTAAATCCGACATCCTCGAAGTGCGGTATCATGAAAAAAATATTTTCGACGTGCTTGAAATGACTATCAATCAAGCTATTGAATTTTTCTCAGAACATCAAGGTTCAGTTGAAAAACGAATTGTGAAGCGACTCAAACCCTTACAAGATGTAGGTATCGGTTATGTTAAGTTGG
Organism: uncultured Paludibacteraceae bacterium; assembly: GCA_964570565.1. Taxonomy (GTDB): domain Bacteria; phylum Bacteroidota; class Bacteroidia; order Bacteroidales; family Paludibacteraceae; genus W0P28-013. Next base: position 279,806 of record CAZMYT010000001.1, read on the forward strand.
GACAATCGTCTAACACTTTGTCTGGTGGCGAAAGTCAGCGTGTTAAGTTGGCCTCTTTTTTGGCGAATGAAACACTACAACCGATGATGTTCATTTTTGACGAACCAACTACCGGATTACATACACATGATATAAAAACCTTGTTGAAAGCCTTTGATGCGTTGTTGGCAAAAGGTCATACGGTTGTTATTATCGAGCATAATTTGGACGTGATTAAATGTGCCGATCATATTATTGATATTGGTCCTGAAGGAGGAAAGGGCGGAGGACAAGTCGTTTGTGAAGGTACACCTGAAGTGATTGCTGCCTGTCAAGAATCTTATACAGGACACTATCTAAAACCTCTTTTGTAAACTTTGTATGGCTGAGAACAAAATTAAACAACGTGTTTTTTATGCTTTGTTTATTCCCACACTGTGCGTTTTTAGTATGGGATTTGTGTTTGTGCTTATGCAGTGGTTTCATGTTGATGCTGAAATTGGTGGCATTTGGCCACGCACATGGAAAGGATTGCTAGGAATTTTTACACATATTTTTGTGCATGCTTCGTGGCAGCATTTATTAAATAATGTAGTGTCGTTTTGGGTGTTGTCCGTTTCCTTGTTTTATTTTTATCACAACATAGCCCTTAAAATTGCTTTTTACGAGTGGTTATTAGTGGGCGTGTGTATTTGGCTTGGTGGACGTGCAGGCTCCCATGTTGGAGCGAGTGGCGTAATTTACGCTTTGGCTTTTTTCTTGTTGGTGAGTGGCTTCATTCGCCATCACATACCGCTTATGGCCATTTCATTTATAGTTATATTTTTATATGGCAGCATGGTTTGGCATCTATTTCCTTGGCAGCCAACAGATACTGTATCGTGGGAAGGACATTTGTTTGGGGCAATAATTGGGGTTGTGCTTGCGTTGGTATATAGACATCAAGGGCCTCAAAAACCAGTCGAAATTTGGGAAGAAGAGAGTGTGGATGAGGAGGAATATTGGAATATTCCGCTAGAAGACGAAGAAAAACTTTCCTAATAGAACAATTTACGTTACTTTTGTAAACTTAATTTTTAAATAGCCTATTTACTATGGAAAATGAACACAAAGAGATTAATTTGTTGGATTTTATTTATCTCATTTTTAGAGGACTTGCACGTGGCTTAAAACGGCTAGGCAAATCGTTGTTACTTTTGTTGAGATTCTCAATACAAAATTGCTGGGTGATTTTAGCCTTTGTAATTTTGGCTTTTTTTGCTGGTTGGTTTTTTACGACACCTGCTCGTACCATGTTTAAAGGAAACGCTACCATTTTATTTGTAGAAGAAGCTCGACCTGCAGTACTTGATCACATCGCTCGTCTGAATTCACACTGTCGCACTAAAGATTTAGCGGTTGATTTGCATTTGCCAGAATCTATAGCCAGTAAGATTCGCAAATTTGAGACGTTTAATTATATCGATGTAAAAGACGATAAAATTGCTGATTTCGCAGATTTAGATAACAATGCCGATTTTCTAACAGATACCATGAATGTCGTTATGAACGATCGTTTTTATTTGCGTGTCTCTGCTAAAGGCATTACCGATTTTAAACCAATTCAAAAAGGATTACAAACTTATTTCGATGAGCAAGCAGGTGCTGTGTTGCTCGCACAACAAGGAAAAGCGCGCTTGCAAGAACAACTTCGTGCGTATAATCGAGAAGTGAAACGCTTAGATAGCTTGGCTAATTATGACTATTTTTCACAATCGAAACCTATTGAGTTAGTAGGTGGCAGAACTTTTGTTTTTGCACAGAAAGAGAAAGAATTATTTCATGAAAAGCTATTTGAAGTCATGGAACAATGCGACCAAGCCGCTACTCAGCTAGCACAGAATACACATACAATCAATTTCCAATCAGATATGGTATTGATGGCTCCATGGCGTATACTTTGTTTGCTTTTTTGGATGTTGGGTGGTTATGCGTTTGGAGCTTTAGTGGCTTGGGGCATTGTTCGTCGTAAAGAAGTTCGTGCTTTTCTTAAGAAATAAACTAGTTCACAAATAATCTAACTAAAAAAGCTACTCAAACGAGTAGCTTTTTTAGTTAGAAATCAACCGAGACTTTAAAATTAACCATAAATCCTGTGAGGTAGTTGGGAACTGCAAACTGTTGATTGTAGATGTCGGTTACCCAATAATAGGAGTTCACATTTCTGATGTTGAATAGGTTAAATAATTCAAGGTTGAGCCAAAGCGCTTTTATCACATTTTGTTTATCCATAAATTTATCCTGTCCCTTCAAAAAACCACGTGATGCTCCAATATCTACACGGTTATAGGCTTTTGTACGCAATACTGCTTGATATCGTTCACTATGAGGTGGCCCAAATGGTAATCCATCAGACCATACTAATTTTAAGTATATTTTATATTCAGGATGGTTTGGGAAATAGTCTTGAAAAAACATTGACACATTGTAACGTTGTTCATTTGGTCGTGAAATATAACCAGGATCAACAGTTCCTAATAAATTACCAGTGTTGCTGTATACTTGATATGAGTCGTTTAGGATATCTTCTTTAGAATACATCCACGAGAATGAAATCCACGAATCGGTGCCAGGTACAAATTCTCCAAATAATTTTAAATCGACACCCGCTGTTTGTGCTACGGCATTATTCTCTCCACTATAACGAATGCGCACATTGTCTACATAGTAGGGATTAATCCGATCACCTGGTTTGTAATAACCTTCAACCGTAAATTTGAATGGTCGATTCCACAGCCTAAAGAAATAATCAGCACCAAGTAACAAGTGTAATGAGCGTTGTGCTTGTATGTTTGGGTTTAGTACCATTGTGGTATTCCCATCGTTGTCAGTTACTTCGGTTCTAATTTCTTTATAAAAAGGTGCTTGATGGTATAAGCCCGCCGCCATTCGGAAATTAACGTCCACATCCCAATCGGGAAAATAAGAACCTGAAATACGCGGACTTACAAGCCATTCTTTGTTGAACGACCAATAGTTAAAACGCACACCGCCATTGAATGTCCATAAGCCTGTGGTGGAAGGGATTTTATAGGTTTCTTCGAAATAGCCAGTAAAACGCGTTGTACTTAGGTTGGTTTTCGCCGAAAGATTATAAATGAGTTCAACCTTTTCAGGATTGTAGGGGAGTGAATAGCCTGCAGAATCTCTAAATTCCCATTCGCGTATACGGTCTAAAATAATCTCCTGTTGAATACCTACACCCCATTGCATATGGTGATTGGCATATTTAAATTCTCCTAAGTGTGACAAATTGATTACTGTGGCCGATAAGCGGTTGCGCGCATGCTCGTGATACGTACCAACGCCTTGGTTGTTGGTGTGACCTGTATTATTTATATCTAAATCCGACAACCAATACTGCCCAGTAATATCGTAAGTTTCTTGTTCATTCGTATTGTAAGTGGAAGTCATAACACTTAATTTGAGGTTTTTGTGCGGCTGATAATTAACCGTAAAAGCGCCAAAATAAGTTCTGAATATGTCTTTTTCCATACCTTCAAAAAAGACTTTAAAGTTTCGATTCATTTGCAAGGTACCAAATGATGTTTCTCTTTCAACAGGTGTAAATCGATAATAATTTTGCGAGAAATTACCTAAAAATGAACCATTCCACTTGTCGCTGAATTTAAAAGTCATGTAGGTTTGGTAATCCACAAATGAAGGCGAATATTCTCCTTGGGTATCGAGTGTACCTAGTAAGTACGATGATGTTTTATAACGAATACCGTGTACTTGGGTAAAGTTTTTGGAGGCAGAACCTAAGTAGGCCGAAGCGCCTAATAGACTAATGGCGAGTGAGCTTTCAAAGTGTTCAGGTATTTTGTAGGTTACATCCAACACCGACGACATTTTGTCGCCATATTTTGCACTAAAGCCACCAGCCGAAAATTGCACTTTGTCTACCAAATCTGGGTTGATAAAACTCAATCCTTCTTGTTGGCCTGCACGTACTAGCAATGGTCTATATACTTCAATGTTATTCACATACACGCTGTTCTCGTCGTAACTACCACCACGTACAGAGTATTGAGAACTCAATTCGTTGGTGGAATTAACGCCAGCAAAACTCGATAACATCGACTCTAAATTCCCACCCGAAGCGTCTGGCATCATTCTGAATTTTTCGGTATCGATGCCTTGCATGGTGTTTGTTTGGCGTTGAAAAGCTCTAATTTCAACACTTTCCAATTGTGTCGAAGTGGAAGGTAAAATTTTGGTGGCATTGATGACCTCTTCTGTCGCTGGGAATGCGTACTCTTTAGTTTCGTAGCCAATGCAAGAATATACCACGTGAAAAGTGTCCGTTGCCTCGAGGCGTAATTCATAAAAACCTTGTTCGTTGGTAGAAGTACCTTGGCTGGTGCCTTTCACTTGTATGTTTGCTAAATCTATACCACGATTGTTATTGTCGAGTACATACCCGCGTAAATATATTTTTTTTGCAGGGAGCGCGCCACACAAAAACAGCAAGATTAGTATGAGAAGATTTTTTTTCAAAAAATTAGGGCTTTATCGATGTTTATAACGTTAACTTTAGTCTATTATTGTTAGTTTAGCATATTTAAGAAGCAATGGTTTTTCGCCATGTGTTTCAAAATGTATATGTGCTTTGGTGTTATCACCACTTCCTTCGATGGCGATGATTTCACCATTGCCAAATACATGATGATGAACGTGCATACCCACTTGGTATGGATAATTATGATGACCAGTGTTAATGCCGCTTTGATTACTTGGCACAATACGTTTTAAACGCTGTGGCGTGCTAATAGTTGGAGGCGTATCAAATTTTGAAAATGTAGGCGTGGTGGAACGTACTATTTCTGGTTTTTTATATTCATAAGATGTTTGGAAATATTTTGCATCAATATCGTGTAAAAAGCGACTTGGAGGTAAATTCCATCTTCCCCCGTTGATAAATCTTTCACGGGCATAACTTATCACACAGTCTATTTTCGCGCGTGTGAGAGCTACATATAGTAAACGACGTTCCTCCTCCATGTTTCGTTCTGATTCGCGTATTAAATTAGGGAATAAACCATCTTCGAGGCCAACGATAAAGACGTGTTTAAATTCCAATCCTTTGGCTGCGTGTATGGTTGTCATGGTTATACAGCTTTCGTTGTCTTCAACGTCATTATCTTGACTTGTTTGTAGGGTCACTTTTGATAAAAAATCCACCAATTTTAGCTCGGTATCGCCTTCGTTTGCTTGTTCTTCACAAAATTCGGAAATGGCATTCAAAAGTTCTTCCACATTCTCTTTGCGACTTAAGTTCTCGTATGTCTTATCTGTAGAAAAATCTTGCATAATACCAGAGTCGTTTACGACTCTTTTGGCTACTACGTAAGCATTGTGTTCTTCATTCAATGTTCTAAATTGTTCTATCAAGCTACCAAAATTTTGTATTTTTTGGGCTGTTCCTTTGTTTACATCTAGTGTGAAATCTGCTGGATTTTTAACTACTTCTAGCGGACTTACAGCGTGCGTGTGAGCCGTTTGTAATATTTTTTGTTGGGTGGTTTCGCCGATTCCTCGTGCTGGATAATTGATAATGCGTTTAAACGATTCTTCGTCATTTGGATTGATAATTAATCGCAAATAAGCTAGAACATCTTTCACCTCTTTGCGTTGGTAGAAGGACACCCCTCCATAGATTATATAGGGGATGTTATACTTTTGCAGTTCCTCTTCAAATTTACGCGATTGTGCGTTAGTGCGGTATAATATGGCATAATCGCTGTAGGCGTCGCGTGTGTCTTTAATACTTTTTTTTATAGCAATTGCTACTTTAAGAGCTTCTTCCTTATCTGTGTAACCAGTTAACAATTCAATTGCTTTGCCAACTTCCCCTTTCGAAAACAAATGTTTTTGAATTTGATTTTTATTTTTACTGATTAATGAGTTGGCCGCATTAACGAGCGTTTGTGTAGAACGGTAATTTTGTTCTAATTTGAACAGCTTACAGCCTTCATATTGCCGTTGAAACATCAACATATTGTCGATATTGGCACCACGAAACGAATAGATGCTTTGTGCATCGTCGCCTACCACGCAAATACGTTGATGATTGGCTGCCAATTTACTCACAATTAAATGCTGCGCACGGTTTGTATCTTGATACTCGTCCACCAAAATGTAACCAAATCGTTCTTGATAGGTTTTAAGAATTTCAGGATGTTTTTCAAAAAGGGTATTGGTGTAAAGCAGCAAATCATCAAAATCCATCGCGTTCGAGTTCCTGCAGCGCTGGCAATAGAGTTGGTAAACTTCTATAAAACGTGGCGTTTTGGAATTCATGTCGGAACGCATTATGTCCGAATCATTGGCATAAGTGGCTGGCGTTACCAATTGATTTTTGGCAAATGAAATGCGACTTTGTATGTTGTTGACTTTATAAGTTTTGTCGTCGAGTTGTAACTCTTTGATTAAACTACGAATCAAACTTTTGGAATCGCTCGAATCGTATATCGTGAAATTGGAGGTAAACCCAAGATGCGAGGCTTCGTAGCGTAGAATTTTTGAAAAAATGGAGTGAAAGGTTCCCATCCATAGATATTTCGCGCGTTGTTCACCTACCAATTTGGCGATACGCCCTTTCATCTCTTCGGCAGCTTTATTGGTGAACGTTAACGCTAGAATTTGGCTTGGATACCATCCGTTTTGTAATAAATAGGCAATTTTATAGGTCAATACGCGTGTTTTACCAGAACCAGCTCCAGCCACAATAAGCGAAGGGCCATCAGTATAAGTGACAGCCTCGTATTGGTTTGCGTTAAGTAAATCTCTTAAATTATCGGTTTGAGAGGTAGCTGGTGATTGCTCGATAGCCATAGCGTTCTTGAAAGATTACAAACTACAAAGGTACAAAAAGCATTCAAACTTTACAATGGGAAATTAGTACTCAGAAAAATAAATTGGTGTATGGTTATTTCAAAATAAAACGCTATTTTTGCGTTCAGATAGAACTACTAATTTTAAATTTATAATCTATGAAAAGTATTAAAGGAACACAAACTGAAAAGAATCTAATGCATTCTTTTGCTGGCGAAAGTCAGGCTCGTATGCGTTACACCTATTTTGCAAGTGCTGCTAAAAAGGAAGGCTTTGAACAGATTGCTGCTATTTTTACGGAAACAGCCGATCAAGAAAAAGAGCATGCTAAACGCATGTTTAAGTTTTTAGAAGGTGGTATGGTAGAAATTACTGCGAGTTTTCCAGCAGGTGTTATTGGTCGTACTATCGATAATCTCCAAGCTGCTGCAGCCGGTGAACACGAAGAGTGGTCGCACGATTATCCTCATTTTGCGGATGTGGCAGAGCAAGAAGGTTTCTTATCAATTGCGGCTATGTATCGTAATATAGCGATTGCAGAAAAAGCACACGAAGAGCGTTATCGTGCATTTGTGGCTAATATTGAAGTGGCTTCTGTTTTTGCAAAAGAAGATGAAGTGGTTTGGCAATGTCGCAATTGTGGCTACATTCACGTAGGCAAAGAAGCTCCTCAAGCTTGTCCTGCTTGCTTGCATCCTCAAGCTTATTTTGAAGTTAAGAAAGAAAATATGTAATAGCAAAAGGCATTACACTAAAAAAGGTCATCTTTGTAGATGACCTTTTTTAGTTGTATGTGCTGTCGTTTAATATTCTACAACTGTCGCTGTTATTTCTTTAGCTGATTTTCCAGCTTGTATCACAGAAACGGTTTTACTATCCAAATTTTTGATGCTGAATTTACCCCTTATTTCGTGCGTGTGACCGCCTAAAATAAGGTCGATATTACGACTATTTGCTGCCAATATCGAATCGGACATTACATTTGGGTCTGATGAATATCCAAGATGTGAAAGCGCAATGATAAAGTCGCATTTTTCTTTATTTTTTAGAATCTCAGCGTAACGGTTCGCCGCTTTAACCGGGTCGGTGTATTTAATGCCTCCGAAATAACTTTCCAAAATTAATTTGTTTGGATCTACTCCTAAACCCAAAATACCAACTCTTAAACCGTCCTTTTTAACTACAACATAATGTTTTACTAAGCCTTCGAGTGGCGTGCCTGCCACCTCGTAGTTGCAGCAGACATATGGGAATTTAGCTTGACGAACACGTGCCGCCAAGGTATCAATACCTTTGTCAAATTCATGATTACCAAAGGTGGCTGCTTCATAGCCCATTTTATTGTAAGCATCGATTTCTAAACGACCGTTGAACATATTAAAGTAAGGTGTGCCTTGAAAAATGTCGCCAGCATCAATTAACAATACGTTTGGATTTTCAGCACGGAAACTATCAATAAGTGCTTGACGAGCAGCAAAACCTCCTAATCCATCTTTGGTGGCTTCTACCTGACTGTGCGAGTCGTTGGTGTGTAAAATGATTAATTGTTTCGGTGCTTTATTATTACAAGCACTGAGTGCTATCATAACACCGATTATGATGAGTGTGAAGTTCTTATTGTTCAACATAAATTTCGTTTTTTAAGGTTGGTTGAATAGGACGACCAGCAGCGGTTTCGTCTTTGATATTTTGGATGAGCACGTCGCGGAGTAAAACGTTTAAAGGTTCTATAGTTTTGAATTTTGCTAATGGATCTAGGTGATCGTTCCCAAACGATAAATAATCGGTGGTGATAATGCGGTAATTCTTATTATCATCGATAGGTTGTCCCTGAATAAGAATGTTCTCAGCATTGTCGCCTTCTATCTTCATGGAGATTCCTGCTACCACGTCACCGCCTTTTTTGGCTATCGCATCGCATAATGCTTCTACATCCTCGCCTGACAATTCCAAAAATACAAGTGCATTGTCAAAAGGCATAACTTGCATAACATCACCAATTGTAATAGGCCCTTCTTGGATATCATTACGTAATCCGCCTAAATTAGTGATGGCAATGTCGGTTGGTTTTAGTTGATTGCCGTAAGATAACATGGCGTTCGCTACGAAGGTATTTAGTAATCCTTCAGGTAATGCTGCACTCATTGGTTGTGCAGAAGTGCCAATGATAATGTTCATGTCGGAGTCCATTTGAATTTTGTAGGGCTCTATCAACTTGATCATTGAACTATCGGAGATATTGGCTCCTGTGACAGGTACAAAATCCTGTGAAATAATTTCTGGGTGCTTTTGCTGGCAGCCAGCCAAAGATACCGCAAAAAGAGCAAGGAATAAAAACTTTTTCATTGTGATGTTATATAAGGTTTGTTTGAACAATACAACAAAGCCCCCTGTTTTAGAACTGAGGGCTTTGGGTTGGAGAGGTTCCTAGCAGATTCGAACTGCTGTAGACGGTTTTGCAGACCGGTGCCTAGCCACTCGGCCAAGGAACCCTTTTTGCGACTGCGAAGGTAATGCTTTTTTTTGAGTGAGCAAAATCTTTTTTGTAAAATTATCGTCTACAGCCTTGCTCTATGTGCTTTATCAGTTCTTTTTTATATTCATTTTCAGCAGAATAATAGTTGAATAATTTTTTTGCTGACAATATTTTTAAAAATTCTTTGTGGTATTTCAGCTTGAGTGCACTTTGTTGCATGTCAATTTTTTGTAGTTCATTGAGTGCCTTTTTGTAGTCTTCTTCGCTCGATTCGTTCGTTATACTACGACGAATATCATGCATTTGATGTCTCAAATCTCGCCGTTGTGCTTCAAAACTATTGTATAACGGCCAAAATTTTTCAGCCTCTTCGGGTGTTAATCCTACTTTTTCTGTGATAAAGGCCACTTTTTGTGCTTCCATAGCTTCGCGTTTAGCATTATTACAGCCTTTAGGTTGAGCATTGATAAAGCCCACGCCGCTTAGTATGAATAGAGTGATAAGTAATAGATATCTTTTCATAGTTATAAAATTATTCGTTCAAAATATATTCAACCAACAACTCTTCGCTTACTCCAGCATTGATAAGGTTGTCATAATCGTCTTCGGTTATGAGTGGAGCTTGAGTTGTGTTGTTCTTATATAACGTGTAACTCATTATTCCAATAACCATCACGCCGGTAAACATAGCAGCTGCATAAATCCAACGATGTAGTGGGCGCACAGCACGCTTTGGAGCTATTTGAGCGTCAATATTTAACGCAAATTGCTCAAAATAACCATCGGGAACCGTAAAAGGTGTTTCCTTTGCGATAGTCTTTAAACTTAATGGTGTATTTTCTTTTTTCATAACTATTATTTAGACCGTCAAAAGTTTAAAATGTTTAATCTTCGTTTAATAAAAATTGTTCTATTTTCTTTACTGCATGATGGTAGGATGCTTTTAACGCCCCAGTGGAAGTGCCTAGAATAGCTTCCATGTCTTCATATTTCATGTCGTCGAAGTATTTCATCTGAAATACCAATCGCTGTTTCTCTGGTAATGTGAGTATTGCTTTTTGCAATTTTTTTTGTGTTTCATCCCCCGAAAAATAGGTGTCACTTTCTAACTTGCTCAGTAAAGTTTCTTCTAAATCCAACGATGATGTGATATTCTGCATGCGTTGTTGGCTTAGAAATGTAAGCGTCTCATTGGTTGCAATACGATAGAGCCATGTGGTGATTTTACTATCGCCTCTGAAGTTGTGAATTCCATGCCAAGCTTTTAAAAAGGTGTTTTGCAATACGTCGTTTGTATCTTCGTGTGATAACAACATTTTTCTGATATGCCAATAGAGTGTCTCTTGTGTTAGGCGCACAATAGCTGAAAAAGCGGTTTGCTTATTCGTGCTAGTGAGTAGTATCTGAGTCCAATGTTCAATTTCCGCTTCTTTCATGGGCACTGTATGGCTATTTTGGCTGAGCAACCATGTGCAAAAATACGCATTTTTATCATTAGAAATATCTTTTTTAGAATAAAAGGCGTTATCTTTGCAAAAATTACAATCATTATATGAATATAGATACTCAGACTATTTTAATCGCGTTTGGTTTAACGCTTATAGCAGGTTTATCTACAGGAATTGGAAGTTTGATCGCTTTTTTTGCAAAAAAAACGAATCAAACTTTTTTGACGGTATCGCTTGGTTTTTCCGCTGGTGTGATGCTTTTTGTGTCCTTTGTGGATATTTTCCCAACAGCACAAGCTGCTTTTACTCAATCTTTGGGTGATAATGCCTTACTCGGTACTGTCTTGGCGTTTTTTGGTGGCATGTTTTTAATTGCCATTATCGACTTTGTCATTCCAGAACAGGATAATCCCCACGAAGCTGTTTTGGTGGAAGATATGGATAGGCAACCGCTTTGGAAAAAAATGACGCGCGGTCGTAAACATCACCATCGTACTGAATCTAATGATGTTGCAAAATTACATCGCATAGGTGCGTTGGTGGCCATTTCTATTGCCATCCATAATTTCCCCGAAGGGTTGGCTACATTTACGGTAGCTTTGCAAGGGATTGAGTTCGCTTTACCTATTGTTATAGCGATAGCATTGCATAATATTCCTGAAGGTATTGCTGTGTCAGTGCCAATTTATCAAGCCACAGGTAAGAAACGAAAAGCCTTTTGGTTGTCGTTTTTATCTGGTTTATCAGAGCCTGTTGGTGCTGTAATTGGCTATTTTGTATTACTACCATTTTGGTCGTCAACCGTTGAAGGTGCTTTAATGGCGTTGACAGCTGGTATTATGGTTTATATTTCGCTTGACGAATTATTGCCAACTGCCGAACGTTATGGGAAACACCATTACGCCATTATGGGTGTGGTAGCAGGTATGATATTTATGGCACTAAGCCTTGTTTTGTTAAAGTAATAAATTACGATAATGTCGACATTTTATACAAAAGATAAACTTGAATTTCTAACCGTTGCGGTTGAAACGTGTAAATTTTTGGAACATGCAGGTGAGCTCGAAAAGAGCGATTTTGTTTCCAAAATGACTAAACTATTGCCTTTATTGTACCTCAAAACTGCGATGGTTCAAGTTTCTGAAGATGTGTCTGATGATGAACCTGAACGTTTTGTCACTGAAGTGGAATATGCACAGTTGCGTGCTCAGTTGGCCGATTTGCTTGGTGATTCGGATGATTATTTGGATTCGTTTGATACGAATATGGCCTTTAGCGATACGACCTTGGCAGCGACCATTTCTGAAGATTTGGCGGATGTTTATCAAGCATTGAAAGATTATGCAGGTTGTTGCCAAGTTGGCGATGAACAGGTTATGAACGATGCTTTATTTGTTTGTATCAACGATTTTAAGAATTACTGGGGTGCACGTCTGTTGGGAGCATTACGCGCATTACATCTTGTCTCTGTTGCTCCTGAAGCTGATGAAAATCATTAATTTTGGTAACTTATTCCACACATATTACAAAAACGCAGATTGCTGAATTGCCAATTGTCCAAAATCTTGGTAAGATAGTGGTAGTGAAGACCCCTCATGAGGCTGATTACGTTGTGTCGCAATTGATGCAAGAGTCGGTTATTGGGTTTGACACTGAAACGCGTCCTAGTTTTACCAAAAATGTGCGTTATACCGTTTCGCTATTGCAATTAGCTACAACTGATACTTGTTACCTTTTTCGTTTACAGTTTATCGGTCAGCATGAAGGCTTAAAACAATTATTGGAAAGCTCGGAGGTTAAAAAAATTGGTTTGTCCGTTCGCGATGATTTTATGTCGCTCAATAAATGGATGCGTGTACATCCTAAAAATTTTATAGAATTACAAAAGTATGTTGAAGCATTTGGTATAGAAGAAAAAAGCTTGCAAAAAATTTACGCTATCGTATTTGCAAAAAAAATATCAAAAAGTCAACAACTTTCCAATTGGGAAGCTCCTATTTTGTCACCTCAACAGCAAGCGTATGCAGCTATTGATGCATTTGCCTGCCGAGAGATTTATTTAGAGTTACAGAAACAAGCTATTGCCTTGTAATTTATCATTCATATATTTCCACTATTTATGGTTGTTGTCTATTTAAAACCTCATAAAGAGGAAAGTTTATTTCGTTTTCATCCTTGGATTTTTTCTGGTGCCATAGCTCAAATTAAAGGTAAGCCAGAAGAGGGTGATGTGGTACGTGTAGTCGATTCACAAGGCAATTTCTTAGCCATGGGACACTACCAAATAGGGAGTATTATGGTGCGTGTTTTGTCGTTTTGTGATGAAACTATAGATAGAACTTTTTTCCAAAATGCCATTCGTAAAGCCTACCAAATGCGACGCGACATTCGTGTGGCTGATGTCGAAAATAACACCACCTATCGTTTAGTGCATGGTGAAGGTGATCATTTGCCAGGTTTGGTGGTCGACGTATATGGCGATACAGCGGTAATACAAGCACATTCTGTGGGTATGCACATGGTACGCGAACAGATTGCGGAAATTTTGGTTGCTGAAATTAAAGGCGTAGAAAATGTGTATTATAAATCTGAGGGAACTTTGCCATTCAAAGCGCCAATTGTAGCAGAAGATGCGTATTTAATTGGTCAGGAGAGTAAATGTATTCCCATAGAAAATGGTTTGAAGTTTCATGCTGATTGGCTTAAAGGACAAAAAACAGGCTTTTTTATTGACCAACGTGAAAACCGCGCATTACTTGAGAAATATGCACATGGTCGTGATGTGCTTAATATGTTTTGTTACACGGGTGGTTTTTCATTTTATGCCATGCGTGGTAATGCATATTCCGTCCACTCGGTTGATAGTTCTGCTAAAGCCATTGAATTAACCAATAAAAATATTGCGCTTAATTTTGAAAATGACCCTCGGCATAAAGCGTTTACGGTGGATGCCTTTAAATTCTTAGATGATATCGACGGTCAATATGATTTGATTATTCTTGATCCTCCAGCTTTTGCCAAACATAAAGATTCGTTGCGTAATGCTTTGCGAGGTTACCAAAAACTTAATGCCAAAGCGTTTGAACAAATTAAGCCAGGTGGAATTTTGTTTACTTTCTCATGTTCTCAAGTAGTTACTAAAGAGCAATTTCGCTTGGCTGTATTTAGCGCTGCTGCACAAAGTAAACGTAAAGTTCGCATTTTGCACCAATTAACTCAACCTGCCGACCATCCTGTAAATATCTATCATCCAGAAGGTGAATATCTAAAAGGGTTGGTATTGTATGTGGAATAAACATGGTTGCTTTTGGAGTAGATGAGACAAATAATTAAAGCGAATTTCTGACAATCCAGAAATTCGCTTTAATTATTAAAATAGGGTATAATTAAGGACTATGGAACAAATAGTTTCATAGTTTGCTCACCTACTTTTACTAAATATACGCCAGCATTTGGTACTGCAAAATACCGTGTGGATGATGAACCACTTGCCACCACACAACCTACAATATCATAAATAGCTACTGATAAATTCGTTTCATTTTCCACTGCCACAGTGCCCTTTTGTGCATACACTCCTTCGATGATGGTTGTTGGTTTAATACCCGTAGGAGATTCCGTAATATTGAGAAATTCGCTCCAATAGTCGGCGCTATGGTAGGCTTCTACTGTACCAACTGGTACATAAAGAGGAGTATTTCTATCGACTGACAAAAAAGTAGTACTTTCTATAATTGGTGGAGTCGATGAATTAAGCCTAATGGAAGCTAAATTAGTACAAGAATTAAAAGTATAAGAATCAATACGAGTTACACTACTTGGAATAACAATAGAAGCTAAACCAACACAATGAGAAAAAGCAGAATCAAAAATATATGTTACACTTTCTGAAATAGTAATAGAAGTTAATTTGCTACAATTTGCAAAAAGAGCGTCGCGTATTATCGTTACGCCTTCTGGAATAGTAATAGAAGTTAAGCTAGCACAACTAAAAAAGGCTCCAATACCAATAGAAGTTACACTTGCAGGAATGGTTATAGAGGTTAAACTACTACAAAAAGCAAAGGCATTATCGCCAATACTTGTTACACTTTCCGGAATAGTAATTGAAGTTAAACTACTACAATAAGCAAAAGCCCCCTCTTTAATATTTGTTACACCTGTTGGAATAGTAATTGAAGTTAAGCTGGAGCAACCACAGAAAGCCTCATTGCCAATACTAGTAAGGCTTTCAGGAAGAATAATGTTGTTTAAACTGCGGCAATAAGCAAAAGCCCCCTCTTGAATATTTGTTACACTTGGTATCGTAATATAAGCTAAACTAGAACAATTTAAAAAAGCGTATTGGCCAATACTTGTTACACTTGCAGGAATGGTTATAGAGGTTAACTTTGAACAACCGTCAAAAGCATGATCGCCAATACAGGTTACACTATACGTCTGTTTTCCAAAATTTACTTCAGAGGGAATATTAATTGTAGTAAGAGCAAAATAGTTACTATAACCACCATTCGCTAGTTCTACAGTGTTGCTACTCGTAATGGTGTAGTATAGGTCACCACTTTGAAAGTCATAAGCATATACACTCAAGGTGAGTGATAATGCAGCTAAAATACTAAAGAACCGGGTTCTTTTCATGGAAATAAAGTTTAAAAGTTCTTATTTGTGATTATGTCTTTGCTGAATACGAAATCACAGTTGATAATATTCTTAATCAGCTACAAACTTAAACTTTTATTTTGAATAATTTCCTATTCTTGACTATTTTTTTGCCTTCTGATTCAATGCGTACAGCATAGCTAAATTTTCTTTATCTTTGTCCCCATAATGTCCCTAATTATTAACCAAAACTAAATGAATTTATGAAACGAATTTTAATTTTTGCAGCGGCCATCTGTATGGCATTTGTAGTTCAGGCACAAAAAGATATGCTTGGAGAATGGAAAACAATTGATGACAAAACTGGAAAAGAAAAATCGATTGTACGTATTTTTAAAGCAACCAATGGCTTGTATTATGGTAAAATTGAACAACTACTTCAACCTTCTGCCGATGGTAAACCTCGTATGTGCACAGAGTGCCAAGGTGCGGATAAAAACAAACCGATGGTAGGATTAGTTATTGTTCGCGATATGAAGTTTGAAAATGGCAGTTTAGTGGGTGGAACTATTCTTGACCCTGCCAATGGTAAAACTTATTATGCGTCTATTGAGCTTGAATCTGCAACCGGAAAATTGAAAGTACGTGGCTCTTTAGATAAGCACGGATTGTTAGGACGTAGCCAATTTTGGGTACGATAATATAAAAAATGTTAAACTTTAAATTTTCTTGAATAATATGTTGTACAGCATAAAAAAAGGCTTTATCTTTGCAATGTGTTTTTCATGGTATTAGATTTAAGGTTAAGAAAAGATTGAGGGTGTCGTGATGACAACCCTTTCTTGTTTTATAGAGGTATGTAAATGGCTTTTTACTAGTTGTTTATGTACTTTTTTTTATGTCTATTTATTGCCATGTTTTTAGAGTTTTGAAACCCATGACAGGTGGTATAATAGTGCTGTAAATGGGTGAATTTTGGATTTTTATGGCGTTCTTAGCTTGGGGAAAAATTATAAAAAATGCCGAAATTGCTATTTTTTATAATTTGTCTGTTATTTTTACCGTTTTAAATGCGGTATATTTTTTAACTGACAGATTATAAAATAGTTAGAAATATTTTTATAACTTAATAACTCTTGTCTGTGGATAAAAAAGGTTAAATATGTTATTTTTTGTAAAAAACATGTTGCATAACACAAAATAATGCATTACCTTTGTCATGTGTTTTTCATGGTATTAGATTTAAGGTTAAGAAAAGATTGAGGTTGTCGGGATGACAACCCTTTCTTGTTTTATAAGGGTGACTTTCTATTGAAATTCAGCCTTTTATTATCTAAAAAACAATCCCCTGCTTATGTCAAATCTATCGAAACGACTTCTGCTTTGTTTCAAATTGGCACTTAAAAAAGCCTCCAAAACAGTGATGTGGTTGCTGAAAATAATTCTTCCAATTTCGCTTTTTGTGAGTTTTTTGCAGTTTTTTGGCGTTATCGATTGGTTGTCGCTTATTCTTTCTCCTTTTTTTGCCTATTTGGGTCTTCCTGGTGAAGCTGCCATTGTTTTTATTTCCAGTATTTTTTTGGCTTTATACGCTCCTATTGCTATCATTGCTACTTTGCCGTTGGGTGTAAGAGAAATGACCATTTTAGCGTTGATGTGTTTGATTTCGCACAATATGATTGTGGAAACTGCTGTTCAGCGTAAAACAGGTTCTTCTCCATGGATTATTTTCCCACTGCGTTTATTGATGAGCATTGTGTCGGCACTATTACTTAATTGGTTGTTGCCAGCGCAAATGGGCGATATTGTGGGGCATGTTCAAACTGCCATTGTGCACGATTCGATTTGGGATATGTTGTGGGCGTGGTGTCAGATGGCGTTTTTCTTAGTGCTCAAAATGAGCGCCATTGTTTCGGGGTTGATGTTTTTACAAGCTGTTTTAAAAGAATTCAAAATTTTGGACGTGATTGCACGTCTGTTTGCGCCTTTTATGAAACTTATGGGATTGTCGCGTGATAGTTCTTTTTTGTGGTTTGTGGCTCAAACGGTTGGCTTGACTTACGGATCGGCAGTGTTACTCGAAGAGTTAGAAGAACACGATATGCCACGTCAGGATGTGAATTTGCTAAATTATCATATTGCCATTAATCACTCGCTTTTAGAGGATACATCGCTCTTTTGGTCGATGGGCGTTCCTTTGTTTTGGATTACGATTCCTCGTTTTTTGTTGGCGGTTGCATTTGTGTGGCTCGTGCGTTCTTATCGACGCCTTGTACCTTCTGTGTGATTAATATTTTATAAGTGTATGCGTTATCTTGTAGTTGCTATTGGTTATCTGTGTGTTGTGCTGGGTGTATTGGGTATATTTTTGCCAGTACTTCCTACTACACCGTTTTTGTTATTAGCCTCCTATTTATTTTATCGAAGTTCGCCTAAAGCTCAACAATGGCTTCTGGGGCATAAGTATTTAGGACCTTATATTACCGATTTTCAGATACACAAATCCATTTCGTTGCGTGTTAAGGTGTATTCTATTTCGATGTTATGGATTACTATTTTGCTATCCGCTTTTGTGGTTTTGGATAATTGGTGGCTCCGAATTATGCTTATCGCTATAGCTACAGCGGTAACAATCCATATTTTATCGTTTAAAACTAAAAAAGATTGATGTCGTCAATAACTATAAAAAGGTCGTACTGCAAAGTACGACCTTTTTTATGCCACATATCTGGTGTTTATTTATTCAATATTTGTGCGGACTTTTGTGAGGAATTGTTGCATGCGTACTAAATCCTTTTGTTCTACGATGTCCTGTAATTCGGTCATCTGGGTTTTAATGGCTTCTATTTGATTGGCGGTGTGAGGGTTGAAAAGAATTTCAGACAATAAATAATCATCCTCGGATAACAATCCTCTGGCCACATTCAAATGCTTTTTAAACGTGGTTCCAGGTGCTTCCTGATGTTTCATGACGGCTGCAAAAACTAATGAGGATACAAATGGAATGGATAGCGAGTAGGCGATTGTTTCGTCGTGTTCATCAAATGTGTATTCGAAAATATTTAATTGCAATGAACCGTAAAAATCCTTGAAAAATGCTTTGCCTAAATGGTCGCTTTCGGCTATGATAATGGCACTTTGAGTACTTAAATCAGACAGATTGGCGAATGTTGGTCCAAACATAGGGTGTGTTGATACATAACGCATACCTGTATGTCGATAAAACGCTTGGAGTCCAGTTTTTACGGACGCGATGTCCGATAAAATACAATTTTTTGGAAGAAAAGGAAGTACGCTTTCGAAGGCACTAATCGTGTATTTTAGTGTTACAGCATTAATGCAAATTTCAGGTTCAAACGCTTTTATTTCTTCTAATTGTGTGAATCGTTGCGTGTTAAATACAAAGCGTAACCGACTTGGGTTTGTGTCGAATAACGCCACTTCGTGTTTTATGCATAGGCAATCGGTTAAGAAGGTTCCCATTTTACCTGCTCCGAGAATAAGAATTTTCATGGTGTGTGAAATTTAGTCGTTATTCATTAAGTCAATTTGAACGCGTACCGATTCTTCGTGAATGGCTTCTAAAATGGTACGCATGAATTCATGGCTCATACCGAGTTTTTCTCCATTCATAATGCGTTTTTCAAGAATCTCATTGTAACGTCCCGTTTGAAGTACAGCTATGCCGTGTTCTTTTTTATAGGTTCCAATCGCTTGAGAAACTCGCATACGTTTAGCCAGTGTTTCCAACAACGTATTGTCTAAATCATCAATCTGACGACGCAAATCGACTAAATCTTCAGTGGATTGTTTCATCTCTCGAATCACTAATTTGCGTAAGATGACATCTAACACTTCGGGCGATACTTGTTGGTCTTTGTCGCTCCAAGCATTATCGGGCGAACAGTGGCTTTCGATGATTAAGCCGTCGAATTGTAAATCCATAGCTTGTTGAGAGAGTGGCGCAATGAGTTCGCGTTTCCCACCAATGTGACTAGGATCACAGAAAAGTGGTAATTCTGGTAATCGGCGATGTAGTTCTATAGGAATATGCCATTGTGGTTGATTGCGATAAAGTTTTTTATCGTACGAACTGAAGCCACGATGAATGGCGGCTATTTGGTGCAAGCCGGCATTGTAAATACGCTCAATAGCTCCAATCCACAGTTCTAAATCTGGATTTACTGGATTTTTGATGAGTATAGGAATATCAACGCCTTTTAAGGCATCTGCAATTTCTTGCACAGCAAATGGGTTGGCCGTGGTCCGTGCGCCTAACCATAACACATCAACACCATATTTTAGAGCTTCGTATGCATGTTTTGCTGTGGCAACTTCGGTGGCCGTGTACAAGCCTGTTTCTTCTTTTACTCGGCGTAACCATTGTAGTCCTTCGCTGCCAACTCCTTCGAAACCACCAGGTTTTGTGCGTGGTTTCCAAATTCCAGCACGGTAAATTTGAACACCGTTTTTGGCTAATGCTTTAGCCGTGGTTAATACTTGCTCTTCGGTTTCAGCACTGCATGGCCCAGCAATAATGATAGGTCGTTTTTGTTCTAATTTGGGAAGTTTAAACCGTTCGAAATCCATATAAGTTTGATTTTTAGGTGGTTTTTAGTATGTGATTCTATAGTTATTCTGTTATGTTTTGTTTAATTCGATCCAACGCTTCGGCTAGTTTTTGTTCGTTGCAACACAACGAAATGCGTATGTAGCGTGCGCCGTTGCTACCAAAAATAAAACCTGGTGTTATAAATACGCGTGCTTTATGTAAAACGGCTTCAGTTAAATCTTCTACTTGTTGGTAGTGGTCGGGAATCCGTCCCCACACAAATAAACCAACTTGCGATTTGTTGTAGGTGCATTGTAGCGTTTCTAAAATTTGTTCTGCCAAATGACGTCGTTTCTGGTACAAGTTGAAGTTCATCGCTTCGTGCCAACTTTCATCGTTGTGTAGTGCTGTGGCGGCTGCTAATTGCATCGGACGGAACATGCCTGAATCGATGTTGCTTTTCACTTTTAATATCCATTCGATAAACGTAGCATTGGAGGCTACCATGCCGATGCGCCAACCTGGCATATTGTGGCTTTTACTCATTGAGTTTAGCTCTATACAACAATCTTTGGCACCTTCTATTTGCAAAATACTTAAAGGCTTCTTGTTTAAAATGAAGCTGTAAGGATTGTCGTTGACAATGATAATATGATGTTTCTGCGCAAATTCCACTAACTTTTGATATAATTCTAATGTGGCATTTGTTCCTGTTGGCATGTGCGGATAGTTGGTCCACATCAATTTAACCCTGCTTAGGTCTAGTTGTTCTAATGCATCAAAATCGGGCAACCAACCATTTTCTTCGGTGAGGTTGTATGGTATCACTTCTGCTCCAAGCAGCGTGCTTAAAGATGTGTAGGTTGGATAACCAGGATTTGGAACCAAAACTTGTTCACCTGGATTGACAAATGCCAAGGTGATGTGCAAAATGCCTTCCTTTGAACCAATTAACGGTTGAATTTCGTTCGTCGGATTGAGAGTAACATGATACCATTTTTTGTAGAAATCGGCAAAAGCTTGGCGTAGTTCAGGAATTCCCACATAAGGTTGATAGCCATGCGTATCCGGACGATGAGCGTGTTCACACAATGTTTTTATAGTCGCTTCCGATGGTGGCATATCAGGACTACCAATGCCTAAGCTAATTACATTTTTGCCTTCGGCATTCATGTGAGCTATCTCTTTCAGTTTGCGTGAGAAGTAGTATTCTTGCACTGATTCTAAACGTGTGGCACCGACGAAACTTTGGTTCATAAACAATGAGTTTAAATAGTTTGTTCTCCTTCAGTATATTCCCCTAAAATCTTGATGTTGCGTATCAATGGTCGAATGGCATCGATAGCTTGTGTGTAGCGCATCTGGTTATCGAAACTTAAATCGATGTAAAATAGGTATTCCCACTCGTGACCAATCACTGGTAGTGATTGTATCTTGGTTAAATTGATGTTGTAGAACGAAAGAATAGTAAGTACTTTTGATAAACTGCCTTGTTCGTGTGGAAGCGAAAATACAATAGATGCTTTGTTGCAGCTCTCTTTCTGGGTGATTTGTTCGTCTTTATCTTTGTGCGCCACCATTAAAAATCGAGTAAAATTATGTTTATTTGTTTCGATTCCTTCGGCTAAAATTTTGAGACCAAATTGTTTGGCTGTTTCTGCGTAACAGATGCCCGCAATACCTTGTTGGTTGGAAGTAGCTATTTTGTGAGCGCTTTTTGCGGTATCTTCTGCCTCTATTAATTGAATGTGAGGATGTTGCGATAGGAATTGTTCGCATTGTAACAGCGCCATATAGTGTGAACGTACCTCGTGAATATCTTCAATCTCTTGTCCTTCTAAAGCCACTAAGCTGTGTTTGATGCGTAATTTGTGCTCGCCAATAATCCGAACATCACTATCTTTCAGTAGATTGTAGTTTTGCAAGAGGCTACCTGCAATGGTGTTTTCTATTGCTATGGCTCCAACAATAGTCGGATTTTGTCGTACTAAATCAATAGATTCTTTGAATGTATCGCACGACAACGTTTCGATAGTGTTACCGAAATAGAGGCGTGCGGCAATGTCGTGAAAAGAACCTTTTGCCCCTTGAATGGCGACTTGAATGGGTGAATTCATGCTGTTTTTTCTAAAAACAAAAAATCCTGCTCGAATTGGAGCAGGATTTCTGTATAATTACAAATTTTAAATGAAATTACATACGTCAAATCCTGCTCTTACTGCTAAAGTAAAAGTAGAAAAAGAAGTAGTTTAAAAATAATGATTTCATATAAAATCTTTCTAATATTGTTGTCTCACCAGGATTCGAACCTAGACAGACAGTACCAAAAACTGTAGTGCTACCATTACACCATGAGACAATACCGCTTTCCCTTAGAAAAGTGGTGCAAAGGTAAAACTTTTTTTGATTCCTTCCAAAAAAAAATAAAAAAAAGTGCAATTTAATCTCATATCTTTTTTGCTCGCATAAGTTGGTGGTTTTTTTGTATATTTGCAGGTTCATTTTTAATACCTTATTAGATGTCGCTATCTGTTCAAGCTATTTGTAAGTCGTATTCCCAGAAAGTGGTTCTAAATCAGATAAATTTGGAACTAAAAGCTGGCGAAATTGTGGGTTTTTTAGGGCCCAATGGCGCTGGGAAGTCTACACTGATGAAAATTATTACAGGTTTTGTGCAGCCCGACAGCGGTCAAGTTTCTGTGTGTGGCGAGCTTGTATCGTCGTCTAATTTGGCTACGCGTCGTTTGATTGGTTATTTGCCAGAGCATAATCCGCTTTATTTGGATATGTATGTGCGTGAATATCTCGATTTTGTGGCGAACTTTTACCAATTGGATAATCGTAAGGCGCGCATTGAGCAGATGATTGAGCGTACTGGTTTGACTGCTGAATGTCATAAACGCATTGGACAATTATCCAAAGGTTATCGCCAACGTGTGGGATTAGCTCAAGCGCTTATTCATGAGCCGCAGGTGCTTATTTTAGATGAGCCGACTACTGGTTTAGACCCAAATCAATTGGTAGAGATTCGCCAACTGATTAGTGAAGTCGGTAAAGAAAAAACGGTACTGTTTTCCACTCATATTATGCAAGAAGTACAAGCCTTGTGTCGGCGTGTGGTAGTTATCAATAAAGGAAATATTGTAGCCGACGAGGCAGAATCGGTTATGACGCAAGGTTCTCAGATGCTGCGTTTCGAAGTCGAATTTTCGATGCCAATGCATCACGATTTAGCCCAAATTTCTAGTGATATTTTGAAAGTGGATGCGTTGTCTGATAAATTATTTCAGATTTCGGCACGCTCAGATGTGAGGGAACTATTGTTTAGTTTTGCCACTGAAAAGAAAATGACGATTTTGACCATGCGTCAACTGGAGGAATCGATGGAAGAGATTTTTAGAGCGTTGACAAAATAACAGCTTAAAACAGCCTTTCGCAGGCTATTAATTCTTTTGAATATGTCGGAATTTGATATACATCAATCGCCTAATGAACGTGATAATGATTTAGAACGCGCTTTGCGTCCTTTATCATTTGTCGATTTTCGCGGTCAAGAGAAGGCGATAGAAAACCTCTCGATTTTTGTGCAAGCTGCAAAACAGCGTAACGAAAGTCTGGATCATGTGTTATTGCATGGTCCTCCGGGGCTTGGCAAAACAACTTTGTCCAATATTATTGCCAATGAATTAGGCGTTGGATTTAAAGTTACTTCGGGTCCCGTGCTTGATAAACCTGGCGATTTAGCAGGTTTACTTACTGGTTTGGAACGTAACGATGTGTTGTTTATTGATGAAATTCATCGTTTGAGTCCAATCGTGGAAGAGTATCTTTATTCTGCCATGGAGGATTATCGTATTGATATTATGATTGACAAAGGGCCTAGTGCTCGGTCGATACAAATAGATTTAGAGCCATTTACGTTGATAGGCGCTACTACGCGTAGTGGTTTACTAACCAGCCCTTTGCGAGCTCGTTTTGGTATTAATTGTCATTTTGAGTATTACGACGAGCAGATTTTAACTGAAATTATTAAACGTTCCTCATTTATTTTAGATGTGCCAATAGCTGACGATGCGGCCGTTGAAATTGCTTTGCGCAGTCGTGGAACACCTCGTGTGGCCAATGCATTGTTGCGTCGGGTACGTGATTTTGCACAAGTGAAAGGCAGTGGTAAAATAGATGTCGAAATTGCACGTTTTGCACTTGAAGCTCTTAATATTGACAAATATGGTTTGGATGAAATTGATAATAAAATTTTACTCACCATTATCGATAAATTTAATGGTGGTCCAGTGGGTTTAACCACTATTGCCACTGCTTTAGGCGAAGATGCTGGAACGATAGAAGAGGTTTACGAACCATTCTTGATTAAAGAAGGATTTATAAAACGTACTCCTAGAGGGCGTGAGGTTACGGGATTGGCTTATAAGCACTTGGGGCGACTAAAACCAAGTGAACAAACAAGTTTATTTTAAATAGATACTATAATGGCAGGCTTAAAAAAGTTGGCGCAAGAAACCGCTATTTACGGTGTAAGTAGCATTTTGGGAAGGTTTTTAAATTGGTGTTTGGTTCCTTTGTACTCATATGTGTTAGTTGATTCCAGCGATTATGGCATTGTTACCAATTTGTATGCTTGGACGGCTTTGGTTGTCATTATATTGACTTATGGTATGGAAACGGGTTATTTCCGTTTTATTAATAAACAGCCAAAACATGAACAGACAGACAATAAAGTGTATAGTACAACGCTGACTAGTGTTGGAGCTACGTCTTTGTTGTTTTCGATTATTTGCATTGTATTTGGTCCTCAAATCGCAGCCTCGTTAGGTTATGCCAGCCATCCGGAATTTATCCAAATGCTTGGAGTGGTTGTTTCTATGGATGCTTTTGATTCTATTCCATTCTCATACTTGCGTTATAAAAACAAACCAATTGTGTTTGCCAGTCTAAAGTTGGTGATGATTTTTGTGAATATTATTTTCAATATCTTTTTCTTGGTTATTTGTCCCAAATTGGCGGTTTCCAACCCTGAACTTATTGATTGGTTTTATGTTCCAAATTATGGCGTTGGTTATATTTTTGTGGCCAATCTTATTTCTACCACTGCTGTTACGTTGGCCTTGATGCCGTATGTATTTGTTGGAAAATGGAATTTTGATAAAACCTTATTACGTAGTATGTTGAAATATTCTTTGCCACTCTTGTTGTTGGGTGTGGCTGGTATTATGAATCAAACTATTGATAAGATTATTTTTCCTATGGTTTATCCAAATCCTGCAGAAGCGATGCGTGAGTTGGGTATTTATGGTGCCTGTTTTAAAGTGGCTATGGTGATGATGATGTTCACGTATGCGTTCCGTTTCGCTTACGAGCCATTTATTTTTGCAAAGAATTCGGATGCGGATAGTAAAGCTACTTATTCCAATGCTATGAAGTACTTTGTGATTACCACATTGTTCATCTTTTTAATTATTATTGCGTATATTGATATTTTCAAATTATTACTCGGCCCTCAATACCGTGAAGGGATTCGCATTATCCCAATTGTATTAATGGCTTATTTCTTACAAGGCGTGATGTATAATTTGTCGTTGTGGTACAAACTGGTAGATAAAACTATGTTTGGAGCATGGTTTTCTTTGATTGGTTTTATTGTTACTTTGGTTATTAATATTGTATTTATTCCTATCTATAGTTACATGGCATCAGCTTGGGCAGCATTGGTTAGCGCTGTGGTTATGGTGGTTTTGTCCTATGTGTTTGGTCAAAAATATTATCCAATTCATTATAAATTAAAGACCCTCGGTTTATATTTTGGATTGACTATGTTACTTTTGGCAGCTATGTATTTGGTTTCGTTCGAATGGCCAGTTGTTAATATTTTGTATCGCACCATTCTAGTGGCCATATATGTTGCTATAGTAGCGTGGCGAGAACTGCCACTGCTTCGGCCTAAACGTGTTACCAAAGCGAATACGTAGAATTTTTTCTATTTAAAAACGCTTGTTGATAAGTTTTTGTAAAAGCTAAGTAACTTACTAGTAGCGTTTCAATTTCTTTTAGTACTTTTGTAGCTCAATTTGTAAATTCTTACTTACGATATTAAATTATGGGACTTTTTTCTCTTACGCAGGAAATAGCTATTGACTTAGGAACGGCTAATACTATTATCATTTGCAATGATAAAATTGTGGTTGATGAACCTTCGGTTGTAGCTTTAGATAGACGCACTGACAAGCTCCTTGCCATTGGTAAGGTAGCTCAGCAAATGCATGGTAAAGCACATGAGGGTATACGTACTGTTCGTCCGTTGAGGGATGGTGTAATAGCCGATTTCTATGCCGCAGAATTGATGATTCGTGGTATGATTAAATTAATTCCTCATAAAAATCAGTTGTTTACACCTTCGTTACGCATGGTAATTGGTATTCCTTCGGGAAGTACAGAGGTTGAAATTCGTGCTGTGCGTGACTCTTCAGAACATGCGGGTGGACGTGAGGTTTATATGATTTATGAGCCGATGGCTGCTGCTATTGGTATTGGTTTAGATGTGGAAGCGCCTGCTGGTAACATGGTGGTTGATATAGGTGGTGGTACTACTGAAATTGCAGTTATTTCATTGGGTGGTATGGTGGCTAATAAATCTATTCGTATCGCTGGTGATGATTTTACGGCTGACATTATGGAGTACATGAACCGTCAACATAATATCAAGGTGGGTGAGCGCACTGCAGAGCAAATCAAGATTAATGTTGGTTCTGCCTTGACAGACTTGGGTGATGAAGCGCCTGAAGATTATATCGTTCGTGGTCCTAATCGTATGACGTCATTGCCAATGGAAGTGCCAGTTTCTTATATGGAAATTGCTCATTGTCTAGAAAAATCGATTACTAAGATTGAAGCGGCTGTATTAGCAGCATTAGAAAGTACTCCTCCTGAAATTTATGCCGATTTGGTTAAAAATGGTATTTATTTGGCTGGTGGTGGAGCGTTGTTGCGCGGCTTGGCTAAACGTTTGACTGATAAGATTCAAATTCAATTCCATGTGGCTGATGATCCTTTGCATGCTGTAGCTCGTGGAACTGGTGTTGCGCTTAAAAATGTACACAAGTTTCAATTCTTGTTACGTTAATTTGATAATTGTATAATCAAATAAAACGAGGGTAGAATATTTATTTTACCCTTTGTCTTTTCAAAATACACATATGTCAGCTTTATTACGTTTCTTTGCACGTTTTGCATTAGTTTTTGAGTTCCTCTTTTTGGAAATCATAGCTTTTGTCTTGATTTTTCACGCTAATGCATTTCAACAAAGCGTTATTTATAGAGCAAATACGGCATTTGTGGTCTCGGTATATGAAACTACGAGTGCTTGGTCAGACTATTTTCATTTAGGTATCGATAACCAAAAATTGGCTCACGAAAATGAGGTATTGACGAATAAAATAGCTCGTTTAGAAACTAAATTGGCGGCTTTAAAAGATACTTCGGTCGTTGTTACACCAGCTTATCGTGCTATTTCGGCTAAAGTGGTTTATAGTAGTGTCAATAAAATTCAGAATTACATTTTAATTGACAAAGGTAAAGATTATGGTCTAGCTCCTGATATGGGTGTTGTTTCTGATGAGGGAGTTGTTGGCGTAATTGAAAGTGTCGCAGAGCATTTTTCCGTCGTATTACCTATTCTTAATACGAAATTGTTGGTAAGTGGCAAGTTGAAAACTAACAATGCTTTGGGATCTGTGGTTTGGAATGGCATTTCGCCTACAGTGGCACAATTTACAGAAATTCCTAGCCATGTTGAAGTCGTGGAGGGTGATTCTGTCGTGACGAGTGGATTTTCAGCTATATTTCCTGAGGGAATTTTTATAGGTACTATTGATGATGTGGACTACCAAGATCATCAAACCTTTTGTGATATCAAATTGAAATTAGCCACCAATTTCCAGTCATTGCATTACGTACGTGTGCTTGATGTGAACCGTCGGGAAGAACAACAACAAATAGAAAAAACAATACCTTGATATGCAAGATCGACTAAAAATAGTTTTAAACTTTTTTCTGCTTATAGCTGTTCAGATATTGATTTTGAATAATATACAGTTGTTTGGATTAATCAATCCGTATTTGTATATCTTGTTCATTATCACATTACCTATGTTTGTGTCTCCTGGCTTTATGTTGCTTCTAGCGTTTGTTCTAGGTGGTATTATTGACGTGTTTTCGCACAGCTATGGTATTCATATGGCAGCAACGGTTTTAGTGGCTTTTATTCGTCCATATATTATGGGGTTGTTTGCTTCTCGCGAAGATATGGAAAAGTCGGCGCCAACTTATCGTAATTTTGGTATTTCTTTTCTTAAATATGCCTCGTTAATAGTGGTTATTCATCATTTTGTACTGTTTTCTTTGGAGGCATTTTCGTTTTCCCATTTTGGTATGGTACTGCTTAAAACAGTGTGTAGTAGTTTGGTTACCATACTTCTTATCTTTGGTATTCAAAGCATTAATTTTAAAAGAAGGTGATAAACGACTCATTCAGCAATAGACAATATGTTATCCGCATTTTTATAGCGGTATTGTTGGCTATATTTGTGATTCAGTTATTTAATCTTCAGTTGATTAAAGACTATGGAGAACAAGCTGATAGTAATGCATTGCTACGGCGTACTATTTATGCCCCTCGTGGTTTGATTTATGATCGTAACGGCGTATTGCTTGTCTATAATCAACCTACTTACGATATTCTTATCACCATGCACGAATTGCGTGCTATGGCGAAAAACAACACCCCGCTCGACACCTTGGAGTTATGTCAAACACTTTCGATTACCAAAGCAGAGTTCGATAAACGTATAAAAGAAGTAAAAAATAGAATTGGCTATTCTCCGCGTGTACCACAACGGTTTATTACCCAATTATCTCCTGCTGAATATGCGGTTTTACAAGAGAAATTACATCGTTTTCCTGGTTTTACAATTCAAGGCAGAACATTACGCAATTATACCTACCCAGTAGCTGGTCATGCACTTGGCTCTATTGGCGAGGTATCACGTCGGATGATTGAAAAGGACTCTTACTACAAGCAAGGTGACTATGCAGGTGTAAGTGGTTTTGAAAAGTCGTACGAAGTGGCATTGCGTGGTCAAAATGGTGTTGAAATTTTATTACGTGATGTGGCTGGACGTATTCAGGGACGTTATAAAAAGGGGGAATTTGATAAGGCTGCTGTAGCTGGTGATAATTTAACCGTCACTTTAGATGTACAGT
Source organism: uncultured Paludibacteraceae bacterium (assembly GCA_964570565.1). Taxonomy (GTDB): domain Bacteria; phylum Bacteroidota; class Bacteroidia; order Bacteroidales; family Paludibacteraceae; genus W0P28-013. The sequence goes on from CAZMYT010000001.1 coordinate 309,009, forward strand.
TGCAAATTTTAGCAGAGGAGTTATTGCAAGGTAAAAAGGGTAGTGTCGTAGCTATTGAGCCAAGCACTGGCGAAATATTAGCAATGGCCTCAAATCCAACTTGGAACCCAGGTATCTTAGTTGGGCGTGAACGGTCTCATAATTATTCAGTACTTTTGAATGACCCTACAAAACCGTTATTAAATCGTGCCACACAAGGCACTTACTCACCAGGTTCGACGTTTAAAACGTTGCAGGCGCTGGTGTGTCAGCAGGAAGGAGGCATTACGCCCGAAACCTTGTTTGCTTGTAATGGACCAGCCTCTAGCCCTATTCGCTGTACACACCATCATGGTTCACCTGTAAATTTGGTGAGTGCTATTGAACAAAGTTGTAATCCCTATTTTTGGAATGCTTATCGGGCAACCTTGGAAAGAGGCGGCTATGGTGATCGTAATGCAAATTTTAAAGCAAACTATGAACGTTGGCGTAACGATATGATGAGTTTTGGTCTTGGACCCAAATTCAAAGATTCAGATATTCCTGATCAAGTCAACGGTAGTATTCCATCTATCAAAACATACGACACGTGGTATGGCCCGCGTGGTTGGCGAGCTATTACTATTCGTTCCAATTCAATTGGACAAGGTGAGGTGCAGGTTACTCCTTTACAGTTGGCTAATGCTATAGCAGTAATAGCCAATGAGGGATATTATATTACACCACACTTGCATAAATGTGATTCTATGTTGCAACATAAACATAATTCTTTGATTGATAAGAAATATTTCCCCGTTGTTAAAGAAGGTATGTGGCGTGTTTGTGAATTTGGTACGGGTAAATGGTATAAGCTTGATAGCATTTCGATGTGTGGGAAAACAGGTACGGTTGATAATAGTCATGGCCGTCCGCACTCTTTATTTGTAGGCTTTGCGCCAAAAGATAATCCTAAAATAGCTATTGCTGTGGTGATCGAAACGTCAGGTTTTGGCGCTACATGGGCAAACCCTATAGCGAGTGTATTAATAGAACAGTATTTAACAGGTCAGGTAAAACGTCCTGAATTAGTTGACCGACTAAAAACATCCTCTACAGATCCAGATGTCAAGAAATATTAGCATAAAATCTTCCATCGATTGGCCAATTGTATTTTTGTACTTGGCCTTGGTGTTCCTTGGGTGGCTTAACGTCTATGGCGCTAGCTTCGATTACGATCAAACGTCCATTTTTGACTTTTCATACCGCTCTGGTAAACAGTTTGTTTGGATTATTTGTGCCATTGGTTTGGCTGGAATTATTCTATTGATTGATTCGCGTTTTTTTCAGTCTTTTTCCACGCTCTTCTATGTTATGATGATTTTACTACTGATAGTTACTGCAGTAGTAGCACCTGATGTTAAGGGTTCTCGTTCGTGGTTAATATTGGGTCCTTTAAGTATCCAGCCTGCTGAATTTTCGAAATTTGTAACCGCTTTAGCTTTGGCTAAAGCCATGAGTCGTTATGGCTTTAAACTTAATAGTTTTAAGAATTATTTACTTACAGGTTTAATCATTGCTTTGCCAGCGCTCATTATTATTATGCAAAAAGAGACTGGTTCTGCTTTAGTTTATGCGGCTTTTTTACTTGTTTTGTATCGTGAAGGTATGCCCGGTTTGATTCCACTTATTGGTTTCTGTTGTGTGGTTTTGTTTATTATAGTGATTCGATTTAGTGATGTGCCTTTTGCTGGCGTCGAGGCTGCGTCCATGGGATTAGTTATAGCCTTTATCTTGATGCTGCTCGTGGTGCTCCTCTTTTTATTTTTCTATAAAAGCGATCGAGAAACACCTAAATATCTTTCGTTGGGATATCTTTCTGTGTTTACTTTGGCTACGTTAATTCATCTTACAGGATGGATTCCTGTCAATTTCCTTTATGTGTCGTTATTTTCTATAGGCGCCTCTGTTATTTATCTGTGTGTTAATGCCATTCGTTTTCGATTGCGCCATTATTGGCTTATAGCCCTTTTTTTAATAGGTTTTACAGGCTATTGTTATTCGGCGGAATATATTTTTGAACGCATATTGGAACCTCATCAACAAATGCGTATCAAAGTGGTTTTGGGTATGGAGAATGATCCTCGTGGTGTTGGCTACAATGTGAATCAAGCTAAAATTGCCATTGGTTCTGGAGGTTTCTTTGGTAAAGGTTTTTTGAATGGCACTCAAACGAAATTGAAATATGTACCAGAACAAGATACCGACTTTATATTTTGTACAGTAGGTGAAGAGTTTGGTTTTGTAGGCTCTGTCGTTTTACTGATGCTATATATGTTCTTTCTATTTAGATTGATTCGGATGGCAGAACGACAACGCGAACCATTTGCCCGTATTTATGGCTATTCGGTTGTTGGTATATTCTTTTTCCATATTGCTATTAATATTGGTATGGTTATTGGTTTAGCCCCAGTTATTGGTATTCCATTACCATTTTTTAGTTATGGAGGTTCTTCACTGTGGTCATTTACCTTCTTATTGTTTATATTCTTACGCCTTGATATTTCACAAACTGCACGTGTGCATTAATTGTGTAATTAACCTATATAAGAAAAGCCGAAATGGAAATCCCAATTTCGGCTTTTCTTATTCATGCCTATTTCTTTTAATAAAATACTAAACGTTGGCGTTTGCAGACTAAACTGTATGATAAATTTCATCGAACGGAACTCTCATACGATTGCCCCAAATGCCACCTTCATCTCTTATGCCGCAGGGAATAACCATGTTAACTTCTGCTCCTAGAGGTAAATTTAAAATACGTTTCACTTTTTTACTGTCAAAACCTTCCAAAGGGCAAGTGTCATACCCTTGGTTAGCCATCGCCAACATAAAGGTTTGTGCTGCCAAAGCACACGTTTTATGAACTACCACTCTCATATCGTTTTCAGAGACTTGGTAGGTGATTGGGCGGAACAGTCCAATTATGATAACCATAATTTTGCGAAAGAGCCCGAAAATTCCTAGAAAACGGGAATATAAAAAGGGCATAACTATGCCATAATACAATTTCCATCGCTTGATTCTTTTCTCTTGTTTTTCTTTTGGACTGTTTTGTTGTACGTTTAATGTTTCTAACTCACTCATTTTGGCGGCTCTTTTACGGTATAAATCCTGCCGAGTTACAAACACGACCATTTGTTGTGCGGTGGCTGCTGCTTGTTGATTCAAACAGGCTGCCGTGAGTTGTTTCAATTTATCAGGACTGGTTACATGATAAAACTCCCAAAGTTGCATATTCGAACTATTGGGCGCGAGAGTCGCTTGCATCAAACACTGTTTTACCTTTTCAGAATCGATAGGTGTAGCGCTATAACGTCGTACCGAACGTCGGTAGTTGAGTAGTTCTTCAAAATTCATCTGTTGGTGTATTTTAATAGTCGTATTTGTAAATTGAAATAATAAAATAGAGCCTAAGCGACCATTAAGGTGCTTAGGTCTCCATGCACTTTGTGCAGTATAAGATGCTTAGTTTTTCCCCGCTTTTTTCAATCTCTTGAGTTCTTTCTTTTCTTTTGGGGTTTTGGTAGCCTCTTTTTTTACCGCTTTTTTAACGTCTTGACTTTTACTCATAATTTCTAGTGTTTGTGGGTTTTGACTATATGCTATCATTTCTAGCTAAATACGTTATTCTTTAATGACTCAAAAGAATGACCTAAAATGTTTAGCAAATATATTGAAAATTATTATATCATATCTCATAAACAGCTTGAAAATAAAAGAAATATTTTTAAAATGTTAAATGTGTTTTTTAATTATTTTCTTTACCTTTGTCATTAAGCAAATGAAACATAAACGTGAACCTGTTTCAAGGTCGTCGATCGATCCTAAAAAGTAAAGTATTCTGGGGGATAAATAACTAATTTTAATTTTTTATGAAAAAATTATTACTCTTAATTTTATTGATGGCAGTTTCTCTCGTCTCTAATGCTAGTTTGTGGGTCGAAACTTTTGGTCCAGATGATGCAGTTAAAAATAGTTCAGGGTACTGGCCCTATGTAGGTGTTAATTCTGTAAATTATTTATACTCAAATTTTGACCATGCTTCTGATTGCATTTATGATGGTAGTACTGCATCAATAAGGAGACTAAACTCTACAACTACAAGTCCTGCAATTGGCAATCATATGTGGCTGCCATCTCAAAAACCAGCAAACCCACCTACTTATCCTAATCCCACTGAATCTTGGTTTGAAATCAGTAACATTGGTTTAAATACTCTCTTGTTATCATTTGATTTAGCCTCTACTGTAGATGCATATGCACCCAATATGAAGGTGTTTATAAATAACGTAGAGGTTGTTTTACATCCAATTACTTTGGAATCTACGAATGTAATGCAAACAGTTTTAATTCCAATATGTGGAGTTGTTAATTCAATAAAAATCCAAAACTATGATGAGAATTCAGGCCTTCGAGTGGATAATGTATCCCTTGGTTTACCCGCTGTTCTTCAGTCGGAATTGATAATTCGTGTGGATTCAATTAATAATAAAGCTGTTGTGGTTGCCGCTGCTGACAATATTCAGTCTGCAGTAATTCCAAGTAGGGTTATTTACAATTCTATTGAATATCCTGTAACGGAAATTCTTCCTTATGCTTTTGCCAATCATGAAAGTTTGACCTCCGTGATTATTCCTGCTAGCATTAATCGTATTGGTGCTTTGGCGTTTTCTGGTACAAATTTAACCTCATTAATTTACAATGCGGTTAATTGCCCGACAGGTTCTTTTTCAGGCTTCCCAACTTTAAATTCGGTTACTATCGGTAGCAGCGTTACTACTATACCAGCTAATTTTTTATCGGGGTGCTCAAATGTAGACTCTATTACAATTCCTTCAAGTGTAACGAGTATTGGTGATGGAGCTTTTTATGAGTGTAGCAGTCTAACTTCTATTAATCTTCCTGAAGGTGTAACTAGTATAGGTAATTCTGCTTTTGCTAATTGTAGTAATTTGGCCTTTGTTACAATTCCTTCAAGTGTAAGGAGTGTAGGTAATTCTGCTTTTTCAGGTGCGAAGCTAAATTTTATTACTCTTCCTGAAGGCGTAACAAGTATTGGTAGTTCAGCTTTCTTTAATTGTAATAGTTTAAATTCTGTTACTATACCTTCTACGATTACGAGTGTTGGCGCTTGGGCTTTTTCTGGTACAAATTTAACTTCTTTAGTTTATGAGGCTGTCAATTGTTCAATATGTTCTTTTGCCAATTTCTCAACTCTAAAGTCAGTAATAATTGGTAATGGTGTTACTTCTATACCTGCAAATTTTATTTCCGGATGTCCTAATGTAACCTCTATTATTATTCCTGAGAATGTGGTATTTATTGGTGATGGTGCTTTTGTGGGTATTGGTTTGACCTCTTTGGCTTATTATGCCATCGACTGCCCAACTGGTTCTTTTTCAAATTTTCCAACATTGAAATCTGTTACAATTGGTAGTCGCGTTGCTTCTGTACCTGCACATTTTTTATCAGGTTGTTCTAGCGTGCCATCTATTGATATTCCCTCCAGTGTAAATGATATAGGTACTTCTGCTTTTTCGAATTGTACAACCCTAACTTCTATTGTTATTCCTTCTTCCGTTACCAGTATCAGAGATAATACATTTATGGGTTGTAATAGCTTAAAGGATATTACAATTCCATCAACTGTTACAAGTATTGGTGATGGGGCTTTTTCCAACTGTAATAGTTTATCTTCTGTATTGATTCCTAATGGAGTAGTTAATATAGGTAGTTCGGTTTTTTCTGGTTGTAGTAGTTTGTTGTCAATAGTAATTCCAAGTGGTGTAACTAATATAGGGACTTCTGCTTTTTTAAATTGTATAGGGTTAACCTCGGTGACTATTCCTTCCAATGTGAGACATATAGGTGATAGTGCTTTTTATGGTACAGGATTAATTTCTTTGGTCTATAATGCCATTAATTGTGCTGATTTTAACTATCCTTCTCCTCCATTCAAAGAGATAATGACCTTGAAATCTGTTATTATTGGTGATAATGTGAAACATTTGCCAGCATATTTTTTACAAGGCTGCTCTAATGTAACCTTTATTACTATCCCAGCTGGTGTTACTAGTGCTGGTGTTGGGTCATTTTCTAGCACAGGTTTAACTTCTGTAGTTTATAATGCCATTAATTGCCCGACTGCATCTTTTGCATATTCCCCAACTTTATGTTCGGTGGAGATTGGTAACAGTGTTACTACTATCCCTACCAATTTTCTATCTAGCTGTTCTAATTTGATTTCTGTTAATATACCTTCGAGTGTGACAAGTATCGGTGGAGCAGCTTTTTCAGAATGCATTAGTTTAACCTCCATTACTATTCCTTTGGGTATAAATAGTATTAACGAATATACTTTTGGGGGGTGTAGCAATTTGAGATTTGTTACTATTCCATCAAGTGTAACTAATATAGGCTATCAGGCATTTGCGGGATGTGTTAATTTGTTATCTTTTGATCATCCTTTGAATGTTGTATCAATACATGAAAGTGCTTTTTATGGTTGTGCAAAATTGAAAACAATAGATTTACCGTTGATAACTAATATAGAGGCATATGCGTTTGCTAATTGTATTAGTTTATCAAAAATTATGTTTGGAGAATCATTAGCCCAATTGGGATTATATTCATTTGCTAATTGTACAGAATTGGTCGACATAATATGTTATGCCACTACAATCCCAGTGGGAAGTAATAATTCTTTTGCTAACTATAATAGCTGCTTATATGTTCCCTGCGATTTGAAGGAATCTTATGAGGCTGATAGTCTTTTTGGCCGTTTTGAAAATATTCAATGTGTGGCTGCTAATCCAGCAACAGTGAGTAACGAAGTTTCTGTGGTTGCAGGTTCTACAGATGTAGTTATTACATGGCCAATTTTTGATAATGCGTTCTTGTACACACTTCTAATTACTCAAGATAGTCAAGTTTATTGTAATCTGCGTTTCAATGCAAGTGGGCAACTTTTAGGCATAGCTTATGCTCCTTCTATCCAATCTACAGCTCATAATATGAGTGCCGAATTAGTATTTAATGGCTACAGGTTTTGTGTAGCGGGTTTAGAAACTGGGCTCTCATATGGGTATCAGTTAAAGGCTTGGGATGAGAATAATAATGAGTTGGGGTCTTATGTGGGTCAATTTTATACAGATTATAATGTTGGTTTCGGATATATTGACTTGATTGAAGGCGTTTATGCTCAAAATGGGTCTATTGTAGTGGAAAATGATACAAATTTACCAGTGGCTATTTATGATGTTGTAGGTCGTTTAGTAGCAAGTGGGTCGTCTTTAACACGTCACTTTATAGTACCAAATGCTAGTGTATATATTGTCAAAGTTGGTGAGCAAACTATGAAACTATTGGTTCCCTAATTTAGGGTTCTGCCTACGCTGGTTGTAGTTAAAGCTGCTGGTAAATATTATTAAAAGCAGCTGCTTTTATGGGATTAAGGGTTACGGTAAATAAAAAAGCTTCATCTTAGGATGAAGCTTTTTTATTTGAAAATCAGAGCCTTTTGGCGGATTCGAACCGCCGACCTACTCATTACGAATGAGTTGCTCTACCAGCTGAGCTAAAAAGGCATTTTTTAATCGGACGCAAAGGTAAGAACTCTCGCGATAAAATCCAACAATTTGCGAGGTTTTTTATGTAAATAAAATCACAACGGCTGATAAAATAGAAATGACGAGCCACAGCATTATTCCTAATAGTATAGGACTAAATCCCACTTCTTTGATATTGTCTTTGGATAAACAGGTACCAATTAAAAAGAGGGTGTAAATCATACCTATTTTGGCAATGCCCACAACTTTAATATAAACTTCTTTCCCTTCAGGTAGATAGGTGGTTATTAACATGGCTACAATGTAAAGAAATATAAACCAAGGAATGGTGATTTTCGATTTCTTGTTCGTTCCACGATTGTAAAAGAAAGCCACAATAAGTGATAACGGAATAATCCACAACGCTCTAATTAATTTGGTTGTGGTGGCAATTTGTAATGCCAATTCGCTGCGTGTAGCGGCGGCACCTACTACAGAACTTGTGTCGTGAATAGCAATGGCACACCAATAACCAAATTGTGTGTCAGTCATGTTCAACCAATGCCCAATAGGTGGGAAAAGGAATAAGGCGGCAGCATTCAGCATAAAAATGGTGCCGAGTGCCACGGTCATATCTTTGTCTTTGGCATTGATAACAGGTCCTAAAGCCGCAATGGCACTTCCACCACAAATCGCTGTTCCTCCCGAAACTAATAGGGTTGTATCTTTATTGATTTTGAGCAGCTTGCCAAATAGTAATCCTAGTCCCATGGTAATAGCAATCGAAAAGATGGTAAACATAATGCCCGTTTTGCCAGCCGAAATTGCTTGTTCTATATTCATGCCAAATCCTAAACCAACCACAGAAGCCTGCAATAAAATTTTGGTAAATACTTTATTGTGTTGAATAAATGGATTTCCCATAGTCAGTGCCACAATAAGACCCAATAATAGAGCTAATCCAGGCGAAAGAAATGGAATAACAAAGAGCAGTAATACAAAAATGATTTCTCGATTTTTTTGTGATAGTTGTAGTTGAATCATCTCACTGAATTTGGAAAATAAACGGTGAACAAGTTTAGAGTTTTCGTACACGATCCATCTCGCGACGATCATCTTTTTCGCGTAAGGTTTCGCGCTTGTCATAGGTCTTTTTACCACGAGCTAACGCTATTTCGATTTTGGCTATCCCTTTTTCGTTGATAAAAAGAAACGTTGGTACAATGGTTAAACCACTTTCTTTGGTCGCTCGTTCTAGTTTGCGAAGTTCTCTTTTGGTTAGTAACAGCTTACGTTCGCGCATGGCTTCGTGATTGTAGAAAGTGCCTAAACGGTATAGTGCGATATGCATATTACGAATCCACAATTCACCGTCGGTGAACGAACAAAAGGTGTCCACCAAGCTCGCTTTCCCTTCGCGGATGGATTTTATTTCGGTGCCATATAATACGATACCCGCGGTGAAACGCTCAATCAATTCGTAATCGAAAGAGGCGCGTTTATTTTTTATGTTTATTTTTACTTTGGAATGCATAAAGTCCTTTTGAATATGCAAAGATAGCTGCTTTTTTGCTTTTTTCCATACGTTCATGTTGTTAATCTCGCAAAATACAGCTACTTTTGTCAACTTAAAACCTTACGAATTGATTTCTTAATGCTTAACCTTATGAAACAACGTTTTTTTATAGTAGTTTCTTTTCTTTTTTCTGTAGCCGTATTGGTGGCTCAGGTAGATTGCAAAATTTATCAGTTACCAACGTTTACTACTTCTACATCGTCTCAAAATAAAGTTCAATCTTCAGATATTCGTACTTCGGGCGTGGTTACGGCCGTTGTGCGCGAAGGTGACGCTATTAAAGGATTTTACCTACAAGATAAAGTGGGCGACGGTAATCGTTCTACGTGTGATGCGGTATTTGTTGCTTTTGAAAATCCGACTGTCACCGTTGGTTCTGAAATCGAATTAGTGGCATCTGTTTCTTCCAATGATGGGCAATTAAAGCTCACCAATGTTTCGTCGTTACAGAAGTTGGCCGATAATCAATTAGTAACTCCTACAAAAGTGGTTTTTCCTGCTGATTTTGGCGATTATAGTCAATATGTAGGTATGGTTCTTGAATTTGACCAAACGCTTTTTGTAACCAATAATTACTATTGGGGCAGTGGGCGCATAACTTTGTCATCTCATCGTTTGAATGGTGGAGTAGAGGTTGCATTGCCAGGCAGTAACGAATATTTTGCTCTAGTAGCCGAACATAAACTTGATCAGTTGACGATGGTTAGCTCTCCCTCTGTAGCTTATCCTTTTGCTGATGAGAATGGGACTTTACGTATGGGCTATCGTGTCGATAATTTGCAAGGCACGCTTACACAATCAGGTTCGGCTTATCAATTGGAAGTAACTTCGCGTCCAAATTTTTATGGAAATCCTCGGGCAGCGACACACGAACCTATTGGCGATTATAATGTCAAAGTTTGTTCGTTCAATATGGAGTATTATTTACGTAGTAATTATGGCGATTTTGCTGGACCCGCTGATGCCGTTGAAGCCGACAGACAACATGCTAAATTATTAAAAGCTTTGCAAGCTATTGATGCGGATGTGTATGGCTTAGTGGAAATTCAACAAGGTAACGATGCGATTGCTTATATGTGTAATGCGCTTAACACAGCTGCAGGTAGCGATTTATATGCTTATGTAACTGATGGAACTTCGGTTAGTGGTTCTTATACCAAAGTAGGATTTATTTATCGAAAAGATAAAATTAGCCCAGTTGGTTCTATTGAATTTAATAATTTAAGAACGATGTATCGTAAGGCGATACAAGCATTCCAATTAAAATCAAATAGCGAGAAATTTATATTTTCACTCAATCACTTGAAGGCGAAAGGCACAACTTACGACACCACGCCTGAAGGCGATTTAGATGCAGGTGATGGACAAAGTTCGTATAATGCCACACGTGTGGCCGAAGTGAATTCTATCGTATCGAAATGTAGCAATTTTGCAACTGTCGATCCCGATGTCTTGGTTATGGGCGATATGAATGCGTATTCCAAAGAAGATCCTATTCGTCGTTTTGAATCGTCTGGATATACCAATTTGCTGAAACGCTATCACGGTGATACTATCTATTCATATTCTTACAAAGGTGAAGTGGGCTTACTCGATCACGCTTTAGCCAATAGTTCTATGATGGCTCAAGTGACTGGCGCAACAGTTTTTCATATTAATACCGATGAACATTATAAGTTTGAATATACCAATGCTACGACTTACCAAGATAATATGTATCGTTCATCCGATCACGATCCTGTGGTGGTTGGTTTGAAACTCAAAGGTACTACTGATAGTGTGATTTCTGTAGTTGAACCAACTAGAATGTGTGTTATGCCAACCATTATTCAGGATGGCTTGATTACCATTTATAATGCAGCGAAAATGGATATTACCATTAGCGACCTGCAAGGACGCGTATTTTATAGTGGTCGTTTACCGAATGACAATAGTGTAACATTTGGTGCAGATCAGTTGCGTATGTCACAAGGATTTTATTTGGTACGTATTTTAGATCCACGTTCTACAGCTATTGAACCTCAAATCTTCAAAGTCATTCTGCGTTGATGAATCTGCTAGCTATTATTGAAACTTATTATGCACCTAATACCGCATTGTATGAGCTCTTGGTGTCACATAGTCGGGCAGTAGCGGACAAAGCGTTGTTTTTGGCGAATCAACATCCAGAGTTATCTATCGATTGCAAGTTTGTAGAGCAAGCGGCCATGTTGCACGATATTGGTATTTTTCTCACCAATGCTCCATCATTAGGCTGTTATGGTACACATCGCTACATTGAACATGGTTATTTGGGTGCCGATTTATTACGTCAACACGGATTAGATAAACACGCCTTGGTGTGCGAACGGCATACAGGAACAGGTCTTTCGCTAGCTGATATCGAAAAGCAGCAATTGCCATTGCCACATCGCGATATGCGCCCCGTATCAATGGAGGAACAACTGATTTGTTTTGCTGATAAGTTCTTTTCTAAGAGTCGTTTAAATACAGAATTGACCATTGAACAAATACGTGATAACTTAGCCCAATTTGGCCCCGACAATTTACGCGTGTTCGATTATTGGATGAGTTTATTTTTATAAAAAAAGCTTCACATAACCTGTGAAGCTTTTTTATTATCCATGAATCAGCGTTTTTACTTGTCATTTTTGACACTGAACCAGAGTAAACCTGATATAGTTAAACAGACCGCACAAATAGCAAAAATAACTGATTTATCGGCTGCCGCATTTACAACTTCGCCCATTTTGAACGACGCTACTAACTGTGGTAAAACAACCGATAAATTGAAAATGCCCATGTATAATCCCATTTTGGTTTGGTCTACTTTTTCGCTCATGATGGCAAATGGTAAAGATACTACTGATGCCCAACCAATACCAGCAACCGCAATCATTACATAATAGATAAGCGTAGTTGTGCCTAGGAAATAGACGCCAGCATAACCCGCTGCCATGATGAAAATACAGATAAGATGTGTTTTAACCATTCCTATCTTCTTAGCAAAACCATTGAGCACAAGTACGGGTAGAATGGCACTGACTAAGCTTAGAATAAAAAATGCAATAGAGTTTACGCTTCCAGCAGAATCGCCTAAATTCAACACATTTTGTAAATAGAAAAAGGCATACACAAACATGGTTTGTACCCCAATCCAAGTGAACGAATGGGCTAATAATACTTTTTGAAATTCGTTCGAATTTTTGTTGCTGCCTAATAAGTTGAATAGTACCATGATGGTGCTGATTACAACTAATAACAAACAGATGAATTCAACGCTATTCAAAAAATAACCAAAGAGTTCAACGCCAGAGGTTACTGTGAAGCCAAATAATTTTTCAGCAATCACGTACACGCCATAAACCAACAAACCAACGAGTGGTAAGAGCGATTCTATAATGTCGCGTGACGAGGTTTTAGCTTTGGTTGTGTTATCGTCCACGGCTTGTAATTGACGTGGTTCTTCAATTAAGAACGCTGGAATAATGGTTGCCAATAACGCAATACCAATACCAATATAAATTAAGGCTTCGTTGCCTAGCGTACCACCAATTAAATAGGCCAATACCCCGAAAGTGCCCGATACGGTTTGCATCCAAGTGTAACCTTTGGCACGTTGTTCTTTGGGAGTACAATCTGCAATCAGCGAACGGGTAGGATTGAAACTCACATTGATGCTTAAATCGAAAGTCAAGGCCACAATAACTGCAATAGAGAGCAAGCCCGCTTGTGGATCGTCGCCACCAATAAATAGTTTTTGTATAATTTCTAAATTGGGTAACGCTAACATCATCAAGGCGGCCAATGTACCACCTATCACAATCCAAGGGCGACGCCGACCTCCCATAAACCACATTTTATCACTTAAAATTCCAACAATGGGTTGAGCCAAAATGCCTGCTATTGGACCAGCTGCCCACACAATACCAATTTCGTGAATGTCCAAACCATATTTTGTGGAAAGAATCCAGCTTAAAGCTGAAATTTGAACAGATAAAGCAAAGCCCATGGCTGTTGCTGGTAAGCTCAGTAACGCAAAAAATGCATTACTCATTTTCTTTTGAATGCTTAACATGGTATTCAATGAGTTAGAAGGTTAATATACATGAATGTGATTATTCTGTGGCAAAAGTAATTTTTTTATTCAGAATCTACAATTTTTTTCGCATTTTGTGATACGAATATTCGTCCAAATTACTTAGGAGTTGATTGCAATACCGATTTTTATTTTTATCTTTGTGAAACTAAAACATCATAATTATGGCTATACAAATAGGTGATAAGATGCCCGATAAGTTGGGCGTGAATCAATTAGGAGAACCCGTTTTGGCAACCATGTTACGTGGTAAAAAAGTGGCACTGTATTTTTACCCTAAAGATAACACCTCTGGTTGCACGGCACAAGCTTGTAATTTACGCGATAATTACGCCGAGTTACGTAAAGCTGGTTATGAAATCGTCGGTGTGAGTGTGGACGACGAAAAATCGCATCAAAAATTTATTTCAAAACACGATTTACCATTTACGCTTATTGCTGATACCGACAAAACCTTGGTGCAACACTTTGGCGTATGGGGCGAGAAGAAACTGTATGGTCGCGCTTACATGGGCACGTTGCGTACCACGTTTATTTTTAACGAACAAGGAATTTTGGAACGCATCATTTCTCCAAAAGAGATAAGTACAAGTGACCACGCAGCACAAATTTTAAAATAAATTTTCCGTTTGACACAAGTTGTCAAAAAGGTGCTGTACTTTTGCAGCGACAAAAGGTATAAATCATTAAACAAAAAACAATATTATGGCAGTAGAAATTAAAAAACCGTCGCCCGAAAAGTTGAAAGCGCTTCAGTTGGCGATGGACAAAATTGAGAAAGATCATGGCCGCGGTACCATTATGAAAATGGGCGATGACCATGTTGAAGAGGTGGGCGTTATATCTACGGGTTCCATTGGCTTAAATATGGCTTTGGGTGTAGGCGGTTTTCCTCGTGGTCGTGTAATCGAAATTTATGGTCCTGAATCGAGTGGTAAAACTACGTTGGCGATTCATGCGATAGCAGAAGCTCAAAAAGCAGGTGGCATTGCCGCTATTATCGATGCGGAGCATGCATTCGACCGTTTTTACGCTGAAAAATTAGGTGTTGATATTGAAAATTTGTTGATTTCACAGCCAGATAGTGGCGAACAAGCTCTCGAAGTAGCTGATCAATTAATTCGTTCATCTGCCGTGGATATTGTGGTGATTGACTCCGTGGCTGCTTTAACACCAAAAGCAGAATTGGAAGGCGATATGGGTGATTCCAAAATGGGTTTACAAGCGCGTTTGATGTCGCAAGCCTTGCGTAAATTGACGGCTAGTATCAATAAAACCAATACTACTTGTATCTTTATCAACCAGTTGCGCGATAAAATTGGTGTGATGTTTGGTAGTCCCGAAACTACGACAGGTGGTAATGCTTTGAAATTTTACGCTTCGGTACGTTTAGATATTCGTCGTATTGGACAAATAAAAGATGGTGAAAATGTTATTGGTAACCAAACACGTGTCAAAGTGGTTAAAAATAAAGTGGCACCTCCATTTCGCAAAGCTGAATTTGATATTATGTTTGGTGAAGGAATTTCCCGTTCTGGTGAAATTGTCGATTTGGGTGTGGAAAATGGCATTATCAAGAAAAGCGGTTCGTGGTTTAGTTATGGCGAAACCAAGCTCGGTCAAGGACGCGATGGTGTAAAAAAATTGCTTGAGGACAATCCAGAATTGTCGGCTGAACTCGAAGCAAAATTAATGGAACAAATAAAAGTGTAGTGTTGTCAGCGCAGCTGAATAAACGAAAACTCCGTTATCCAATGAGATAGCGGAGTTTTTTATTGGACTTCATCGTGCGGAAGAATGACCTCTAAACGTTTTTTTAATTTTTGATAGCCAGCTCGTTCTAAGGCTGAATGTTTGAAAATTTGCTTGAATGTACTTCTCGAAAAATGTTCCCAATCGAGTGTAAAAAGCTGTTCGTGCGGTTCTAATTCAGCCGTGTGATGTGCTTTCGCTTTTTTATTCCACGGACAAGCATCGAGGCAGGCGTCGCAACCAAATAGGCGGTTACCCATACGCGATGTAAATTCATCGGATATGGTGTCACGATGTTCTATGGTGAGGTACGAAATGCAGCGATTTGCATTCACTTCGTAAGCTGATAACGCCTCCGTGGGGCAGGCTTTAATACAAGCCGTGCATGTGCCGCAATGCTCTTTTTGTGGTGTGTCGTAATCCAGTGGAAGTGTGGTAATAAGTTCGCCAATCAAACAATATGAACCTAATGTGGGATGTATTAACAGACCGCTTTTACCAATCCAACCCAATCCAGCGCGTTGTGCCCAGCGTCGTTCTAAAACGGGCGCTGAATCGCAATATACCATGCTCTCGTTTGGAGCTTGTCCATCAATAAAGGCTTGTAACTGTTTAAGTTTTTCTTTGATGATGAAATGATAATCTTTGCCGTAGGCGTATTTGGCTATTTGTGGCGCGCTTTCGGGTTGTAGTTGAGCGGGGAAATAATTGAGCAATACTACCACAACCGACTGTGCCCCATTTACCAATAACTGTGGATTTGTGCGTTTGTCGAAGTGATTTTCTAAATAGCTCATGTTGCCGTGATAGCCTTTGTTGAGCCATGTTTGTAGCGTACGTGCGTCGTCGGCGAGAAGTTCCGCTTTAGCAATACCACACGCATCGAATCCGAGTTGTAGCGCTTTGGCTTTTATCTCGTCCGATAAGCTCATTGTTTGCTCAATTGTTGCTCAATAGAAGCATTTAAATTGCCTGCGTTTAGCGCTTTGCCTGCTACAATATCGCCGTTGCGACCAACTAAAAACCACGCAGGAATTTGTTGCACGTTGTAGGTGCGCAAATAGGTGGAGTTGGCGCCACGTTCATCGCGCACGCAAACCCAAGGAATTTCGCGGGTTTGTTCGAGCCACAAAAGTTTGTTGTTGTCCACAGAAACTTGATAAATCTCAAATCCTTTGGCGTGGTAAGCGGCGTATAATTCACGCAAAAAGAGCGTGTGCGTCGGTGCAAAATCGGTTTCATAAGCCGAAAAATCGATAAGTACTACGTTCCCTTTCAATGACGAAACGGAAGTAGCTTCACCTACGCGATTGGGAAGTGTGATGTCGATAATACCAGCTTGCTCACCCGTAAGTAGATGGTCGTAGTTGGCTTGCGCTTGACGTGTCTCTTTGAGCGCTGTTAATACAATATTCGTCAATGCTGCTGTGCGTGGATTTTCGGGTTGAAAAACCTGAAATGCCGTGGCTACAGCCGACCAATAACTGCGGTCGTTTTTATTATAAGGCGAAAAAATATAAAACCCATTGATGGTTTGATTCACGGCATAGTAAGCCGCTGTGGAACGTGTATCGTTTAAAATCAGTTTGCGCGCTTTTACCTTGTGTGCTTCAATCATGGCAATAGCTTCGTCTTTGTTCAGTTTCTTTTGTTCGTTGGCAGTTTTAATGTAGCGTTGAATCTCGAAACCTGAATTGCGTAACGTTTTAATCGCTTCGGAGTTGGGCGAATTTTCGACGGTGTATTTTGTGGCAAATTGCTCTTTTTGACCGTTGATGATAATATGTTCGGTAGAATCGATTGCAAACAAAATGGTTTGGTCGCCTAGTCGTAAACGGTAAAATTCAGGATAAGCGGTTTGTGGCGCTTTGAATTTATAGTGTCCTGTTTTCGAAAGTTCTGTCGAGTCCAATAACGTAATTTTAGCATCATTGACTTGCTCCAAATACAAGGTTTCTTTGCCTGCGTTGGCTATTTCGCCTTCTACGCTGAATTTGGTATTGTTATTACAGGCTGTAAAACTGACTACGAGGGTGCAAAAAAGAACAAAACGTTTCATTATTTCCAATTTTTATAAGGGTTTCTGATTAAGCTAGCGTTGTAGTAACGGGTATCGTTGGTTACTTCTTCGCCAATAAATGCTGGTTTTTCAAATACACAATCGACGCTTGGTAACTCGATTTCGGCCATCACCAAGCCTTCATTTTCACCGTGAAATTCATCTATTTCCCAGCAAAAACCTTTGTAATCGTAGCGATGACGGACTTTTTCGATAATCGGTTTCTCGCAAATTTCGGCTAACATCACTTGCGCGTCTTCCACAGGTATGGCGTATTCAAATTCGTTGCGTGCAAAACCAATGGTGGCATTTTTGATGGTGATATAAGCTTTTTCGCCGTAAATACGCACGCGTACTACACGATTTTTGTCGCTGCAAATGTAACCTTGTACAATGTGTTTGCTAGTCGATGCCGCTTTGTATTCGTCCGATAAAAGCAGGAATTTACGTTCAATTTCTAGTGCCATAATGCGCCTTTTTGTGTGATGCAAAGTTATAATTTTTTTCGGTATTTCATGGTCGCTAGGCTGAGTGGCGTTATCAAAAACAAAAAAATAGTGTCTTCAGGGCTAAATACTATGTAATTACAAAAAAAAATAGTATTTTTGCAAGCTACTTTTCGTAAGAATGGAGCGTTTTATCTGTTGCAACGAGCCTTGTGTGGTGTTCAACAAGTTAACTTAGCAATTATTGAACTTTTAACTTTATAACTTTTTCAAGTATGTCGGACAAAAAGAAAAAAAATCAGGGAGATGTAGAAATGCAAAATGTGCAAGAAGCATTGAGCAAATCGGAAGCATTTATCGAAACGTATCGTAAAGAGTTGCTTTACGGCGTGGGTGCAGTGGTTATTTTGGTGTTGGCTGTATTGGCATTTCGCACGTATTACTTAGTGCCTCGCGAAGCTGAAGCACAAGAAAAAATGATTTTCTGTGTGAATAATTTCGAAAGAGATTCTTTTCGTTTGGCACTTCGTGGTGACGATATGAACGATGGATTCGAAACCATTGTAGATGATTATAAATTTACCGATGCTGCCGAATTGGCTGCTGCTTATGCAGGCGTTTGTGCTTATCAATTAGGCGAATACGAAGAGGCTATTGACTATTTAGATAAATTTGATGCGCGCTCGGTGAATATGACACCAGCTACTATCTGTTTGAAAGGTGATGCTTATGTAGAATTGGGCGATTACAAAAGTGCAGTGAAAGAGTTTTTACGTGCAGCCGATACTCAAAACGACTTAGTAGCTCCTCGTAGCTTGAAAAAAGCTGGTTTAGCGTACGAAGCGTTAGGCGAATACGACAAAGCAGTAGACGTGTACACCGAAATTAAAGATACTTACTTTAGTTCTATGGAAGCTGGCGATATCGATAAATACATCGAACGCGCTAAAGCTTTGGATAAATAATTAGTACCGAAAAAAATCCTAAAGAGCTGTTTCAGACATACGTCGGTAACAGCTTTTTTTTAACTCCTATACTTTATGGCAACCATCTATCACAACTTATCGGCTTACGATGCCGAGGCTATGCCGTCCAAAGATCAAGTAAAAAACCAACATTACGCTATCGTTGTAGCTGATTGGAATCCAAACGTGACCTTCCCGTTGTTGGAAGGCGCTTTTGATGCGCTGGTAACCAACGGCGTGGCACCCGAACATATTATGGTAAAACATGTGCCTGGCACGTTTGAACTCACGTTTGCGGCCAAACGCATTTTGCGCGAATACAACGATATGTCGGCGGTGATTGTTATTGGCTGTGTGGTGCAAGGCGATACACCGCATTTCGATTATGTGTGCCAAGGTGTAACACAAGGCGTGGCGGCGCTCAACGCTTCTGAAACAAGCCATGTGCCGGTTATTTTTAGCGTGCTTACTACCAATACCATGCAACAAGCGTTAGATCGTGCAGGTGGTATTTTGGGCAACAAAGGCGTGGAAGGCGCGGTAACCGCACTCAAAATGGCGAATTTGTTTTAACAAATAAATACCTGATAAAATGTGAAATCCCTGCTTAATGTGAATTAAGTGGGGATTTTTTTTGTGAAAAGGTGGTGGTAATTTTTGTTTAAACAAAAAGTCCTAACTGATTTGTATCAATTAGGACTTTTTTGTACCCAGAGCCGGGATCGAACCGGCATGGAAGTGAATCCACTGGTGTTTGAGACCAGCGCGTCTACCAATTCCGCCATCTGGGCGTTTTAGCGAGTGCAAAGATAGATTATTTTTTGATTTCTGCCAAATATTTCTCCGCTTTTTCTGAAATAAATTTGCAACCGCTTTTTGTCGCACTTTTTTTGTACTTTTGTAACCTCTTTGGCAGTCGCTGTGTGGTGCTAGGAGTTTATTCTAAATGTATGAAACGCATCTTTTTAGTTGGTTTTATGGGCTGTGGCAAAACTGCTACAGGTAAACGGCTGGCCGAGCAAATCGGTTGGCAGTTTATCGACTTAGATAAATTCATCGAAAGTCGTTACTGTAAAACGATACCACAACTATTTACAGACTGGGGTGAAGCGGAGTTTCGCGTGGTGGAACGTGCTGCGTTGCTCGAAGTGTCCGACTACGAACAGGTGGTGATTTCTACGGGTGGTGGAGCAGCCTGTTTTCTCAACAATATGGACGATATGAATGCACGTGGCGTGACGGTTTATTTGCACGCTGAACCCGAGGAGTTGGTCGATCGCTTGCGTCATGCCAAAGTGGAACGCCCATTGCTTAAAGGTAAAACCGACGAAGCGTTGGCTTTGTATGTGCGCGAATTGTTGGCGCAGCGGGAAGTTGGCTACAAGCAAGCCCAATTGACCATAGAAACGTCCCACGATAAGAGCTTTTCGCACATTCAAACGCTAATTTACCTCTTACAACAAGTAGATGGCTCGTTGTAAACCGTTACTAAAGAACTAAACGATTAAGACTATTAATTTTACAAGCACTATACATTATGGAACGCTATGAAAGTCCCTTGCAGGCATTGACCTGTACGCAAGCAGCCGCTTATGCAAAATTGTCCGACTTACGTAATTTGGAAGCGGTGAAAGATCGTTTGCCGCAAGATAAAGTGAAAGATATGACGTGCGATATTGATTCGTGCTCAGTAACGGTTGATCCCGTAGGACGTGTGACATTACGTATTGTGGAACGTCAACCCGAACATACCATTCAGTTTGGTGCCGATAATGCGCCTATCGACTTTCATTTATATATGGTGTTGACTGAAACGGCTGACAATAAAGCACAATTACAAGTAAAACTCGAAGCGGATATTCCGTTTATGATTAAAACGATGATTGGTAGCAAAATCGATGGTTTTGTGCAACAATTTGCAGAAATGACCGCCACTATGCTCAATGTTTCGCATTGACGTAGTGCGCTCGGTAATCATAAAAAAGCAGCTCAGAAGAATTCTTCTGAGCTGCTTTTTTTAGAATAAATAGTCGCGTTAGCGCAAGCGATCGGCAGCGCGCACTTTGGCTTCGTCTTTACCAATTCCACGTATGGCCAACCAACTTAAAATGATATTAATAAGCGGAAATACAATGGCTATTTGTGGATGAAAATCTTCAGGATTGTATTTGGCTGTGATGCTCCAAATACCTACGCCCAACACCGCATAATAACCAATCATCAATAAGATATTGAGAATGGTTAATCGAATTTGCAGCATACGTTTGTGGTACAACCAAATGGTAACAAATGCAATTAATGGAATAATAGCCGATAAGAGCATTAATCCCCATAAATTATCGAGTATAATATCTTCACTTCCTGGCGATGTTTGCATAAAACCAATGGCATTGAGTGTGCCAAAATCCAGACCGTGTGTAAATTCAACGAGTGGCATAAAGCAGCCGAATACGCCTAATAATGAAACGACTAACAGATAGATAGTTTGAATACGTTGTATCATATTAACTGGTTTTGGTTATTATTTAGTGCGGATGAGTCCGAACAATTTTTTCTTTTTTGGTGTGGCATTTTCGCCAGCGCTGGCTTGTTCCAATGTCTCGCCGAATTTAATCATGCGATAAATGATGCCCCAATCGGGAATGCCGCCTAAATTACGGTCGTCAATAAATAAATCGGCCGTTAGTTTGCGGGAACGGACGTTATTTGGATCCTCTTCTGGATAGTTGGAGTTGACAGCGTAAAACTCCAAACCTTGTTGTTTGCAATAGTCAACCGCTTCGTCCAATAATTCGTCTTCGCGTACAGTCCACAATATCAAACGGTGGTGACACTCGTTTTGTAAGCGTTTGAGTACATCAATCGCAAATGGAATTGGTTTCCCAATTTTCGGATAAGCGTGTTCTACAATGGTTCCGTCGAAATCTACAGCTATAATCATAATTCCTTGACTTAAAATAGTGGTTAGTATTCGATTTTGATGGTATTAATCTTCCTTTGGTTCTTCGTTTGGTGTGTCGGTTGTTGATGCCAAATCGTTTTCTATTTTTTCGGTGGTTGGTTTACAAAAATAGAGCGAGATAGCTGAAATACCTGCTACCCACAAAAGTGCACCTTGTTGCAACGTGTAATAAAAAAAGATAGCAGCCAATAGGCCTATGGTGACAACTGTGATACGCCATTTAGCATAGGTTTTGTAACGGGCTAGTTTTTCTGTTTCATCAGTTACTAATGCTAGTTTTTTGACATACACACTGAATAGCTTGAGCGCTGCCGGTGTGGTTATAATTACGTATAAAATGATGATGGAATAAATGGTGACGCTGGCAGGAGCGTCTTTAGCCATTACAAACCAATTTTGAGTGACGCAAGCATAACCCAAGGCGGCCATAATCACCGCTTTGATGGCAGCTGCATAATACCAGAAATAGAGACTTTTAGTTAATTGTTTCATAAGTTTAAGTTGGCGTATTATAAGTCGAAAACGAAATACGGTTACGAATAGAACGACCTAAAGTAACTTCGTCGGCATATTCCAGTTCGTCGCCAATAGCTACACCGCGTGCAATGGTGGTTATTTTACAATCGTAATCGGCTAATTTTCGAAATAGGTAAAAAGCGGTGGTGTCGCCTTCCATATTGGGACTGAGTGCAAAAATGATTTCGTCAATGTCGCCTTGTTTTACACGTTCCACGAGCGAAGCAATTTCTAAATCGGCAGGGCCAACGCCGTTCATGGGCGAAATAATACCGCCTAAAACGTGGTACAGTCCGTTGAATTGCTGCGTATTCTCAATAGCCATCACATCCTGAATATTTTCCACGACACAGATAAGTGCTGAATTTCGGTTGGGATTGCTACAAATTTGGCACGTGTCAGTATCCGAAATATTGTGGCACACGTTACAGTGTTTTACCTCTTTTTTTAATTCCACTAATGCTGCTGCTAATGCTTCTACATCACTATCATCCTGTTTTAGTAAATGCAACGCCAACCTGAGCGCACTTTTGCGTCCGATAGTGGGCAGCTTACTGAGCTCGTTTACGGCTTGCTCCAACAGAATAGAAGGGTAGTTTTGTGGCACAACAAACAACGTTAGAAATTTAACGCACAAAGATATAAAAAAACCGCACACCTTGTTTATGGCGTGCGGTTCTTTTTAGTGAGCTTACCAGCGACTTTCAATCACTTTCCAATCAATAATGTTCCATAAAGCATTCAAATAATCGGCTCTACGGTTTTGATAGTCAAGATAATAAGCGTGTTCCCATACGTCGAATGTGAGTAGTGGTTTCAAGCCTTTGGTCAATGGGTTACCAGCGTTACTTTCTTTTACAATTTCGAGATTGCCGTTGGCATCTTTTACCAACCAAACCCAACCTGAGCCGAACAATGTGGCACCAGCATTATTAAATTCGGTTTTAAATGCTTCGAAAGAACCCCATTTTTTTTCGA
Source organism: uncultured Paludibacteraceae bacterium (assembly GCA_964570565.1). Taxonomy (GTDB): domain Bacteria; phylum Bacteroidota; class Bacteroidia; order Bacteroidales; family Paludibacteraceae; genus W0P28-013. The sequence continues at coordinate 331,927 of CAZMYT010000001.1, forward strand.
TGGCTGTTCTTACGTTGCCTTTGGCTTCGCAGCCAGTGGTTTTAAATTGTTCAAAAAAGAACGTATGGTTCCAAACTTGGGCGGCGTTGTTGAAAATAGCGCCATCCGATTCACGTACAATTGCTTCCAAATCCATCGTTTCGTAACGTGTTCCCTTCACCAAATTGTTCAGGTTGTTTACATACGCCAAATGGTGTTTGCCGTGATGGAAATTCAACGTTTCTTGGCTCATGGTTGGAGCCAATGCTTCTGCCGTGTAAGGCAAGGCTGGTAGTGTAAATAACATAGTTACTGAAGTTTGAATGGTTAATAAAAAAGAAATGAGTAAATTCATAATAATTTCGTTTTTGATGATATGACAAAAATAATTGTATTTTTGAAATAAATAGCGTACTTTTGTGGAAATAAATAAAAAAAATGCCTTATGAAAAATTATAAACTGATTATCAGTCTGTTATCATTAACATTATTGTTGGGTGGTTGTAAAGTAAAAGAGTCCGCAGGTGCCTATCGTCCTGCTGAAGATACCAAGAAAGCTCAGTCTACAGCCGATTTGAAGCCGAAATCGGATACTCAAAAAACAACCCAGTCAGTAGCTGAAATGCCTGATAAAATTCGTACAGAATCGTTTAAAGTGGTGGATGGCGAAGATGCTACTGCTTTAAAAACGTATAATGTGGTGATTGGTAGTTTCCAAAATCGTGCGAATGCGCAAGGTTTGCAATCGCTTATGAAAGGTGATTATGCACCCATTATTGTTATCAACGAGCAAGGTATGTTCCGTGTTGTTTTGATTTCTTACGACGACTACGTGACTGCCAAACAGAAAATTGCTCAAATCAAATCGCAGTTTGATGATGCGTGGGTGTTAGTTCAGAAGAAATAATTGTTTTAACTACTCGATAGCGTGGAACCGATGAAATTGACCGTTTTGGGTTCTGGTTCGGCCATGCCGACACCCGAACGTTACCACTCGGCTCAATTGTTGGAGATGCGCAATAAACAATTTTTGATAGACTGTGGTGAGGGTACGCAAAATAGAATGATTCAATTTGGCGTGCGTGCCAATCGGTTAAATCATATTTTTGTTTCACATTTGCATGGTGATCATTGTTTTGGTTTGATTGGATTAATTTCCACGCTCGGTATGCTCGGTCGTACGGCTGATATCGAAATACATGCGCAGCCTGATTTAGAAGCGTTGCTTCGTCCGCAAATCGACTATTTTTGTGGAGAATTCCCATTTCAAGTTAAATTTCATCCATTTAGTCCATATCAAAGTGCTGTTATTTACGACGATCGCAGCGTTACAGTGACCACCATTCCCTTGAAACATCGTGCTCCATCGGTAGGATTTCTGTTTGAAGAAAAAGCGATGGAACGTCATTTGGTTCGTGATCTGGTTGAAGCATACGAAATACCGTTACGTCTGCTCAAAGGAATTAAAAATGGTGATGATTATGTAACTCCCGATGGAGAGTTGGTGCCGAATGAGCGTTTGACTACACCGCCAACACCGCCTCGTCGGTTTGCATATTGTTCTGATACGGCTTATTCCGAAAAAATAGTGGAACTAATTCGTGGTGTGGATTGTTTGTATCACGAAACAACGTTTTTAAGCGAAGATATGGTTCGTGCCAAGCAGACGTTGCATAGCACGGCTGCACAAGCTGCGCAAATAGCACAAGCGGCAGAGGTTGGTAAATTGATTATTGGACATTATTCGGCACGTTATCGCCATATAACACCTTTTTTAGAAGAGGCGAAAGCAATTTTCCCCAATACGGTAGGCGCTACTGATGGTGCGCAATTTGATATTTAACACGCGTTTTGGTTCAATTTGGACATAAAAATAGGCCGACCTCACGGCCAGCCTATTCCACCAAAATGTTTAACCAAAACAATTTTTCATTATTAAATGAAGTACTTAAAAATAAGCAAGTATCATGCCAAACTCAAATTAAAATGCACTAAATAGTATTTTTTTTGACTCCTTGGCACTGCATTTGTACTTATAACGAATTTTAATCTTATTTGAATGCGATTTTTAGCGACTTTTTTGGCTGTTTTTATGTTTGTGTGCGTGTCTGCTCAGCGGATATCGGATGCTGAAACGTTCTTTAATCAGGGGCATTACCATGAGGCGGGTTCGATTTATGCTCAGGCGTTGAAGAAAACGCCAAAAGATGGCACACTTAATTTTAAGTATGCACGTTGCTTGTATGAACAAAGGCAAATAACCGAAGCTACACTCTATTTTGAGCAAGCAGCGCTATTTGGTTTTGCCAAAGCAAATCGTTTTTTAGGTGATATCTATTTTGCCGATTATCGTTTTCAAGAGGCGGTACAAGCGTATGATGCTTGGTTGGCATCGGATAAATTGCCAGCCGACGAAAAAATGCAGGTGACAAAATTGGCGGCTAAAGCAAAATTAGGTGCTGCGATGCTGGAACGCGTAGAGGATGTTGGCTTGATTGATAGTGTAAAAGCCGATAAAGCGACTTTTATTAATCAGATAAAGATGGCTCGCGAGATGGGCTCTTTTGCGTTTTCGGCAGAATTGTTGGGATTGAGAACGGATAATTATTTGGTAGCTTTTCAGTCGGGACGAAATGATAGACGCTATTTGGCCTTGCGACAAAATGATACGCAAAGTGATTTGTATCAATCATATAATTTGATGAACGAATGGGGTGAACCCGTCGCTTTGTCGTCGGTATTAAATACGCCTGAGGATGAAAATTATCCATTTGTGGCGGCCGATGGTATTACTATTTATTTTGGTTCGGAGGGCCATGAAGGTTTGGGTGGCTACGATATTTTTACTTCACGGTTTAACTCTGAGACTGCTGATTATTTGCCACCTCAAAATGTGGGAATGCCTTTTAACTCGCCCTACAATGATTACATGATGGCGTTTGATGAGTTGGCTGGTGTGGGTTGGTTTGTGACCGATCGTTATCAAAATCCCGATAGTGTGATTATTTATCGCTTTGTGCCGAACGCCGAACGTCTAATTTTACGAAATAAAACACCTCAAGAGTTGCGTGATGCGGCTCGTATGCGTGTTTGCCGCAAAGTGACAATGGCTGATCGAAACACAGAAGTTCATGAGGCTGTGTCGCAACAATTTCAAAGCACGCTATTTTTGGTGAATGATACCACCGTGTACCATTCGGCAGAACAATTTGTGAGTGAACAGGCACGTGAACAATTTTTGGCATTGTGCGATTTGAAAGCACAAGGTCAGCAAAAGCAATTTACATTGGCAGCTAAACGCGAATTGTGGAGCGTCACCGAGGAAGAAGAGGAACGTTTATTATTGGCTAACGAAATTGTGACACTTGAAAAATCGTGTTTGTTGATAGAACAACAACTGCCACGCTATGAATTAGAGATACGCACTTTGGAAAATTTACAACTACTAACAACTCATTAAAGCTATGGATATTACATTGGTTATTGTGTTTATGCTTTTAGGCATTATTTTCTTTTTACTGGAAATATTTTTCTTGCCAGGTATTTCTGTAGGCGGTGTGGCTGGCGTGCTGTTTGTGGCGGCATCCATTTGGTACGCATTTTCACATTTAGGTGCTACTGCTGGCATGATTACTATTGGTGGCGGCGTAGTGGCTATGGGCATTGCTATTTGGGCGTTTTTACGGTCACGTGCGTTGGAGAAGATGGCTTTGCAAACCGAGTTGGATGGCAAAGTTGATGTGCTCAAAGGTATTGCTTTGTCGGTTGGCGACAAAGGTATAACAGTATCGCGTTTGGCTCCTATCGGCAAAGTGCGTTTTGGAACTGAAGTGGTGGAGGCTAAATCGCTGGATGGTTTTATTGATCAAGCGGTGGAAGTTGAAATTGTAGAAGTATCCACATTTGGTGTATTAGTTCGTGCTTTGGAACAAAAATAACTTGGTAGAACTTATATTTATTATTCACTTAATTATTAATTATTATGACAGTATTATCGATTCTTGGTGTAGCCGTACTGATTGTATTGGTTATCATTTTCTTTTATTACGTGCCATTTTTATTGTGGCTGTCGGCTAAAGTGTCGGGAGTAAGTATCTCATTGGTACAACTATTCTTGATGCGTATTCGTAAAGTGCCGCCATCCATTATTGTAAATGCCATGATTGAAGCGCACAAAGCTGGTTTGAAAGACATTCGTCGCGACGACTTGGAAGCTCACTATTTGGCTGGTGGTCATGTGGTGCGTGTGGTTCATGCGTTGGTATCGGCTAACAAAGCAAACATCGACTTGTCGTTTCAAATGGCTACAGCTATCGATTTAGCTGGTCGTGATGTGGACGAAGCTGTGAAAATGTCGGTAAATCCTAAGGTGATTGATACCCCTGTGGTTTCGTCGGTAGCTAAAGATGGTATTCAGTTATTGGCTCGTGCGCGTGTAACCGTTCGTGCAAACATCAAACAGTTGGTTGGTGGTGCTGGTGAAGAAACTATTTTGGCTCGTGTTGGCGAAGGTATTGTATCAAGTATTGGTTCGAGTGCTACGCACAAAATGGTACTTGAAAATCCTGATTCTATCTCAAAATTAGTTTTGAGCAAAGGGTTGGATGCTGGTACTGCATTTGAAATTTTGTCAATTGATATTGCTGACGTAGATGTTGGTAAAAATATCGGTGCAAACTTACAAATGGATCAAGCTGAGGCCGATAAAAATATTGCGCAAGCACGCGCAGAAGAACGTCGTGCGATGGCTGTGGCTTTGGAACAAGAGATGAAAGCAAAAGCACAAGAAGCTCGTGCCAAAGTGATTGAAGCAGAAGCACAAGTTCCTCAAGCTATGGCTGAAGCATTTCGTGAAGGTAATTTAGGAATTATGGATTACTATAAAATGAAAAACATCGAAGCAGATACCAATATGCGTGACGCTATTGCTAAGCCTGGCCAAAAGGCAGCTAAAGATGCTAAAAAATAGTTATCCGTAGCTTTTTATAAAAAATCCTCCGATACAGTTTTTGTGTCGGAGGATTTTTTTGTTACTTCAAATCAATATTCACCGTGATTCCTGCTTTTACCCAGCGACCAGGTTGTTCGATGCCGCCGTAATCATAATAATGGGTGTTGAGTAAGTTGGAACTTTCTACAAATACATGGAGTTGATCCGTTTGCCAAAAGATACGACCATCAAGCAACCAAAATGGTTGGTAGGTTTGTGTGTTTCCCTGTTTGTCGGAATAAGCTCCGTTGCGGCTTTGGTAAGTGGCTTGCCAACTAGCTCCAAATCCTTTATAAATACCGTGCTCTAGATGCAGCGCCAGTTTGTGTTCCAAATAATCGAGTGCGTATTTTGAGAGTAATTCGCCTGCTTCTTTATTTAAATGACAATAGGCGTAGCTGATTTCTATGTTTTTGAGCCAATAGCCGTAACTATAACCTACGTTTACTTCACCTCCCATGGCATCGACTCGCGTGTGATTCACACTTTGCCATTTTTCTTCGTCTGCGCGTTTTACCCAGTCAATCAAGTTTTGCCCAATGCGATAATAAACACTTAGATTAGTGCGGAAACCGTAATTAGCCCAACGCATACCTAGTTCGGCGGTGAGACTTTCTTCTGGTTTCAAATTGGGATTGGCAATTTGTGTAGCACTTTTATAGTACAAATCGGTAAAAGTTGGTAAACGCAACGAGCGATTGACGTTAGCATACAGATTACCATTTTTAGCAAACATATAACCCACATTGGCTCCAAAAGCAAAATTGTTTTGAAATAGGGTGTTATAGTTGCCTGACAATCCCACAGAAGCCGACCAATTGCCTACAAAAAAGGCTTGTTCTGCAAAATAATTGACATTCAGCCTATTTTTCGCAAACTTGAAATACAGTGTGTCAGGTGCAAATGGAATGGTCGGTTTAGTGTCGATAGCATCGCCTAATACATTGCTGATAATGTGTTCGTTACGCAGTTCAATGCCTGCGGATGTTTTCCCAATACGTGAAAACCATGCGCCTTTGATGGAGCCACCAGCCACATCGGTGATGTGATAATTATGTGAGGTATACCACGCAGGAAACGTGGCAACTCCTTCGCGGAAGAGTTCAAAGCGGTCGTAGTGTGTGCGATAGTAGGCTTGTGCTTCTATGCCGAATGCGCCCAAACGTTTGTTCCATTGTAACGACACAAGACCTGTTTTGGTGGCTTCGTATTGGTCGGGATATTTGAGCGAATAAAACGAGTTTGAACCAAATGCTTTTAGTTGTCCACCTACTTGTAAATTCCAATTTCCTAATACGGAATCAGTATAACTGCTTTGCAGAAATAGATTACTGTATTGATAATCGGTATTATAAGTGTATCCAGTACTTTGGTTGTAACTTGCAGCTCCCATTACTTTCCACTTGTTTTTAGCATAATGAATGCCTACGTTTGGTGCGAAATATCCCAAATCGCCACCCGAAACGCTCGCTTTTACCTGTTTTTTGTCGGTACTGTTAGTGATAATATTGATGGCACCACTAAAAGCGGATAACCCAAATAAATTCATGGAAGTACCTTGTAATACTTCGATGCGGTCCACCATGTTTAAATCGATTGGAAGATCGAGATTGGCATGACCCGTACGTGGGTCGGTAATGTTGACGCCATTGAGTAAAATAAGTACTTGGTCGAATGTGCCGCCGCGCATCGAAATGTCAGCTTGTGCACCGTTTGAACCGCGTGTGCGGATATCGACGCCAGGCAAATAATCAAGTAGCTCATTGATATTTTGCACGGGCAAGGATTGTATCTCTTTCGCCGTAATTGTGGTGATAATGCGTAATGCATCGCTCGCTACTTTGGGCTGTGTGGCTATCACATTTACTTCGGAGAGTGGATGAATTTGTGTGGTGTCCATTTGAGCTTGTACGTGTAAAGTGATGCCTACCAAAAGTAGGGTCATCATGCTTAGTTGTTGCTTTTTAAAAATCATACTTCTTTTAATTTGGTTAATTGGTGAAAAATAAAAAAGCTACCGATGATGGGTACATCGATAGCTTAAGAAATGAATATAGACAAATAAGACGCGCTGCAGCAGCGTCACATTGGTTCAATGTAAGTGTAATAAGAGTTGCCTCAATAGCCTGTAAAAGATATGATGCAGGTTCATCTCCGTCTGAATCCTTGCTGTTCTGTGTTTTGGCAACTATATGTTCAGTGAGTTGATAGTGTGTGTGCGATTTTTCTAATTGCAAGTCGGTTATATGACCAGCTACACACCCAATATTCACAACACGGTGTAACGAGTTGAACGCCGCATAAGCCTTATGGCTAAAACGACGGAAACGAAAATGGACACTATGTTGTACAAGTTGATTCATAAATTCGGCTGCAAAGATATAAAAAAAGGATGTCGTATTTCTCAATACAACATCCTTTTCCCCTTATTTATCACGAAAAAAACTATTTAACGAATTTAATACACTGTTTACCATCGGTTAAAAGATAAATGCCACTACTTAAATTTTCGACGTGAATAGTGCTGTTGATTGGCTCTTGTCGTAGTAAAATACCTGTGATGGAGTATATTTGTAGTGTAGTACCACTTGCATTTTGCACTTCTAAACATTTTGTGTCTTGGTTAAAGAAAGCACTCAGACCGTTCGATGTTTCGATAGGGACAAGGGCATTTGCCACTTCACAATTATTACCGACTGTATATTCAAAATATTTGGTGACATTCATACCACCAGCGAATGCAAATTTACAGGCTAATTCTAATTTTTGCCCAATGGTTTGATTGGCGAGCGTGAGGTTAAATTTTTGGTTAGAACCTTGCATTTGAGCTTCACTGAATGGTTCTTTTTTCCACAAGTAGGCAATGACACCTTCTTTGTCGGTATCGAGCAATTCACTGGTTACGGTAACACTTGTTCCTACTGTTTCAAAGGCTATTTTGTAGCCCGTAGAGAAGGTGCCTTGTGATGCTTCGTTGGAGGTTTGTGAACACGAATTATCGGTGGTAAAGGTGACTTTAATTGTTTCTGATTTTCCTGTAATCCCTTTATTGTTAGTTGCTTCTGCTGTGAGCGAATAGGTCCCAGCAGGAGCTTGCCATTGTATGGAGTAAGGAATCGTGTTATCTGTTCCAATAAGTGATCCATTGGCAAAAAACTCTACTTTTGAGATACTGGCGCCACTGAAATCTTCGGCTGTGGCGGAAATGGTAATGGCTTCTCCTACAAATGCTTTGGCATTATCATTTGGCGAGGTTATGTCTACCGAAGGAACCATTTCTCCAGCACTTTTTGCTACTAATTTGCCAGCAGGAACTTGTAGGTTAAATCCGTCGGAGAATGTAACAGTAATGGGAGATGAACTATAATTTTGAGCCACGTAGGTGATTCGTTCGTTTTTAGTAAAGGCCGCTGCTATTGGATAGTTGGCCGTACGAGTAGCATCTACTTGTCCTAACACATTCATTGAATGTAGCCAATAGTACGTTTGTGCGTCCGAAATACCAAATTTCAGATTGCGAGTTGGATATGAATCATACATACGTATAGCTTCGGCAGGGTTTACAAATGCGGCATATTCCCACATCACATCGTGCCACAAATTGTCATTGGCTTGATTGGTGGTAATACCTGTGTTGGCTTTAATCTCGTTCCAGAGTTTAGTTGTATAAGCTTTATGTTGCCCTAAATAAAGCGAACCACCGTGTATGGGATATAGTTCAATCCCATAAGATGCCGCTATATCACCCGTCCAGAAAGTTTGGTTATCGAAGTTATTGCCCCACAAACGTGATACGAGGCTGTATTGTTGTGTGGCAGGGAAGTTACGCCCGTTTACATCGAACCAATATTCTTCAATAGCACTTTGCTCTGTAGTATAGAGATAAATTCCTAAATCGCGTACAGCAGTGTTACCTGTGATTGTGCCCCAATGAATAAGCGCTGAGTTGAACTGCATACTTTCGGAGGTCGATTCTTGGTCGTTACCGTTAGGAAAGGTGGCAAAGCCGTTGGCCCAACAGTGACCTGCATAAGGACTGAAACTTCTCAGATAAGGAAATTGTGTGTCGTTGCGGTCGTAACCAGCGGCGTCGCGTACGAGCATATTTACCATAGACCCCCATTGCATAGCCCAACCAGGACGATATTGTTCCAAAAATGCGGCGGCGTGAATCATGTAACCCCAGTGAAAATGGTGATCGTTCAGATTTGAATCTTGTCCGTGACCAGCAGGATAGCCTAATAATGCACTCCATGTTTGGTTATAATAGAAAATAAACGCGACTTCTCCAGTTTCTGCTTTTAACCAATTTTCAAGTCGTTCTTGAATGGTATTGAGCATAGCATTTAGAGCCGTAGTATTACCTACTTCGGCAGCTATACGAGCTGTTTGAATCAGGCGATTAAGTAATTGACCGTCGTTGTATGAGTCCGTCCAAGTGCCTATCTTATCATCTTTAATAGCGTCAATTTTGGTGTTCAGTTTTGTAAGTGAAAAACCTGTGCTCAGCGTGTCAACGTATGGTAAAGTGGGAAGGATTCCATGAAAGGTATTCTCCACACTGAAAGTGTTTCCTGATAACATTTTCAATTCTCCACGTATACTTTTATAACTATATCCTTCAGGTTGTGCCGAATTAGCGGCTAAGTGAGCCCATTGGTGAGGTAATAATCCTTGGATGAATTTGGTGTTTGTGCCTTCTTTTACGTCTGTATCTATAGTAAATGTGGTTCGTACGACCCCAGTTGTCGCATTATAAGTGTAGTTGGCGGTTGTTTTTTTAGGAAATACGTAGGCGTATTGTTTGTATTCGGTTGCCACAGAGAGTAAATTGCTAGCCGCAGGTGGCAAAAAAGCCAAAGACCAGTAATTTTTGCCGTTTAAATTCGATGTGTAAACGCCTCCATTATTGGTCCACGTGCTTCCTGTAGGCGCATAGACAGCAAAATCGGCCCCATGTTTTGCATTTTCTACAATGAGTAATTCATCGTGTATGGTCACTGTACCAGATGTGACAGAGACTTGAACGACATCAGTTGTATTTTTAGTGAAATAGAGGAATGGCATGCCAATTCCAGCAGTCGCTTCGAGTTGATGAGCACCATCATTCCAACGCATGGTAACTGTCCAGTCGGAGTAGTCCGATACAGTGCATTGATTAGCAGATAAACCCGACAAACCGACTGTAATGGGCAGTAAATCGTCAATTACACCTTGCGGAATATAACTTACCACCAAACCCGCATTAACGGTGCGCAGGGTGAAAGGGTAGTTGAATAAATTACCTACGTGGTTTTGGTTGAGCAAACTCGACCACCAATCGTTTGTTGGTACAGGTTTCCCTAAAGCATTTCCACTTAATTGTGGTGTCCCTGCAGGATAACCGTTACGGCCAGCAGCATCGGCACCAGGATAGGTTGTTGTGTAACTTCCACTTCCAACTGGGATTATTTCAGCAGAAAGCATCGAGTAGCACATGAGCGCTACGGCAAGTATGTGTAATTTTGTTTTCATGATATGTTCCTACGGCGAAAACCAATTCGCCGTAGGATGTGTAAAGATAGTGAAGGACAAGAAAGTCAATTGAATAAATGACTTTTATAGCTTAATTTTTAACCAATTTCTGAATTGCTCTAGTTCCATTGGCACGTTCGATGGTAACCAAATAATGGCCAGCAGCTAATCCACTCATATTAATGGCAGCTGAAATGCTGTTCACTTTAACTGTTTGAACGGTTTGACCTAATAAATTACAAATAGTTAAGTTGGTAATAGCAACATCCGAAGTAACGTTCAATACATCTTTTACAGGATTAGGATAGAGAACCAAATTACCCATTTCGTTGTTGTTAACAGCTGTTGGGTCAGCAGTGATATACAAAGCTGATTCATCCACAGCAAAGGCATTAGTTGTCCAACGACCTCCTGCTCCCATAGAAGTAGTGTGCCACAAAATATTAAGATTGAAAGATAGCGATGCTAAATCGGTATAGGTTACTTTACCACTAATAGGATTACCATCTTCTGTTCCTAAAGTTTTGGCTACACCACCTAATTCAACTTGTAAGAAGTCAATCACCGTTCCTACGTTGTTTGGTTGAACTTCAACACTTACCGATGATGCACTTTCTTTTTTGACTGTCAGTAATATACGACCATTGGGGTCTCCAAAATTAGCATCTTGTAAGTGACCAGTAGGGAAGTCGTGGTAAACGAATGTATCTGTTTTCACATTTACTGTTGCAGAATTATCTGATTTTTGACCGCATTTATCTTGTGTTTTTACTACGAATTCATAATCAGTATTTGGAGTTAATCCTGAAATGGTAATTTTGCCATCAGTAGCGGTTAATACTTTTTCTGTAAAGTTTGTTGCACTTACCACAAAAATAGATGTGGCATCACTTTTTTGATCTGTTCCAGCTACATTGAGAATGGCACTATTATGAGTAACGCTTACAAGGCTAGCGCTACCCATTGTAGGATTTGCTGTTAAATCACAGCCGCCAGAGCAAGTTGCCGCCCAGTCCATATCAGTTGGCAAATCAAAACGAACGTCACCAGGAACGCCCTGAATGAAGAAAAAGACAGTAGCTACATAAGGAGCGCCAGGTGTTGCTGTTGAAGTGAAAGTAGCACTTAAGGATCCATTACCAGTAGCAGAAAAAGCGAGTGGAAGAGGCGAACCTCCTGCTGTTCCATTAATGTTATTCATACCAACATTGATGTTTGGAGCGCCAGTAATTTTGTAAGTAGTAGTACCTTCTATGAGCATTTGATAAGAATTACCACCTAAACTTTTACAAGTATAGTTTAATGTGGCTACACCAGCCGAAAATGAATTAATAGGGGTTGCACAATATTGTGTAACTGCCATGGCAGATGTTCCCCATACAAGGCCTAAGCATAAAGCACTTAAGCGTAAAAGTAATTTTGTTTTCATAAGTAAAATTTAAGTTGTTAAAAAATTAATTAATGTGATATAAGAAAAGGTTTTATACTAGTTCCAAACTGTCCATACAAGGACAGTCTGGAAAAATGATTATTTTACTAATACTTTAGTTGTATTTGCTCCTACTTTCACTAAATAAATACTGTTAGTAGGCACGTTAATCGTTACATCTTTATTAGTATTGTCGTTCATATAGATGCAATTGCCTAATACGGTATAAATAGAAATGGCTTCATTTTCAACACCAGAAATGGTGATTTGATTTTGGGTTGTTCCTATTTTAATATTTGTGGTGGCATTGTTAAGAGCAGAGCCAGTATCTTCTTTATATAGATACAAGTTATCGAAGAATAATAGAGCTGTACCTGATGGAGCTGCTTCCATTTTAATTTGATAAATATTGGCTAAGTTAATACCATTAAATGCTGTCAATGGAATATTAAATGAGTTCCATTGGTTCAAATTAATAGGAGTACAACTGTAAAGAGCTTCTGCTCCCCAAATAGGAGTAATTTTAAAGGTTGTAGCATTTGACGTCCATACGTCAATGTGTAAATATTCCATTTCAGAGGCATTAAATGCAGCTACATTTCCGTTTAATTCAAGTCCTAAATAGTTGAATTTTTCACATAAATACGCTTTGTCACCAGTTGCCAAAGTTCCTTCTGTAGCTACGGTACTTTGTCCCCAACCACCTACGTTGAAGCCGGTGGCAGCGGTGTAAGCATCACTATAAATAGAGATGACGTTACCTGCAGTAGCGGTTGGCGTAGGCGCAGGTGCAGGTGTTGCCAATGTGTTTACTGTTACAGGAACACTAGCAGCAGTTGTATTGCCTTCAGCATCAGAAGCCCATACGTCAAATGTGTATTCTGTATTTGAAGTCAAATTATTTACTACGATAGTGGCAGCAACTCCAGATGCAGCACCACCAGTAGCTACAGTATCAGCACCGTTTTTAACAATAAAGTTTACAGCACCAGAGTTATCGGTGGCTGAACAAGTTAGTTTGGCATTGAAATAAGAAGCAGAAGCCAATGAAGCAGTTAGTGCAGCAGGGCTTTCAGTATCAACTTCGGTAGAACTATTATAGAAGTACACATTGTCTACATAGAAAGTTTTACTTGGTACATTGGCAAATTTAAATTGAGTTACATTACCCATATTTAGACCAAGGTTTGTAAATTCTTCTACAGTGAATTCTACGCTGGTCCATTTGTTAGCTTCAGCTGTGACATGTTTTGATTTCTCTGGATTGCCAGTGATTGGGAAGAAGTCAAATTCTGTAGCTTGATCAGCCCAAATATCAAGATGCAAATTAGTCATTCCAATCGCATTCACTGTACTATTGAATTGCCATCCAAAATAACCTAAACCAGTCGTCGTGAATTTGGCAATTTTATCGCTTGCGATGGTTATTTCAGAAGTCGTCGTGCCGCTTCCCCATTCGCCAAAGGAATAACCAACTGATGTGTAGGCGTCGCTATAAACAGAAATCACTTTAGATGATGCTAGCTCGGGTGGTGTGGGAGCCGATATGGTTGGCTGTGACATCACTGACAGGCTTAAAGCACTGCCCAAAAAAGTCAGAAGTAAAGCATTTGTTTTCATAATTTTGGAGATTTTAGGTTAATTAATACGTCAAATTTAGATTAGTTTATATTACCCTATTTAATATGTGGTTACACATAAATACGCGTTTTTTTAAAAGAGATACGCAATAATACGACAAAAATTATTTAAAAACCTGTTAAACAGTATTTTATATTGTTTATTTTTTATTATTATCTGCTAATAATTTAAAAGTAACGGGCTCTCCGCTTTGGCTATCTTTGGAAATCCAAATGTGAAACTCACCAGGCTCTGCATAATAGGTATTATCTTCATGCCAAAAGCCCAGTTGAGAGGCATCAATTTCAAATTTTACGGTTTTACTTTCGCCAGCTTTGAGAAAAACCTTATCAAAACCCTTTAGTTCACGTACTGGTCGCGATAAGGAAGCTACTAAATCACGTACATAAAATTGAACAACTTCTTTAGCATCATATCTTCCAGTATTCTTTATCGTACATTGAGCCGTTAATTTCCCATCTTTGTTCAGTTTATTTGATGATAAGGTAACTTTTGAATACTCGAACGTACTATACGAAAGTCCATAACCAAATGGATACATAGGTTTGTCGCCTGCGTCGAGATGGAAACTTGTGTTACCCAACGAGGTTTGAAAAACTCCTACAGGAATCTTGTCGATAGTAACAATATTGGAAGGAGGACGACCAGTGTTGTTATGCGCGTAATATACCGGAACTTGACCTACCATACGCGGAAAAGTGACTGGTAGTTTACCTGAAGGAACTGCTTTCCCAAAAATCAAATCGGCCAAGGCTGGTCCAGCCATACTGCCACCATGAAAAGCAAATAGAACAGCTTCCGATTGGGCAATCTGTTTTTCGATTGTCAATGGACGACCAGCCATTACCACCAACACAATTGGTTTCCCTGTGGCTTTTAAAGCAGTCATTAGTTCGTTTTGTAAGCCAGGTAAACTGATATCGGCACGGCAATGAGCTTCACCAGAAAGAATGGCTTCTTCTCCTGCAAAAACCAATACTACATCGGCTTTACGTGCGGCGGCTACGGCTTGATTGATATGAGTGATGTTACTATCGCGACTAAACGTGAGGGCTGGTTCACCAATAATTTTATACTGTTTGCCATACGTATCTGTGATGGCTTTGAGTGGAGTAATAGCACGATCGGGCTCGGCATCAAAACTCCACGTTCCGAATTGCTCTAAAGCAGCATCGGCCAAAGGACCAACAACAGCAACTGTTTTGTAACGATTGTCGAGTGGCAATATGCCATTGTTTTTGAGTAATACAGCACTTTCAATGGCAGCAAGTTTAGCAGCTTCTAACGATTCAGGGCGGTAAAAATCATTCGCTTTTGTTACGTCTGTGTATGGCTGATCAAATAAGCCCAAACGAAATTTAAGTCGCAAAATATTTCGAACTGATTCATCAATCATTTTCTCAGAAACCGTTCCTTCTTGAACCAAATTCTTTAATTGAGAGATGTAAGACAACCCCATCATATCCATATCAACGCCAGCTTCTAAACCTTTTTGTGCTGCCTCTTTAGGAGTTGCACACACACCTTGTGAAATCATCTGATCGATAGAACCCCAATCGCTTACGAGCATACCATCAAATTGCCATTCTTGGCGAAGAATATCACGATTCAGATGTTTATTACCTGACGATGGCATCCCATTAATATCGTTGAATGAACACATGAACGTGGCTACGCCTGCATCTACAGCGGCTTTGAATGACGGCAAGTAAACGTCGCGTAATTGAGTTTCGGGAATCCACGTGGTATTATAATCTTTGCCTGATTCAGACGCTCCGTATCCAGCGAAATGTTTGGCACAAGCCGCCATAGAAGTTTTATCAGACAGATTTTTTCCTTGAAATCCCCGTACCATAGCTGCACCAAATTCGGCATTCATATAAGGATCTTCGCCACACGATTCGGCAATACGTCCCCAGCGTGGATCGCGCGATACGTCGACCATAGGAGCAAATGTCCAGCGTATACCAACCGAAGCTGCTTCTTGTGCTGCAATACGCGCACCTTCTTCGGCGAGTTGAGTGTTCCAACTAGCCGCTTGTCCGAGTGGTATTGGGAAAATAGTTTTGTAACCGTGAATCACATCTCTCCCGAAAATTAGCGGAATATGTAGTCTGGATTCTTCCACTGCTACACGTTGTAATTCGTTGATAATGTTTACATCCACTTCATTTAATATGGAACCAACTTTTCCTTCTTTGATTTGTTGTTTCATATCATCAGAAATGCCCATGCCTGTAAGTTGATTCATCTGCCCAATTTTTTCGTCAAGCGTCATTTGAGTTAAGAGCGAATCAATTTTGGCTTCGGTAGGATCTGTAGCTTTTTGTGAACCGCATGAAGCGAGTGATAGAAGACATACGGCTACAAGAGCGGATAAAGAGAGGTGTGTTTTCATGTGGTTGAGTTTACGATAAGGAGTTAAAATGAACTACAATTTGTTTGATTTGTCCATCACGATTAAATAGATGATGACTTAATTCGGCATCCAAGATGTAATCATGAGTAGAAATACACAATCCATCGGCTAGATGTACGTCCATACCTTTTTGTTGATCAAGTTTGTAAATAAACGGTGTGGCGCAGTAAGTAAAATGGATGTGTGAGGCGTCGTGAGCATAGATAAATTCGGATTTATCGATCATTGTGTCTTGAATAGTGAGACATCCATCACAAACAATTAAACCTAATTCAAAAAAACGATTGATAATATCTTCCTTCACTTGTCCTGTCATGCCTGGTTGTTGTACGCCGGCCATAGTTGGTGTGTGTGAATAGGGGTCAAATGGGAATGAACCGTATTTCGCAGGTGATTTGTGTGCCCCAATTCCTTTTTCTACCTCTTTATAATGCGTTTTGAGTCGTTCGATGATGGTGTTATCAGCTTTTTCCGAAATAGCTTTTCGGATGTTTTCGCCAATGGCCAAAAGCAGTTTTGATACCATGTGCCAATAAATACAACCTAAACCTTCGTACTTATAGAAAGAGCCAGAACGACCAGTAAACGCATGATGGTGGAATATACGTTCGTACACATCGAGTAGCGTTTTACGTTCGTCAGCCGATATTTCTCCAGCTAATGCATCCATAGCAGCTGTCAAGAAAGAGGCATTGTTGAAATTGGCATTAAAATGTACGCCTCCCGATTGGTCGGCTGTCACTATTTTACCCGGATGCTCTTGCAATAATCGTTTTACAACAGGTAAATTGGCGGCATCACTTGGCAGATTATTTTTTTCTAAAAACGTAGCAAGTCGTTTATTCGGATAAAGAATATAACTGTTTTGGTCGGCTCTGTAAAGTGCCGATTTACGCAAAGAATCGAGTAGCTCGACAACTTCGGTTGGTTCTAATTTGAGTGATGTAAGTACCGCTACTTGACCTTCGAGCATTTCGTAAAGATGATTGACAATAACCGTTTTATCGTCGAATGAAACAAGATTATAGGCGTGATACATGCCATCGGCACGACGATTTACTGCAATCGATTGATCGATATAAGTAAGTGCTAAATCAAAAAAGCGGATTAAGTCAGCTTTGGAAATAGTTTGAGTTTTACCTGATAAACCAGCATATACTTGTGTGCGGTACGCTTCTCCTGCTTTACCTAAAGCATCGGTAATTTGACGTCGACTTTCATTATCAAATCCCGTTGACAAATAGCTTTTGTGGGTTTCAAATGCCGTGGATATGGCATTTAAAAACGCTTCAATTTCAGCAGAATTGACAAATTGGGATTGTTCTGATTCTACATATAGCTCTTTTGCAAATGCCACAAAACGACGTATGTAATAGAGCGTTACCATGGATGCACCAGAACCTACTAGTGCATTATTAGCATCGTTCCATTCTGGGCGGAGCGTATTCATCCAAATTCCAGCTTCTGGTATAAAATTGCTCAATTTGGCTAATAAAGTCACCAGTAATTTTTCCGTAAACGAAGCGAGTAGCACATCGCCATTTTTATCGCGTAGAAGGCGTGCATCTTGTCCGTAAGTTGGAATAAGAGCTAAAATATGTTTGTGTGCATCGTCGTCAAAACGAATGGAATTTTTGGGATTGGCTACTATTTCGTCATAGCTTTTTAGGCGGTAAGGCACATTGGCATAGGCAAACAATTTTTTATTCAACATGCCGTTGAGTGCTGTAGGATAATGGTTATGCGACAGTTCCAATAATTTCAATAAGTAAATTATTTGATGATCGCCCCAATAACCGATGTTTGACCACGGATTTTCAGGTTCTATCACTTCCCAATCAATACCTTCACTGGTTACTTTGTACGGATTGTAACCATCGATAGTCGTGGCATTCAGAAATTTAGCGATGATGCCATTGATATAGGCAGGATAGGAGAGTGAAAGAGCTTCCCAGTTTTGGAAAATATCGCGCCAGTTTCCTTGATAGGAAATTAGTCGACGTCCGTTTTCATCGTTCACCTTGATATTAAACAAGTTCCAAGGACGACTCGGGTCACCGTGACGACGCCCAAATGTTAATGGCAAATATTCCATAAACAGGCGATGTAATTGTGCATCCTTTTGTGCTATAATTTGGGTTTCCAAATCGCTGTATGTTAGGCTTTCTGGCAAAGCATTGAGGAACGCTGCATGTTTTTTCGCCACATTGGTGTTGAAAAGAGCAATGTGTTTGGCAAAAGCCGCACTTTGTATGGTGTAATTGTCGCAATAAAAACCACCGCGCATGGTATTAAACAGCGTGTTGGCAAAATGACGTGCCATACCATGTTTATCAGCCGTTAATTGTATGCCGTCGGCTTCTGCTACAATGGATTTAAGAGCTTCCGTCCCTTGTTTTATGTTGTTTTCAAGTTGAACCGCAATATCTTTAGTTGTTTTTATGTAGTCAATTAGATTATTGACTTTTACGATATCTTGCGATACTTCAGCCACCAAATACCACGTTTTAATCTCTGATGATTCGAGTGTTACGTTAGTATGGACAAAAAATGCACCACGAACACCTTTGCTTTCGGTTTCAGGTACAATTGGTAAACCCATTCTAAAATCATCTAATTGGCGTGAACTGAGTAGATAATCAGTTTGGTTTAAACCATAACTCCAGATTGTATTAGTTTTTAGCGATTCGCTAGGTTCAGCTCTATCTACTAAAATAGATTCCATACGAAATAGTGCCAACGAAGCGTCGGCTACCAACTCGGTTTTTTTGTAAGCATCAACAAGTGTTGAAAATGTATTTTGTGTGTGGTGATCGATGCCCGATGGTAATACATTTTGCAAGCCATCAACCAATTCAACTTCCACCGATGCCGCAGAATCGTTTTGCAATACGCACTTTCTGACCCAACCAAACTCATCGGCACAGCTCCAGCTATATCTGAACGTTAATTCGAGGTCGCAGTTTTTTTCGCTAAATACAATCCTATTGCCGACTACACTTTTGGCAATTGTGCGTTCTATGAGATAGGCTCCTTGATGTCGATTAGAGAATGGTTCCCACAAATATTGTTTCCCACCTTTGTGAATGTGGAAAATTGTTTTACTTCCTGTGTTTTCAGCCGATTCTGTAATTTTATCATCCGTGTAATACGGGAATAGAGCCATGTCGGGATTAGTGCGTCCAGCAGTAAGTCCACCATTGCTAGCTAAATACATCCATAGATTGGTGTCGCTTGCTATACTGATGAAAAACGGTTGCATAGCATCATAACCAACGATTTGATAATACATTTCACCGTTGATGGTAACGAATGCTCCTTTGGCGTTGGTGGCGATCGGTTTTAATTCTGTTTTTCCTAAAATGAGGCTCATTTATTCTTCTATTAATCGTTTTGCATCTAGGTCGGTTTTCATTTGAGCGATAGTGTCGCTATCAAGCGCATAAAATGCCATGATGATTGCACACGAAGCGTAGAGAACTCCAGGAATAACACTTACGAGCATGCGTATGCCAGTAATGGCAGAAGTTGGTTCGATATCGGCATTTGGGATAAAGGCTGAAACCGATAGAACCCAACCCGCCGCAGCGGCACCGATAGCCCAACCTAATTTTTGGGCAAGCACAGAGGCCGAAAAACACAGTCCAGTGGTGCGTCTTCCTAGTTTCCATTCGCCAAAATCAGCAGCGTCGGCGAGCATTGTCCATAATAATGGAACGGCTGGTGCATAGGCCATTTTGGCTAAAATATTGAAAATATACACCCATGTCAAATTATCTCCAGCCACGTAAATGAGCGCAAAAAAGAGTCCTGAAATGATTGAACTGAAGATGTATACTTTTTTATTGCCGAAACGTTTTGCTAACGGTTTTGAAAATGGTAAGGCCACAATCAGAGCTACAGTGCCAAGAATGTTGAATAGCTGTACATTTTCGGCATCTTTGATGTAATATTTAAAATAGTAGGCAATGGCGGCATTTTGCATAGCAAACATAACGAAGGAGACAATACCTACAATCGTTAGAATAATCCATGCCTTATTCATAAAGAGATATTTAAAATCTTTAGAGATTGAATTATCCTGTTTTTTAGGAGCAGCTACACGTTCTTTGGTGGTAAAAAATGTAATTGCAAAAAACACGAGGCTCAATACGGCAAAAAGTGCTACTGTATATTGATAGCCTTGTGCTTGATTCATATTGGAATTTCCCCAGTGTCCAAAGTAATCAACCAAATATAGTGCGGCACCTGTTACAATAAATTGTCCCACATAAGCCGCTATAAAACGGTATGTATTCAAGCCAGCACGTTCGTAACTATCGTTGGTCATAACAGCTCCTAACGAAGAGTAAGGTAAGTTTACAAAAGCATAAGCTGTGCGAAGTAATAGGCAGGTAATGAGTGCATAAGCAATTTTACCAGTAGTTCCAAAATCAGGAGTGGTGAATGCTAAAACGGCCAATATGGCGTATGGGATAGCGCCAAATAGCAAATAGGGGCGGAATTTTCCCCAACGGGTATTTGTTCTATCCGAAATAATGCCCACAATAGGATCCATTATCCCGTCCCAAATACTGCCCACAAACATAATTATCCCAGCAACAGCAGGCGATAGCCCATAAATGTCGGTGTAAAATATGAGTAGCCAAAAGCCGACTAAATCCCACACAAAATGGGACGCTGTATCGCCTACACTATAACCAAGTTTTTCTTTTATGGATAGTTTCATCGTGTTATGGTTTTATGATTTTATCGTTTTTAGTTCCTTGTTGATAGATGCGAATATAATCGACATACATTTTGACTGGCGTTCCATCTTTGGGAAGTGCTGTGTCTGTAATTTTTACAAAATTTTCCCAGTCATCGGTAATTAATTTGGCATATTTTTCTGGAGCAGGAAGCCCCGTAAAATAACCGCCAACCGACAGATTGAGCACTAAATAAAATGGTTTATTGAAATAATGACCTGGTTGATTTTTACATTTCCCTTTAAGTGACAATGAGAAATAGGGTTTTATATTTGGATATTTGTCTTGGTCTAGATACATGGTTATTTCGTTAGGTGTCCAAATTACCGTAAATAAGTGAAAGTCACCTTGAATAGCGTATGGCGCCACCGATGATTTACCCATGTTAGGATATTTTCCATTATTAAAACTTTCACCCCAATGGCAAGCTCCGTTGAAGTAGCGATCTTGTGTACCGTTAGTAATCCCATCTTTATGTCCCATCTCCACAATGTCTATTTCGCCACATTTAGGCCATGCAACAGAACCATTTTTGTGGTATTGTGGATGGTGATCGGATGAATCATCGTCACCCATATCCCGTATCAAATCGTTACCAAGCATCCAAAATGCAGGCCATAGACCGTTTGCTGTATGAGGGAATTGGATACGTGCTTCAATTTTGCCGTATTGCACTACCACTTTATCTTGTGTGTTAAGACGAGCCGACGTGGCGGGGCGATTTTTGTAATTTTCTTTGATGGCACTAATTACCAGACAACTTTCGCCCGACGATGGATGTTTCTCAATAGTCGCATTTTTGGGTGTATAGTATTGCATTTCGGCATTACCACCGCCACGAGCATTTTCTTCTAGATTCCAATAGTTAGGATTAATGGTTGTTCCATCAAAATTGTCTTCCCACACCAATTGGTAACCACTTGCCAATAAAGGCAGCGGAGCAATGAGTGCTGAGATAATGATAAGTCGTAATTTCATATTTTTATGAGCTTGTCTACTGTTTGATTACTTGAAGTGTTTCGATACGACCGTTATGGTCTTCTAATTGTAATAGATACATACCTGATTGGTAGGTTGATACATTTAATTCTGATAGATTGGTGCCTTTCAATAACACATGCCCTGATAAATCGTACAAGGTAATTTTGGCTGCATTTTGCGACAATATAATTACGTCGTGTACTGGATTAGGATAGATTTCGAATGTATGATTATTGGTAACATCGGCAAGACCAGTTGGACCATCGTATTCTTCGTCAGAAGTGCCTTTTTGGTAAATTTTCACGAAATTGACATACATATTGGCATCTCCGTTACTTAATGCTGTGATGTTATTGATATCCCAAATACCTGGGAAGTTACCACCAACTGCGAGATTGAACAGTACAAAAAACTGTTTGTGAAAATAATTTCCTGGCGATGATTCTGATGCGTAGCTATTGATACCCATTTCGTAATAAGGTGCTACGGAAGGATATTTGTCTTGATCAAGATACATTTTTACATTATTCTCATCCCAATAAAGTGTAAATAGGTGAAAATCGTCCTGTAGACTGTATTTGTTGGTAGTTGATTTTCCATAGTTTGGGTAATTGCCATTTGTGTAAAATCCCCAGTGGCAAGCACCGTTGAAGTACTTGTCCTGTGTGCCTGCACTTATGGCATTAGCATTGCCCATTTCCACGATGTCGATTTCGCCGCAACGTGGCCATGAATTTATGTCAATGTCCGAACCGAGCATCCAGAAGGCTGGCCATAAACCATTAGCGGTGTGAGGTAATTTGATGCTGGCTTCTATTTTACCATGTTTGAATGATACTTTTCCTTTGGTGGTTACTCGTCCAGAAGTAGCTGTTTTGCCAGAGTAATTTTCTTTTTTTGCGGTAAGTATCATACAACCTTTTTGAGTGGTTGGTTCTGTTCCAACCGTCACATTTTCGGCGCGATAGTATTGTAATTCACTGTTCCCACCGCCATCACCGTTTACTTCTTTGTTCCAATCAGCAGTGTTGAATGCGCCACTGTTAAAATAATCGGCCCACACGAGCTGATAACCATTGGTCTCGCCTGTGCCTGTTTCGTCGTCGGTGTCATTATTGTTGGGTTCAGAACTAGTTTCATCAGTAGTGCGTGGCGTGGCATCATTACTTAACACAATGCCATCGCACAACATCCAAGCATCAGCCGATAACGTTGCACTACGATCGACCATGAGCATAATAAATGCGACGCCTGAAGTTTCGTAAGCCGAAATATCAAATACTACATCTTGCCATTGATTTGCTACAATCGTATTCATCGGTGTAAGGTCTTGTGCAGGATTGTCAGACACTTTGAGATTGGGAACATTGCTATTGCTACGGTACATTTTAACGTGTGCATATTTGTAACCTTTAATAGCTGCCGATGGTGTAAAAATAGCACCCGACCAATTGTCGCAACCCACGGCACGTGTGGTGTAAAGCACCGTGTTGCTAGTATTAATTCCTGTTTTGTAGGCATTGGCTCTGATTTCGGTAAAACAGCTTACGTTATTCCATGTGTTTGGCGATTGTTCAAAGTTGTCAATATCGATTTGTGCCATCAGTGTCACGCCTATTCCGAAGAAAGCTGTTAAGAGTGTTAATTTTTTCATAGTCTTATTATGTTACGATTTGATTTTTATCAAATTGGATAATTGAGCCATTTGGTGCACTCAAAATCAAAGATTTTTAAATTTATGCTCTATTCTTTTTCTGTGCGTTGATATACGCGTACCCAATCAACTTTCATAATAACACTATTTTGGAAAATAGCATCGTTGATTGTTCCGCCCATGTTGCCACCCATGGCGAGGTTGAGAATTAAGAAATGTTCTTTATTGAAAGGCCAATAAAAATTATCATCCATCGTGCTTACATCTTCCATAGAAGAGGCGTATTCGACGCCATCGATTGTAAAGCTAATTTTGTCACGGCCAGAGTAGGCTTCTTCTTGCCATTCAATACCGTAGGTGTGAAACGTACCTTCGATTCCGTCCATATACGTACGGCTGCTCCAGTTATTTCCTTTACTTCCATTTTTTTCTTTGGTATGTAGGGCAAACGATACCATGGTAGGATTGTTTCCAATATGTTCCATAATGTCTATTTCACCACAACTGGCCCAGCCAACGATTGGCCAATCGCTACCCATTGTCCAAAATGCCGGCCAAGTACCTCCACCTGAAGGTAGGCATATGCGTGCCTCTATTTTGCCATATTTGAATGCTTTTTTATCACGAGAATTGATGCGACCTGACGTATATTGTTTGTTTTCATACGTCTCTTTGCGTGCTTCTATTTCTAGGCAACCATTGTTTAATCGGATATTTTCTGCACGATTGGTGTAGTATTGTTTTTCGTTATTTCCGCCGCCGTTACCATTTACTTCAATAGTCCAATTGTTGGTATCTATTGTGTTGCCATCGAATTCATCGCTCCATACTAGTTGATAATCGTTCCATGTGTGTTCAACTGCTGCTACGGCCGACACAGTTTCTGCACCATTAGTAACACTGATGGTTGCATTTCCACCTTTATGAGCGGTTACTAAACCATCCTGATTTACAGTGGCAATAGCTTCATTGTTCGACGACCAAGTAAGTGGCAAACCGTAAACATCGTGGCAAATAAATTGGAAAGTTTCACCTTTTACTAATGATTTGATGATGGGAGAAAGTGCCAAGGTTGTTCCATCTTTACCAATCGAGTAAATTTGACAGGTGGCGGTTGCGCCATTGGCTGATGCTGTGATTATAGCATTCCCAATGCCTTTAGCAGTTACAACGCCATGAAAAACTGTTGCTATCGAGTCGTTACTAGAACTCCAAGTTACATCACTTGTTGGTGTAGTTGTTGCAGTTAACGTTTTCATATCTCCTATAGTCATTTGCAGCATATTAGCTGAAAGGGAAATGCTTGTATCTTGATCTTTGCAAGCAGAAAATATGCATAAGGCACTAAGGTAGATGATAATGCGGTGTTTCATGGTGTGGAAAATTTGTTTGTTTGAAAAATAGTACCAATAGGAGCGACCAAACTCCTATTGGTTAAAAAATAGCGGAATACGAGCTATTTATTTTTTGTAAATAAATATAGCATCAACATTCAACTGTGTACCAGCTACGCCGCCAGATAATGCTGAAAAAATGTTTATTTTATCTGCAGAAGCGTTGTAATTTGTAAATCTTAAATCAGACAATGGGAATTCAATTTCTTGCCAGCTACCATTACGTGTAAAGTTTGTTTTTGCTGGGTAAATAGTTCCGTTATCGTTGAACGCTGTTGCGCCTAAAACAAAAGAAGATGATTTATCGTCTAACAAAAAGAACCAATGTGATGCGTTATCAGTTGATTTGATTGCAATGTGGAAATAATAGTCACTTAAATTGTCTTTAATTTTGTTATACATAGTTGCAACGGCTGCGTTTGGAACGTTAAAGCCACAACCTGACCAACCAACATTGGCTACTGTTAATGATACATAACCTTCTGTGTTACCGTAGAAGTTAAGACCACCACCTAAACCTTGAATATACGTATCGCCTACAGACCAAATATAAAGATTTTTGTCACTTTCGTTTGGACGAAAATCTGCTACCACTTTACTTTGGATTTTTTGGAATGAGGTGCCATCTAATAAAATAGGGTAGTACTCTGAGCCTGTGAGTGAAGCTGGTGTTTCGCCAGGATTAGGGTCCGTACCTTCTTTTTTAACGGTTACCAAGCAAGTAGCTGATTTACCTTTTGCACTTACCGCAATCATAGCAGTTCCTTCTGCTACACCAGTAACAACGCCATTAGATACGGTCGCTACGGCTGGATTTGCTGATTCCCAAACCATGTCTACGGTTAAACCAGCAGGATTAGTTGATGCCGTTAAGGTTACGGTTTTGCCAATTTCCACTTGTGCTGTGGTTTTGTCCAATGTCAAACCTGTAAGTTCTGTAGGTTCTGTTGGATCACATGCTGCAAAAATAGCCATAGTGGCTAATGCGCCTGCAAAAAATTTCAATGTTTTCATAGTAAAAAATGTTTAAGAATAAATAATTAAAAAATAGATATAAGAATGAAATTATTGTGTTTGTTTTTTAATAACCAGGATTTTGTGTCATCGGATTGAGTTCAATCTCTTTCGATGGAAGTGGAAATAGTTCGTGTTTTCCTTTGATAAAAGTTGCCATGTGGCTTTGTGCCTCTGGAGTTTCAGTTGCTTTGTACGCATCCATTGTTTCTTTGGCAACGCCCCAACGGCACAAGTCAAACCAACGATGACCTTCCATGCCAAGTTCTACGCGACGTTCGTGGCGAATGGCTTGCTCCAATGTTGGTGTTATTGTTTGTCCGTTGATACGAATGTCATACCCTGGATAAGTTGGCAAGGATACGCGTGTTCTAACTTCGTTTAGATAATCTTTGGCATCTCCGTCTTCTTGGCATCCAAGAGCTGCTTCAGCTGTCATTAAAAGGACGTCGGCGTAGCGTATTTGCTTGTTATTTATCGGGCCACGCGTAGCGTGTGCTAACGGATAAGCAGTCATATCGGCGTTATACAATCCATATTTTAAGCTGATATAACGATCGCCTAAATAGATTTCTTCTGCAGGATTACTAATCTGTGCATTACTAGGCGCAAAAATAGTTGCGTCACGACGTGGATCGCCAGTTTCGTATTCGTTATATAAATTTGCTGTGGGTTTATTGAATCCCCAACCGCTATTGCCGCCTAATAGTACTTGTGAACGTGAACGCGTTAAAATAACGGTAAAGCAGCCACGTGTGAAACCATAACCTTCACCGTAATCGGATGTTGGGTCTTCTACGTATTGAATTTCAAATACCGATTCTTGACCGTTTTCACCAGCTAATGTAAAGTTGTTAGCGTAATTTGGACAAAGACTATATTCGTGTGATTGAATAACCGAGTCGCCCCATGCTTTGGCTGCTTTATAATAGTCGAGGGCACTTTTTGAGCCACGATTGGCGGCGTTACCTTCGCTTGCTAAGTATAAATTTACTTTCAGTAACATAGCTTGTGCGGCACCTTTTGTTGCACGACCCAATTCGGTAGCTGGGTACTCACTCTTTTTCCACAAGCCAGCTTCTGCTATTTCTAAATCTTTTAAAATGAACGCATAAATATCGGCAGCTGAAGCGCGTGGTTGTTTCCATTTGCTATCGGAATCGACCACGAAATCAATTTTAGGCGTGCCGCCAAATACACGTACTAAACGGAAGTAATAATAGGCACGTAAAAAGTGGATTTCGCCTAATAAACGTTCTTTTAACTCGGGGGTGAGTGTGGAGTCAAGTTCCATTTTTGGAATATATTCTAACGCTAAATTACAACGGCCAATGCCAATGTATTGTGCTTTGTAGAAGTCTTGTAATAAGGCACTTGTGGAAGTTGTTTTCCAATTTTCCATGTCGTAAACGTTCGACATGTCGTTAGTGTTCTGTCCTCCTTTTAAAGCATCATCGCTTACTACGTCTCCAATAAACCATTCCGAAAAGTAGGTTTTGTTAAATTCCCACTCGAGTGGTACGTAACAACCTGTGGTTGTTTGAATAGCAGCCTCACCAGAGGTAAAGAAATCTTCGAGTTTGGTGACGCCGGGTTGTGGCGCATTGAGCCAATCCTCACACGAGGTCAAAGTAATAGCCGCTAAACCGAAACAGGCTATTTTGTATCCAATGTTATGATAAGTTTTCATACTGTATGATAGTTTTTTGCTTAAAAGTTGAAATTGACACCAAATGTAAACGTACGACTTTGTGGATAGTTACCGTAGTCAACGCCATTAGTCACCTCAGGATCATAGCCCGTGTATTTTGTGGCGGTGAATAAATTGCTACCACTTACATATAAACGGCAGCGGCTAATACCTGCTTTTTGAGTGATGTTTTGTGGTAGTGTATAACCAATTTGTAAATTTTTGAGACGAAGGTAGGAACCATCTTCTACGAAACGTGAACTTGCTTCATTGTTCGTTGGAGCACCATTTGGTCGTGGAATGGATCCATCACGATTTTCAAGTGTTGTCCAGTTCACACCTTGTTGTTCTAACGCTGTGCGAACGTTATCGGAGTAACCAACCCACACATCTGACATGGTGGTACTCAAGGTACACTCGTCACCAGCTCCTTCTGTGCGTAATCTTAAGGCATTATAAATTTGGTTACCATACACGCCTTGGAAGAAAACTTGTACGTCTACGCCATAAAAGTCTGCGCCAAGGTTAAGCCCGTAAGTTAGTTTTGGAAATGCATTCCCAATATTAGTTTTGTCATTATCGTCAATTTTACCATTACCATCTCTATCCTTATAGCGAGCGTCGCCGGCATGTACACCAATAGTTTGGGCAGTATAGGAATAAAGTTGAGTCAACGCCTCTTCATCCGATTGATAAACGCCTTCGTATTCGTACCCCCAAAACGTGTTAAGCGGTAATCCTAAATCAGTTTTTGTATAGTCACCATAAAGTGGTGAACCTCCATTTAGTTGAATTAATTTATTTTGAATCATTGATAAATTACCACCCACAGTATAGTGTACTTTACCAATGGTGTTTTGGTGTTCTAATGTGAGTTCTAACCCTTGGTTTCGTATAACGCCTACATTTTTTGCTATCAGATGTAGATTACCCACTGAAGCAGGGGCATTGACATATAATAAGGCATTTTTTGTGTCGCGGATAAAATAATCTAAATTACCACTTAATTTACCATTCCAGAAACTAAAATCAATACCAGCATTCCATTGCTCATTGGTTTCCCATTTGCCGTTTTTGTTAACGAAGTTAAGTACCGCTGCACCTGATTGCAATTCTTGAAGTGATCCTAAAGGATAACCATAGAAGACGTCAGAAGAACTTCCCATGGCTAAAGTGAATGAACTACTTGGAACATCGTCATTGCCCACTTGCCCCCAACCAAGGCGTAGCTTTAACATACTCAACCAATCAATATCTTTCATGAAACCTTCTTCGCTCACACGCCAAGCTAAAGCGGTCGAAGGGAAATAACCCCATGGATTTTCAGGGAATTTACTAGAACCATCGGCACGGAAATTCACAGTAGCCATATAGCGATTCGCATAATTGTAATATAAGCGTCCTAAGAATGATAAGCGACGTACTAAACTTACACCATCTGAGGCATAGGTTTTGTCAGCAGTGGTGTTGTTCAAATACCAATTTGTTTCGTCAGGATTTAATATTTTAGCACCTGCGCCGCCAATGCTATAGTAATTGTATTCTTCCATGGTTTGCCCCAGCATAGCAGAAAAACTATGCTTTCCCCAATCTTTGGCGTAAGTTAAAGTTGTTTCTTCCAATACTGTAGAATAACGTTGCATAGAGCTCGAAAGGTAATTTTTTGTAGCTTGGTCGTAAGCTGAATATTCGTATTGGTCTTTGAAATTACGATTGCGTACTAAAGAGAAATCATAGCTCACTGATGAACGTAGGGTTAACTCTTTGATAGGATTAATTTCCAAATATACGTCGCCTACAAATCGTTCAGTTTTATTTGAAGGATGGCTATTTTCTACCATTGAAAATGGGTTGGTCACATTTTTGAAGTTCGATGAGGCAGCTATTTGTCCACTTAAATCAGTTCCTTGGTTATTTACGGAACCAGCAGCGTAATGCGTGGGGTCCCATGGAGCCATGGCTAATGCAGCGGAAATCACAGAAGCACCAGGACTACTATTGTTATTCATCGCATTACGTCCAGTAGAAGTCATAAATGAGATGTGTTCCCCTACTTTCAACCATTTACGTATTTTATACGAACTATTTGCTCTAATGGTGAAACGTTCGTAATTGGAACCCATAATGGTTCCATCTTGGTTAAAATAGCTGCTACTGACTGCATAGTCGCCATTTTCGTTGGCACCATCCATCGATAGGTTATAATTGTGCATGAAAGCATTTGATTTGAATACTTCATCTTGCCAATCTGTTTCAACAGAAGAGTAATCAAATCCACTTGGATTGGTAGATGATTGAACGAGTGGAAAATATTTTGAAGCACCTGTATTATAAAGAGACATCCAACTGTTAAATCCGCTATTCAAGTAAGTACTTATTTGGTCGGCCCCATTTCTCATAGCGTCAATACGGAGTTTGGTTTGAGCCATTTCACTACTTTGCATCAAATCGAGTTTACGCCAACGGTTTTGAACACCCCAATAGGCATCGAATGAAATATTGCCTTTCCCTTTGGTCCCTTTTTTGGTCGTTACAATGATTACACCATTAGCACCACGGCTGCCATAAATAGCAGTGGCAGAAGCGTCTTTTAAAATTTCAGTTGTTTGTATATCATTGGGACTTAAAAATGAGATGTTACTAGTAATAACGCCATCTACCACGTAGATTGGGTCACTTCCACCGATAGCACTACCAATACCACGAATACGAATGGTGGCAGCTGCACCAGGTTGTCCGCTATTGGCATTAACGGTAACACCAGAGGCTCGTCCTTGTAAAGCTTGGTCAAGTCCTGCGGCAGGCGTTTTTTGTAGTTGGTCTGATTTGATACTGGTAACAGCGCCTGTGAGGTCACTTTTTTTCATGCTTCCGTAACCAATGGCTACAACTTCTTCAAGCATTAAATTTTCAGGATCCAATGTTATGTTCATTGTGCCAGCTTGTTGTACGGTTTGTTGCACCGTTTTGTAACCCATGTATGAGAACACGAGTACATCTCCTTTCTTTACGTTAATGGAATAGTTACCATCTATGTCAGTGATGGTACCGATAGTGGTTCCTTTTGCGGCGACATTAACCCCTGGTAGTGGAAGTGGGTCGTCGGAGGCGTTGATTGTGCCAGTAATCACGAAGGTTTGACCAAGTAGGTGCACGGCACAGAATAACAAACCTATAAATAGCAAAGGTCGTTTCATGTGTTTTTTAGATTAAGATTAGGTTAATAGTAAAATATGGACTACCTCACACGTTTGTGAAATGATGTTACAAAGTTGTCAACCAAATTTTGTTTATGCAATCTTATTACTTACACAGAAATACACATTTGTACTAAAAGGGATACGTTTACAATACGACAAATATTTTTAATAAATTGATTTTTAAAACATTATCATATATTTTATACTATAAATAATATTAAAAATAATGGTGTTTTTTTTATTGTGTGAGACAAGCTTATTCGCGTGTTTTTTACTCGTTGTCAGTGACTAATGAATGCTCGTCGTGACTTAGTGTTTGAAAGAATCCCTCTAAGTCGTCAGCGCGCTCTAGTTCCATCTTTTTACGCATTCTATAACGTAGCATTTCCACACCACGTGTCGAAAGATTCATAAGAGGTGCTATCTCTTTAGTCAATAATCCCATGTGTATGTAAACGCACAACTTACGCTCATTTTTGTTGAGCCAAGGATAACGTTCTGATAATTTCCGTAAAAAACGGTCGTGAACAATATCAAAATTTTCTTCAAATTGTTTCCAATCCACTTCTTGTTCTATATTGCGTGTGAGTTTTCCTTGTAATAGAATTATTTTACGCATAGCATTACTCTCGTCTTTGTTTTGCAAATCCATCGATATTTTTTTCAAATCGTGTTTAATATCGGTCAGAAGTTCATTTTTATTCAAATGATGCAGCATGACGTTAGCCAATTCTTGGCTTTTGCTCTTGAGCTCAAATTCCATGTGTTCATTCCGGAGTTTTAATATCTCTTTTTCGCGTTGAGAAGCTTCTTCTTGAAATTGTTGTTCTTTTTTGCGCATCTCGGAGTCTTTTTGAAGTGCTAATTTGCGTTTGTCGTGTTCTATTTTACGTTGAAAATAGCGATACACAAACAAGAAACCACAGCCAATGAGGATGGCCCAAATTAAGTAAGCCCACCACGAACGATACCAAGGAGGTAGAATCTCTAAATTAAATGCCGTTTCAGTTACCTCGTCCGATGTTTCGGAACGCATACGTACAATGAGTTTATAATCACCTTCTTTTAAGTTGGTGTATTCTTTTTTGTTACTTTGGCTCCAAGCACTAAAATCGCTTTCCATGGGTGATAATCTGTAGGCGTATTCTTTGACTTCATTAGGATTAAATGCGCCACCGATTTCGAAACGGAGTGAATTTTGAGCATACGGAATTTCTGGTGTCCCTCCCATTGAAGGATACGATTCCCCATATAGCACGGAGTCTTGATTGGTAGTGGCTATGATACGGCGTATGATTATTGGGCGTGGCGTCTTTTGGTGTAAACGAATGGCATTATTTAAGTTCCCAAGTGTAAATCCAGAAACGCTTCCGCAAATAGCTTCGCGCTGGTTGATGATATTTAAATGCTCGAATCCTCCAATCAATAAACCTGGTGTGTTCCAAATTTTAATACTGTTTTTGTATTTACCAGTTGATTGATCAAATGGACGCATTTTTAGAGTGCTCCCATGGATATACCAAAGATTATTTTTGTCATCTTTTTTGATTTCAGCATACAGTGCCTTTCCATCTAATAAGTGATTGAAAAATGAAGCAGAATCTACCAGATTATTGTTCGCATCGGTAACTTGACAAATACGATTGCTTGATACCACTATTTGGTCATCTACTTTACTAATGGCGAAATAATCATCACGTTGACCAGAAAAAGGTATGATGGTCTTGGCCGAACAGCAGGTCATATCTCTATTTAAGGTTAAACATTCTATGCCTTTGTTCGAAATAATCCAAATACGATCGTTTGTGTCTATTTCAAATATACGCGAGGTTACATTAAAGCCTTTTATTTTGTGTACAATACGCCATTGTCCAGTAGTTTTTGAGAGTAGGTATAAACCATTATAACCACCAGCTATACCAAAATCTTTGCGTGCAGATAATGCCCGTACGCGCCAAAAACCCTCGTTCGTATTGAGCGGAGTTAACGACCCATTGTTAAGGAGGAACAGACCTCTGTTGTGGCAACAAAAAGCCGTGGAACCGATGGTGTCGAGCGACCATACTTGGCCTAAACTTCCTTGCACTAAAGCTAGTTCTGTAAGTCGTTGTGTCGGGTTGAGTGGGTATTTATCGTAATAAACGCCTTGATTGGTCCCTAAATAGAGTTTACCATCTTTTAGTAGTGAGGTGTAACCCGAACCTCGTGAGTTGATATGTCCATATAACTGAGCAATCGGGGAATCAATTGAGATGCGGTCTATGCCTTGATCTAATCCCAGCCATAAATTATTATTATCATCAAATTGCATACTTAAAATGGTGTTGTTTTGTAACCCATTTTCGCTATTGATAAATCGACAATTTTTTCCCTGTAAGTCAGTTACCACAACACCGTTTAGCACTGTTCCAAATGCTATGTGATAATCACTTACGGTAAAAGTGTAGAGTTGATTTGAACGAATAAAAGCATCAGCTTGAGTGGGGAAACGTTTGATAGCATCACCATCGAATAAGAATAAGCCATCGAAATCGGTACCAATTAAAACGCCTTTGTTGCCGTAGGGTTGCATACCTCGTATTTCGAGTCCACGCAGTTGTTCGGAGCCTCTTAAACCATTTAGTTGATTTCCATTGAGCAGGTAAATGCCATCTGTGGTAGCGACAAAAATGCCATCACGTATTTTGGCAGAACAGAAGATACGGGATTTTGGTTCGATGACTACTAATTGCCCATTCGCTTTGTGATGAAATAGATAGTTTCGTGTTTGAACGTATAAATCTCCGTTAAGTGTATGTATATTCCATACTTCTCCAAATGTTTTATAACGTTGCGGTATGGTGTTCGATAGTGGGATGTAGTCTAGAGAACCAAATTTGTTAGCAGTGAATTTCCCATATTCATCGGCTCCGCCTACATAAATAGTGCCTTTGTTGTCAATTTCCAACGACCGAATGACGGTGGAATTCCAAATACCATAGGTTTGCCAGCTATTTCCATCAAATTCTAGTAATCCATAATTATTGGCAAAGTACATCCAACCATTTTGTTGTTGTTTGATTTGCCAACTCTGCGTACCTCCGTTGTACTCTTTTTGAAAATAATTGGTTACGGGTGCTTGCCATGATGCTGTTGCAGGAAACGCCAATAAATAAATGGCTGCGAAAAGGAGAAAGCTCTTTTTCATACTACGTAGAATTAAAGTTAAGGATACGACAAAGATAGAATTATTCATTGAATAATGAAGTGTATTCTAAAAATAATTTTGTGAATTGTAGTAATAAATTAAATGTTTAATTCTAAAATAGTTAGATTTTTATTGTTGTATTGTAATGGCGCTTTTTGCGATTAATTCACTCAAATAGTGTAATGCTTTTTTTATTGTATTTTATGGCTTAAATTTAATGTTTGACTTCACTAGTAATGACGGTTTACAATCATTTTTAGTTGTTATTTAAATATGAATTGCCAAAATGGCATTATTTTGAGTTTACGGCTGTCATTTTGTCTTTATTTTTGTAAATAGATATGGAAGTCCTTATATTTTGCAATAAATATTATCTGTTTATAAATCAACTATTTATAATTTGGTTTGGTCTCTATTCATCAGTTTCGTTTCATCAATTGGCACTGAGTTTGTTCACTTCTTATCGAAGACGGCTCAACAACCGTGAAACTAATTAATCATTTAAAACTTAATTATAGGAGGAAACAATTATGACACTTGTAAGAAGAAATCCAAATTGGTTGCCATCGATTTTTAACGACATGTTCGATAATGAATTTATGGCTCGCGCTAATGCTACTGCTCCCGCTATCAATGTGAAGGAAACTAAACATGCTTATACGGTCGAGGTAGCTGCTCCAGGTCTGTCGAAAGAAGATTTTAACGTACGCGTTGATGAAGATGATAATTTGGTGATCACGTTAGAGAAAAAAGAGGAAAAGAAGGACGAAAATCAAGAAACACGCTATTTACGTCGCGAATTTTCGTATTCAAAATTCCAACAAACTATGATTTTGCCTGACAATGTCGATAAAGATAAAATTTCGGCAAAAGTACAACATGGTGTTTTGAGTATTGATGTACCAAAATTATCTGAAGTGGAAATTAAAAAAGCGCAACGCTTGATTGAAATTGCTTAAAAGGTTTTGAATTAGAGGAACTGGTCGACAAATAAAATTTGTCGACCAGTTTTTGTTTATAGATACTATAAATAATAGTATTGACAATATCTGTTGTTCCTATGAAATTTAATAAATACTTTTGTATCATAAAATTTAATTTATTAATCAATTAAAACATAAAAACTATGGAAAATCAAGTAAATGCAATGCCACGTATTGGCGATTTAGCTCCTGCTTTTCAAGCTGTAACAACCCAAGGTACTATCAATTTCCCTGCTGACTACAAAGGGAAATGGGTGATTTTGTTTAGCCATCCGGCCGACTTTACCCCAGTGTGTACGTCTGAGTTTATGACGTTTGCTTCTATGCAAAAAGAGTTTGAAGCGTTGAATACGCAGTTGGTAGGTTTATCGGTCGACGGACTTTATAGTCATATTGCTTGGCTGCGTACTATTAAAGAAAAGATTGAGTACAAAGGCATGAAGAATGTGGAAGTTACTTTTCCGTTGATTGAAGATATCACCATGAATGTGGCTAACATGTATGGCATGTTACAACCCGGTGAAAGTTCAACAAAAGCTGTTAGAGCGGTATTTTTTATCGACCCTAAAGGCGTAATTCGTGCACTCATTTATTATCCATTGGCTCTAGGTCGTAATTTCGACGAATTGAAGCGTGTGATTATTGGATTGCAAACTGCTGATAATTTCAGCGTAGCTTTACCTGCCGATTGGCGTCCAGGTGACGATGTGATTGTGCCAACTGCTGGCTCGTGTGGCGTAGCCAAAGAACGTATGGATAATGCGTCGGGCGAACTCACTTGTTACGATTGGTTCTTCTGTACTAAAAAACTTTCAAAAGACGATGTGGAAAGTAAGTTAGGGAAATAATTCCCTGTGCCTATTCATAATAAAGCCACCTGTATGGGTGGCTTTATTGGTTTATTTCAGACGGATTGAGAATTTTCTCAAACGTTCATCGAGCATCTGTGGTGGAATTATTTTTTTTACGGTGTCGGCTACAGCATTAATCATGCGCTCTTTGACAAAATCTTTACGAATAAGAATAGAGACTTCGCGCACCGCTGGTGGTGAAGTTATCTCTTTCACATTTTTAAGTTGTGTTTCTGTTAAAAATTGCAGATGAAGTTCTGGAATTACCGTGTAGCCGCCGCTTTTGTCAACGATTTTCACCAGTGTGTCTATGCTGCCAGCTTCGTACATGTGATTGCTGCTTTCTGCATGGCAAAAGTTGAAAATTTGTCGACGAGCACAGTGGCCTTCTTGCAATACCCATAAATCGTCGAGTGGCATATCTTTCGGGTTTAGTGGAATTTCTGTTAAACGTTGTGTGGGCGAGAAGTAGGCTACAAATTTCTCGTAATAAAGTGGAATTTCCAACATGTCGGGCTGATCGAGTGGAGTAGAGACAATTGCCAAATCGAGATTCCCCGTTTTTAATTGTTCCAGAATATTGGTTGTTCGCATTTCCGAAATGGTTAGCGTAATGAGCCCATAATCGGTTCTGAACCGTGAAATGAAATCGGGTACCAAATAGGGCGCAATGGTTGGTATAATTCCAATTTTTAAGGTGCCGGTCAGCGAGTTTGTTTCATTGTCTACCACTTCTTGAATACGTCGCATCTCATTAAGTGTGGTTTCTGCCTGACGAATAATTTTTTCGCCAATGGCGGTTGGTTCTATCGGATGTTTGGAACGGTCAAATATTTTGACATCCAATTCCTCTTCCAATTTTTGAACCATGGCACTTAACGTAGGTTGGGTAACTCCACATTCTTCGGCCGCTTTAACAAAGTGACGATGGCGGTTTAAGGCCACAATGTATTCGATTTGTTGTAAAGTCATAATGCTTATAGATTTTATCAATGCAAAGATAGAAAATATCTGTTGTATAAATAGTATATTGGCAGTACTTTTGTACCAACAAAATTAAATAATATAATGCTTAAACGAAATTGGTTATATATAGTAGGTGCTTTATTGGGTGCTGTTGGCGGATTCGCTTATTGGTATTTTGTCGGTTGTCAGAGTGGCACTTGTCCTATTACTTCGTCACCTTACATTTCTACGATTTATGGTGCGGTATTAGGGGCTTTATTGTTAAGCATGTTCAAAAAAAAGGAAAAATGATGAAAATTAATTTATTTAAGAATTGGGATGCTGCGCGTATTATTCGTGCCATATTGGCTCTTTCACTTGGTGTCTGGGCTTTGGTAGATGGAGAGTATTGGCTACTTGCATTTTCGGCACTATTTTTGATACAAGCTTTTTTAGGTACCTCGTGTTGTTGCGGTGGTGGTTCGTGCGAATTACCTGATAACTCAACAAAAAACTCTAAATAATGATATTATGAAATTTAAAACAGTAATTTTGGTTGCAGTGGCTCTTACTACCTTTTCGTGTAACGGTCAGGCTAAAAAAACGGAACAAGAAACAACTAATAAACAACAAAAAACTATGGGAACAATTCATTTAACAAAAGAAGAATTTTTGAAAAAGGTAGTGAATTACGAAGCAAATCCTACCGAGTGGAAATATTTAGGTGACAAACCTGCTATTATCGACTTTTATGCTTCGTGGTGTGGACCTTGTAAAATGATTGCACCAGTATTGGAAGAGTTGGCAGCTGAGTACGATGGCAAAATCTATATTTACAAAATCGATACAGAAGCTGAACAAGAACTAGCTGCGGCGTTTAATATTCGCTCTATTCCTAGCATTTTGTTTGTGCCAATGGTCGGACAACCTCAAATGGCTCAAGGCGCTATGCCTAAAGCATCGTTCAAAGAAGCTATCGAATCTGTATTGTTGGTAAAATAAAATAAGTAATCGTCTATGCTAGTAATTGACGCTCACACTTGTCCACAAAATCATCGCTGTCCATTGGTAAATATCTGTCCAGTACAAGCTATTTCGCAACAAGGCTATGGTTTACCCGTGATTGATAACGATTTATGTATCGAATGTGGTAAGTGTTCCAGAAGTTGTCCGATGGGAGCGGTAGTGAAATCTTAAAGTGCTACTGTTATTTCCATAAAAAAACGATTTGCAAATTGCAAATCGTTTTTTTATGTTTGTACGCCCGGGCAGAATCGAACTGCCATCAGAGGAACCGGAATCCACCATTTTATCCATTAAACTACGGGCGCATAAAAACTAAGGCTCAACAGTTTGCTAAGCCTTAGTTTGATCGTTATACGAGGTCGTTACGATTTTCTGGATCACGGAAATCTTTACGTTCAGGACGTTCTCCACGATCAGGACGAGGACGACGTTCGTCTCTTTCTCCACGTTCAGGGCGAGGACGGCGTTCTGGTTCTACGTAACCTTCAGGTTTTTCTTTCAAAACTTTAGCTGATAATTTGAACTTACCAGTTTTTTGATCAATTTCCAAAAGTTTTACATCTATTTTATCGCCTTCTTTCAAACCTGTTTGTTCCATGGTGTCGAAACGTTGCCAATCGATTTCAGAGATGTGCAATAAACCTTCTTTACCAGGCATAAATTCAACAAATGCGCCGTAGGCCATAATTGATTTTACCTTTGAAGGATATACTTCACCAATTTCTGGTAATGATACGATACCTTTGATTTTGTCCATCGCGCAGTCGATAGCTGCTTTGTTGGTGCCAGCTATTTCGATACGACCACCGCCATCAACTTCTTCGATAGAAACGGTAGCACCTGATTCAGCTTGAATGCCTTGAATGATTTTTCCACCAGGCCCGATTACAGCACCAATCAATTCTTTTGGAATCATCATGGT
The DNA here is from genome assembly GCA_964570565.1 of uncultured Paludibacteraceae bacterium. GTDB lineage: Bacteria > Bacteroidota > Bacteroidia > Bacteroidales > Paludibacteraceae > W0P28-013. The sequence goes on from CAZMYT010000001.1 coordinate 370,494, forward strand.
CACGATGCGTGGTGCATGTTCTTTCAAGTCGGCACGAGGTTCTGGCATTGTTTCAAGTATTTTACCCAAAATATGCATACGACCATCGTGAGCTTGCATCAATGCTTTTTCGAGGATTTCAAAACTCAAACCATCAACCTTGATGTCCATTTGTGTAGCGGTGATACCATCTTTGGTTCCGGTTACTTTAAAGTCCATATCGCCAAGGTGGTCTTCGTCGCCCAAAATATCAGACAATACGGCAAAGTTTTTGCCTTTGTTTTCTGAAATAAGTCCCATAGCAATACCTGAAACTGGTTTTTTGATAGGTACACCAGCGTCCATTAAAGCTAAAGTTCCAGCACAAACGGTAGCCATTGACGACGAACCGTTTGATTCCAAAATATCAGAAACAACGCGTACTACGTAAGGATAATCGGTCGGAATCATTGGTTTTAAAGCGCGGAAAGCCAAGTTCCCGTGACCAATTTCGCGACGACCAATACCGCGTGAAGCGCGAGCTTCGCCAGTAGAAAATGGAGGGAAGTTGTAATGCAATAAGAAACGTTCGTTGCCTTGCATTAAGGCTTCGTCTACCATTTTTTCGTCACGTTTTGTTCCCAAAGTAACCGAAGTTAACGATTGAGTTTCGCCACGTGTGAAAACAGCCGATCCATGTGGGCCAGGTAAGTAACCTACTTCGCTCCAGATAGGACGAATTTCAGTAGTTTTACGACCGTCAAGACGTTTACCTTCATCCAAAATACTACGACGCATAGCTTCTTTTTCTACATCGTGATAGTAACGGTTAATCATGCCTTCTTTTTCGGCTAATTCTTCAGCACTAAAAGTGGCTTTATATTCTTTCAATACAGCTTCGAAGTTTTCTGAGCGTGCATGTTTGTCGGTGTTGCAAGCTGTAGCCAAAGCGTATGCTTTAGCAAATGTTTTGTTATGTACATCTTGACGAAGTGCTTCATCATTTACTTCGTGGCAATAAGTACGTTTTACAGTCTTACCAGCAGCTTCCATTAATTCTAATTGGGCTTGACAATGCACTTTAATAGCTTCGTGAGCTACGCGCATCGCTTCCAATAAATCCATTTCCGATACTTCTTTCATTTCCCCTTCCACCATCATGATATTGTCCAAAGTGGCAGCAACCATAATGTCCATGTCGGCTTTTTCGAGTGCTTCGAACGTAGGATTGATAACAAATTTTCCATCGATGCGAGCTACGCGAACTTCGGAAATTGGTCCGTGAAACGGAATGTCTGAAACGGCAATAGCAGCAGAAGCAGCCAAACCAGCTAAAGCATCAGGCATGTCTTCGCCATCGGCCGAGTAGAGTGTGACATTAACAAATGTTTCAGCGTGATAATCGTCTGGGAATAGTGGGCGCAAAGCGCGGTCAACCAAACGTGATACGAGAATTTCGTAATCAGAAGCGCGGCCTTCGCGACGTGTAAAGCCGCCAGGGAAACGTCCGTTAGCAGCAAATTTTTCTTTATAATCCACCGAAAGTGGCATAAAGTCGGTGCCAGGAGCGGCATCTTTGGCACTACATACAGTGGCCAACAACATGGTTTTGCCCATGGTTACCATTACGGCGCCATCAGCTTGTTTAGCTAATTTGCCTGTTTCAATGGTAATGGTGCGTCCATCACCGAGTGTGATGGTTTTTGTAACTACATTCATAAAAAATTACATTTATATTTTTAAAACTCTTAAAAGTGGCGCAAAGTTACATTTTTTTCTTCTAATATACAAGGTGTTATTTTGCTGTAATTTTAAGGTGTAGTGACTCGACGAAGTTATTAGCTCTACAATTATGTGTGTAGTAATTTTTTTTAATAGTTTTTTTGTTAATAAATAGTTTTTATGATATCTTTTGTTAAATTTGTGACCCGTAAGAGGGATGCCCCAATCTCTAAAATGGGAGGTAAATCCCTAGTTCCTATGGTGTAATTTTTTAATATACCCAAAATGAATTTTTTAATTAACAAGAAATGGCTCGTTGTAGCTATGATTTCAAGTGCTTTCAGTGTGTTTGCACAAAATGAGTCGAATGATCAAGCGGATTTGGTTGCCCTTCAGGATACCGCGCAACATAACGTGGTCGCTATAGGGTACGGATCGGAGCAGCAAAAAAATGTCACAGGTTCTGTGGTTTCTGTTAAGGCGGAAGATTTTAATCCTGGCATTAGAAATAATCCGATAGGACTGTTGCAAGGTAAAGTGGCGGGTTTAAATATTATCAAAACTTCCAGTAATCCCACAGGGAATAATTACAAAATCCAAATTCGTGGGTTTTCCACACTCGGTTATCAGACTGAATCGTATCCACTTTTCATTGTCGATGGTGTTCCTGTAAGTAGTATCGATAATATTTCTCCTGAAGAAATTGCGTCTATGGACGTTTTAAAAGACGGTTCTGCAGCCGCTATTTATGGTACACGTGGTACCAATGGTGTTATTATTATCACAACTAAACGTGGCGCTAACTTCTCAGAACTCCCAACAACTCAAGTTGAATACTCTGGTTATGCCTCAGGTTCTGTTCGCAATGGCGATATGGGTATGGCAACTCCAGCCGAATTCCGTAATTTAGCGACTCTCTCTGGTGGCAAAGTAACACCAACTATTTATTCTGATGGTTCAGGAACTGATTACAATACCGATTGGATGTCAGAAATTACCCGTCCTGTTGCTATTGCTCACAATCACAATTTAGCCATTTCAGGTTCTTCCAAACAATTCAATTATCGTGCGTCGTTTAACTATAAAAACGCAGAAGGTATTGCTAAAACGTCTAACCGTGAAGAGATGATTGCTAAATTGGCCGCTTCTCAAAAAGCGCTTGATGGCTGGTTAGAACTTCAATACGATTTTTCGTACATGCATTATCGTAACGATTATTTTACAGGCGATTTCAAACAAGCTGCCATTGTAAATCCTACTTATCCAATCTACGACCCAACAAGTACTTCGGGTTATTTTGCTCCTACTGGTATTGGTCAATCGAATCCTGTAGAAGGCATGAACCAAAGAGAATCGTATCAAGATGGTAACTATTTCCGTGGTTCTATCAAGGCTACGATTAACATTAAACCTATTCAAGGTTTGAAAGTAAGTGGTTTTGCTGCTATCGAAGAAGGTGATAATCATTCCTTTTTTTACAATAAAGCGATTAGTACAGATATTTCTGCATCAGGTAAAGCAGGTCGTAGCAGTAACTTTAATTTCAACCGTCTGTTTGAAGCTACAGTAGATTATGCCGGTTCTTGGAACGACCATAATTTGTCGGCCGTAGCTGGTTTTTCTTACCAAGACTTCTTGTACGATGGTATGGATATTTCCAACAAAGGTTTCCCAACAGATGATGCTAAATACTACCAAATAGGTAATGGTGATGCCACCAAACAGTATTTGAACGCTAGTTCATATCGTAACTCGAACGTATTGGCTGCTATGTTTGTACGTGGTAACTACAACTACCAAGAGAAATACTTATTATCGGCTTCTGTTCGTCGTGAAGGTTCTTCTCGTTTTGGAGCGAACAACAAATGGGTTTGGTTCCCAGCTGTAAGTACAGGTTGGCGCGTAAGTGGTGAAGATTTTATGAAAGATCAAGACTGGTGTAATGACTTAAAAGTACGTTTAGGGTTTGGTGTAACAGGTAATAGTTTGCCATTAAATTCATACGGGATGAATCAAACTGTCACTCCTGATTTGAAATGGGAAACCAAGTACGAATATAATGTTGGGGTTGATTTTTCTTTTTTCAAAAATCGTTTATATGGTAGTTTGGATGGTTATTACCGTCAAATACGTGATTTGTTATGGGAATACAACGTACCGACTCCTCCGTATCCATATCCTTATTTATTGGCTAATGCTGGTCAAATGGATGGTTATGGTGTGGAATTAGCCATAAGTGGTGTGGCGGTAAAAACCAGAAACTGGTCTTGGACAACAACACCAACTATTGCTTTTAATAAAAATGGTTCTATTCATGCCGGGCAAGATTTTAGATTTGGTCCAACATTCTCGGGCCTTGTTGGTGAAAATGGCATTCTGAACACCTATACACATATTTTAATGGAAGGTGAATCTGTTGGCGCTTTTTATGGCTATAAGTTTGCTGAAGTTAAATCGGATGGCACATGGCTGTTTAAAACGCCTCAAGGTCGACTTACGGCTGACCCAAATGAGAGCCAACGCCAAGTGATTGGCAACTCTCAACCACTGTTTACGTATGGATGGAATAACGTAATTCGTTATAAAAACTTGGACGTAACCTTGTTTTTCCATGGCGTTTATGGTAACGATATATTAAATGTAACGCGTTGGGCTTACGGCCCTTCGCCTTTGCAAACCACAAATGTCTATTTGCAAGAGGCCATGCCTAATAAAGATGGTAAAGTGATTTATGCTAACAAAGCTTATTTTTCTGATTATTATTTAGAAGATGGTTCGTATATCAAATTGGATAATTTGACCGTAGGTTATTTGTTTGTCTTTAAGCAAAATAAACAGATACAATCTTTACGTGTGTATGCCACAGGCGAAAATTTAGTAACCTTGACAGCTTACAAAGGACAAGACCCAGAAATTAATACCTTTAATTTGTGGGATTCAGGCATTGCTTATGCCGATCAGTACCCAATGGTGGCTACTTTTATGTTGGGTGTTCAAGTGACGTTGAAATAAAATTTTGTGAGCTTTCTGAATAGTTGATTTGGTAAATGTTTATAATATATAGGCAGTGGATTGCAACCAAAGGTTACTGATCAATTGGATGTAAAACCATTGTGATGAGGAGACTAATGAAAATGAAAAATAGATTAATAGGATTAAGACTGTATGTCTTATGGTTCGTAATATTCCTAATATTTGGTATTGTTACACGTTTCTTATTTGGAGATGCTGGAGGAAAAGGCTTTTCATTTGGCGATAAAACACTATATACGTGGGAGAAAATAGTTGATAATTTTGCCTATTTCTTATTGGAGGCTTCTTTGTTGGCATTGTTTGTTGTTACAATTTTTGTTCAAGTAAAGAAAAAACAAGAACAAGATATTGAAGCTGCTCGTAAGCGAATAGTAGAGCGGGAGAAAGATGGTAGAAAATCAAAAACACTTGTGGATGAAATAGTAAAAGACGTGATGAAAAATAGTAAACAAGCGGAAAGTAAAGGCGAGAAAGAATAAGTCCACGTAAACACTATAAAACGAAAAAAGACGCTAAAGTTATTTAGCGTCTTTTTTGCGGTGCGGACGGGACTCGAACCCGCGACCCCATGCGTGACAGGCATGTATTCTAACCAACTGAACTACCACACCGGTAACTTTCCCTTAGAAAAGTGGTGCAAAGGTAATGGATTTTTTGATATCTACAAAATTTTTGCGAAAAAAAAGTGATTTTTTTAGAACGTATATTTCGCGCCAATGGTAGGACAAATCTTAAATCCATCGGTTGAACCAAAATTCACGCTCATTTCCAGCTCAGTACCTACAGCCGCGTATGGCGTGATGTTCCACCAAAGTTGTGGTTCGGTTATAAATACAAACTGGGTTTGTGTTGGTATAGCTAATAATTCGGCACGTGCATTGAGGAAATTGGTGTTGCGTTCGTACCAAAAATCGGCAAATCCGTTAAACGATAACCGATTTTTGAAGAAATTCATGCCCCACACGCCTGTAATTTGAAACGAAGCAGGTTCTTTTCCCATAATATATTTGTAAAGTACTTTAATATTATAGGTACGCGAAAAATCTTTGCTATGCATAAAATAATCTAACCCGCCTAAAAAAGCATTGTTTATAGCAAGTCCATTGCCTGTGGCGTTCAAAAAGAAACCGCCATTGTACTCAATTTGCGCGCTGATTGGCACTTTTTTGGAGAGCGTAAAGCAGCGAGCAATTTCCATATAAGCCAAGCCTGGATTATAATAGGTGAAATTAGCATTGTTTTTATCGGCAAAATTGAAGTCAAAATCGACAAATACAAAGGTATTGCCGATAGGGTCCATTTTGAATGTTTCGAACGTAGTGGTCACGTATTTACGTCCAGCACCTAAGTCGTAATGTACTTGAAAGTTCTGTGCAGTGCTAAAAAATGGCGAAAAAAGAAAAACGAAAAAGAGCGATTTTTTGATGATTTGGCAGTTTTTCATGATTTTGATGAGGATGAAAAGTGTTAAATTATAGTTTTTTAATAGTTGATTACGATTTCGTATTAGTTTTAAAGCGCTGTTGTATAGGTTTTTAATTACTCTCTAATGACGCTTGCGTTAGTTGCTAGGCGTGATGCCTTACGATTTGATAAAAATATGTTATAGAATATGTTTTTTTATTTGTATCCATTGGTAAAAAGGTTGTTACTTTGCAATCGTAAAGAAGGACAAGACCAAAATCTTTTTTACCTTAAAACCTAATACTGAGAAATTATTGTAAAAAGACCTTTTGTGAAAAAGGTCTTTTTTTTGGCTGCAAAGGTATCATTTTTTTAGCTTATATGCTAGATGTGCCTAAAATATTGTATATTTGCCAAACTTTAAAACGTTTTTTATAAAGATTGTAGTTATATTATGCGATTAAAAAAGATTGAAACAGAGATTGAAGTATATCGCTTCGACGAATTAAGTGAATCGGATCAGGCTTTAGTGAACCAAGCCAAAGCTGCTACAGAACGTTCGTATGCTCCATATTCCAAATTTCAAGTAGGCGCGGCTTTGCGCTTAGCCAATGATGTTGTTTTACAAGGTAGTAATCAAGAAAATGCAGCTTATCCATCGGGTTTGTGTGCTGAACGGGTGACTATGTTTTATGCCAACTCTCAATATCCTGAAGTGGCACCAGTGGCTTTAGCCATTGCTACGCAAACCGAAGGGGCATTTTTGGCTCAACCTATTACACCTTGCGGCTCGTGTCGTCAGGTGTTGTTGGAAAGTGAAGAGCGTTTCCGTCGTCCTATCGAGGTGCTACTCTATGGAACAGAGTATGTTTATAAATTAAAACAAGTACGCGACTTGATGCCTTTGGCTTTTGATAAAGAAAGTTTGGTTTAATCCTTTCTGCGCTCAGCGTGAGCGACGATGAAGCCTATTTAGTCGTGAGATTAAAATAGTGAGTTATGATGAAAAAAGAAAAATATACGGTTGAATATCCTTTAGAAAAGGTTTCAAAAGCTATTTTGTGGAAATGTATTAGTACCGCCGATGGTTTGCAAGAGTGGTTCGCTGATAAAGTAAGCAATACGGGCGACGATTTTGTGTTTACTTGGAAAGGGCATTCGGAGCAAGCGCAACTTCAAGCTTGTAAAGATGGCGTCTTGGTACGTTTTCATTGGTTGAACGAACCTGCTGATACGTTTTTCGAATTCACCATTCAGGAGTTGGAACTCACGGGTGATGTGACGCTTACGATTACCGATTTTGCCGATGAAGGCGATGTGGAAGATGCTACTCGATTGTGGAATACGCAAATGGATGAGTTGCGTCGTGTTACAGGAATGTAATGGAATCTTAATATTTATCAAATATAAAGCAAACTGTTCGCGGTTTGCTTTTTTTATGTTACCTTTGTGAATCAAAATGATACCTATGTTTCGGATTAAACGTATTGATTCATACCTGTTTGCAAATTTCATTCAGTTGTTTTTTGCCACATTCTTTATTTGTGTGTTTGTGGTAGTTATGCAATTTCTATGGTTGCATGCCAACGATTTTATAGGCAAAGGTTTACCGATGGATGTTTTGCTTGAGTTTTTTTTCTATGCTGCTTTAAAATCGATACCTTTGGCTTTGCCATTGGCTATTTTGCTGGCTTCTATTATGACGTTTGGCAATATGGGCGAGAGTTTGGAATTGTTGGCCATGAAATCGGCTGGCATTTCGCTTTTTCGTATCATGCGCTCGTTGATGATATTTATTGCTTTTTTATGTGTGGGTGCGTTTTTCTTTTCTAACAACGTAATCCCTTTGGTACAAAAACGCATGTGGACGTTGATGTTTTCCATTCGTCAAAAATCACCCGAATTAGAAATCCCTGTCGGCGAATTTTATTCGGGTATTAATGGCATGAATATTTATGTGCGCGACCGTGATAAGGAGACTGGAGCCCTCAAAAATATCATGATTTACGATTTTAGCAATGGGTTTGAAAATGCGTCAATAACAACAGCCGATTCCGCATTTGTAAAACTCACCGCCGATAAAATGAACCTTCAGTTGACCATGTACCGTGGTGAGGCGTTTGAGAATCTAAATAGGCAACAAACAGCAGGCTTGAGCGGGAATATTCCATACCGACGCGAAACATTTGCCAAAAAAGAGGTGTTAATTGATTTTGACGCCAATTTTAGTCGTATGGATGAATCGGTGATGCAAGATCAGCATATTAGTAAAGATATTGTGAGATTAACACATGATGTAGATTCTTCTAATTACTTACGCGATTCGTTGCGGAAGGATTTTTCGACCGAAATGACCACGAAAAAATATTTTGCTCGTAGTTACGACGAAGAGAATTTACCATCGGAAAAAGCTTTGGAAAGTGGCGAAATACCTGTAATGCTTGATGCTGATTCGTTGTTTTTAACGATGTCGCAGGACGAAATGGTGCGTGTTATGAACCAAGCTGTCAGTCGTTCACAAATGGTTTCAAATGATGTGCAGTACAACCGAGCTGTAATTGGCGAAGTTGATAATTATTATGTGAGTCATAATGTGGAGTGGCATCTTAAGTTTACGTTGTCGTTTGCGTGTTTAATCTTTTTCTTTATTGGCGCGCCGTTGGGTGCTATTGTACGAAAAGGTGGCTTAGGAATGCCTGTGGTGGTTTCCGTAGCATTTTTTATTATTTATTATATTATTGATACAACCGGTCAAAAAATGGCGCGTGAGGGATTGTGGTATGTATGGCAAGGTATGTGGTTGAGTTCGGCAGTTTTGCTACCAATCGGGATCTTTTTGACCTACAAAGCGGCTACCGATTCTGGTTTATTCAACCCTGATGCGTATAAACTATTCTGGGCGCGCGTCAAACTTTTACTTACTAAAAAACAGAGAGTATGAATACAAATATGAAAGCGATAGAGTCGGCTATTGACGACTTTCGCGAAGGGAAATTCTTAATCGTAGTGGATGATGAAGATCGCGAAAATGAAGGCGATTTCATTGTTGCTGCCGAAAAAATAACCGCCGAAAAGGTGAATTTTATGGTAACCAATGGTCGTGGTGTATTGTGTGCTCCATTGACCGAAGAACGTTGTGCGGAACTTGATTTAGATAAACAAGTATCCACCAATACCTCTATTTTAGGAACACCATTCACGGTGACAGTCGATAAGTTAGAAGGTTGTACCACGGGTGTATCTGCCGCCGATCGTGCCGCTACTATTCGTGCTTTGGCCGATCCTACATCTACGGCATCTACGTTTGGTCGTCCTGGACATATAAGCCCATTGTACGCTAAAAGTAAAGGCGTTTTGCGTCGTGCAGGACATACCGAAGCTGCTATTGATTTGGCACGGTTAGCAGGTTTATATCCTGCGGCAGCCCTCATCGAAATTATGAATGAGGATGGCTCAATGGCTCGTATGCCCGAATTGAAAGAAGTTGCCGAAAAATTTGGCATCAAAATGATTACTATTCGTGATTTGATAGCTTATCGTTTGCAGTTAGAATCGATTGTGGAGAAAGGTGTAGAAGTAGATATGCCTACCGAATATGGTCATTTTCATTTGATCCCATTTCGTCAAAAATCGAATGGATTGGAGCATGTGGCTTTGATAAAAGGCACTTGGGAACCAGATGAAGCTATTTTGGTGCGTGTGCATTCGTCGTGTGCTACTGGCGATATTTTTGGTTCCAATCGTTGTGAGTGCGGTGAGCAGTTGCACAAAGCTATGCGTGAAATAGAAAAGGAAGGAAAAGGGGTGATTGTGTATATGAATCAAGAAGGACGCGGTATTGGTCTTATGGCTAAGATGGCGGCTTATAAATTACAAGAACAAGGACTTGATACTGTAGATGCTAATTTACATCTCGGATTTAAAGCGGATGAACGTGATTATGGCGTTGGTGCTAGTATTTTACGCGAAATAGGCGTCTCTAAAATGCGTTTGATGACCAATAATCCAATCAAACGAATTGGATTGGAAGCGTATGGTTTAGAAATTGTAGAAAATATTCCCATAGAAGTAGAACCCAACAAATATAATGCCTTCTATATGAAGACAAAAAAAGAGCGTATGGGGCATAATTTGAAGAAAATCTAATTGGTTTTTCTCTCATTTTTGATACTTAAAACGCTTCGGAGCCGTACTTCGGAGCGTTTGTAATTTGTTATTGAATTGGAAAATGAACACTATAAAAGAATATATCCCTTTTTATAAACGCAATTTGAAAATTGCTTTGCCTATTGTGTTTTCGCAGTTGGGTGGTGCGGTTGTGCAATTAGTCGATACCTTTATGGTGGGGCGTTTGGGTACGGTTGAATTAGCAGCCGTTTCCTTTGCTTCGGCTGTTTTTGCTATTGGTTATGTATTTTCTATCGGCATTCTTTTAGGTGCAACACCGATTATTGGACAAGCTTATGTGCGTGGCGAAAAACAGACCATTGTGGAGTTGTTTCAAAATTCCCTTGTATTGGCTACTCTTGCTGCTGTAGTTATTGGTAGTTTGTTGTACCTGACCTCTTTTTTTATGGATAATATGGGGCAGGTTGATGCGGTTGTAGAATTGGCTATTCCCTATTTTTTAGTGTTGGTGGTGAGTCTCATACCTCATATGTATTTTTTTGCCATCAAACAGTTTTTGGAAGGGCTTGGTAACACCAAAGTGGCCATGTGGATTACTATTATTGCCAATCTTATCAATGTACTTTTTAATTATTTGCTTATTTTTGGCAAATATGGATTTCCTGAATTAGGCGTACTTGGTGCAGGTGTTTCTACATTGATAGCGCGTGCTTCTATGCCCGTGCTTTATGTGATTTGGTTGCGTTTAAAACCTGAGTGGTGGAGTTACTGTAAAGATTTTCGTTGGTCGTTATTTAGTTGGGTACGTTTGAAACAACTGTTGGCTATGGGATTACCTATCGCTGCTCATATTTTATTGGAAGTTTCAGCATTTGCATTCTCTGGTGTGATGATTGGATGGTTAGGTGCCGCTCCGTTGGCGGGGCATCAAATTGCCAATAACATGTCGCATATGGCGTTTATGGTGGTCATGGGTATTTCGTCGGCAACGACTATTCGGGTAAGTCATCAATTGGGAGCACGTAATATCGAGGGTTTGAAAATGGCCGCTATGGCTTCAGTACATTTGTGCCTGCTGGCTAATGCCATTATGGGCACCTTATTGATTGTGTTTCGAGTTCAAATAGCACAAGCTTTTTCAACTGACCCAGAAGTAATATCTGTTGGTTCGCAAGTACTCGTTATGGCTGGTATTTTTCAACTTGCTGACGGAATGCAAGCCGTTGGCGCAGGTATTTTACGCGGATTGACCGATGTAAAAATTATTATGTTGTATGCATTTATTGCGTATATTTGCATCAATATACCACTCGGCTATGTGTTGGCGTTTGTTTGTGGATTTGGTGCTGTTGGTATTTGGGCGGCGTTTATCTTTGGATTAGGCACAGCCGCCATTTTATTTCATGTGCGTTATCACAAAGTGCGTAAACGTATATTTGCAGAATTACAAGAACAAGTTATTCTATAGAATTTAGTTTCTTATCACGCTATTTATGGAACAGAAAATTATTTTGATTACAGGTGCTTCATCTGGTTTTGGTAAATCCACTGCAGCGTATTTGGCTGCTCAAGGTCATGTGGTGTATGGTACTAGCCGTAAAGAACATACTTTGGAACATGTCACGATGTTGATTATGGATGTGACCAATCGCCAGTCAATCGCCACAGCTGTACAGCAAGTTATAGACAAACATGGTCGTATCGATGTGTTGATTAATAATGCAGGAATGGGTATTGGTGGTGCTGTAGAACTCGCTACGTCAGAAGAAATCGATATGCAGATGGGTACTAATTTTGGTGGTGTGGTGAACGTATGTTCCGCAGTTTTACCATTTATGCGTGCTCAACGTCGCGGTTTGATTATTAATTTAAGTTCTATCGGTGGTGTTTTTGGCATTCCATATCAAGGTTTTTATAGCGCTTCAAAATTTGCGATTGAAGGCTATAGCGAAGCGTTGAGTTTAGAGGTTTCTCAATTTGGCATTAACGTGGTATTAGTAGAACCCGGTGATTTCAATACGGGATTTACAGGTAGTCGTTGTATTTCGCAAGCTACTCTGGGCGATGCCGATTATAAAGACTCGTTTGCTCGTGTACTTAAACATATTGAACACGACGAGCAAAATGGTGGTAAACCACTATATTTGGCAAAGAAAATAGGCAAAATAGTGGTTGCTCGCCGACCAAAATTGCGTTATGTAGTAACACCCGATGTGATGCAAAAGGTATCGGTTTTACTATCAAAGCTGATGTGTGGTCGCCATTTTCAATGGTTGCTGCGTAAATTTTATGATGTGTAACTTCGAAACATAAACAATAATGGCGGCTTTATATCACTATAAAGCCGCCATTATTTTGTAATAAGGTTTACTTATTTTACGTGTATTTTTACGGCTTTATTGCCACAAACCACTACGTAAATGCCACGTAAATGACCATTCATCGGGGTTACCTCTTGTCCTGTCAAATTGTAGATGCGCATATTTTCTGCACCTGAAATGGTGCCATTTACTGCATAAATATTGAGTTCGTCAGCAGATACTATGTCTAGTTTTGTTCCTAGTTTTTCAACGAGTGTTTGCCAAACAGGATCCATATCTTCTTCTTCGTTTCCTAGAACACGATCAATAAAATAAGCCTGAATAGGCAACTCTTTACTCAATGTCCAAACTTTTTTGTTCGAATCAATTAGGCGCAATTCAATTTGGAAATTGTAGAGCGAATCGTTTACTTTACTAGTTGGAGTAAGGGTTAAGGTCGCTTCTGTAATTTTACCGTTTGTGCCGCCTTCGCTGCTAGGGAAAGTGATGCCTGTGTCTTCAGAATTGCTGGTAAAAATAAATCCTGCTTCGGTGCTTGTATTTTTCGACGAATAGGAGCCTGCAATCGAAGTTAAACTATTAGTTTGAATGCCTAACCATACGTATGGAACGCTCGTTTCTGAATCAGATTGTGCTAGCTGTAATTGGCAGTAGAATAGCTTGTTGGTAAAATTTGAATAGCGTGCGTAGAAGTCGGCTTGCACATATTTTGTTGCCAAATCGTTTGACGAATCCACTACGTCGAAATCTCCCAATTTATAAAACTGAATGCGTTCTTTGCCAGTCCATTGTTTGCTGGCATCATAATAAAAACGGAAACGTGGGTCTTGTGGGTTGAACAAAAATGAGAGTGTGCCAGAGTTCGCAGTTAGCTGTGTGGCACCAGCATTGTATGCGAGCGTACAAGATGTTGCACCAGAGGAATAAACAATTTTGTTTTTACCTGCTTCGCCGCCCATGTATCCTTGCGAGGTGTGCAAGCTATAAGCATTCGAACTCTCTTTGGCCACCGTAATTTGATAATTACTTACGTTGGCGGTAATTTTCCCGTTGGAGAGTGTTACTTCTTGATAATTGCCCGATACATCATCTAAATTAAACACATAACCTTGTGTAGCGCTAGCTTCATAAACTACAATATAATCACCAGACCAATCTGTTTGACTCTGACCAATTCGTGTGTAAGTCTCTGCTAATAAGTGAAGGCAGATAATTAACATCGTGCCTAGAAGGGTAATTTTTTTCATTATAAATCTATTTTTTATTTATTTACAAAGGTATAAAATATATGTTAGTTTCCAAAAAAGTACTTTTATTATGTTTTTTGTAAAAAAAACATTAACTTTGTCATTATATTCTAAAACCTAAATCACTATGAAAAAACTTCTTCTATTTTCTTGCTTATTGTTTGTTAGCATGTCGCTGTTCGCATTTGATGCGTACAAAGATTCTACATTTCTTTCAAACGATGACATTGTAGCATGCCCTGGTAAAAATCAAACGTATCAAAATTGGGGATTAACTGATAGTCGCGGCTTTGAGTACGCTGGTTCCTTCATTAAAAATACGCATAATGCTGAAACTACCGAGCAATATATGCAACTTAAGAAATATTCGTCCGATCCCTATTCTTGGATTGAGTTGCCAGATGTTGGTTTCCCTATCGAGGAAATAGTATTGACTGTTGGTGATAATAATGGTCCCATTAATACGCCTGTAGCTTTCGAACGCTATGTTTATTTTATCAAAGAAAATTTTCCTGGACAATTCCAAGGTGGTGTTGCACTAGATATTGTTCCTTCTAATATCGTTTTGTCTGAAGAAGTAACAGGGTTGACGAGTGTCACCTTAAAAATTACATCTCCAACAGTTACACGTGGTTATTTGATTGCTGGTGATGCTGGTGGCTTTCGTATTTGGGATATTAAACTTAAATGGACAGTTGATAAGGTTTTGCCATCCAAAGGCTTGAGCGTGAATCCAAAGGAATTAACATTGGCTGTGGATGCTAAAGATTCGTTGTCTGTAAAATTACAACCACTGAATGCTGTAGAAAACATTACTTGGGGAACAACGAATAGTGCTATTGCTTCCGTTTCCGACAAAGGTGTAGTTACTGCTTTAAGTGCTGGTGAGGTTGGTATTGTGGCTTATTCATCGGATAGTACTTATACCGATACCTGTTTTGTTCAAGTACGTCCAAAAGCTGAATCAATTTCAATTTGTGTTGCCTCGCTAGCCGTAGATACCATAGAATTGGTGGCCGATGTTGTTGGAAATGTTTTTGATATAGAAACCTTGGAAATACAATTTGCACCAGAAGGCGCATTTGTAGAAGATATTACCTGGCAGTCGAGTGATGAGACTGTTGCTACTGTGGATGCCTCAGGCGAGGTTGTTTCCGTGGCACCAGGTATGGCTAAAATATTTGCGACTACTCAATCAGGTTTGAAAGATTCTTGTGTTGTAAATGTCATAGGGAAATTGATGCCTACACAAGTTATTGTCAGTACGCATGAACTTAATTTCGAGAAAGATCAATACACAACACTTACAGCGACTGTTTTGCCTGATGAATTGGAAGAATCTTTGAAAGAAGTCAGCTGGTATTCTTCAAATGACCGCATTGCCACCGTGAGTGCACGTGGATATGTTGTTGCTAGGTCGGCGGGCGTTGCATACATCGTTGCTAATGCTTATAATGGCGTAGCTGATAGTTGTAAAATTATTGTAAGCGGTCAACCAACCGAAGGTGAATATTATGTAAAAGTGACGAAAGAACCTACAAGCTGGGCTGGTCAATATTTAATTGTTTGCGAAGAATTGAATGTAGCCATGAATGGCGCACTTACCGAGTTTGATGTGGCTCAAAATACACAACCAGTTTCTATTGCCGACGAAGCTATTGAAGCTAATGCTACAACTAATGCGTTTAGTTTTACCGTTAATACATTTGAAACTGGATACAGCATACAAGGTAAAAGTGGAAAATATATTGGTTATAATGCAGCTGAAACACAGTATGGCAATGATAATGGTTTGCAATCGAGCGAAGCAGCACTTTTAAATCAAATCGTGTTAGATAACCTTAATACTAAAATTAATGGTGCTGATGGTTCTCAGTTGATGTATAACACTGATGCTGAAGCTGCTGGTCGTACATTATTGTTCCGTTATTATAAAAATCCAGCGAACACTATTTTGGCGCCTGTACAATTGTATCGCTATATTGGTACCAATACCGCTATTAAATCGGTTGAGCTTGCTAATGTATATTATGATGCCAACAACGGTGTTATTCATAATGCTGATGGACAAGAACTTGGCGTTTATAGTGTATGTGGCGTATTGTTAATGAAAGGTAACTCTGATTTGAACATGAGTCGTTTTGCAGATGGTGTTTATATCATAAAATCAGCTAATGGCTTATTGAAAATTGTGAAATAAGAAGTAGCGATTTTACTTAATATAAGAAAAGGCTTTACACCACGGTGTAAAGCCTTTTCTATGTAAAATAGGTTTGGTATTTGAGTCTTTTTATACTGCTACAGCGCCAGCAATATGTGGATGTGGATCGTAGTTGACAACCTCAAAATCTTCAAATTCAAAATCGAAAATCGACTTCTTATCTGGATTGATTTTTAACTGTGGCAGGGTACGAGGTTCACGTGAAAGTTGTAGTTTTACTTGTTCCAAATGGTTGGTGTAGATGTGTGCATCGCCGAGTGTGTGAACAAATTCACCAGCCTCCAAACCGGTTACTTGAGCCATCATTTTAAGCAATAGAGCGTAAGAAGCAATGTTGAAAGGCACGCCCAAGAAAATGTCGGCACTACGTTGGTAAAGTTGTAAACTTAACTTGCCATTGGCCACGTAAAATTGGAAAAATGCATGACATGGTGGCAAATTCATATTGTTCAAATCGGCTACATTCCAAGCGCTCACAATCATACGACGTGAATCAGGATTGTTTTTGATGGTGTTTACCACGTCTGTTATTTGGTCGATGTGTCCGCCGTTGTAATCGGGCCACGAACGCCATTGATAACCGTAGATATGCCCTAAATCGCCGTTGGCATCAGCCCATTCGTTCCAAATACGCACGCCGTGATCTTGCAGATATTTGACGTTTGTGTCGCCATTGAGGAACCACAAAAGTTCGTAAACAATCGATTTGAGGTGCAACTTTTTGGTGGTTAACATCGGAAAACCTTCCGATAAATCGAATCGCATTTGATGTCCAAATACGCTAATGGTTCCAGTGCCTGTACGGTCGCTTTTGGCAGTGCCTTCGTCCAGTACACGTTGTAATAAATCGAGGTATTGTTTCATATTTAGTTGATTATTTTGAACGATTTAATAGAGATTGTACGTCGTTTTCGTCACTTTAAATTCGGTGCGACGATTAATGGAGTTCACTAGGTCTTGTTGTTCTTTCGTGAGCAAATTTACCAATTTTTCATCTAATAGTTCACCTTCTTTGATAAATTTATAGGTTTTTGCCATCGCTTTATCCACCACCACAGGTACACTTTCGCCATAACCTTTTGAGGTCAAGCGGCCTTTGTCGATACCCGATTTGATGAGGAACGTAACTACCGCTTGTGCTCGTTTTTGCGATAACTCGAGGTTGCTTTCTTCGGAACCAACCATATCGGTATGTGCCGAAATTTCGATCGCAATATTTGGATTGTCGGTCAGCATTTTTACCAATCCTTGCAATGATTTTTCCGATTCTGCGGTTAACTCGCTTTTACCAAATTCGAAGAAAATATTGCCAATTGGAATGGGTTTGCCAATAGTTGGCAGTTTGAAATTTTCCGTAAAAGTTTTGCTGTCGACTAGTGCTTGCGTCGAAAATTTGTGCGTACTGTTGAGGTAGCCACGTGCTGATGCCAACATGATGTAATTGGCATTATTGTTTAATTTGATGCGGTACGAGCCATCTTTTTTGGCGCGCATTTTTACATTGTCGCCATTATCGCCAATGAGTTTCACAATCGCATCGGACACTGGCTCGCCTTTTTCGTCGGTGACTTTACCTTCGATGGCGTACACCAATTCGGGCAATTCAAAATAGTAGAGTCGATCGTAGTTTTTCGATTGGTTGCGGTTCGATGAGAAATAACCTTGTTCGCCAACTTTATCGAACGTAATGCCGAAATCGTCGCCATTCGAATTGAGTGGTGTCATCATATTGGTGACTTGCCATTTGCCTAACGAATCTTGTTTGGCTTTGAAAATATCTAAGCCGCCAAAGCCAGGATGTCCGTTGGAAGCAAAATAGAGTGTTCCGTCGTGTCGAACGTAAGGAAAAAGTTCATTGCCTGGCGTGTTAATCACCTCGCCTAAGTTTTCAGGTGTGCTCCAACCGTCTTCTGCTTTTTCGACTTTCCAAATATCTTTACCACCAAAACCGTTGGTGTGATCGGATACAAAATAGAGCACTGTACCATCGGGCGAAATGGCTGGATGCGCCACGGTGATGGAACTATCTTTAAATAAAACCACTTTTTGTGGTGCTGTCCATTGACCGCCAGAGCGTGTGGAGGTGTAAAGCTCGCCACCTGTGGCAGAACTTTGTGAGGCTCTGCAACGTGTAAAATAGAGCGTTTTGCCGTCAGCCGTCAGCGAGGTAACACCTTCGTCATCATCGGTATTGAATTCGCCTTCGAGTGGTTCTGGTTTTTCCCATTTGCCAGCTGCATTTTTGCGCGATGAGAATAAATCGTTGTTAGGCACGCCTGTGATGCTGCTGTTTTTACGATTGGTTGTATTCTCTCTATTTGTAGTGAAAACGATTGAACTAGCATCCGCTCCCATAAATGAAGGCGCGAAGTCGGAGTTCTTTTTCGAATTAAACTCTGTGGCAGGTTTCACCACGTAGCGTGTGATTATTTTCTTCCATTCAGCCGCTTTGGTGGCACCTTCGAGTCCTGCTAGTGCCTCAGCATTAGTGGGTTGTGATTTCAAAAATAAAGTGTAATCTTTCGCTGCTTCTTGGTATTTACCCAACGCTTGTTCTACTTTCGCGTGGCGCAAATAGACAATCGAATCGGGATATTTGTATTTGATAGCTTGTGCGTAGGCTTTGATAGCTCGCGTGTTATTGTTGATGGCACTGTAGCATTCGCCCATTTTGAAATTGACTTCCGCTTTTAGCTTGCGCTGTTGTTGCGCCGAAATGCCCGATTGCACTTTACGATAAGCCTCGCCAGCGCTGAAGTATTCGCCTTGTTCGTAGTATTTGTCGGCTTTCTTTAACCGTGCCGACACGCTACACGATAACAGTAAAAATCCTGATAGACAGCAAATAAGTAAGTATGTTAATTTCAATTTCATATACAGATAATACGTAATGCAGCGCATTTTATTTTGTCATTTGGTTCATTCCGTTCGTTTATTTTAGTCCTAAACGGGTTACAAGCCCATCGCGTGTGGTGATTAACCAATTGGTAGCGTTCAGTGGTACGATGTGTAAACTGGTATTGTTTAGTTTATATTGCCACAAGAGGTTGCCTGTTTGTGCGTTGACGCAGCAAATTAAGCCATTTTTAGTAGCAAAAACTACTTGATTGTCTTGTTCGGTTATCACGCTGGCGAGCAAATCACTTCCATAGTTGGCGTCGGTGATCCAACGCTCCGAGTAAGTGTTGGCGGTGGCATCAATAGCCAATACGCTATCTTTTGCGCAGCGTGCAAAAACTGTTTTCCCATCGTTCGATGCTCCGTTGGCGTGAATGAAGGCGTGTTGTTCAGTTTGCCACAGCATTTTACCCGTTTCTAGATCGATTGCAGTGATGGTATGTTCATTGTTGGTTACAAAAACCTTGTTGTTTGCCACCACAGGTGCCACGGCTGCTGGACGGTGTTTGAATTTCTTGGTGTTGCTTTTCCATTTCCAGAGTAATTCGCCCGTTGATTTGTTTAAAGCATATAGATGGTCGTCCCACGCCGCAAAAACGAGTTTATCTCCGCTGATAACGGCTTTAGTCTGCACATAATTTTTTACATCTTTGTACGCCCATAGCAGTTTGCCAGAATTCAGGTCGATAGCTCTAAATTGTCCGTCGCTGCTACCAATGTACACGATATTATTTTCGATGACTGGACTAGCAACCACGGCTTGCGCTGTGGCGAATTTCCAGAGTAATTTGCCGTCGGTACTATTCACGCAGTAGATGTTATGGTCGCAGCTGCCAAATACAAGTTTTTGGTCGCTTAAAGCTGGTTGACCATAAATGGCACCGAGTGTTTTGAATTGCCATACCAATTTACCTTTGTCTGTGCTCATGGCGTGCATCGTTCCTTTGGCGTCGCCGAAAAAGAGGTGTTGTTCGTTGCACGCTGGTGCGCCGTCAATCTCTATGTCGATTTGTTTTTTCCAAACGGTTTTAACCTGTTTGTAGGTTTTGTTGACGTCAAAATTTGGGCGTGGAAAATTTTTACGATCGCCTTCGGTGTACACTTTTTTGTCGAGTGGTAATGCTTGCCAAGTTTGTAGTTTGGCATTGATGCGTTTTTCGCCAATGTAAAGTGAATCGCTCATGGCGCAAATGGTATATCCGCCTATCGAATCGGTTCCACGCTGTGTGGAGCGCACTACGATACCTGGAATGCCGTCGTAACTCAATACGCCATTGCGGTGATAATGACCCGAAAAAATGCCTTGTAAATTGTAGCCACGTGCCAAATCGGTTACGGCTTCCCAATTGTCGCAATCGCCTTTTTTAAGTGGATAATGTGTAAAAATATACACGGGTTGTTTGCGTCCAGCTTGTTTCAATTGATGTGATAACCAGACAAGCTCTTGTGGCGATACGTGTCCATCTTCCAATTGAAGCATGGGTCCAGAATTGATGCCTAGAAACAGATAACCATTGAAAAACAGGCGAAAATGTGTGTCGCCAAAGAGGCGAGCGAAGTCGCTGGCGCCCGATTCTGAAATGCGTGTATCGTGATTACCTGGCACGACGTAATAAGGAATTTTTAATTCGCCGAGTAGCTTTTTGGCTAGTTGGAGCGATTTGGTGTCACCACGGTCGGTGAGGTCGCCATTGACGAGCACAAAAGCCAATTGTTTGTTGGCGTTTATGTCGGCAATAATCTGTTGCACATCTTCGGTGTTGTTAGGTTCTGTTTCCGAGAGGTGTAAATCGGACAAAATCGCAAATGTAAAGGTGGCATTTATGGGTTGTTTGTCTACTTCTTGTGGAAAATCTTCGCGTTTAGGTTCTCCTACCATAGGAGGATATTTGCCTACTTGTGTGGGTTGTGCCCAAGTGGCGACGTAGAAAAGCGAAAGAATAACGAGTTGTGCGAAACGTTTCATGATAGCGAGTTGTTTGTGAACCTACAAAGATACAAAATTACTCTTTTTTTTGATACGAAAAAAACGAGCTAAACAATCGTTTAGCTCGCTTCTTGGTTTTTGTGTGATGTTCGTCGCTAATGCGGCGTGAGTATCACTTATTTTTCAAAACTTTTCATGTATTGGTTCATCGCACCAAGGCTCATACCTGTGTTTGAGAAACCGCCATCGTTGAATAAGTTTTGCATCGTAACTTTACGGGTGTAATCAGAGAACATAACCACGCAATAGTCAGCGCAATCGTCAGCATCGGCATTACCAAGTGGCGACATTTTTTCGGCTACGTCGTAGAAAAGATTAAAACCACCAACGCCGCTACCAGCAGTAGTCATAGTAGGCGATTGAGAAATGGTGTTGATACGAACGCCTTTTTCTTGTCCGTAGATACAACCAAAGCTACGTGTGATTGATTCCAACAACGCTTTAGCATCGGCCATATCGCTGTAGCCAACAAAGGTACGTTGTGCTGCAATGTAAGTCAATGCTAATACAGAACCACCTTCGGCGATAGCATCTTGTTTTTTAGCTACTTGCAACATTTTGTGGAACGAGATAGCTGAAATATCAAGTGTTTTGCTTAAGAAATCGTAGTTAAGGTCGTCGTATGAACGTTCTTTGCGTACGTTAGGCGACATACCGATAGAGTGGAGCACAAAGTCGATTTTGCCACCAAGCATTTTTTGAGCTTCCGAGAAAAGATTTTCCAAATCTTCGATGCTGGTAGCATCAGCAGCAATAACTGGTGCGTTCAATTTGGTACTTAATTCTTGAATTTCGCCCATGCGTACAGCAATAGGAGCGTTAGTTAACACAATTTGAGCGCCTTCAGCAACTGCTTTTTCAGCCACTTTCCAAGCGATAGATTTTGAGTTCAAGGCGCCAAAGATAATCCCTTTTTTGCCTGCTAGAAGTTGATTTGCCATAATAAATTTTGGTTAAAATTTCGAGTCGCAAAGATACGACCTTTTTCTTATAAACACAACAATTGCTCTAAAAATGCACTCTTTTTTCAATTTTGTGCAATTCTAAAGTTCATTTCTGGGTTGTTATTCTTCGTTTGGTTCGGCTGGTGTAGGCAGCAGTAATTGGTAAAAATCGAGATCCAACCACTGTGCAAATTTATAGCCCGCTTGTTTTATGGTGCCGCAGTAGGTAAAGCCCGCTTGCTGGTGTAGCGCAATGCTCACCGTGTTGGCAGCATCGATACCAGCCACCAAACAGTGCTTGTTTTGCACCGTGGCGTGCTTTATGAGTTCTGCCAACAGCAGTTTACCCAAACCTTGTCCGCGGTAATCTTTATGCACATAAAGCGAGTGTTCCACCGTATATTTATAGGCCGCAAAAGCGCGAAATGTGCCATATGTGGCAAAACCAAGCAGCGTGTTGTGGTCGTCCACCAAACCAATAACAGGGTAGTGGTGCTGTGCTTTGACCTCAAACCACGTTTGCATATCGGCCATGGTGCGTGGATGGTAGTCGTACAGCGCCGTAGAATGACAAATAGCATCATTCAAAATCGCCAAAATTGGTTCGGCATAGTTGGTGTCGCAGAGTACGATGTGCATAGGGTTGATGTTTTTTTTTCGTTCGTTTTTTTGTATTGTAAGGAACCATTAATTCATGCCGTGCATAAATGTTTCCACGAAATTTAGAATCTTTTTTAAGATGCGCTCACTTACCACTTTACGTTGTAATAAACTTGGTTTTTCGCCTTCAATCAACTCTAGTATTTCATCTCGTAAAGGTTCTCTTTCTGCAAATAAGTAATTTTCAATCAATTTTTCACTCTTTTCTGCAGATAAATTTTCTTCTGTAATTAATTGATTAAAGGCATTTTGTTGTTCACTATTCCAGAATTTTTCAAACACTGGAATAATGTCGTCTGTGTCCATAATTTCAGGTAAATTCTCTTGAATAAATCGTTCTATTAATTCTCGTTTACTTCTTAATGTTTTTTCGGTGCTTAACAAATTGAAGATTTCTTCTTCTATTTTGGTGGTGTCTTTTTGTTTTTTCGATTTGAGTGTAATCAATAATTGCAAGATATAAGCTACATTGATTTCATCGCGATGTATTAATTCCAATTCAAAATCGACATCTTCTAAAATCGACACTTTTTCCTTTTGATGATCTGTCTTTACCTTTTGCCATAAATCCAGATATTTGCTTTGAAACTCATTGAAAAGCTGCTCGCTTATAGTCAAATCGTCCCATTTGAAATCGGCAAAGGCTGTCAGTATGTTTTTAATACGCATCAATGACCGGAACGCTTGTATAAACTTCAACTCATCCTCTTCGCTTTCTAAATCGTTTACACTGTCGGTGGTTGGCGTTATTGTTAAAAGTTCTGCGTATGCTTCGTTAAATTTTACGGTGTAATCTTCGTAAGGTCGCATAATGATTACTTCGATAGCCTCTTTGTTGCTGAACAATGTAATGGCTTCATCGGTGCGGTTTTTAAGGTTCCGAAATGCCACAATATTGCCTTGCGATTTTTGTTCGTTTAAAATACGATTTGTGCGCGAGTAGGCTTGTATTAATCCGTGATATTTTAGGTTTTTGTCTACATACATCGTATTTAGCGTAGGGCTGTCAAAACCTGTGAGGAACATATTAACAACTAACAGAATGTCGATTTTCCGCTCCTTTACCTTTTTAGAAATATCATTATAGTACAGATAGAAACTTTCGCTGTCTTTGGTGCTGAACGGAGTTCCAAAAAGCTTGTTGTAATCTTCAATAAATTCATCTAATTTTTCGCGGCTGTGTGCTTGTAAACCATATAATGCCTGTGGTTCTTCCACAACCGACACTTCTTCTGGTAAAAATCCATTGGCTTCTGCATCGTCTTCATTAGCTGCATAACTAAATATCGTCGCAATATTAAGATTGTGTTTCCCTTCTTCTTTTTTGCGTTTGAAAATATCGTAATATTTGATGAGTGTTTGCACGCTGCTGGTACAAAACATAGCTGTGAATTCGCGACTGTGTGTTTTGCGGTTGTGATGAGCAATGATGTAATCAACAATTTTTTCCAAACGGGTTTCGTCTTCCATCAACTCTTTGGTGTCGATGTCTTCTACTTCAATATCGATATTTGTTTCCCGACCGTCTTTGTGTTTGTATCGTCCCACGTATTCTACCGAAAACTTCAACACGTTTTCGTCTTTTATAGCATCGGTAATGACGTATTTGTGTAAACAATCTTCAAATAAATCTTTGGTTGTGCGTTTGCCATGTTCATTTTTATTAGCATTGTCTGCAAAAATGGGTGTACCAGTAAAGCCGAACATTTGGCAATTTGTGAAAAACTCTTTGATGCGTTTGTGCGTATCGCCAAATTGCGAACGGTGGCACTCGTCGAAAATGAAAACAACCCGTTTATCTTTCAAATCAGCCATTTTCTTTTCGTACTTCAATTTGCTAATGGCTGTATTGAGTTTCTGAATGGTGGTAACAATCAGTTTGGAATTTTTGGCTTCGCCCTTTTTGTCCACATAAGTGCCAATAAATTGTTTTACCAAATTGTTGGTATTGTCCGTGCCATCAATACAACCATCGCTAAAACTATTAAATTCTTTGGTGGTTTGATAGTCTAAATCTTTACGGTCGACCACAAATACAACCTTGTCAACTTCGGGCATCTTCATTAAAATTTGACTGGCTTTGAACGATGTCAACGTTTTGCCCGAACCTGTAGTGTGCCAAATGTAACCGTTTTTAGTGCTATTTTTCACCCGTTCTATCAATGCTTCTACGGCATAAAATTGATAAGGACGAAGCACCATTGGTATTTTATAGGCTTCGTTGAGTACAATATACTGACATATCATTTTACTCAGTTGGCAAGGATCGAGAAACGAGTAGGCGAAATCGGTTAAAATATTGGTCAACCGTTTATTATTGACATCCGTCCAATAGAATGTTTGTTTAAAGCTCTGATAGCGGTTGTTTGCATAGTATTTGGTATTCACACCATTGCTGATAATGAATATTTGGACATATTGATACAATGCGGAGTTTGAACTAAACGAATGGCGTTGATAGCGGTTTATTTGATTAAAAGCTTCTTTCATTTCCAAACCGCTACGTTTGAGTTCTATTTGCACTAAAGGTAAACCATTGATAAGAATCGTTACGTCATAACGGTTTTTGTAGGTGCCTTCAATACTGACTTGATTGGTTACCTGATATAGATTCTGACACCATTTTTCCGTATTAAGAAACTCGAAATAGAGATTATCGCCATTGTCGCGCACAATGTGTTGTTTTTGGCGCAGTGTTTTTGCTTTTTCGAAAACCGTACCTTTGTTTAAAATATTCAGCACTTTGTCGAATTCAGTAGCCGAAAAAGTGATGTTATTATGCTTTTCCAACTGCGCTTTTAGGTTGTCGAGTAACTCCTGTTCATTACTGATAGGCGCCAGCTTGTAACCCAACTGTTGTAGGCGAATTACTAATTGTTCTTCTAATATGGCTTCTGATTGTTTGGACATGTTTACTGTAAATTTCTAATTTGTAATTATTAATTCGTAAGTGTGTTCTATTTCGTTTATTTCGTTATTGGTTAACGCTGCAAATTCATTTTCCCGTGCTCGCTTCGATATTTTCCCGTTATTTTGTTCCAAAAACTTGACTAAAAGTGCCACCATGCTATCTGGCATTTCAAACTCATCGTCTAAATAGCGTTTAAACTCATCGTATTTTATCAGATAGTTAATTTCTTGAGGTATAATGTTTTCAATGGTATCTTTTACGCAGTCGTATAAGAATTCGGTTTGTTGGGTTGCATCAAAGTAGCGATAGAAATCAATGGTGTCGTTTAGCACTTCTACATTGTGTTTCTTGGTTTCTTCCCAATCAATAAAATCCAGCAGTGGTCGCGAATAGGACTCCAATACTTGTCGATAATCCACAATATGATTCAGAATGGAAGCCGAGATGGGGAAAATTAGTCCTTGTTGCGAAAATTGTTTTTTTGCTAGAACATGGTGAATCAGGTAACGGTGAATACGTCCATTGCCATCTTCAAAGGGGTGAATAAACACAAAGCCAAAGGCAATGACGGCAGCCGTAATAACCGCATCTATTTCGCTTTTTATCTGTAAATTATAGGTGCTTAATAAGCCATCTATCAGCGACTCCACATCTTGCCATCGTGCCGAAATATGAGCTGGAATGGGTTCGCCCGTAATACGGTCATGTTCGCCAACGAATCCACCTGTTTTACGAAATCCCAATGTTATAAATCGTTCGTTTTCAATCACCACTTGCTGCAAACGCAGCAATTCTTCCACACTCAAATCGACTACACCTGCTTGTCCAATGGCATTCGCCCATCGGGCGGCACGTTTGCCTTTGGGACTTTCGCCCTCGATGGTGAATGAGGCCTTAGAATCTTTAAGTAACAGAAACGCCGAAGTGCGGAGCAAAATGTCCTTGTGAATAGCTTTGAGGCTATTTTTATTCACATGATCAAATCCTGACGCGATAAAACGTTCTATTTTTTCGGTTTTGCTCACAAGCGGACAGAAATCTCGTGTACCAGGTAAATTGTTTATAATGCGATGACGGGGAGAATTTATCGTGTTTGATAAGGCATATTGTTGTTTCTCATTTAATATGGGAATATAGTTGCCTGTTTGCAAATCCGCTAATGGTAGTTTTTTATCTAATAGCCACTCGTACAGAAACCATATTTTACGGCAATATTGACTCTGAGGTTCTGCCTCAACCAGCGCAATTACCTCTTTTTGTGAGACTTTTTCGAATAATTTTTTGAAGAACAATAAATCGACTCCTTCGTATTTCAAGGCAAAAACAAGTTGGTCGAGTAGCGTTTCATGGGGTTTATGCCGAGGAGTAAATACCCGCCAATCTGCCGTTTCGTATCGCTTGTGTTTTTTACTCACTAGGGATAACTTGGCAGGCAATGGCATGGCAATGCCCAAATACGCTATTAACGTCCCATAACCCACTAAGAAAGCAGGTTCAGGAGCTGTTCGTCCCTGAAAAATGGTTATTTCTTGTGAAAAATGCTTATTTTCTTCCATATTTTATGAATATTGCATTTTGCAAAGATAATAAAAAACAACGATTGCCATAGAAAAAAGGGTGAAAAACGGCTATTATTAGAAAAAGAGGTTCAAAATGCTTATTGCTTATGAAAAATACTTATAATATTATTATTTTTATGAAATATACTTACAAAAAATGATTTACTCTGAAAAATAACTGATAAAATGTCGTCTTAATAGGTTTCAACCGCACTTTTACATTCTAAATAATAAACATAGAAACACTATTGTAACCACCAAAGATGCTATTATGGAAAGTAATGAAATTAAGGTTGTTCTATTTATGGATTTTCCGTATTTATCTAATTTTGACTTGGGTTGTGACATTATGTTAGATTCAAAGCGACTCTTTTCCATCATTCGATATTCTACGTAGATCAAAAACCATAGATTAATTAGTGGAATTATTATCATCCAAACAGGAACGTTTACTTTCAGTTGAGAAAGAGTAAAAAATCCAGCAATCATCAAGTTGTTAAATGTAAAAAGATGATTGTGTATTCTGTCGAAATAATGCAAAATTTTTTCTTTGCCCTTTTCTTCAATAGCTGTGAATCGAGCCATTGTTTCTTCAACTTCTTTTATTGTTTTATCAATTTCGTCCATAAATATTTTTTTAAGACTTCAAAGTTACTATTTTTTAGTAATCTATCAATAGATTTATCGTAACGACTTCAACATCTGTTCAATCGCTTTTTTCTTTTGTTCCATGTTTGGATGAACGTATAAATTTAGCGTGGTGCTGATATTGGAATGTCCCAATAGCACACTTACGGTTTTGTAATCGCATTTGCTTTCGATGCAACGGGTGGCAAAGCTGTGGCGCAAACCATGAAATTTGAGTTTTGGCATTTCTAGTTCTTGCATCAACAGTTCATAATAACTCCGATAGGTGCGAGGTTCGGTGGGTTTAGCATCGTTGGTGAGCACGTAAAAGGAGTTGTTTACCACTTTTTTAATCGGTTTCAGTATGCGTAGTAAATCCCGACTTATGGGAATATCGCGCATGGAATTTTTGGTTTTGGGCGTATCGAGCACCAGCTCGGTTTTGCGTGTGCCATCTTCTACCGTATAAATGCGTTGAATGGTCCGCCGTACACTTATAATGCCTGTGTTTACGTCAATGTCTTCCCACGTGAGGGCGCATATTTCGCCAATGCGCATGCCAGAACTCAAGCAGATGTAAACGCCTAAATTCCGAAACGTGAAATGGTCTTGAATGTAGTTCATTATTTTTTTCTGATTGGTGCGACTTAAGACTTCCAATTGGTGGCTCTCGCGTTCGGTGGGAAACTGAATATCGAACGGATTGTAGTTAATCCACTTGTTTTTAGCTCCGAATTTCAGAATCATTTTCAACACAATCAACATGTCTTTGATGGTTTTTTGACTCAATCCTTGTTCTAATTTTTGCAGCACAAATGTCTGTACCTGCGCTTCTTCTATGACTTGACAATCGCCGAAAACGGGCAGTAAATGGTTCTCAATAAGCAGCATATAAGCCGCATAACTCGATTTTTTGACATACTGTTTTTTGTCGGCTCGCCATAATTTTGCAATTTCTGATAGGTTCTTTTCTTCGTTCATTTCTGGATTTTGTTGGTTTATACTAAAATTTCCAAAGTTACCAAAAGAAGATTTTAAAACCTCAAGTTAAGTCCTTAAGGTTGAGAATTTGGGCAAAATGCCTCGTCTGAGATTCCCAGAATTCCAAGGAAAATGGGAAACCAAGGAAATAGGACAAATAATGAAAATAGGTAGTGGGAAAGATTATAAACATCTTGGTGAAGGTGATATTCCTGTTTTTGGTACAGGAGGATATATGACATCTGTTAATGATTATCTAATGAATGGTGAAACCATCTGTATTGGACGAAAAGGAACCATTAACAAACCATTTTATCACTGTGGAAAATTTTGGACAGTTGATACGCTTTTTTATACACATTCCTTTAAAAATACCATCCCTAGATTTGCATTATACATTTTTGAGAAAATAAACTGGTTGCAATATAACGAAGCGTCTGGTGTTCCAAGTCTATCTAAAAGTACCATTGAACAGATAGAAATCTCGATACCGTTCCTTCCTGAACAGAAAAAAATAGCCTCGTTGTTATCTTTAATAGATGAGCGTATAGAATGCCAAAGGAAAATAATTGAGGGCTTACAATCTTATAAAAGTGCTGTGAGCAAAAAGATTTTCTCGCAAGAATTGCGATTTAAAAATCAAGACGAAAAGGACTTTCCTGATTGGGAAATGTATAAATTAGGTCAACTATTAATCGAAGCCAATGAGAAAACGACTCGAACCAATCAATATCGCATTTTATCTTCCACAGCTAAAGGCCTGTTTAATCAAGATGAATATTTTACACGAGATATTGCAAGTAAAGACAATACTGGTTATAAAATACTGAAAAAAGGGCAGCTAGTTTTTAGCCCTCAAAATCTATGGCTTGGGAATATAAACGTGAATATGAATTTTGAAATAGGAATTGTATCACCTTCCTATAAAATATTTTCTTTCAATGAGACATACACGATTCCAACTTTCTGCCAATATATCTTATTAACGCCTAAAATGATGTATGAATATGAACA
Organism: uncultured Paludibacteraceae bacterium; assembly: GCA_964570565.1. Classification (GTDB taxonomy): domain Bacteria; phylum Bacteroidota; class Bacteroidia; order Bacteroidales; family Paludibacteraceae; genus W0P28-013. The sequence goes on from CAZMYT010000001.1 coordinate 400,109, forward strand.
ATCTTCTGTTCAAGGAGCTAGTGTAGTAAGGCGAAACTTAGATATGGAAAAGTTTTATCAAATTGAAGTTTTAATGCCAGCTTTAGAAGAACAAATAAAAATTGCTAACTTTTTATCTTGTATTGACCAGAAAGTAAACCTTGAAATAGCTTTATTAGAGCAATTAAAATCACAAAAGCAATATCTTTTACAGCAACTTTTTATATAAATAGATTTTGCAATAAGTAGGTTTTCTGTTGTTTGTATTGTTCTAATAGTTGTTTTTCGGTTTCTATTTTTGCATCTAAAGAAGCAAGGGAATTGGCAATTTGGGTTTGTTCTCCTGAAGAAACCGTTATTGACACTTTAAAATTACGTAAATCCTTTTGTTGAATATTGGGTAATCCTGAACCAACACGTAATTTCATTATTTTATCTTCATTAAATTTTAAAAGATGATAAAAATAAATTAGGTTAATTGTGGATTTAGGAACTATTTTGTAGCAATGTCCTCCTAGCCAAAAGTTTGAAGTTAAAAAATTTACATATCCACAAGAATTACCACCTTCGCTTATTGTTATGGTATTGGCATTTGTGTTATATTTATCTGTGTAGCCAGAAAAATTAACGCCTCCATTTAAGCATGGATAAATTCCTTTTTCTGTCAAATCCTCTTTGTTTAGTTGCTCTCCTTTCTTTATATCCGTAAAATCGTCCAATTTGAGTTCTTTCCATTGAGTCTTTTCTCTTGTGAACCTCATTTGTTGCTTAAAAATTTTCTCCCTAATAATTCGCATTGCGGTCTCAAGTTGGTTTATTATTTTCCTTTGGCATTGTATACGTTTATCTATTAAAGATAACAAGTCTGCAATACGCTTTTGCTCTAAAAGAGATGGATATGGTAATTTTATTTCTGAAAAGTAACCGTAACTAATCATTTTTCCATCTCGAATTCCTTCAAGTTTTTTATTTAATTCAAGAATATATCTGTCTGTTTTCAAATAATATTTGAAAAAATAATCACTAATCGCAATTTTTGATTTTAAAATAACATATGCAGGACTGCATATCCCATCGTATTCAGAGTATTCAATTCCTCCTTGGAATGATCTCAGGCTAATAATAAAATTCCCTTTTCGCACAACTTTATAAGAGCTAATACTTTTATCCGTAACTGTAATTTTATAATCAATCAAGTCTCTAGGAATAGCTCCATGTTCTTGAGATATTGCCAGTATAGGCAATTCAGATGTGTGATTTTTATCTGAGATAGATTTAAAAATTTCATTTCCGTTCTTTTCTTCCCATTCTTCATGGAATTCTGGGAATCTCAGACGAGGCATTTTGCCCAAATTCTCAACCTTAGTCTTGCTATCTGTTTGTTTTGTCATATCGGTTATTGCGTTGTGTTTCTACAAATAATTAGGGATTTGCACCTATAAAAAAAGAGTTTAGTGCTCCTGATTTCAGTTGACGGTTGTTAGCTTAAAAAACTAAGCCGAGTTCTTTAAAGTAAACGTCTATTTGCTGGTCCAATTCGGTACGTTTTGTTTCTAACGCTTTAATTTCGCGCATCACGGCGTAAATGTCTATTTCCGCTTCTTCTTCAAAGGTGTCCACATATCTTGGTATGTTCAGGTTGTAGTCGTTTTGTGCAATTTCTTCCAAACTCACCGCTTTGCTGTACTTTTCTAGTTCGGTTCGGTTACGAAACGTGTCAATAATTTTGTTGATGTGCTCATCGCGCAACACATTTTGTGTTTTTATTTTTTCGAAATCGTTGCTGGCATCTATAAATAGAATATTATCGGGATTTTCGCGGCATTTTTTGAATACCAAAATACAAGTTGGAATACTGGTGCCATAAAATATGTTGGCAGGTAATCCAATAACGGCATCCAAAAAGTTCTTGTTCTCAATCAAATAGCGACGTATGTGTTGTTCGGCTCCACCACGGAATAGTGCACCGTGAGGCAGCACAATGGCCATCGTTCCATTTTCGGCTAAATGGTAAATCATGTGTTGTACAAAGGCGTAATCGGCTTTGCTACTTGGCGCTAATTTGCCATATTGGCTGAAACGGTCGTCGGTTGTAAAGAGCGGATTGGCGCTCCATTGTGCCGAGAAAGGTGGATTGGCTACAATGGCTTCAAACTGCTTATCAAGATGCTGTGGACGCTCAAGCGTGTCCTCTTGTTTGATGTCAAATTTGCGATAATGCACACCGTGCAAAATCATGTTCATACGAGCCAAGTTGTACGTGGTGCGGTTCATTTCCTGTCCGTAAAAGTTGTTTACTTCTTTTACTTCTTTGGCAACACGCAGCAGCAGAGAACCTGAACCACAGGTTGGATCATATACTGATTTTAATTTTTGTTTCTCCGTGGTTACAATTTTTGCCAGAATTTTAGACACTTCCTGCGGTGTGTAAAATTCGCCTGCTTTTTTCCCTGCGCCGCTAGCAAATTGTCCAATCAGATATTCGTAAGCATCGCCTAACACATCTAATTCTGTGCTTTGTAGTTTGAAATCGATATTATCGAGATGAGCTAGTACCTTGGCAATAATGCTATTTCTGGCTTCGGGCGTTTTGCCGAGTTTAGTGCTGTTTAGGTCCATATCTTCGAAGAGGTTGTCAAAATCTTCTTCGCTGGCTGTTCCCATGGTGCTTAGCTGAATATTGGTCAGAATTTTTTGTAGATCTTCTAATATGAAATTGGTTTTAGTGTCGTCAAACGCATCTTCGATGGAGTTGTCGCCATTGCCACGTTTCGCAATTTCCGAAAATAACTCTTCGGGTTTCAAAAAATAACCTAATTTTTCCAAGGCTTCGTCTTTTATCGCCTCTAAGTATTCTGCGGATTTAGCCATTTTGGGCGTAATTTCGCGAAATCGGATATTGTCTTGTTTCAATATCTCGTTGGCGAAGATGTCCATTTTTTCGCTCAAATATTTATAGAAAATAAATCCCAAAATGTAATCACGAAATTCGTCCGCATTCATTTTTCCTCTTAACGTGTTGGCGATGTTCCAAAGTTGCTGCTCTAATACTCGTTTCTGTTCTTCGCTCATAGTATATCCTCTTGTTATGTGTTGATTTGTTGTGTTTTATAATTTTTAGAAAGGGCTTTTTGCATCATTTCTGATTGCTTTTCAAGTCGTTACATGCTAGCGTAAAAAAGCAAATGCGCAAAACACGCAAATATACGAAAGTTTTTTCAAGCCACAGCCATGTTTTTTGACATAAATTTGGTGTTTTTTAGGTTTTGTGTGGCGGTGTAAAAAATGCGTGTCGCTATTTGAGCAGCTGCAAAAAATAGTGTACCTTTGCTACTTCATATTTCTGCGTTACATGGTTTATCAAACACATACGTTATCCAATGGCATTCGGTTGTTGCACGTGCCCGACGCATCGCCCATTACTTACTGTGGTTTTGCGGTAAATGCTGGTACGCGCGACGAACTCGACGACGAACAAGGCATGGCTCATTTTGTGGAACACATGCTTTTTAAAGGCACGTCACATCGTAAAAGTTGGCACATTATCAATTGGTTAGAATCGGTTGGAGGTCAGGTTGATGCGTATACTACCAAAGAAGAGACGTTTGTGTACGCCACCGTGCCGTCGGTTTACATGCAACGCGCTATGGAATTGTTGTCCGATATTATGTTTCATTCTCTGTTTCCTGCGCACGAACTGGAGCGTGAATTGGATGTGATTTTGGACGAAATTCAATCGTACAACGATTCGCCTTCGGAGCTTATTTACGATGATTTTGAGGAACTTTTATTTGCCGATTCACCTATCGGGCGTAATATTTTAGGCAATGTCGAGAGTTTGGAAGCGATGACTTCTGAACGTTTGCAAGCCTTTGTGTCGCGTTGTCACACCACCGATCAATTGGTGTTTTTCTCGTTGGGAAATACCGATTTTTCAAAACTCGTGCGCTGGGCAGAACGTCTGTTTACAGTGCCTGCTTTGCAACGCGCCTTTGTGCGTGAAGCGCCTAAAGCGTATTTGCCACAACGCCAAAAATCGTCCAAAGATACCTTTCAAACGCATTCGATGGTGGGCAATCGCGCCTTTGCTTTATCGCATCCCGATAGAGTGGCGTTGGTGTTGCTTAATAATATTTTGGGCGGTCCCAACATGAGTAGTCGCTTAAATATGTCCATTCGAGAGCGCAACGGATTGGCGTACAATGTGGAATCCAACGTGACGTCGTATGTCGATACGGGCGTGTGGACTGTTTACGTGGGTTGCGATCCTAAAAATGCGAAACGCTGTTTGCAACTCATTGATAAAGAGTTGGAACGATTGCGTACGCAGCCACTCGACGCGCGCCAATTGCACACCGCCAAATTACAACTCGAAGGACAACTGTTGATTGCCAACGAAAATAAGGAAAATTTGATTTTGGCGATGGCAAAACTCTTTTTGCAGCAAAATTACTGTTTATCCGATGCTGAAATTCACGAACGCATTATGGCGGTAACCTCTGAAAAGTTACAACAGATTGCTTCTGAACTATTTAATAAAGAGTCGTTGACTCATTTGATGTTCGATTAACCTATGGATTTAAAACAAGCCAAAAAAGTAACCGATGATGCCAATCAATTGATTGATGCGTATATGGCGGCACATAGCGATGCTGAGCCCGAATATTTGGCGTTGGTGAACCGTGCAGCCCATGTGCATACCATCAATCCGCGCATGTTGTCGGGTCATTTTCAAGGGCGCATTCTCAAAATGTTGGTGCGCATGATTCAGCCGCAGCGTGTACTCGAAATAGGAACTTTTGTGGGTTATTCAGCCTTGTGTATGGCCGAAGGTTTGCCCGAAGGCGGACATGTCGATACCATCGAAATAGACGACGAATTGGAGGAATTTATCCGTGAACAGTTGGCAAAATCGCCGTTCGAAGAGCGTATTACGTTACATATTGGCGATGCGTTGCAGGTGATTCCACAACTCGACACGACGTTTGATTTGGTATTTATCGATGCCGACAAACGCTTGTATCGTGATTATTACGAACTGGTGTTGCCACGCCTCAAATCGGGCGGATTTATTTTGGCCGATAATACGCTGTGGGATGGTAAAGTGTTGATTGATAAACCAGAATCGAACGATTACCAAACCATTGCCATCAAAGCATTTAATGATTTTATAGCAACAGATAACCGTATTGAAAAAGTAATATTACCTTTGCGTGACGGTTTAACGTTGATCATGAAAAAATAAAGCGTATCCGCTGGCGTATGTTTCGTGCTAGCCAAGGCGGTACCAAGGTTTAACCAAAAAGGGACTGACAATGGAGTATATGTATCAATTAGAACTTAAAGTTCGCGACTATGAATGTGATTTACAAGCAATTGTAAATAATGCAAATTATCAACATTATTACGAACACACGCGCCACGAGTTTTTAAGTCAGCACAAAATTAGTTTTGCCGACTTGCACGACGAAGGCATCGATTTCGTAGTAGCTCGTGTGGAAATGGCATTTAAAACACCGCTCAAATCGGGCGATCGTTTTTTAAGTGTGCTTAACTTGACGCAAGAAGGCGTAAAATATACGTTCCACCAAAAAATATTCCGCTTGCCGGATATGAAATTGTGTAACGTTGGTAAATTTGATTGTGTGGTGTTGGATCATGGCAAATTGTGCCGCAATGCTGAATTGGACGCATTTGTAGCGAGTTTACAGCCCTAAAATAGAGAATTATGAAATATATTGGAGCACATGTGAGCGCATCGGGTGGTGTAGAAAATGCCCCAGTGAATGCGCACGAAATAGGCGCTACCGCCTTTGCGTTGTTTACTAAAAATCAACGTCAATGGGTCGCTGCACCACTGACTGAAACGTCCATTCGTTTGTTCAAAGAACGTTGTGCGGAATTTGGTTACAAACCTCAGCAAATTTTGCCACACGATAGTTATTTGGTGAATTTAGGTTCGCCCGAAGCGGAAGGTTTGGAGAAATCGCGTGCCGCTTTTTTGGACGAAATGCAACGGTGCGAGCAGTTGGGTTTAGATCGTTTGAATTTTCACCCAGGCAGCCATTTGAATAAATTGTCGGAAGCCGATTGTTTGAAACGCATTGCCGAATCTATCAATATTACGTTGGCAGCCACGCACGGTGTGACCGCTGTACTTGAAAACACGGCCGGACAAGGTTCAAACGTTGGTTATCGGTTCGAACAGTTGCGCCAAATCATCGACTTGGTGGACGATAAATCGCGTGTTGGCGTTTGTATCGACACGGCGCATGCGTTTGCTTCGGGGTACAATTTGGCAACGCCCGACGGCTTTAGTGCCGTTTTTCAGCAGTTCGATGACGTGATTGGATTTTCCTATTTGCGTGGTATGCATCTCAATGACTCTAAAAAAGAGTTATCCACGCGCGTCGACCGTCACGAGGTGTTGGGCGAAGGTCATATTGGTAAAACCGTATTTGAATTGATTATGGCCGATGCTCGTTTTGATAATATCCCATTAATTCTTGAAACACCCGACGAAACGCGTTGGAACCAAGAAGTGGCTTGGCTCAAAAGTAATGTTAAATCATAAAAGCGAAAGATATGTTTAAAAAGTGGTTAGAAAATTACAAGAAGATTGCACAACGTGCTTGGATTTTGCTTTCAAAACCAGAAATGGGTTGGCGCATTGTAGCTGACGAACAGGCTTCATCGAAGCAAGTAACACAAGAGTACGTGATTCCTTTTTTGGTATTGTGTGTGTTGGCTGAATTTTTAGGCTATGTGTTCAATGGTGCAGCTGGTATTCATTTTGCGTTTATCAAAGCCATATTCTCTGCCATGGCCTTGTTTGGTTCGTGGTGGATTTCGGTAAAAGCGTGTAAATATTTGGTGCAACGTTTTCACAAAAAAGAAATTTCGGATGCCGTGAGTCATACGTTGGTGAGCTATAGTTTTACCGTGGTATTTTTGCTCAATATCGTTTTGGCATTTTTTCCAAGTCTGTTTTTCTTAGCGTTATTGGGCGTTTATACATTGTATATCGTGTTTGTGGGCGTTGGTGTTATTTTGGATATTGAAGAAAATTCACGTGGTAAACTCTCCATGTCGCTCTCGGTGTTGATTATTCTTATGCCCATTTTGATTGGTTGGGTGTTGGGTAAATTGTTACCAAACGCACCTTTATAGGTCAGTTGGTGAATGATTCGCTGTTTTTTACTATATTTGCAGATTAACCCCAAGTATGAGTGCTAACAAACATCAGTTTGCTGTCGACGCTAGTAAAATAGCTTTTGATAAGCGTCATAGTCAAACGATAAAATTTAATATTTCCAAGTATGATGCGGCTGTAACCAAAGGGTTTGGTCGTTATCGCGATTTGGCGTTAGCACGTCAGCAAGCCGCTCGTATCAAACGCGAGGTATTGGCTCATCTCGATACCTATTTGCTTCAATTTGAAGAAAATAGTACGCGCCGTGGTGCCGAAGTGCATTGGGCGCAAACCGCCGATGAAGCATTAGAACTTATTAAAGCGTTAATCTCCGAAGTATCGGCTAAGTCGATTGTAAAAAGTAAATCGATGACGACCGAGGAAATTGAATTAAATGCAGCTGCCGAAGCCGTGGGCTGCGAATCGATAGAAACTGATTTAGGTGAATTTATTGTACAAGTGGCGGGCGAGCGACCTTATCACATTGTAACGCCAGCTATGCATAAGTCGAAAGGCGATATTGCAAAACTGTTCAATGAGAAATTTGGAACCGACATCAACGCTACGCCCGAAGAACTGACGGCTTATGTGCGTGGTGTGTTGCGTCAAAAATTCACAACGGCTGAAATTGGTGTCACGGGTGCTAATTTTTTGGTAGCCGATACAGGTGCTATTTCAGTCACCGAAAATGAGGGAAACGGGTTGATGACGATGTCATTTCCCAAATTACATATTGTGATTGCTGGCATCGAAAAGGTGATTCCTAAAATGGAACAGTTAGGTCTGTTCTATCCGTTGTTGGCAGCACATGGCACAGGGCAACAAATGACTGTTTACAATTCGTTGGTCAGCGGACCACGTCAACCAGGCGAAGCTAATGGTCCCGATCGTATGGTGGTTATTTTGCTCGACAATGGTCGCACCAATTTATACGCCGATGGCGAATCGCGCGAAGCATTGGCTTGCATTCGTTGTGGTGCTTGCTTAAATGGCTGTCCTGTGTACAAAACGATTGGTGGTTATACGTACAATACCACTTATTCTGGGCCAATTGGATCGGTGATTACGCCGTTTTTCAAAGGATTTAAAGAATATGGGCATTTGAGTTCTGCCTCGTCGTTGTGTGGTCAGTGTGCCGAAGTGTGTCCAGTGCGTATTCCGTTGACGGATTTATTATTGGCTAATCGCCGAAAAATGGTGGAGCGTGGTTTGCAGCCCACAGGCGAAAAAACGGTGATTCGTGGCTTTAAACTGTTGGCAAGCTATCGAATAGGATTTGATTTTGCACCTGCTTGGCTTAAAAATAGCGTACTTTATCCGCTCAATTTCTTTGGCTGGGGCAATAAGCGGGCAATGCCTACGTTTGCTAAAAAAAGCTTTTCTCAAACATATAGAAAACAAAAATAATGAATGATATGAAAAAATGGATTTACCTAGTTTTGGTGTTGGTTCTAGCGAGCTGTGAAGCCGATTTTCAAACGTGGAAAGATTTGAACACCAGTTGGTTGGTTCAAAATAAAGCGCAACACACTGCTGCTAACGATTTGAAAATATTACCATCAGGCGTGCAATACCAAATTTTTCACAATGGACCAGGATCTACTCCAAAACCTACAAATTCCGAAGTTTGGGTGACTTATACGGCTAAACTGATTGATGGTACAGTCTGTGATTCTGGAAGTGTTAAAAGGTTGGTTGTAAGTGATTTAATACCTGGTTTACAAGAAGCCTTATGCTTGATGAGTGCACCTTCATATGCTAAAATTTATGTGCCTTACACAATGGCATATGGCGTGGATGGCTCGAAAGCGACAGGTGGTAATTTTCATGTTCCGCCGTATTCGACTATGATTTTCGAAATTGACCTTCATGATGTTCTAAATCAGTAACTATGAAACGATTAATAACTTTATTGGCGTTGGTGGCGGTAACGCTTACTGTTGCCGCACAAACCTATACTGCCGCATCGGTTCCTAATCCGAAATTGCGTTGTAATAACTGTTATGTGTCCAATCCGGATGGCATTTTGTCGCCGTCGGCAGAGCAACGATTAAATCAGATTTTGACCAATTTGGAAGCCAAAAATTCGGTACAAGTGGCCGTGGTAGTTATCAATTCTATCGGTTACGATGATGAATACACCTTTGCACATGAGTTGTTCAACTTATGGCGCATTGGTAAAGAAGGTAAAGATAATGGCGTGTTAATTTTGTTTGTGAATGATATTCGTGCCGTGAAAATAGAAACAGGCTATGGTGTGGAAGGTTTATTGCCCGATGCAGCATGCGAAGGAATTTTGAACGACGTGATGTTTCCTTATTTCAAAAGTGGTAAATACGATGAAGGTTTTGTGGCTGGTGTAGAAGCCATTCAGGAACGTTTGACAACTGATGCTGCCATGGAAGAATTATTGCTGAATACCAATTCTACACAATCGAAATTGGTCAATGGCTTGGTGGTCTATTTAGTTATCGCTTTTGTATTTTTGGTGATATTAAGTTGGTGGAGCTATTTTGTAGTACGTAGTTTGAAAGGTGAAAATAATTTACAATATGGTCAATTGGCTGGCATTGCTAGCGTGGCTACTATTTTAGCGTTCATATTCCCATTGCCAGTGGCACTATTTGCTTGGTGGATTCGACACAAACGTAAAAAAGTGCGTCGTCAACCGATTCCTTGTCATGCCTGTGGAAAATCCATGCATTTGCTCACCGAAAAAGAGGAAGATGCTTATTTACAATCAGCTGAAATTGCTGAAGAAGTGGTAAAATCGGTCGATTATGATGTGTGGTTATGCGATGCTTGTAAAGCAACTCGTGTTTTGCCTTATGCTTCAGCGTTTACCACGTATAAAAAATGTCCAAATTGTGGCGCCAAAACTTATAAGTTAGAACGCGATGAAGTGGCGGTGCAAGCAACCACATTGCATGCTGGTCAAGGTGAAAAAGTGTATGAGTGTCAGCATTGTCAGTTCAAAAAAGTGGTGCCTTATGTGATTCCTATGATTGTGGTAGCTGCTGCCGTAGGGCGTAGTGGTGGTCGTGGTGGTTTCGGAGGCGGCTTTGGCGGTGGAAGTGGTTTTGGTGGCGGTTTCAGTGGCGGCGGTGGTGCCGGTGGACGCTTTTAATTTAACGTATATCTCAAATAAATTTTAAAATAAACAATTATGAAAAAAGGAACAGTTATTTTGATTTCTGTAGTGGCATTGGTTGCCATCATTGCTCTTTGGGCCATGAGTGCGTATAACAAATTGGTAGTAGCCGAAGAAAGTGTTACCACCGAGTGGGCTAATGTTGAATCACAATATCAACGTCGTGCCGATTTAATTCCTAATTTGGTAAGCACAGTAAAAGGATATGCAGCACACGAACAAGAAACGTTAGAAGCAGTTGTGTCGGCTCGCGCTAAAGCGACTCAAATGACCGTTGATGCTAAAGATTTAACACCTGAAAAATTGCAAGAATATCAAGCTGCACAAGGTGAAGTGGGCGCTGCATTGGGACGTTTGTTGATGATTACCGAAAATTATCCTGATTTGAAAGCTAATCAAAACTTTATGGCTTTGCAAGAACAATTAGAAGGTACTGAAAATCGTATTCAAGTGGCTCGTCAAAAATTCAATCTCACCGCTAAAACGTATAATACTAGCATTCGTCGTTTTCCTACGAATATCTTAGCTGGTATGTTTGGATTCGAATCAAAAGCCTATTTCGAAGCCGAAGCTGGCGCTGACAAAGCTCCTAAAGTTGAATTTTAAGTAAACACGTATCAATGAAAAAACTCTTTTTTGTTTTACTTTTTTTAGTCTGTGTATTAGGTGCTTCGGCACAGCGATTGGGTGTTATTGGTGGTTATCAACTGAATACGCCATTTCCATCGACTAACGCTGAAGGCGTTAATTTTAACGCGCGCATGGGTTCAGGTTTTCATGGCGGTTTGTTGTTCGATTGGGATATGACCAATCGTTGGGGACTCGAATTGGGCGCTATGTATAGTTTACGCTCGTCGTCGTACAATCTAGCGTACACTTCCGATACAACCACTATTTTTAAACGTCAAGTCTATTATTTGGATATTCCGTTGCATGTATATGTCAACTTTCCTATGAAAAAATGGACATTGGCTGTCTATGCAGGACCTTCGTTTAATATTGGTTTGCATGGGAAAGATATTGCTTGGGAAAATACCGATATGCAAAAGCCAGTGGCACTCGAAACCGAAAATATGTATGGCGATGATGGTCGCTTGAATCGCTTTGAAATAGCAGCCGAACTTGGTTTGACTGCTAAATATAAAAACTATGAAGTGCGCGCTGGTTATCAAATGGGTTTAAATGATGTGACTAAAGACAACTATCAATGGACGTTAGATTTGCCTGTTAACTCTAAAACGTATTTCTACCAAGGCGAATTGAAAGTGTCGGTAGCGTACTTATTTGATTTAGGCAAATAAAATCGCCTAATACGCATAGATTCTGAATGAAATTCATTATCTTTGTGAATCGAAATTTTATTTATTAAAACTATACTAATATGATTAATTACAAAGACTTAGGTTTAGTAAACACACGTGAAATGTTTGCTAAAGCCGTTAAAGGTGGTTATGCAATCCCTGCATTTAACTTTAACAATATGGAACAGTTGCAAGCTATTATCATGGCTGCTGCTGAAACAAAATCACCAGTTATTCTTCAAGTATCGAAAGGTGCTCGTGCTTATGCTAACCAAACTTTGTTGCGTTACATGGCCGAAGGTGCTGTTGGTTACGCCAAAGAATTAGGTTGGGAAAAACCAGAAATCGTGTTACATCTTGATCACGGTGATAGCTTCGAAACTTGCAAAAGCTGTATCGATATGGGCTTTTCATCGGTGATGATTGATGGTTCACACCTACCTTACGACGAAAACGTAGCGTTGACTAAAAAAGTAGTTGAATACGCTCATGCTCACGATGTAACTGTAGAAGGTGAATTAGGTGTTTTAGCTGGCGTTGAAGACGAAGTTTCTTCAGATCACCACACATACACAGAACCAGAAGAAGTAGTAGATTTTACGACTAAAACTGGTTGCGATTCATTGGCTATCTCTATTGGTACAAGTCATGGTGCTTACAAATTTACACCAGCTCAATGTACTCGTAATGCTCAAGGTATTTTAGTTCCTCCTCCATTGGCATTTGATGTATTGGAAGGCGTAGAAAAAGAGTTGCCAGGTTTCCCTATCGTATTGCACGGTTCATCTTCAGTTCCACAAGAAGAAGTTGATACTATCAATAAATATGGTGGTAATTTGCCTGATGCTATTGGTATTCCAGAAGAAGAATTGCGTAAAGCAGCTAAATCGGCAGTATGTAAAATCAATATTGACTCTGATAGCCGCTTGGCAATGACAGCTGCTATTCGTAAAGCATTAGCTGAAAATCCAGGTGAGTTTGACCCACGTAAATACTTGACTCCTGCTCGCGAAAGCATGAAAAAATTGTATATGCACAAAATTGTGAATGTACTTGGTAGCAACGGTAAAGCTTAATTTTTAGCTTACTACATAATGAAAAAGGATTTCACCAATTGGTGAAATCCTTTTTTTGTGCCATGCACTTATTATGGGGCTTTATTTATTCATGGCGTACTGAGCCGCTTCCCGATGTTTTGACATCCACCGTAGGATTGCCTGAATAGATAATGTTTCCAGAACCTGTAATGGTGGCGTTTAAAGAGTTTTGAGCATGAACGTACATGTTACCACTACCCGAAATGAGACATCTTACATCGTTGGCAACTAAATTTGATAAATACATTTTGCCACTACCAGTGGTTGTCGCTTTTACCCGATTGGCTGTGCCTACAAAATTAAATGAACCACTACCAGAAATTGTAAGCGTGAGGTCCGTGTAATTTGTGATGGCGTGTCCTGTGATATTACCACTACCACTGATAATACATTTTTCAACTAATGGGAAAGGACTGTTTAAATCGATGTTACCACTACCTGCAATTTTCGCTTCTTTTAGTGTGGCAGGCATTACAATGGTTACTTTTGCTTTCGAATTAATAAGTGACGTAAAAGGTTTTGTTTCGATAACGAGTTGGTTGTTTTCCACCTTCACTTCCCATAATTCAATTAAATTTTCGTAATCAGATAAAATCACTTGTAGCGAATCGCCGGTTGTGATAGTAACATCGGCAGAGGCACTGGTTACAACCGCAGTAAACGGTGTTACAGCGATAGGTTCGTCCACAATACTACCACGACCAACAGCCCCAAATATGGATGGAGAACAAGAGGTGACAGTCAAAATTAAAGCGAATAAAACGACAGCGTTCAAAAAATGTTTTTTGTTCATACTATTTATCAATTAAAGTGATACTTTTTTCTAATGCAGTCTGGTTAAAACAAATATAGTGCCAAACTAATATTTTATCAAACTGTTGTTATTTAACTAGTTGATAAACAGTCAATAAAAACGAAATCTGTTTCGGCAAGAAACAGATTTCGTTTTAAGATGAGCGTTTATCGCGTTATTTTTTACCCGCTTTTTTACGTGTTGGTTTTGCTTTGGGTGCGTTAGCTTCGTCCGCCATGATGGCTTTGCAATCGTCCAACGTTAAGTTGGCAGGCGTCATCGTTTTTGGAATTTTGTAGTTGCTGCCTTTGCAAGCGATGTAGGCACCAAAACGTCCATTGAGTACAAAAATTTCCTCTTCAGGGAAGTGGTTGATTTGTTTATTTTTGTCTTCTTGGCGTTTCGCTTCAATAATTTCGATGGCGTGTTCGGTGGTCATATCTAACGGATTTTCGCCTTTAGGTAATGAGTAAAACGCTTTTCCGTGTTTAATGTATGGACCAAAACGCCCAACAGCAACGACCATATCGGTATCTTCAAACTGACCAACATTCATTGGTAATTTGAATAGCTCCAATGCTTCTTCCAACGTAATGCTTTCCAAACTTTGGTCTTTTTGTAACGCGGCAAATTTTGGTTTTTCCTCGTCGGTGGCCGAACCAATTTGTACCACAGATCCAAAGCGACTGATTTTGGCAAATACAGGTTTTCCTGATTTTGGATCGATACCCAATTCACGTTCACCTGCTTTTTTACCAGTCGTGGCTATCGCTTTTTCAACGTTTGGATGGAATTTTTTATAGAATTGGTCGATATTTTTAGTCCATTCCGTTTTGCCTTCCGCTACTTCGTCGAATGATTCTTCCACTTTAGCGGTGAAATTGTAATCCAAAATAGAAGGGAAGTGTATGTTGAGGAAATCGTTTACTACAATACCAATATCAGTAGGCGATAATTTCCCTTTTTCAATCGTTGCTTTTTCTTTCTTAACCTCTTCTTTGATGGTGCCGTTGTGTAGCGTGAGCACGTTGTAAGTACGAGGTTCGTTCACAATTTCGCGTTTATCTACGTATTCGCGATTCAAAATGGTAGAGATGGTTGGCGCATACGTTGATGGACGACCAATACCCAACTCTTCGAGTTTGCGTACCAATGAAGCTTCGGTGTAACGTGGCGGTTTTTGCGAAAAACGTTCTTGTGCTACCGCTTGTTTCAACGTTAACGTCTGTTTTTCCTTCAAAGCAGGCAATAAACCAGCTTGTTCTTGTTCCTGTTCATCGTCTACTGATTCCATGTAAACACGCAAGAAACCATCGAATGTAAGTACTTCGCCAGTGGCTACAAAGAGTTCTGGATTTCCGCTGATACAAATCGTTATATTGGTGCGTTCTACTTCGGCATCGGCCATTTGTGACGCAATGGTACGTTTCCAAATCAGTTCGTAGAGTTTTTGTTCCTGTGCGGAACCTGTAATGCTGTGCTCGCTGATGTAAGTTGGACGAATAGCTTCGTGCGCTTCTTGTGCACCTTTGGCTTTGGTATGATATTTACGGATGTGTAAGTATTTGTCGCCTGCCATCTCTTTAATTTCGTGGCTGATGGTGCCTAATGCCAAATCCGACAAATTCAGCGAGTCGGTACGCATATAGGTAATTTTTCCCGATTCGTAGAGCTTTTGGGCAATGCGCATGGTTTGCGACACCGAGTAACCTAACTTACGAGATGCCTCTTGTTGTAAGGTGGATGTGGTGAAGGGCGCAGCTGGCGATTTTTTGCCAGGATGCTTTTCGATATTATCAATGCTGAAAGAAGCATTAACACACGCTTGTAAAAATTGATTGGCTTCGGCTTTGCTAGTAAAACGACGTTTAAGTTCCGCTTGCAATTCGCAGGGCTGACCTTGTGCGTCGATGCCATTGAATAACGCAGTGACTTTATAAGACGCTTCTGCTACAAAGTTTTGAATATCACGCTCACGTTCTACCACTAAACGCACGGTAACTGATTGTACGCGTCCTGCCGATAGTGATGGTTTGATTTTGCGCCAAAGTACAGGCGAGAGTTCAAATCCCACAATGCGGTCGAGTACACGACGCGCTTGTTGAGCGTCCACCAAATTCAAATCAATATCGCGTGGGGTTTCTATAGCGTGTAGAATGGCTGGCTTGGTAATTTCGTGGAATACAATACGACGCGTGTTTGCTTTGTTGAGTTTTAACTCGTCGAACAGATGCCATGCAATGGCTTCTCCCTCGCGGTCCTCATCGGATGCTAACCAAACAACTTCGGCTTCTTTAGCAGCTTTCTTCAAATCGCTTACCAGTTTTTTCTTATCATCGGGAACAACGTAAGCTGGCTTGTAGTTGTTTTTTAAGTCGATGCCAAAATCTTTTTCTTTTAAATCGCGTATGTGCCCGAAACTGGACATAACCGAATAATCACTTCCTAAAAATTTTTCAATCGTTTTGGCTTTCGCCGGAGATTCCACAATAACGAGGTTTTTGTGCATGGTGTTTGTTTTTTGATTTTGAGCTTCCGCTTTTAAAAGTTTGCAAAGTAACAAAAACTATTGCTTATGTGCCAAATTTTTAGAAAACTATTTTTGGCTATACACCTTATATAATAGGGAAAAGTGTAGTTGAATAGGTGTATTAACAAATTGTATAACAGATTATTGACAAGAATAAAAAAATACTTATAAAAAAGTGTATTTTAGGTGTTAAAATCCGTATAAAATCGTAATTTTGTGAGACTCAAACTTACTAAAATCCCTATTTAATGGAATTAACGCCAGGCATAATCGCCGAAAAAAAGAGACAAGTAACCGAAAATGATACCGCTTTGCATCTTGGCTCTGGTTCATTACCCGTTTTAGCCACACCTGCTGTGGTCGCTTGGATGGAACATTGCGCTACTTGTGTTATCGACTCACAATTACAGCCACGCGAAACATCCGTTGGAACCGCCATTGATGTGCTTCATGTGAAAGCGTCGGTTGTGGGCGAATGGATTACGTGTCGTGCCGAGTTGGTGGCTATAGAAGGACGCCAATTGCATTTCACGATTGTAGCTACAAATACCAATGGAGAACCCGTTGCAACTGCCAAACATACACGTGTGTTAGTGGATGTTGAACGTTTTATGGCGAAGCTCAAATAAATTGTATAGCTCATCGTTATAAAACTATCTGTTCTTCTTTTTTTTCGTATTGCTTCTTTTTTTAATCACATTAAACGAATTCACGATGAAAAAATCAATTTATTTACTGATTGCAGTGATGTGCAGTGGCTTCGCATTTAGCCAGCCCGCAACCTTAGTGTTCAAAACTACCGAAGCGGTTGATGTTCGCATTTATCAGCCTATCGATAATGTGTATAATTCACGAAATCTTATATCTAACGAGTTTCAGTTGAAACCCAACTATGACATCACCTATCGAGTTGATGTTACTGATTTTGCTTATGTGTTGATAACCTACAGTGATGGTAAAAGTAGTCGTGTGTTGCTGATGCCAGGTGATAAAATGGAGATACTGCACAATCCTCAAGGATTAGTATTTCAAGGGCGGCAGGCAAAAGGTCAAACAATCATGGAAAAAACCTATGGTCAACACGTTGTAATAGACTCTATTCTAAATATTAATATGAAAAATGGTGTAGATATTATAGGAATACATAACGATATTGATAAGTTGATATATCATCCATTTGACCAAAAAATAAAGAAAGCAGTTTCAAAACGTGATATTACAAAAGAGTGTGGCGAAATTTTAACATTTGATTTTAGGCTTCAAATAACTGACTTTCTTGTTATTCGATATATATCTTTATTGTCAGGGGATTTGGAACATCAACCAACATCATCCGATTCCGTGCTGATATATCGTGATATTGATTCTATTTATGCCGTTCCTTATTCGCATAAAAATATGTTGAATTTTAGTTCAGGCTATTTCTATTTAACCAACTATTATTATCATACCTATATGGGCTTATCCAAGGCGCAGAAGGATAGTTTACTCTCTGGATATTCCGAAGATACATTTGGGCCTTATGCGTTATGGTTGTTAAGCCCAGAGCAACAAAAAATACCAGCACTATGTGCTTCGTTAATAACTCAATTGAATTATGCTTATGGCGAATATGATATCGATAAAATGTATCACTATTTAATGAGTTTAGAACATAAAGACCAATATGAGTATATTTCGCTTGTTGATAAAAAATATAAGGAAAAACAAAAAGAAACATTGCCCAACAAAATAGTGCAAATAAGTAAAACTGTCAATTCATTCGAACAATTGATAAGTTTACCAGAATTGAAAGGAAAACGATTATTCATAGATATTTGGTCCTTACCTTGTGCAAACGAATTGATCTATGCTTCTGTAGTAGATTCATTGGCTAAGTTACATGATGTTTCTCTAGTTTACATTTCTATAGATAATCCAGAGGATAAAAGCAAGTGGGAAAATGTTATCAACCAACGTGATTTAGCAGGCTACCATATTTTAGCTAATTATCAATTTAAAATAGATCTCTGGAAAATTATTTTTAAGAATGAAGGTGTAGGTATTCCTTGTTATGTTTTTATAGATGAAACAGGTAAAATAGTTACGGTTGATGCACCACGCCCCAGTAGTTACACAGAGCTTGAAAAATTATTTAAAAAGTAAACGACATGACATTTAATTGGAAAAAAAAACTGCTTGGCGGTTTGTGCTTGAGTTCTGTGGCATTTGTGTTTCAGGCGTGTTATGGCCCACCGCAAGATTTTGGTGAAGATTTGTGGGTGCAAGGAAAAGTTACCGACAAAACCACTGGACTTCCTATTAAAGGCATCAAAGTGTCGGTAGTGGATAGAATGCAATACCTTTATACCAACGAAGATGGCGATTTTTCCTTTTATACGATGCGTGCTGATAGTACGGTGGTGCGTTTTGAGGATATTGATTCCATCGAAAATGGCAGTTATGCTTCCAAAGAGATTGTGCTCTCCGATTCGTTGCGTGTGGTTGATTTAACTATTGATTTGGACGAGCTGAAATGAAACGACGCATTGAACAATTTCTGTTTCGGCAATTTCGAGCGATAGAAACTCAACGACACGAACTGAATTATCTATTTTGGGAGTGTACTACGCGATGTAATTTGAATTGTTTACACTGTGGTAGCGATTGTGCTAAAGATAGTGCACATCAGGATATGCCGCTGGACGATTTTTTGCGTGCATTGGATACCATTAAGCATCCTTCGCCCAATTTAATGGTGGTGTTGACCGGTGGCGAACCACTTTTACGTAAAGATATTGAGCAGTGCGGTCGCGAGATAAAAAAACGGGGCATGCGTTGGGGTATGGTGTCTAATGGTTATTTGTACGACGAGCAAAAGCATGCAGCCTTGTTAAATGCTGGACTTGGTGCGTTAACTATTAGTCTCGATGGTTTAGAAGCATCTCATAATTGGTTGCGTCGTAATCCTAAAAGTTTTGAACGAGCCGATGTTGCGATAGGTTTAGCAGCCAATGCGCCTCGTCTTAATTTCGATGTGGTGACGTGTGTCAATAGTCGTAATATAGATGAACTGACGGCTATTAAAAATCACTTAATTGCCAAACACGTGAAAGCTTGGCGTTTGTTTACCATTATTCCTATTGGGCGAGCTAAAGATAACCCCGAACTATTTTTGACCGATAGTCAGTTCCAACAGTTAATGGATTTTATTGTGGAAATCCGCCGACAAGGCGATATAGATGTTAAATTTAGTTGCGAAGGTTACGTGGGTGATTATGAAAAACGCGTGCGAGATACACCGTTTTTCTGCCGTGCAGGAATCAATATTGGTTCCGTATTGATTGATGGTTCTATTTCGGCGTGTCCCAATATCGATCGGTCGTTTGCACAAGGTAATATTTACCACGATAGTTTAGATACCGTGTGGCATACCCAGTTTCAACCCTTTAGAGATAGACGTTGGACAAAACGAGGTAAATGTGCTAATTGTAAAGAGTATAAGCAGTGTCAAGGTAATGGCTTTCACTATTGGCATGGTGACAAAAACGAGGTTTTGGTGTGCCATAATGAACGTCTTAAAATAAGTTGAAGGCAGATGAGATATAATAAAAAAGCCAACTCAATCATTTTGAGTTGGCTTTTTTTTAAATAAACAAGTTAATGTTGGCTTGGTCCGCTCGTTCCATGTAAGTGGCTACGCCGCCAATGGTCACCTCGTCCATCAATTCTTCGCGTTTTACGCCCATCATATCCATGGACATTTGGCAAGCAATAAATTCCACGCCTTGGTCTAATGCCGATTGACGCATTTGTTCTAATGAATCGATGTTTTTGAGTTTCATCAAATAACGCATCATTTGGGTTCCTAAACCGCCCATGTTCATTTTCGATAATTTGAGTTTGAGCGAATGTGCAGGGAGCATAAAACCAAACATTTTACCCCAAATATCTTTTTTTACACGACCTTTCTTCTGTTTTTTTATCACATTTAATCCCCAGAAAGTGAAAAATACCGTTACTTTTTGACCTGTAGCGGCTGCGCCATTGGCCAGTACAAATGTGGCTAATGCTTTGTCGAGGTCGTCGCTGAACATGATAAACGTTTTGGCTTTGCTGTCGCACGAAGTCATAATTTTACAGGCTTGTGCATCTTGTTTTTCGATGGTGGCACTGTAACGTCCTTTTTCTGATGTTTGACTCACTAGGCGATTGCCCGTCGTATTGCACCAAGCTTGGATGTCGCGCGCAAAGCCTGGGTCTGTGGCAATAATTTCTACGCGTTCACCAGCTTGCATTTTATCGGCCGCTTGTTTTACTTTTAAAATTGGACCAGGACATTGTAATCCGCAAGCATCAATTTGCATTGTTTTTATTTCAAAATGGGGTGTGTTTACAGTTGAGGCCATATGAGAGTTGGTGTTAGATGTTTGTTTTTTAGGACTATAATCGGCTGTTACAGTTTCGTACAACGAGCTACCGCCAATCAAGTTATGTACATTGGTGAAACCGTTTCCAAGTAAAATTCGTTGTGCTAAATAGGCTCTTAAACCGATGCCGCAGTAAACGACAATCGGTGTCTCTTTTTTGAATTCGGCGAGGTGATTTCGGAGTTCATCCAATGGAATATTGATAGAACCTTTGAGTGCACCCAATTCACACTCGTCTTTTGTGCGCACGTCGAGTAAGGTGGCTCCGTTTTGTATGGCTTCGTTCAATTCCCGCCAATAGATAGGCGGCATTGTTCCATTCAAAATATTGCCAGCCGCATAACCAGCAATGGCTAGTGGATCTTTGGCTGATGAAAAGGGTGGTGCATAGGCGTGTTCCAACTGTTGTAAATCGTAAATGGTGCCTTGATGTTTTATAATCAGTGCCGCTTGGTCAATACGTTTGTCAACGCCTGCACAACCAATAATTTGAGCACCATAAAGTGTTCCGTCTTTAGGCGAAAAAGTGAGTTTTATGGTCATAGGCATTGCACCTGGATAATAACTCGCATTAGAACCGCTTTTGGTGGTGACTGTGGCATAATCAATACCCCATTGTTTGAGTCGTTTGGCTGGTACGCCTGTAGATGCCACGGTTAAATCAAAAACTTTGGCTATCGATGTTCCAATGGCACCTTCGTAGGTGTGCTGATTGCCGCGAATCATATTGTCGGCCACCAAACGTGCTTGGCGGTTGGCAGGATTGGCTAAATAGTTGAGCCACGGTTTACCTGTAATGGGGTGTTTGAATTCAATGGCATCGCCTACAGCATAAATATCTTTATCGGATGTTTGTAGATAATCGTTCACATAAATACCTCTCATTTCGCCGATTGTGAGACCTGCTTCTTCTGCTAATTGGGTTTGTGCACGTACACCAATAGATAGAATGACCAAATCAGCATCAATTTTTTCGCCACCTTTCACACATACTTGCAATTGATGACTGTTTTCTTCAAAACCTTCTACGCCTTTTCCCAAATAGAGGTCAACTCCTTTCATGGTTAATTCTTGATGCACGAGCGATGCCATCGAAAAATCAATAGGTGCCATTACTTGGTCTATCATTTCCACAATCGATACGTGAATACCTAATTGATGAAGATTTTCGGCCATTTCTAACCCAATAAAGCCAGCACCAATAATCACTGCTTTTTTTACAGGATGTGTGTCGATGTACGCTTTTATATGGTCGGTGTCGTCTACGTTTCGCATGGTAAAAATGGCTTCATGGTCGATGCCTTTCAGCGGTGGTCGTACAGGTGAAGCTCCTGGCGAAAGCAGTAATTTATCGTACGTTTCGGTATAATGCGTACCATCGGCTTTTTTTACCGTGACTTCGTGTTTTTGTGGGTCAATAGACAACGCTTCGTGCTCTACACGTACGTCGATATTGAACCGATTGCCGAACACTTCGGGTGTTTGTACAAATAACTTGTCGCGCTCTTTAATGGTTCCACCAATGTAATAAGGCAATCCGCAATTGGCATACGAAATATATTTTCCTTTTTCAAGTAAAATAATTTCAACCGATTCGTCTATTCTGCGCATTCTAGCAGCAGCTGTGGCGCCTCCAGCCACTCCGCCTACGATAAGAATTTTCATAAAATGAAGTTTTACTTATTTAATTGTTTGGTTCAGGTGTTCACTGATTACAAATGTAATACTTTTTTTGTGAAATGTGTGATGTGTATTAGTTAAAATTATACTTGTTTTTTCGGTGATGGAAATCTATAAATTGGTTATCTTTGTCGCATACTTACAGTTGAAGTATAAAATGTTGCTAGTTGAATAATTTTAAAGCGTACATAATCATGGTTTTTACAGTTCAATTGAATACGTGTGGTGTTGATTGGCACGAAGTGACCGAGTTACTTCGATTAGCTGGCATGGCATACTATGCGGATAATGTTCATCAGCAAGCATTTAACCGTAGTCATGCGGTAATTTTTGTGTTTGATGCCGGTAAGTTGGTGGGCACTGGGCGTGTCATTTCTGACGGCACATACCAAGCTGCCATGTACGATGTGGCGGTGTTGCCAGCGTATCAAGGAAAGGGTATAGGTCGATTTATTGTGCAGTCGTTGGTGGGTTATTGTGCGTCGTGTCATGTTATCTTGTACGCTTCGCCAGGCAAAGAACCGTTTTATGAAAAATCACACTTCAGACGTTTAAAAACGGGAATGGCTTTATTTGTGAATGCCGAACGAATGCAAGAGAAAGGATTCATCCATTAATTTAAATAACCAAGTTATGAATTTGAAATGTATTATGTTAGCTTTTTCGGTGGCACTCTTTTCTAGTTGTGAACAGTTGAGTCGCTTGACTCAATTTGATTTGACGTACGACGAAACAGTGGTGGTTCCATCCTCTATGAGTGTTGCATTACCGTTTGATGTTGCTACGCCCGATGTAGAAACCAATTCAGAATCGCAATTCTCGGTCAATAAAACTCAAACCGATTTGATAGAGGCCATTAGCCTTAAAGAGTTGAAGTTAAATTTGAAGTCGCCGCCAAGCGGAGATTTTAGCTTTTTGGAAGCAATTCATGTTTTTATAGCAGCCGAGGGTTTACCCGAAAAGGAGATTGCGTGGAAAACAGATATCCCTGATACAATAGGCAATGAATTGGTGTTGGATGTAACGCAGGCCGATGTGATGGACTACATTAAAAAAGATAAATTCTCATTACGTGTGAGTGTTACCACAGATGAGTTGCTCACAGTTGATCACGAAATTGGTATTCATGCCGTTTTACATGTCGATGCTAAAGTGTTGGGGTTGTAAATGGGAGTGGAGAATCTATAAAAAAGCCAGATTTTATGATTCATAAAATCTGGCTTTTTAGTTTTGTGCGCAAGATGAGACTCGAACTCACACGAGGTTGCCCCCACTACCCCCTCAAAGTAGCGTGTATACCAATTTCACCACTTGCGCATTTTGGGGTGCCCAAAACAGGACTCGAACCTGCACAACCTTGCGGTTACTAGTCCCTGAAACTAGCGCGTCTACCAATTCCGCCATTTGGGCATACAGTTCTTTATTTAGACTAAAAAAGGCAGCCTCATACTGCCTTTATAAAGAGCGAAAGACGGGACTCGAACCCGCGACCCCAACCTTGGCAAGGTTGTGCTCTACCAACTGAGCTACTTTCGCAAAATGTTTGTTGTGCACTTGTCTCTCACAATTGCGGTGCAAAAGTATCCATTTTTTTTGAATTTACCAAACATCCAGATGAAAAAAATAACAAATTGCGTTTTGGCTTCAATTCTTTTGTGGTTAAGGTGTTGATTTTAACAAAAAAAATGTACTTTTGCAATCCTTAATCACTAGACGACGTGACCGCTCGGTAAAACAAATATCAGAAGTCACCAAACTGTAAATAAAGAATCGGATTATGACCACAATTATCGAAGAAGAAGCTCCGAAGAAAAGCTTGAATTTTATTGAACAAATAGTTGAAAATGACCTTAAAGCTGGCTTGAACGGCGGACGTGTTCAGACACGTTTCCCACCCGAACCAAACGGTTATTTGCACATCGGTCATGTGAAAGCCATCTGCATGGATTTTGGCATCGCTGAAAAATATAATGGCATTTGTAACCTCCGATTTGACGATACAAATCCAGTGAAAGAAGACGTGGAATATGTTGATTCTATCATGGACGATATCAAATGGCTTGGTTTTCATTGGAAAAACTTGTACTACGCATCCGATTATTTCCAACAATTATACGATTTGGCGATTCGTTTTATCAACGAAGGTAAAGCCTATGTCGACGAGCAATCGGCGGAAGTGATTGCCCAGCAAAAAGGTACACCAACTACGCCTGGTGTCGAAAGTCCATTTCGTAATCGCCCAATTGCCGAAAATTTGGACTTGTTCCAACGCATGAACAAAGGCGAATTTCCTGAAAGTTCTATGGTCTTACGTGCCAAAATTGATATGGCACATTCCAATATGCATTTCCGCGATCCAATCATGTATCGCATCATTTTGTCGCATCCGCACCACCGCACTGGTTACGATTGGAAAGTATATCCGATGTACGATTTTGCACACGGACAAAGCGATTATTTCGAAGGCGTGACGCACTCTATTTGTACACTCGAATTTGAAGTGCATCGTCCGTTATACGATTGGTATATCGACCAATTTGCCGATAGCGATTATCGCCCAAAACAACGTGAATTTAACCGTTTGAACATTACCTATACCGTGATGAGCAAACGTAAAATGTTACAATTGGTACAAGAAGGTTTAGTGGCAGGTTGGGACGACCCACGTATGCCAACTGTGTGTGGTTTGCGTCGTCGTGGTTATACCGCCGAAGCTATTCGTAGTTTCATCGACCGCATTGGTTATACCAAAGTGGAAGGAATGATTGATGTATCGTTGCTCGAATATTCCGCTCGTGAGGATTTGAAACCGAAAGCTACACGTGTTTGTGCTATTATGGATCCTATCAAGTTGGTAATATCTAATTACCCAGCGGGCAAAACGGAAACATTGACTACTGAAAATAATCCTGATAACGAAACAGCTGGCACGCGCGACATTACGTTTGCACGTGAACTGTATATCGAACGTGGCGATTTTATGGAAGACGCTCCAAAAGATTTCTTCCGTTTGAGTCCAAATGGTCGTGAAGTGCGTTTGAAAAGCGCTTACATCATAAAAGCTACTGGTTGTGATAAAGATGCTGATGGTAACATCACCACCGTGTATTGCGAATATGACCCAGAAACCAAAAGTGGTACTGAAGGCGGTAATCGTAAAGTGAAAAGTACTATTAATTGGGTAGAAATCAATTCGAGCATCGAAGCGGACGTGCGTTTGTACGACCGTTTGTTTGCTATCGAAGATCCATCGGCTTCGGATAAAGATTTCCGTGATTTGTTGAATCCCGATTCACTTAAAGTGGTTACAGGTTGTCGTGTTGAAGCGGCTTTGGCACAAGCTAAACCATTAGATAAGTTCCAATTTTTGAAGGTTGGTTATTTTGCAGTTGACCCCGATAGCACACCTGATAAACTGATATTTAACCGCACGGTATCGTTGAAAGATACGTGGGCTAAGAAAAATTAAATAACGGAATGAGGGGGCGGCAACAAACCCTCATTTTAGTTGATACACTTCTGTTTTTATTTGTAATTTTACTGTTTTATGGAATACAACTTTTCGCGAGCAGCCCACAATATGCGCTCATCGGCTATACGTAATATTTTAAGTTTGGCGGTGCGCCCTGACATTATCTCATTTGCAGGTGGCATGCCGGGGGACGAATTGTTTCCAACCAACGATTTGCGCGAACTGGTGGCGACGTTAACTGAAAAACAGGTGCAAGAAGCCATGCAATATGGTCCAACGTCGGGTTATCCACCGTTGCTCGAAGCGCTCAAAGAGTGGCTCCGCGCTAAAGGTTTTCCGGTTGATACCAATCGTTTGATTATTACCACTGGTTCGTTGCAAGCCATCAATATTATTGGTAAAATATTTATCAATCCTGGTGATGTGGTGCTTACCGAAGATCCCGTTTTTATTGGCGCAACATCGGCGTTTAAATCCTTTGAAGCCGAGCTTAAAGGTGTTCCCATGGATGCCGATGGTATTGATATTGCCGCTTTAAAAGCTGCTTTAGCATTGAATCCGAAGTTTGTGTACGTAACGCCCAATTTCCATAATCCAGCAGGTTTGAGTTATTCGCCTCAACGTCGCGCGGAGTTTATAGAGGTCATGGCGCAAACCGATATTCCTGTGTTGGAGGACGATGCATACGGCGAATTGTTTTACAGCGACGATGTGAAACCGTTGATTGTACCTATGAAAACCACGGCTGCCGATGAACAGCGTTATTTTTATTCTGGTTCATTCTCCAAGGTATTTGGTCCTGGTTTGCGCGTGGCTTGGTTATTGGTGCCCGAAGCAGTTTACGCTAAAGCCGAAGTGTGCAAACAATCGATGGATGCCTGCTCGCCTATGTTATCGCAAGTATTGGCGTATGAATTTTTGCGTACAGGCAAAATGCAAACCTATATTGAGCAATTGAGAGCAATCTATAAAGTGCGCCGCGATTGTATGGTGGCGGCTGTGCGTCGCGAATGTCCTGCAGAAGCTATGTTTGTAGAACCGAAAGGTGGTTTTTATTTATGGCTCAAAATGCCTCACGGTGTTGACGAAGAAGTGTTGGTGCGTCGCTGTGTGAACGAAGGCGTGGTGTTTGTTACGGGCAAAACGTTCGACCCTGACGAACATCCTAATGGCTATATTCGTTTGTCGTTTTCTAATACGCCCGAAGACCAAATTGAAACTGGTATTCGTATTTTGGGAGAACAGATGAAACAAATGATGTAATGTGTTGTTTTATGAGATAAGTTTCTTATTGCTAAATACTAGAAATCTCATTTAATTCCTATCTTATGGCACTTAGTCAAATTACAAAAGGAACATGGTACAAGATATTCTTGTTTGCTTGTATTTTAATAGCTTGCGTGAGCTGTGATAAACCTTCCGATGAACGTGCAACAAACTTTCAATCATTTTATCCCAAACTTCAACAATATAGTAATGCCGAATACGACTCCTTGTTAAATTTCTATTATCAGTTAGATAGTATTAATTTAGAACATCCATCTAATTTGATGGCGTATCTGAAAAAAATGACAGAAAGTCGATTGAATTATAGAGATGGGGAGTATGTCAAATCCAATGCAATTATTGATGATGCATTGTTGTACGTCAAAAAAGATCCTTCTTTAGATTCTTTAAGTGCATCCTGTTTTATGAGTAAAGGCATCAATTTTATGATGTTGGCCAAATATGATTCGGCATTTTGCTATTTTTATCAGGCTGAAAAAATATATGAACGTGATAAAAATATGCCGTCTTTATGTACAGTCTATGGCAATATGGCTAAAACATTTTATAACAAAGGTGATATTGACAAAACGAGAGAATACATCGATAAAGCTAGTCAAGATTCTACCTATCTGCCGTTGTTACTAAGAATGACACATTTGAAAGCCAATTTGTATGGTAGTATGGGATTATTGGATAGTGCTTTATTGATTGATAAACAGGCTATTTACTTCTATGCGAATAAAGGCGGACAATTGGCATTGAGCTCTTTTTATAACAATATGGCGATGTGTTTTGTTGAAAAAAATGAAATGGATAGTGCCTTATTTTATTATAAAAAATCTTATCAAGCAGATTCCGTTTGCGGCTTTCAAATGAATATGTCTATTGATTTAGTGCTATTGGCTGATATTCATTACCAATTAGGAGACCATCAGCAGGCTAATTTGTACTATAACCGAGCACTAACTATTTTTTCCAAAGAGCATAGCCCTGATAAAAAAGCACTTGTTTTTGAGGTGTTTGCCAAACATGCTCGTAATGAGAAAAGATATCAGCAAGCACTTCAATGGCAAGACTCCCTAATGCTCGCCCATCAAGAAATAAACGACATTGACATTAATCGTACAATTGAACGATTACAGATAGAATATGAGTCAGAGAAGAAGAAACAGCAAATTGAAGTTCAAGAAAGACAATTGGCAACATACAAGATGATTGTTGTTTTTGCCGTTCTTGTGCTATTTTTATTAATAGGTTTGTTTGTATTATACGTTCAAGTGAAGCGGAAATCTGCCGTTTTGCAGGCTGTGGAACAAGATAAAAAAGTGTTAGCTATGCGCATCGGGATGGAGAAAACTGAGCGTTCACGTATTGCACGTGATTTACATGATAGTATTAGTCAGAAATTGGCAGTTATTCAGATGTATATATCATCATTGAGCTCAGTAGAACAAGCCAAAACCAACGAAATTTCGACCTTGGTTAAAGATGTATCTGCCGAAATTCGTGTGATTTCTCATAACATGTTCCCCAAGGATTTAAACAAAGGACTTGTTCCTGCGCTCCAATATTTTTGTGAACAAAGTAATTTTGTTCAAGCTCATACACAATTTCATCTTACAGTAGATAATGCAGAGGATAACTTAATACAAAATGAAAATATAGATTTTGTTATTTATCGAATCGTGCAGGAAATAAGTAATAATGCTTTGAAATATGCACAAGCCAAGCATATTTATATCATAGTGATGTATTCACAAAGCCTTATAAAAATTCGGATTCATGATGATGGCTTAGGTTTTGATACGTCACTTTTGGAAACAACTAAAGGAGCAGGGCTGAAAAATATTTTTGAAAGAGTAAAACAATTAAACGGGAAAATAGATCTTACATCAAACAGCGATGAAGGCACTCTATTTTCCATTGAAATCCCCACTGTATGACGATGTCTCCAACACGAATTTTTATTGTAGACGATCATCCACTTGTTATTAGTGGCATTGAAAGTATGTTAATTGATTGCCACGATAAGGTTATATCGGGTGTGGCTGTTGATGGTGCCGAAGCATGGCGTAACATAACTATACTCAATGGACAATTGGATATACTCATTGTAGATATCGAAATGGATGGTATGGATGGTTTCGAACTTTGTTCAAAGGTAAAAGATCAATATCCTGAGATCAAAATTCTTTTTCTTTCAATGCATGACGAAGTGTACTATGTCAAAAAAGCCATAGAATGTGAAGCTGATGGTTATATGCTTAAAATCTGTGATAAGTATGAATTTATACGAGGCCTTAATGCCTTAATAGAAAATGGGTGTTATTTTGCGTGTAAAATCTTACCGATTATAAAACAGATGAAGCAGCTCGATAAATCTACTAATAATCAGAATTTAACCGATCGAGAAACGGAAGTTCTTCGCCTGATTCTTCAAGAAATGACCAGTAAAGAAATTGCAGAACAGTTATTTATTTCAAAACAAACGGTCGACACGCATCGTATCAATATTATGCGAAAAACTCATAGTAAATCCATTGTGGGTCTATTAAAATACGCTATTCAGCACAACTTAGTTAAATAATTCTACAATAGCTTTTTTTACTTTAAAATCCATATTTATATGGATTTTTTTTTTGCCATATTGAGAATATTTTTGTGAAGTATTTTTTTTAAATATTGATGTGTGTAGTTAGTTTAACTCTATATGTAATATCAAAATTAGATAATTATGAAAACAAAAAATTTATCTCTACTCTTAAGTTTTGTGATTCCTTTGAATATGTTTTCTCAAACACCTGTTAATAAAACAACAGTTGAAATTCCTAAAGAATTTAAGAAAGCTAAAATTGCTCTCGTTCAATTATCGAATGATAATCAGTTAAATATTGTTTTATCTCAAGAAAAAAAGAAAGAAGTAGAATTGTATCAATTTACATTTGATCAAAATGTAAAACAAACAACAGCACAAGCCGTATCGCCAAATTCTTCCGCGCCTTCTTCTCGCAATGCAATAAGTAATCAAGCAAGTATTGGAAAAGATGGTATTGTTCGTTTTGTAAGAGTTGTTCCTTCATCTTTTTGGGGACAAATGATTTTGGAAAAAGGGTATATGCAAAAGAATTATCTTGATGGAATATATCTAGGAGAACAATTTGTTACAGAAAGGGAGATTACTAATATAAGAACTGAAGATGACAGAAAAATTATGCCTATTTTTGAAATGCATGTTGGTATTAATGGTGAAACTCAAACAACTAAAACATTAGGTTTAGATAGTTATTCCGGATTTCTAGCAGCTGGTGATTTAATTGCAGTAGGTGGAGTTTTTCCAAAATTAGTAACCAAAGGAAGGTTAGGTGTTGGAAGTACTGATACACATATAGATTATTGTATTGTAAAAGCAGACGCAAAAAGGTTAGAAGTAGAAAAAGTCACTCTAATTCCGTTCAAATATGTACAACAAACTGAACTATGTAAGGAAGTTCTAAATAAAAAACTAATGTTGATAACCAAGGATTTTCCATTAGTATATAAGGGCTCAGAAGAATTTTACAACAAAGACTCTAATACAAGAACAATCACTATTATTAACAAGCAAGGTTCTGTCGACAAGCAAATTAATTTTGAAGGCTTTCCAGATATGCTTATCATCGGAGCAGAAATGATGGGAAATGGGAATATATATGTGCTTGCTCGTGTAGGAAAGAACAAAGAAATGGGATTAGCTGTTATTAAAATTGAAAACGACAAAGTAGTTTACACTCAAAAAACACCTGCATTCGACATAGACAAAACGGTGATTAAACCTGCCAATGAAAAGAAAACGGCATCATTGAGTAAAACTCTTAAAAACATAAATAATAAAAACAACCTGTATAGAGGAGCATTAGAGCTTGAAAATGGAAACTTTGTAGCCGTTTATCAAGAAATTGGGTTACCTGGTCGTATGTACTACCTTCAATTTGATAATACGGGAAAACTAATTAAACAATATACCCACGGTGTAACCGAAGATTTTACAGCTTCAGCAGATAAAAAGACAGTAGGCATTATTGACTTTTTTATCAGACAAAATTATAATAGTGGTTTTTATCCAATAATAATGGAAAAAACCAAAGATGGAAGTTACTTAAAAATTTGTAAAATAGATGGGAATACAGGAGCCATGAGCGATTTTACTGTTTATGGAAGAAAATCAAAAGAGGATCCAAACGCGTATTATTTAGACCGGATGAATCCCATTATTGATACTCCTGACGGTGGTATGATTATGGTAGGCAGATCAAGTAATCGCCAAGTCTTATATGTAGAGAAAATCAAGTTTGAGTAAATGAGTTCCTAAAATAGAATAAACCAATTTTATAACAAAAGAAACCATCTAAGATATAAAATATTAGATGGTTTCTTTAAAATTACATCTATATGAAACAAATTTTAATTTCAATTATACTTTGCTTTTTTCTTGTTAATCAACTGGATGCACAAAAAATACGCTGGAGTTATAAAATAGAAGGCTCTGAAACTGGAGCCGGAAAACCAGTCACCTATAAAAATGGATATAACCAATATGCGGCTGCTGTATTGCAAGAGAATAAAGATGGAAAAGAACCCTCGAAAAATGCAAAAAGTCCAGCTGTTATCAAATACTACTTTATGCCATTTGATGCCCAACAGGTAGTTATTTGCGAAAATTATAATGTGGGTGCTATCGTCAAAATTGAAATAGAATCGCTTTCTGAAAACTCAAAAGAAACGATTGTAAATACTATTTACCAAGGAGACGCATCTCCTGTACAGGGATTTAGGACTTCAAATTATAATTTTGAACCTACTAAACATGTTACATGTGTAAATGTGTATCTCGACTATGTAAAAATTCCGGGCGTGAATCAGATATCGGGAGTCGGACTTACTGATTTTCGAGAGGCTTACACTCCAGAATTCAACTTTGCAAAAGAAAATCCGTTTGAAGGAGAACCTATGTATATGAATGATGATGTGTCTGGAATGGCTAGCCCTACAGCACCCATAGTCTCTTTGGACGGGAAATATATCTATTTTAGCCATGAAGATGAGTATGGTAAAAACCAAATTTATAGAGGCGTCATAGGATATGATGGACGCATCTCAAAAGTGGAATGGTGTGACTTTAATCTTCCAATCAAAACCTCCACATCGAGTGCATTAACAGCGATTTCACAAGACAACAATGTGGCCTATGTTAATGCCATGAATATAGGGAAAACAGATATTTATAAAACCTATTTGAAAAGGGATAAAAAAGGAAAAACGAGTTGGGAGCGAGAAAAACTAAAAATTAGTGGCTTCAACTCAAAGAGTGAATATATCAGTGATTGTATGAGCTATGATGGTCAGTATTATTTTGTTGACATGGAGCGTACTGATGGTGAAAATAAATATTTTGATGGTGATATTTATGTTGCTTTTCGTAATGAGAAAGGAGAATATGGCAATTTTAAACACATGGGATATGATATTAATACCACTGGCGATGAAATCCCTTGTTTCTTAGCCGCAGACAATAAAACGTTTGTCTTTGCCAGTTCTGGGCATTTTAGTTATGGGGCAAAAGATATTTTTATAACCAAAAGATTGGACGACACCTGGCAAAATTGGAGTCAACCAATCAACATTGGGAAAATTATAAATACAAAAGCGACTGAAAATTATTTCACAATCGATTCAAAAGGAGAATATGCTTACTTTATACGTTGGGAAAATAATCAATCTAACTTATACCGACTAAAATTACATCAACCTGAAAAAGAAACACCTAAAACAGAAACAATTAAACCAGAGCCTGTTATTGTTGTTCGTGGAAAGGTTCTTGATAAGAAAACAGACAAACCGCTTCAAGCTGATATTGTTTATACCAATATTTTAACGAGCGAAAAAATAGGACAAGCAACCTCCAATGGTGAAACAGGAGAATATTCAATTGCACTTCCTGCGGGATTGTTTTATGCCTATCAGGCAAAATCAGATGCCTATCTGCCAATATCCGAAAATATAGATGCTCGGGAACTTACAGCCACATCAGTCATAGAGAAGACATTGTATTTGATTCCTGTTGAAGTTGGCCAAACAATTCGTTTAAACAATCTATTTTTTGATTTTGGAAAAGCAACTCTCAAGCCAGAATCCAATGCAGAATTGGATAATGTATTTGCTATTCTTAACGATAATCCGAAAATGGAAATTGAGATAGCAGGACATACGGATAATATAGGTTCAGATGACGCTAATATGAAATTATCGGATGAAAGAGCTAACACCGTTAGAAGCTATCTCATTGCCAAAGGTATTAGCGAGTCTCGCATTACAGCCAAAGGTTATGGTGAAACCAAGCCCGTGGCCACTAATGATACTGACCAAGGTAGGCGAATAAATAGACGCGTAGAATTTACTATTAGAAAGAATTAATTGTCTGTATGTGTCATTTGATACAAAATCATGGTATCTCAAATAGCCCCTGATAAACTATATCAACCTAACAGGCTCTCAAAACCTGTTAGGTTTTTTTGTAAAAAGTTGGTTGGTTAAAAATAAAACGGTACATTCGCTGTGTCATTTCAATCGCCTATGTTCCAAATAATTCTATGAAATCACTAAAAACCATTTTAATCATCACTTTTTGTCTGTTTGTGTTTTCTGGTTACAGCCAAGAACATCTTCGGTTCAAAAATGTGCCTATGGATGGCACGGTTATTAATTTCACTAAAGAGTTAATAAAACAGGGATTTATCGTCAAAAAGGAGAATAAAAATCTCCATGTATTGACAGGTAATTTTATTGGCCGCCCATGCGAAGTGCGTTTGGTAGCCACCAAAAAAACAGCTGCGATTTGGAAAGTGGTGGTGCTTTTACCCACTGTTAAAGATTGGGCGCCGTTGAAAATTGACTACATGAGTCTTAAAAATGCCTTTGTCGACAAATATGGTGAAGGTAAATCGTACGAATTTTTCTCGAAACCGTATGTTGAAGGTGAGAGCGACGAAATGGAAGCTTTGTCGTTTGGTCGTTGCCATTATATTACCTATTGGGAAAAGCCAGAAGGCACTGTGGCGTTACAAATAACCACCGAAGGACGCATTACTATCACCTACGAAGATGCACTCAACCGCACTCGATACGACAAGGAAAACTCACAAGTGATTAGTAACGATATTTAAGAGATTATTAGTTTCTGGAACGTAAGGTGATTACCGTAATTTCGGGGCGCATGCCCAAACGAAACGGAATGCCCACGTAACCCAAACCGCGGTTTACAAAGAGAAATTGTCCTGCTTGTTGGTATAAACCGTCCCATTCTTTAAAAATCCAATGCGAAGGCGACCATTTTACGCCAAACGCATCGATGCCCAACTGTGCGCCGTGCGTGTGGCCAGCTAGCATCAGCGTGAGTTCAGGGTGTTGTAGCACTTCGGCACGCCAGTGTGTTGGGTCGTGGCTCAGCAGAATGTTGCAAGTGGTAGATAAACTGTCGAGTGCTTTGGCTAAATTGCCATAACACGGAAATGGATCAACGCCGCAGTTCTCAACGCCCACAATGCCAATTTGAGCGGAATCGCGTGTAATGGTGCGGTGTTCGTCGAGCAATAAATCGAATCCAAAGCGTTTGTAAAGTGCTTTCACACTGTTTAAATTCGCCACTTTAGCCTCGGGCGTGTCCCACGTGATGTAGTCGCCATAATCGTGATTGCCTAAAATTGCATATTTTCCCAATGTGGCGTGAAGTTTCAAAAAAGGTGCATCGAGTCCGTCGCCTTCGTTGCCTGTGAGATTCACCAAGTCGCCTGTGAGCAGAATCAAATCAGGCCGTTCGGCATTAATGCTGTTGGCTACTTTGGTTAAATAGGCTTCAGCGTTACTCAAATTACCTAAATGCACGTCCGAAATTTGTACCAGTTTCAGTCCGTCGAAAGCGGCTGGCAGTTGGTCGGTGGTAATTTCCACACGGCGCACTTCCACGTGATAACGGTCGGCAGCACCCCAAATTAAACCACCAGCGATTATGATGCCCAATGGATAGCCAACGAATTGGCGCAGCTTGATTTTCTTACCAAAAAGACGTTTGAAAAGTGCGTCTAGCACCGAAAATAGTGCGATAATATTGGCTGGTAAAAACAGCGTCATAAATAACCACATAAACCATAAGAAACTTTGGTGGCTGGGGTTGAATACGCTAAATCGGAATAAAAAGAAGACCAGTAAAAAGAGGGTGGGAATAGTCCACACAAGCACTTTGATTGCTTTGTTGACCGTTTTTTTATGAAAACTAATTTGTGCTATTATAGCTGGTAGATAGGTGATTAAAAGGCTGAAAATGACAAACTGAAGGTAGAATTTCATAGATTATTTTTTTGCAAAAATAGCACAAAATGGTTGAATTCGATTTTTTTTATCATTTTTTATCAAAAACAGATAATTAGTTAGATAAAACTAATTATATTTGCAAACTCAATTTGACGTTGTTTTAATTTTAAAAAAAGGTGTGTTTGTATGGATAAAATTGTGCCAATTATTGCTAAACTGTCGCATAGCTTAGGCGAAATGGAGGAGCAAGCGAAAGAGTATTTTGGGTTGACCGAGTTGACATTAACGCAGATGCATTATCTGGAAGTGATTAGTGCATTGGGAAATCCAAATATCACGGAATTGGCGTCGGAATTGCAACTTACTAAACCAACGGTGACCGTTTCTATCGATAAATTGATTGAAAAAGAGTATATCAAAAAGGTGCAATCGGACGAAGATCGTCGTAATTCGCATTTGCATTTAACCGAAAAAGGTCGGCAAATAAATGCCATGCATGATTATGCACACGAGCGTTTTTCGGAACTGATAGGAGAAACACTTACAGCCGAAGAGATTGGCAAGTTGGTCGAACTTTTGGGTAAATTGGTGTCTAAAATTTAATTTGAATGAGTATGAAAATTGAAAATCGTGAAAAAGCCATTTATAAAGTGACTTGGGTTGGTTTTTTTGTAAATTTGGCCTTAGCTATAGGTAAATTGTTGGCTGGTATTTTTGGCCGAAGTGGAGCTATGGTTGCCGATGCGGTACATTCTATATCCGATTTTGCTACCGATTTAGTGGTACTTGTTTTTGTCAAAGTATCATCTAAACCCAAAGATGAATGTCATGATTATGGTCATGGAAAATATGAAACGCTTGCTACCATTATTATTGGTTTGGCATTGTTTGCTGTAAGTATTGGTATTTTTGTCAATAGTATAGAGCTCATTGGTCGTGTTATTGGTGGCGAGCTAATTGAACGTCCAGGCTTCATTGCTTTGGTGGCTGCTGCTGTTTCGATTGTTACTAAAGAATTGTTGTATTGGTACACACTAGGAGTTGCTAAACGGGTCAATTCACCAGCTGTAAAAGCTAATGCATGGCATCATCGTTCTGATGCGTTTTCGTCTATTGGTACGTTGATTGGTATTGGTGGTGCCTATTTCTTGGGCGATCAATGGCGCGTGTTGGATCCCGTTGCGGCTATTATTGTGAGTGTGTTGATTGCTAAAGTGTCGTACGATTTGGTGAAGCCAAGCTTGAATGAATTGGTGGAGCGGTCGTTGCCAAAAGAACAAGAGGACGAAATTTTAGGTTTGATTATGGAAGATACGTTGTTGAGCGATCCTCATAATCTGAAAACTCGACGAATTGGTGCTAATATTGCTATCGAGTTGCATGTGCGGGTTTCAGGTGATATGACCGTGGCAAAATCGCACGCTTCGACGGTAAAAATAGAACAAAAATTGAAAGAAAAATATGGTGCTGGTACCCAAGTGATTATTCATATTGAGCCTCAAAAATAATTGTAATTTTTGTTAAATATATAACTAATTTTGTCTACTTTAGTAGCCATAAAATTATCTCATTATGTTTAGAAGTAGTGCCGTTATTTCGTGGAAATCCTCCATGTATATGGCGTTGGGTGTCATTAGTGCCACCATCGGTTTAAAAGCCTTTTTACTGTCCAATAATTTTTTGGATGGTGGGGCTATGGGCGTGTCACTATTAATTAATTTTTTGACGAATTTTGATTTATCACTATTGATTTTGATCATTAATTTGCCCTTTATTATCATTGGTTATCGCCAAATTTCGTGGCAATTTGCTATTCGTAGTACAATTTCTATCATTCTACTATCGGTGTTGGTGCATTTTGTGGAATTGCCATCTATCACGTCCGATAAGTTATTAATCGCCATTTTTGGTGGTGTCTTTCTCGGTGCGGGTATCGGTTTTTCTATTCGTGGTGGTTCTGTAATTGACGGTACGGAAGTGATGGCTATTTATGTGAGCCGTCGAGGAGGTATTACGGTTGGTAATTTCATTGCTATTTTCAATGTGGCGTTGTTTATTATTGCGGCGTTTTTGATTAATGTAGAAACGGCCATGTATTCGATGTTGACGTATGTGGCGGCTTCTAAATCGGTCGATTTTATTATTAATGGTATCGAAGAGTACATTGGAGTTACCATTGTGTCGCCACAAAATGCGGACATTCGTCACATGATTACCGATCAATTGCATCGTGGTGTGACCGTTTATCGCGCAGCTGGTGGTTACCAATCGGCCCACGATGAAAATCGTAAAGTGCTATTTTGTGTGGTCACGCGTTTGGAGGTAACTAAATTATTGAGCGAAATTGAGAAAATAGACCCAACCGCTTTTGTGGTGCAACATTCCATTCGCGAAATTAAAGGCGGCGTACTCAAAAAACACGTGATTTCACATTAAGAACACTACTTTTCATAACATAAAAAAAGGTTTCTACCCATGGGTGGAAACCTTTTTTAGTACGTTATCGGTTCTGTAATTAACGTCTGGTGAGTTTAACTACATTTTCTACGTGATGCGTGTGAGGAAACATATCCACTGGTTGTACGGCATCCACACGGTATTTGGCATCCAACAATTGTAAGTCGCGTGCTTGCGTGGCAGGATTACAACTTACGTACACAATGCGTTTTGGCGCGGCGCTGAGTATCACATTGATTACATCTTCGTGCATGCCAGCGCGTGGTGGGTCGGTAATAATCACATCAGGACGGCCGTATTCTTCGATAAATTGATCAGTCAACATATCTTTCATATCGCCAGCAAAGAAAAGTGTGTTGTCAATTTTATTAAGTGACGAATTAACCTTGGCATCTTCTATCGCTTCTGGAACATATTCAATACCAATCACTTGTTTGGCGTGTTTGCTTACGAAATTGGCAATGGTGCCTGTCCCTGTGTATAAGTCGTACACGAGCTCGTCGCCTGTAAGTTCGGCAAAATTACGGGTCACTTTGTAGAGTTCGTATGCTTGTTCCGAATTGGTTTGATAGAATGATTTTGGACCGATTTTGAATTTTAAACCTTCCATTTCTTCGTAAATAGCATCCGCTCCATGGAAACAATGAATGGTTTGATCGGTAATGGTGTCGTTGCATTTTTCGTTAATCACATAAAGTAAAGCGGTGATTTGTGGAAATTTAGCAACCAAATGTTTGAGTAAGGCTACACGAGCGGGTTCGTCTTCGTGGAAAAATACCATCACCACCATGAGTTCGCCTGTCGATGTGGTTCTAACCATCAGCGTGCGCAAAAAGCCTTCTTGGTTGCGTAAATCGAAAAACGTAAGATTATGGTCGAATGCGTATTGACGAATTTCATTGCGCAATTGGTTCGAAATATCGTCCTGCAACCAACATTTGTGGATATCGAGTACTTTATCGAACATCCCCGGAATGTGGAAACCAACGCCATTGAGGTTTAAATCGCCAGCATTTCCCATTTGTTCAGCCGTGAGCCAACGTTTGTTAGAAAATGTATATTCTAATTTGTTGCGGTAAAAGGTGGTTTTTGCAGAACCTAAAATAGGCGTAATTTCAGGCAATTCAATTTTTCCTAAACGGGTTAAATTGTCGATCACCTGTTTTTGTTTGTATTTTATCTGTTCGTCGTAAGGGAGAATTTGCCATTTACAGCCTCCACAAACGCCGTAATGTTCGCATACAGGTTCACATCGTTTGTCGGAATAGCTATGGAATTTGGTCACGCGACCTTCCATGTAGTTTTTCTTTTTCTTGAAAATTTGCAAATCTACCACGTCGCCAGGTACGGCATATTGTGTAAAAATGATGAGGTCGTCTGCTTTGGCAATGGCTTTACCTTCGGCGGCGACATCGGTGATGGTTACTTCTTGAAAAAGAGGAAGTTGTTTTTGTTTACGAACCATAAAAAATAAAATTAAAGCGTTGAACGTGGCTGTTTTAACACTGTTCAACAAACCCAAGTTTGTGTAAAAATTGTGGGTGCAAAGATACGGAAAATATTCAGGTTTTTGGAACTCGTTTTGCGTGAGTTTGGTTGAAATGAGTCCATTCTAAAAAATAATGGCTATATTTGCGCTCCTTAATTGTGCAAATCCATGTATTTAAAAAACGATCATATCACGTTACGTGCTCTCGAACCTGAAGATTTGGAGCACTTTTATCGGTGGGAAAACGATACCACACTTTGGGCTGTAAGTAG
Source organism: uncultured Paludibacteraceae bacterium (assembly GCA_964570565.1). Lineage (GTDB taxonomy): Bacteria > Bacteroidota > Bacteroidia > Bacteroidales > Paludibacteraceae > W0P28-013. Next base: position 439,543 of record CAZMYT010000001.1, read on the forward strand.
TGCTGTAGAGCCTTATTCACGCTATATTCTCAAGGAATACATCGCTTTTGCTGATAAAACTATTTATGAAAAAAAACAGCTACGTTTAATGATTGAACGCAATGCGGATAAAGCGGTGATTGGGGCAGTCGATTTGTTCGATTTTGATCCACATCATTTGCGAGCAGGCGTGGGCGTTTTGGTCGATAAACAATTTCAATATCAAGGATTTGGCACAGAAGCGTTGGGGTTGTTAGTGACCTATGCATTCGAATTTTTAAAACTCAAGCAACTCTATGCACATGTTCCTATATCGAATGCTGTGAGCAAATCGCTGTTTGCTAAATCACATTTTGTACACACAGGTACACTCAAAAGTTGGCTTCGCCAAGGCAATGACTTTGTGGATGTGGATGTTCTACAAAGAGTTCAATAAGACATCGAAACTGATTTATTTACAGCTCAATCGTAAATTTATCGCCCGATTTTAAAAAGGGAAATTGCTCGCGAATACGGCGTAGCTTTTCTACATTTACTTCGCCTGTTTTAGCCGCCTGTTCGTTCATTTCAAAATCGACTATACTTTTACCGCGTGGATCCAATAACACCGAGTGTCCGTCATGTTGAATGTTATACGAATCTGTTCCAACGGCGTTGACGCCACACACATACGCTTGATTTTCAATAGCACGCGCTTTGAGCAACGTGTCCCACGCATCAATCCGATCTTTCGGCCAATTGGCCACATATACGAGCACATCGTAATCCTCGCCTCCTTTGTTGCGACTCCACACAGGGAAACGCAAATCGAAACAAACTAATACCCGAAATTTGACGCTGTTGTACGTCACATCAAGTTGCTTGTCGCCAGGCGTGAAATGGCGTTGTTCATCACCAATAAATAGATGGCGTTTGTCGGCAAAATCAATGGTTCCATCAGGTTGACAAAAGAACGCACGGTTGTACATTCTGGCTCCATCCGTAGCCATAATACTTCCCACTACGGCGTAATTGCCTTGTTTAGCCCACTGTTTTACTTGTTGAATTGCTTCGCCATCAGTGGTTTCTGACAAATCGGGTTGATTCACGCAGAATCCTGTGCTGAACATTTCGGGTAACACTAATACGTCTGTTTGTCCGTAATGTGCTTCGGCTATGGCGTTGAATGTGGCTAGATTGTGTGCTTTGTTGCCCCACACAATTTCTTGTTGTACCAAAGTGAGTTTCATAAAATCAGGCTATTAATTTTGTGATACGTTGATAGAGCGTTGGATGCGAATAGTTTACAAACACGTAAAGTGGATGCGGTGTTAAGTTGCTGAGCGCGCTCGACGATATTTTTTTGAGTGCTGTCACCAAATGTTCGGCGTAGCCATGTGTTTTAACAAAAGCATCCGCTTGATATTCGTGGTGGCGCGATAGCATGTTGTTTACAAGATCTAAAAGCAGACTGATAGGCGTGTATAATATGCCAAAAACCAGCATGTTGATGTGAAATGATGCAGCAGTACTGCCCACTGATTGAGCAATGGCATTGTTGTTTAATATCAGACCAAGTAGAAAAAATAACAGTAAGTTCATCGGAAGTGATACCGCCATGCCTTTGAGTGTGTGTTTGTGCTTGTTGTGTCCAATTTCGTGTGCCAATACGGCCACAATTTCGTCGGTACTCAACTCTTTAATCAACGTGTCGTATAGCACAATGCGTTTCTTTTGTCCCCAACCTGTAAAATATGCGTTCGCTTTGGTGGAGCGTTTCGAACCATCGATGACGTAAATGTTTGTCAGATTGAAATCTGTTTTTTGTGCAAATTGTTCGATAGCATCACGTAATTCACCAGCTTCTAGGGGTGTTTGTTTGTTGAATAACGGCACAATTAATTCGGAATAAAAGAAACTCATAAACAGACTGAAAGCCGTAACTACCGACCAAGCAATTAACCAAAAATACGTTGGAGTCTGTTGGTATATGAGCATGATGACCGTTAGTAAAATCCCGCCAATCAGAATTTCTAACCCCCAACTTTTAAGTTTGTCGAGTACAAATAGCTTAGGTGTCACTTTATTAAAACCAAAACGTGTTTCGATCACAAATGTGTCGTACCATTGAAAAGGTGTGGTTAATAGGTCGTTGGCAAAAAACAAAATGCCAAAGAAGAGTAGTGAAGTTACTAATTCATTGTTGGTTAATGTGCGTACGAATTCATCCAGCCAAGCAAATCCACCAAAAACATACATCGCAAATATTAATAAAAAACTGAATGTGGCAGTTGCCCAGCCAAATTTGGCATTGGTGCGAAAATAGAGTTGCTGTTTACTGTATTTTTCTTCGTCGTACAGTCCAGTTAATAATGCTGGAATAGTTGATTTAGAAGCCTTAATATTTAAGAGCGAGAGGGCGCGTTCCCATATAAAATCGGCTACGAGAATGAAAATAATAGCGTAAAAAATGACTGTCGACATAATTGATTGGTGTTTATTTGTGTCGCAAAGGTACAATTTTTTTCTGTTGCTTCAGAAAAATGCTTGTAGAAGATATGGTTGTAAATATACCGTGCAGTTTTGTACACAGACAAAAAAGAGATTACTAATGAAAGTAATCTCTTTTTATGTGATCCAGCTGGGGCTCGAACCCAGGACCCCAACATTAAAAGTGTTGTGCTCT
>CAZMYT010000002.1:0-362010 GCA_964570565.1 uncultured Paludibacteraceae bacterium
CTTTTTTAATTCATATCCAAACTTTATAACAACTTTTTTAGAGAAATTATGAAAGAAAAATACAAAGTATTATTTATCAGTGATTTAAATTTTGAACAAAATTACAAAAAATATGTTATTCAGCATATTTTTAGAGAAAGTACGCATTTTTAGCGGTTACAAGAGAGACTACAGCAACGCATTTAACGTCATGAAGAGCCATCTTTTCCCTAAAAAAGTGCGAATTCTATTTTTTCCCATAAGATGGATCGAGTTTCGCACGTACAAAAACAGCAGCAAAAATACTTGGAATGGTACAAATGCATACCCAAATAAAGAATAGTGTATATCCTAGTTGCTCTTGAATCCATCCTGACACCATACTTGGGAGCATCATTCCAAGAGCCATAAAGCCTGTGGCAATTGCATAATGTGCGGTTTTGTATTCGCCATCTGCTATATTAATAAGGTAAAGCATGTAGGCCGTAAATCCAAATCCATATCCAAACTGCTCTAAAACGACAAAAATAGCGGCCATAGATACACTCGGTTGGTAATAAGCTAAGAAAACGTAAAATATATCTGGTAAATTAATCAGTAAGGCCATGGGAATAATCCAACGTTTAAGCCCATGACGCGAAATTAAAACTCCACCTATGATACCTCCGAGTAGTAATGCTGCCACTCCAAACGTTCCATAAATGAGCCCGTAAGTAGATGTGGACATATTCAATCCACCATTTTCAAGAGTGTCTAATAAAAAAGGAGATGCTATTTTAGTTAGCTGTGCTTCGCCAAGACGATAAGTTAGAATAAAGAAGAACATTAAGGCCACATCTTTTTTCTGAAAGAATGTGACAAATGTATGCCCAAAATCGCGAAGCATTTCTGCGGGAGGAACTATTTTCTTGGATTCATCGGAAATGGGTTTTGGCAGAATGAAAAAATGATAGAGCGAAAAACCTATAAAAAGTGCTGCCAAAAGAAAAAAAGTCAAGCTCCAGGCTAACGGGATATTGCCCTTAACAGAAGTGATTATTTTACCTTCGGACAACAAACCCGCCAACATAACCAAAACGCCTTGGCCAAAAATGGTAGACAAACGATAACACGTATTACGAATACCAACAAAAAAGGATTGATCACCAGATGTCAAACCCAACATATAAAAACCATCGGCAGCAATATCGTGCGTGGCTGAGCTAAAAGCGAGTAACCAGAAAAAAGCTAAAGTGGCTTTTATATAAAATGTAGTCGGAATAAAAAACGCCACGCCTGCAAAACCTGCCGCGACTAGAAATTGCATCGCAATAATCCAAAAACGTTTGGTCTTGATTAAATCAACAAAAGGACTCCATAATGGTTTAATAACCCAAGGCAAATAAAGCCACCCCGTATAAAAAGCGATGTCGCTATTGGACATACCTAGATTTTTATACATCACCACCGCAATAGTCATAACAGCCACATAAGGCAAACCTTGAGCAAAATACAGCGTAGGAACCCATTTCCAGGGCGATTTTTTGTAAGATTGATTCATATTAATAAGCGGCGTTTAATGTAGCGCCTCTAAAATAGTGTTTTAAAATTTGATCGTATGTGTAACCTTGAGCGCCCATCACAGCAGCGCCTATTTGGCACAAGCCAACGCCATGTCCCCAGCCTGCTCCCGTAAGAACAAAACCATCGGTTGTTTTATCGACCACAAAAGCAGAACTATGCAAATGTGATTCTGAAAGCCATTTACGAATTTCCAATTCTTTACCAACAATGAGCGTACGTTTAGTTCCTACAATTTTCAATTTAGTGATACGACCCGAAGCACCACGTTCAAGCGGTAGTAAATCAACCACCGTTCCAAAATCAATGCCTGAACGTTTTTTTAATAACTCCGATAATTGTTCTGTTGAATATTGTACTTTCCAGCGGTAGAAATCCTGCGTTTCCTGATCGTATTGATTCAGCACTTGACTCAAAATTTGTTGGTCGGATGTATTGCAAAATGCGTCGGGCGATGTACGAATCCAACATTCAGCATTTGCCTCAACCGATAAATCGGGTACTTCATCACACGAAGCATCGTCGCGTACAGGCGTGAGGTAATCATAATGTTCGTCAACCCAACAGCTTTCAAACAGTTCGGAAACGCCACCACACGATTTTGAAAAACGGGCATCGCAGATTTGTCCGTTATGAACCAACACTTCACCACGCGTTTGATCGATAGCTTGACGAACTAATAATGTACGCGCGCGCGCAATTCCTTGGTAGCGTTGACAGTGGTCGTCGGCACAAACATCAAATAATTGATGCGCATCACGTTCATACCATTTTATCAACGTGTCATCAGACGTGTTTTGTTGAGCAAGGTGTGATTCCGATTTAGGTTTATTCCACATGGGCGCCAAAAGCCAACTACGAGAAATAACCGCATGAGCTTTCAGAAATTCCAACGAAGCGGTTGCACTCATTTCGGAGGCAATAACGGAATATAAATAATCTTCAGCAGCAATATCGTTAATTGCCCAAAGCGTATCGTTGTCAACTATCACTCTCAATGCGCCTTGGAATTGCTGATGCTCGCGCCGTTCCCAATGAAATTCAATGCCGATAGTGACATCCTTAAGTTCAAAAACCGCATCCTTTTGTTGAGGCTCAAATACAAGCTCATCAAAATAATAATTCTCAAATTGAATTTTACCAGCAACCAATTCTGCAGAAAAAGAACCTGTGTAATGCTCTTTTGTTTGAGCACAACGAAAATCGCCATGCAGTTGGAATTTCAATGTTGGCTGAGACATAATACCTACGGCAATCACTGGTTCGTGAGCAGCTTTTGGTAATTGTTCTTCGGTAAATAATGCTTGAGCGTCAGAAATGGGTTCAAAATCGAAATCGGGAACAAAGGTGTTACCAACGCCTTCAGTCGTTTTTTCTTTATATGGAAATGCTATGGCCATATTATTCGAGTTGATTGTGTTAAGATATCACGGATGTCGTCTTTAGTTATACGTTCAAAATGAGCGCGTACTGGCGTAATAAAAACACCTGACATTTCAACCGTTGCTGGACTTACGAGCAACTGTTCATCGCCTTGCGCGGTATATTGCCAAGGACGAAAATTAGCACGTGGCAAGACCAACGTATAATACGTATCGTCCTCATAAAAACAGACAATATTCATCATCGGTTCTTCCGATGGATGCGATTGAAGCATCTGGTACAACTCACAAAAATCGCGTTCCGCCGATTCAACCGTTTTAGATTCCAGCGCCACAACCGTGCGTAAATAATTGGAAATCGTAAAATAAGGCGTATTAGGGACTGGCGTTTTTAAGCGAAAATAATCCTTCACAACGGGCAAAAAACTTTTTGTTCCTGCTTGAAAATGCATATGATCTGGAGCAGAAGCACCACACCGAGGACCATTGTAAAAAATAACGAGTTCGGGCAACGCCTTCGCCAAAGTGAGCATGTCGGCAAAATAGGGACAAATCAATTGTGGTACGTGCGCACGCCTCGGAATGGTAAAATGCTGAGGAAAAATAGGAAACGGATTGACCAAAATGGTATAGTCGCCAAATTCAACGCCTTGCTGTTCTTTTGGTCTATTTTCAGCGCACAAAAAACAAGGTCGTTCGGCAATCGTTTTGGCATCTATTTTGGCGCCCGACGACACCATACGAGCTGGATTAAACTGCACAACGATTTGAAACGCCCCAAAATCGACTGTTTTAGAACAGACCGAATGTAAGTCGCTGAAATTCTGATGCGCCAACTCCCAATTTTGTAATTGGTTGGTAAATAGTTGATTGATTTGTTGTTGCAACATCATAAGCTAAAAACGCATAATTAAGCCCACACTACCAGGCGTTATTCCCAATTGAAAATCAACAGCTTGCCCTGTATACCCCCGTGTTGTGATACCTTGATTATACAATTCAACCGCCTTTCGAACGCGCTGATTACTACCGACAGCAAACGGAATGGCAATACCTATAGAGCCAACTCCAACAGCCATTAATTGCCAATTAAAGTGACCACTTGTCAACCAATAACCCAATGAATAACCAACACAAAAACCTCCTGTATAACTAAAAATAGACGTGAAAACAGCATCAACTTTAGCTTTATGCAGTTGTGCGTCGATATCGGAAGAAGTGTTCGCCAATAATGAATTCAAATCGGTTCCAGTCAATTTACTTCCTCTGTAATAATACGACGAACGTACGATTTCTATCGTGTCGTTAGGTGAAAAGGCATAAAGCGAGGAGAATCCTACAAAAGAGACAAAAAAGAGAATAAAGATTTTTTTCATGATAAAAAGATTTTAAGGGCACTAATTGTTATTTAGTTTTTCTTCACTATTTCGCATTCATCCGCATACGAGCGATAAGCTCAAAGGTGCGAATTTTATCTTTATACAAATTGTTGGCATTTTGTTTCACAATATCCAGTGCGGCATCGGAGTTACCTTCCCATCTGCGGCACAAATAGAGCGATTGATAAATACGCCCAATTTGGTAATCACGCGAAAAACGCAATCCCAACGCATAATCTTCACCATAACTGGTATTTGGCACACGGATTTCACGCAACAACGGCGTATAAAAAGCCCGTGGAGCACCCAAACCATTGATACGAAGTGCATTGTTTCGGCCATTGTCAGGCGTCCATTCCTTATGATCAATCAAACCTGGAGCAATCACTTCCATATCGCCATTGGTCATGGTATAAGAACCAACCAGCATGGCGCAATTTTGTTCGTAAAAAGCATCTACCATAGTTTGCACCGTATGTTCGTCTTGGTACACATCGTCCGAATCCAACTGAACAGCAAATCGACCACAATCCTTATAATCAACGCCCACATTCCAACAACCACCAATACCCAAATCGGTACGATTAGGAATGAGATGCACCACGCGCGAATCCTGCTGAGCGTATTTCTCAATAATTTCAGGCGTTTTATCGGTCGAAAAATTATCGATAATAAGTAAGTTGAATGGGAATTTAGTTTGCTGTTTCAACACCGATTTTATGGCATCTTCGAGTGTACGCTCACGGTTACGAACGGGAATAATAACCGACGCTTCATAGTCGAAAACTTCTTCGTCAAACTGAATGGCTTTAAATGTTGGCGCCAAATAACCATCAATACATTTCAAATGGTCGGTACAAGCGGCTTCCATTTCTAATTGTACTGCCCGATTTTTCGGATCGACATAATCAAATTGCTTTTCGCCACTTTGACGCATATCGTGATCAACTTCGGTATACAAATATTCGTTGATATGTAAAATGGATGCCGATTGACTTACTTTTAAACGTAAATCGTACAAACCTGCAAAGGCGTAGGCCACAGACATCTGCGTCGCTGCTTTTTTAAGTTCAGTAGCATTGTAAACCAACACTGATCCAAAATTAAAATCATCGCGTAAACTACCCAATTGATAGTCGATAGTTGGTACAGAAGCACGCGTTCCATTTTTCAGTTCATAGTAATCGGAATAGAGCAAGCCAGCATTAGCCGAAGTTGCTAAATGATAAAAACGCTCCAAGGCATATTGCCCCAATTCGAGTGGCGTATATTTGGTATAAATCAATGATAATTGAGCATCAGAATGAGCCGCTATTTGAGCTATCGTGTTAGTACTTGTCAAACTATCAACAGATAACGTCACACAATCAGGATAAGTACAACCGTTGGTTGACAATAAATAAATAGTACCAACAAAAGCCGATTGGCGCAAGCCTTCAATCGTTGTTTTTAATTGTGTGGCATCTTGTGCCGGAATGAAGCAATTAATTTTTTTCATAGTTATTTTATGGTTCGTCAATTAAAAAGCGCATAATCTGTCGCATCAAATCGTCACGCATCGCATCAGACGTAAGTGATTCAAACGGGAATCCGAAAACCAACGTGCGATAGGTGCCTTTGTGAGCCACTGCGGCACTTATATTATTCTGCCCGTAACGCATAATAGTAAATGCATTTTTGTTGGCAGGCTCAATTCCATCGGGCGATTCCACGTGATATTGTACAGAATTTAATGCCGTGCAAAACTCAAATTTGCCTGTAAATGAGCTATTCGGTGCGTACACAGCCGACACATTTCCTTTTTGCGCAGCTCGGTCGGTTCGCCACGTATAGTTCAAAATAGATTCGGCAAAACGTTTGTCGGCATCACTCACTAAAGACGATTTCCATAAATCGGTGCCGACATAAGCACCACTCACCACCAACGCTCCACCTTGCAAGCAATAGTCAGTCAACGCCTTTTGCATAGATGGCGTGAAGGTTTTAAAGTCCGCTGTCGTTCTATTTGTACCCAAAAACGACTGTTTTTGTTTTCCTAAAATGAAATCAACAGCTTTGTAATCGGCTAAATTAATGCAGCGGTCTTCTACTGCCTCATTGCTACTCGACACAAACGAATAACCTGCTTTCACAAGTGATTTACCATGAATAAATGGATAATCAAATGTATTACCAGCGATGATTTCCGTCTCATAATCGCTGTTACTAGCTCCCCAACCAGGTGCATCGTCGTCACGCCAAGGTTCTAAACGCGAAAATTCATGTTGTGCACCTACATAAGAAATGTTTCGTACATAAGGCACACCGGCATCCAACCAATCGGGAAATCCTGCAAAATCGCCAGACGAAAATCCTTCAGGAGCAGAAATTCGGTCGAAACCATTCACAACCAAAACGGTATGTGTAGCACGACTATTTTTGCAAACCGACAAAATTTCAGAGGGGAAACTGGCGCCACCATCGTTCACCGCTACCACTTTGTAACTATAAAGTTTATCAGCTACGACAGGTAATTTGCAAGTCGTTTCATGTACCAAAACACCATTATCAAAACCTCCATCATTCACACGTGTATACACTACGTAAGCGTTAGGGAAAGCCGTTGATTCGAGTGTGTCGGTCACAGAACGCCAATTTAAAATAACACTATCGCCTGCTAACTGAGCAGAAAAATGACTGATTGGTAATGGTTGTACCACATAAGGTGTGCCATTTTGAACGGACAAAAAGCGCAAAATACCTTTATAAATAGAGCGACATACAGAAAATTGAAAACGTGGATCTAAGCCAAACTGCATATCGGTAAAATTTTGATGCGAGAGCAATTCGAGCAACATCGTTGGCACTTCTGGACGACGCGATTCGGCATACGACTTATTCCACAAACCACGGAATGACCAATTAGGATTGTACAATTTACGCATATCATTCACAATAGACATCGCCACCAAATCGGTTAAATCGCGAGACGCGTAACGCGATTGCCCATTGGGAAAGATTAATTTAGTATCTTCATTGGTTAATTGCGTCGTATAAATACCAAGTGTGCCCACAATGGTATCTTTTTTACAACCAGCATCGCTATGAAAACCAAGTGCCAAATCAATTGGAATGCCCAAACCTGTGGCATTAGGAACATTTACAGAACCTTGATTAAGCCAATTCACCCAAATTCCACGCGAAACATAATCATCCATATAATCGTTAAACCCATTGGAATAACGGTACACTTCGGTTGGTGCGCCAGCCCATTGCAACCAATAACGTCCAGCTTCGAGGTAACGAGCACGACCGGAAGTTTGACATTCGGAAGTGGCAAAACAAGACAACATACGCGTGCTACGTGGCTTCACAGAATCGAGCAAACTGCTATCAGCCAAACAGCGCAACATATTACCCATACCGCCACCAAAACGAGCAGCATCGGCTACCACCAAACCACCAGAAACGCTTTGATTGGTCAAACTCACTTTTCCGAAATCGGGACGTACGCCTTTTTTAAAATGAAACGTGCCTAAATAAATCCACGTGCCACCACCCATTTTTTGATTCACCGTAAATTCTGTCACGCCACCCGCATGATGCACTTTATAACGCGCATCGGTAACGCTGGCTGTATCACTTTTATACGCTATTGCAACGGCATAATCACCATCGGCAGGAATATTGGGAATCCATTCAAAGGTGACATGAGAAACCGTGTCACTTTGAACCACACGACAAGTGCCTTCTTTAAACGGATTTTGAGTATCGTTGTAAACGGCTCGTTTATGAGCAAAACCCAACGTATCTCGACATATAATAGCATGCGAATCGCATATTTCGCTATAAAACGAAGTGGTCACGGAGTCATCATTATCCACAATCACTTCGTGCGTTTGCGTATCGCGTTCACGAGGTAAAAACACATTGGCACCTGCATTTTCGAGCATCGGAAGCAAATAAGGCAAGACATAAGACATGGTAAATTTATCTTCCACCGTTTCAAAAACACGTGCTCGTTGCCAACGCCAGCGATCGGTTCGTTGGTCAAAATACCAACCATGACCATGCCACAAGGCAATGTTGCGATTGTTCAATCCCAAAGGAGCTAAATACGGTTTTGAAGTGTTTGTGATAAAAGCCGAAGGCACTTTATTGGTTAGCGATAAGCGCAAAGAATCAATAGGAGTATTACGATAAGCATTCGGAATTAAATTGATAATATCTACATCGTCAGCATAAATAACGACCCTATACTTGGGATAATCGGAAGCTATCAGTTTGGCTACTTCACTATTCATGCGCTCAACTAATTCGGGACGAAAGGGAATAGAGCCAAAATAACCATTTGCAAAAACACTAAACGTTTTAGTGCGTTTGTCGATATTAATACCTTTCAAATTGAAACGACCTAACGTTTGGTATTGAGTGGCATAACCATCCATCCATGTAGCGATGGACGCTTTTAATGCTTTTAAATTTACGCCAAAGACAGTCGTCGCCAGAAACAACGAGACAGCAAGCAACCATATCTTTTTTGTCATACCGAATAATTTATTTGAAACCTCAAAGATAACCTTTTCATGTTATTCTACCAATGTATACGGCAAAAAATTTATTAACAAAGAATCGTTGTCAAAGCCGATTATTTTAGCTTAATTTGCAGATTAAATAAATAAAAAGCAGATGATTCTAATAGCAGATAGCGGCTCCACATCTACTAACTGGGTTTTAGTGGAACACGGGAAGAGTATACAGTCATTATTTACACCAGGAATTAACCCATTCTATCAGACACCAGAGGAGATAGCTGGCGAAATTGCCACATTAACACTGAACGTAAAACCATCCAGTGTGAAAGCTATTTATTTTTATGGTGCAGGCTGCGTGGCAGACAAAATTGAAATGGTAAAACACGCTATCGCACAATCGTTTACACAGTCTCAAATTTATGTAGAATCGGATTTAGTAGCAGCAGCGCGAGGCTTGTTACAACATGAAGCTGGCATCGCTTGCATTTTGGGTACAGGTTCTAATTCCTGTTTTTACGATGGGAAAAATATTGTAAGCAATGTTTCGCCACTTGGTTTTATTTTAGGCGACGAAGGAAGCGGAGCTGTGTTAGGTAAGAAATTTATTGCCGATTGTTTAAAAAATCAACTACCTGAAGAGTTAAAAAACAAATTCCTCACCACATTTGGATTAACGGCCAATGACATCATCAATCATGTCTACCGGAAACCGTTTCCAAATCGTTATCTGGCTCAGTTTACACCATTTTTAGCCGAAAACATGGCAGAACCAGCTATTTACAATTTAATATTTGACAGTTTTACGGACTTTTTTGTACGTAACGTCATGCAATATCCTAATTTTGAAGAATATCCCGTATCATTTGTGGGCTCTATAGCTTATTATTTCAAAGATATTTTGGAAGTGGTAGCCTTTGAACTCGGCATCACACTCGGCGAAATTAAGCAATCTCCGTTAGAAGGATTGGTTGCTTTTCACTCAAATCTTTAATAAAAAATTCGATGAAGCATAAAATAGCACAGTTCTTTTCATTCGCATTCATGCCGTTTTTAACGCCAGTTTACGCCATTCTCATGTTGATGAATATGTGGTACGCTCGTCTCTTATTCGACGATCATGGACGTTTAATTATTGTGCTCAGTGTAGTGCTGTTTACCATGATTATTCCAGCATTGGCTACCACGATTTTAATAAAAACGGGCATCGTTAGCGATTTATATATCAAAAACCGCAAAGAACGCACATGGCCGTACATCATTACTTTTCTGTCGTATTTAGCTTGCATCCGTTTTTTTGTATGGATTGGTATTGGCAAATGGGTCATTCTAATAGCACTAGGCACCACTATTGGTTTAATGGTGATTTCTTTGGTTAATTTATGGTGGAAAATTAGTGCGCACATGAGTGGTATGGGAGGATTATGTGGCTCTATTTTTGCAGCCTCATTTGTGTTTCATAGTAATCCTGTTTGGCTTTTTATTAGCATTATTTTATTAAGTGGCTTTGTAGCATGGAGCCGTTTAGAACTGAAAGCACATACACCTGGGCAGCTCACAGCAGGATTTTTAGTGGGTTGTTTAGGAACATTTTTACCCATTTTATTTGTGTGATGAAATCGAAACTACTTGCCATTCTAATTTGTTTTTGCTGTGTGCCGTTTATCATGGCACACACCATTGACTTGCCAGTAGAATTGAAAAATGCTACTGTCAGCTTCATTGTGACCGACGTAGAAACTAACAAAACCATACTCGAACACCAATCGGCTCAAAGTGCTACGCCAGCGTCTATTACAAAGCTTATTACTACCGCTACCGCATTAGAATTATTAGGTCCCGATTTTAGATTCACCACCACCGTAGCTTACGATGGTACTTTAGTCGATGGCATTCTCAAAGGTAATTTATACATCGTTGGTTCGGGTGACCCTACTCTTGGTTCAGCCTATTTTCAAGATGAAAACTGTTTAGCCCATTGGGCCGACAAACTTCAAAAACTGGGCATCAAAGAGATTCAAGGCGATATCGTTGCTGATGCGTTGCTATTTGATAAAGAGCCATTACCTGCTCGTTGGACTTGGGAAGATATAGGCAACTATTACGCTGCTGGCGTATATGGACTCTCTATATTTGACAATACAACGTACATCACGTTAAATTCAAAAGAAATAGGTTCAACGCCTAAAATTGTCGATATAAAACCAGCAAATATTGATTTAGAACTGAACAATTTCGTTAAAGTTACCGCCATAAAATCTGATAGCACCTATTTGTATGGCATTCCATACGATTCGCATCGTGTACTACGAGGAGCGATGCCTGCCAATCGTGCCAAATTTGTAATAAGAGGCGATATGCCCAATCCGCCACTCTATTTGGTACAACAATTAAAACGCGAATTGATTCAACGCGATATCACAGTAACAGGCACTGCCACAGATCAAATAACCTCTATTGAACGTCGCACAACTCTCTTTACACATCAATCTCCGAAGTTGAGTGATATTTGTCGCATAACCAACTTTTTCAGTAATAATAATTACGCCGAACATCTTTTTAAACAACTGGCTCTACAACGTAGTCCATTGGCAACAAATACAATCGCCAAAGAAGTAATACTCAACTTTTGGCGCTCGAAAGGCATCGACACGCAACCAGTTTTGTTGAACGATGGTAGCGGTTTATCGCCTATGGATGCTTTTCCTGCAACGTTTTTAAATGCCATTTTGGGTTATATGATTCGCAGTTCCAATTCACAACCATTTCTCGAAAGTATTCCACGAACAGGCGTTGAAGGCACTGTCAAAAACTTTTTAAATAATCCTTCGATAACCGCTTGCGTTCGAGCCAAAAGTGGCAGTATGACAGGCGTTCAAGCGTATGCTGGCTATATTCATAAACCAGATAACATCTATAGTTTTTGCATTATCATAAACCATTACAACGGTTCGCGAGCACAATTACGTAAAACAATTGAAACATGGTTGTTACCAATTCTGAAATAAACCACATACATCTGCCAGAAGTTGATTCTACGAATGCTTGGTTGCGAAAGAACCTAACCCAGCAGGGCCATGGATTTGTGGTGTCGACCGACTACCAAACAAGCGGAAAAGGACAAGCTGCCAACAAGTGGGAATCGGATCGCGCTGCCAATTTACTGTTTAGTTTATTATTAGAACCAACCAAAATTCCCGTTGAGCAACAATTTCTGTTGTCACAATTAATTTCCATTTCCATCGTCAACACGCTTCGCGAGGAATTGGATATACCAGTTACTATCAAATGGCCCAATGATATTTATGTAGGTGACCAAAAATTGAGTGGTATTCTCATCGAAAACACCATCATGGATCGGCAATTAGCAAAAGCCATTGTAGGCGTTGGATTAAACGTAAACCAACATACTTTTACCAGTGATGCTCCAAATCCTGTTTCGATGTATCAACTTCGCGGTAAAACTTTTGACCGCGAAGCGCTTTTACATAAACTGATAAACAATATTTTAGTTGATTACGAACAATTTGACTTAAATCAATCAAGCCATTTACAAGCTACCTATTACGAACTATTGTATCGCAACAGAGGTTATCATCGCTTCAAAACACACGAATCAGAATTTGAAGCCGAGATCGACAGCGTTTTACCGACTGGACCAATTCGCCTGCGCACAAAAAAAGGCGAATACAAACTATTCGCCTTTAAACAAGTTCAATTCGTACTTGCTTCTCATTAATTTCTCAGAAAAAAATTATGCTTTTGCTCCGTTTTGTACCGCCGTGTTAATCCAATGGTTGGCAAGTTGTTTGGTGTCAGCACCTAACGAACGCGCCAAGTATAAAGCCATCGCCAGCACCAGCACGCATAGTTCTTGAATTTGATCCAGGTTCTGCAATGTATCACATTGTTTTTGAATAGCTTCTTGAAGCAATACGTTGTGTTGTTGTATAAAATCAGCAGCGTTTTCGGAAGCATTTTCGATGTTTGGTAGCAGCAGTTTCTCGAGCCACTCTTCACCAATACGTTGTGCTAAATCATCAGGCGTTTCGTGGCTCATAGCGCGCCAAAGTGCCACCGTTTTATGCTCGGTCGATTCCGCCAATCCAGTTTCCAACAACAACATAAAAGCAATATCAGCCAACGCCTGAACCACTTCCAAATAGGTGTCTTGTGCGTAAATAAAGGGCTCCGTTTTTTGACCTTGCAAATAGTCAGCTACCGTGAGTTTGGGCAATTGTTCCACTTCGGGACAACCATCCAAGCAAGGAAATTGCGTTCCCTCGAAAATATAATACGCTTTTTCGTGCTCAATTTGTCGACCAAGAGGATACAAACGACAAGCCAAAGGCCTTCCAGCATGAACGCTGCAACCAAACCCTTCTACATATTGGCTACAAGCCGCCATGCCGCGCCAACTGGTAGAGCCATTGAATTTGAGTTTAATGCCGCCTTGCTCGCCATATTGATGAAGAAATGCGCTTGGAGTCATCTGCTTTGCGACCGCAAAACAGTGTATTTCGTAAGGATTTAGATAAACCTGCTTGCCATGACAGCAAATGCCCGAACGCGAGCAGGTGAGTGGCAGTATTTGGTCGAGTTCTAATCGAGTAATGTTCATTGATAAAATCGCTTAGTCAACAAATCACTCAAAATTCTCAATAGCCATAGTCGTTCCATCAAACACAGCATACGAAAATTCACGCATAAAATCGCCAATAATCAGTACTTGTGTTTTGGATTGTAACATCAAATTGAGTACAATATGACGATGCCCAAACACATAAAAATCAATAGGATGTTCCAAAGCGTGGTGCTTAGCAAATAACACTAACGGCTCTTGGTCTTCACCTAAAAATTTCACATTGTTTTTGTCGTGTTTACGTCGGTTGCTCTCGCTCCAACGAAAACCGAACGAAAGTCCCCATGAACTAGGAATCAACGAACGAAACAAGCGTTGGCAAGTTTTGTTGTGAAAAATGGAACGGATAAAAGAAAATGAACGACTTTTATCGCCCAAACCATCGCCATGAGCCAAGAAAAATCGTTTATCACCAAGTTCTACGGTCATAGGTGCAGTGTGAACGATAAGTCCTAGTTCTTGTTCTAAATAACCAAATGTCCACAAATCGTGATTCCCAACAAAAAAATGAATAGGAATTCCTGATTCAGTAATTTCGCGCAATTTACCCAACAAGCGGGTAAACCCTTTCGGAACTACCATTTTATATTCGAACCAAAAATCGAAGATGTCGCCCAGTAAAAAAATAGCTGTGGCGTCAAGTTTGGCCATATCGAGCCAATCGACCAATTTTTGTTCGTGAGCGTGCGTGTCACTCACCACGCGTGTTCCCAAATGGGCATCTGACAAAAAGTAATATTTCACAACAGATAATTTTAATAATTGACTTTACAATAAGCCCAGCTCTAATTGTGCTTCTTCGCTCATCATTTCACGCGACCAAGCAGGCTCGAATACCAAGTTAATAACCACAGACGCTACCCCTTCGACAGCTTCCACCTTCATTTTGACATCTTCGACAATAAAATCGGCCGCTGGACAATTGGGTGCTGTTAAGGTCATTTCTATCGTCACCACACCTTCGGCAGAACTGTCTACTTTATAAATTAACCCTAAATCATAGATATTCACAGGTATTTCAGGGTCGTATACTGTTTTTAAAACAGACACTATTTTTTCTTCTAACGCTAAAAATTCATTTTCCATAATCACTGTATTTGGTGATATAAACTCGTATCATAATTCAAATGACTTGCAAAGATAGTTTTTTTTTTCGTACTTTTGTCAATTGAAAAAGAAACACAAAACGCAATTCGTCATAACGGATTACAAGCCGCTTTCAACATGAAAATTCAAACGATTGATTTAGGTCACCAGCCTCTCTTTTTAGCCCCGATGGAAGATGTTACAGATCCAGCTTTTAGGCTGCTTTGTAAACGTTTTGGAGCCGATTTGGTATATACCGAATTTGTGTCGGCTGACGCCCTAATTCGTAGTGTAAAACGCACCGAGCAAAAGCTCACCATTTTACCGCAAGAACGCCCTGTGGCTATACAAATTTATGGGCGCGATGTGGACACAATGGTCGAAGCTGCCAAACTGGTAGAACAAGCTCAACCCGATATTTTAGACTTAAATTTTGGCTGTCCTGTAAAAAAAGTAGCTGGGAAAGGTGCTGGTTCGGGTATGTTACGCGACGTTCCAAAGCTCCTTGAAATCACACGTGAAGTAGTAAAAGCGGTTAACGTTCCAGTCACCGTAAAAACACGATTAGGTTGGGACGACTCACAAAAAATCATTGTGGACTTAGCCGAACAATTACAAGATTGTGGCATTCAAGCATTGGCTATTCATGGACGAACACGGGCTCAAATGTATACTGGAGAAGCTGATTGGACATTGATTGGCGAAGTAAAAAATAACCCACGCATGCATATTCCAATTATTGGCAATGGTGATGTAACAACGCCAGAACGTGCCAAAGAGTGTTTCGACAAATATGGTGTTGATGCCGTTATGATTGGACGTGGAAGCATTGGTCGTCCGTGGATTTTTGAAGAGGTAAAACATTTTCTACAAACAGGTGAAAAAATGGCTCCACGCGCTTTCGAATGGCAAACATCCATTATCAAAGAGCATGTACTTCGTAGCATCGAATGGTTAAACGACGAACGGAAAGGCATTGTACATAGTCGCCGTCATTTGGCCAACGCTCCAGCATTTAAAGGAATCGACAATTTTAAACCTATGCGTATTGCCTTGTTACGTGCCGAAAGCAAAGACGAATTATTTCAATTAATTGATGATATTCCTAATCAATTTACGGTTCAATAAACATTAAATTCAATCATTATGTTATTTATCACATGGCCTATCACGCCTGAAATTGGCGAACTGTTTGGTATCACATTTCGATGGTACGGTATTCTATTTGCCTTAGGCTTATTTTTTGGCGGCTGGGTGGTATATAACTTCTTCAAAAAGAGTGGTTATACACAAAATCAATACGAGTCATTATTAATTTACCTATTTTTAGGTATTTTCTTGGGTGCTCGCTTGGCACATTGTATTTTTTACGAGCCAAGTTACTATTTAGCGCACCCATTGGAGCTGCTGCTACCAATTACCGAGTTGCCTGACGGTAGTTTTGAATTTTCTGGCTATCATGGTTTAGCTAGTCACGGCGGTGGCGTAGGTTTAATGATTGCATTGTGGCTTTACTGCCGTAAGTACAAAGTTAATTTTTGGCCACTTTCAGATTTTTTGTCCATTGCCACGCCTCTAGCTGGTGGCTTTATACGATTAGGCAATTTAGCCAATTCCGAAATTGTGGGAGCACAAACAGATGTACCATGGGCATTTATTTTTCCACTTTACGACCAATGTCCACGCCATCCAGCGCAACTCTACGAGGCGTTGTTTTATTTCGTCCTTTTCGGTGTGATGTTTTTGATACACAAATTTAGCAAACGCCATTTACCCGACGGTTTTTTTCTTGGCTTTGTTTTGTTGGCCATCGGAGCATTCCGTTTCTGCATAGAGTTTGTAAAAGAAATACAAGTATCATTTGAGCAAACAATGACTTTAAACATGGGACAATGGCTCAGTATTCCATTTGTTGTTGTAGGAATTGGGTTACTGTTTTATCTTTTTCGCCGCCAGCGGAAAAACTCCTGATAACAAAGTGATACTTTATAACTTTTTAGTATCTTTGTACTCAAATAGTAGAACAGTCTGCCGCCTCGCTTAGGCGTGGAGGAAAGTCTGGGCAATATAGAGCACCATACTTCCTAACGGGAAGTGGGCCGTGAGGTTCAAGTAGCGTAACAGAAAATAACCGCCACGATTCTGTCGTGGTAAGGGTGAAAAGGCGAGGTAAGAGCTCACCGTTCCGATGGCAACATAGGAAGCCGTACGCCTTATGGATTGAAAGACCATGTAAACCAACGCTATCAGAGTTGCTCGCTCGATGTTGGAGGGTAGGTCGATAGAGGCAAGTGGTGACACTTGTTCGAGATAAATGGCAGACATTCCGACTAGTTCGGAATACAGAATCCGGCTTATAGTTCTACTATTTTTTTATCATCTTCTTGCGTTCTTTACAGTCCGATTGTTTTTCACATCAAATTATAACATCCGATGGCAACAAACAAAAAACTATCCCTCGTAGAACAAATCAAACGTCTTTACCGTTTTATCGCTTCCGATATTTGGGTTATTACAGAAAAAGAACTGACCAAATCGAGCCGTTTTTCGCTACGCTTACTCAAAAAAATCATTCTGTCGGCGCGTGGTGTCACTAAGGACAATCTATTTATCAAAGCCGCTGCGCTTAGCTTTTATACAATCTTGGCCTTAGTTCCTGTATTGGCGCTCGTCATCGCTATTGGGCGTGGCTTCGGCTTTCAAGAAGCAGTGGTAGATTGGCTTTCTAAAGCACTCTCATCTCAAGCGGAAATGATTCCCTACATCATCCAATTTGTGGAACGATACCTCGAACGCGCACAAGGTGGTGTATTTTTAGGAGTTGGTTTTGCCGTTTTATTATGGTCAGTTTTGAGTGCATTCCGCCAAATAGAAAACAACTTCAATGATATTTGGAATGTGAAAAAATCGCGATCAATTGTGCGCCAATTCACCATGTATATTTCGCTTACGCTATTAGTTCCAATCTTGATTGCCTTATCAAGCGGTTTTTCCATTTTCATTAACACACAACTTGAAACGGCAGGATTAAGTCATTTCTTCTCACCACTGACCCGCTTTTTATTAAAAGTAGCTCCTTATTTCATTTTTAGCGTACTATTTACCATCATGTTCCTGATAGTTCCGAACACCAAAGTACTGTTTAAACATGCATTATTGGCAGGCGTTATTTCGGGCGTAGCATTTCAACTCTTTCAAGGACTTTATGTCAACGGACAAATATATCTATCAAACTATAATGCCGTGTATGGTAGTTTTGCCGCCATTCCGTTGTTATTAATATTCTTGCAAATTGCGTGGGTTATTGTGTTATATGGTGCTGAATTTACGTTTGTAAGTCAAAATTTACAAAACTATAATTTTGAAAATGAAACGAATACCATTAGTCGTCGCTACAAAGATTATATCACGTTACTGATTATAAAAATTATCGTAACACGATTTGAACACGGAGAGAAACCAATTACCAAACAACAATTGGCCGACGACTACAATATTCCGATACGATTGGTCAATCAACTTCTCAAAGTTTTGGTAGAAGTCAATCTTTTATCTGAAATTTATACCGACAGCAATCAAGAAAAATCATATCAACCAGCCATGGATATACACCAAATGACTATCCAATTGGTATTTGATAAAATAAGTACGTTCGGATCAGAAAATTTTAAAGTAAACCCTAAAAAGGAATTTGATGGAATGTGGGAGCAATTAGAACAATTCCGTCTAAAAACAGTTAATCACTCAAGCGATTTACTCATAAAAGACCTTTAAAAAAGGAGGTACCCATGAAAAAACTTATTTGGATTGTGTGTGGTTTAGTTTGTACACTAAAACTTTGGGCAAGCGAACCTGTTGTAGTAGGTGCCGATCAGTTAGAACGCTATTTACCGCTGATAAAAAACAAAAGTGTTGGCATTGTTACCAATCAAAGTGGTATGGTAGGGCAACTTCATATCGTCGATTTTCTGACTAAAATAGGTACACGCATTGCCTGTGTTTTTGCTCCCGAACATGGTTTTCGCGGCTACCGCGATGCGGGTGCCAAAATTTACACCACCACCGACAAGCAAACAGGTTTACCTATTCGTTCCCTTTTTAATGGTGATGTATCAAAACCAACGGCAGAGGCACTGGCCGATATCGACATCGTAGTCTTTGATTTGCAAGATGTAGGGGTTCGTTATTACTCCTATTTAACCACGTTAGTTCGGGTAATGGAAGCGTGTGCTGAGAATAATAAACCGCTACTCATTCTCGACAGACCAAACCCAAACGGATTTTATGTAGACGGTCCAATTTTGGATATGCGCTACAAATCGATGTGGGGCATATTACCAATTCCTATTATACACGGCATGACGTTAGGCGAACTCGCAACAATGATTAATGGGGAACATTGGTTAGCCAATAATTTGCAATGTAACTTAACTGTAATTACCTGTAAGAATTACACGCATCAAACAAAATATGTTGTTCCCGTTCCTCCATCGCCAAACTTACCAACCATGCGATCGGTTTATCTCTATCCATCACTCGTTTATTTTGAAGCAACACCTATCAGTATTGGACGAGGTACAGAATTTCCATTCCAAGTATACGGACATCCTAACATGTTGGGTTGTACATTTTCGTTTAATCCCGAATCGGTACGTGGCGCCAAAAATCCACCTTTGCGGAACTTCCAATGTCAAGGTAGAGATTTACGAACATTACCTAGCGATAGCGCCTTGTTTGCAGAAGGAATTGATTTGCGTTATTTGATAGATGCCTATTGGAATATGCACTTAGGTTCTTTTTTCTTCAACTCATTTTTTGAAACATTAATCGGAGTTGATTATGTAAAACCTATGATTATCAATGGGCGCTCGGCAGCAGAAATTGAGCGCCGCTGGTTACCTGATATTGAGAAATTCAAACAACAACGCAAACCATATTTGCTCTATCCTGAATAATAAGCAACACGCTATCTGCTAAACAACATATTTGTATATTTGCTTTTTTATGGGCATTTTGCTATCTTTGTATAGTATGCTAATACCTAACTAACCTTATTTACACTATAGCTATGTTTACACCATCCGATCTAGAACAATTAAAACACAAAAACATTTCAGTAGCAACAGTTGAACAACAACTAACCAGTTTTGTACAAGGATTTCCGTATTTAAATATAAAACGCGTGGCTGCCATTGGCGAAGGGCTTCTTCAACTGACCGAATCGGAACTAGAGGTGGCTATTGAAACGTGGGAACAATATTTGCAAGGAACCCACCAAATAGAAAAATTTGTACCAGCTTCAGGCGCGGCTAGTCGCATGTTCAAAGATTTATTTGAATTTTTGAATGGTGAAAACGACGTTCCAACAACACCTTTCGAAAAACATTTTTTTGAGCACATTTCGCGATTTGCATTTTTTGCTGATTTAAACGAAGCATGCTTGCGCAATGAGCAATTGACCATAGATGAACTTATAAAAGCTGGCAGATACAAAGATGTGGTAACTAATTTGTTGGAGAAAAAAGGGCTCGACTATGGCACGCTGCCTAAAGGTTTGCTCAAATTTCACAGATATCCACACGAAAACAGAACGCCATTTTTGGAACATTTGGTAGAAGGCGCCCTATATGCTTCGTCGAACGGTCAATCGTCCATTCATTTTACCGTGTCGTCGGAACATCGACAATTATTTGAAGCGCACCTAGCTGAATCGTTAGCTACTTACGAAGAAAAATTTGGCATTAAATTCCATATTACATTCTCCGAACAAAAGCCGTCGACAGATACCATTGCGGCAGACGAACACAATCAACCATTTCGCACGAACGATGGAAAACTATTATTCCGACCAGGTGGACACGGCGCACTTATCGAAAACTTAAACGACTTAGAAGCAGATATTGTCTTTATTAAAAATATTGACAACGTAGTTCCTGATCGATTAAAAGAAACAACCATCATTTTCAAAAAAGTGATTGCAGGCTTGCTTGTTGCACTACAACAACAAACTTTTGCGTACCTAAAAGAACTTGACAATCCATCGATAAGTGATGCCAAATTATTAGTCATTGCGCAATTCTGTGCCAAACGTTTAAACAATCACAATCCTGAACAAACGAAATTATCACGCGAAGAATTGATTGCTTATTTACATGGCAAACTTAATCGCCCAATCCGCGTCTGTGGCATGGTTAAAAACGAAGGTGAACCAGGCGGAGGTCCTTTCCTTACCGAAAATTCGGACGGAACAGTATCTCCACAAATTCTTGAAAGTTCACAAATTAAAGAAAAAGCGTTGATGGCTCAGTCAACCCATTTTAACCCAGTGGATTTGGTGTGCGCACTCAAAAACTACCAAGGTAAGAAATTTAATTTACGGGATTATGTAGATCAAAAAACAGGCTTTATATCTTCCAAATCAAGTGGCGGAAAAGAACTCAAAGCCCTCGAATTACCAGGACTTTGGAACGGCGCTATGAGCGATTGGAACACCATTTTTGTAGAAGTGCCTATTGAAACATTTAACCCGGTAAAAACGGTAAATGATTTATTGCGCGAACAACATCAGTAATACCATCTGATCGATATGATGTCTGATTTTTTTGCTAAAACACCATTCTTTCGCCTGTTTTTATTTTTGGCAGGCGGTGTGTTGTTAGGCGAATACACAAACATCTCATTAGGAATGATGTTCGTTTTATTTGGAATTGGATGCTGCGCCCTTATCATTCCTTTTATCATACAAAAAGCTGTCGTAAACTATAATTTACGATGGCTTTTTGGTTTTGGCACATTGTTCATTTTAATAAGTTTGGGACTATTCCTAAATCACCGATTCAAAGCAAAAACCAACCTAGATTATGCGGGACAATCAGGAATTTACGAAGTATTATTAGACGCTCAACCGATTGAAAAAGAGCGTTCAATCATGTTTCGAGCCAAACTGCACACATTTACCGATAGTATAAGTACACATCCAACCAAAGGCGAAGTTATTTTATATTTTGCCAAAGATTCTGCCACTGCCAAACTACAGCGCGGCGACATTTTATTGGTTTCTACCACCATTGATCAACCGAAATGTACGGGCAATCCTGAAGAATTCAACTACGCCAATTATTTAGCACATCAAGGCATTGGCGGTACAGGTTATGTATCACCTTCTAAATGGCAAAAAATAGGAGAAGAGCATCCATTTTCCTTGATAATTACAGCCGAAAAATGTCGAACCTATCTGTTAAATATTTATCATCAGTTTGGCTTATCAGGTGACGAATTTGGTATGTTAGCCGCACTCACCTTAGGATATAAAGATGCACTCACGCCAGAATTACGCGAAAGTTTTAGCACTACTGGCGCCATGCATGTTTTAGCAGTCAGTGGTTTGCATGTGGGCATTATTTATATCGTTATTGGTTCATTGCTTGGCTTTTTGGATAAAAACAAACGCACACAACGATTAAAACCTATTTTTATTATTCTATTTCTATGGTTTTACGCATTTATCACCGGATTATCACCCTCGGTAATGCGTGCCACAGTCATGTTTACGTTTATGGCATTAGCTGGTGTCATTGGACGTAAATCGCAGACCTTCAACACTATTTTTCTTTCGGCTTTTTTGTTGATTTTGTATCAACCCGCCTTCCTTTTTGATGTTGGCTTTCAACTGAGTTATAGCGCTGTTATTGCTATTGTCTATTTTCAACCTAAAATCGTCGAGTTACTCGTTGTCAAAAATCGGTTTCTACGTTGGGCGTGGGAACTGACAGCCGTATCATTGGCGGCACAAATTGGTACAGCACCATTTTCACTTTTTTATTTCCATCAATTTCCCAACTACTTTTTATTAAGCAATTTCGTAGTCATTCCTGCTGCCAGCATTATTTTGTATTTAGCCATAGTGTTGTTTGTCGTATCGTGGATTCCTTATCTCAATATAGCAGTAGCCTTTTTGCTCAATTGGGTGTTACGTATCATGTACATGGCCATCTCAGGTATCGAACATTTACCACATGCACTTTCTATTACGTGGATAAGCCCAACAGAATTACTACTTTTCTACCTAACCATATTAACACTCGTTTTTTTAGTTAACAAGATTACATTTCGTTCTTTGGCAATTTTGCTCACACTTATTTTATTCATTATTAGTGTTAGAACAGTCGATAAATATGATCGTCTCACGCACGAAGAAGTAATTGTGTGGAACCATTCAAAAGAAGTCATGGTGAATAGAATCGTATCCGAAAACAACTTAGTATTGACCTCCGATAGTATTATGGCCGATAAATTGGGACGCGATTATTGGGAGAAATGTCATGCTACTAAAATAGACTTGAAAACTGATAGCAATTGGTTGGATAAGGCGTTCGTATGTAATCAAAAAACGTTCTTAATGCTCAACCAAAATCCATTTAAATACAAACGAGCTGACTCACCATTAAAAGTTGATTACCTTATAATTGGCAAACGCGTTTATCCTTCGGATCGTTTGTTTCAACTAGTACAACCGCAACACGTGATTACATGCGGCAATGTATCAGAACGAAGCCATAATTTATACAAAAAATTAGCCACCAAATATGGTTATACCTTATACAGCATAAAAGAAAAAGGAGCTTATCGAATTAATTTTTGCGAGTAAAAAAATGGCACAACTTTAAAAAGTTGTTAAAAAAATATGAAAATTTATTTTGCAGTTTGAAAAATAACCGCTTACTTTGGCACCAGATTTATTTACAATTTAATTACTAATTATTATGTCAGTCAACAAAGTTATCCTAATTGGAAATGTGGGTAAAGACCCTGAAGTACGTTATTTAGACAAAAATGTAGCAGTTGCTAACTTTCCGCTTGCTACAACAGAGAAAGGTTACACAATGGCTAATGGAACAGTGGTTCCAGACAGAACAGAATGGCACAACATCGTTGTGTGGAGAGGCTTAGCCGAATTCAGTGAAAAGTATATCAAAAAAGGCAGCCAACTCTTTATCGAAGGAAAAATCAAAACTCGTTCATACGACGATAAAACGGGCAATAAACGCTATATTACAGAAATATACGGAGATACTGTTCAATTACTAGGCAAACGCGAAGCATCTGATAATGCTGGCGCACCAAGCCAACCTATGGCTAACCAAGAGCCAGTGGTTAACGCAACTCCATTTGACGGAGCACCTGCTGATGCTGCTGACGATTTGCCATTCTAATAAGATTTTTTAGTGCATCGCGCATTTTTTCAATAAAAAAGCGTATTTTTGCAAGGATGAAAAGCCATTTTCATCCTTGTATTTTTTTGTAGCCGCCTCAAATAGGAAACTACAGCCAAATACAACGACCTAAACATTAACTAAATCACTGAACTTTGGACACCTATCTGTTGCTAAACGCGGTTATTGTTTTACCATTCACTTTTGAGCATGTAATCACATTGCTTATCATAGCTCTACTTTTAGGAGTTTCCGCTTTTATGTCAGCTTCTGAAGTTGGCTTTTTCTCCCTTACACCACAACATCGGAGCGAAATGGAAGCCGCCAATACAGACGCAGATAAACGTGTTTTTAAATTACAAGAAAAGCCAGAATATTTGTTAGCGGCTATTTTAATCAGTAACAATTTTGTGAATGTCGCTATAGTGGTCTTATCAGCATTTTTTATCGACAGTTTATTCGATTTTTCGCAGGTGCCACTATTGGAGTTTATCATTCAAACCATCGTTATTACGTTCCTACTTCTTTTGTTTGGTGAAATTATGCCGAAGGTTTATGCCACACAAAACCCAGTGAGTATGGCTCGTAAAGCATCGAAAACCTTTGGCTTGTTAACTCGATTATTAAAACCATTTGCAAAATTATTAGTCAATTCGACCCATATTGTCAATAAACGATTGGCAAAACGCCGCCACAACAATCTATCGATTGACGAACTCTCGGAAGCATTGGAATTAACCACGAAAGCGGATAACGAGGAAAAAGAAATTTTAAAAGGGATTGTCAATTTTGGTAATACAACGGTAGATGCCGTGATGACATCGCGCCTTGACATGGTCACTGTGGATTTAAAAACACCCTATTCGGAAGTACTCAACATTGTAGTAGAGCTCGGTTACTCTCGAATTCCCGTATTACAGGATTCACAAGATAATATTCGAGGAATTTTGTACATCAAAGATTTGTTGCCACACTTAACCAAAACCAATGTGTTCAAGTGGCAAACGCTCATTCGTCCAGCTTTTTTTGTGCCAGAAACAAAAAAAATAGACGATTTACTACGCGATTTTCAAAAAAATAAAATCCACGTGGCCATAGTTGTTGATGAATTTGGAGGAACTTTAGGCATGGTAACGATGGAGGATATTCTTGAAGAAGTAGTAGGTGATATTAGCGACGAACATGATGATGAAGAATCATTGTACACAAAAATAGACGACACAACGTACCTATTTGAAGCTAAAATTCTTTTAAATGATTTCTTTAAAGCCACCAATATACCTTCAGATATATTTGGAGATAAAACCGACGATGTAGATACATTAGCTGGCTTATTGCTCGAGTTGAAAGGTGATATTCCAAGTTTATATGAACAATTGGAATTTGGTATCTATCGTTTTGAAATTCTAGCAGTCGACAACCGCCGCATTCAACAAGTAAAATTGTATATAAAATCTGACACGACCACTGATGAAGCATAAACTTATCATATTAAACGTCTTACTCGGATTGTTGCTCACTTCGTGTGGACATCAACCATTGCCTTTGGATTACGGATATTTCAGAATTGATTTACCCGAAGCGCATTATAACAGTTACGAATCGAATTTGCCTTATGTTTTTGATTTGTCGAAATACGCCAAAGTGAAACCGGCGGATCCAAACGAACCTTATTGGGTAAATATAGAATACCCGCAATGGCAAGCAACGATTCACTGTAGTTATAAAAAACTAAATCACCAAGAATTGGCTACTGCCATAGAAGATGCACGTACACTCGTTTATAAACACACCATTAGAGCCGACGCCATCGCAGAAGAGTATTTTGAAAATCCGGTACATCACGTCTATGGTGTTTTGTACGAGATAAAAGGAAATGCCGCCTCGTCAGCGCAATTTTATGTAACCGATAGCGTCCATAATTTTGTACGTGGTTCACTCTATTTCAATCATTTACCAAATGGCGATTCTATAGCACCAGTAAATGCTTTTATAACGAACGATATCCGTCGCCTCATGGAAAGTTTAACTTGGAAATAACTAAACCCAACACACTATGCTTTTAAGTAAAAAAACAGTCGAAGAAAATGCTACGCTAGCTCTTTGGGAAATCACTGAAACTATCGACGAATTGCTAGATTTACTTCATTTAGATCCGTTTATTATTCAAGAAATTTCGCTATTTACAAGTGATAAACGCAAACTGGAATATCTCGCTGCTCGTGTATTACTACAAGAGGTAATTGGTGAAAAGAAAACCATTGCTTACACCAAACAAGGCAAACCTTATTTGGTGGATAATTCTTTCCAAATTAGTATAACACATACAGGAAAATTTGTTGCTGTATTAATTCACCCAACTTACCGCGTAGGTGTGGATGTAGAAAGAATATCAGACAAAGTTGTACGTGTCCAAAGCAAATTTTTATCGGAAGCAGAGCGCACCTCTATTGAGCCTTCATTGGCAAAAACACATCTAGCGTTACTCTGGGCCGCCAAAGAAACACTCTATAAAATACTCGGACAAGAAGAAGTGGAATTTACAAAACATTTAGCCATAGAACCATTTAAGCCTTATTTAATGGGAACTATGGAAGCTAAGGAAACACGCACACCAGCTGCCGAAACATTCCAATTGACCTACCATGTGTTTCCAGAATTTGTATTAGTGTGGACCGTAAAGCCATAATAAACTAAATGCAAGCGATTTACAACACAATAACCACAGCGCATAAGATAGGAAAACAACTTTTTGCTGTGCTTATCGACCCTGAAAAATGTGTTGGTACAACGCTTGAACAGGTTATTGACACCGCCAATAAAGCACAACCAAACTTCATATTCGTAGGTGGTAGCCAACTGCAAAACTCGGTAGATGAAACAGTGATACACATCAAACGATTAACGACAATTCCCGTGGTGCTTTTCCCAGGTAATGCGTTTCAATTGACCAATAAAGCCGATGCGCTTCTTCTGCTTTCACTCATATCTGGTCGTAATGCAAAATGGCTCATTGGGCAGCACGTGCAAGCAGCTAAGGCTATTCAACAATCAGCTTTAGAAACTATTTCAACAGGATATATACTGATTGATGGTGGCAATACAACAGCCGTTGAGCGTGTGAGTAAAACCAAACCTTTACAACGCGATGCCATTGATGAAGTTGTATCTACCGCTTTAGCTGGACAATTATTGGGTCACAAACTGATCTATTTAGAAGCTGGTAGCGGAGCCCAAAATCCAGTGCCAACAGCACTCATAAAAGCTGTAAAAACAGCTATTGACATTCCACTCATTGTAGGCGGAGGTTTAACTTCTACCGATGCCATAAAACAAGCGTATGAAGCTGGCGCAGACATTGTGGTGGTGGGCAATTATCTGGAAACTCACCTCGAAAAAATGGTCGACTTTTGTGCCACTCGAAATTAAACAATAAAGGCAGAATAAAAATTTATTCTGCCTTTATTGTTTTTTATCGTCCTAAATTAAATGGGGGGTCTTCGGACTCAACACCAACAGGCTGCCATTGTTTATTAGGGTCGCCTCGTTTCCACTTTCTATCGGGATGATACACGGCGTAACTTCCTCGACGACCATCTGATTCTTGTTTTTTTGTATACGGTATTTGGTAACCAATACCCCATTCTATCATTTCCGCCTTTTGTAAATGTGTTTTTAAACTCGCATTCACAAATAAATTATCGTATACACGACAGCGTACGCCTAAACGGAAATAGTTCCAACCATCTTCTTTTTCAATATCATAACTATACAACATCGGACGATTATCACCATATACAGGATGTGGATCATGTGTCGCGTTACGAATTGGGTCGTACACATAAACTCCCCATTGTAAAACAGCTGTCACCCGACCAATAATAAACTCATTGCTTAAACAAACGCCTGCGCGAAATTTATTTGCAATATCTTCAGTTGGAATAAAATAACGACCAAAACGCGTGTTTTGCGTATACGATTCAGCACCGCGATTACCTTGTTGTACAAACACACCATCGTAAAACACGTCCACACCACCACCCAACGCATACCAATCGGTCAAATTAGCAGACATACTAGCATGAAAAGAACCTACGGGATACATTTTATTGTCCTTGTAGTACAATTCACGGGCACCACCCGAAGCAATTAAATTAATCGAAAAATCGTAAGGAAAGCCGTCAATAGGCGGTCTCGGTTTTTTACAATGCGTACAGCCAGGAAATAAATATTTGGCACCAACCATCACCTGCAACATATTCAGCCCTGCGTTCGGTTGCAGCATACTACCATTACTCATGTGATTGTAGCCAATATCTGACGTAATAGAAAATTGCTTGGCAACAGGAAATTCTAAATTGGCACCCGTAGTTAAATACACATTTAAAACTGAGCCTATCGCAGAATTAGCGGTTGAGGCATTGACTCCCGACAGTGTATCACCATCATTCCATGTTTTGGTAAAGAAACTCAAGCCCGCACCAATTTTATAATTCAAATGGAAATGTTCTGTTTTTACTACTGGCACTAACAAATAAGGATATATGGCAAAAGCTGTTCCTAACAACTTTGGATTTCCCAAATTAATGCCTAAAAGTCCAACACCCACAGTAGGCATGTGCCAATAATGCTGCCAATCGTAATTACCCATAGCAGGAAATTCTATAGCCAACTCGCCACCTAAAGCAGGGGGATGTGAAATAGAATCAAGATTTTTGGTCATGGGTACAATATAACCTCCATAAATGGAACCTTTAATGGCAAAAGGAAATTTTTGAGCCGTCGCTAATTGGCCGACACCGATAAATAATAAGGCAAAAAATATGGTTTTTTTCATCATTCTAAACTATTTTTGTTCAAAAATAGAGCTATCTTTGCAACTAGTAATATGTTGCTAGCAAAAATACAATAACTTTTTTACATTTATGACATCTTCCATATGGAACCTCTTGAAAAAAGAGTTTCGCAGTTTTTTTAATACACCAGTAGGCTACATTGTTCTAGCTATTTTCTTCGTTGGTGCTGGTCTTTTCTTGTGGATTTTCCCAGGTGAATACAATGTTCTTAATAGCGGTTACGCCAATATTGATGGACTTTTTGTATTAGCCCCTTGGCTGTTTTTATTTTTATGTCCAGCCGTCACTATGCGACTCATTGCAGAAGAAAAACAGCAAGGAACTATTGAACTGCTACTAACTCGCCCAATTAGCACCTTTTCATTGGTGGTTGGTAAGTTTCTATCAGCTTGGTTGATAATGCTCGTAGCCTTGATTCCGAGTATTATTTGGTATGCCACCGTTTATATTTTAGCCGAACCAATGGGCAATGTGGATAGCGGTGCATTTTGGGGTTCCTTTATCGGTTTAATTTTTCTGGCATCTGTGTATGGATCTATCGGTTTATTTGGTTCTTCTATTACGCGTAACCAACTGACCGCCTTTGTGGTGTCTGCCGTTATTTGTTTCACTATGTTTTATGGTTTTGAACTCATCGGATCGCTCTTCACCAATGGAAATACCAGTTTATATCTCAAAAACAGTGGCATTCATGCCCATTACCAATCAATGAGTCGTGGCGTGCTCGACAGCCGCGATATGCTTTATATGATTATCGTAACTGTGCTCTTTTTATTGGGTGCCAAAACTGCTTTAACACGTAAAAAATAAATTACATCATATGAAACCATTAATTTTAATCACCAACGACGACGGTGTACAATCAAAAGGCATATCAGAATTGATTGATATGGCTTGCACATTAGGCAATGTCGTAGTTATGGCGCCCGATGGTCCACGGTCAGCTCAATCGAATGCGCTCACCATGGCAGTGCCTGTATATTATCAGCTGGAACGTAAAGAACCGGGATTAGAAATCTACAAATGTTCGGGCACGCCGACCGACTGTGTCAAATTGGCACTCAATAACGTGCTCGACCGCAAACCCGATTTGCTTTTTTCGGGCATTAATCATGGCTCTAATTCAGGCATCAACGTGATTTATTCTGGTACTATGGGAGCTGTATTCGAAGGCTGCGTGAACGAAATTCCTTCGGTAGGATTTTCCATTTGCGACCACGCCAAAGATGCTGACTTCTCGAAAGCTAAAGTTTATTTTGAACAAATAGCACGCAAAGTCATGATGGAAGGATTACCTGCTGGTGTCTGTTTAAATGTAAACGCACCCATGGGCGACATAAAAGGCGTTCGCTTGTCACAACAAACAAAAGGTTATTGGACAGAAGAATTCGAGAATCGTACTTCGCCTCATGGTCAAGACTATTATTGGCTCACCGGCTACTTTCTCAATCAAGAACCCGACAATGAGCTCACTGACGAATGGGCGTTGTCGCATGGTTATGTAGCAATCGTACCCACACGTGTGGACATGACTGATTATGAAGCCATCAAACAACTGAAAGGATATGAAGAAATTAGATAACTTTTGGCTGGCATTAGGAATTGGCATTATCATGCCACTATTTTTTGGCTGGCTCTTCGTTGCTTCTTTTTACAAGGGAGAATTACCCTTATTCGAAGCATTCAAGGTTATGTTTAACGGTGCTCCGGCTATGATAAGTAAATTAATTCTTGTGGCTTTAGTTCCTAATTTATTCGGAGTATTTATCTGTTATGCTAAACAATTATGGAAAGCTTGCAGAGGGTTCTTTGTACCAGTATTATTTTATTTGGCTATTGCCATGTTCTTCTTATAACAACAGCATGAAATATTTTTTGATAGCAGGCGAAGCTTCTGGCGATTTACACGCTTCAAACCTCATGGCGGAGTTGAAGCAACAGGATCACGAGGCTGAATTTTGTTTTTTGGGAGGCGATTTAATGCAGGCTCAAGGAGGCCAACTCATAAAACATTATCGTGACATGGCTTTTATGGGATTTATAAATGTGCTCCTCAACTTACGAAAAGTACTTGTCAATTTGGAAGATTGCAAACGCGCCATTGCACATTTCAAACCCGATGTCGTCATTTTGATTGATTATCCAAGTTTCAATTTACGCATTGCCAAATACGTCAAAAAACAATTTCAAACGCCTGTCTACTACTACATCTCACCCAAATTATGGGCATGGAAAAGTTATCGCATCAAATCCATTAAAAAATACATTGATAAAATGTATACAATTTTTCCTTTTGAAACGGAATTTTATGCGCAATATGATTACCCCGTAACTTATGTTGGAAATCCTACGGTAGACTCCATCGCACACTTCCACGCAAGCAAAAATAATCGAAATTTTAGAGAAGAATATAAGTTGGACTCTCGTCCTATTGTGGCTTTATTAGCGGGCAGCCGCCGTCAAGAAATAAGTAAATGCTTACCAACTATGGTTGAAATAGCCGATAAATTTCCAACATTTCAATTTCTAGTAGCGGCCGCGCCAGGCATAGAACGAGGTTATTACAACCAATTTTTAACATCCTCCGTAAAAATAGTGTCGGATAGTACATATGCCCTATTGGACGAATCGTATGCCGCCATAGTCAATTCAGGCACTGCCACATTGGAAACGGGGCTCCTCAAAGTACCGCAGGTGGTCGTTTACCATGTAATTGGAGGTAGAATAGCATCCTTATTAAAAAAGATTCTAATCAAAACACGTTACATTTCGCTGGTCAATTTGGTGGCAGAAACTGAAGTCGTGAAAGAATTAGTAGCACACGAATTCACATCTGAACAGGTTCACGCAGAACTTGATAGAATACTGACCGATTCTTCCTACTACGAAAAAATAAAAATGGGCTACAATAAGCTCGAACGACGTCTAGGTGAATCAGGTACTGCACATAGAGCAGCCGTAGCCATTACCACAAGTTTAAGAAAATAATTCAAATACGATGCAACGTTTACAACGTTCTGTGCATCAATGAAAGAGACAGGAAATACATATGATCTGACTGCAAGTCAATTGATAGACGGTTGCATTCGCGGTGATAGGCGTGCGCAACGTCGGCTTTACGACTTATATGCCAAACGTATGGCAGCTCTGTGTATGCGCTATTGCGGCGATTATGAGGTAGCCTTGGATCTAATGCACGACGGTTTTATAAAATTGTTCACACACATTGAAAGTTATAGTGGACAAGGTTTCTTCGAAGCATGGATGCGTAAAATTTTTGTGAACACGGCACTCGAATATTTACGTAAAAACGATGCACTAAGAGATAGTTCTGATATAGAAGAAGATATCCAGATCATGTCACCTGAACCGTCAGCCATTGATCAACTTTCGGCCAACGAGATTATGGCGTTAATTCAGGAATTACCTACAGGATTTAGAACTGTTTTTAATTTATATGTAATAGAAGGATACAGTCATGCCGAAATAGCGAACATATTACAAATTAACGAAAGTTCATCGCGCTCTCAATTCTCACGGGCAAGAACCATTTTACAAACTAAGATTACTGCTTTATATAAATGACGGACCACGAATTAAAACAACGATTACAGGAAAAGCTTAAATTCCAAGAATTAGAGTTACCTGCCAATGATTGGAACGCAATTGAAAAGCGTTTGCCAGTCCCTTCGCGTCGTATCTCGATAGCATGGCGTTGGTCAGTAGCCGTTGGTGTTGCAGCTGTAGCACTAGTTGCCATACTATTATACCAACAACCTTCCAGCTCATTACCCACTTCACCAACATTTGCCGAATCGGAACAAAAAACAACGGAAAATATTAATGGTGAACCTGTTAAAAACATAAACACGTCTACAGCTTTATTAAGCCAAGTTGCTAAAACAGAAGAATCAGCGAAAGACAACCAAAAAGTAGACACTAAAAAGGAACAAAAAAAGGCTGATAAACATACCAAATCAAAACATAAAACTACCGATGAAGATGACAATACGAACGACACCAAAGACACTGAGTCGATAGAAACCGCACCCAAAGAAGACGAAAATCAAAAACCATCGTTGCACGAACAAGAAGACGACGGCTCTGAATATATTGTGCAATTGCAGGAATCAAAACAGGACAACAAAGCTCTTGCTCAAGTAGATAAAACGGAGACACAGAACAATCCAATGTTATCTATAGAAGCCGCTGATGCCTTGATGAGAGAGCAAAATAAACAACAAATAGCTGCTCTTGAAGAAAAAGAACAAAAATCGTCTAATCAATCAGGAACTGAAAATTGGAATGTTGGATTATTGGCTTCGATAACACCAGAAATTTTGACCATGAGTGATGTAGCACCAACCGTTTTGATGGACAACTCTTTTTCGTACCGAAGCATGAACAGAGTAAATGCCAAACACGATTTGCCAATTATGGTAGGAGCTTCTGTTGGAATTCCTTTAGCCAAAGGTTTTTCTGTGCACACAGGGCTTAATTATGCGTATATCCACTCAACCATTACTAATGAAAATACCCTTACTGGCGATTATGCTGTCAATAATCAAAAACTTCATTATTTGGGTATCCCTGTCATGTTTTCGTACAAAGTATTCGATTATAACATCGTACAATGTTACGTCTCAGGGGGTGGTATGGCAGAAAAAGGGTTGGTAAAAAATGTTCAAACATATACCTTCGATCAAACCAATGCTTTGCTTGATAGCGACTCAAAAGAGGAATTCATAAACGGCTTTCAATTTTCATTAACAGCAAACATCGGGCTTGGCGTACGCCTCTATAAAGGCTTAAATCTTTTTTTTGAACCAGGTTTCACTTGGTATATTCCCAATAACACTTCGCCGCAACCTGAAAATATACGAACAGAACATCCCTACAACTTAAGTTTGACAGCCGGACTTCGATATAACTTAAATCAATAAAAAAGTAAGAAATTTATTAGTTTCTTACTTTTTTTATTAAAAATGGAGCACTTTGGTCGCAAAATCGATATATTTTTTTAACTTTGCAACGCAATCAATTATTTATTAATTAACTTTTTACTTACAATGAAAAAAATCTTTAGTTTGGTGGCAGGTGTGTCACTTTTAATTTTTGCTGCTTCATGCGAAAAAGAACAACCAATTACGCCTCCAGTAGATAACAAAACCGATTCTCTTATTTTTGCTACAGCTACAGCTGGCTATTATGGCACAGAATACAGCGAGGCCTATAACTACTATACACAGTTAGCTACAGCCATGCAAGTAGATAGCACTGGCAGCTATGCCTCTGCAGGCCAAGTGGTAACATTAGATTTATATTCGGTTGATTCAGTTTTAACAGAAGGTACTTACACATTAAGCTCAGGTACTTATGCTGCTGGTACATTTGATGTGGAATATACAAAATGGTACGAATTCAATGACAAAGGTGAATATGTTACATTTGGTATTAAAAGCGGTACTGTAAAAGTAGCGAAATCAGGCGAAAAATATGTATTTACCGTAAACCTTGTCGATTCATTAGATAAAGTACGTACTGGTTATTTTACAGGCGACTTAGTAGTACAAGATCAAACAGAAAGCACTAGTGATGACTATGCTGGCGAACCTGAAACTCCAACACAAACAACATTAACTATTCCTTCTGACTCTATTGCCGCATCAAACTATGGTGATTACTATGAAGTAGGCACTGATAATATCAGTTTAGAAATGTGGGATACAAGCGGAGGCTATATTGCACTAGAATTATTTACAGAAAAAGGTGCTACCACTTTACCTGTTGGTACATTTAGCTTCGCAACCACCTATGCAGCTAACACATTATTACCAGGTGCTCTCTTCTGGGGTATGTTCCCAACTGGTAGTTTCGCAGCTGTAAATGAAGATTATTTCTGGTTAGAAGGAGGTTCGGTAACCATCGCCTTAACTGAAAATGTATATACTATCACAGTAGCTGCCACTTCACATTTTGGAAGTACAATTAATGCTACATACACAGGTGCTGTAACACTTGAGACAGTAGAAACAGAAGCAGCTGCAGCTCCTGCAAGAAACTTTGCAAGAAGCGCTAAAAAAGCACCACACAAACATATTACAACAAGACGCTAAACTCATTACTTGTTCAAAATAGATGCGGTCTGTGATTCTCACAGATCGCATTTTTTGTACTATCTTTGCAATATCATGAATAATAAATCACTGTACATATTCAATCCACAGCACGATTTGGCATTAGCTAACTACAGTCCCTATTATCATGCGCCAAAATCAGCCATTACCTTTGCGCAGGATTTAGCGTTATTACCCCTATGGTATTCATCTACACATGCCGATATTGTTGCCGAAACACCCGATTTAAATTGGTTAGACGAACAAAAAAAACACTTTAATCGATCAGTTTATATACATACTAAAAATACGGCTGAATATAAACACGTACGCACGTGGGGCTGGGACCCTGAAGTTCGATATACATTGTTGCAGTTAGGCGTATCACCAAGTTGTTTGCCTTCAGATGACGCGTTAAATAAAATCAAGGAGTTGTCACATCGTCAATTAGCCGCAGAGGGTATGTCATATCTTAGAAATACCATCAAAACGATTGAATGTCCAGAACCTGCAATGCGATTTAATACCCTAGATACTATCATTGAATTCACACAAAAATACCCAGAAATTGTTCTAAAAGCACCGTATTCTGGAAGTGGTAAAGGGCTATATTGGAATAAAGGCCCATTAACCGAAAGCCTTGCTGGATGGTGCAAACGAACCATCGCTAAACAAGGTTGCGTGATGGGTGAAGAAGCCTTACAAAAGATACAAGATTTTGCGATGGAATTTCATAGCGACGAACAGGGACACATTTTATTTAGTGGCTATTCACTCTTTCAAACTGACGACTCAGGTATTTATAAAAGTAATATGCTACTAAGCGACGAAGCTATCGAATGCGAACTTGAGCGTTATATTCCGATAAACACATTGCAAATCATTCAAAACCATTTAATTGATTTTTTTGAGACTAACATCGCAGGTCACTATCAAGGTTACTTTGGCGTTGATATGTTTATTTACAAACAAGCAGATGGAACCTTTGCAATTAATCCGTGCGTAGAAATCAATATGCGTATGACGATGGGAATGGTAGCGCGATTATTTTATGATCACTTTGTAGCAAATGGGAAACAAGGTACTTTCACAATAGAACATGGCTTAACCGAAGGAGAATTGTTAACCAAACATCAAATCCTCACGAATCAATATCCACTCATAATAAAAGATGCAAAAATTGCAGCAGGCTATTTATCACTCTGCCCAATAAACGAAAAGACTTTTTATAGTGCTTCGGTTATTATCAACTAAAAAACGCTTTCAGAATCTGAAAGCGTTTTTTACTATTACAATAGGAGCTATTACAATTTTGCATTGTGCATATCGCCAGTTTCCATAAAGGCTTTATGCATATCAAAACAGGTGTAAATATTCATAGGTGTATGCGCCTTTGGAGCGGATTCCAAATAACGACGCAACATATCGCGATACTCAGGGTCCACACAATTATTAATAATTTCGTGTGCACGTTGAATAGGTGATTTTCCACGTAAATCAGCCACACCATGTTCAGTAATTAAAACTTTCACTGAGTGTTCACTTTGGTCAAGATGCGATACCATTGGCACAATAGCACTAATCTTACCACCTTTGGCTGTTGATGGTGTCGTGAAAATAGAGATATAAGCATTACGGGTAAAATCGCATGATCCACCAACGCCATTCATCATTTTGTTACCCAACACATGCGTAGAATTAATATTTCCAAAAATATCAGCTTCCAAAGCCGTATTAATGGTAATTAAACCCAAACGACGAGCCACTTCGGGATTATTCGAAATTTCTTGTGGACGTAAAACGATGCGTTCTTTGAAAAAATCGAGATCCGCATACACTTGGTCTAATAATGCACCGGAAACTGTAAGCGAACAACCGCTGGCAAACTTAACATTACCTTCTTTCATCAAGTCAATTACAGCATCTTGAATGACCTCGGTGTACATTTCAAATGGAGGAATATCAGGATTAGCGCCTAACGATCCAAGTACAGCATTTGCTATATTTCCTACACCCGATTGGATTGGTAAAAAGGAGGCTGGTATACGACCTGCCTTAATTTCGCCAGCTAAGAAATTGGCAACATTAGTACCAATTTTGGCTGTTACTTCGTCTACTGGTGAGAATTCCCCCACTTCATTAGGACGATTGGTATGTACAACGGCAATAATTTTTTTAGGATCAACTTTAACGCATGATTTGCCACAACGATCGCTCGGTTTGTAAACAGGTATAGCTTCACGGTGAGGTGGATCAAGAGGCTCGTAGATATCGTGCATGCCACGCAATGCTTTAGGATGTGCGGCATTTAATTCTACAATAATATAATCAGCTAAACGGCAAACTGTAGGCAAAATACCAACGCCAGAAGTAGGAACAATTTCGCCATCATCAGTCAAATCGCAAGCCTCTACAATGGCAAATTTAGGTTTTGGCATAAATCCATAACGTAATTCTTGGGCTTCTTGCGACAAATGCATGTCAAAATAGTGCGCTTCTTGTGCATTTACACGAATACGTAAATCTTTGGACGATTGGTAAGGCGTGCGAAATAAAATAGCATTAGCACGTGCCAAAGCACCATCCAATGAGTCGCCAGTAGATGCACCAGTATACATCCCAATTTTAAATTCTTTACCTTCGGCATGAGCCGCTTCGGCACGTTTTGCAATCGCTGTAGGTACTTCTTTAGGACAACCTGCTGGCGTAAATCCGCTAAAACCAACAATGTCGCCATTGTTTACAAAAGCAGCAGCTTCATCTGCCGACATAACTTTGTAAGTCATAATTCTAATTAATTATAAAGTTGTTAATGTGTTTGTTTATTTTACTGATGATCTATTATTTTACAAGTTCCAATGTATCACTGGCAATCATAAATTCTTCGTCAGTAGGAATAACTACTACTCGAACTTTTGAATTTGGAGTTGATAATTCCACTTCTTCACCACGTGTTTTAGCATTTAAGGCTGAGTCAATTTCCACGCCAAGATAACTTAGACCTTCGCATACATATTGACGCGTACCAGCTTGATTTTCGCCCACACCACCAGTAAATACCAAAACGTCAAGTCCATTAAGAGCTGCAGCGTACGAACCAATATATTTTTTGATATGGTAATTATACATATCCATAGCTAATTTAGCACGTGGATTTCCCTCATCAATAGCTTTTTCTATATCGCGCATATCGCTAGAAACACCAGATATGCCAACTATTCCACTTTTCTTATTCACTAAATCAGAAATGGCTGCGCTATCGAGATGTTCTTTATCCATTAAATACGTAATAGCGCCAAGATCCACATCGCCAGAACGCGTTCCCATAATCAATCCTTCCACAGGCGTTAAACCCATAGACGTATCAACAGACTGCCCATTTTCAATAGCTGTAATAGAGCCTCCATTACCAATGTGAGCTGTAATAATTTTTTCTTGCGTATAATCCAAACCTAAAAAATCGCAAGCTCGTTTCGACACATAACGATGGCTTGTTCCATGAAAGCCATAACGACGAATACCATATTTTTTATAACATTCGTATGGAAGAGCATACATATACGCATAAGCTGGCATCGTTTGATGAAAAGCAGTATCAAACACGCCAATTTGAGGAATATTTGGTAAATTCTTGGTAATGGCTGCCACTCCTTTTAAGTTTGCTGGATTATGCAACGGAGCCAAATCAGAACATTCTTGAACACGTGCAATCACCTCTGGAGTAATGATAACAGAAGCATTGAAATATTCACCGCCATGTACCAAACGATGACCGACAGCATTAATTTCTTTAAGAGATTTAATGCATCCGTATTCGGAGCTCACAAGGGTTTCCAATATGAATTCAATACCGACAGTATGTTCTGGTATATTTTTCTCAATAACCAATTTATTACCTTCAGTCAAGGTAAATTTCAAAAAAGAATCAGGTAATCCTATTTTTTCAATCGCACCTTGTGCCAAAACTTCTTTAGAAGCCATATCAAATAATTTATATTTGATAGATGAACTTCCACAATTCAAAACTAGAATTTTCATACGATTGTTATAATGCTGAATTTAATTTACTAAAAGATGTTTCGCTGCAATGGCTTGGTTAGCTGTAATGGCAATCATTTGTTCAATATCATTAACCGAACAGCCTCTACTCAAATCGTTCACTGGCGCTGCCATACCTTGTAAAATTGGTCCAATAGCCTCTGCACCGCCAAGACGTTGTACTAATTTATAACTTATATTTCCAACCTCAATGCTTGGGAACACTAATGTATTAGCCGAACCAGCCACGTTGCTATCTGGTGCCTTGAGAGCGCCTACCGATGGTACGATAGCGGCATCAGCCTGAAGTTCTCCATCGATAGACATATCGGGAGCCATTTGCTGAGCCAATTTAGTAGCTGTAGTTACTTTATCCACTAATTCGTGAGAAGCACTGCCTTTAGTAGAAAAACTTAACATAGCAATACGTGGTTCTATGCCTGCAATAGCGCGCATGGTGTGGCCAGTAGTCACTGCGATTTGAGCTAACTCTTCGGCTGTAGGATTTGGCATTACCGCGACATCGGCCACCATGAGCATACCATTTTCACCAAATTGTTTTTCTTTTGAAAATAGCATTAACGCTCCTGAAACGCAGCTAACGCCAGGCAGTGTTTTGACAATTTGTAGTGCAGGACGCAGCACATTGCCTGTAGTATTTTGAGCACCTGCCAATTCACCATCAGCATCACCTGCTTTAATCATTAAACAGCCTAAATAAAGTGGGTTCTTTGCCAAATCAACAGCCTGTTCCATACTCATACCTTTGCTCTTGCGCAGGTCGTATAATAACGTAGCATATTTATCCAATTCCGGATTTTCATCTGGATTAACAATAATCGCTTCGTTGATATGAGTAAGATTATTGTCTGTAGCAAGCTGTGTGATAGTGGACGGATTTCCCAATAAAATAAGTTTGGCTACTTTGTCGCGAATAACATTATTCGCAGCGGTCAATGTTCTAAGTTCAGTTCCTTCAGGCAACACAATGCGTTGAAGATGTTTTTGTGCTCGTGCTTTAATGTGTTTTAAAAGTTCCATGAATATGTAGGCGTTTTTGCAATTATAAATCTTAAGTAAATAAAACTGCCCCGCTTAGTTGCGAGGCAGTATTTTATATGGTTATGAGTAAATTAGGTTTGTAATTTAAACACAACTGGAACTGTAAATTTACAGTTAACCTTTTTCCCTCGTTGTTCGCCAGGTGTCCAGTTAGGCATCGATTTGATAACACGTATAGCTTCTTTATCCAAGTTAGGATCGGCAGAACGAACTACCTCTATATCATCAATAGTTCCATCCCTACGAACTGTAAACTGTACAATGACACGTCCTTGAATACCATTTTCTTGTGCAATGATAGGATATTTGACATTACTATTCAAATATTTCATCAATTCAACAGTACCACCAGGAAATTCAGGCATTTTTTCTACCACCCGGAAAACTGTCACTAAATCAGGGTCTTCTTCTATTGGAGCTATAGGAACTTTTACAATATCTTGTACTTTGTTCTGATTATCCTCTGAAACGATTTCTACTTCAGCAGTTTCGACATCGTTATCCACAATATTCAATTCTTCAATCACATCTGGAGCTGGAGGCGGTGGTGGCGGAAGCGTTTCTTCTTGAATCGTATTTTCTACCATTTCCTCCTCAAACATGGCATCCATGTTGTTTTGAACTTCATACACTGTAATTTCTTGTTCAGTCCATTCAAAAGCCGCATAGAATACTCCTAATGCAAGGATTAATCCCATTAAAACAAAAGTAGTTCTTTTGTTTTCCAAATTGGCTTTTGGCGATTTTTTAACATCCATCATATCTTTCTCTATTAAAATTCTATACACGCGAATTGCATGGCAAATGTACAATAAAAATTTTAGATAATATGCTCTATCACTCATTTTTTTAAGAAATTTATTTTTTTTACTTCTTTTCTGATATGATAACGTTCATTTAACTCCATTTTTATCACTTTTAAGAAGAAAAAGAGTTCGGGGATAATACACAACTAGCAACAAATTTGTATCTTTGCGGTTCTCCAAATGAACGATGGCATGAAGCAAGAAAAAGCAGAACAAGAATGGATAGAAGTGTATGGCGCACGCGTTCATAATTTACGCAATATTGATGTACGCATTCCACGCAATAAACTCACAGTTATAACAGGATTAAGCGGTAGCGGAAAGTCGTCGCTCGCCTTTGACACGATTTATGCCGAAGGTCAACGACGCTACATCGAAACCTTTTCGGCATATGCTCGCCATTTTATGGGCAATATGGAGCGCCCTGATGTGGACAAAATTACAGGATTAAGTCCCGTGATTGCCATTGAACAAAAAACCACCAATAAAAATCCACGCTCTACGGTAGGAACTACCACCGAAATTTACGACTTTTTACGTTTACTTTTTGCCCGTGCTGGAGAGGCTTTTTCGTATGTTACGGGCGAAAAAATGGTGAAGTACAGCGACGAACAA
Organism: uncultured Paludibacteraceae bacterium; assembly: GCA_964570565.1. GTDB lineage: Bacteria > Bacteroidota > Bacteroidia > Bacteroidales > Paludibacteraceae > W0P28-013. The sequence continues at coordinate 41,245 of CAZMYT010000002.1, forward strand.
ATTCTTCAACTGATTTTTGAAAATTATGAGCATAAAGCGTGTTACCTGTTAGCACCACTCGTGAAAGGACGGAAAGGTCATTACAAAGAATTGTTTGAAAGCATTCGTCGCAAAGGTTATCTGAATGTGCGAGTTGATGGCGAAATGCGCCAAATTACGTTTGGCATGAAGCTAGATCGTTACAAAAATCACGATATTGAAGTCGTAATCGACAAATTGATAGTACATAAAAAAGACGAAAAACGCCTCAAAAAAAGTTTGGAAAGTGCCATGCAACAAGGTAATGGCGTGATGATGTTGCTCGATAAAGACTCGCAAGCCATTCGTTATCTATCGCGCCATTTAATGTGCCCAACTTCAGGGATTTCATACAACGACCCAGCACCGCACAATTTTTCGTTTAACACACCTAAAGGTGCGTGTCCTCGATGTAAAGGATTGGGAACGATTAATAAAATTGATATTGACAAAATTATTCCCAATCGAAAATTGAGTATTGCTCAAGGCGGCATTGTACCACTTGGGAAAGAGACCAACTCGCTTATTTTTTGGCAATTAAAAGCCATTTGCGAAAAATATGATATCACACTCAAAACGCCGATTTCCGAAATTTCAGACGAAGCTCTAGATGAAATTCTAAATGGTTCGGACGACCGCATTCAAGTTAAAAATGCGTCGTTGGGTGAATCGACCAATTATTATGCTACGTACGAAGGCATTATTCATTACATCGAACTACAACAAGACGCCACCGACAATACTGCTTTGGAACAACGTTGGGCAAATCAGTTTTTCACCTCCGTAACTTGCCCCGATTGTCATGGTTCACGACTCAACCGCGAAGCGTTACATTTTAGAATAGCGGGTAAAAATATCGCCGAATTGGCAGCATTAGATTTGGACGATTTACATGATTGGATTATCAACGTGTCCAAACATCTTTCCGAAAAACAACTGACTATTGCTACCGAAATTTTAAAGGAAATAGATACCCGATTGCAATTTTTACTGGATGTAGGCTTGGGTTATTTAGCACTCAACAGAGCTTCAGCTTCGCTATCTGGTGGCGAAAGTCAGCGCATTCGTTTAGCTACACAAATTGGATCACAATTGGTAAATGTACTTTATATTCTAGACGAACCAAGTATTGGGTTACATCAACGCGACAATCAAAAACTGATTCGCTCTTTACAGCGTTTACGGGACATGGGGAATTCGGTAATTGTAGTAGAGCACGATGAAGAAATGATGATGGCCGCCGATTATGTCATAGATTTAGGTCCACGTGCAGGACGACTCGGCGGACAAGTAGTATTTGAAGGAACGCCACAAGACATGTTGCTTCAAAATACACTGACTTCCAACTATTTGACAGGAATAAAACAGATAGAAAATCCAACATCGCATAGAGCAGGGAATGGTAAACAACTGGTATTAAAAGGAGCTACAGGCAACAATCTCAAAAACGTTGATTTGACCATTCCATTAGGTAAATTTATATGCATTACAGGCGTTTCTGGTTCTGGTAAATCCACACTTATAAACCGAACACTACAACCCATTTTAAGTAAAAAGTTCTATCGTTCACTCGAAGAACCTTTAGCCTACAACTCGCTCGAAGGCATTGAGAATATAGATAAAATAGTAGAAGTTAGTCAATCGCCTATAGGACGAACACCTCGCTCTAACCCAGTAACTTACACCAATATTTTTGCTGATATCCGCAACTTATTTGCAGGGCTTACCGAATCGAAAATGCGTGGTTACAAACCTGGGCGTTTCTCGTTTAACACAGCTGGTGGACGTTGTGACACATGCAAAGGAAATGGCTATAAAACTCTGGAAATGAATTTTTTACCAGACGTTTTGGTCCCTTGTGAAACCTGCGGAGGTAAACGATACAACCGCGAAACATTGGAAGTACGTTTCAAAGGAAAATCTATTGCCGATGTGTTAGATATGACAATAAATCAAGCTGTGGAGTTTTTTGAGAATATGCCAACCTTTGTGTATAAACTAAAAATGATACAAGAGGTGGGCTTAGGTTATCTCAAATTAGGCCAATCGAGTACCACACTTTCTGGTGGTGAAAGTCAACGTATAAAATTAGCTGCAGAATTGTCAAAACGTGATACTGGCCAAACATTATATGTGCTGGACGAACCAACAACTGGCCTGCACTTTGAAGATATTCGAGTGTTATTGTCGGTGCTAAATCGCTTGGTAGATAGAGGCAATACAGTGGTGGTAATCGAGCACAATTTAGATGTTATAAAATGCGCCGACTATGTGATTGACATGGGACCAGAGGCTGGAAAATTTGGTGGAGAAATAGTAGCACAAGGCACTCCAGAAGAATTGGCTAAAGCAAAAAATAGTGTAACGGCACCGTTTCTAAAAAAACATTTAGAACTCCACCCTTCACAAAATTAGCGCTCAAAATAATGAGTAGTAGCTGTATTATAAACCAAGCTATCATCAGCTACCGTGGTAACACTTTCTAAAATTAATTTAGTGTCTGAAAGGTATTTTATCGTGTAGAGGTCAAACGTAGTACTCGCCACACTATCTTTGATTTTTATTGTGTTATCCACTAATAACCAATAACCGCTATACAATCCAGTACACGTTCCATTCGGATTAAACGTGACCGTTTTTTGTTGACTAGCAGGATATGTCACCACGCCTTTGAGCGTTTCTAACAAGGCTCCGTCATGTGTTTTCGTAGTAGTAAAATCATACTCCACATAACGCCATATGCCTTGCAATTGACCATCGGTAGAACAGCCAATCATTACAACTAAAGTTGTTAGAAATAGTATTTTCTTGATCATGGTTGCATTATTTTTTACGTAAACGTGCTACAGGAATATTGAGTTGTTCGCGATATTTTGCCACTGTACGACGTGCAATAACATACCCTTTTTTACGAAGGATTTCAGTTAACGCATCATCAGCAATTGGGTTCGACTTATCCTCTTCCGACACCACATCCACAATAATTTGTTTAATCTCTTTGTTAGAAACTTCCTCACCAGAAGCTGTTTGCATCGTTTCAGAGAAAAAATATTTAAGTGGAAAAACACCAAATTCCGTTTGCACATATTTACTATTGCTCACCCGCGAAATAGTGGACACATCGAAACCAACCTTGTCGGCAATATCTTTCAATTTCATAGGACGCAATCTGGTATCATCTCCTTCGAGAAAAAATGCGTACTGTTCCTCAACAATGGCATTCATCGTCTTCAACAACGTGACATTGCGTTGTTTGATGGCATCAATAAACCAACGAGCTGCATCGATTTTTTGTTTCGCAAACAAAATAGCGTCACGCATTTCTCTGTTCTGGTTCTCTTTATTTCCAACATAATCCGAAACCATATTATTGTAAGTTTTACTCACTTTTAAGTCGGGAATATTCGAATTATTTAAGATTACTGATAAACGACCATTATCATTTTCAATGATAAAATCGGGCGTTACTTGCTGCAATAAAATTTCAGAAGGTGTGCTAAAAGCATTCCCCGGTTTGGGGTTCAGCTTCATGATTTCGGCTACCACTTCTTTCATTTCGACATCAGACAAACCCAAGCGACGAGCAATTAAATCGTATTGTTTTTTAGAAAATGGTTCAAAAAAACGATCAATAACACGTTCGGCCAACGTTATAGATGATGTGGCTTGTTTATGACGTAACTGCAATAATAAACACTCTTTCAAATCGCGTGCGCCAACACCAGATGGATCCAAATTTTGAACAACCAACAAGGCCTTTTCCATATCAGCGTCGGTAATTGACAAGCCAAACTGAAAAGCCAAATCGTCGACCATGGCTTCAATTTCGCGACGCAAATAACCATCATCATCAATATTGCCAATCAAATACTGAGCTAATTGACGTGTTTTGGTATCTGCCTCACATAACTCCAATTGACTAGTCAAATACTCGTGAAATGTGGTTTGACCAGACAATGGCATAGACACCTCTTTATCATCGACCGAATGATTATTAGTTTGCAACTTATAATCAGGAATATCGTCATCCATGGCATATTCCGTCAAATCGAAATCATTGTCGAAATCATCGTCGCCACCAGAATCAAAATCATTTTCCTCGGAAACGGTTTCTTCTCGGCCTTCGTCCAATGCTGGATTGGCCTCCATTTCTTCGCGAATACGCTCCTCCAACTCCACAGTAGGATACTCCAGCATCTTTATCACCTGAATTTGAAGAGGCGATAACTTCTGTTGTAATTTTATGTTGAGTTGTTGCTTGAGCATTAATTCAAAAAAAACGTTTAATTAGAATAAGAATTACGCTTATTTTAATATTTAAAGCTACTACCACCCAAAAATTCACGTAACAAGGACGTTGGTGGAATTTCACGATCGTGTATTGGTGTAAAGTATTTTAAGAATTTCAATAAGCGATGCGCCTCAGTATATTCTTCGCAATATTGAGGTACGTCGGCAATAATAGGTTCGGCATGTTTACGCAATACAGCCAACTCGAACATCAAAGCAGAGTTGAACATGGCATCGGCTTGCTCTTGAAATGGGAATATCCATTTTTCTTCACCACGGCGCACACTTGGCCAGCGATTTATACTTTCGCGTGCCGAGAAACCACGAAACTTGAAGTCGCGCACAATACGACGTAATAAGCGTGTGTCGGTGGTTGGAATCCAGTTGTGATTATCGAGTGAAATAGTTGTTAACGTAGATACATAGACTTTAAACATCGCTTGACGTGGAATAGCCGAAGTTAATTCAGGATTTAAAGCATGAATTCCTTCAATAACCAAAACATTATCAGCATTCAATCGAATTTTCTCGCCACGGAAATAGCGTTTACCATCTTCAAAATTATAAAACGGAATTTCCACCTCTTCGCCGTTAAGCAATTGTGTCAACTGGGTATTAAACAACTCTAAATCGACTGCATGAAGCGCTTCAAAATCCCATTCCCCATTTTCATCTAGTGGCGTATCCACACGATTCACAAAATAATTATCGAGCGATAAAACGATAGGTTTTAAGCCTGCCACCATTAACTGAACAGACAAACGTTTACTGAACGTGGTTTTACCCGACGATGATGGACCAGAAATCATGATAAATCGACTAATAGGCTGACGTTCATGAATCATATCGGCAATTTCCACAATCTTACGTTCGTGCAAGGCTTCGGAAATTTTAATCATATTGTACACATTCTTTTCACGCGCACGCAAGTTAAAATCGCCCACATTACTCAAATCCATCAATTTATTCCATTTCACAAATTCGTTGAACACTTCGAACATTTTTGATTGATCTTCATATTCAGCTAATTTATCGGGAGCATGACGATCGGGCACGCGCAATAAAATACCATTACTATAACTTTGCAAATCGAATAAAGGCACGTAACTAGTTGATGGCACCAAAACACCATTATAATAGTCGACAAAATCGCCTATACGAACAAAACGCGCATATGAAATTCCCAACGTTTCAAGCAAAATAACCTTATCCATTTCGCCACGTTCACGAAACATTTCAATAACCGTAGGTGTCTGTTTTTCCTCTGAAACAATAGGCATATCTGCAGCAATGATTTCCTGCATACGTTTCTTTAGAGCGGCTATAGTTTCTGGTCGCACTTTCTTGTTTCGACCATCGATGCAGCAATAATACCCACGACAAATAGGGTGTTCGATACGTAATGTTGCTTCTGGATTTAAATCGTTGAGTGCTTTAGCCATAATCATACTGATGGAGCGCAAATAAACACGCATACCAGAAGGTGTGCTAGCATCAATAAAATCAATATCCTTAGGTTTATAAATCAAGAAGTTAAGATCCTCAACTTTATAGTTAACGCGAGCCGCCACAACTGGAAACTTAAGCTGAATATTCATATCACGATAAATATCCATTAAAGAAGTTCCGCGTGGATAGTCCTTAAATTGTTGATTGTTTTTACAGAAAATTGTAACAGTTTGCTCCATAACCATAAAGATAATGATGAATTTAGCGAAGAATTAAATGTTTAAAAACTTGATTATTATGGTATTAACAATCTTGTAATCAAACATTACTTTTGGGGGATAAAAATAGGCAATTTTTACCAAATTTGTATAGAATGTCAGAAGAATTTTGTTTAATTTTGCACACAAATTAAAAACTAAGAACATAACATGAAATTTGGATTACTCGAATTCCTGACACTGATTGGTGCAGTAGGCCTATTCTTATATGGCATGAAACTGATGAGTGAAGGTTTACAAAAAGCAGCCGGCGATAAGCTTCGTAACATTTTGGCCTTAATGACCAATAATCGTTTTGTAGGAGCATTCACCGGCATTTTTATTACCGCCTTAGTACAAAGCTCTTCAGCAACCACAGTAATGATCGTGAGTTTTGTAAATGCTGGGCTTTTGTCATTAGGTCAATCAATGGCGGTAATAATGGGAGCTAATGTGGGAACTACCGCTACTGCGTGGGTGATTTCTTTATTAGGTTTCAAAGTTAACATAGCAACATTTGCAGTACCTTTAATTGGTTTCGGCGTTCCATTATTATTTTCAAAAAAGAACTCTTCTAAAAGTTGGGGCGAATTTATTATTGGATTTGCCTTTCTATTTCTAGGTTTGGAGTATATCAATAGCTCTGTTCCAGATTTACAAGCTAATCCAGAAGTTTTTAAAATCCTCGAATCATATACCACCATGGGATATGGTTCAATCTTATTATTTGCCTTGGTCGGAATGATTGTAACAATGGTCGTTCAATCGTCAAGTGCTACATTTGCCATTGTTTTAATCATGTCAAGCAAAGGTTGGATTTCATTTGAATTGGCTGCGGCCGTAGTTTTGGGTAGCAATATTGGTACTTGTATCACGCCACTATTAGCATCAATTTCGGCAAACGTACAAGCCAAACGTGCAGCTGTTGGGCATTTGATGTTTAATGTTTTGGGCTCTGTATGGACACTCTTATTATATGGACCATTTATTAAACTAATTATTGCTATATCAAGTTCAATGGCTGGTAATCCAAATGATTTAATGACATTTGTTCATAGTACCGATCCTACCATTGTAAACCAACTGAACGATGGTACTTTAAATGCAGGCACTGCCGAGAATCAAGCTTTGATAAATGGTTTTGCCAATATGCAATATTTTGTGTCATTTGGTTTATCGATGTTTCACACAGTCTTTAACTTAATCAATATTTGTATCATGATTTGGTTTACAAACTTATACGTAAAAATTGTAACCAAATTAATTCCTTCTAAACCTAGTACAGAAGACAAGGAGTCGCATCTAACCTTCATTTCTACTGGCATGCTATCTACTGCTGAGTTATCGATTCTACAAGCACACAAAGAGATTGTCCTCTATAGCGAACGTACACAACGTATGTTTGGATTAGTACGAGAATTATACCACGAAACGGACGAGGCAGCGTTTGTGAAAAAATTCTCACGTGTGCAGAAATATGAAAACATTAGCGACCGTATGGAAGTGGAAATTGCCACTTACCTAACAAAAGTGGCTGATGGTCGTTTGAGTGATGAATCAAAACACCAAATCCAAATGAACTTGCGCGTGGTTTCTGAAATAGAAAGTGTAGCCGATAGTTGCTACAACTTGGCACGCACCATCCAACGTCGCAACCAAGGCAAAGTGGCATTCACGGACGATGTGAACGCTAATATTGAATTAATGTTTAATTTAGTGGAAAGTGCTATCGTACAGATGTCCCATATTCTAGAAGCTAGCACCTTACAAATTTCGGATATTAATAAGACACAAAATTTAGAAAACGAAATTAACAATTTCCGCAATCAGCTTAAAACACAAAACATTGTGGATGTGAACGATGCAAAATATCCGTATGCGAGTAGCGTTATTTATATGGATATGATTGTAGAATGCGAAAAAATGGGTGATTACATAGTAAATGTAGTAGAAGCACTTGCCGACTCAAAATTATATAAGGTAAACGCTAAATAATGAAGCTATGAGTACAACCGAAAAACAATTTGATCAAGCGGTAGCCGAGTGTCGCGATATTTTTCTAAAAAAATTAAATGACTACGGTGGCGCGTGGCGCATTATGCGTCCCGAATCGGTAACTGACCAAATATTTATCAAAGCTAAACGGATACGCAGTATCGAAACAAAAGGCGTAACATTGGTAAATGAGGGGATTCGGCCAGAGCTTATTGGCATCATTAATTACGCCATTATTGGACTAATACAACTAGAATTAGGTTACTCCGATACCGACGATTTATCGAAAGAGCAAATCAAGACGTTGTATGAAAATTACATTCAAAAAGCCAAAGAATTGATGTTGGCAAAAAATCACGATTACGATGAAGCTTGGCGCTCTATGCGTACGCAATCGTACACCGATTTAATTTTGATGAAAATACATCGCACCAAAGAAATTGAAGACCACAAAGGCAAAACTTTAATTTCAGAAGGCATTGATGCCAACTATTTTGACATGATTAATTATGCCATTTTTGGTCTAATTCAAACTGCTTAAACCAACAAGACTATGCAAATTTATAGACCTTATAAACCGAAACATAATTGGTTCCAATGGATTGGACTCATTTGTCGTATTTTATTTGGTTTAACTTTTATGTTTTCTGGTTTTGTAAAAGCCATCGATCCACTTGGATTTTCATACAAACAACAAGATTATTTAGAAGTTTGGAATTTAGCTCAACTGGGTAATTTGGCACTCTTGGCGGCCATCATCATTTCGGCTATCGAGTTTATGATTGGTATCAACATTTTGTTAGGTATACGTTTGCGCGAAACCGCTTGGGGAGGGTTCATTTTTATGATAATAATGACTCCGCTCACTTTGTGGATTGCTCTTAATAATCCAGTTAGCGACTGTGGCTGTTTTGGTGATGCACTGGTGATAAGCAATTGGGCGACGTTTTGGAAAAATGTAGTACTACTCGTACTTATTGTAACCATTATTCTCACTAACCGCAAATATCACGAATACCTATCGCCACTCCCAAGTTGGCTATTGGCCGTTTCATTCGGATTTATTCCCGTTGCATTTTCTTGTTATTGCCTTCATTATTTGCCAATTATCGATTTTCGTCCGTATAAAATTGGAGCCAACATCACCGAAGGCATGCTGATTCCCGAAAATGCAGAGAGCGACCAATATGAAACGACGTTTATCTATGAAAAAGATGGCGTGGAAAAAGAATTTACCTTGGAAAATTATCCTTGGCAAGATACTACGTGGCATTTTGTGGATCAAACGAGCGTATTAATCAAAAAAGGCTTTACACCAGCTATTCACGATTTCTCAATCACCACGGAAACTGGCGACGACATTACAGACATCGTACTAGAGGATGAAGGTATCACTTACTTTATTGTAATGTACGATTTATCCAAAACCAATACCAAAAATTTAGCCGCCATAAACCAACTATACGAGGAACAAACAGCGTTAGGTGCCAAATTTTATGCGCTCACAGCATCGTACCAAGGCGATATTGAAGCGTTCAAAGCGGCTCATCACACGCCTTACCAATTTTGCACAACCGACCCTATAACGCTCAAGACCATGGTTAGAGCTAATCCTGGCATTATGGTGCTCAAAAAAGGAACGATTCTCGACAAATACAACAGTAATTGCATTCAAAAGCATCTGAAAAAGAATTAATACGGTATTACCATGAAATGCATAATCTATTCACTCAGTGGTCTTTTATTGGTACTTGGTATTTGTTTATTAAGTTCATGTGAAGAATGGACAAGAAAAACTGATGTATATGTTATTGGTAATGTTGATGGGAATCCAATTATGTGGAAAAATGGCAGACCTGATAGTTTGATGGCAGATATGAATACTGATGTTAGAAGTATTTTTGTTACAGAAAAAGATGTATATATTCTAGGTAGAACAAATGTTATTGATTATACAAATCCTGGGAATTCAACGTTTGAATATATTTTAAAAAAGAACAAAAACTCCCAAAAAATATCTGGAATACGAAATGCACAGAGTCTATTAGTCAATGGGAATGACGTATACATAGGTGGACAAGATACCATTTATAACAGCGTATATACTTATCCTAGTGCAGCACTATGGAAAAACGGAGCTACACAAACATTACCTAGTAAGTGGAATTCATGCGCTCAAGATATGGTTGAAGTGAATAACAACATCTATGTATTAGGATACTGTGGTGAAGTATGGAAAAATGGCGACAGCCTACAATGTGAACGCTCCTGCTGTTATGATGCATCATCACTTTATGTAGTTAACAACGATATCTATATTACTGGAGATTATGTGGAGGATTTTTTTTATCACTATGCAACATTTTGGAAAAATGATTCGATAATAAGACTTTCAAATGAATTAGGTTCACGTGCGCGCGACATATGTGTTGACGGAGAAAATATCTATATAGTAGGAGATGTCAAAAACAGAGCGACATTATGGATTAATGGTACAGCACAAACATTAAGTGAGGAGGGCATAAGTTCGGTAGCTCGTTCGATTTGTGTTTCAAATGGTGACATCTACGTTTTAGGAGAAATTGTTTTAAGCAACGCTGTAGTAAATTATAGATTAGATGATAGAACTGCTATTGTATTATGGAAAAATGGCATTCCTCAAACACTAGGAGTAGGAAGGCACTATATTACAGTTTCAAAAGGGCTTTTCATCAAATAATAAGATTAACTTACATTCAATAATTATCAACATCAATAAATAATAAAACCAACATGAGAAAAAACATTGTAGCAGGTAACTGGAAAATGAACAAAACCCTGCAAGAAGGTGTAGCTTTAGCTACCGAACTTAAAAACGCATTAGCCACAAAACCAAACTGCGAAGTAGTAATTGGTACACCATTTATTCACTTGGCTACGGTATCAGAATTACTCAAAGGAAGCTGCATTGAAGTGGCTGCAGAAAACTGTGCTAACAAAGCTTCTGGCGCCTATACGGGCGAAGTTTCAGCTGCTATGGTAGCGTCTACGGGTGCTACTTATTGTATTCTTGGTCACAGCGAACGTCGCGCTTATTATGGCGAAACATACGACATCTTAAAAGAAAAAGTATTGTTAGCACTTGAAAATAATTTGAAACCTATTTTCTGCATCGGCGAAGTAAAAGAAGAACGCGAAGCTAACAAACAAAACGAAGTAGTAAAAGCGCAATTGGAAGGTTCAGTATTCAATTTGTCGGCTGAAGATTTTGGCAAATTGGTATTGGCTTACGAACCAGTATGGGCTATTGGCACAGGTTTAACCGCGTCGCCAGAACAAGCTCAAGAAATACACGCTTATATCCGTAGCTTGGTGAATGACAAATATGGCAAAGAAGTAGCCGAAAACTGCTCTATTCTTTACGGTGGAAGCTGTAATGGTAAAAACGCTGCTGGCTTATTTGCTAACGCTGATATTGATGGCGGTTTAATTGGTGGAGCTGCACTTAAATGCGAAGACTTCAAAGCTATTATCGACGCTTTCTAATCAAACCATTCATAACAAAAAAGCCTCAATCGTTTGATTGAGGCTTTTTTTATAAAGCATTAAATCTTATTTTTTAGTGCATGGTTTAGCACATGATTTAGCACAACCTGCGCCATCGGCTTTTGAATCTTTACAACACGCTTTCCCTTCGTGTTTTTCTTTCATCGCTTCTTTCTTTTCAGCACGAGCCGCTTCATATTTAGCAAACTTCTCGTCGCCAATGATTTTCTTCAACGAAGCATCATTTTTTGCTTTAGAAGCTTCCATCTCTGCACGTCGTTGCTCGCGTTGCGCATCTAATGCTTCGCGTTTGGCGTCTTTTTCTTTTTCCTGTTTAGTAAACAACTCTAACACTTGCGTGCGTTCAGAAGCTGATAATTCCACTGTTGCAGCCAAGGCATCAACACGCATCATAGCTCGTGTTTCAGGCGAATACGTAGCATGATTACATTTACCAGGTTGAGCTACCAAAGTTCCCACCACTAACATTAGGGCAAATGCCAATAAACTTAATTTTTTCATACCATTAAAATTTAAAAATAAATAGATTTTGTTTTGTTCTCACATCCATTCAGACTGACATTCTGTCAAAAGGTTTAATTTATTTTGTCAATTTTCATGTTTTGCACTATTTTTGTGATGTCATTCGTACAATTTAAATTATATCGCTATGTTTTCATTTTTAGGATCCATATTCTTCTTTTTATTGTTCATCGTTATATTAGTGTTACTTATTGGAATTAGTTTTATACGGTCATTATTTGTACGTACCAAGCATCAAAGAAATCCGATGTCTGAAAATGAATCTCCGATAAACGAGGAAGCAAAACGCGATAAACAGCGCCGTAATGTATTCAAAAAGACGGGAGAATATGTGGATTTTGAAGAAGTAGACGATTCTAAAAACGCTTAAATTAGCGGGCTAAACAGTCGAGCAAAGGATTCTTTAAAACGATCGATACGTTTACGCGACTTCCACACATCGAGTTTTATTTCTACACAACTGTGCGAATCTTTTAAAAAGTGACGCTTTAAAGTGATGGCCACTTTTTCATCAAAAACAAAAGCATTTATCTCAAAATTGTGCTCATAACTACGCACATCCATATTGGCTGTACCAATGGTCGACACACGATCATCGGCGACAATAGCTTTGCTGTGCAAAAAATTATGTTGATACATAAACACCCGCACACCAGACTCTAACAGCTGTTGTAAATAAGAATTTGAGGCTAACGTAACCAACCAAGTATCCGATTTTTCGGGTAACATCACACGTACATCTATGCCACTCAACGCAGCGGTTTGCATAGCCGTTAAAACACTTTCCGTAGGAATGAGATAAGGCGTATGAATATAGACATACTGAGACGCACCTGCAATAATCGACACAACACCTTGCATAATAGTTTTCCAATCGGAATCTGGCCCAGACGACACAATTTGTACTAAATTGTTATTGGCACTAGGAGAAACAGTAGGGAAATATTCGGGATGCGTTATTATTTTATTATCCACAAAAAACCAATCAATCAGAAAAACACGTTGTAAGCCACGAACCGCAGAACCTTCGATACGAATTTGTGTGTCGCGCCACAATCCCAATTTATTTCCATTTAAATATCTATCGGCAATATTCAATCCCCCCGTATAACCTATCACACCATCAATAATCACAATTTTACGATGATTACGATAATTCATTTTACTAAAACCAATTGATTTTTTCAACGGTAAAAAAGGCTGAATATAAACACCTGCGTCACGCAATGATTGTAGATACGATTTAGACAAATCAAATCCACCAACGTAATCATAAATTACACGCACTCTAACACCTGCTTTTGCTTTACGAATAAGCAATTCACGTAACCGATTACCTACTACATCATCTTGAATAATGTAAAATTCTAAATGAATATGATTTTGAGCTTGTTCAATATCGTAAAACAGACTATCAAAGGTTTCAAAGCCAGTCGTGAGTATTTTTACTTTACTATTGGTATAAGGATACGCTTCAGCATTGTTATATAAGAGCGAAACCAGTTTTTGGTTTTCTACGGGTAATGTATCGTCTTTAAAAAAGGCTTTAAAGTCAAAATCAGAATGTGCAGGACGAGATAATTTCTTGATACTTTTTTTTGAAATAATTTTACGACGTCGAAAATCCTGCCCAAACAAGACATATATAACGAGACCAACAAAAGGAAGTAAAACTAATACCAAAACCCAAGCTATGGATTTAAGTGGATTGCGATTTTCCAACAAAATAGCGAAAATCACCATGGCAATCGTGTAAACAAGTAACACGACAATAATCCAATATACTATGTCGGATAATAGACTCATAAAACTGGAATTCCTATTACCATTTTGTTAACATCATACCACTTTGTTTCCATAATTTGCATCGTTATATTAGGAGCTTTAACACCAGACCCAATGATTTCTGGCGAAGTTTCGATATAAACTTCATCCCACAAATGAGCGTCAATAAATGCTTGCAACAATTGAGTTCCACCCTCAACAATGAGTGAGGACAAATTTGCTTGATATAAATAGTCCAATATTTGAGGCACAATTGCTTTAGAAAAATCTAATTTGACAAACGTAATATTGGTTTTATTTTCTACCATTTTATCGGTAAAAATTACCGTTGGTGTTGTCTGATCATAAATACGATAATCGGAAGGAACACGCAAAGATTTATCGACTACCATACGCACAGGATTACGAGTGCTCCATTTGCGTGCTGTAAGATGCGGATTATCAAGCAATGCCGTATTAGTACCAACTAAAATAGCCGATTCTATCGAACGAATTTGATGATTCAAGGTTTTGGTTACCTCATTTGAAATACGTAATGGAGGAATCTCTGAAGTGGTTCGACAGGCGTCAATAAAACCATCTTGTGTCTGCGCCCATTTGAGAATAACAAACGGACGCTTTTTTGTATACATAGTAACAAAACGCTTATTGAGTATGTGACATTGTTGGTTCAATACATTTTCAACAACTTCGACACCCGCCTCACGAAGCATTTGGATGCCACGGCCATTGACTTTGGGATTTGGATCGCCCATGCCAATAACCACACGAGGAATTTTTTTATCAATAATCAGCTGTGCACAAGGCGGCGTTTTTCCATAATGGGAACAGGGCTCCAAGTTAACATAAAGTGTCGATTTCATCAGCAAATTTTGGTCGTCTACCGAGCGAATTGCATTCACCTCAGCGTGGGGTTCTCCACAACGATGATGATACCCTTCACCGATAATAACGCCATCGCACACAATCACGGCACCAACCATAGGGTTTGGAGCAGTATGCCCTTCAGCTTGCTGTGCGAGCTGTAAACAACGACTCATATACAATTCATTCTGTTCCATTATATCCGCAAAAATCAAGTAATAAGAGCAAAGATAGTAAGAAATTTTCTGAAAACAGATGAACAACTTGCAAAAACACAAATAAAAAATGTTGCAGCTATTGCAAAAACGGATAAAAAAGACGAAATTTGCAACTGTTTTACAAACTTTTAACATCAAAATTATGTGTGGAATTGTAGGTTACATTGGCAAACGCGACGCTTATCCTATCTTGATCAAAGGCTTACATCGTTTGGAGTATCGTGGTTACGATAGTGCAGGCGTAGCATTGATTAATAGTAAACAAGAGTTAAAAGTGTACAAAGCCAAAGGCAAAGTGGCTGATTTGGAACACGCCGTAGAATCGAAGGACGTGTCGGGCACTATAGGTATTGCACACACGCGCTGGGCAACCCATGGAGAACCAAACCAAGTAAATGCTCACCCTCACTACTCTGAATCAGAAGAATTGGCCATTATACACAATGGAATTATCGAAAACTATGCGGTACTCAAACAAGGTTTGATGAAACACGGTTATTCATTCAAAAGCGAAACTGACACAGAAGTGTTAGTGCAACTTATCGAATATATCAAGACAACTGATAAAACAGATTTACAAACGGCCGTACAATTAGCATTAAACCAAGTGGTTGGTGCTTATGCCATTGTAGTTTTAGATCGAAATAATCCCGATGAAATGGTGGCTGCACGTAAAGGAAGTCCACTCGTTGTTGGGATTGGCGACAATGAATTCTTTTTGGCATCAGATGCTACGCCAATCGTAGAATTTACGGATAAAGTGGTGTATGTAGGAGAACAAGAAATAGTTCACCTACAACGTGGTAAGGAAATTAGCATTAGAACGATTGGCAATGTGGTAAAAACTCCAGAAATTAAAAAACTGGAAATGACCTTAAGTCAATTAGAGAAATGTGGCTATCCACACTTCATGCTAAAAGAAATCTTTGAACAACCAACTACACTTGCTACAAGTATGCGTGGCCGTGTGAACATTGAGCATAACAACATTACGTTAGCAGGTTTTATTGATAATAAAGAAAAATTCCTTAATGCAAAACGCATCATCATCACTGCTTGTGGTACTTCATGGCATGCTGGTTTGATTGGCATGTATGCCATCGAGGAGTTTGCTCGTATTCCTGTTGTAGTAGAATATTCATCAGAGTTCCGTTATCGCAGTCCTGTTATCAATGAAGACGATTTGGTGATTGCAATTTCTCAATCAGGAGAAACTGCCGATACATTAGCTGCTATTGAATTAGCCAAATCGCACGGTGCCTTTATTTTTGGAATATGCAACGTAGTTGGCGCATCTATTCCAAGAGCAGCGCATTCAGGCTGTTACACACACGTTGGTCCAGAAATCGGAGTGGCTTCTACCAAAGCTTTTACCGCACAAGTGACGGTACTCACCATGTTGGCATTAATGATTGGTAAAGAAAAAGGTACATTGAGCGACGAACGTTATTTGCAAATTGTATCTGAATTGGCCAAAATTCCAGAAAAAATTTCAGAAACGTTAAAGCAAGACGACCGTATCGCTGAATTTGCTAAAACATTCACTTATGCACAAAACTTCATCTATTTAGGGCGTGGCTATAATTATCCTATTGCCATGGAAGGTGCTTTGAAACTGAAAGAGATTTCATACATCCATGCCGAAGGTTACCCAGCTGCCGAGATGAAACATGGGCCTATTGCTTTAGTTAATCAAGAAATGCCAGTTGTAGTGATTGCACCACAGTGTGGCACGTACGAAAAAGTGGTAAGTAATATTCAAGAAATAAAAGCACGCAAGGGACGCATTATTTCAGTTGTAACAAATGGCGATACCGTGGTACGAGATATGTCTGATTATAGCATTTGTATTCCAGAAACCGAAGAATGTTTAGTGCCTCTTTTGGCTGCTATTCCATTACAATTATTAGCGTATCATATTGCGGTAGTAAAAGGATGTGATGTCGATCAACCACGTAATTTGGCTAAATCGGTAACCGTAGAATAAGTCGGTTATCTTTATATAAAATAGGCGTTGCTAAGTGACTTAGCAACGCCTATTTTTGTTAGGAGATAGATAAAAAACAAACTTGGAATTAGATCTCCTAATTCCAAGTTGAGCGATATAAACCATACAATTAATTCGACACTAAAACTATTCTAGAAGACCCTCCTTAAAAAGTGAGTTCCTTACCATTATAGAAATCAAATATTTTAGTTCTAAAAATGAATTCAAATTTAGCTTGAGCCTCTTGCGCTAACGATTTTTCGAGCCTTGTTTTGGCGTTATTAAAATCAAACGGAGTCGATTTCCCCCCATTATATTTGAGCTGCTCAAATTCAAACGAGATGCGTGACGCTTCGGATGTTTTACCTGCAGCTGTATATTTTTCGCGAGCAGCTAACGCATTATAATAAGCAGTTTGAATCTCTTTTAATAATACTTGTTTGGTGTTTTCTAACTCCAATTCTTGATTTAAAATCCCAATACGGGCTTGTTTAAGGCGATTCACAGATGCCAATCTGTTGAATATAGGAATTGATAATGATAAAGCCACAGCCTCACTACTATTGTCCTTAAGCTGCTGTCCAAATCCTACATTATTCAATTGAAAAGAGTGAAAATAACCCGTACTATAACCAGCTTGCAAATCGAGTTGAGGATAAAAAGCGGATTGTGCCACTTTCAGATCCTTTTTACTGCTTTCGATACGCTTTTCGGAGGCTTTAATAGCTGGGCGCAAGGTTAACGATTTAGCGTAGGCATCTTGAGGTGAAACTAAACTTAAATCTAACGTCTCGAGCAACGTTTTGGTATCAATAGCCGCCACATCAAAATTGGCAATATCGGTATAATTAATAGCTTGACACAAATCGAGAATAGCCAATTTCAAAGCATTAGAAGCCTCGATGTAGGTTTGTTGATCATTGGCCAATTGTGCTTTATTTTCATACAATTCCGATTCCGATTTTTTACCACTTTCGACCAACGCTTGGGTATTTTTCACTTGTTCTTCACTCAACTTTACCTGTTCTTGAGTAATGTTTACCAACTCTTTGTTGTACAAAATATTCAAATAATAAGCCGTTACATTCAGGGTCAAATCTTCTTTGGCTTTATTCAAATCTTCAATAGCCGCTTGCAAATTCAATTTATCAGATGCTATTTGATTGGTAATGCGCAAACCACTAAATAAAGGCATAGAAGTAGACACATTAAAATTGGTAGAAGCAAGTGATTGACTAGTAGTGATATTATCATTACCAGTGGCACGACCAAATGAAAAATTCTGACCCAATCCTGCATTCAAGTTCGGCACAAAACTCCATTGTGATGTTTTCAAATTGAGCTTCTGATAATCGGTTTGTAAAGCCATTTTTTGCACCGTTATATTATTTTGCACCGCGTAATCAACACATTTACTGAGCGACCACACTTCTTGCGCCTGGAGCGAGGCTGCCAAAATGGCTAAAATGGTAATTACTATAATTTTTAGTTTCATAATGAGTTAAGTTTTCAATTACTGACTTTATACATGACGTAAAAATACCAGAATTAAGATGGATTTGACCAACTAATTATTTAGCAGGAGGTGTTGGCGTTTTTTCAGTTTCTACTTTTTGTAGACCACGAATTTCCATCGAATCAACTACGCCTTTTACAACTTGAATATTGATACCATCGGATAGACCTAATTCCACAAATTTCTTATCGAACGTTTGAGTTTTATCTTTAGTCTTTTTGAGTACATAAACAAACGCAGAGTCATTTTCAAATGAAACAGCACTTTCAGGAATGGTCAACACATCTTTACGTTGATCTAAAATAATTTCGGCATTGGCACTGTAGCCTGCACGAATCACCACAGAATCAGGAATACGAGCTGCTGCCTTCATTTCGAACATCACAGCGCCATTTTCTTCAACTCCTTTGGGAGAAATATACTCCAATGTAGCATTAAATTTTTTATCTTGCAACGCGCCAACAGTCAGTACAATAGGCATTCCTTCGTGAACACGACCAACTTCGGTTTCATCAATTTTACCTTCAAAAATCATATCGTTCATGTCGGCAATGGTAGCAATGGTAGTTCCATCATTGAAATTATTCGACTGGATAACAGAATTACCCACTTTTACTGGAATATCGAGAATGACACCTGTAATGGTTGAGCGAATTTGTGTATTACTATAGGAACCTGAACGTTTTGCAATACCATCTTTAATAATTTCTACATTATCAACGGCATTTTGCAATTCTTCTTTTGATTTTAAATAGTTCGCTTTACTCTGTTCAAAATCTTCGCGCGACAGCACTTTCGAATCGTATAATTTTTCGTCGCGTTCATACTGTTTTTGAATGCGCTCCAAATCAATTTTGGCAACATTCACACGACTTTCAGCACTGTTAAGTTGGCTCATTTCGGGAATAACCTTTACCAACGCAATGATTTCGCCAGCTTGCACACGTTGCCCAGCCTCTTTATAAATTTTAGCAATAATTCCGGAGATTTGGGGCTTAATAGAAACCTCATTACGTGGTTCTATTTTACCGGTAGCAACGGTTTTTTTCGAAATAGTTTGAATAGATGGTTTCACAATTTCATAAACCACCGTTTTAGGTTGCGACTTTTGCCATAAAAAGACAAATGTACCAATAACAACGATTCCCAAAAGAGAAAGTAGAATAATCCTAATTGCTTTTTTCATAATTGATTATGAGTTATAATTTGTAAAATTTATTCATCACGTAATGCGTCGATTGCTTTAATTTGTAACGCTCTTTTTGAAGGCAGCCAGCCAGCAAATAAACCTGCCACTATAATTACTAAAAGTGCAGCTATAGCAATACCAAACGAAATTTGCGGATTACTTAAAGGCATGTTTTCGGACGGATTAGCAGCCATAATTTGGGAAACCACCGCAAGCACACCAACACCGAGTACAATACCAAAAATGCCTGCCAAGAAAGTTAACACCAAGCTTTCACTCATGATTTGTTTCAAAATAGTAAACGGCGAAGCACCCAACGCTCTACGTACCCCAATTTCCTGTGTACGTTCACGCACAGTTACCAACATAATATTGCTCACGCCCACTACACCAGCGAGCAAAGTTCCTAAACCAACAATCCAAATCAAAGCGTTAATACCAATAATCAGAGCCTGAAAAAGATCAAAAATTTTCTTCGCATTAAAGGAACCCACCGCTTTAGCATCGGTTGGAGCAATGCTATTACGTTTTTTAAGGAACATTTTCACCTCTTCTTCCAAATCTGCAATGTTCACAGACGGTTTTGCAGCTAAAGCGATACTATGAACCTTATCACCTTCGTTTTGAGCTTGCTGCAAGGTGGTAAAAGGTAAATTTACCAATTCCTCTGGATCGCCAAACACGTTGATATTTTTGGAAACCGCTTCGCACACACCAACTACTGTGTAATAAATGCCATTTACACGAATAAGCGAACCAATAACTTCTTCGTTTGGTGCATACAAATCATTCACCACGCGTTTACCAATAACACACACTTTACGGTACTCCCGCACATCAATATCATTGATAAATCGACCTTGCAAAATACGACTTGGATTGATACGATTGTAATCTGGTGAAAAGCCCATGATACTAAATGATCCAAATTTATCAAGACGAACCACATTGTTAGTAGAGCCGCCTCTGTCACCAAACATAATGCCACTCATATATTTTATTTTGTCAGCATATTGATGTTTAATAGCTTCATAATCGGACATGGTCATATTCCACGTTCTCCCACGTTGAAAACCCTTATAAGGTTCAGATGTAGCATCGGTAAAAAAGAACGCGGAATTGGCTTCAAAATGCTCTACGCCATCCATGATGCCATGTCGAATACCCACACCAAAACCTGCCATCACCACCAACATAAAAACACCCCAAAACACACCAAAAGCAGTCAACAAACTACGCGATTTATTTCGCGTAATTGTTAACCAAATTTCTTGCCATGTATCTAAATCAAACATACGTATAAATTATTTATGTTGTAATGCTTCGATAGGTTTCACATTAACAGCACGTTTAGCTGGAACATAACCTGCCACAACGCCTGCTACGACCAAAATGGCGGTAGCTGCTAACACAACAGTTAAATCGACCGTTGGATTCAAAAAAATATGTGGTTCGTCGGTTGCCGCGGCCGCATTTTGTGCCAGAATCGACGCCAGGCCTTCCGTGAGTAACACACCCACAACCATACCAATATACCCGAAAATAGTAGTAATGGTAAGCGATTCCCACACCACTAAACGCAAAATGGACCTTGGCGATGCGCCCAATGCTTTACGCACACCAAATTCATGTGTGCGTTCCTTCACCGTAATTAGCATAATATTACTTACGCCAACCACGCCAGCAATCAAGGTTCCGATACCAATAATCCAAACAAATAGGGCGATGCCATTAAAAATAGTTTGAGCTTGCATATAATCCGACAAACGGTCTTGAATCCAAATGGCATTTTGGTCGTTGGGGTCGAACTGTAAACGTTGCGATAACATACGACGCAACTTATTACTAAAATCGGTGCTTTGTTCTTTATTTTCGATACCTTCAACTACAAACGACACATCATCAATGTATCCTGAAGGATTAAATATAATCTGTGCCGTATTGAGCGGAATATAGAACGAAGGAGAACGTCGAGCCGCACCATCTTCGTCATACAAACCGATGACTTGAAACGGAACATGATCAATTTCGACATACTGACCAATAGGATTTTGATCGTGAAAGAGTACTTCAGCTGTCTTAGGGTGAATCACTACCACTTTTCGGTTCTGGCGATTATCGGCTAAATTGATAAATCGTCCAGAAGTAATTTCCAAACTACGCATCACTTGATAATCGGGTTCCACGCCCGACATGGTACTCGACACCACTTCCTTACCATTCACGATGTTAGAACTCCATTTGTTATAAATAGGAGAAAAAGCCGATACATTAGTTAAATTACGACGTAAGAATTCGATATCACTTTGGGAAAAACGAATGCGACGCCCTTTTTGCATACCGTTGTAAGGCATAGAAGTAAAACCTGGATACAGCGAAATGGAATTTTTAGACATATACCGAAATCCCTCCATCATACCATTTTGCAAACCATTACCAGCGCCCAATAAAATAATCAGCATAAAAATACCCCACGAAATAGAAAATCCCGTGAGAAACGTACGCATTTTATTGGCACGAATGGTTAAAAATATTTCCTGAAAAAGGTCTTTCATATACTGATAAACTCCACTAGAGTTGTTTTATATCCTCAATACTACTAATTAAACCATCTTTAAAATTCACTATTTTGTTGGTTTGTTCGGCCACTTCGCGTGCGTGTGTCACAATTAACATGGTGATGCCTTCTTCGCGATTCACTTGGCGCAAAATATCCATCACTTCTTGTGACGTGGTACTATCCAAAGCGCCCGTAGGTTCATCGGCTAAGATAAGACGAGGTTTTGCAATGATGGAACGCGCAATAGCCACACGCTGCTTTTGTCCACCCGACATTTCGTTAGGCAAGTGATCTGCCCAATCTTTTAAACCTAAACGGTCGAGATAGTCCAACGCAATAGCATTACGCTTTTTACGCGAAACACCACGATAATATAAAGGTAATGCTACATTTTCGAGTGCGGTTTTGAAGTTAATCAAGTTGAACGACTGGAACACAAAACCAATCATTTCATTACGCACCTTTGCTGATTGAGTTTCGTTTAAATCTTTAATTAAACGACCATCGAGGTAATAGTTACCTTCATCGTAATTATCCAAAATACCAACAATATTGAGTAACGTGGATTTACCAGAACCAGAAGCTCCCATAATGGAAACAAAATCGCCATCAGCCACGTCCAAATCGACACCTTTCAACACATGCAAGGGCGAACCTGCATAATACGTTTTGTGAATATTTTCAAGATGAATCATCTGTTTATGAATTTAATTAGACTTACCACGTAGATTAATCGTTATCATTTCGGGGACAAAGTTATGATATATTTTAGTACTATGCAATACAAAATACTATTATTTTTTATTTTTCTAATAATTCGATGATAATAAGGAATTAATGACTCCTTTTAACTAAACTGTTAACGTCACAAAGTAAAGTATTATTATTTGAAAATCAAACTATTTTTATCGAAATTCAATAAAAAAATAGTTAAGCTAGTTTAACATACAAAAAAAGCTTCCTGTTTTACGAGGAAGCTTTTAACTAATAGGGCGTCAATGCCTTATTTCACATTATCTTTTAGCGCATCTGCAATAAGTTTCTTCAAAGCCATAGTACGCTCTTCGGTTGCATTGCGTTTTTCCGGTTTATAGAGATTACTATATTTGGTTTTATCCAATTTAAAACTCATTTGATCCAAATTAGTGGCATTACCTATAATATTTAAAGCCAAACGAACAGGCGATACCGTTTCTACATGCGCATTATAATTATGGCTTAAATCGTACCGCGCAGCCACAATAGCGGAATAATTATCCATGGACATCATAAAAGGATAAATATCCACTTCGTTGCGGAACACAGTAGCTTCAGCGCTAATGCTATCCACCTTGTTTTTGGTTTTACGACTAAACAAAAGTGGTTTCGCAATGCGTCCAAACATTTCATTATCCAATAAAACCAAGTCCTTACCTTCGATAGCGGTAGCACCACGCAACGTAGATATTTTTAAATCGTAGTTACCTTTCATGTAGGTTTCACCAGCTAAGTGGAACTGAGCGCGTCCATCAAACGATTTCAGCATTGGGAAAATCGTATCCACATCGGGCACCATGTGAATCAACTTCTTGATGTCGATATTCAACAAATGGAAATCAAAACCTGCGAACAAATGATCGCGACGGTCGCTACGATAAAGTGCCGTGAGTTGCATTTCGGCAGCTTCGGAGGTAAAACCAATTTGCTCCAACACCATCACACCATCTTTTATAGTCAACTTGCCACCCACATTTTCCAACACATTATCGGCATACAATGCTTTTTTGATTTGTGTATTGAGTGTCACATTCACACCTTTAGGCACCATAAATGGATCGGGCGCTTCGGCGGATGGCGTAGTAGAAACCGCAGCTGTGGTAGCCGCAGAATCAGTAGCACCAAAACCATCCATTAAATCCATCAATTGATTCAAATTAGTTTGTTCTGATACAAAATCAAATTTACCTTCGAGCAAGCCCTTTCCTTTAGCAAACTTACGTAAATTAGTTGCTTCTCCTTTTAATGAGAAATCGGATTGATCAATAATGACGCGACTATCATCAATCACAAATTGACGCGGCGTGAAATTAAATTTAATAGTTGGAATGTCAATAGGATAGGCCACCGACGCTAACCGAATGTGGCCATCGTTAAAGTCCACATTTAAACGTGGATTCCAACGTAAATAGGTATTTTCTTGTGTCTCATCATAAGTAGTAGACGCTGACACATTCAAATATTTGGTGTCCATTTTCATGGTAGAACCCATATTCGCCACCAACGCCTGACTCTCATATTTGAGGTTTAATCGTGGGTTTTTAGGATTACGACGTGATGGCGACAATGTAACCGTTCCTTGTGGATGACGAATATCTACACTCATGGTGTCCATCAAGGCCAACAGATGTTGTACGTCAAAATCGCAGGTCATGGACATCATTTTGGTACTATCCATAAAATCGGAAAAGCCCAATTGCAAATCAGCGCCGCCCATATCAGCTTTTGCAAAATCCAACATTTCCACGTTAGCATCGGGCGTTTTAATACCCATGGAAAGCAATTCAGTGAATTGTTTGTTGGTACGATTACTTGGCAAATTAAAACTCATGGATGCGGTAGGCGCTTTTACCAACATGCTATCTTCGTACACCACATCCAAATCGCGCACGTCAAATGCACCGCTGGCTTTAATTTTATGTAAATCCATCGCCATAAAATCGTCCAATTTAAAGCTCGTTTTCACTTCTCCTTTGGCGCGACCTTTCATCGTCACTTTCATACCTTCGGGTAAAAACCACGCCATTTCAGGCAAATTCAAATCGCCCTTAATTTGGAAATCACACTTAAAATCGCCCAATAAATCGGTAATATCCCCTTTAGCACGCAACAACGACGTACCTGTTTTTGCGGATAAATCGGTGATTTTAACCGACGATTTTGCGTTCGGATTCATATCGATAAATACCACAGCCGTACCTTTAACCGATTTCAAAACATACGGAAAACCTTTATAAGCAATTGTTCCACGTTCAAAATTGGTAGTAACGCTAATTTGTGGCATCAACGAATCGTTATAAATACCTTTCACACTGCCCGATGCATCGAAATCACTTTCGGCTGTCAAGTCGGAAAGCATATCAGCATACTCTTTTGGCAATAAGTTTAACACCGTTTTCAAATCCAAGGTGGCCGATGTAAAATTAATATCCATCGGAATATCGCCATTTTCGGCATATTGTGCCCAACCATCCAACGTTAATTCTTGGTCGTTGATTGTGACTTTGGTTTCGCGAGGCGCAAACTTCAACGTATTCATATTGGCGGCAATAGGACCATCAATCACGAGATTAAGCCCTTTGGCATAATCTACGCCATCCATTTTGAATGAGAAATTCGGTAAATGCAATTGCACATCTCCAGCAAGTTCGGAACCTGTTTTAGTTCCATCAAACGCAAGTTCCACCGTTGCTAAGTTTGTGCTCATAGAACTGGCAGAATCTTTCATTTCAAAATGCACACCAGCCAAATCGCCTTTGAATTTTGCATCGCCATTTTCGCCAAGAAAAGCGGCATTCATATCCGCATTCATTGTATCGATTGAGCCATACATATGTGCCTGTTCATCGGTATAAACCAGGCGAAGATTTTTAACACTGACCGATTCTAACGCCATTTTTCCAAATGAGAACGTAGATGTTGTTGTATCTTCCACTTCCGAAGGCACCATGATGTCGTAATTGGTTTGCCCTTGCGCATTGGTATAAACGTTGGCAACGCCATTTTCTAAATAAAATTGATTTAATATCACATTGTTGTGTTTCAAAAATGCCATTAAATCGATGGTAGCTGTCAAATCGCCAATATAGGCAAGTGTGTCGGAAGGAGCCCCCGCCACAGGATTTTTCAAACAGACATTGGTCACATGCAGTCCAAAATGCGGAAACGTCGAAAAGAAAGTCAAATCGACTTGATCCAACGTTGTTTCACATGTCACAAATTTGGGCAGTTGTTGGCGTACAATCGGCGTCAATTTAGCAGGCGTAAATACCAACCAAATAGCTATGGCTGCCACAAGCGATACCACCACTACAAGCGAACCAATTGTCCACGCTACTATTTTAAATGTTTTTTTCATAATTGCCTCTAGTTATTTTACTTTGATAAAGGTAGCCGAAACACCGTAATCATCTTTATAACTCAATGTGGAATCATTGAGCGTAGTGAGCGTGTACACTTTTGGCACGACTTGTCCCATTTCACCTTGGTGCAATTGTGTTAAAACAGCACCTTCTAACGTCCATGTAAAAGGTTGTGCTTCTTCCTCTCCAGCCACTTCTCCGGTATCCCAAGCTGCGCCCGTATAATCGGCATTATACCGATAACAATCTTGACCATCATTATTCTCTAACGTTGAAGGTCTGGTCCATTTACCAATTAAAAGCGTTTCATCGAATGTAACAGGTGTTTCACACGACGAAAATAGTATCAAAACGATACTAGCCAAAGACGCAGCAATAACTACTAATTTTTTCATAATTTATGCACTAAATAAAGTTGAGTATAACAGATATCCGAAGTCAACACGCAAAGTTATTCTAAAAAAATCAAAGTAACAAATAACTAGAAAGTTATTGTAGTTGAACGTGAAAACTATTTTTCGTAAAAGGTTGTCCTATTATCACCAATTTTTCATACATTTGTGGGCACAAATCAGCTATTTGTACTATGAAAAACGACAGTTCTGTTCTGCTTATTTTTACTGGTGGCACCATTAGCATGGGCGAAAACCCTGCCACGCAATCACTTTCTCCACTCGACAGCGCACAAGTGCTCAGTTTTATTCCAGAGCTCAAAATGTTGCGCGTAAACATCTCTTCGGTGTCGTTCAATCCACTTATCGATTCATCGGATATTCAGCCAGAATCGTGGGTGCGCATTGCTGAAATTATATTCGACCATTACGACGCTTTCGATGGTTTTGTGGTTCTTCACGGAACAGACACCAT
Source organism: uncultured Paludibacteraceae bacterium (assembly GCA_964570565.1). Lineage (GTDB taxonomy): Bacteria > Bacteroidota > Bacteroidia > Bacteroidales > Paludibacteraceae > W0P28-013. The sequence continues at coordinate 68,426 of CAZMYT010000002.1, forward strand.
GGCGTATTCCGCTTCTGCATTAAGTTTTATGCTCGAAAATTTGACAAAACCCGTTATTTTCACCGGTTCTCAACTGCCTGTGGGTGTATTGCGCAGCGATGCGAAAGAAAATTTAATTACCGCCATTGAACTTGCGGCTGCCAAAAACGAACGCCACGAAGCATTAGTGCCCGAAGTCTGTCTCTTTTTTGAAGATAAATTGATGCGCGGCAACCGTGCTACCAAACGAAATACCGAAGCGTTCAATGCATTTGCATCGTTTAATTATCCAGAACTTGCCAAAACTGGCGTTCACATAAAATACGCCTCCGCGTACATTCACCACGAAACTGTGAAACAGCCATTTGCCATACAAACGCAACTCGATACGAACATCGCGATTCTTAAAATTTTCCCTGGCATTACGGAAGCTACGGTAAACGCCATACTTTCTATCGCTGGTTTACGCGCTGTGGTGCTCGAAAGTTTTGGAGCAGGTAATGCGCCACGCGTAGAATGGTTATTTGAACTCTTAAAACAAGCCACTAACAAAGGCATTGTGATTGTCAATGTGACGCAATGCCGAAGTGGCAGCGTGGAAATGGGACGTTACGAAACCAGCATCAATCTGCAAAAAGCAGGCATTGTAAGTGGATTTGATATGACGTTGGAAGCGACTGTGACCAAACTGATGTATCTCTTGGGACAAACGAACGATTCGGAAGAAATTCGTCGCCAAATGAGCACACCATTACGAGGCGAAGTAACCATCGACTAAATAGAATTAACGTGTTCAAGCAATTCTTATATTTTTCGCGTGGGCAGCAAGTTGGCATTGTGGTGCTATTGTTGCTCATTGTGGTAGTAATAAGCATCAATTTATTACTGCCCAAATTGGTGACGCCAGCTGTGCCCGACAACGATTCGCTGTTCAGAGCGCAAGTGGCTGCCTTCGAAAAATTGTTGGAAAACCTACCACGTTCCACGTACGAATCGCCATTTGAAAAGCAATCTTATAAATCGTTTGACAGCGAAAAACCACAAGCAGAATTATTTCCATTCGATCCAAACACGCTGGACTCGGCTGGTTTTGTGCGTTTCGGACTAAAACCATACGTCGCCAAAAACATTGTAAACTACCGATTAAAAGGCGGAAAATTCAAAACTGCTGACGATTTCGCCAAAGTGTATGGCATAAATCCTGACTATTTTGAAGTATTAAAACCTTATATTCAGATTGCACCAACCGCCACACCAGAAACCCCAAAGAAAAAATCGTACGAACCAGTTTATGTGGATTTAAACCGCTGCGACACCACGGAATTGAAAAATCTACGCGGTATTGGTAGTGGACGCTCCAAACAAATTATCAGTTATCGGAACCGATTAGGCGGTTTTGCCTCGCCAGCGCAATTGCTTGAACTCCCAAATTTCCCTGAAAACGTGTACACCGAACTCCAGCCCTATTTATCCGCCACCGCCGATTCTATTAAACCAATTTTGGTGAATAAAGCCACCGTGGAAAAACTCAAAAGTCATCCGTATCTGAATTTTTACCAAGCCAAAGCTATTTACGAATTACGCCGCACGAAAGAAGGCCTCCACAGCCTGGATGAACTCAAAGCGTTGCCCGAATTCACGCCAGACGACCTGCGTAAATTAGCACCCTACTTGGATTTCCGCGAAATAAAATATACGTACAAACGGAAATGAAAGATAGACAAAATGGAAGAAAGTGTATTTTAATAGAAATAATCATATATAGAAAATGGAATTAGAATTTCAAACCACAAGAAAAGATTATCAAAAATTTTATAAGTCGTATCATCTAAATAGGCTTAAACAGGATATTATTGCTGCAATTTTAATACCTATAACAATAGGATATTTTAGTTTAGCCCACTCTTCCGGAATAATTGACTTTTTAGAAAACACCTTTATAGCTGGTGCTCTATACTTAAGTATTCTCTATCTTATTCCTTATTTATTGTCATTATGGTTTTACTATTTAGAGATAAAGAAACATCCTGAATATTTGGAGATAAAGAAAATAATTCTTTTAGACGAGGAAGGAGTTATGTTTTCATCCGGAACAAAAAATGATATTTGGAAATGGGAAAGCTTTATATCATTGAAAGTAATAAGAAAAAATATCGTCATCACAGTTGTAAGCCAAAAGTTTATTTTAATTCCTGATAGCGCATTCAAATCCGAAGCCGAGTTTAACAACTTTTTAGGCACTCTTCAGGCTAAAATAATGCAATATACTGGCAATGTGAATAATTCAACTAAAGAAAAACCACCATATTTAGTTGGATTAGTTGGTATAATACCTATTGTTGGAGCATTATTAGGAATATTAATAATTCTTCTAGGAGTGTTTAAATATAAAGATAAGTGGTTTACCATAATTGGTGCTATAGGAGTCTTATGCACAATTGGATTTTATGGCACTATACTCACCAAACAATCGGATAAAAATCTACACACAGAGTTGCAAATTGGTACAGCAAAAAGACAGTTAAATGCTCTAGTGAAAGATATTGAATTTTATAAGATTCAGAAAGGAGAATACCCTGAATCACTAGATGATTTGGAAAGTTATTCAACGACAGACATTCTCCAAAATGATGGTGAACATTCATATAATTTCAACTATGAAGTAATTGGTGAAAAATATAAATTATTTTCATCTGGCGTTGACAAAATTCCAAATACAAAAGATGACCTTTATCCTGAAATTGAGGTAAAAGACAGTACTAAAATAGGGTTTTTAAAAAGGGAATAAGTAAATAAATTACACTTCTAATCGCATTCTGTAAGCGGCAGAGCCATCGTGGTAATAAGCAGGAATAAGACCGACGGTTTGGAATCCGTTTTTCTGGTAAAAGCCAATAGCGGCGACATTATTGACATTCACTTCTAGGCTGATTTGTTGCAGTTGCTGTTCGCGCGCAAATTGTAGTGTTCTATCGAGCAATAACTGCCCCACGTGTTGCCCTTGAAACGCAGGATCTACCGCAATGGAATAGATGCGTAAACTCGTAGAATTCGCACGACTCACGAGCGACACATAACCCACCGCACGTTCCTCGTAACACGCCACCAAAAATGCACCTTGCGCTTTCGTCATCAAATAAGCCAATTGCCGTTTCGAGAATTGGTCGGCACCAAAACAGGCTTTTTCGAGTGCTACCACATCGGGCAAATGGCTCAATTTACCAGTTTCTATAACAAATGCTGAGGTCATAAAGCGGCGTGCATTTGGTTGAGCTTGCTCACAAAATAGTGCAAAATACGGTAGTACAGTTCATCGCCAATAACCGCATCTTCTACTTCGTGGTCGATACTTGGATTGTCGTTAATTTCGATTACCATCGGTTTGCCATTCACCACTTTGAGGTCAACTCCATACAAACCTTTACCAATCAAAGCAGACGCTTTTACCGCCAAATCGAGCACTTTAGAAGGCACTTGATAAATGGGAACAGTTTCCCACGGACCACACAGATTTTTACCCGTGACGGCGTGATTGTAGATTTGCCAATGTCCTTTGGCCATGTAATATTTACAAGCAAACAGCGGTTCGCCATTCAACACACCCACACGCCAGTCGAACTCCGTAGGAATATATTCTTGCACCAATAAAATAGACGAATGTTGAAACAGATGTGCAATGGCTTCTTCAAATTCCGCTTCATTCGTCACACGACGCATACCAATAGAAAATGAACCATCAGGAATTTTAATGATAAACGGTGAACCAATTTGCGCACTCACGGCTTCAAATGTATAGTCCTGCGAACGGAACAACAAGAACGATGCAGGAGCGGAAATTTTGCTTTTTTCGAATAATTCCGACAGATAGACTTTATTGGTGCAGCGAATAATCGACTGTGGATCATCAATCACCACCATGCCATTAAGCGCCGCTTTCTGCGATAAATTATAGGTGTAGTGGTTGAGCGATGTGGTGGTTCGGATAAACAGACCATCAAACTCCATTAAACGCGTGGCGTCATCTTCGGTAATCAACTCAGCATGGATATTCATGCGTTTAGCTACTTCCAAAAATTTATTAATCGCTTGTTTATCGCTCGGTGGAAATTTTTCAGCTGGGTCATGCAAAATAGCCAAACTATAACGCGTTGATTTAGAACAACGTGGCGAACGCCACACTTTCTTATTAAAATGGTCGAGTGCGTCGGCAAAATCATCTTGTTCCGAATCGCTCAAGCGGTTTAATGGCAGCGATTGAACAGATTCCAATTGATTACGTTTTTGGGTATTAAACGTAACACGTAATAGCGGACTTGGATAGTTATCAAAAATGAAACGGGCAATTTTCTCTAAACCTTTTTCTTTGCATTGTCCGAAGTAGATATTCATAGACCAAGGTTCGGTCAAGTTGTTATGCGTGATGTATTGATGACACTGTTTTTGAAGTACGTCCGACATACGTATACCCATACCACTTTCCAGTTTATTGAGCGTATCTACACCAGGAATCACCCGATGTCCACGCGCTTGCGCCAACAGTGAACAATAATAGCCTTCAGAATTATAACTATAATCGTTGGCTAAGTTAATAACTAGTTGCGGTGTACGCCCCACGTATTGGTGTTCCAAATAATCGGAAACAGTCATCACACTTTCGCTCGAACAGTATGGTTTCCAATCACTTAAACTGTTCAATAAAATAAAAACACTATTCATAGATAGAGATTTAAAGACGTGCAAAGGTAAATAAAAAAGCATTCATGATTTATGAATTTCATAAAATAAAAAAACAAATTCTCAAGTCATAAAAAAAGCACTTAACGAGATTTCGTTAAGTGCTTTTTTATCCACTATAAGTCCAATTATTTACCAAACATACGCAGTTTGATATTGGTCAACACCTTTTTGGTATACAATGGGAAATCGCCTTGCATCATCCAGCCATAGTAGCCCATGTCGTTACGCAATACATCTTCTACTTTTTGACCTTTATATTTGCCAAAATTGATAATTTCCTCGTCTTTATCGTTGTACACAATACGGCCTGCAAAATCTACATTGCGATTGAACGACGTAAATTTCGATAAAAATTCCACATCGTTTTGTAAGTCAGGATAGCGGTCGAGTTGCGCTTTGAGTACTTCGTACGTCGCTTTCGTATCCGCTTCAGCTGTATGCGCATCTTCCAAGTTTTTTTCGCAATAGAATTGGTAAGCGGCACTCAACGTGCGTTGTTCCATTTTATGAAAAACCACCTGTACGTCCACAAATTTACGTTTCATCAAATCAATATCCACATCAGCACGCAAAAACTCTTCGGCCAACAATGGAATATCAAAACGATTGGAGTTATAACCCGCCAAATCACATCCTTCAATATCTTTGGCTATGTTTTTAGCAACGGCTTTAAATACTGGTGCATCAGCTACATCTGCGTCGTAGATGCCATGTATAGCACTCGATTCTGCTGGAATATGACAGCCCGGATTGATACGCATGGTTTTACTTTCTTCCATGCCATTAGGAGAAATTTTAAGATATGAAATTTCCACAATGCGATCGGATACAATATTGGTTCCAGTGGTTTCTAAATCGAAAAATACAAGAGGATTTTTGAGCTTAAGTTGCATAAAATGTATTGAGATGATGTAATTAATCCAACGAAATATGTTCTGCTTCTATGGTTTGTTGTAAAAAAATAGAGGCTGATGATTGAAATTTCTCGGCCGATTCAGTCGTTAAAAAGCGGGTTTTTCCACCTTTAGAGCAAGCCTGTTCAATTTCTGGGTGACGTTCCAAATAATCGGCTAAACTATCCGCCACAATGTTACCTTGCGTGACAATATGAATGTGTGACGGCAAATAGTGTTCAATTTTCTGTAGTAACAGCGGGTAATGCGTGCAACCCAAAATAAGTGTATCAATAGACGCATTTTTAGCGAGCAATTGATCTAAATATTTTTTGACGAAAAAATCAGCACCAGCCGATTGATGTTCGTTGTTTTCGATAAGTGGCACCCACATCGGGCACGCTTGGTTCACCACTTGAATGTCAGGAAATAATTTACCCACTTCCAAACTGTAAGAATTCGATTGAACTGTGCCATCGGTAGCGACTAAGCCAACCACACGAGTTTTGGTCAATGCATCGATACTTTCGGCCGTAGGGCGAATCACACCAAGCACACGACGATTTGGATAATAGTGGAGCAATTCATTTTGTTGAATAGAACGCAACGCCTTAGCCGAAGCCGTATTACAAGCTAGAATTACTAACTCACAATCCATCTCAAATAACTTTTTGACACATTGCCACGTATATTGGTACACCACTTCGAACGAACGGGTACCATACGGCGTGCGAGCGTTATCACCCAAATAGATATAATCATATTGAGGTAATCGTTCGCGAATTTTTTCCAAAATGGTCAATCCGCCATAACCAGAATCAAATACTCCTATTTTCATTATTGTATCCCTAATTCCTGTTTAACCAACGAAAGTAAATCCATACAAGATGCGCTCACATACAACGGCGTAGCTTGATCTAATACAATAGAAACACCTTGCGCTTTTGCTACCGTTTCAATAGCCTGTTTTACTTTGCTGTGAATAGGATTCCACAACAAGGTGGTTTGTTTTTTGATTTCTTCTGTGTAACGTTTTTTGTAAAGCGCCATACGTTCTTCATACTCTGTAATCTCTGCTTGGCGAGCCAATTTAATAGGTTCGCTCAACGATTTACTAGTAGCCATATACGCTTTTACCTTTTCGTTATACTCTGCGGTCATACGGTCGTATTCCTTAGTATAAAGAATGTTGAGTTGCGACAATTGCGCCTCTACTTGCGATACTTCAGGCATGTTCACATACAGTGCCGAACGTTCGATATACCCAATTTTACATGAATCCTGCGCCTGAACAGACAACAACGCCGATAAACACAAGATGAGAGAAAAAAATCGTTTCATAAATTAACACTATTATTTCAAAAAAGGCTACCAATGGCAGCCTTTTTAAAGTCAATATTGGTGGCACAAATTAAAGAATTCCCAACTCTTTTTTTACCAAAGGAGCAATATCTACTGCCTTAGGCGATTTGTACAAAATACCTGCTTCTGATTCAAATACCATGAAGAAATTGTTTTTTTGACCAACTGCTTCAATCGCTTTTTTGAGTTTATCTTGTACTGGTTGCAACAAACTTTGTTGTTTTGTTTGTGACTCCGTATATAATGTTTGTTGAGCTGTTTGGAAACGACGATATAACTCTTGTAAGTCTTCTTCTTTCACTTTACGAACTGCTTCACTCAAAGTAGGTTTTTCTTGATCATATTTGGCCATTTTGTCTTCCAATTCTTTTTGCATATCCTGCATATATTTGGTATTTTGAGCGTTAAACTCGGCCATTTGTTTTTCGATGCCACTAATTTCGGGCATCAACATCATCACTTCTTGTGTGTTGATATAACCAAATTTTAAATCTTCTGCCATAACTGCTAACGGCATAATAGCCGCCAAAAACAAAATAATTTTCTTCATCATAAGTTTCTATTTTTTAATGATTTTAATAAGCAATTTCTAAAACACAAAGGTAACTATTTATTTAGAATAACCAAGTTTCTCGAGTACAGCGTCGCTCACATCAATTTTGGGAGAGGCAAAAATCAAACTCATATTCGACGACTTATCCAAAATTAATTGATAATCTTTTTCATTAGCCAATGTTTGTACCGCTGTAAATATTTCTTCTTGAATTGGTTTCATCAAGCTTTCTCGCTTTTTAAACAATTCGCCTTGTGGGCCAAAATAGTTACGTTTAAGATCGTTGGCTTCTTTCTCTTTTGCCACAATTTCTTCTTCACGTTTGGTTTTCATATCGGCGGACATAAATACCAATTCCGTTTGATAATTCTTGTACATAGTTTGTACTTCGGCTAATTTGGTTTCCACCTCTTTTTGCCATTTTTTGGATAACTGATCCAATTGTTCGTTGGCTGTTTCGTAGGCAGGAACAGCTTTCAGAATATAATCCATATCAATCAACGCAAACTTCTGTGCCTGCGTAAAACCGAATGAACCAAACATTACAGCGACGAGTAAAATAAGTTTTTTCATAACGATATCAATTACAATTATATAACGCATGGCAAAAGTCTTGCCAAACCATGCTTTTTTAACAACTATTATTAAAATTCTTGTCCTAAGACGAAAGCAAATTGGCTGCCACCTTTACCGCTGTCACCGCGAATTGGGTCAAAGCCCCAACCCCAGTCTACACCCAGCAAACCAAACATCGGTAAAAATACGCGTACGCCAACACCCGCCGAACGTTTCAAATCGAATGGATTAAATTCTTTAAATTCGGACCAACAGTTACCTGCTTCCAAAAAGGCTAATGCCCACACATTGGTTTGACCTTCGAGTAATAATGGGTAACGTAATTCAAACGACAATTTTGTATACAAATTACCATTATAACCATTGCTGTTTTGAGGCGTTAAAGAACCTGATTCATAACCACGTAAACCGACGGTTTCTGTTCCGGCTGTAGTATAGCCCGACATACCATCACCACCTACATAAAATTTCTCAAATGGCGAACGTTTGTTTTTATTGTAATAACCTAAAAAGCCATACTCGGCACGTGCCATCAATACCAATTTCTCATCTTTGGTAAGCGGCGTAAACATTTTAGCCGAGAATTTCCATTTATGGTATTCAATCCATTTATATTTATCAATATCAGGCATAGTACTGTAATCCTTACCATCAACCAAGGAATATGGGAATGTAGCTTTTACAGAGAATGCAAAAGATGACCCACGACGTGTATAAATAGGATTAAAAATAGAATTACGAGATAAAGTCACACCCAATGCCAAGTTATTGGACAAACCCGTTTCAAAACCAAAATAGTATTTGTACCAGTTTTTAAGATCATAACGTTGGTAAGACAATTCACTATAGAGTGCAAAATAATCATCTGGCCAATCGAGACGTGTACCAATACCCACAGAAGCACCTAATGTACGTAAGTAAATATTTTTATCGTATTCGGTAGCAGTGCCTGTTGAATAATTATTGCCATACAATAACGAATTATAGTAAGTATTATCCATATAAGCTTGCTGATAACGTTTACTTAAACCTGTTTGTATCGAATAATAAACGCTTACAGATAACGAATTGGGGCGTTTACCGCCTAACCATGGCTCATAAAACGAAAGTCCATAATTTTGGTAATAGATACCATTCGTTTGTGCTTTTATGCTAAATGTTTGCCCTTCACCTTGAGGCAAAATTTTATACATATCTTTCTTAAACACATTTTGAATAGCAAAATTGGTAAATTTCAAAGCCAAAGAAAACACCAAACCTGATTGCCCCCAACCAGCCGAAAATTCGACTTGGTCGCTCGATTTGGTTTCTAAATTCAAGCCCACATCTACCGTACCATCTTCTTGATTTGGTTGAATGTCAACACCTTTATAGAGTTTTTCTTCGTCAAATTGTTTCATTTGAGCCAATTCGCGCAAGGTACGCACTAAATCCGATTGGCTGTATAAGTTACCTGGTTTCACACGTAATTCGCGGCGAATAACATGTTCGTACAAACGTGTGTTTCCGGTAATAGTTACATTGTTGATAGTGGCCGGCTTGCCTTCGTACATGCGCATTTCATAATCGATAGAATCAGATTCTACTTTCACCTCAACTGGGTCGATATTGAAAAACAAATAACCATTATCTTGGTACAATTTAGAAACCGCATCCTCATCCTCAGTTAATCGTTTGTTGAGCAGTTTTAAATTATAAACATCGCCCGTTCTAACATTCAACACACGATCCAAATAATCGCTTGGATAAACTGTATTACCAGCCCATTTGATATCGCGGAAAAAATATTTTTTACCTTCGTCTACCGTCAAGTACACATCTACATGCGTTTCATCGTATTTTGCTACACTATCAAACACAATAACCGCATCACGATAACCGATTTCGTTGTATTTAGCAATTAAAGCTTCCTTATCGTTTTTGTACTCTTCCTGAACAAATTTTTTGCTTCTAAAGATATTCAAGATATTTGCTTGACGATTGGTCTTTTTCATCGTAGCGTCAATCTTGTTGAGCGAGAGAGCTTGATTGCCTGTTACATAAATTTCACGAACTTTAATTTTCTCCTTCTTATCGACATTCACATCCAAAATAACAGAACCTACTTGTGCAGGATCGGCCTTTTCATACATAAAAACCTCGGCATTGTAATACCCTTTGCCAGCCATCTCTTTTTTGATAGCTATTTTGGAACGATCAAGTAAATCGGGTGTAATTTGGCTACCTTTGGTGAGTGCTAACTTAGTTTGTAAATCCTCTTCTTCCGATTTTTTTAATCCGTAATAATTTACTTTTGAAATACGAGGACGTTGTTTTAAATGCAATTCCAACCAAATGCTATCGTTTTGAATTTTAGTGGCCAATACGCGTACATCGGAAAAATAACCTTGTTTCCAAAAACGTTTTACCGCACTGGAGATTTCAGTACCTGGCACTTTAATTTTTTGCCCAACGGACAAGCCCGAAAAGCCAATTAGGACATAATCTTCGTAGGTTTCAGAACCTACTATGGCAATATTGGCAATGGTTAAATCGCCACTTGGAATAGCGTAGTCGATAATGGGCGATGAAGCAGTGAGCGTATCAACTGATGCCACCGTTTGTTGTGCCACTACGTGAGCACCCAACAAAAGTAAAGAGAGGGAGAAAAAAACGCGTATGTTAGTTTTCATTGAGTTGTTCGCTAGTTTTACCGAAACGACGTTCGCGGTGTTGATAATCGACAATGGCTTCGTATAGTTGTTCTTCTCTAAAATCTGGCCAATGAATAGACGTAAAATAGAGTTCGGAATAAGCAATTTGCCATAGTAAAAAGTTACTAATACGTACTTCGCCACTCGTACGAATCAAAAGATCTGGATCTGGTATGTGGGCGGTATTTAAATGTTGTGAAATAACATCTTCGGTGATTGAGTCTGGAGTTAACTGACCTTTTTGCACTTTCAGTGCTATTTGACGCATAGCGTCCGCCATTTCCCAACGGGAAGAATAACTTAATGCCAAAACCAACTTCAAACCACTGTTTTTAGCCGTATCGGCGATGCAATTTTGTAATTTTTTAAAAGCCTTTTCGGGCATGCGTGTCAAATCGCCAATAGCTAACAAACGGATATTGTTGGCATGAAACGTAGGCGTTTCTTTCTCAATATTTTCGACCAATAATTCCATCAACGCATCAACTTCCGATTTTGGACGATTCCAATTTTCTTTCGAAAATGTATACAAGGTTAAATATTCAAGACCTATTTCCGTGGCTGCTTCGGTCACTTTACGCACAGATACAACACCATTTTGGTGACCCACCAAACGATTGAATCCACGCTCTTTAGCCCAACGCCCATTACCATCCATAATGATAGCAACATGCTTTGGCAAGGCTGTTTTGTCTATTTGTTCTTTAAAATTCATCTTTGTTGTTTGTACCTAATATGGTTACGGCAAGGAGCGCATATTTCTAGAAAATCGAATGACAAAAAAATCCCAAACGTCGAAAACAAATCTTTGTTATTTAAAACACCTCTGTTCAGACGGTATGGATCATTTACATTGTCAAAATTATCAGCTAGGAGTTTATGCATCGTCCAAGAAGCACCCACATTCCAACGACCACCAAACTTATACTTCACACCTAAACCAAAAGGAATATTCATACCCAATAAACCAGCCTTGAAATTATAAAAAGTGGTACCTAAACCAACAAACATATAAGGCGTTATATTAGAGGCATTTTCCTGATATTTTTTAGCACCGTAATTCCAAAAATTAAATGTGTATAGCAAACTAAAATCTACAAAATCCGTTGTTTGTGCTATATTATTCAATGTTTGTATACCTGCGAGCCCTCCTGTCAAATCAACACCAATTTCGTGATGACCATCGACTTTATATTTACCAAAAGCCCCAAAAGAAGGTCCCAACTGGTGAAACAACGTGGAATTAACATCGCCTAAATAAAAAGCGCCGCCACCTTGCAAACCAGCTTCCATATAATATCGAGATTGCTCACGGCCTTTTTGGGCCGAAACACTCACCGTAATCAACAGGAAAAGAGCTAGAAACGTTCTATAAATCATTTTATTCACCATCATTTTTATAACTATCGCCAAAGTAGAACGTATTCATAGTTAAAAAATTGCTACAAATATACGTCTTTTTGTTGAAATTCAGCGCCCAACCCACAAAATAGGGAGCTATTTTAACAAAAAAATGGCTATTTTATAAACTCTTTGTGCAACTATTTACGATTGTTTTTGCTTTTGCTCTAATTCCAACTGTGCTCGCGACTTACTTTGAGTGACAATATACACCCCACTAAACACCAAAACAGCTGCCAAAATTTGCACCCACCCAAACGTATCCATACCATACATGAAAGCGATAAAAGAGGCTACAATTGGTTGTAAATAATTGTACATACTGAGCGTGGTTGGTCGTAACGATTTTTGAGCAATAGGGATGAGCAAATACGTAAAAAATGTAGCGCCAACAACCACATAAGCAATTTTCCAATAAGCAGTCATGGGTGTGTTTGTAAAATCAAATGTAGAAATATGACGCCAATAAATACTTGTCCCAATAATTGCGGCAAACAAGAACATCCATTTCATCAATGTAACAGGTGAATAACGCACGATTAGACCGCGGAACAGTGTCAAATACAAAGCAAATGAAAGAGCACTCGAAAGTAACAATAAAACGCCTATCAAACTACCATTCCCATCCACACTGATACCATCAGCAAAAACCAACAGTAAAGCGCCTGACAAACCCACCAAAACCCCTAAAATTTTACGGCCAGTAATTGGTTCTTTGAGAAATAATGCGGCAAAAAGCATGGTAATAATTGGCGTGATGGTCAACAGAATTCCTGTATCAATAACCGAAGAACGAGATAATCCTTCGAGAAAGGCAAATTGATTGATAACAATACCAAACATGGAAGCTCCAAACAACAAGAGTAAATCTTTAAATGGAACTGATTCTTTCTTCACAAACAACGAAAGTACCCAAAATAACAAAGCCGCACCGCACACACGAAATAATGTTAACATTTGGGCATCAACATAGAGTGGTAATATGGTTTTAGACAGTGGCAAATTTACCCCAAATATTAAACTCGAAGTAAAAATAGCCAAATGACCGATTGATTTTTTATTAAATTCCATTAATTTTCAATATAAACTCATAATTGAACCTAAACTGCTTGGCAAAGGTACATCTTTTTTCGTTATCTTTGCAGCGTTTTATTCTCATAATCAAACTAAAAGAAGAACAACTTATGGCTTTTTTAGAAGTAAAAAATGTTAGAAAACAATACGCCAACCATTTGGCGCTCGACAACGTATCGTTGGAAATTGAAAAGCAACATGTCTATGGATTATTAGGTCCCAATGGCGCTGGCAAAACTACACTTATTCGCATAATCAATAATATCACGGCGCCTGATAGCGGAGAGGTTTTACTTAATGGTAAACCACTTAATGGAAACGACACAGCACGTATTGGCTATCTGCCCGAAGAACGTGGTTTATATAAAAAGATGAAAGTTGGCGAACAAGCACTTTATTTGTGCCAACTCAAAGGGTTATCGAAACCTGACGCGTTGAAACGGCTTAAATATTGGTTCGAAAAATTTGAAATCGAAAATTGGTGGGATAAAAAAGTGGAAGAATTATCGAAAGGAATGGCACAAAAAGTACAATTCATTACCACCGTGCTACATCAACCAGAACTACTCATTTTCGATGAACCATTTAGCGGTTTCGACCCTGTGAATGCCGACTTATTGAAACGAGAAATTTTGGAATTACGCGATAATGGTGCCACTATTATATTTTCCACTCACAATATGGAATCAGTAGAAGCTATTTGCGATGATATTTCGCTCATCAACCATTCGCGCGTTGTGCTTCAAGGAAGCGTTAGCGACATTCAGCAACAATTCAAAGAAAATATTTACAGTGCTTTAATCCGCACACAAGAGCTGAAAAACAGCGATTCATTCGATATTATTGATAAAAAAGTAATGGGCAATCAAACGCAGGTGCGATTAAAAACAGCCCTTGAATCAAATGCGCTGCTACAAGCGCTCATCAGTGACTATGAAGTAAAAGCCTTCAACGAAGAATTACCAAGTATGCACGAAATTTTTGTCAAAACCGTTACACAAAACCATTAAGATGTTATGAAAAAAGATCAATTACATTTTGAAACCTTGCAAGTGCATGCAGGTTTTACACCGGACGGTAATAATCCAGCAACGCCTCCTATCCACCCAAGTAACGCCTTCACTTTTGACACGGCCGAACATGGAGCCGACCTGTTTAATTTAGATTTCAAAGAAGGAAAATCGCCCTTTATTTACACACGTCTCAATAATCCGACCAATAGCATTTTCGAACAACGTATGGCGGCATTAGAAGGTGGCGTGGCTGCCGTGGCTGTTGCTTCAGGACAAGCTGCACAAATGATTACCATCATGAACATCATGAAAAGCGGTGATAATTTTGTAACATCTCCCTATTTGTATGGGGGTACTTACAACCAATTTTTCGTGTCATTCAAAGATTTAGGCATTGAAGCGCGCAAAGCTGCGAGCGACAAAGCCGAAGATATGGAAAAATTAATTGATGCCAATACAAAAGCACTTTATACAGAAAATATTGGCAATCCTTATTTTAATGTTCCAGATTTTGAAAAATTAGCACGTTTAGCTCAAAAATACCAAATTCCACTTATTGTAGATAATACGTTTGGCTGTGCAGGCTATTTGTGCCAACCAATCAAACATGGCGCCAATATTGTAGTAGAATCGGCCACAAAATGGATTGGAGGACATGCCACTGTTATGGGTGGTGTGATTGTAGATGGAGGAAACTTTAATTGGGGTAATGGAAAATTCCCAAAATATACAGAACCTTCCGAAGGTTATCATGGATTAGTTTTCTGGGAAAAATTTGGGAACATATCTTTTGCTATGCGTTGTGTAGCCGAAAATCTACGCGATATGGGGGCCTGCATCAGTCCATTTAACTCTTGGCAAATGCTACAAGGTGTCGAAACACTCTCCATTCGCGTCGAAAAAATGTGTCAACAAGCTTTAACCATGGCTCAATGGCTGGAAACACTGCCAGAAGTAAGTTCTGTGAGTTATTTGGGATTGAAAAATCATCCTTATCATGCATTAGCCAATCAATATTTACACAATGGTTATGGAGCAGTGCTTACTTTCCGAGTAAAAGGAGGGCTTGAAGCCACCACTCGTTTTGTAGAACAACTAAAACTCATAAAACACCTCACCAATGTAGGTGACGTACGAACACTTATTACACATGCAGCAAGCACCACACACCGACAATTGAGCGAAGAAGCACAAATAGCTGCAGGTGTTTATCCTGATTTGCTACGTCTATCGTTAGGCTTAGAACATATAGATGATTTAAAACAAGATATTTTACAGGCATTTGCGGCATCTAAATAAAAAAAGAGCAGTTTTACTGCTCTTTTTTTTGTTCTTCCAAAAAGCGAATATCGCTTGCTGGGGTTAAAACCTCTTCTCCTTTACGATAATAATAAATAATTCCGCAATCGGAACAGAGTTTCCAACGCTTATACGGAGGTAAATCTTTGTAGTTATTTTCAATAGCATCCCAAATTTCTTTGATAATTTCATCCACCTTAAACCTCATAGTGGCCACACACTCCAAATTGCGAGCTGTGCTAGTTTGAAATACTTTTTGGCTATTTTTATATTCCTTGAAGATATCAAAATGAACTTTTACCTTCGCTACAGAAGGATTTTGAAGTGGTGCGCCACCATTACGCAAACGTTCATTTTCGCCTTCAATAATATTTTTTCCCCATTCGGTAATGGCTTGTTCATTTGTTAAGTCCGGAACCGTGAAATCATCTGGATCTAATTTATAAAAACGTTTATAATCCTTTTTGATTTCATTACGTATAACGGTTAAATTAAGTACTTGAATGAAATGGGAAATATACAACCGAGCGTTTTTTACTATTTGCTGGTATTTTTTATTCGCAGAAACTTGATTTTCAAACGTTTGATTGTACTGTTGAATCATGTTTAAAAATAACGGATACTGCGATTTGGCTTCGTTTAGTAATTTAAACGACACAGGTAGCTCTGCCATTGACAAGTGCTCAAGTTCAATCACTTTTTCTAGCGAACGTAAGCGCGCTTGATCGGTGTTAGGTAATCGTCTGTAAGGCATAAGGTTAAGGTATTAGGTATTAGGTTAATGGTTTTAATCGGTACGTCCCATTAGCTGTTGAGCTAATGCCATAAATGGTTGTTTATCATTTTTATTTCCTGTAATTTTTGTCAAAGCTAGCAATGCGCGATTATAATACTCTGACATCGCCTTTTCACACAAACTAGGAATTTCTAATTTCTCGTAAACAGCTGTAATCGTACGTATTTTTTGCTCTTCAGGCATCAATTTATCTGCTAACGTATTCTGAATTAACAAACGATCATCGTTTGTACTTTGCGTTAAGGCATTAATCAACAAAAAGGTTTTTTTACCACACACTATATCACCACCAATACGTTTTCCAAAGCTCTTTTCGTCGCCAAACGTATCCAAATAATCATCTTTCAATTGAAAAGCAATGCCAATAGCAATACCAAAATCATAGAGATGTTGGGCATCATCGTCCGAAGCACCACCAATAATGGCACCTAGCTGCAAAGCAGCACCTAATAGGACGGCTGTTTTTAGACGAATCATATTAAAATATTCATCTAAAGTCACCTCTTCGCAGGTTTCGAAATTCATATCATACTGCTGACCTTCACATACTTCCAAAGCAGTACGCGTGAAAATAGGAAATAATTTAGTCCACAAATGCGCTGGCGTATTTTCTAAAAACTCGTACGACTTAATCATCATAGCATCGCCCGACAAAATAGCTGTATTAGCATTCCATTTTTTATGAACAGTCAACCTATTTCGGCGCGTTTCAGCGTTATCCATAATATCATCGTGCAACAATGTGAAATTATGAAACACCTCTACAGCCAAGGCAGCGCCCATTGCACCGTCTTTGGCGCCACCAAACAGGTCGCAAGCCATAAGCACAAGCGCTGGTCGGATTCGCTTACCGCCACTTTCCAATGCGTAGCCAATTGGTAAATAAAGCTCACGAGGAGCTCTGTCCCAATTCAGAGTTTCTAGTTGTTTATTGATGTATGTATGCATGACTAGCTGAAAAACAATTCGTTATTATCTGCGAATGTAGTACGTTTTTTTATTATATCAATTATTCGCACAAAAATAGCCCTATTTTTTATATTTATTTATATTATTATTACCTTTATTAACTTAAAAAGAGGGTAAAATAAATAAGCAGCCAAATTTTTAGCTGCTTATTTCAACAATTTAAATCTAAATTTTATTAATTCAGCTCATTTTCAATAATATCGGTCATGACATCTTTAATATCTAACCCTGCCGCACGAATTTGTTGTGGAATAAAGCTAGTCGCTGTCATCCCTGGAGTTGTGTTCACTTCAAGCAAGTTAATGGTGCCGTCTGGTGAAATAATGTAATCGACGCGAATAATACCTTTTGCATGCAAAATAGTATAAATTCGCTCAGTGGTATCTTTTATTGCTTGCGTAAGTTCATTAGACAATCTGGCAGGCGTAATTTCGTCTACCTGACCATTATATTTGGCATCATAATCAAAAAACTCATTAGTAGTAACTACTTCAGTAATAGGGAATATCACCGATTTTGTTTTTGTTTTATACATGCCACTGGTGACCTCTGTACCACTTAAAAATGCTTCAATCATCACCTCATCACCTTCGGCAAAAGCTTTAGCTATAGCAGGTTGAATTTGATCAACAGTCTTCACTTTGGTAACACCAAAACTACTACCCCCTACACTTGGCTTGATAAAGCACGGAAAACCAATTTGATTAGCTACAGTAGCATCATCAATGGTTTCACCGGGGCGCAACACGATGGATTCTGCCACCTTGAATCCAAAGCTTTTCAAATAGTTGTTGCAGGCATATTTATCGAAGGTCAGTGCGGCCTGTAGCACATCGCAGCACGAAAAAGGTAAACCAATAAGTCGAAAATAGCCTTGTAAAATACCATTTTCACCTGGTGTTCCATGTATGGTAATGTATGCAAAATCAAAAGTTACTTTCTGATTGTCAAGTACAAATGAAAAATCATTTTTATCTATTGGCAAATGACCACCATCGGGCAATTCTACTTGCCATTTTTTACCCACAATAGTGACAATGTATTTCGTGTATTTGTCACCGTCAATAAATGAATTTAAACCAGCTGCACTACGCAAAGAAACTTCCCACTCCGAAGAGTCTCCTCCTGCAACAATTGCAATAATTTTTTTCATCATCGTTCTATTTTAAAAGCTATTCTTGCAAACTATTAGGCGAATATTTTCGCCATTTATCGAGTAAATTAATCATGTCATCAGGCAGCTCGCTATCAAACTGAATCCAATCACCAGAAGTTGGATGTACAAACCCTAAGGTCTTGGCATGCAAGGCTTGGCGCGGACAAACATCAAAGCAATTTTTGACAAATTGTTTATACTTTGCCGAAGTTGTTCCTTTTAATGGTTCATTGCCTCCATAGCGTTCATCATTAAAAAGTGTGTGACCAATGTGTTTCATGTGGACACGAATTTGATGCGTACGTCCTGTCTCAAGCTTACATTCCACCAAAGTGACATAAGCGAAACGTTCAATCACTTTATAATGTGTAACGGCATGTTTGGCAGCTGGATTTTCACCTTCTGGAAATACGGTAAACAACATACGGTCGCGCGGATCGCGTGCTAATGCGCCAATAATAGTTCCTTCCTCTTCTTTTACCACACCCCAGACTAGGGCATTATAAGTACGTTCAGTTGTCTTATTAAAAAATTGAAGTGCTAATTTGGCTTTAGCATCCTCATTTTTCGCTATTAGAATCAAACCTGAAGTGTCTTTATCAATACGATGAACAAGACCTATACGCGGGTCGTTAGCATCAAAAGTGGGATCATCTTTTAAATGCCAAGCCACGGCGTTGAGTAATGTGCCATCAAAATTACCAAATCCAGGATGTACTACCAAATTAGGTTGTTTGTTTACCACCATTAAATCGGCATCTTCATACACCACTTCTAGGGGAATATCTTGGGCTACAATAGAAAAATCACTTTTAGGATAATCGAGAACGATGCTTATAACATCGTGTGGCTTGATACGATAATTAGCTTTTACGGGACGGTCGTTAACCAAAATAGTTCCAGCGTCGGCAGCTTCCTGTATGCGATTACGGGAAATATTTGACATACAATTGACCAAATACTTATCGATGCGAAGTAAGGCCTGACCTTTGTCCACAACAAAACGATGATGTTCAAATCGCTCATTTTGAGGCAAAAAATCATCTACTTCTTCATCTATATCATCAAGGAACTGGTTTTCTGACATGCCCGCAATCATTTAAAAGAAATCTTCTTCAGTAGTTTCTTTCGAACTTTTTTCCGACATTTTGTCAGCATCTTTGGTCAACCAAATATTGATACGGCGCCCAAGTTCGTACGATGTTGTTGGTTCTGGAGATTGACGATAAACAAAGTAGTTTGCTTTATCAGCCTCATTGGCAGGAGGCACATCGAAATCGACAGAGCCCACCACAAAATTATTTTGCAAAATCAGTTGTTCTGCGGCCGATTGTGTAAACCCAATTAAATCTGGCGCAACAGCGGTTTCGCCTTGTGTTTTAGAACCTACAATAAGCACCACGCTAGCACCAGCACGTAATCTATCGCCAGCACGAACAGGCGTTTGTCCAACACGAATTCCCATCACTAAATCAGGAAATTCAGAAGGTTTATATTCGATATTGCTAACCACAAATCCAATGGCCTCCAAGGTTGCTTTGGCCTGACGATAAGACACATTTTGAATTTGAGGCAAAATGATCATCTTATCAGATTTTGAGTTGATTGTAAGGTAAATTGTACGACCAGTTTTCACATTACTTTCGGCACGTGGTATTTGTTCAAGAATTTCTCCTTGCAATTTATCGCGAACATACACTGAGTCAATAATTTCGTACGATAAATCTTGCTTTTTAAGCAAAACGTCAGCCTCTTCCACGTAAAGTCCTGTAACATCAGGCACTGCCACTTGTTCACCATGTTTTGTGAAAAATTTCAACGAAAACAAAACAATGATAGTCAAAACGATTACAGATAGAATCGCCACGCCTACATTTATCCAAAAAAACTTGCTTTTGAGAAAATTAAAAACTGTTGGTAGACTCATAATTTCGATATTTTGAATGGGTTCATAAATAACGCCCAAAGGTACAATTATTTTATAAATAAATTGGTTGAAAACAAAAAAAAGCAAAGATTGACATCTTCACTTTTTCTTATTTTTGTGTGGTTTTAGTTTCTAAACCATTAAGCTTTTTTGCAGTATTCATCAGATACTGTCAATTTTTTTCTGCCATGAGCACGACGTGATGCTAATACACGACGACCGTTTGCAGTTGCCATTCTTTCGCGAAAACCATGTTTGTTTTTGCGTTTTCTGTTCGAGGGTTGAAATGTTCTTTTCATTGCTATCGTTATTTTGTGTTATTTCTTGACCTTCCAATTAGGGCTGCAAAGATAGATATATTTTTTCAATGCGCCAACAAAAGAACTTCATTTTTTGTTGAAAACTTTTTCAAACCAATAAAAACCACCAAATTTTCACCAAAAAATTGTACCTTTGCACCTTATTTACAAGTTCACAGTTAATTTATGAAAAAGCTATTTATAGAAACATATGGATGCCAAATGAATGTGGCCGATAGCGAAGTGGTTGCATCTATCATGCAATCAGATGGTTTTGAGCTAACCGACACCATAACAGGCGCCGATGCCATTTTGGTGAACACCTGCTCTATTAGAGATAATGCAGAACAAAAGGTAATCAGCCGTTTACAATATTTTCAATCATTAAAACGTAAAAAACACGGATTAATCGTTGGCGTCATTGGTTGTATGGCAGAACGTGTACAACAAGAGTTAATCAAAGATCACGGCGTTGATTTTGTAGCTGGACCCGATGCTTATCTGGATTTACCAAATTTAGTAGGCGCCGTAGAAAAAGGTGAAAAAGCAATCAATATTGAATTATCAACTACCGAAACATACCGAGAAGTACTGCCAGCACGCATTGGAAAATCAATTTCTGGTTTTGTAAGCATTATGCGTGGCTGTAATAATTTCTGTTCATATTGTATTGTTCCCTACACCCGTGGACGCGAACGTAGTCGTGATATGGAAAGCATTCTCAATGAAGTAAAAGACTTAGATGCGCGTGGTTACAAAGAAGTGACACTGCTTGGACAAAATGTAAATTCCTACAAATTCGAGAAAGAGGGTCAAACTATTGGTTTCCCTGAATTGCTGGAACAAGTTGCCCTAGCTGTTCCTAATATGCGTATCCGTTTTACCACCTCACATCCTAAAGATATGAGCGATGCTACGCTCGAAATGATTGCGAAGTATCCAAACTTGTGTAAGTTTATTCACTTACCAGTACAAAGTGGAAGTAATGCGGTGCTAAAAGCTATGAACCGAAAATATACCCGTGAATGGTATTTGGAACGCATTGCTGCTATTCGCCGCATTTTACCCGAAGCTACTATCGGAACCGATATTTTCTGCGGATTCCACAATGAGAGCGAAGAAAATCATCAAGAAACCTTGAGTTTGATGCGCGAGGTAGGTTTTGATGCCGCCTTTATGTTTAAATACTCGGAACGCCCAGGAACTTTTGCTGCGAAAAATTTACCTGATAATATTTCAGAAGAAGAAAAAGTGCGTCGATTAAATGAAATCATCGCTTTGCAAATGGAACTCAGTCATGAGTCAAATAAACGCGACGTGGGAAAAACATTCGAAGTGCTGGTTGAAGGCTACTCTAAACGATCGCGCGACCATTTTTGTGGACGCACATCGCAAAATAAAATGGTGGTATTCCCCAAAGCTGGCCGAAAAATTGGCGATTTTGTACAAGTTACAATCACCAAAGCCACTGCTGCTACATTACTAGGTGAAGTGGCCGAATAACATTTCAAAAAACTAAAAATAAACTCAATATGTCTTTACAATGTGGTATCGTGGGTTTACCCAATGTTGGTAAATCAACTCTTTTCAACTGTTTGTCAAATGCTAAAGCACAATCGGCAAACTTTCCTTTCTGTACAATAGAACCCAATGTTGGTGTTATTACCGTTCCCGACGAACGCCTAAATCAATTGGCTGAGTTGGTAAAACCTCAGCGCATTCTGCCAACTACCGTAGAAATAGTGGACATAGCTGGCTTAGTAAAAGGGGCAAGCAAAGGAGAAGGTTTAGGTAATAAGTTTTTAGCCAACATTCGCGAAACAGATGCTATTTTGCACGTTTTGCGCTGTTTTGACGACCCCAACGTGGTACATGTGGATGGTTCTGTAGATCCCGTGCGCGATAAAGAAATTATTGATGCTGAATTGATGATTAAAGACCTCGAAACAGTGGATAGTCGCATTCAAAAAGTCCAAAAACAAGCACAAACTGGAGGTGACAAACAAGCTAAAATAGCTTATGACATTCTTGTTAAATATAAAGCAGCTTTAGAGCAAGGTAAACCTGCACGCACCGTAACACTTGACAACAAAGACGAGCAAACGCTTGCAAACGAACTTTTCTTATTGACATCAAAACCTGTTATGTACGTTTGTAATGTCGACGAGGCATCAGCTGCAAATGGCAATAAGTATGTAGAACAAGTACGCAACGCTGTCAAACAGGAAAATGCTGAGGTTTTAATTGTGGCAGCTAAGATTGAATCAGAAATAGCAGAATTGGAAACTTACGAAGAACGTCAAATGTTCTTGGAAGAAGTTGGTTTAAAAGAATCTGGCGTGGCACGACTCATCAAAGCAGCTTACCACCTACTCAAATTAAAAACCTATTTCACGGCTGGAGTACAAGAAGTAAGAGCATGGACCTTTGAAGAAGGTTGGAAAGCTCCTCAGTGTGCAGGTGTGATTCATACCGATTTTGAAAAAGGTTTTATCCGTGCCGAAGTAATTAAATTTGCAGACTTCATTCAATATGGTAGCGAAAGCGCTGTAAAAGAAGCAGGAAAACTGGGAGTCGAAGGAAAAGAATATTTAGTTCAAGATGGTGACATTATGCACTTTAGATTTAATGTTTAACAGATTTACAAGTAATAAAAAAGGGAACCTAATCAATTAGGTTCCCTTTTTTAATCAATCAACAGCTCTATTTATAAAACAGGCGCTACTACTGTATCGTACATTTCGTCAATAAGCGATTTGTAATTTTGTTGAATCACAGCACGACGCAATTTCAATGTAGAAGTTAACTCGCCAGCCTCCATCGAAAATCCTTTTTTGATAAGACGGAAACGTTTAATCTTCTCGAAACTAGCCATTTCCACTTGTCCTTCAGCAATACGATCCTCATAAAATTTGAGAATTATCGGATTTTCCAATAAATCCTCCATGCGTTCATAGGTAATATGATGTTCCTCTGCCAAAGCCTTCACCGCATCCAAATTAGGAGCTATAATGGCAGTTACATAGTTACGATTATTGCCAATAACCGCAATTTGATCGATGTAACGGTCGGCACCCAATTTGGTCTCTATTTGCTGTGGTGCGATATATTTACCATTGGACGTTTTAAATAAATCTTTAATACGATCCGTCATCATTAAATGTTTACCTTCAATGAGTTTACCAGCATCACCTGTACGAAACCATCCATCAACAAAAGCAGCTGCAGTAGCTTCTGGTTTATTGTAATACCCCGAAGTCACAGTTTTGCCTTTGACTAAAATTTCATTATCATCACCAATTTTCACTTGCACGCCTGGCATAAGAGAGCCCATTGTTCCTACACGATAATCGGTATAATCGTAGCAACATACCGTTGCAGTTGTTTCTGTCAAACCGTAACCATAAGTAATAGGTATTCCAAGACTACGGAAGAAAACTGCCAATTTATCATCGAGTGCAGCACCTGCGACAGGGAACATGCGTCCATTTTCGATCCCAATAGTCTTTTTTAACGTACTGAATATCAATTTATCGGCAACCATGTATCGGAAACGTAACCCTAGAGGTACGGGTTTATTAATACGCAAATAATGCAAATTATAAGTGGTTCCGACAGCTACCGCCCAAGTAACTAATGCTTTTTTGAATGGTGTAAATGTCTCGATTTTTTCCTGTACACCGGCGGCTACTTTTTCCCAAAAACGTGGGACACTACACATTAACGTAGGACGAACTTCCTTGATAGTTTGCTGAACCTCTATAGGACGAAGATTAAGATAAATCTTAACATCTTTGTGCATACAGAAATAGACCCAAGCGCGTTCAAAGATATGCGACATTGGCAAGAAAGCTATTGATTTATCATGTCTATTCACCGTAACCAGACGTTCTGTATGAATTCGCATACCTTCTAATAAAGCCGTATGTGGCAACATCACGCCTTTGGGTTCTCCTGTAGTTCCAGATGTATACATGATAACAGCTAAATCTTCTTCTTTTGCGGCTTTTTTACGTTTTTCAACCTCTTTATCGTGCTTCATATCGGCACCTAGAGCTAGAAAATCCTCAAAATACATAGCTCGCTTTTCGCCTTTCAAGTCAACACTGCTATCAAACACCACAATATGTTTTAAATAGTTAGAAGTTGCTAAAACTTCTAAGGCGCTATCGTATTGTTGTTGTTCACCTACAAAAATCAAAGCAATTTTTGCATCATTCACAATGTACTCAATTTGTGGTGCCGAAGCGGTAGCATACATGGGCACAGATACTGCACGATTCGCAAAATTAGCGAAGTCAACAATAACACAATGAGGTTTATTTTGAGAGCAAATAGCAATATTATCGTGTTCTTTCACGCCTACTTGAACCATGGCACGAGCAGTAGTCTGAACCTTTTCAGCTAATTCGCTCCAAGTAATGCCAACCCATTTTGCAAGAGAGTTGTCACGATAAAATAAAATTCTGTGATTCCCACGCTTTCTAGCTTTAGCAAACACAAATTTTGAGAAATGAATGAATTCCATAATGAAATTATTTTAGTTAATACTCAATGATGTTAAACTATGTTCAGTTTACGCAACGCTTGTTTAGACGCATTTTGCTCAGCTTTACGCTTTGCAAAACCTACACCCAAACCCAATTCTATATCGTCAACATATACTTTTGAATGAAATTTTATCAGATTATCGGCTTGTGGCTCTTCTGCAATCAACTCAAAACGAATGGTTTTATGATGTTTTTGTCCCCACTCTATCAGTTTTGATTTAAAATTTTCCTCCGTTCTCGCCAACCGATCTAAATTCACATAACGAGCCAAAATTCGACTTTCCACAAATTGTTTACACGCATCATAACCTTTATCTAGATAGATAGCACCAATAAGTGCTTCTAAGGCATTGCCATAAACATGACGATTATTGTTCGATTTATGACCTTGGACCAACAATGGTAAACCTATTTTTTCGGCTAACTCGTCGAGATTTTCGCGTTTCACGAGCTTGCTACGCATCATAGTCATAAACCCTTCATCTTGCGATGGAAAATGGTGATACAACACATCACTAATAACAGCTTGCAATAGAGCATCTCCAAGAAATTCTAAACGTTCATTATCAAGTTTTTGTCCTTTGTTATCTTTAACCAAAGCCGATTTATGGAGAAAAGCGAGATAGTAATATTGGGGATCACAGGGAACAAAGCCCAACACAGAAATAAGTGGATTTTGAGAGTCAGAAACAGGGTCGGATATAATACGACGCTTAGGAAAAAATGTATTGAAAAATGATTTAATCATTCAAGAGCAGTCTAATTTTCGGGAGCAAAGGTACGCTTTTTTTTAATGTATTGGACACAATTGCTCACTTTTTTAAAAAATGTGTAATTTTTAGAGTCATAACTCCAATGCCAATTGTGTATTCAATAATCGAAAAGTCATACGGTGATACGGCGTTGTACCATACATTTCTATAGCTCGACGATGTTTTACTGTTGGATAACCTTTATTTGACTTCCAATCATATTGAGGGAATTCATCGGCTAAAGCCGCCATATAATCATCACGATATGTTTTGGCTAGAACAGAAGCGGCCGCAATGGACAAATATTTGCCATCGCCCTTTACAATAGTATGATGAGGAATGTCTTGGTATTTTTTGAAGCGATTGCCATCGATAATTAGATGTTCTGGACGTAGAGATAATCCATCTACTGCACGATGCATCGCCAAGATAGAGGCATTCAGAATATTAATTTTGTCAATTTCGGGAGCATCCACACGCGCTACAGACCAGGCTAATGCCTGTTGTTCAATGATAGGACGTAATGCATAACGTTGATGTTCGGTCAGTTGTTTACTATCGTTCAGTAAAGGAGATGAAAAATAAGCTGGCAAAATAACTGCGGCTGCAAAAACAGGACCAGCCAAACAACCTCGCCCCGCTTCATCGCAGCCGGCTTCGATGCAATCGACGGTAAAATAGGATGCCAACGGTTGATGAGTTTTCACACTATTCGCGTTTTATGGATTATAAATCACTTGTAATAAAGTTTGTCCCACTACGTACAAGGTATTCTTATCAATATGCTTCATAGTATCATCCATAGTGTGCCAATAATCGCCAAAACCAGTAGTGCTATACGGATTATATTGAATAATGTCGATACAAGGAATATTGGCCACTCGGTTCACGTATAAGTGATCGTCAGTAACAGCACCACCCGATTGATTTATGAAATAGCTGCCAAACCCAAGTGACTGAGCTGCATTCCAAACCTTTTCGACAGCAAATGAAGCGTAATAAGTGGAAATTTGCTCCTTATAGAATTGGGCATTAGGAGCGCCAACCATATCCAATAAAATACCAAATTCAGCTTTATAACCACTTTTCACAGCTTGCTGAGCCCAATATTGAGAACCTAAGCACCATGTATCTTCACGTTGTGGCCCTGTATAAAATTCAGGTGTGCCCCAATCTTCTAAATCAAACAGTACAATATCAACACCAATGGTTGGTTCATTCAGATGCAATTGACGAGCCACTTCGAGCAAAACACCAACACCACTAGCTGCATCATTGGCTCCCAAAATTGGTTTATGATGATTAGCAGGATTTGTATCTTGGTCGGCATAAGGACGAGTATCCCAATGCGCACAAAGTAAAAGACGTTTTGAGGCCTGCGGATTGTAACAGGCTATAATATTTTTAAAACGCATTGTGCGTCCGTCGTACAAGGTAGCTTCACCGTTTTGAATAGTCACCTGAGCACCAAATCGACGAAATGTAGTGTCCAAAAATGCAGCACAAGCGGTATGTTGGGCTGTACCTGGAACACGAGCCCCAAAATCGACCTGACGTTGTACAAATTGATAAGCAGAATCACCATTAAAAACAGGAGCTGAAACCGTGCCTGTCGACTGTTTCTCTGCATTGGGTTTACCAGCACAAGCCGCCAACAAACTCACGGTAGCTAGTAGCAAAATGGTTATTTTTTGAGTTATTCGCATTTTCGATATGCTTATGAAAGCTCAAAATCAAGTGAAATACTTTGTTGTGAAACTGCACGCATGTGTTTTTTCACAATATTACAATGATAAGGGTCATTTTGATATTCCTCTAAAGCCTCCCAGCTATCAACCAATACTTCCAACATGATATCAAACGAACGTGGCGATTTCAACTCGTCAATATTCACGGCAATCTCTTTAGCAGTAGGCACTTTACCTTTCATCGACTCTAGCACTTGTTTGGCTTGCGCACAATTATGTGCATTATTGTCAGCTAATTTAAAACAAACTACGTGTTTTATCATACGTTCTAATCTTTAAATTTATTTGTCTTCGGTGTACCAACTAGCGTACATCGCATAATTATGAGCTATTTTTTGATTTATCTCTTTGGCCTGTTCGGGCGAAACTTCTTTGACCTGTTTAGCTGGAACGCCCGCCCAAATAGTATAAGGTGGAACCACGGTATTACTTAAAACCAATGCATTAGCAGCAATTATAGCTCCTTCGCCAACCACGGCACCATCCAACACGGTAGCACCCATGCCAACTAATGCATAATCTTTGATGGTAGCCCCATGAATATTGACATTGTGTCCAACCGAAACATAATCGCCAATATGAATTTGCGATTTTTCATAAAGCGTATGCAGCACAGCACCATCCTGAATATTGACATGATTACCTATCCGAATAGAATTCACGTCACCTCGCACAACGGCATTAAACCACACACTACAGTCGTCACCAAGCACTGTATCGCCAATAATAGTGGCATTATCGGCCAAAAAACAGTGGTTACCAATTTGTGGTGTAAACCCACGTACAGATTTAATTAAAGCCATATTTAATATCGTTTCAAGTTTGCTGCCACAAAAATACGCTTTTTATCTCAAAAAAGAGAAAAAAATGCATTTTTTCACCTCTAGGGTCTAGTTCTCTCACCTATTTTTATTCTAAAATCACATTTAGTTCTTTTTAAGAATGTTAAAATTGCACAAAAAATGGATTTTGTGCATATATTTTAAAGCAGAACTTAGGTTTTTAGCTATCAATGATTTATCGAAAAAATAGAAAAATGAAACCGAATAATTTCTGCACATTGACATATGCTTTGTGCATAATTAAGTAAAATTATAAGGCAAAACGCAGGTTGATTGAAAAAAAATCGTTTCCTTTGCAACTCAATTTTTTGAATTTTTTACTAACCCAAAACATTTTTGAATTATGTCACAATTAGAAGAAAAAGTAAAAGCTATTATTGTTGAAAAATTAGGCGTTGACGCTGCTGAAGTAACTAACGAAGCAAGTTTCACTGCTGATCTTGGCGCAGATTCTTTGGATACAGTAGAATTAATTATGGAATTCGAAAAAGAATTTAACATTCAAATCCCAGAAGAAGCTGCTGAAAAAATTGGTACTGTAGGTGATGCAATCTCGCACATCGAAGCAGCTACGAAATAATAACTTTTTCTCTACTTTTATGGAATTAAAACGAGTAGTAGTAACAGGCCTTGGCGCCGTCACTCCACTTGGCAACACTGTCCCACAATTATGGGACAGCGTTGTAAATGGGAAGAGTGGTGCAGGTCCAATTACCCATTTTGACACTACCAATTTCAAGACCAAATTTGCATGCGAAGTCAAAAATTTTGATGCTGCCGAATTCATTGATCGCAAAGAAGTGCGTAAAATGGATTTATGTTCACAATACGCAATTGTAGCTGCAGATGAGGCTATTGCTGATGCAAAAATTGAAGTTGAGAAGGAAAATTTAGATAAAATTGGGGTTATTTTTGGTATAGGTATCGGTGGTATCAAAACATTTGAAGAAGAAGTGTTAGGATACGCCAAAACAAAAGATACTATTGGCCCAAAATTTAATCCATTTTTTATCCCAAAAATGATCTCTGATATAGGTCCTGGTCATGTTTCAATTAAATATGGCTTCCGTGGTCCTAATTTCACAACTACATCAGCTTGTGCGTCTTCCACCAACGCCATTGTTGATGCATTTAACTACATCCGTTTAGGTAAAGCAAATATTATCGTAACGGGTGGTGCTGAAGCAGCTATCACCGAAGCTGGGGTAGGTGGTTTCAGTTCTATGCATGCTATTTCTACCCGCAACGACTCTCCTGAAACTGCGTCACGCCCATTTAGCGCCAGCCGCGATGGGTTTGTGATTGGTGAAGGTGGTGCTTGTTTAATTCTAGAAGAATACGAGCACGCTAAAGCGCGCGGTGCAAAAATTTATGCTGAATTGGCAGGTTGCGGTTTAAGTGCAGACGCTCATCACATCACAGCACCACATCCTGAAGGTTTAGGTGCTATGCTTGTAATGAACAATGCTTTAGAAGATGCCGAGATGAAACCAGAAGATATTGATTACATCAATGTTCATGGTACATCTACTCCTCTAGGAGATATAGCAGAAACAAAAGCTATTAAACAAGTTTTTGGCGAATCAGCTTACAAATTGAACATCAGTTCTTCTAAATCGATGACTGGACACTTACTAGGTGCAACAGGTGCTTTAGAAGCGTTAATTTGTGTGCTCTCAGTCAAAAACGACATCGTGACTCCAACCATTAACTTTACCGAAGGCGATGAAGATCCTGAAATCGATTACAAATTGAATTTCACATTCAACAAAGCTCAAAAACGCACTGTACGTGCTGCTTTGTCGAACACATTCGGATTTGGTGGTCATAATGCCAGCGTTATCTTTAAGAAATTAAACTAATTACGCATCTTTTTTATACTCAAAGCGAGCTCTCAACATGGCGTTGAGAGCTCGCTTTACTTTTGCCAGCATTTAAAGTTGAAGTATAAATCAACTCGTTTAGACTATGTCTAAGAATGTTCTTACTCGACAATACCCACTCTTCTACTTTACTCATTTGAAGCTAATAAAAAACATGGGCGGGAACTTCACAGCCCCCGCCCACTGATGCGGAACATAACCAATTATTCTTAGTTAAAACCTTACCTTTTGTTCCGCAAAATTAAATATCTTAACGTTTTTTCTGTTGCATCGCTTTTTGTTGTTGGCGTTGTGCTTCTTCTAAACGTGCCATAAAACCAGATTTTTTTGCAGGTTTTTGTTTTTTAGCTTCTAATTTTTTCAATAATTTTTCTTCATCTACAAACAAACGGAACAAGTAAGTTTGACCGATAGTAATCAATAATGAAATGAAGTAATAGTAGCTCAAACCTGATGCATAATCATTGAACATAAACATGAACATGAATGGCATTAAGTACATCATCCATTTCATAGCAGCCATTTGCTGACCACCCATTTGGTTAGCCATATTCAACTTGGTATAAACCACGTTGGTAATAGTCATCAATAAACAGAACAAACTAATGTGATTACCAAAATAAGGCGTTATAAGTGGAATATAAGCATCCCAGCTAAAAATAGCATCGTAACTTGATAAATCCTGTGCCCAAAGAAAACTTTGTTGACGTAATTCAATAGCAGCAGGGAAAAACGAGAACATGGCGAACAAAATTGGCATTTGCAACAACATAGGCAAACAACCACTCATCGGGCTAACGCCAACGCGTTTATACAATGCCATAGTTGCTTGCTGACGCTCCATTGCTTTTTCGGCAGGTATCTTGGCGTTGATCTCGTCAATTTGTGGTTTTAAAACGCGCATTTTAGCAGTCGACATGTACGATTTATAGGTAAATGGCAACAAAATAAGTTTGATAACAATGGTCATCAACAAAATAATAATACCATAATTAGATATAAAAGTACCAAAGAAATTGAACATTGGAATGATCAAAAAGCGGCTCACCCAACGAAACAAACTCCAACCTAATGGAATAATTTGTTGCAATCCTAATTTTTGATCGCTGTCGACATCTTTATCGTATTGGCTCAAAACTTTATATTGGTTTGGTCCGATAAAAATACGAAATTTGGTGGCTTCATTTCCTTTAGGATCAAATGTAACAGCTGTTTCAGCTGTATAATTTTTAAGATATTTCGATTTTTCATTTTCGACTACACTTTCAAGAGTTGTAGATGTAAATGAGTTTTCGGCGATAAATATGGTGCTAAAAAATTGGTCTTTGAACGCAATCCAACGCACTTTACCAGCTGGTTTTTCTGCGTCATTTTTTGACTCACTCAACTGTTCCATATCATCGGCTGTATAACGAAAGTTAAGCGTAGCATAACGACTTTCGAATTTGCGACCTTTTTCTTGTTGACGAATACGCTGATTCCAACGCATTTCGAGCGCCGTCATAGTTGGATCCAAGTAATTGGTCATATTATGTGCCTGCACATCAAGCTGTACCATATAATCGTCGGCAGGCAGTGTGTAGGTAAAGTCGATATAGCTAGCTGAATCGACTGCTAAACGCATGACTAAAGCTTGTCCATCAGCATTAGCCGTTTGCTTTTGAGGTACAAAATATAATTCGTTAGTGCTTAAAACACGATTGTTACGGGTAAGTAATGTAAATGCTAAATCACTTTCTTTACCTTCAAATAAAACCAATGGCAACGAATCATGCGTTTGATATTTTTTGAGTTGAGCGGAATAAATGTATCCACCTTTTGTATTGACCTGTAACTTGAGCAAGTCGTTTTCAAGGGTTACGAGTTCCTCTTTGCCTTCGGCAGCCGAAGCAAAATCGCCATAAATAGCAGCTTTGGAAGTTGCCGCCGTATCAGCAACTATTGGTTGTTGTGGTGTTTGAGCTTCGATGACTTGTTCGGCTAATTTATTAGCTTCTTCTACCATGGCGATAGAGTCACGATAATGTTGTTTGGCAGCCTTTTGCTCTGCTGTCGGCTGGGTCATCCAATTGAATCCAAGAATAATTGCTAAAATGAGAACGATACCAATAATTGAATTTTTGTCCATAAAAATGAGGTTAATTTATAAGCCCTTATTTGAATCCTTTTTAGAAAGAACTGATAAGGTACTTAAATTGCTTAAAACAAATACGTAAACGAGGGGACAAAGTTACAGAAAATGTTTGAATTCAGGCGTATTTTTCATGACAATTGCTAAAATTTGCACACTTTAGCTTTATTGAGAAATTTTTAACTGGTTTATAGAGAGCCAATAGAAAAAAAGATGTAATTTTGCACACTATTGTAAATTTATACTCAAAATGAAGACTCCAAAAGTTTCAAAAACCCGTGTATTAATGGTTGACGTGGCTCGTCGACTTTTTGCACAGTATGGTAAAGAGAATGTCACCATGAACGATATTGCTGTGGCCTCAGGCAAAGGTCGTCGCACACTTTACACTTATTTTGGTAGCAAAGACGAGGTATATCTAGCCGTTATCGAAAATGAGTTGGATTTAATGGTAGAACGCCTACAAGGTGTATTACGAATGCCACTTTCACCCGAAAAAAAGTTGGAAGAGTATGTGTTTGTACATTTTGAAGCGGTAAAAGAAGCTATTACGCGTAACGGGTCTTTACGCGCTGACTTTTTTCGTAATATTTACGAAGTTGAAAAGGCTCGTCGCCCGATTGACATCAAAGAAATTCGTATGATTCGGGAAATTATGGAAGAAGGTGCCGTGAAAGGCGTATTTCGTCTACAAAGTACACAATGGGCTGCCATGATGTTTTTATATGCTTTGAAAGGTATGGAAACTCCTTATATCAATAACAACATTAGCAACTATATTAAAGACCATCGTACTCAAATTATGAACGTTATTTTAAATGGTCTTTCTACAAACAAATATGAATATTAAAACAATGACTAAAAGCGATTTAAGACGTGAAGTAGTTCTATTTATAGCGTACCCATTTTTAGAGCTTGCTATACTCATTTTACGATTTCTACCTAAAATCTGGCGCAACCATTTGGGCACATTTATCGGTGGCTTGTCGTACAAATGGAACGAAAAAACGCGTACACGCACAGTAGCGAGTCTAACCACCGCTTATGGTGACACAAAATCACCAGCAGAAATAGAAGTCATGGCGCGCGAAGTTTTAGTAAACATCAACAAATCGGTACTTGATTATTTTGCCACAGTGCATATAACCAAACCCGAGCGATTTTTTAAATTCGTGGAGGTCGTAGGTGAAGAACATTTAAAACAAGCATACGAGCAAAAACGTGGTGTTATTTGCCTTATTCCGCACTTAAGTTCTTGGGAATTATCGGCAGTAACTCCTCCTATGTTAGGTTATAAAACGTGTGGAGCAAGCAAAAGCGTCAAAGGATTTTTGCTACAACACATGATGGTTCGCTTTCGCGAACGACGCGGCATGCGTAACATTTCACGCGAAGGTTCCTATCAAAAGTTAGTAACAGCACTTAAAAATGGAGAATGTTTAATTATCATGATTGATCAAGACACCAAAGTAAAAGGTCTCTTTGTCGATTTTTATGGTAAAAAAGCCTATACACCAATGGGTGTTGCGCGCTTAGCATTAGAAACTGATGCTGTAGTAGTTCCAATGGCAACTACACGGATAGCCGATAGTCGTTATCGATTTACCATTTATCCAGCGTTGGAAACCATCAAAACAGGTGATTCCGAAAAAGATTTATACGCTAATACGCAGTTGGAAACCGATGTGATGGAGCAAATTATTCGCGAAACACCAACTCAATGGGTGTGGATGCATCGCCGTTGGAAAACAACACCAGAAAACTTAAAACTCTATTTGGAACGACGCGCACTCGAAAAACAAAAACAGGCGAAATAAAAGATGACACGTATTGGCATTTTATCGGACACACATGCTTACCTTGATGAGCGTATTTTTGAACACTTCAAAGAGTGTGACGAAATTTGGCACGCCGGTGATATTGGTTCTGCGGAAGTTATACAAAAATTAGCAGCTTTTAAACCTTTACGAGCCGTTTATGGCAATGTTGATGGTGGTTCTTTACGTAGCAATTATCCTGAATTCTTGAGTTTCGAATGTGAGCAAGTATCGGTTTTACTGACGCATATTGGCGGCTATCCTGGACGTTACTGGCCCGAAGCAAAAAGAAAAATTATAGAGCTGCGTCCTGATTTATTTTTATGTGGCCATTCACACATTCTAAAAGTACAGTTCGATCAAACATTCAATATGCTTTGTGTAAATCCTGGAGCTGCAGGTTTAGAAGGATTCCACCAAGTACGTACACTTCTCCGATTTGAAATTGATGGTAAAAACATCCAAAATTTAGAAGTGATAGAAATGCCTAAACATCATTAATACAACGTTGAAAAGACTCTTGACATACAGCATTATGACTCTTTTGAGCCTTGGCATAGCCCTAGCACAAGAGTTTATTGTGTTCGGTCAAGTGCTCGATGCGACAAATCAAGAACCTATTCAGGCAGCCAATGTCTGGTTTAAAGGAACACAAATAGGAAGTAGTACCAACGAAGAAGGTTACTTTATACTACGTACATCGGAGCCACAAAAAACGGTTTGCGTATCGGTATTAGGTTACAAACGTCGCGAAATAAATATGGCGAAAAACAGTAACCAAATGGTGACTATTTTACTCCGAGAAGAACGAAATATTTTGGATGAAGTAATAGTTCTGCCTGGCGAAAACGAAGCATTGCCAATTCTGCGTAACGTATTGGCTGCGAGGGACAAAAATAATCCAGATAATTTTCTCAATTTATCAACTGCCGAAGATCAAACGACTAAACTTTTTTTCATCAACATAAAACAACGTTCACTACAGCGCAAGCTATTCCGTGATATGCTACAAGGTTCTATTCGAGGAAATGATTCTTTGTTAATAATTCCTGTGTATCACGAACAAAAAAACGACGAAGTTAGAGTGGATAATAGTGGCAAAGTAGAACGCAAAACGATTACAAAAGACGAAAAATCATTACAAATTATACCAGAAAATCAACTCGCCATTTTTTTAGATACGTACACACCCCAGATTAATTTCTATAAAAATCATATCACCATATTACAATCCAACTTTATTAGTCCGCTAGCCAACCAAGGTCCGCTCTATTACCAATATTTTTTGATGGATAGCCTAATAACGGAAGGCTCCAAAACGTATCAAATACGTTTCCGACCAAAAAACGACAAAGAGTTGACGTTTAAAGGTGATATGTGGATTGATTCAGCCACCTATGCCCTGACTCACATACGTGCCGCCATGCCCGCCACGGCGAATATTAATTTTATGAATAGTTTAGTGGTAGAACAAACGTTTGAAAAATCTGAACAACATTTATTCTATTACAAACAACAACATTTTGCCATGGGTTTTCGATTCGATTTGGCAAAGAATTCAACAAAAGACGGCATCGCTACAGTATTCGACAAAGATATAACCTACACCAATACACAAGTCAGTAGTAAAGAGCTCCTTTCGGTAAAACGCATGGCAGCAGTTGACTCATCCAATATAGCGGAAACCAATTTCCGAAACGCCATTGACAGCATCAATAAAACCAAATTACAGAGAGTCGCCTTTGGTATTGTAGATTTGGTAATGAATGGTTACATACACGCTTGGAAATTAGATATCGGACCTGCTGTAAATTGGATTCGCTATAATAGTTTAGAAGGATTTCGACCAACCATAGCACTAAGAACTGGCCAAAAAATGATGGAAAATATGACCATAGGAGGATATGTTGGTTATGGATTTGGTGATAAAAAATGGAAGTACGGCGGTGAAATTCAAGCTCGATTCGGCTCTGACAATGAGCATACTATTAGTGCTTTTTACGACAATGATGTGATTCGTTACGGTTACGGCAATGTTTTGCTCATTAACGAAAACATGGTAGGAAGTACCGAAAATTTGCTGACGACCTTGTCTCGTGTCACCAAATATGACAACTTGGCACAACAATACAAAGCCACACTTACCTATCGTTACGAACAAGAAGGAGTTCGTTTTACGACCTCTTTTCAAGCAAAAGAACTACTGAGCAACAACGGCATGCCTTTTGTTCAAAATGGAATAAATGTAAACTCTATTAAATCGGTAGCAGGAACCATTGGCTTACGATTATCATTTGAAGAAAACACACTTAATAACTATTTTCATCGTTATTACTTACGTACCATTTATCCCATCATCAATATCCAAGGTGAATACGGCTACTATGAAGTGGGAAACAAACAAGAACCTTATGGCAAGGTGTTGCTTATGGTAAAACAAAGCGTTCCTGTATTTTCTGGCAAATTAAAATACCTCATCGAAAGCGGTTATGTATTTGGCGATGTTCCATTTCCATTGTTAGAATCTCCTAGAGGTGCACGCGGAATTTGGTTTCCAGAATACGATTTCTGTTTGATGAATCAAATGGAATTTATGACGGATGCTTATATTATGGGGAATTTCCGTTACATCACCAGCGGATGGATTTTCAATTACATCCCTTGGGTAAAAAAGGCAAATTTAAGAGAAGAAGTGCTATTTAAAATTGCGTATGGCGGATTACGTAATGGACACAACAACATATTAGAATTACCGGCAAACAGTGCGGGCATAGATGTGCCTTATATGGAAGCTGGTATCGGAATATCCAATATTTTAAAGTTATTTTCGGTACAATCGGTATGGCGTTTAACTCACCGCGATGCTCCGAACGCTATCAATTGGGGAATTCGATTTAGATTTAATTTAGATTTTTAAGCGTATGGTACATATTGAAATAGATTCAAAATCAGGATTTTGCTTTGGCGTAATCAACGCGATTAAAAAAGCAGAAGAAACCCTCACACATGAAGACTCATTGTGTAGTTTGGGTGATATTGTGCATAACGAACAAGAAATGGCTCGCTTGTCGCATAAAGGATTACACTCCATTAATCACGACGAACTAGCGACTATGCGTGGTTCTAAAATTTTATTTAGAGCACATGGCGAGCCACCTTCCACATACGATTTAGCACGTGAAAACGGTATCGAAATTATCGATGCTTCATGTCCTGTGGTGTTAGTTCTACAAAAGAAAATTAAGAAAGCTTACACAGAGCAACCCAACGCACAAATTGTGATTTATGGCAAAAAAGGACATGCGGAAGTGAATGGTTTGGTGGGACAAACGGGTGGAAATTGTATTGTAATTGAGCACAAAGAAGACTTAAATACGATTGATTTTACCAAAGACATCATTCTTTTCTCACAAACCACAAAATCGATTGCTGGTTTTAATGATTTAGTAAAAACGATAGAACAAAAACTCGTACCTCCAGCACAATTCACCTACCACGACACTATTTGTCGTCAAGTAGCCAATCGTATCCCAAATATGCATAACTTTGCCTCTCGATTCGATATTGTGTTATTTGTAAGTGGAGTTCAAAGCTCAAATGGGAAAGTGCTATTTAAGGAGTGTCAGACGGTAAACAAACGCAGTTACTTCATTTCTACCTTAGATGATATCACGGATGACATGTTGCAGGATGCTCAGTCCATAGGGATTTGTGGAGCCACATCAACCCCAAAATGGCTTATGGAGAGTATTGCCCAAGCATTAGATAAACGATTAAATAAGTAATTTAAAATACTTAAGACATATGTATAGAATTAATTGCATTGGAATTTTAACTTCGGGAGGCGATGCTCCTGGAATGAACGCAGCTATCCGCTCCGTAACACGTACAGCCATCTTCAATGGTATTCAAGTGAAAGCCATCTATAGAGGCTACAAAGGATTAATTACAGGCGAAATCAAAGAGTTTCATACTGAAGATGTGAGCAATATCATACAACGTGGTGGCACTATTCTAAAAACAGCCCGTTGTAAAGAATTTATGACACCCGAAGGTCGTCAAGTAGCGTACGAAAGTATGCAACGCGAAGGTATTGATGCCTTGGTAGTAATTGGAGGAGATGGTACTTTTACTGGAGCACATATCTTTGGACAAGAATATAATGTCCCAATCGTTGGTGTTCCAGGCACTATTGACAATGATTTATGGGGAACGGATTCTACCATTGGTTACGACACGGCAATGAACACTATCGTTGAAGCGGTGGACAAAATTAGAGATACTGCCAATTCGCACGAACGTCTCTTCTTTGTAGAAGTGATGGGACGCGATGCTGGTTTTTTAGCGCTCAATAGCGCATTAGCATCAGGTGCAGAAGCTGCCATTATTCCAGAACGATTAACAAAAGAAGATCAACTAGAAGAATTAATTAAAAATGGTTTCCGAAAATCCAAAAATAGCAGCATTGTGATTGTAGCAGAAAGCCCAAGCACGGGAGGAGCACAAGGTTTAGCGGAACGGATGCACAGAGAACATCCCGAATACGATGTACGTGTAACAATCCTTGGGCACTTACAACGAGGAGGTTCTCCCAAAGCATACGATCGTATTTTGGCGAGTCGCATGGGTGTAGCCGCGATTGATGCGTTATTAGATGAACAACGAAGCATTATGATTGGCATTGTGAACGATGAAATAGTACATGTACCATTCAGCAAAGCTATAAAAGACGACAAACAAGTCAATCCCGATAAACTAGGCGTATTGCAAATCTTGTCGATTTAAAGAAGGCTTGCGTCTATTTTGAAATAAAACTAACAGCAGAGTACCAAAAGACCATAAAATGTGACTATTTTTGTGGACAATAAAACTCGCATCATTAAACTATTACGTATATGAAATTACAAAGAATCCCTTTCGTGTTGATGATTATAGTTGGCGTTTTTATGTCTGCTTGTACCAACACAGAGGACACCACAACTACATCCAAAACGACTACTATCACTAGATTTTACCTAAAAAATGACAGCGTTACGGGGTTGAATAAAACCGTTTTTACTATTGATAATGATAGTAATGTGATATACAATGTGGACTCACTACCCTATTTGTCGGATTTAGATTCGCTCACTCCATCTATTTATAGTGCTATAACACTTTCGGCGATTTATCTAAATGACACAACGCTTTATACAGGTAAAGATACGTTAGATTTTACAAAGCCAGTGAGAATTACAACTATTGCTACCGACAAAAAAACGACACGCACTTACACGGTAAAAGTCAATGTGCATCAGGTGGATCCAGATTTATATGAATGGGAAGGCATAAAATCGGAAATTTACCAAGGAGCAACAGTGGAACAAAAAGCGCTTTTGTTCAGTAATACGATGCATCTATTCGTAAAGACAACTACCGAATTCAAACGTTTTGAAAGTGTAAACGGAAAATCATGGACTGCCTCAACCGTAACTGGACTTCCTTTGGCATCAAGCTTAAAAGGGATGATTACCACGAAGGATGA
This sequence comes from uncultured Paludibacteraceae bacterium, assembly GCA_964570565.1. Taxonomy (GTDB): domain Bacteria; phylum Bacteroidota; class Bacteroidia; order Bacteroidales; family Paludibacteraceae; genus W0P28-013. The sequence continues at coordinate 108,400 of CAZMYT010000002.1, forward strand.
AATGCTGTTAGTTTATAACCAAGAACTATATCGTAGTACCAATGGAAGCGCGTGGAGTAAAATAACCTCTCCTACTGTGCAATTAACGCGCCTACTTTTTAGTATGAATAACAAAGTGTATGCCTTGGGTACCACCGATGGTTCTAACAGAAATATATTTGAATCGTCCGATAAAATAAATTGGGCAAACCTTGGTCTTGCGCCAGAACATTTCCCCGCAACAGGATTTAGCGTATGGGTAGATGCAGCTCCGTCAGGTAAAATGCAAGCTTTTATTGTAGGTGGCAGAAGTGCACAAGGTACGTTACTCAGCAGCGTTTGGAGTACGGAAAATGGTTCCTATTGGGCAAATCTAACAGCCGGAAAAGAATGGTTTACGCCACGTGAAGAGGCCGCCGTAGTTCAATATGGCGGTGGTTTGATGCTTATTGGAGGCAAAAATGATAGTGGCACGTTAACCGATACACAATGGGTGTCTCCGGACTATGGATTAAGCTGGAAAGCTGCTGATGACAAAGCCAAATTGCCTGATTTATTCGTGCCTCGTTTTGGACAATCCGTTATTGTGGATAAAGATAATTATATATACCTCATCGGAGGTCAAACATCGTCTACTTTCTTAAAAGATGTTTGGAAAGGTCGTAAAAATAGCGCCATACCAGGATTTTTAGATTAATATGAAACTCCATTTTTCACCTTCAGTTCATTTAGAAGGCTCTGTTGCCCTGCCTGCATCAAAAAGCATTAGCAATAGAGTGCTCATCATTAATGCGCTGTGTGAAAAGAAAAGTATCATAGAAAATCTAGCTATTTGCGACGATACAACCGTATTATCAAACGCCTTGAGGTTAGAGTCCACAACGATTGATATTGGTGCTGCAGGTACTGCCATGCGCTTTTTAACGGCATTTTGTGCCATTCAACCCGGTACATGGATACTAACAGGGTCGGAACGTATGAAAAACCGCCCAATCAAGATTTTAGTGGACGCGTTGACACACATCGGAGCCAAGATTACCTATCTCGAAAAAGAAGGTTTTCCACCGTTACAGATTGTAGGTACTCACTTAAAAGGCGGAAAATTATCACTCGATGGCAGCGTAAGTAGTCAATACGTATCAGCACTCATGATGATAGCTCCAAAATTGGCAGAAGGACTCACCATAGAACTCACTAACAACATCAGTTCAGAGCCATACATTCGCATGACACAACAGATAATGGCTGCTTTTGGTGTAAAATCGGAGTTCTGTAATCAAACTATCGACATTCGTCCGCAATCCTATAAAAGTGTTGCATTTGACGTAGAATCCGATTGGTCGGCCGCTTCGTATTGGTACGAATTACTCGCCATACATGGTGCAGGCAAATTGCAATTACCCGGTTTAAAAAAAGAGAGTGCTCAAGGCGATTCGAAACTCATGGAATTATTCCAGATGTTTGGCATAAAAACCACTTTCACCGATGAAATGGCTGAAATTGAAATAACACCCAACAAACTTGAATGTCTAGAATATGATTTCAGCAACGAGCCCGACATTGTTCAAACACTGGCAGTAACTTGTTGCATGACAGAAACGCGGTTCCATTTCACAGGCTTGTCGAGCTTGAAAATCAAAGAAACAAATCGTGTGGCGGCGTTAATAAATGAACTAGCCAAATGCGGTTTTGAATTAACAGAACCAGCCGAAAATGAATTGGCGTGGAATGGTAGCATGAAACAACCTGCCGAGCCTATTAGCATCGCGACCTACGACGATCATCGCATGGCGATGGCATTTGCGCCAATGGCGCTAAAAATCCCTATTACCATAGAACACCCTGAAGTGGTGAGCAAATCATATCCTGACTTTTGGAAAGAACTTTTACGTTTTAATTATATCTAAAATTTATCATAATGACTTTACAAGAAAAACAAGCAGAAATTATCGATGAATTCAGCCCTTTTGAAGACTGGATGGATCGTTATCAATATTTAGTAGAATTGGGCAATGGACTAGGAAGCTTACCTGAATCGGACAAAACAGAACAAAATATTATTCAGGGCTGCCAAAGTAAAGTGTGGTTAACAGCCGACTATAAAGACGGATTAATCTATTATCATGGCGAAAGTGATGCCGTGATTGTAAAAGGCATTGTGTCACTTTTAGTAAAAGTGCTTTCAGGCTGTACGCCCGACGAAATCATCAATTCAGATTTACATTTTATCGATCAAATCGGGCTAAAAGAGCATTTATCGCCTACCCGCTCCAACGGTTTACTCGCCATGGTAAAACAGATGAAACTGTATGCGCTAGCCTACAAAACAAAATACGCTAACTCGTAGTAGTATAAAGCTAGAAATCCGCGGAATAAAGTTAGTTGTTTAATAAATTGGGTATGCGAACATAGAGATTCGATACTAAACATCATAACAACTTGATTAAATGGGATTTATTACAAATTTAAATTAAACTATAATAAATATATGCGAACATGAGGTTCGTATATACAGATGTTAAAGTGCATTTGACATAAAAAGAAGGTTCAAGCAATGCTTGAACCTTCTTTTTATGTCAAATTCGTTTCTTAGTGTTTTATACCCAATGCATTCAAGAGTTTATCGCGAAAATCAATATTTTCCATCCAGCCATTAAATTGCTCAGAACCAGGACCAAAGGCAAACACAGGAACTGGCACGCCACTGTGATAAAAACTATTGAATTTACCATCCACTTTACCCGTTTCAAAATTTCCATCTAAAATGGAAAAAGCACCCGTTTCGTGGTCGGCAGTAATCACCACCAAAGTGTTGCCATCTTTGGCTGCAAAATCGAGCGCTTTACCAATGGCTTTATCGAAATCAACCATTTCGTTAATCAACTCATTGGTATTGTTGTTATGACCTTGATAATCGATTTGTGAGCCTTCTACCATGAGGAAGAAACCAGCCGTGTCTTTCGACAAAATGGAAATCGCCTTTTGTACGGAATTAGGCAGCATATCGCCACGTTTACTCGCTACAGGCATATCTTTATCATCCAAAAGCGCTAACACTTTACCTTGTTCTATTTTATCCAACGCCTTTTCGGAATGAACTACTTGATAATTTTTAGCTTCAAATTGTGTTTTCAGATTCTGCTTGTCCGTTCGCTTTTCGAAATCATCACGGCCGCCACCAATCACCACATCAATATTAGCATTTAATAAATCCAAAGCAATTTCCTCACTCATTTTGCGTGATATTTGATGCGCATAGAATGAGGCTGGCGTTGCATGTGTAACCGGAACTGTAACAACGATTCCAGTGGCTAACCCTTTTTGTTCAGCAAAATAGAGCGACGACCACAATTTAGTGACGCTATCTGGCGCCAAACCAATCATGTTATTTTTGGTTTTTGAACCTGTAGCCAAAGCCGTTCCACCAGCGGCCGAATCGGTAATATATTTATTGGCGGAATAGGTTTTACTAAAGCCCGAAGCAGTGCATTTTTCAAGATTTAGATGACCGCCTTGAGCTGTCATAGCCGCATAAACTTGATTGATGCCCATGCCATCGCCAATCATAAAAATCACATTTTTAGCTTTCGGTTGTGCCCAAACATTTACTTGAAATAAGCAAATACAAGTGGCTATAATAAGACCAGATTTGATATTCATGACAACTAATTTTATGGAATTAAAACTGCTTGATCAACGGCTTCATTTTGATTCAGTTCATGACGAATAGCCACCAACTCTTTACGAATAGCCATTAATTTTTCTTGGATTTTTTGTTTCTTTACAACGCTGTCTTTATTCAGCTTTAGGCGTTCTTTAGCACCTGCAATAGTAAGTTTTTGAACACGTAACAAATAGTGAATTTGTTTAATCACTTCTATATCATTCGCCGTATAAAAACGAGTTCCCTTGGCATTTCGTTTGGGCTCAAGTTGCTCAAATTCATCTTCCCAAAAACGTAAGAGTGAATGATTCACCTCAAACATTTTGGCCACTTCTGCTATCGAATAATATACTTTTTCCATCAGTTTTTATTTACGATAAATTTTTAAACGTTGACCAGCGCGAATCATGGAATTACGTAATCCATTCCATTTCTTAATTTGCGACACCGTAACATGATAACGACTGGCAATAGCGCCTAATGTTTCGCCAGAACGTACTTTGTGGTAAGTGATATCGCCACTACCCGATGCAGTAGGGTTACTATTTAAAGGTTCAATTCTTGCTCTCTGTGGCACTAATTCGGCTGCACGATAGGCTGCAATAGAGTCCTTATTATCGATATAAGCTGTGATTTGATTAAATGGAAGTACCAGTGGATAAGGTTTAATATTACCAGGTATTATATCTTGTCGATATTGTGGATTCAAAAATCTTAATTCCTCAATTGAAAGATCGAGTACATCGGCCACTTGATGCAAATTAATACGTTTATCTACCATCATTGTATCGGTAGCTACCGTCACCGTAGGCTGAGCAGGGCACATATTGTGGAATTTGTAATAATTCATCATGTAGTTAGCCGCAATAAAAATAGGCACATAACTACGGGTTTCGCGTGGTAAATAGGGATAAATTTGCCAGTAATCTCTTCTGCCGCCACCTGCATAACGCATCGCTTTGGATACATTACCTGGTCCACAATTGTAAGCCGCAATAACCAAATGCCAATCCTGATAAATATTATACAAATCGCGCAAATAGCGTGCTGCCGCATCCGAAGATTTAACTGGATCACAGCGTTCGTCCACCAAACTATTCACTTCCAAACCGTAGATACGACCAGTAGAAACCATAAATTGCCACAAACCACCAGCACCCGCTTTAGAAATAGCGCGTGCATTCAAAGCCGACTCAATAACAGGCAGATATTTCAATTCCAACGGAACATTGTATTTCGAAAGTGCCGCCTCAAAAATAGGGAAATAATACGTTTCGCCTATTCCAAGCATATATTCCACTTGGTGATGACGTTTGGCAAACACTTCTATCAAACTGCGCACAATACTATTGTATGGCATTTCCATCACATAAGGCAGTTTCTGCATGCGTTGAATATAAACTTCGTCGGGATAAGTAACAAAGCCTGTATCTTTTGAACAATGACCCAACATCGCATTCTGTAAATACCAGTTATGTACAATTTCATCCAAACTTTCATCAAATTCGCATGGAATAATAACAGTAGTATCTGTTACACTTTTATTAACTGGTGGTTGAGGAGCTTTTTGCGCCACAGTCTGTGAAAAAAGTTGGCTACAAATAACTACAGAAGCTGCGGTGAAAAACAGTTTGGGGAAATTCATAATCTCTTATTTGATAGTATTAGTATAGTTTTTTAATATAAATTGAAATTAAGTTGTACGCCAACGCTTGGCTTGTAACTATTGGGCGTTTGTAATACGGCTGGTGCTACTTGCATCGACAAATCTGGGCTAATATCAAAATCAGCTAACTGTGCATCAACATAAGCATCAATCACTGTGATGGCATAAAAAGCCACAGCACCAACAATGGATAAATCACGATAACGGCGATACGTATTCTGTTTGTTCTTCATTAAATTCTGAGCAACACTAGAACTTGGATCAATTCCGTACGGTAAAAGCTTTTCGTAACTTTTTGTATTTGGATCGGAATCCATAATATCTCTGTATCCACGAGAATAATCACGATAATATTTCCCATTCCACGAAATGGCATACGTTAAACCAGCCACGCCGCCATACACAATAGGCACTTTCCAATATTGTCGATTATAAATTTGACCCAATCCTGGAACAATAAGGGCGTACCACAAACTCTTTTGAGGATTGGGTTTAAAAACAACCGGCATAGTCACGATTTGACTCTTCGCTAAAGAATCAAGAGTGACATTTAAACTATCTGATAAATCCTTTTGTTGCTCTTGTGATGTGGTGTACGACATGCTATCCGTGGTATTGATACGAATAGAATCGGTTGGAAGAGCTAATACGTAAGCCACATTCAACAAAACACCTACAACCAACAACAATGGTTTTTTCATTTAGTTGGAACCATTCTTAAAAATTTCTATTAAGCGATTTAAATCGTCATCTGATTTAAACGAAATGGTAATTTTACCACCCTTCTCTGCCTTTACAATCTGCGTTTTTGCTTTTAAGCAAGCCGTTAATTCAGTAGCTAATGAGCTATAGGTTTCATTGGTAAGTGCCCCTTTTTTGATAGCTTTAGGCGTTCCCGATTTAATTTCGGGCGACGCTTTTACTAAATCTTCAGTAGCATGTACCGAAAGGCCTTCACTCAAAATCTGTTCATACACTGCCAATTGGTCAACGGCATTATCAACGCCAGCCAACACACGTGCATGACCCATGTCGATACGTTTATCTTTAAGTGCCAACTGAATTTCGGCTGGTAATTTTAGTAAGCGTAAATAATTGGCAATGGTAGCACGCTTTTTACCAACACGTTCGCTTAAACCTTCTTGAGTAAGACTGTATTCCTCCATCAATTTATAGTAACAGAGCGCAATTTCGATGGCATTCAAATCCTCACGTTGAATGTTTTCTATCAACGCCATCAACTGCACATGCTGTTCGTCTTGATTGGTTTTTATATAGGCTGGAATTTTATCTAAACCTGCCAATTTTGAGGCACGATAACGGCGTTCACCAGCAATAATTTGGTACGTGTCGTCGTCCAACTGACGCAAAGTAATTGGCGACACAATGCCCATTTCGTGTATCGAATTGGCCAACTCTTGTAAAGCTTCTTCGTCGAAATAAGTTCGAGGCTGATTCGGATTTGGATGAATCTTAGAAATCTCTATTTCATTAATAGACGATCCGCCATCGGGTTTTATATCGGTATCAATCAACGCGCTTAAACCGCGTCCTAATGCTTGTTTTTTCATTCTGTTTCGCTAATTTATTTACTTCTTTCAATGAGTTCTTTTGCTAAATCAATGTAATTTTGTGCTCCTTTCGAATCGGCATCAAATTGTAAAACAGGCTGTCCATAACTGGAGGCCTCACTCAATTTGACATTACGCTGAATCATCGTATTGAATACCATATCGCCAAAATGGCTTTTTACCTCACTCGCTACCTGATTGGCATGGCGTAAACGAGCATCGAACATAGTGAGCACAAAACCTTCGATACGCAAGGTTGGATTCAGTTTATTTTTCAATAATTTTATGGTATGCAACAACTTACCAATACCTTCCAAAGCAAAATATTCACTTTGAACGGGAATAATAACAGAATTGGCAGCCGTTAAGGCATTCAAGGTTATCAAGCCCAAAGATGGTGAACAATCAATGAAAATAAAATCATAATCATCCTTCACTTCCGCCAAGGCGTTACGCATATGAATTTCACGGTCTTCGGCATCTACAATTTCTATTTCGACACCCACCAAATTGATATCAGAAGAGATAAGATCGAGATTTTCGACCTCCGTTTTACAAATCGCTTCCCTCGTGGAAATAGTATTAATTAAACATTGATAAATGGTTTTTTCCTGCTTTTCAATATCAACACCCAAACCTGTTGAGGCATTAGCCTGAGGGTCGGCATCTACCAAAAGGATTTTTTTACCAAAATAAGCCAACGAAGCTGCCAAATTGATACTTGTTGTTGTTTTACCAACGCCTCCTTTCTGATTCGCAATAGCAATAATTTTTCCCATAGATTATTTTTTTTCGAGTATATAGGTTATTTTCTTTATAATATTTTCCGATGCAATGGACTCTAAACACCGATAATCGCCATAGTGACACTTTTTATCTTCATGCGCCGTACAAGGTCGACACGAGAAATTCACTCCAACACAGGTATCAGCGCTTTGTTTCCATCCTAAAAAACCTGCATAAGGATGCGTGGCTCCCCAAATTGACACCACCGGAGTAGCGGTAAGCGCAGCCAAGTGCATATTACCAGAGTCCATGCTAATCATCACATCTAATTGCTCCATCAAAGCAAGCTCTTCACCTAGCTGAAGCGAGGTGTGAACGGCATAAACATGTTGAAAAATCGTTTGCCAATCACTTAAAAGTTCATTTTCTAGTTCACCAGCACCAAACAAAAAAATCTTGGTATTGGGTTGGCTATCAAAATGGCGTATCACGTTTTTTGTTTTACGCAGTGGCAATGTTTTACCACGAGCAATGGACAAAGGCGCAATACCAATCCACGTACCTTGTTTTTCGCCATAAACATCGAGTACTTTTTGTTGACAAACGACTGATGCTGGTGCTAATTTTTCGAACTTAGTGTCTGTTGCAAGACCAATTTTAGCAAAAACATCTGAATAGCGCTCAAAAATAGTTTTTAACGGCTTATATTTTTCTGCTCCACGATGTACCAATTGATAGGTTTCAGCACGCTGTTTATCAACCGTATGTACACGTTTTCCATATAATTTGAACAAGCGAGTAATCAATCGAGTACGCCAAGAACCTTGTAAATCGAGTATAACATCAAATTTACGACTCTTGAGTTGATTAAACAAGTTTAAAGTACCCCAAAAACCCTTGTGTTCGCCTCGAATATCAGCTCCCACAAAATCCACTTGTTCAAATGAGTCAAACAAAGGGGACAAAAACGAACGGCTCAAAACCGTAAAATGATGCTGAGCATAATTTCTATTAAGCGAGTCTAACAAAGGCACCACAGATGCTACATTACTGATACCCGAAAAACAGATAATTAAAACGTTCATAATCAGACCTGAATTTAATCAAAATTTAGCGTTGATTTGCCCATTTTTTGAGCAAAAAGTTCTAGCACCTTGAATTTACAAAAATAAGCAAAAAAAGCCAATTTGCGACTGGCTTAATTGGCTTTTTTACTTTTTTAATCAAAAATGGCTGAAATTTAGCTAAATCTCGTCTTGCGAAAGTGTAGTAAAACCCATAATTTTCATATGCTCGGCTAGATATTCTTGCTCGGTTTGGCCAGGCGTTGGGATGAGAATTGCCTTTTTATCGAGCGAAACCAAATCCATTAAGGTAGAATACCCTGAACGACATATGACCGTAGGAGTTGAAGCAATTAAGCTTTGCAACGTAGGCGTATCAAGATGGGATAGCAACTTAACGTTAAGAATATTAACTTCTTCGGTTTGTTGCGAAGGCACGCCACGTACAATCAGTGAAGGGAAAAGACTTTTTTGAAGATGTTTTATCAGTTTATTTTCCAAAATAGAGCGATGAGGCTCAGGACCCGAAATTAATGCAATCGTTTCGTAAGGCGAATGTCCAGACACTTCTAAAGTTGATGAAAAGCGAGATAAAATACCGATAAATTGAGCTTTTTTTGGTAATTTATACTTATGAGTTAATTCGCCAGTCAAATTCTCATGATTAGGAAAGTCTGGAATCCAACACGTATTATACTGATTGATAAACAAACGATGAACGAACCAAACTAATTTTTCTAATTTATGCCATTTTATCGGCATTTTTACCACAAGTTGATGCGTCATATAAATAGAATGCACACGTTTGTTCCACAATCCAAACCTATTATCGGAAATAACAGTATCTATTTGATATTGAGCGCAAATTTTCTTTATAGCACGATGTTCTTGTCTGATTCCTTTTAGAAAATGTGGTAACTGGGCAAACATAGCACCCATTTGATTGTCGTCAGTAGCGTATTTAACCTTGAAACCTGGGAATGAAATATGTTCTAAATGTGGAAATTCTTGCTTGAGAAACTCCAACGGAAATCCATCAGCAGCTAATAACACGTTTTTGCCACGCGCTTCTAACGCTTTAATGATAGGTACACAGCGTGCCGCATGTCCCAAACCCCAATCCAACGGACAGACCAACACGTTTTGACCTGGCACATTATCCATGGCTTTCTCAAAAAGCAGATCCTTTTCTTGGTTCATCGCGTTGTTATTAAAAAGTTACTTGCGTTTCGATACCTAAAGCTTCTACACGTTTAGCAATAGTGGATAGAGTTTCACTATCGGCTTTGTGTAAGTTTTGCGCTGGCGTAGCACGATCCAACGAGTAAATCATAACCTGTTGAGGACGAATACGCTTGAGCGCTTCCAGCCAAGCGACAACTTCGATTTCAGTCGTATTATCGATATGCTGTCCTTTGTAATCGCCTGTAAAAAAGAGTGTTTGAATAATCAACTTACCATTAAAAGCCTTCAATTGTTCAATAGTTTCATCTATCGAAAAAGTTGGATTATTGGGTTGATTAATCAGTTTGGCTGTAGCAGAAATAGCAGAATCAAGTTTAAGAATATTATTATCCACTTTCAATAACGCTTCACGTACTTTAGGCTTGTGAATACGTGTGGCGTTAGAAAGCACACTAACTTTGGCTTTTGGAAAATAACAATCGCGCAACCGAATAGTGTCATCTATAATGGCATTAAAATCGCGATGCAATGTGGGTTCTCCATTCCCAGCAAATGTAATAACATCAAGTGGTTCACCTTTTGCCTGCAAATCTTTCAATTTTTCTTCGAGTAATGTGGCTACTTCAAGTCTGGTTGGAATATGAGCGCCTTCGTGCGTAAAATTAAATCCACACTCGCAATAAATGCAATCAAATGAGCAAATTTTAGCATTAACGGGCAATAAATTGACACCTAAAGAAGCGCCTAAACGGCGACTATGAATAGGACCAAAAATGGTTTCATTAAACAACATAATTTCAAAATTTATGAGATTACAAACTTACCTCTTTTTGTTCAATTAGGGATTTAAAATTTGTGAATGTTATAAACAGGTTGCCATTTTTGAACGGTTGTATATAAAAAGGAAATATGCTAAGCCTTTGAAAAGCCTAGCATATCATATTGTAAATAAATTAGTTATTACTTAACGGTTCGCCGTTCAGAAATAATTAACAATGCTTCGTCGCGTAAATCACTAGGTAAAGCAATGTCGCGCAATTGTAAACTACGAATCCAGCCAGCCACATCCTGTTCACGCAGTGTATAAAAAACGTGTTCCAACATATCGACATCGGCTGGTGTGTAACTCTCTAGCTTCTTACCTTTGAGTTTGTCAAGCTCTTCATCATCAAAATAGACGATTTCATCGGTTTTTGACAACAAACTATCACGTTCGCACACTTCATGAGCACCACAGCAATCGTCAGGAATTTCGATTGGAATTTCTTCGCCAGCTTGAGGTTTTGATTTAACAATAGCAACAGTTAACCACACCAATGAAGCTACTCCAATAACACTAATTATAATCCAAATTATCATAAAATTATAGCGATTTAGGAATTTCACCTAAACGCGTTTGAATAAAAGTTTCAACATAACGAGCTCTTTTGGCTTCATAAATATCATCAATGGTTATCATCATGGCTGTATCAAATATACTTCCAAAGTCAGGATCTTGAGCCGTACCATAGGTTTGCATACTTGACGACAATTCGATGTAAGCATGAATAAGCGGCGGAATACTTTCTTTGCGCTGTTTTACATAACTATTCAACAGACGAAAATTATCTTTATAATCTTTTTCTGTAAAATATTTCTCAAATTCTTGAACCAAATGTGGTGGGATTTGTAATGGATGTTTTGGACACATAAATTCGACTTGATGACCAAAAAAATGCGCCATAAAATAGATAATAGCCCAACGAGCTTCTTCATTCATGTGAGGATAAATAGTTACCTTTCCCATCAAATATTTGACATCGCCAATCAAAGCAATCAAAGCGCCTATGCCATCCCATAAATTATCTAACGCAAAAAGGCTTTTAACTCCCATTTGCGACGATTGATATTTGGGTTGTACAAAAGCACGCGCCATTTCCATGGTATAAGGCAAATAATCAGCGATGAATTGGGCCGAAAAGTCAAATAAATGTTCCATCGCAATATGTGGTTGGCCATTCGATTTTATAATCGCATTCTTGCCATAAAAGAAACGATAACCACCAATAATTTCGTCAGCCTCAGGATTCCAAACTATAAGTTGCTCGTAGGGAATATCCAGATAATCAAACTCATCGGTGTCGGTTTCTTCACCACTACCGCCACCAGCTGTGCGAAATGCCAATTCGCGCAAACGTCCGATTTCGCGCATGGTATTAGGCGCATTATGAGCATTTACAACGTAAATTTCATTGTTGGCCTTATTCGTTTTACGTAATAATCGTTCAATTGTTAACTCCTCTTTAATCAAGGAAGGAGCAACGGGTGCAATAATATCCTTCATCATGAGCTAAGAATTAAATCAAACTGTTAATTTAAGAAATACCAAAGCGCTGAAACTTAAAATCACTTTGTAATTCAGTAATATAGGTTTCAATGTGTCGATCGCGTTTTTCTTGATAAATATCGGCTACAGTTACTAAAATACCTGTCTCTTCCACGTCGCCAAATTCATCATTCACCGCTGTTCCAAAAACCTTCATCGTACTCGAAAGATTCATGTAAGCATTCACCAATGGAGGAATGTTTTGACCTAAAGATCGTACTTCTTGATTCAGAATCTTATAATTATCTTTAATATCGAACATACTCAACAAGCTATCCAACTTTTGGATATCACTTTCCATTTTTATGGGATTAACTGGAGTCACCAAATTTTCTGGATCATTAAAATGTTTTTGTAAGAAATACAAAATAATATCGCGTCCTTGAGTTCCAAACGACGGATACATCGTTACTTTTCCAAAATAATATTTGATTTGAGGGTGTTCAATGGAAAGAGCGCCGAGGCCGTCCCATAAGTTATCGAGCGCAAAAAGACTTTTTGCTCCAGCTTGCGATGATTGATATTCGATACGCACAAACGACCGTCCAAGCTCTAACGTGTAAGGTAAATACTCTTTGATAAACTGATCTGAAAAATGGAATAAATGAGCAGTAGCTAATATTGGTTGACCATTATCATCAATTTTCACATGCTCGCCTAAAATAAAACGATAGCCACCAATGATTTCGTCAGCATCTGGATTCCAAACGATTAATTGCTGACAAGGCTCTTCCATTGTATCGAACGTATCAATATCAATTTCCATACCGGTACCACCACCTGCATTACGGAAAGCTATTTCGCGTAAACGACCAATTTCACGCATAGTATGAGGTGAATTGTGCGCATTTACAATGTAAATTTCATTATTCGCCTTGTTTGTAGTGCGTAAAAATCGGTCAATAGTCAATTCTGATTTTATCAAATCTTTATCAACAGGAGCTATTATTTCTTTCATCTTAGTGCGGTAAAATTGCTTCAATAACTAATACTGTTTTTATTATTAATTTAAATCTGAAAAAAGGAAGGCAAAGATACAGTTTGTTTTTTAAACTTCAATAAATGTATAGACCAATGGAAAACTTGTATCTGCAAATTATTTATTTTGAATGAGTTTTCTCCCCTAATGCTATCACCATTTTACGTACATGATGCGCCCATTGCAAATCGGACTTACTAGAATCAAATGTTTGCCAAGGAATTGGTTTACCAATGGTCACAGTAAAATGTTTGTGTTTGGCTTTAAACAGTTCATCCACCAAATACATCATGCCAATATTCACTTTAAGCCCCAAGAATTTACTCACATTTGATATAAAATAGAACCAATTGGAGTTACGTCCCGTACAATGAATAGGAATGACATCGCGGTGCGATTTCTTGGCACGTGTAACAAACATTTTTTTCCAAGGCATTTCGGTAATTTTTCCATTAACTCTTTTAGCACACGTACCAGCAGGAAAAATGGAAACTTGATTATCCGATTCAAATAATTCTTCCATCAATACGCCAAAATCACGCGTTTGTGGACCGCCCAACAAATTGACTGGAATAAACATGGAAGATAGTGGTTTCATCCCAGCAACTAAGCTATTAGAAATAAAACGAATGTCGTTACCATAATGCTGACGTATAATTTCACCGACAATAAGAGAATCGGCACCTCCAAGTGGATGATTACCTACGAAAATATATTTACCATCTTTGGGTAAATTTTCTTCGCCAATAACGGTGTATGTAATATCTAAATAACTAAGTGCATATTTAAAAAATTCAGGCCCAGAAAGTCCATTTGACTTATCGATAGCTTCGTTCATTTCTGATTCATGAACAATCTTTTTTAAATAATTAATCAAGAAACGGGGCATTTTTTTACGTAATTTTGGCCCTAACATTTCTTCGATATTAACGTGATTTGGATTTGGTTTTTCCATAATGGTTACTTCAAAATAGCGATACAACGCTTCAATTGTGCAATAAAATAATCTATTTCTTCTCGAGTATTATAAAAAGCAAATGAAATTCTAACGGTTCCAGGCACTTCAAGCAAATCGATAAGCGGTTGTGCACAATGATTTCCTGTACGCACGGCAACACCCGTTTTATCGAGCAATGTTCCCAAATCGAATGGATGGATACCAGCTATGACAAACGAAATAACACTACATTTATGTGCCGCCGTACCAATGATACGCATTTCTGGAATTTCCAATAATTTAGAGGTAGCGTATTCGAGTAATTCGTTTTCGTAACTAGCTATACGTTCGATACCTATATTTGTTACATAGTCGAGTGCTGTAGCTAACGCCACAGAACCCACATAGTCAGGTGTTCCAGCTTCAAATTTATAAGGAAGTTCGTTGTAGGTCGTTTTTTCGTAAGTCACATTCTGAATCATTTCTCCACCACCTTGATAAGGCGGTAATTCTTCCAATAATTCACTTTTACCATAAAGCACACCAATGCCCGTTGGTCCATAAATTTTATGACCAGAAAAAACGTAAAAATCAGCGTCTAAATCGGCTACATTCACACCACTATGAGCCACAGCTTGAGCACCATCAATCAGCACACGAATTCCTTTTTTGTGAGCCATTTGTATAATCTCTTTCACAGGATTGATAGTTCCCAAAACATTGGAAATATGAGCCAAGGTGAGTAACTTTGTTTTAGCCGTTAGCAATTTATCTAACTCTTCAAGAATGAGTTCTCCTCGTTCATTAATAGGAGCAACGCGCAAGGTTAATCCAGCTCGTTGAGCCGTCATTTGCCAAGGCACAATATTAGCATGATGCTCCATTTGAGTAAATACAATCTCGTCGCCAGCTTTACAAAAGCGTTCGGTAAAAGCCGTTGCCACCAAGTTTATACTTTCCGTCGTTCCACGTGTAAATACTATTTCTTTAGAGCTGCGAGCTCCAAGAAAATCGGCCACAGTTTGGCGCGCATTTTCATGCGCCATAGTGGCTTTTTGACTCAAGTAATGTACACCACGATGAATGTTTGCATTCTGGGTAGTATAAACCTCCGTTATTTTGTTGAGGACGCAAAGCGGCTTTTGTGTGGTAGCTGCATTATCAAAATACACCAGCGGTTTCCCATACACCTTTTCAGATAAAATGGGAAAATCAGCACGAATGGCATCCAAATTAAATAATTCCACGTTATGTAGTTTTAAGTTGATTAACAAATAACACAGCCTTTACATTTCGATTCTTCACCGCGTAAACGTTTTTCAACCAGAAAATGTAAACGATCGCGCAAAGCATCAATTTCGACATGTTCCAAAACATCGGAAGTAAAAGCTAGTAAGAGAAGCATACGTGCTTCTTCATAACCAATACCACGCGTTTGCATGTAAAATAGTGCGTTTTCATCGATCTGTCCAGTAGTAGCTCCGTGACCACATTTCACATCGTCAGCGTAAATTTCCAATTGTGGTTTTGCAAACATACGCGCCTCTTTAGTCAAACAAATATTACGATTGGTTTGATAAGCTTCTGTTTTTTGCGCCCCTTTTTGTACCACAATACGTCCCGAAAAAGCGCCTTCGGCAGCTCCATTCAGAATATATTTAAAAAGTTCATTGCTATGACAGCGAGGAACATTATGCCTAATCACCGTGAAATTTTCAGTTTGTTGGCTACGATCGCTCACTAACATACCGCCCAGCCAAGTTTCAGCACCTTGTCCATTCAAATCTATTTCAATTTGATTACGTGTGCGTCCATTGTTCAAACCTATGATGTTCGTAATGAGTCGTGAATTAGCTTGTTGTTCTACAAGTATTTGCGATAAACTATTGGTCTTATGGTGTGTATTTTCTAAAGCATAATAATCAAAATGCGCATTTTCACCGACAAATATTTCAGTTAATCGATTAGCGAAGAAGTTCACATCGTCCATGGTGTGATCACAGACCAATAATTTGGCTTGCGCACCTGATTCTAACACAATCAAATTACGGCCATTTGCCATCAAATCGACATCGGAACGCAATATATTAATCAACTGAATCGGCGTTTCAAGTACGACGTTTTTAGGCACATAAAAGAAAAATCCATCTTGCGCAAATGCTTCGTTGAAAGCTGTAAAACCATCTTTTTTATTGGCCGTTTGTTTACCTAAATAATTGGCTATCAATTCTGGATAACGCTCTGAAGCTTCTATCATAGAACACATAACCACTCCATCAGGTAATGGTTTCGAGGTAGCGCCAGAACCAGTATAAAATTGGTCGTTCAAAATAAAATAAAGATAGGCTTGAATACCTGGCACATCACACTTAAATACATTTGAAGGGTCAACAGGTATCGTTACACGATTGATATTCAAACCGTAATCAATACCCAAATGCTCCATCAAATGACAATACAAATAGTTTTCCTCGTTATTTGTGGGAAAACCAACAGCCGTAAATCGTTCAAAGGCCTCATCGCGTCGTGTATTAAGACAGGCGGCCGAATGCTTTTTTATCGATTCTACGGTTTGTTTGTATAAATCTATGTAGGGTTGTTCATTCATTCTGCTTCAAATTCTTTTTTGATCCAATCATAGCCTTTTTCCTCAAGTTCTAAGGCTAATTCCTTCGAACCTGTTTTAACAATACGACCTTGGTACAACACGTGCACAAAATCGGGCACCACGTAATCCAATAAACGTTGATAGTGAGTAATCACAATCGATGCATTATCTTTGGTTTTGAGTAAATTAACGCCATTTGCCACAATACGCAAAGCATCGATATCTAAACCAGAATCCGTTTCATCCAAAATGGACAAACGTGGTTCCAACATCGCCATTTGGAAAATCTCATTCCGTTTCTTTTCGCCTCCCGAAAATCCTTCGTTCACAGAGCGATTTGCCAATTTATTATCCAATTCTACCATCTCTTTTTTAGCACGCATCAATTTTAAGAACTCCGATGCCGAGATTGGTTCTAATCCTTTATATTTACGATGTTCGTTTACCGCCGTGCGCATAAAATTAACCATGCTCACGCCAGGAATTTCAACCGGATATTGGAAACTCATAAAAACACCTTCGCGCGAACGATCTTCAGGAGGTAACGCCAAGAGATCTTTACCATAAAAGGTCACAGAACCTTCGGTAACTGTAAATGCAGGATTACCAGATAAAACCGATGAGAGCGTAGATTTTCCAGCTCCATTCGGACCCATTATGGCATGTACTTCGCCAGGACGAACAACCAAGTCCAATCCTTTTAAAATTTCTTTACCTGCAACGGTAGCATGTAAGTTTTTTATTTCAAGCATATTATTTTAGTTATAAATGATTCATTATAGCAACCGATACAAGTTGCAAATTATAAAGTCAGATGATTAATGATTTTTCTTTTTTGCTCGGGCCAGAGCACGCTCTTCCTCTAGCTGCTTACGCCAATTGAACCAAGCGTAAACTGAGATAATTACATATAAAACATATAATAAAGCGGTCAATTTCATCCCCATCACGAGCCATAAAATACAGCTGGCGGAATCGACCAAAATCCACAAAGCCCAATTTTCGATTTTTTTACGCGCCACCCAAGTTTGACCTATCACATTTGATATCAACAAAATGGCGTCAACATAAGGATATGCAGGTGTTTGTACAAAATCTGGAAAACGATTCGATAGATACACCATAAACCAACCCCAAGCTACACCACCCAAAACAATAGTTAACATATAGGAAATAAGCGCTTTGGTAGTCAACGTACTAATACGTAATTTCTTTTCGGCGTTTTGCTCACTCTTTTTAGGAAATGTCCATTTTATAATGCCATAAATATTGATAGAGGCAAACACCAACTGTAACAACATCATCGAATAGAGATGTTGTTGATAAAACAAGGAGAAAAACACCGCACAATTGAGTAAGCCAATCCAAAAAGTCAACACATGACCTTTGCCCGCCAAATAAATAGACACAAAACCTGTGATAAAACCTATCAATTCCAAATACGACAGGTCATATCCCCACAATGTAGCTACAATATTATGTATATCAAAAAAGTTCATTCGTTCTAATTATTACATATAACATCTTATCCAACAGAGCCTTCCAATGAAATTGAAAGCAATTTTTGCGCTTCCACGGCAAACTCCATAGGCAATTTATTAAGCACTTCTTTAGCATATCCATTTACGATTAATGCTATCGCATCTTCGGTGCTTATACCACGTTGATTACAGTAAAATAGTTGATCCTCGCTAATTTTCGATGTAGTGGCTTCGTGTTCAATAATCGCCGTTTCATTTTTTATATCCATGTAAGGAAACGTGTGAGCACCGCAACGATCGCTTAAAAGCAAACTATCGCATTGCGAAAAGTTACGTGCACCTTGAGCAGCAGGCACCACTTTCACTAAACCTCTATAGGAGTTTTGACTTTGTCCTGCCGATATGCCTTTCGAAACAATGCGACTTTTGGTGTTACGACCTAGATGCACCATTTTAGAACCAGTATCGGCTTGTTGGTAATTATTAGTCACCGCCACCGAATAAAATTCACCAATCGAATTATTTCCTTTTAAGATACAACTTGGATATTTCCAGGTAATGGCAGAACCTGTTTCCACCTGCGTCCACGAAATTTTAGAATTATCGCCTTTGCAGATAGCGCGTTTCGTTACAAAATTATAGATACCTCCTTTTCCTTGCTTATCGCCTGGATACCAGTTTTGTACGGTAGAATATTTTACTTCGGCATTATTCATAACCACAATTTCCACGATAGCAGCATGCAATTGGTTTTCGTCGCGCATAGGAGCAGTACAACCTTCGAGATATGAAACATACGAGTCGTCGTCCGCTACAATAAGCGTTCGTTCGAATTGGCCCGTATTAATGGCATTTATACGAAAATAAGTGGAAAGCTCCATCGGACAGCGAACACCTTTGGGAATATACACAAATGAACCGTCAGAAAAGACGGCACAATTGAGCGCCGCAAAGAAATTGTCGGCATAAGGAACCACGGATCCCAGGTATTGGCGCACTAAATCGGGATGATCTTTTACCGCCTCGCTAATAGAACAAAAAATAATACCTTTCTCGGCTAAACTTTCACGAAAAGTAGTTTTTACCGACACACTGTCCATTACAGCATCAACAGCCATGCCTGACAACGCTTTTTGTTCTTCTAGCGGAATGCCTAACTTATTGAAAGTATTTATCAATTCGGGATCAACCTCGTCGAGACTTTGAGGGGCGTTTTTGCGTGGAGCAGCGTAATAGGCTATTTTTTGATAATCTATTTCAGGAATGGTTAAGTGAGGCCAAACGGGCATTTTCATGGTTAACCAATGACGATACGCCTTTAAGCGATAGTCCAATAACCACTCTGGCTCACCTTTTTTAGCAGAAATTAGGCGTACCACATCTTCATTCAATCCTATTGGAATTACCTCTGTTTCAATATCTGTGGTAAATCCGTATTTATAATCACTCGATGTAACCTCATCGATGATGTTTTTGTGTTTATCTGACATAATTTTTAATCGAAAATAATTTACAAAGGTACAAAAAATCATCGTTTAAACAAAATTACGACAAAACGCATGGAAGAGCCATCCACAGAGAAGAAAAGTAAAGCCCTAGCTCATTTTTACAATAACACGTTCGCCAAGTTCCTTGGCAAATTGAGCTTTCAGAATATTGTAATTGGCAATCGTTTTCATAATGGATTCGGTAGCTTTTATATCGCGAGCTTGGGCAGCCTCTTTTAATTTGAGCATTTCGGTTTTTATAAGGTCTACCACTATCGAATTTTTATATTCATAAATCACACGTGGCACCGATTCCAAAAGCCAACGCCTATGTTCTTCCAATTTTTGGGCATCGCGTTTAGCCTTGGCTGTGACTCTGTATTGCTCATCAACCGACGTATGCTGCTCTTCGCGCGTAAAAATTTTACTTAATTGGTATTTGTCCGTCATTAAATCAACCGCCAAACGACTAATTTGTGGCTGTGTATGCTGCATAAAAAATGTAGAAGGTTTAAATCCTTCATCATGCAAATGTGTAGCAAACTCTGTTAACAACGCCATATTGATAGGATTTTTAAACTCGATATTATCACCCAATAATTGAGCTACAATATACTCACCCACACTCCAATCGCGGACAAATTCATGCGATTCTGGCTGGTATTCACGATACAAAAATTCCACTCCATGACGAATAGCGAAATACAGAATATCCAATTCTTGCTGATTGGTAGTTTGATCTATGGGAATTTGTATATCATCAACCAAGGAAACAGTTGAAGAGGTATCGACGGACTCTCGTGTTCCGTTAGACGTTCGTTTTTGAACTTCTTCTCGTTTGTTTTGTTTTAATTTGTTTATTTCGTTATAAATAATTTTCTCATCAACAGCAAGCAATGTCGAGCACTCTTTGACATATTCCGATTCTATTAACTTATTAGGAATTAAAGCTATACTGCGAACAACATCGCCAATCAAAGTCGCTTTCTTGATAGGATCATTACCTACATCTTGTAGTAATAAATTGATTTTAAACTTAATAAAATCGACCTGATTTTTATCGATGAAATCGATGAAATCAGATGCATTATGTGTACGAGCATAACTATCAGGATCTTCGCCATCGGGAAGCAACACTACTTTGATATTCATGCCTTCTTCGAGCAATAAATCGATACCACGAATAGAAGCTTTGATTCCCGCGGCATCGCCATCGTAGAGTACTGTAATATTGGGCGTAAAACGGTGAATTAAACGAATTTGACCTGGTGTAAGCGATGTGCCCGAAGAAGCCACCACATTTTGAACGCCAGCTTGATGCATCGAAATAACGTCGGTATAACCTTCTACCAAGAAACAACGATCTTGTTTTACGATGGCTTGCTTAGCAAAGAAAATTCCGTATAGTTCATTGCTTTTGTGGTAAATTTCGGATTCAGGAGAATTGACATATTTTGCCGTTTTATCGTCCTTTTTTAATACACGGCCACCAAAAGCAACCACTTTACCGGACAGTGTATGAACAGGAAACATCACACGTCCACGAAAACGGTCGTAATGCGAACCATCATCGCGTTTAGGCGAAAGCCCTGTTTTATCTAAAAATTCAGGTTTAAAACCTTTGGCTATGGCTTCGCGATAAAAAGCATCCGATTCATCGAGCGAATAACCCAATTGGAATTTCAAAATAGTTTCGTCAGAAAAACCACGTTCACGAAAATAATTCATACCGATAGCCTTGCCATCGCGATGATTATGAAGCATGTCGGCGAAATATTTAGCAGCAAATTCATTGACCGCCAACATACTTTCGCGATCGCTTTGTTGTAGTTTTTCCTTATCTGAAAGTTCACGATCAACCACTTCGATATGATATTTCTTAGCCAAATACTTCAACGCATCGACATAAGAAAGCTGCTCATGTTCCATTATGAAATGAACCGCATTACCACCTTTACCACAGCCAAAACATTTAAAAATCCCTTTGGCAGGAGACACGGTAAAAGATCCAGTCTTTTCATTATGAAATGGACATAGACCAAGATAATTGACACCTCGTTTTTTGAGCGTCACAAAATCAGATACCACATCAACAATTTGTGCAGCATCCATAATTTTTCCTATGGTCGTTTGGTCTATCATTTACAATTGATTTGTGGACACGAAAGTACTTGTTTTATTTGATTTATGCAAAAAATGTATACCTTTACCATATAATTTTATAAACACCATGACAGAGATTTATCAACAAAAAAAGGCGTTGCGCGAGCAAATGAAAGATGGCAAAAGAAACGTTTCACTGGATAAATTACGCCGTAAATCAGAACTTGTGATAGCCAATCTCAAAAAATATGATCCGTTTATCAACGCTAAAACTGTGATGCTTTATTGGTCATTACCTGATGAAGTAGGCACACATAAGCTGATTTCAGAACTACTAAAAACAAAAACTGTGATTCTTCCTACTGTGGTAAAAGATAATATTATCCCAGTCCAACTAACAGATACGAGCGAATTAAAAGAAGGTGAATTTCATATATTAGAGCCAAAAAACAGAGAATTCATCGGCAAAATTGATCTTATAGTGGTGCCAGGCGTAGCCTTCGACCGTTATGGAAACCGACTTGGTCGAGGTCGTGGATTTTACGATCGTTTCTTACAACACCAAACAACTGAAACAGTAGGTATTTGTTTCGATTTTCAACTCGTGGAAGAATTACCAACAGAGCCAAACGATATGCCCTTGAAAAAAATTATTTCAGAAAATAACTGGTGAAAATAAAACATTTCACATGAATTCTCGTTTAAAAAAGAGGTGTTGCTCCTTTTAAGAAAAAAATGTACCTTTGAACCTCATTTGCCAGCACAAAAAATGACATGAAAAAACGTGTTTTACTTTTATTAATCACCACAGTTTGTACAACTTCACTATTTGCACAAGCTGGCAAAGACACGTATCAATTTTTAAACTTACCTACATCAGCACGTACCGCAGCTTTGGGCGGAACCAATGTTTCACTATTTGATAACGACCTAAATCTCGCCTTTAATAATCCCGCGTTATTGACCGATAAAACCAACAACGTTTTTTCGCTCAACTATGTAAGTTATTTAGCTGACATCAATTTTGGTTCTGTGGCGTACGGTCGTTCCTTTGGCAAAAATAACCACATGATGTTTGGTATGCATTATATTGATTACGGCACATTTCTAGGTACTGACGAAACAGACCAATTGACTGGAAACTTTACAGCTAAAGATTTTGCACTCAACATTATGTATGCACGTACGTTACCTTTGGGTTTCACCGTGGGTGCTACATTCAAACCCATTTATTCTGTTTACGAGCGTTATTCTAGTTTTGGCGTTGCGTTCGATCTTGGCGCTTCTTATCATAACGATAGTGTTGGATTTTCGGCTGGACTAAGCTTACGCAATGCAGGATGGCAGTTCACAGGTTATTATTCAATTGATGGTGCACAACATCGTGAAACCTTACCACTCAATTTAGAATTGGGGATTTCTCAAAAACTCAAACACGCTCCTATTCGATTTTCACTCACCTTGCACAACCTACAACAGTGGGATTTAAGCTACCAACAATCGGCATCAGTAAACACCGATAACACTAGCTCAAGCGAAGTTCCGTGGTATGATATGATGTTTCGCCACACGGTGTGGGCAGTAGAAATTCTACCAAGTAAAAATATGTATTTAACAGTAAGTTATAATCACCGACGTCGAAAAGAGATGAACGTAACAGACTGGAAAACGGCTGCGGGTTTTGCCTTTGGAGCCGGTATACATATCTACAAGTTTAATGTTGGATTTTCGTTAGTTCCCTACCAAGTGGGGAATTTATCGTACCATGTAACCTTAAGTACAGCGCTTACTGATTTTGGAGTTAAGTAAACTTACGTTTTGAATTATTTGAACTGAAAGGCTATGAAAAAAATTATTGTCGCCATCGATGGACTCTCCTCTTGTGGTAAAAGCACTATGGCAAAAGAATTGGCCAAAAATGTTGGATACGTGTATGTGGATACCGGTGCTATGTATCGTGCCGTATCGCTATACTGCATTCGTCAAGGCTGGATGACAGCCGACTCAATTAATGAAACAGAATTAGAAAAACATATCGGTTCTATCAATATAAGTTTCAAAACCACACCTGATGGACGACAAGAAACGTACTTGAATGGTGAAAATGTAGAACGAGAAATTCGTACATTGGAGGTGGCCAATGGAGCAAGTCGTGTCAGTACTATTGGATTTGTAAGACGCGAATTAGTACGCCAACAACAACGCATGGGGTTAGAGAAAGGTATTGTAATGGATGGGCGTGATATTGGCACTGTGGTATTCCCTGAAGCAGAATTGAAAGTATTTGTCACAGCATCGGCCGATGTAAGAGCACAACGCCGTTATGATGAATTGGTAACAAAAGGGCAAGCAGAAGATTTTGAGGCCGTACTAGCTAATGTGAAAGAACGCGACGAACGCGATACCAATCGCGTAGAAAGTCCATTGAAACAAGCTCACGATGCGCTCTTAATTGATAATTCACTTCTAACCAAAACGGAGCAACGTGATCTTCTTCGGAAATGGTTTGACGAAAAAACACGATGAAATAATCTACTTCGCATTTGCTATTTTTTGACAAAATTGGTAATTTTGCACACCAATTGAAAACGGGATGTAGCTCAGTCCGGTTTAGAGTACTCGTCTGGGGGGCGAGTGGTCGCTGGTTCGAATCCAGTCATCCCGACCAACACACAAAGCGAAATCGATACTAGATTTCGTTTTTTATTTACAAACACTTATGCGAAAATTAACAAATCCATGGGAAAGTCTCTCTGGCTATAACTGTTTTGGCTGTGCACCACACAATGGTGCAGGCGTAAAAATGGAGTTTTATGAAGACGGAGATGAAATAGTAAGTGTATGGCAACCAAAATCGCAATTTCAAGGTTGGCTAAATACCTTACATGGTGGCATTCAATCCGTTTTACTCGATGAAATTTGTGCGTGGGTTGTATTGTGCAAACTTCAAACTACGGGTGTTACCTCCAAAATGGAAACACGTTTCCGAAAAGCGGTATCTACTACCGATACTTATGTGGTATTAAGAGCGTCTATACAAGAACAAAAACGCAATATTATCACCATAAAAGGAACTCTTTACAATGAGCAAGGTGAGCTTTGTACCGAAGCCGTGTGTACTTATTTTACTTTCTCAAAGGAAAAAGCAGAAGAGATGAATTTTAAAGCATGCGTAACTAAAGGCGAAGATAAAACGTTGGACGAGATTATTCAAACGTTAAACCGTTCATAATTTAAACTAGTTCCAAAACGGAGTTTAGCGCAGTTGGTAGCGCGCTACGTTCGGGACGTAGAGGTCGGGCGTTCGAATCGCCTAACTCCGACAAAAAAGGAGATAATCTATTGGTGATTACCTCCTTTTTGTATCAAATGCGAAAACTATTAGTTCTCTGGTACGATTAGTTTATAACCCTTACCATGAATATTGATGATTTCTACTTCCTTGTCATCTTTCAACAGTTTACGTAACTTAGTGATATACACGTCCATACTACGAGCGTTAAAGTAGTTATCTTCCACCCAAATAGTTTTCAGTGCGTAATTACGTTCTAAAATATTATTGACATTTTGAGCTAACATATTCAACAATTCTGATTCTTTGGTGGTTAGTTTTGTGTGTCTATCGCCAATTGAAAGCAATTGTTTTTGCGTGTCAAATGTAAATTTACCTAACTTATATTCATTGCCATTTTTGTTCTTTTTACCGGTTAAACGGCGCAAAATAGCTTCGATACGGAATAATAATTCTTCCATACTGAATGGTTTTGTAATATAATCGTCAGCACCGATTTTGAAACCTTCTAGCACGTCTTCTTTCAACGATTTAGCAGTCAAAAATACGATAGGCACAACGCCATTGATTTTACGAATATCTTGTGCTAATGTGAAGCCATCTTTTTTAGGCATCATCACATCAAGAATACACAAGTCGTATTTACCATTTACAAACGATTTGTAGCCAGCTTCGCCATCAGGCAAAAGGTCAACGTCGAAGCCTTTAGCTTGAAGATACTCTCTGAGCAACATGCCCAAATTTTCATCATCTTCGCATAATAAGATTTTTACCTTTTCCATAATTAATAATTTAAACAGTTAATATTTCAATAATAAATTTTGTTCCAATACCATATTCACTTTCTACCTTGATGGTGCCTTTATGTAACTTGATAATTTTTGATACATAAGCTAAACCCAAACCAAATCCCTTAACATTGTGCACATTACCAGTTGGTACGCGGTAAAATTGATCGAAGATTCGTTTCATATTTTCCCTTTTTATACCGATACCATTGTCCTCAATACTGATACAGAGTTTATCCTTGTCATTCCAAGTGGAAACGGTTAAAATCAATGTTTCTTTACGATATTTGAGAGCGTTATCCATCAAATTGTAAATAACGTTTGTAAAGTGCATCTCGTCCACCATCGCCGAAGCATTTTGAGCGTTTAGTTGGGAAATAATTTTACCATTGGTATTATTCACTTTCAACGAGAAATTACCAATAACTGTTTCCAATAACTCATGCATGTCCAATTCTTGAAAATTCATAGTTGCTCTACCACGTTCAAATACAGACATTTGAAGCACCTTATCTACCAAAAAGCTCAATCGTTTTGTTTCATCAATAATCACATGTGAAATATGAGCTAATATTTTAGGATTCGTATTTACTGAGTTATCGCTCAGCATTTGAGCAGCTAAAGAAACAGATGAAATCGGAGTTTTTAACTCGTGCGTCATATTATTGACAAAATCATTTTTGACACTCGTTAAACGCTTTTGACGTAAGAGATACAAAATAGTCAACATAAATGTAAAAAACATCAACATCGTCAGAATAATCGATGGAAGCAATAATTTCAAAGAATGTACAATGTATTCTGAACGCGTTGGAAAAAAGACGTTTAAAAAGTAAACCTTATCCGAATTTTCATTGGGAAAAAATTGTTGACGATAAAAATCTTTAGTAACAGGCATGTTATCATCGTGACATGAAAATATGATTTTCCCATTTTTATCCGTCACCACATAATGGAAAGGCAACTCTACCCCATTATTGTAAAATTCTTTGCTCAAAAGCTCATCAAGTAATACAAAATCAACACGTTTTTCGATAGGCTTAGAAGACGCATCATTCATCAATCTGGCAGTTACCTCATCAAATAAAGCTTTAGAGCGTAAAAAACGTTCTCTATATTGTTGGTTTTGCGATTCACTCGCTTTGGAGATAGAGGTGTTTTTACCACCCAACGATTTTATCTGAACCGACTCATCAGGCATGGTTAGCTGGTCTACCGTGTAGGAGTGCTTAAATAATGATTCGTCACTATTTAACAACTCTTTGGCTCGTTGAGCATCGTCCGATTTACCATTAATAAACGTTTCCAAATAGTCACGCACCTCCATTTCGTCAATGGTTTTGATGACTTGATACAAACTACGTTTAACATTATCATCAAAACGTGCACTAAAAATGGATGCCGACTGATTCACATAACGCACCTGCAAAAGCAGTAATCCTCCGAAGGAAAAGGCCATCAAAAGAATCAATATCCAAATATAACTTTTGCGCATAACGATAATTTTGGAAGCAAAGATAATATAATAATTATTACACTAATTCTAATTTTATAGAAATTTAACGTAAAAAATTGATTAATATTTTACTTTTTAACAAAAAAACGGCTTAATTTTAAAAATAGAGCTAATAATTAACAAAATTAATGCGCATTCATAGGGACTTTTTAACAAAAAAAGAACCTACAAGCATAGGAAGACAATAATTGATACACCACAACAAAATACTAGCCAAAGCCATGCCTGCATCATTGGTGGAAAAAGCAGAAAGAATAAAAATGGCGTACGATCCACGCACCATAGCTTCAGAGAAAGCAAACGATGGTGTATAGGTAACTAAAAGATAAATAGTAGGAATAGAAAGGAGTGCTTGCCAAGGTGTCAATGGTACATTCATAAACAACAACATGGCATAAAACTGCGATGAATACACAAAATAACGAAGCACCGAAAAAGAAAAAATCAGCCACGTGTCACGAAACGACAAATGCGCAAAACCTTCACCTAAACGATTTAAGCACTGCCATTTTGATTTTTTTAAACGCCCATAAAACCACTTATAATGGCTGAATAATAAGGCACAACTTATTACAAATAACAAAACAAGTAACAAAGAAACAACCCAAGAAACCGTTGAAACGGAAGAAAGCAAAGGTGATACGTTATTCGAAATATATAAGAAGGTAGTAATGAGACCGAACAATGTAATAACCAGCATTTGCATGGCACTGCCTACAAAACCTAATGCAACCGCAGGAATCATATTCATTTTATTCAACATAAGAGCCCGAGCTGGAAATTCACCAAGACGATTAGGTGTAAAAAAAGCGCCCGTTTGACCAACCAACACGGATCGAAAAGCCAAACCCAGCGAAATAGGTTGAAGTCCTGCTACCAATCTTTGCCACTTTAAAGCCTCAAAAAAGAGATTGAATGGCAGCAAAAGAAATACAAAAAAAAGAAAGAGATAATAGTGAAAAGAAACAGAAGAAAAATGTTCTAACAAAGCCTCATAACCATCAAATGTAACCAGTTTATAACCCAAAAATAGGTAGGCCAACACAAAAATTAGCCATTTACTATATTTGAAAAGATAATCCTGGGCACTGGTCATTTACTTTTTAAATGAAAAATGTTTTTGTGAAAAATAACTGAAAACCGTAGCAATAATAGTCGTTAATATATTGGCAAGCTCGGCACGAATACCACAGTACTCAACAAACAATTTCAAACACACATAATTGATGATAACGCAAGCCCCAACTACTAAAAAATACCGAAACAACTGAATACGCCCACGTAAAGCAGAACCCGAAAAACTGATATGCCGATTGAGCCAAAAACCTGTCAATAAAGTGATAGGGAACTTAAAAATAAACGCAGCAATATGAGGAGTAAAAGCAATAAAGCCAAGATCAACAATGTCTTGCTGGAACACATAATTGTAAAACACAAAATACAAAATCCAGTCGAACACCATATTGGCTCCACCAGAAAAGCCATAACGGAAGAAAGTAGGAGGAATAATTTTTCGAAAAGGTTTGTAAAAGAATGCTATAACATTCAAAATAGCCTTTTCTGCGACACGTTCTATATTAGTCATAAGCGTAACGAATAAGACTCAAATACCGAGAAAAAAAGAAATAAGTTTGGTAGAGTAAAATGAAATAACTACTTTTGCAACTCCTGAAAAAAGACCCTGACAAAGGTAATTATTTTTTCGTTTATTCTAATGTAAATTCACAAAAATGCCTGACGACCCTTTACTACATGACATTAGTAAGAGCAAAAAAGCACTTGGGACAACACTTCCTCAAAGATTTGTCGATAGCCCAACGTATAGCCGACAGTTTGCCGGAGGGTTGTGTTTTACCTGTTCTTGAAATAGGACCAGGCATGGGAGTATTAAGTCAATTCTTACTCCAAAATCACCAAATTACATTCAAAGCTGTAGAAATCGACCGAGAATCAGTTGATTATTTGCATGTGAAATTCCCTGAGATGGACGTCATTGAAGGTGATTTCTTAAAAATGGACTTAGCTCCTTTATTTGATGGAAAACCATTTGCCATTATTGGCAATTTCCCTTATAATATTTCGAGTCAAATTTTTTTCCGCGTACTCGAAAATCGCGATCGCATTCCCTACGTGGTAGGTATGATTCAAAAAGAAGTGGCCGAACGCATTGCAGCGCCACACGGCAATAAAACATACGGCATAACTAGTGTTTTATTACAGGCCTTCTACTCTATCGATTACTTATTTACGGTACACGAACATGTATTTGACCCTCCGCCCAAGGTCAAATCGGCTGTTATTCGCCTCACTCGCAATGCAACCAAGCAGCTCGACTGCGACGAAAAATTGTTTGTTCAAGTGGTGAAAACAGCCTTTAATCAACGACGAAAAACGCTCCGAAACTCTTTAAAACCTCTACTTCAAGGGGTAAGTTGTTCGGAGCCAATATTCGAAAAACGCCCAGAGCAATTAAGTGTTGCCGATTTTGTGGCGTTAACCAACATGGTAGCGTTAAAATTGAATCATTAACCAGATTCGAATTTCACAGAGTGCTCAACGAAGTTGACTTTCAGATATTCGAATCGTTAACTCAAAGCTTATGTCAGAAATTCGTCTATTCTATCGGGAAAATAACCGACTAAAAATATCAAAAAATATTGATCTACTCAAAGAAATTCCACTCGAAAACTTTGTTTGGATTGACCTGAATGACGTTCCAGAAGACGCTGAAACCGAACTCGAACAATTTCTTAAAATCTATATCCAAGAGGAAGAAGAGATGGAAGAAATTGAGATTAGTTCGCGCTATATGGAAACCGAAGATACCTTGGTTGCAAACTCACGCTTCTTACTCGACAACTTCGAAGAAGAACCTATTTCATTCATCGTTAAAAATCACATTTTAGTATCCGTACGTAGTCAAGAATTACGTTCATTCAACGAAACGGTGAAAAAAATGTTTGCCAACCCACGAAATTACCCCAATGGATTCTACATTCTAGTGGCCTTATTGGAAACTCGAGTAGAATACGATGCTGATATGATTGAGGAATTGGCCAAAGAAATTACACAATTAAGTAATCGTTTGAAAACGGACGACGATGTTTCTGATGATATCTTAATAGCCATCAAGGAATTACAAGAAAAAACGATGTTAATTCGTGAAAACATCATCGACAAACAACGTGTTTGCTCGAACATGTTAAAAAGTGAATTATTTCCTAATGAAGCGAAAACTAAATTAGCTATCATTATCAAGGACATTAACTCATTATTCGAACATACGCGTTTCAGCTTCGATCGTTTAGAATATTTACAAGATACATTTCTTGGTTTGGTTAATATTCAACAAAATAAAATTATCAAAATTTTCACCATTGTATCGGTAATTTTCTTACCACCTACGCTCATCGCTAGTATGTATGGCATGAACTTCGATGTGATGCCAGAATTACACTGGAAATATGGCTATCTATGGGCATTAGCACTAATGGTTTTATTTGTAGTAGGCATTTTGTGGTTCTTCAAGCGCCGAAAATGGTTATAATAAGTCAATAAAAATGGCGAGTGTAAAACACTCGCCATTTTTATTGTAGCGGATCCGGGAATCGAACCCGAGTTTCAGCCGTGAGAGGGCCGCGTCCTAGGCCACTAGACTAAACCGCCATTACATTACACCGCAAAATTAGAGATTAATTTTGTATAAGACAAGCAAAAAATGTTATTCTTTTGTACGATTCAATCGGTAAAAAAGTAAACAAACCAAAGTCAGGCTCAAAAATCCTAACCACCAAGTATGTTGCGTACCCAAGGCATCCATATCAAATGTCAAATAACCATTAAAGGTTAAAAAGAAAAGAAGTACAGCTAAAGCATTATTTATAAAATGAGCTACAATAGAAGCCCATATTGACCCCGAAAATAGAAAAAGGTAACCCAGGGCCACTCCGAGCAAAAAGCGCGGTAAAAAGCCGTAAAACTGCAAATGAATAGCACTAAATATAAAAGCTGTAATCCACACAGCCAAGTGACGATTGAATTTTTCGCCTAAAACTGTCTGCAAAATACCTCTAAAAAACAATTCTTCACCCAAAGCTGGTATTGCTGCCATAACTAACAGATTGAGGGCTAACCCACTATAGGAAGATACGCTTAAAAATTTGTCTGTAAGAACCTCCGATTGATTTTCCATTTGCTGCATCCAAAGTTCCACGCCACTCATAAAATGAGGCAACACAGCCATATCATTTAATGACTTTAACCAATTTACTGCAGGCAAAGCAAGCGGCATCAATATAATGACACCTAACCAAATAAAGGGTGACCGAATCGGTGTAAATTTCAAATAAGTAACACCTTTACCCACAAAGTGTGCCAATAAAAAAGCTGGCAAAACAAAGGTAAAAACAGTCTGAACAAGTTGTAGCCATTTCATGACTACGATGTTATTAATATAATTTGCACACAGAAGAATAGCAACGGAGCTAAGAAATAACCCAGCGAAAGCAACCACAAAAATTAAAACTAATTTTGTAATTAAAGGCGATTTTATGTAACGAGCGGTAATCATTTGGATATAAAAAAACTTCCACTACAAAGATAGCGGAAGTTTTTTAAATTTTGTAGGCTGTTTATTAAGCGCGTGGACGGGCTTCTTTCACTACTAAAGCACGGCCTTCATATTCGGTACCGTTCAATTTTTCAATTACTTGTTGAGCTGCAGCATCGTCAGGCATTTCCACAAAACTAAAACCTTTAGAACGACCTGTTTCACGATCCATAATCACTTTAACGGAAGTAATTTCACCGTACTCTGCCAACAACTGTTGGAGATCATTTTCTCGAACTTTATAGTTCAAGTTTCCAATGTAAATGTTCATAAAAATTAAAAATTAAAAATGTACTTATGCTTCTGATAGTAATCTATAACTATCTCGAAAACATTCACAAAGAAACAATTAATTCTTGAATTAACAATACTTTTTAATAAAAAAAATTAATTTATATTAATCAGGTAAACGGGCGATGATGGTTTCGTTACCACGAGTTTGCTCTCCCATTTGAACAAAAATTTCTGTACCTTCAGGAAAAAACAGATCCACACGAGAACCAAACTTAATAAACCCCATATGTTCGTTAACACAGCAATTGTGATTAGGTGCTGCGTATGTAACAATGCGACGAGCCAAAGCTCCAGCAATTTGACGTACTAAAATTTGATGTTTTGATTTACTTTCTATCACTACCGTAGAACGTTCGTTTTCATGGCTCGATTTAGGTAAATACGCAGCCATGTGCCTACCACTGTGATGTTTTACATATTTTACCACACCATCTATAGGATACCAATTGGCATGTACGCTAAATACAGACATAAAAATGGATACTTGGATACGGCGTTCACCTCCAAAATATTCATATTCTTCAGTTGGCTCAATAACCACAATACGTCCATCAGCAGGAGCTACCACCAAATTCGAATCTTCAATATAAGCTTCACGACTTGGGTTGCGAAAGAAATAAAAGAAAAACGAAAATGCCAAAATAGACACTACTAAATTACAAATAAACACGAATTGATTGGGTGATTGAAAATAGAAAACTACGTTAATTACTAACAGAAGCAGCATTAATGAAAGTAAAATAGCATACCCTTCTTTATGCACTTTCAATCTACGTTTAAAATGTTTGTTTTTCATAAAAAAATAGCCCTGTGCCAAAAGCACGATTTTAAAATAATTGTAAATAAAGAAATATAACTGGAACCGCTAATAACATACTATCAAAACGATCGAGTAAACCTCCATGACCAGGAATAATACGACCAGAATCTTTAACTCCAACTGAACGTTTAATCAAACTTTCCATTAAATCACCAAATGTACCAAAAACAACAACTAATAGGGAAAAAATAAGCCATTGCCACCACACTAAGTCAGTTTCAAATAACGAAAAAACATAACCCACTACTACAGAAGCCACTGCTCCTCCAATAAAACCTTCCCATGATTTTTTAGGCGATATGCGTTCAAATAAACGGTGTTTGCCAAATGTGCTACCTACTAAATAAGCAAACGTATCGTTAACCCAGATAATAACAAAAACAGCTAATAATAAATTAGGATTCCAAGAATTGTTGAAGTACAAGACATTACTCAATAAAGCAAATGGTAAAGACACCATAGCTTGTCCTAAAAAGAAATAGGCCCAATTATGTAAAGGACGATGTCGGTGACGAAATAATTCTGAAAGAAGAACTAAAATGACGAACAAGCCATAAATAGGCATTAAATTAAAAGGAATAAATTCCATAAAATGGCGTGCAAAAAACACAAAAAACAGAATGCAATTGGCAACAATAGCTGGTCCAACCATTACATCAATACGACCAGGCGAATTAATCATATTGTAAAATTCACGCATCGCCAATGATGAAATAATTAAGAAAACAGCTAGAAAAGTCCATGGACTGACCCAAATAGAGCTAACAATAGTTGCCACAAAAATAGCCCCAGAAACGCCTCGTTGTATTAAATTTCTACTTAGCATAATTATAGATTTTCGGCTATGAATACATATAATTTTCGTGGTCCATGAGCACCCATGACCAACGTTTTTTCAATATCGGCAGTACGGCTTGGGCCAGAAATAAAAGATACCAAAGAAGGTAATGCACCTAGGTATTTTTCTTGCAAAGCCTGTAAAGCATCGGTCACGAAAGGAACCAATTGACTACGTTTTGCGATGACAATATGTACTGGTGGAAAGACATTTAACTGCCTACCACCATAACTCGCTGACGAAATTAATACACTACCTGTGCGCGCCACTAAAAATTCACACTCAGTAATAGCTGCATCCATGTCAGCATAAGGCTCACTGTTTAAAAACACATTTGGCAATAGGTTTTGAATGTCTGGCAAGCACGAACAAACAGCTGAAAACCTTCTTTCCACCAAAAATGAATTAAGACCAGCGTATAATTCAGCATTCGTTTTAAAACTAAATGACTCACCACCTATTAACGCTAACTCTGCTTGAAAACAGCTATCTAAAGAACCTTCAATGGGTTTATAAATGCTGGCATCTTCATTTTCAAAAGTAGCATTGACAGCACTTTTATCGGAAAAGGCTGCGATTTTTTGTAAAATAATATGACGAGAATCAAGCTTCATCAGTGGTATTTACATCCGTTTCTGTTGGTAAAGCTGGCTCTTGGGCAACTTGGCTAAGTAATAATTCATCAGCACGACTTTTCCAAGGTCGTTTGCCTAAAATAGCTTCAACATCTTCGGCAAATAAGACTTCTTTTTCTAATAAAATTTGTGCCAATTTATTATGGCCCTCTTGATGTTCTTTTAATAGTTTTTTAGCACGTTCAAACTGCTCTGCTATAATTTTTTTGGCTTCTTCATCGATAAGTTCTGCGGTTTTTTCACTGTAAGGCTTTGTAAACCCAAAGTCAGAATTACCAGACGAATCGTAATAACTCATATTGGCCAAGTTTTTACTCATACCAAAATAAGCAACCATGGCGTAAGCTTTTTTGGTTGAACGTTCCAAATCGCTAATAGCGCCAGTACCAAGCATATTCAAAAATACTTCTTCGGCAGCTCTACCGCCCAATAACGAACATAACTCGTCCAAAATATGCTCACGTGAAGTTAATTGACGTTCTTCTGGTAAATACCAAGCCGCACCTAAAGCCTCGCCACGAGGAACAATCGTCACTTTTACAAGGGGATTTGCGTGCTCCAACAACCAGCTAATAGTGGCATGACCAGCTTCATGATAAGCAATATTTTTTTTCTCTTCCTGAGTTAAGATCTTAGTTTTCTTTTCCAATCCTCCCACAATACGATCGACCGCATCTAAAAAATCTTGTTTATCAACCGATTTTTTATCGTGGCGAGCAGCAATTAATGCAGCTTCGTTACAAACATTGGCAATATCAGCACCTGAAAAACCTGGTGTTTGACGAGATAAGAACTCTATATCAACTGTACTATCGAGTTTTAATGGGCGTAAATGTACTTGGAAAATCTCTTTACGCTCGTGTACATCAGGTAAGTCGACATGAATTTGGCGATCGAAACGACCAGCACGCAACAAGGCTTTATCTAAAATATCAGCACGATTGGTAGCTGCTAGAATAATAACACCACTATTAGAACCAAAACCATCCATCTCTGTAAGTAATTGATTCAATGTGTTTTCACGTTCATCATTGCCACCCATATTATTATTTTTACCACGAGCACGCCCTACAGCGTCAATTTCGTCGATAAACACAATACATGGTGCTTTCTCTTTGGCTTGACGGAACAAATCGCGTACACGACTAGCACCAACACCTACAAACATTTCCACAAAATCGGAACCTGACATCGAAAAGAATGGTACATCTGCCTCGCCAGCAACGGCTTTCGCTAACAATGTTTTACCTGTTCCCGGAGGGCCTACAAGTAAAGCGCCTTTAGGAATTTTTCCTCCCAATTCGGTATATTTATCAGGTTTACGCAAAAAAGCCACAATCTCTTCTACTTCTTGTTTAGCACCAGCTAATCCTGCTACATCCTTGAACGTGGTTTTAGCTTTGGTAGCATCACCTTTATCGAAAAGTTGCGCTTTAGATTTACCCACATTAAAAACGCCTCCAGCGCCACCGGCACCACCAGACATTTTACGATTCATAAAGACGAAGAAAAGCACTAGCAACAAAATTGGCAAAACGGAATAGAGAAACATCTCCATGTAATTTTTACCTTCCTTGTAGGATACTTCACCCGTGAATACCTTTTCCTTTTGGAGTTCAGTAATCAATTTTGAAAATTCCTCCACAGAAGGAACCAACGCATTGATATTAGGTATTCTATCGCCTTCTTTATAAGTTTTTCCAAATAATTGTTCTGCACACTTTGGATCAATTTCTGCATCAACCTTGTTTTGTGTAATGGTTACGGTCATACTTTTTACACATCCACTACGTAATCCTTCCTCAAGTTTTGAGTAAGGAACTTCTTTAGAAGTTTGCCCTCCATCCCAAAAAAGAGACGCGGCAAAAAACACGGCAATAGCCAAATAAATCCAATAAAAATTGAATTTAGGCTTAAATTGCTTAGGGTTGGGCAATTGCGGTTTACTATTTTTTTTCTGTTCCATATTTTATACTCTCAATAATTACATCAAACTAAATTCACACATAATCTGTGAGCGACCACGCAAAACCTAGCAAAAGAAATAGGTTATATAAATGACCAACTCGCGTAAAATCTAGACAAGCTTAAATCGAATTTTCGTTAAACAACGTCTTCGTATTCTTTAATATCTGCGTCTTCCCACAAATGTTCAATATCGTAAAATGCACGTGTCTCACGACGAAAAACATGCACAATAACTGAACCATAATCCAACGCAATCCATTCACAATTTTCAAAGCCATCAGTAGCAAAAGGTTTTTCATTGGCATTTTTGCGTACATAATCTTTCACTTCCATAGCAATGGAAGACACGTGCACATTCGAATCGCCTTCGCAAATAACAAAATACTGACAAGGAGCATCTAACTTGGTCATATCAACCGTAACAACGCGTT
Organism: uncultured Paludibacteraceae bacterium; assembly: GCA_964570565.1. Lineage (GTDB taxonomy): Bacteria > Bacteroidota > Bacteroidia > Bacteroidales > Paludibacteraceae > W0P28-013. The sequence goes on from CAZMYT010000002.1 coordinate 145,406, forward strand.
TTGCCTTTTTCTCTTGCATACCAGCTACAATAGCTTCAAGTAACTTTTTATCTTCTTTTTTCATTCAAAAATTTATTTCATTCTGTTCGTAAAATTCCACTTCACAAATATACACATTCTATTCCAAATCCTAAAACCAGACTTTTTGGCAGTTTTATCTAAAAAAACAGGCCATTGACATACATCCAAACCACATAACGCAAAAATTTCCCTAATAACATGGAAACTGCCACAATCCAAAATCGACACCGCATAAATCCTGCTGCTACGGCTATAATATCGCCAACACCTGGTAAAAAAGAGAAAAATGCTAGCCAATCGCCGTATTTGTGGAATTTTTGGTTGAATCGATCCACTTTTTCCTTCTTAATGCGTAACCATTTTTCAATCCACTCTATTTTACCAAGATGCCCTAGCCAATAGCACGTCAACCCACCAAGCCAATTACCCAAAGTAGCCCAAAGCACACAAGTCCAAGCATCTAAGCCACCAAATACAAGTGCGGTAAAAACCACTTCGGAACTAAACGGAACAACTGTTGCCGCTAAAAAAGAAGCAATAAAAAGTCCAGCATAACCATATTCGGCGAACTCTAACATTAAAATCCAAGTAGATTTAGTACACGATAAGCCAATCCTAAAACAATGAACGCAACAAAGACTATATTGACAAATTTAGATTGATTGGTTGAGAAGAAAAAACTCAGTAGAAGAATCAAAAATATAATAGGTACAAATAATAAGACCTCCAATTTATAAAAAAATAAACCAACCCAAATAACGCTCAAAACAAACGCCAAATTGACAAAGAAAAAGTTTAAACGGACGTGTAATTTAAAATTTAAACTAACAGAAAAATAGGAAACTAACGCCATTAAAAACAACACTAATAAAACGCCTCCCAATAAAACATCAGTTCGTAATAGTGACAATGATGATAAATCAAACATATTTAAATGGGAGTCGCCCAAAATAGCATACAAAATTGGCAAATTATCAGATAAAAAGAACGCACTCCACACTAAAAATAAAGGAACTAAAATACCTGACAACAAGGCAAAAAATGTGCGAATAGTGAATGTACTAAAAATAATCATGCCGATGACAAATATAACTAGCAAATAGGCATATTCTACATGAAAGAATGCGGCACTTATAATAAAAAAACCAATGTTAAAAGCGGCAGATGCTTTTTCGCCGTTGTAACTATACATAGACAACAACTCCGAAATTGCCAATAAAAATAAACTCAAGGCGATAGTACGCGCATCAAAAAATTGAAGATCGGCAATAATAGACATCACAAAAAGGGCTACAAACAAAGGAATCACACTACGTAAAGGAATCAGTTGCCAACGTTCACACCAGCGCATAAGTGTTAACCCTATGGCTATCTGAAAGAAGAACTGAATAATATGAGCCCAACCAGCCGATAAAGTAAACCACGTAAAGGTTCCAAATAATTGAAACGGATAGCTATCTTGAGGATGAGGAATCCCCAATATAGCTGGCAAAAACCACAAAATAGCCGAAAAAATAATCGGTATTATGAGCCATTCTAAACTTGGTGTTACTAATTTTTTTAATATTTGCATGCTCAAATTAATTTGAAGAATACAACTAACAAAAGTCCACAAAGTTAGCAAAAAAAACAACAACTTTTACATCCTAATTGAAAGCATAAAAAAAGCGGTACTCAATAACCGAGTACCGCCCTTTATATTTAAAGATTTTAGTTTACAATCCCCGTCCTTTAATCATAGCTTCAGGATTTGGCTCAGCTCCACGGAATTGTTTATATAATTTCATTGGATCATCGCTACCGCCTTTTTCAAGAATATTTTTACGGAATGCTTTAGCCGTTTCTGGATCAAAAATACCTTTTTCTTTGAATAATTCAAACGCATCTTTATCCAATACTTCTGCCCATAAATAGCTATAATAACCAGCGCTATACTCACTGTTAAAAATGTGATTAAAATAAGTGGTACGATAACGTGGAATGATTTCATCAATCAAACCAATTTTAGCCATTTGTTCTTTTTCAAAGGTATTTACATCAATGCCTTCGACACTGGTAAGATCGTGCCAATTCATATCTAAGATAGAAGCAGCCACCAATTCGGTAGTCATAAATCCTTGATTAAAGGTAGCCGTTTCTTGTATTTTAGCTACTAAATCAGCAGGAATCACTTCGCCTGTTTTATAATGTTTAGCATACATGGCCAATACTTCTGGTTCAAATGCCCAATTTTCGAGGACTTGCGATGGCAATTCCACAAAATCACGCGCTACATTAGTTCCGCTTACGCTCAAATAATTACACTTGGTCAATAATCCATGTAAAGCATGACCAAATTCGTGGAACATGGTTTCCACTTCATCCAAAGTCAAAAGAGATGGAGTAGTGGCAGTTGGTTTAGTAAAATTACCAACATTAACCACAATTGGACGAATTTCTTTGCCGTCAATCACACAAGATTCACGGAAATTACTCATCCAAGCACCACCACGTTTGCTAGTACGTGGATAATAATCGGTATAAAACAAACCAATAAGCGAACCATCAGCATCTGTTATTTTAAAAGTTTCTACATCAGCATGATAAGTTGGTACCGAGTCTAATTTCTCAAATTTCAAACCATATAATTTGCTAGCCACAGCAAATACGCCTGCGCGTACATTTTCCATTTGAAAATAAGGTTTGATTGCATCTTCGTTTAAGGCATATTTTTCTTGACGAAGTTTTTCTGCATAAAAATCCCAGTCCCAAGCAGCTAACTTAAAGCCTCCCTTTTCACGATCAATAATTTGTTGCATTTCTGCACGCTCTTTTTTAGCTTTAGCCACCGCTGGAACAAATATTTTTGCTAAGAATTCATTCACCGTTTTTGAATTTTTAGCCATCGTTTCATCCAAAATAAAATTAGCTGGTGTATCAAAACCCATCATGTTGGCTTTTTCGATACGCAACTTCATGATATTCAATACAATTTGTTTATTGTCGTTGGCATTATCATTATTGCCACGCATAGCATACGCCTTGAACATTTTTTCACGTAAATCGCGACGTTCACTGTACTGCATGAAAGGAACCCAACTTGGTTTTTGTAAACCAAACAACCACTTTCCTTCCATACCAGCTTCTTTTGCCGCTTCGGCAGCAGCCGTACGAACTGCTTCAGGCAAACCTGTCAAATCGGCTTCTTTGTCGATAATCAATTGAAATGCATTGGTTTCTGCTAACAAATTATTACCAAATTTTTGCTCCAATGCTGATAATTGTTTATTAATTTCACGCAAACGTGCTTGTTTCTGGGCATCCAAGCCAATACCATTACGAATAAACCGACGATGCATTTTGTCCAGCACCATTTTTTGTTCTATCGTTAAATTCAACTTATCTTGTTGATTATAGATGGCATCTACACGATTGAACAATTTTACGTTCATAAAGATGTTATCACTGTGTTCCGATATCATCGGAAGTACTTGCTCCATCAACTTTTGCAAACTTTCGCTAGCATCAGATTCTGATAAATTGAATAATACCAAAGAAACTTTATTGAGCAATGCGCCCGATTTTTCGTATGCCGCTATGGTATTTTCAAAAGTTGGTGCAGCGGTGTCATTAACAATAGCTTCAATTTCAGCTTCTTGTTCTTTAATACCCGCTTCTAAAGCTGGTAAATAATGTTTTTCTTCAATTTTATTGAATGGTGGTAAACCATAAGGCGTATCCCATTCCATGAGAAAAGGATTTGTTTCTTGCTTAGAACAGGCAATCATCATAATGGATGCAATTAAAAATAAAAATAATTTTTTCATGACTCTACATATTTAGTTATTAATTAAAGACTTATCAAGTTCGAGTTGCGCTTTCAACTCGTTTATGGATTCAAATTTACGTTCGTCACGCAATCGTTTACGGAATCGAATAATCAGTGTCGCTCCATATATATCTTTTTCAAAATCAATTATATGGACTTCTATAGTTTGCTTTTGACCAAACAATGTTGGTCGTGTACCAATATTTAACATTCCTTTGAATACTTGATTATCAAATAAGACATCCACCGCATAAACGCCTCCTTTGGGTATTAATTTGGAAACATCCAATTGCAAATTGGCGGTAGGGAATCCAATTTGACGTCCTATTTGATTGCCCGACACCACAACTCCTTGCATCGTATAAGGTGAACCAAGTAATTCGTTGGCTTTAATAATATCTCCTTCCAGCAAGAACGTACGAATTTTAGAAGAACTAACTGTTAGATTTTCAGCAATAAAAGGTTGACAAGCAATAACCTCAACGCCTATTTTTTCTCCCAACTGCACATAATCATCAAATGTTCTCAACCGGTCACTCCCAAAATGATGATCATAACCAACCACTAATTTTTGCACCCGATAGGTATCATGCAATAATTTCAAAAAATCATATGAAGTGATTGCCGCCATATTTTCATCAAAATTGAGCATCAAACAATTTTGCAAACACAATTCAGAAAAAATCGCTAATTTTTCGGACGAGGTAGTCAATAGTTTAATATCTGAATTGGGGGACAAAATACGTTGAGGAGAATCGACAAACGAAACTACCAAAGATTCCAATCCAAATTTTGCGGCGTACATATTCAACTGGTTCAACAAAAAACGATGCCCTAAATGAACGCCATCGAAAAAACCGATAGTCGCCACCGTATTTTGATTTGGCCTATTTATGTTGGAAAGAATATTCACCTTAAAAAAATATTGAATGACAAAGTTACACAAAAAAGAAGAAAAAGAGAAACTTTCAAAAAATGGAGCAAATAGTGCCCGAATAATAAAAAAATAACGCCCCTGCGCTGAGCATAAAAAAATTACGCGATTCTCAAGCGGTTATTTCGGGATGAAAATAATTGTAAATTATTGATGCTTTGTGAGTTCCTACAATTTTTTCTAAATCATTTTTTTCGGCATTCTGGATACGTTTTATACTTTTGAAGTGTTGAAGTAGCTCAATTTTGGTTTTTTCGCCAATTCCGCGAATGGTATCGAGTTCAGAAGCAATTTGATTTTTACTTCGCTTGTCGCGATGAAACGAAATGGCAAACCGATGCACTTCATCCTGAATTGATGCCAAAAATTTAAATAAAACATCAGTCGGTTTTAAACCTATGGCTGCTGGTGGAAAGCCATACAACAATTCACTAGTACGATGGCGATTGTCTTTGGCTAAACCTGCAATAGGAATTTTTAGTTGAAGCTCGTCTTCTACCACTTGACGCACAACTTCCATCTGACCTTTACCTCCATCGGTTATAATTAAGTCGGGTAGAGTAGTGCCTTCATTAATCATTCGTTGATACCGTCGACGAACAACTTCTTGCATCGAGGCATAATCATCGGGGCCATCGACAGTTTTTATTGTATATTTCCGATAATCTTTTTTTGATGGGCGCGCTTTTTTGAATACCACACAAGCCGCTACAGCAAGTTCACCAGAAATATTAGAGTTATCAAAACATTCGATGGTTTGGGGTAAAGTGGGCAAATGCAATACCGTTTGAATTTCCTTCATTAAGCGAATAGCCCGTTGATCAGGATTTAATTTTTCGGCTTGTTTCAACTTATCCAATTTGTACTGACGCACATTTTGCATCGAAAGATCTAGTAACTTTTTCTTATCGCCACGTTGAGGCACTATAATTTCTAATTTTTCATCGATGAAATCCGGTTCAAATGGAACAACTAATGTATGAGATGTACTGCTTAATCGTTCACGCAATTCTAAAATAGCAAAAGCCAAAAGTTCTGTCTTTTGTTCCTCTATTTTTTTCTGATATTCTATTGTAAATCCTTGAATAACAGAACCTTTTGAGATTCTAAGAATGTTTATGTAGGCTGAATTTTCGTCCTCGTCGTAAGCAAATACGTCCAAATTATCATCGCTGGTGGTAGTAATAACTGTTTTAGATTGATATTTAACGATGGAATCGTATTTTTCCTTTAGTTTTTGAGCTTCTTCAAAACGTTGTTTTTCAGCCAATTCACGCATTTGAGCCAATAAATAATTAGTTATTTCGTGGCTATTCCCTTTGGCTATTTCCTTGATTTCATCAATCATTTTTCGATAATCTAGCTGCGATTGTAAACCTTCGCAAACGCCTGTACAATTATGAATATGATATTGCAAGCAAACTTTGAATTTGTTCGCTTTAATCGTTTCTTCGGTTAATGGTAAACGGCAGGTACGAATAGGGTAGAGTTCGCGCACTAAATCTAACAACGTGTCTAAGGTCCATACAGAACTATACGGTCCAAAAAAATCGGCACCTTTTATCACTGTGCGCGTTTTGAACACACGAGGAAAAGGTTCTTTGGTAATACAAAGCCACGGATAAGTTTTACCATCTTTGAGTAAAATATTATAACGTGGCTGATATTTTTTTATCAGATTATTTTCAAGCAACAACGCTTCATTCTCCGAATTGACCACGATATATTTCAAGTCAACAATATGTTTAACTAAAATATTAGTTTTAGGAGAATCGTGTATTTTGTTGAAATAGGAAGATACGCGGCGTTTCAGATTTTTGGCCTTGCCCACATAAATAATAACACCATCGGCGTTAAAAAATTGATACACCCCAGGAGAGTCGGGAAGTAGTGCTATTTGTTCTTTTATGTGATCACGCGTACGCATGGACAATTTAAATTTAGCCCACCTGACTAATAATGAATCAATGAATCAACTATGATATCTTTATCAAACTGTTCACGACCTTTTAAGAAATCAAGTTCTACCAAGAAATTGACATATATTTTTTTAACTCCAAATTTGCGAATTAACTCGCAAGCAGCCTTCATAGTTCCACCCGTAGCCAATAAATCGTCGTGAACCAACACCACATCATCGGGAGTTAAAGCGTCTTTATGAAGTTCAATAACGTCAACTCCATATTCCTTTGCGTAACTTACTTCAATGGTTTCAGCTGGCAATTTTCCTTTTTTACGTACAGGCACAAAACCAACACCCAATTTATTTCCCAAAACTGGAGCCATAATAAATCCGCGAGACTCTATACCTATGACCTTGGTGATACCTTTGTCCTTATAAAGACGATACATTTCGTCTTCAAAATACTTCATACAGCCAGGATTTTTAAAGGCTGTGGTTAAATCTTTAAACACAATTCCCGGAATTGGAAAATCAATCACATCGCGAATGTTGCTTTTTACTTCTTCTATTGTCATAATAAATATATTTATGTTCCACGTGGAACTTTTATCAATTTACTCTTCAACTATTATTTGTTCCACGTGGAACAAATAAACTTTAACGCCCTAATAAAACTAATAATACATTAACATCATTAGGCGAAATACCGGGAATTCGACTAGCTTGCCCAATGGTTTTTGGTTTAATTTTAATCAATTTTTGACGAGCTTCTGTTGAAAGCGATAAGAGGTTTTCATAATCAAATTTGTCCTCGATTACAATATGCTCTAGGCGTTGCAACTTGTCAGCAATCAATTTTTCTCTCTCTATATAACCTGAATACTTAATCAAAATTTCAGAAGCTTCTAAAATTTCTTCTCTTCTAAGTTCTTCGATTTGGAAAATTTTTTCTTTGAACTCTGGTAAATTATTTTCTAAAATAGAAATATTTAATTGAGGGCGAAGAATTAAATCGTACAATTTTGTCGATTGTTTTAATGGCGCCGTTTCTAAAGTTTCCAACAAAGGATTAATTTCTGCTGCTTTTACAGAATATTCTTTGGTAAACAAAAGTAACGATTGTATGGCATCTTGCTTGGTTTTTAATAAGTCAAATCGGTGACGATTAGCCAATCCTGCGAGATACGATTTTTCGGTTAAACGCGCATCAGCATCATCTTGACGTAATAAAATACGATATTCTGCACGCGAAGTAAACATACGATATGGTTCGTCAACTCCCTTGGTTACCAAATCATCAATCAACACACCAATGTAAGCTTCGTCTCTACTTAATATAAATTTTTGACCACCATGACAATTGATATGTGCATTCATTCCAGCAATCAATCCTTGTCCAGCAGCTTCTTCATAACCAGTGGTGCCATTAATCTGTCCAGCAAAAAAGAGATTTTTTACTAACTTTGTTTCTAACGTATGCGTTAATTGAGTAGGATCAAAAAAATCGTACTCAATAGCGTAACCAGGACGATAAGCTTTTACATTTTCTAAACCGGGAACAGTTTTCAACGCTTCGAACTGAACTTCAATTGGAAGTGATGATGAAAAACCATTCAAATAATATTCTTGTGTATAAGCGCCTTCTGGCTCTAAGAATAATTGATGTTGATCTTTATCCGCAAATGTTACTATTTTAGTTTCGATACTAGGGCAGTAACGAGGTCCGATACTTTGTATTTGACCATTGTATAATGGTGAATATGGTAAACCGCCTCTTAATATTTCGTGTGTTGAAGAATTGGTATAAGTAATCCAACAGCTGCGTTGTGGTAAAGGACGAGGCTTATAATCTAGAAACGAAAATTTATGAAAATCATCTTCGCCCACTTGTTCTGCCATTTTCGAGAAATCAATAGAATTTCCATTCAATCGTACAGGTGTTCCTGTTTTCATACGATCTGTAGAAAATCCCATTTCTTTTAATTGTTCTGTTACACCAAATGAAGATGGTTCTGCAATACGACCACCTACCAATTGTGTTTTGCCAATATGCATCAATCCATTTAAAAATGTACCAGTGGTAAGAACAACTGAAGTAGCCTTAAAATCAACATTCATACTTGTTTTACAACCTGTAACAGTTCCGTTTGAAAAATGAAGTTGTGTTACTGTATCTTGCCAAATATCGAGATTGGGAGTAGCATCTAGTATTTCACGCCATTTAATAATAAATTGCATTCTGTCAGATTGTGAACGAGGACTCCACATGGCAGGACCTTTTGATTTATTGAGCATACGGAATTGTATAGCAGTGGCATCGGTCACAATACCCATGAAACCTCCAAGAGCATCAATTTCTCGAACAATTTGTCCTTTAGCTATTCCTCCTATGGCAGGATTACAACTCATCTGGCCAATTTTGTTCATATCCATCGTTATTAACAATGTTTTTGAACCCATGTTAGCAGCAGCACAAGCCGCTTCACAGCCTGCATGTCCTGCACCTATCACAATTACGTCGTAATTAAATATCATCAGATTTTAAATAAAAAAGAAAGAGCAAAATTACTATTTTTTTATGGGAAAAACAATTGGTTAAAAACTGTTGAAAAGTTGTTATCTATTTTTGAAAAGATCTAATAAAAAAGACTTGCATTATTGAAAAAGAAAAATCTATAATGGAATTTTAAAATAAACAATGAACATTCCAGTTTTTTTAATTTTTAGTTATCAACTAGTTATTAATACCTACAGTTTATATATAACTAATTGAATTTTAAATAACTAAAAATGTTATGAGCTTTTTCAACAGACTATTATTATCTTTATATTTTATATTTTAAATAGTAAAAAGAATATAATCTATATTTAGTGTTGAATAAAAAATTGTAAACTTAAAATAACGCCTTTATTCCGAACAATTTTGACACATATCTATACTTTTACGATTCGATAAAATTCTTTTTCTGAATGATAATGCTTTATCGTTATTCCAAAGCTCTTTTACGCTATATTTATTAAGATTGCCATAACTAAAATCAGCGTTTTTATCGAAACAACAAGGCAATAATTCACCGTCAGTGGTAATTACAGCACTTTGCCACATACGTAAGCAACGATTATGTAATTTCTTTTTTAATTCCCAATTTCCATTTATAGTTTTGTAACGACTATATTTTTTGATAGTTGGAATGAGTTCTGTTTTTTCGGTATAATTATAAATTTGTGCAGTTTTAATCGTTATTTTTTGAACTTTCATTTTTCGAGCTATTTTTTTGAAAGTTCCTATTTCATGTTCATTATGACGAAAAATAATCATTTGCAATTCTATTGCTGGAAAACGACTATTTTGTGCCTTTTTTTCGGCATTTATAAATTCAATTGCTTGGAGCGTTTTATTTAAATTTCCACCTACTCGATAAGTTTCATAAGTTTCTTGTGTTACGCCGTCTAAAGAAATGATGATTTTTTTCAATCCTGATTTTACTATTTTTGATGCAACAGTTTGATTTATTTTTTGCGCATTGGTTGAAGTGGCCGTATATATATTTTTAGTGTTAGCATAAGCAATCATATCAAAAATAGTAGGCGACAGAAATGGTTCTCCTTGAAAATAGAGTAGTAAGTAGAGTAAGTTGGGTCCAACTTCGTCGATAATTCTTTTGTATAAATCAAGATCCATTAATTTATTGGAACGAATTAATTGGTTAGATCCTAATGCACATTCGGGGCAACGTAATTGGCAAATAGCGGCAGGTTCAATAGAAAGTGAAACAGGCATACTACTTATTTTTCCAGACTTAGAAATGTTTGAAATAGCGTAACTTACCCTGTTTTTGAGTAAATTTTTGATTTTATTTCTGGTTACATTATGTAAAAAATCTGCTTTCATCTTTTATTTGCGCTTATTTTGTGCAAAAATACATTTTAATATTTGATATATTATTACAATTAAGTTTTTAGTTATCAACAATTTAAAATATTTAATTTAACATATACCTATTTTTTTTCATCAAAGGGTACCTTATTTATATAAAGAATTATTATCTTTGCATGCTGTGAACTGAATGATTTTCTTTAACTTAATAATAAAATTTTATTTGTATGAAAAAACAATCTCTTATCCTGACTCTAGCGGTAGCAGTATTGGTGTTATTCGCATGTAAACCACCTAAAGAATTTTTGAATGATTTGAAGGTGTCTGTAAATCCATTGGAATCTCACGCTGGAAAAATTGAGGTTACCATTGATGGAACGTTCCCTGTGAAATATTTCACAAGAAATATGGTTTTGACTGTAACTCCAGTTTTGAAATCAAAAACGTCTGATGCTACATTCAAAGCAGAACCAGTTTCTTACCAAGGTGAAAAGGTAAAAGGTAACAATTCTTCTATTTCTTACAAAATGGGTGGTAAATATTCGCAAAAAGCAGTATTTACTTACGATCCTGCTATGGAAAGCTCTGAACTTTGGTTAGAAGTTGAGGCTAAAATCAAAGACAAAGTATATACTATTCCTGCTGTAAAAGTAGCAGATGGTGTTAACATTACTCCACTTTTAGTAGCATTGCAACCAGGTGAAGTAGCTGCTAAAATCGAAAAAGATCAATTCCAACGTATTATCGAAGAACGTCAAGAAGCTGAAATTAAATTTTTGATTCAAAAATCTGAAATTCGTAAATCAGAAGTTAAATCAGAAACTGTTGTTGCTTTGACTAAACGTATCGAAGAAGCTAGCAAAGCTGCTAATCTTGAAATGAAAGGTTTGGAAGTTGCTTCTTACGCATCACCTGATGGTGGTATGGAATTAAATGAAAAATTGGCTGACAAACGTGATAAAGAATCTGTAAAATTTATCAACAAAGAGTTGAAAAAATTGAAAGCTACAGTTACTATCGATTCTAAATTTACAGCTGAAGACTGGGATGGTTTCCAAAAATTAATGGAAGGTTCTAACATCCAAGACAAAGAAGTTATCTTACGCGTTTTGTCAATGTATTCTGACCCAGAACAACGTGAAAAAGAAATCAAAAACTTATCAGCAGCTTACAAATCTATTGCTGATGAAATTTTACCACAATTACGTCGTTCTAAAATGACTTTATTAGTTGATGTTATTGGTAAGTCAGATGCTGAAATCGATTCTTTGGCAAGAGTAAAAGCAGAATCTCTTTCTGTAGAAGAATTACTTTATGCAGGTTCATTGGCTACCGATTTAGCTAAAAAAGAAGCTGTTTATACAAAAGCTACTGAAGTTTATCCTTCAGAATATCGTGGCTTTAACAACTTAGGCGTAGTTAAATACGAACAAGGTGATGTAGCTGCTGCTGGTCGTTGTTTTGCTAAAGCTTTAGAATTGGCTCCTAAAAATGCTGCTGTTAACTTTAACTCTGGTTTAGTTGCTTTAGCAAATGGTGACGATGCAAAAGCTGAAGAATTTTTTGGCAATGCTGGTGGGGTAGGCGATGCTTTGAACTATGTAAATGGTGCTATCGCTATCAAAAAAGCTGATTACAAAAAGGCTGTAACTTTATTTGGTAACGCTAAAATGAACAATGCTGCTTTGGCTAAAATCTTAACTAAAGATTATGCTGGTGCACGTACCATCCTTGATGGCGTAGAAAAACCAACTGCTACTACTAATTATTTGTTAGCTATTGTTGGTGCTCGTACTAACGATCGCGAATTGGCTAAAGTAAATTTACAAAAAGCCCTTGCTGCTGATGCTAAATTGAAAGAAAAAGCTGTGAAAGATGTAGAATTTATGGAATTTATGAAAGATGAAGCTTTTGCTGCTATCGTAAAATAAGTTCGTATTTCAATACAAATCAAAAACGGCTGCTCCAAAAGAGTGGCCGTTTTTTTATTTAAAAAGTGGATATCTAGTTTATTAATTTCACCTGTAATTTATTAACAACAATGAAACCTAAAAATGAGATGCTATTGGCCTTGAAGGCTGTGCACAAGAAGAGTCGCGACGAAGAGATTGCGTTCTTTGGACATCCGATAAATCATCGGAAGGTATTTAAAAACAAGAAGAAATATGATCGGAAACGGGATAAGGCGAACCAAGGCAGTTCGCTTTATTTGTTTTTACAATGGTCGATAAATCGGGAAATTTACAGGGCTAATTTAGTTTTGTTTCCAACTAAACTTACCAAGTAATCCTGCTACGGCAGAAAAACCGATATAAACGGGGTATATGACACTTAAACTAAGTGTGTGAAGAATGAGTCGCTTTTGGTTTAAAAAGGGCAAAAAACGGCTTAAAAATACCGTGTCGACCATCCATTTGGCAGCGAAGGTTATAGCTAATGTATAGAAAAGTGATTTTTGCCAAAATCCACCCATGAAAAGGATTAAAAATGACAGGGCAACCATAAATACGATCATAGCGACCACAATTGTTTGCCAATCGGTATATGATTTGGTTTTAGAAGTCCAGCGCTTGCGTTGATTTAGGAATCCGTTGAGTGTGGTTTGAGGATTGGTTTCAACTACCGTTTCGCTATTTTTTATAAAAGCGATGTGTCCGCCATTCTTTTTTACGGCCATCATTAGGAACATATCATCGCCAGATAACTCTTCGTCGTGTAATTCGTGGTTGTATTTTTCCCAAATCGCTTTTGTAAAAGCCATATTTGCGCCGTTTGACATGACTGGCGATCCTAATCCACAAGCACCAGCGGCCGAGGCTATGAGTGAGGCAAATTCCAACGCTTGTAGTTTTTGAAAACCTGTGTTATTGTAATTCATTTTGACTCCGCCCAGCAATAAATCTGGTTTATGTTGAGCAAAGTAGTTCGCTAAAATTTCCAGATGATTTGGTGTTAATACGCAATCGGCATCGGTACAAACTATAACATTGCCGTTGGCGTGCAAAATAGCTTCGCGCAACGCATTTTTTTTACCGTGTTTTGTGGCGTGAATAAGTTTTGCGTGTGGATTTTTTGCACAAAAGTTTGTCAAAATTTCTGCTGTTTCATCTGTGGAATGATCGTTAGCAAAAATCACTTCAAATTTGCGAGCGGTTTGCTGTTCAATACTTTGTAAAAGATAGGGTAGGTTTTGAACTTCGTTTTTACAGCAAACAACTAATGAAACCAATCGATTTTCAATCGATTTATTCGGTTTAAATGTGGGCGTTTTTAACCACCCAATGGTAAATAAGATGATCATTAGAATATAGATTCCTGTGATTGAATAAGCTATAATTGCGATCATATTCGATTGGTAAAAATTAAGCCACAGCTAGTGTAAAGACTGAAATTTTCGCTGTTGGGCATTTCTCTAAAATAGCTTCGGCACAAGCTATTAGTGTAGCGCCAGTGGTAAGTACATCGTCTACAATTAAAACGCGCTTATTTTCAAATAGTTCTAAGTTGTGAATATCAAAAATACCTTTGGTATTTTCCCAACGTTCGTACACCGATTTTTTGGTTTGTGTTGGATTTTCAATCGCGCGAAATAAGTTCGTGGTTTCTACGGGAACGTTCATCACTTCTGATAAGCCATGAGCTATCCATTCTGCTTGATTGTAACCACGTTTCGCCATTTTTTTAGGATGTAATGGCACTGGAACTATAAAATCAAATTGTTGAAAGTCGGGTGAATCGAGCAGTTCTGAGCCAGCATATTTACCCATGGTAAAACCTATTTCTTTGCCATCCTTGTATTTGAGTTTGTGTAGTATTTTTTGAAAATCGGAACCTTTTTCGAAGTAATAAAACGAGGTGGCACACTCAATGGTTACTTTGCCCCAAAACCGCTTTTCTATTTTATTTTCGCGTTCTAAATGTAAATTGGTTCTTGGTAAATGGTACAAACATTTTAAGCAGATAACTTCTTCGCCAATGGTTAAATTTTCGCCACAAGCACAGCACATATTGGGATAAAATAATCCGATAAAGTGATGAAGAAGTTCTTTTGCTTTGACCATTATTTAACTTAAAATAGCATTATGATTTTAGGCACAAAAATAAGCAAACCAATACAAACAGCACCCATGGCGCACCAAAGTACAGCGCCTGCAGCCATGTCTTTTACTAAACCAATATCTTTGTTGGGTTTTAAATCAATAATATCAGCTAGTTTTTCGATGGCGGTATTGATTAATTCAGCCGCAATCACTAAAGCGATGCAGAGCACAATGGCGATCCATTCGCCCATCGAAATATGTAGCACAAATCCTGCAATAATAACACACACAGAAATCACGGCATGAATTTTCAAATTTAATTCACTTCGAAAAGCCTGTCCAATGCCATGAAAAGCATAGCGAAATGCAGAACGTAATTTATCTAATTTACTCATAAATAGCGGTTTTCAGTATTTATTGTGCATAGTGTCGATATGGTAGTAACTCTTCTAATTCTTTTTTGATTTCGTCTGTTTTATTCATTAACAAGAGATTGAAATCCCAATCAACTAATTTTTCTTTTTTGGCTTTTCCAAGGAGGGCTTTGTCGTTAATATTATCGTTGATGTTTTTTAATTTTTTGGGTTTACTTTGTTCGTCACCACTGTATGTTTCGATGTATTTGCCTGTCACACTAAGTGATACGGTACCTGGTTTTTCGATGGTTGCCACTACTCGGGTGCTATCTTCACGCAGGTCGATTACTTTAAACGCATAATTCAGTGTGATGGTAGATGTTGTCCAATTGGTTTCTACTACGCCTTTGTAAGCTACAAAATTGGCAGCGTTTACAATAGATTCTTTTCCTTTTTCGTATTCGCGAGCACTGATACTTTTTTCAATCAATTTGCCATTTTTTGCGGTGCGTTCTACGTATTGAATGATGTCTTTATCTTTTTTCCCGTCTTCATGTTTGCACGTATATTTACCAAATGTTTTAGCATCGTAGACTAGTATTAGTGCACATTTTTTGTCGACTAATTGTTTTTTAGTGAGTCCTTCATAACCACTGAACGTAACATATTCAGGAAATTCTTTCTCTAATTTTTTGATGGTTTTGGGATTCAGAGTGATAGATGTATCGCCATGTTCTTCCATCACGGCAATGGTCAGTGCGCCGCGTTTACGAGCCAATTCTGCTTTTAGTTTCGCATCTTTATAATTCCCAACAAGTTCGTAAGCTGCAATGGCTTTGTATTGATCTTTGTAGTTGCGATCTTTGAACAATTTTTCGGCATCTTTGTAAAATTCTTCCTGTAATTTTTCATGTTCAGTGGCTATTTGTGCCACGATTTCAGGATTTTCGGCATTATGAAGTGCTATATCATTCAAAATGGTAAGTGCTGTAGCTTTATCGCTTGTTTTCCACGATTTGGCCAATTCTAGTGCGCGAGGAAGTAAAATTTCTTTTTTGAGTTGATTAATTGCAGAGTCGTTTTTGCTAGCAAATGTAGAAGCTTTGTCGAGTAGACCAAATGCGGTTAATTGTTTATCCAGATTTTTAGATTTTTCGAGTTCTTGTTTCCCTTTTGCGAAGTACAAATCACATGTTTTTTGTTTCGCTGCGAGCCACGGTGTTTCAAAATCTAAATCGTCGACTTTGAAAGATAGCACGCCCATTTGAGCCAATTTTTCCATCGTGTTTTGTAGAGCTACCCAATCGCCACCTTGAACGGCGACTTGTTCTTGTGCGGTTTCTTTTTTGGCTGCTGCAGATTGCAACTTGTTAATTTCGCTGAGAGCTTTTTTATAATCACTTTTTAGGTCGTTTACATGGCTTTTAGTCGCATCTTTACTTACGATTTCGGCGCTTTTAATTGCTTTTTTTACGGCTGTTTGTCCCCAAGTTGGTGTAGTTCCTACTACCATCAAGCTTAGTACGAGTGCTAGTGTTACTAATTTTTTCATGTTATTTATAGTATTTAATGATTTAAAATTAACTAATTACGCCCCAATTAATCACATTTCTTTGGAGTTTGCTCAGTTGCAAATTTAAGATTTTATTTTCAACTAACTCCAAATTAGGATCAATTTCCAATAAATCTTTGGCCACAGTGCGTGCCACTTGCAGAATTTGTCCGTCGTGAGCCAAGTTGGCGATTTTTAAATCAAAAGGCAAACCACTTTGTTGCGTTCCATCCATATCGCCTGGCCCACGTAGATTTAAATCGGCTTCGGCAATCACAAAACCATCGGTTGAATCTACCATGATTTGTAAACGTTTACGCGTTTCGTTGGCCAATTCGTAGCGCGACATCAAAATGCAATAACTTTGGTCGGCGCCTCGTCCCACGCGACCTCTTAATTGGTGGAGTTGTGATAAGCCAAATCGTTCGGCATTTTCGATAATCATCACGGAAGCATTTGGCACATTTACGCCGACTTCGATAACCGTTGTGGCCATCATAATTTGAGTTTCGCCTTTCACAAAACGATTCATAGCAGATTCTTTATCAGCAGGTTTCATGCGACCATGTACCATGCTGATTTTGTAATTCGGGAATGTTTCTCGCATCTGTTCGTAACCACTTTCGAGGTCTTTTAAATCCATTTTTTCCGATTCCTGAATCAGGGGATAAACGATGTAAATTTGTCGACCTAACTCAATTTGTTTTTTGATAAACTTATTGAGTTCAGTTCGTTTATTGTCGAAATAATGATAAGTGGCAATTGGCTTGCGGCCAGGTGGTAATTCATCAATCACGGAAATATCCAAATCGCCGTAAATAGTCATGGCTAACGTACGAGGTATGGGCGTGGCAGTCATCACCAACATGTGTGGTGGTTGTATATTTTTTGACCACAATTTAGCCCGTTGCGCCACGCCAAAGCGATGTTGTTCATCAATAACAACTAACCCCAAATTTTTAAATTCGACGGTATCTTCAATAAGTGCGTGTGTTCCAATGAGGATGTTGAGTGTGCCGTTTTGTAACTCTTCGGCAATTTGTGCGCGTTCTTTTTTCTTGGTTGAGCCCGTGAGTAATTTTACATTTACGCCGATTTTATCAATGATTTTGTGTATCGATTGGAAATGTTGTGTGGACAATATTTCGGTTGGAGCCATAATACATGCTTGAAAGCCATTGTCTACGGCAATTAAGGCAGTCATTAATGCGATCATAGTTTTTCCACTGCCAACATCGCCTTGGAGCAAGCGGTTCATCTGTTTTCCTGAGGCTAAATCGGCGCGAATCTCTTTCATCACGCGTTTTTGCGCGCCAGTGAGTTCAAATGGTAAACATTCTTCGTAAAAACGATTAAAAATAGCACCAATAGAGCCGAAAATGTATCCTTTGTATTTTTGTTCGCGTAATTTTGTTTGCCTGATAATGCTCAGTTGAATGAAAAACAGTTCTTCGAATTTTAGTCGACGTTGCGCTTTACTTAAGAGGTCAGCATTTTTTGGGAAATGAATGTTATTGATAGCCTCCTCACGCGACATTAAGGCAAATTTCTGAATCATCGATGCTGGTAAAGTTTCCGAAATGTGAAGTGTAGAGTCACTTAAACCGGTGAAAACCATTTTTCGAATGGCGGCGGAGTTGAGAAAATTGGTTTTCATTTTCTCTGTCGTGTTATAATGCGCTTGTAAACCAATGTTTTTCTGTTCATTTTCGTTGGTTAATGCTTCCATTTCTGGATGCGCCATATTCAGTTTTGTTCCATATCGAGCAGGTTTGCCGAAGGCGATATATTCTTGATTTAATCGGTATTTACTTTCTACAAACTTGATTCCTTTGAACCAAACAAGTTCAATAAATCCCGTTGAATCTGTAAAAGTGGCTACTAATCGTTGGCTGCGACCTTCTCCACGTTTTTCGAAACTAATTATTCTGCCTTTTAATTGGATATAAGGCATGTTTTCGTTTACTTCACGTATGGTGTAGAAACGGCTGCGATCGATATATTTGTAGGGATAATAAGTGAGTAAATCTTCTACCGTACGCATTCCAAGTTCTGCCAAAAGCGTGGCGGCACGTTTTGGTCCTATGCCTGGAATGTAGTTTATGTCGGTATTCAGATTCATGAGCTACTCTTTGAGTTGTTGTAAAAGTGCTTCGCCAATGAGCAAATCGAAAGGTGTGGTGAGTTTAATGTTTTCCACGTTACCTTCGACCAAATGAATTTTTTCGCCATATGCTTCCACAACACTTGCATCGTCGGTAAATGTTGGTGAAAAAGGTTGCTCAAAAGCTTTCGTAATAATTTGACTTTTAAATACTTGAGGTGTTTGAATAGCACGTAATTTTGTGCGATCAACAATTTGGTTTTCATGCTCTTTGATTTCACGAATGCTATCGACAAGCGGCATGGCGGGAATGGCATTGCCTTGTAATTCGGCCTGTTCAAAACAACGTTCCAACGTGCTATGACTTACAAATGGACGAACGCCGTCATGAATTGCTATCAAAGCATTTGGTTTGGCAAACGCTAAACCATTTTTTACAGAATAAAATCGTTCCTGGCCTCCAGCAACTATGTGATGTGGAATATTAAATTGATGTTCTACACATACATTTTGCCAATAGGCAATTAAATGTTCTGGCAGAACTAATATGATTTCTATGTGTGGATCAAAGTTGTAAAAAGTTTCGAGTGTGTGCATTACAATTGGTTTACCACATAATGGTAAAAATTGTTTTGGTACTTCATTGTTCATGCGTGTACCGCGACCACCGGCTACTATGATGGCTTGACGAGTCATATTTATTGTATTGAGTTTAAAACTTGTTATGATTCGCGCACAAGAACATAATCAAGCGTGGCAAGCAGCGCTTTTTTTACATCATCATCTGCAAAATTATTGAGGCAATTGCAGGCTTTTATGCGAAATTCTTCCATCTGTTTTTCGGCGTACTCAATCCCTTGATATCGACTTACAAGTTCATGTAAGAACATGATATTTGTATCGATGAAATCGCCACTTTTTATGATTTCTGAAACGGTTTGACGTTCATTTTCAGATGCTTTTGTTAGAGCATGAATCAATGGCAATGTTATTTTACCTTCGCGTACATCGTTAAACGTTGGTTTACCAATATTTGCTTTTGGTGTGTAGTCAAAAATATCATCTTTTATTTGGAAACAAATCCCCAAATTTTCACCAAATCCACGAAGCGCTTTTTTTTGTTCTTCGGTGCCGCCTGTTGAAATGGCTCCACCTTGCATACACAATGCAAAAAGAATGGCTGTTTTTTTACGAATAATTGTGTAATAATTGGTTTCGTCTGCTTCTTTGTAGGCATTTTGTAGTTGCAGCAGCTCGCCCATTGTAATTTCTCTACCGAGTTCTACCAAACAGTTTGTTAATTCCAGATTTTGGGCACGTGCCATAAAATCCATCGAGGTGGTGAGCAGATAATCGCCAACCAATACCGCTGTTTTATTGTTGAATAAGGCATTGACAGAAGGTTGTCGGCGCCGTTCAAACGTATTATCTACAACATCGTCGTGAATAAGGCTAGCAGTATGCAGCATTTCGAAGGCTGCTGCTACGTAATGGCTGTTTTGATTTATCTTGCCACATAATTTGGCCGCTAATAGCACTAAAATAGGGCGAATTTGTTTTCCTTTTCGTTGTTGTAAGTGGTTGAGTACAGAGCCCAGCAAATTATCTGATACGTCGAAAGCTGTGGCAAAGAGAGCTTCGAACTGTTTCAATTCTTTCGAGATTGGGGCTTTTATGAGTTCCACTTGATTCATCTTTGGATAGGCGTAAATTAGGACTTGCAAATGTAGGAAAAATAATTAAAATTCAGATACGATTTCGAGGTTTTATATTCCTGATGATTTTCCGATATGGGCTTGTTGTAAGCGTTTATGATTTTTTGATATCGTTCAGCCTCTGTTCTAATTTTATGAGTTCGTCGCGATATTGGGCAGCTTCGATAAATTCTAATTTTTTAGCCGCTTCGGTCATTTGTTTGCGTGTGCGTTCTATCGCTTTTTCAAGTGCTTTTGGTGTCATGTATTGTACCACTGGATCTGCTGCAATATTGAGTTGCTCTGGTTCAACGTAGAAATTATGTTTAGGTTGTTGCGAACCTAAAGCCGATGTGGTACGTCGTGTAATCGATTGTGGTGTAATATGATTATCTTCGTTGTATTTTAATTGTTTTTGTCGGCGTCTACTAGTTTCATCTATAGTTAGTTGCATGCTTTTGGTTATTTTATCAGCATACATAATTACTTTCCCATTTAGATTACGAGCTGCACGCCCAGCTGTTTGCGTTAACGAGCGGTGATTGCGTAAAAAGCCTTCTTTGTCGGCATCAAGTATAGCCACTAGTGAAACTTGTGGTAAATCTAATCCTTCGCGTAAAAGATTGACGCCAATTAGTACGTCAAACAATCCATTGCGTAAATCTTCAAGGATTTGAACACGTTCAAGCGTTTCTACATCGGAGTGAATGTAGCGACAGCGTAAACCCATTTTGTCAAAGTATTTGTCAAGTTCTTCAGCCATGCGTTTAGTGAGCGTAGTTACCAATACCCGTTCGTCTTTTTCGGCTCGAACGGTAATTTCTTCCATCAAATCATCGATTTGATTGAGGCTTGGACGTACTTCTATGATGGGATCTAAAAGTCCTGTTGGACGAATAACTTGTTCTACAATAACTCCTTCTGATTTTTCTAATTCATAATCGGCAGGAGTGGCACTTACAAAAATGGCATTGTGTACCAATGTTTCGAATTCTTCAAATTTGAGAGGGCGGTTGTCCATGGCGGCTGGCAATCGGAAACCGTAATCTACTAAATTTCTTTTGCGTGAGGCATCGCCTCCGTACATAGCTCGAATTTGAGGAATGGTGACGTGACTTTCGTCGACAATCAGTATAAAATCTTTTGGAAAATAATCGAGCAAGCAAAAGGGGCGGCTACCTTCAGGGCGACCATCGAAATAGCGCGAATAGTTTTCTATTCCTGAACAATAACCCACTTCGCGTATCATCTCTAAGTCGTAATTAACGCGTTCGTACAAGCGTTTTGCCTCGTATGGTTTTCCTATTTCTTGCAGATAATCAACCTGTTTCCCTAAGTCTAAAGCTATTTGATCAAGCGCAGAATGAATGCGTTCTTGCGTGGTAACAAAAATATTTGCTGGATAGATGTTGTAACTTTCAAACGTGTTAATAACATGGCCGGTGATTGGGTCAATTGATTCGATACTATCAATTTCGTCTCCCCAAAATATGACCCGTAAAATGAAATCGGCGTATGCTAAAAAGATATCAACGGTATCGCCTTTCACGCGAAAGTTCCCACGATTTAACTCTAACTCATTACGCGTATAGAGGGCTTCTACCAATTGACGCAAGAAAACACTGTGAACTAAGTTTGCGCCTTTTTGAACTGTAATGCATGTTTCTGCAAAATCGTCGGGATTACCAATTCCATAGAGACAGGATACGGATGAAATAACGATAACATCTTTTCGTCCAGATAGGAGCGAAGAGGTGGTTGATAAACGCAATTTCTCTATCTCCGCATTGATTGCTAAGTCTTTTTCGATATAGGTATCGGAAACTGGGAGGTAAGCTTCGGGTTGATAATAATCGTAATATGATACAAAATACTCAACTGCATTTTCAGGAAAAAATGCTTTAAACTCACTGTAAAGCTGTGCTGCTAAGGTTTTATTGTGACTTAAAATGAGTGTAGGTCTATTTAAGTTTGCAATGACATTGGCCATGGTAAAAGTTTTACCAGAACCAGTCACTCCCAAAAGTGTTTGAAATGGCACGCCATTTGTAACTCCTTCTGTGAGGTGTCGAATTGCTTCTGGTTGGTCTCCCGTAGGGCAAAATTCAGATGTTATTTTAAATTCAGCCATGTGAAATTTAAGCTAAATAATGGTAAAAAAAAGCATTTTTTTTGTTGGATACTCTTGCAAAGGTACTATTTTTTCAGGGAAAATGTGTTTATTTTTGTTATTATCTAGCTCATAAGTTGTTAATAAGTTGTTTAAAATCCTGCATTTCATCGTTAGAGTTTGATTATTTCATAGTGTTAATAGCAAAATTTCGAGTATTTTACACATTATTAAAAAAAATCTTATTAAATTTGCTCCCTAATAGTTGATAACTTCCCACAGTTATTGCTTGATTTATGTAAAACATCCAAAATCTCAATACTATGAATCGCCTACAATCTAGTTTCATTCTTTTCGTAATCGTTTTTCTGAGCTTTGTTCAGTCTGGTACCGCCCAAACGCTTACTGCTAATCCTGCAACGCCAGTTTGTTCTGGAACTCCGGTAACGCTTACAGCGACAGGAGGCGCTAGTTATATTTGGAGTACAGGGGAAATAGGTTCCGCTATTGTGGTTACTCCTGCTGTATCCACCCATTATGAGGTGATTGTTAAGGATGCTTCGGAAGTGGCCATTGATACGTTAACTTTGGATGTGACGGTTCTATCTTTGCCATCGATTAGTATTGACAGTAATCCTTTTGTTTGTGCGGGTCAACCTATTACATTGACCGCTAATGGGGTAGGCACTTATTTGTGGAGCGATGGGTCAACTGGAAGTCAAATAACGGTAAACCCACTTGTTGATACGGATTATTGGGTAGAACTTACTGATGCTAATGGATGTAAAAATAAAGCGTTCAAAACGATTCAGGTTAATTCTTTACCGATGGTTTCCATTTCAGGTCCTACTGAAGTGTGTATTGGAACTCCAGTTTCTTTGGTTGCTAATGGTGGTGTAGCTTTTCTTTGGGATGACCCTTTGGCAACAACGACTAAAACTTTGAATGTAACCCCATTGGTAACTACGACTTATACCTGTCAAATATCAGATGCAAATGGTTGTATGAGTGTGGCTAGTCAAACCGTAACGGTAACTCCAGCTTTAACCCCAACTATTTCAGGTATTAATCAAATTTGTGTTGGTAGTAGTACTATTTTAACCGCTTACCCAGCTGGCGCTAGCTATCAATGGGACAATAATGCCACCACTCGTAGTATAACAGTTTCTCCAAATGTTACGACTAATTATACTGTTACGGTGACTAAAGGTGGATGTGTAGCTTCTGCCACTCAAACTATTACGGTCAATCAAAAACCAACTCCCATTATTACTCCAGGACAACCTACAATTTGCCGAGGCGGGATGACTACCTTAACAGCATCCGCTGCTGAGCCAGGTACGTATAGCTATTTATGGAGTACTGGTGCAACGACTGCTCAAATTCAAGTTTCTCCTTTATCAACAACTTCATATACAGTCACCGTTACCAATCAAGTAACAGGCTGTTCTAATAGCACTAATCAAACGATAGTTGTTGATGCTTCATCGGCTCCTACTATTACTGGTCCAACAACCGTTTGTAGTGGTTCTTCCATTACATTGACAGCTTCGCCAGGAACCGCTTATTTATGGGATGATGATGCTGCAAGTTTTAGCCAGTCAATCACAGTGAGCCCAACGAGTAACCGTGTTTATACGGTGTGGGTAACTAATGCTGCTGGTTGTACGTATTCAGCAACGCAGTCGGTGACGGTGACAAGCCCTCCAACGACTGTTATTTCTGGTATTCATACTATTTGTAAAGGTAGTTCGACTACATTGACTGCACCTGCAGGTGATTCTTATAGTTGGAGTAATGGATCTACTCAACCTTCTATAACGGTTAGCCCTTTAGCTACTACTGATTATTATGTAGACGTAACTAAGGGAACATGTGTGGTTCGTGCAACGCAACAAGTGACCGTGAATGATCCAGTTCCTGCAACAATTGCTGGTTTAAACAGTATTTGTGGTAATGCTTCAACAGGTATTACTTTGACTGCATCAGCAGGAACATCTTACTTGTGGAGTACTGGCGAAACGACCCAAATAATAACCGTTAAGCCTACGGCATCTACCGTTTATTCGGTGACTGTAACTGATAATAATGGTTGTACATCTAATGCATCGCACTTGGTGTCAGTTACACCATTACCTAGTTTAACAATTACTGGCGCAACTACGGTATGTGAGGGTAATCCTATTGTGTTGACAGTTTCGGGAGCTCCTGCTGGAAGTACTTATCTTTGGAGTGATGCAACCAATGCTGTGTCAATGACAACTACTGCCACAACCACTCAAACCTATACAGTTGATGTTACTACCAATGGTTGCACACAGACATTGAGTCAAAATGTAACTGTTGTCCCATTACCTACTGGAATTATTACCGGTGTTTTTACTATTTGTCAAGGTGCAACTACCACATTGACCGCTCCTGCCGGTGGTGTAAGTTATTATTGGGAAACGACAGGGGAAACGACTCGCAGTATTACCACTAATCCTTTATTTGCTAATCAAACTTATAAGGTAAAGGTTATTTATGCTGGTGGTTGTGAGCAAAATTTAACTCAAGATGTTACCGTAGTCAATCCTCCTACTGGTACAATTACAGGAACTACTTCTATTTGTTTAGGCCAAGAAGTTAATTTGACTATGAACTCTTTAGATGCAGTTGGATATGTTTGGAGTACAGGTGCTACAGGTTCTGTCATGGCAGATGTTCCAACTACTGCAGGTTTAAAAACCTACTGGGTGGATATTACTAACGCTACAGGTTGTACTAGTAGAGTAACACAAAATGTAAATGTAGTGGCAAAACCTTCTGCTACAGTTGTTGGACCTACTTCATTCTGTTTAGGTGAAACCCTTACATTAACCGCGAATGGTGGAACTTCTTGGTTCTGGCATCATGATGGAAGTACAACTCAAACGGCTTCGGTTACACCAACTGCCACAACCACTTATACGGTTTCAGTATTTAATGCTCAAGGTTGTGAAACTATCTTGAATCATCAAGTAACATTAGTGCCTCCTCCAACTCCCCTTATCACAGGAGATTTATCAATCTGTTTAGGTCAAAGTACTACTTTATTGGCAACTGGTGGTACGGTAGTTCAATGGAGTACAGGTTCAACGAGTCAAAGTATTACATTGACTCCAGCTGGTACTGGAACTCTGAATCTTTGGGTGGAAGTTGAAAACGCCAATGGTTGTAAACAAACCGCTAATGCTAGTTTAATTGTTGCAGCTATGCCTACGGCTGCTATTGCTGCAAGTAATGATGTTATCTGTCAAGGTAATTCGGTAACTTTAACTGCAACTCCAGGTGCAGCTGCTTATACATGGAGTAATGGTGTTACTAACACCAATGAAATTATAGTAACTCCAACGGCTTCTCAAAATTATTGGGTTGATGTTACCAATAACGAAGGTTGTACCGTTCGTGCTAATAAATTAATAACTGTAAATAATCCAGCTGCGGTTTCTATTTCAGGTGCAACTACAGCGTGTGTAGGTGCATCTACTACATTAACCGCTGTTGGCGGCGTGGCTTGGTCGTGGTCACATGGTTTGGGTACTAATAATTCGGTAGCAGTAAATCCTTCTACTACAACTACCTATACTTGCGACATTACCGATGCAAATGGATGTGTTTCTACTGCTACACATACGCTTAATGTAACTTCTGCCGCAATTCCTTCGATTACAGGTAATTTGCTAATTTGTAAAGGTGGTAATACCACTTTAACATCAAGCGCTGCTGATAGTTATTTATGGATGCCAGGTAACATTACTACAGCGTCCTTAAATATAATAGGATTGAATGCTTCTACAGATTACACTTTAACAGTGACACAAGCTGGTTGTACTGCTTCTAAAACTGTTCGTGTTGATGTTGTTGATCCTCCAACAGATGCCGTTATTAATGGTTCTGACGAAGTTTGTGAAGGTAGTAGTGTTGTTTTAACTGCTGGCGGTACGGCTACTAATTATTTGTGGAGTACTGGTGAAACCACTCAAAGTATTACTGTAACTCCAACTCTCGCAAGCCATAGTTATTCTTTAACTGTTACGAATGGTGTGGCAGGATGTTCTCAAACTGTTACAAAGGATATTACTGTAAAAACAAAACCTGCAGTTAGTATTTCAGGGAATTCTTCAGTTTGTTTGGGTGAAAGTCTTACGCTTACTGCCAATGGTACAGGAACTTTTGTTTGGGATGATGGAACCGTTGGAAATACATTAACGGTAACTCCTACCGTGAGTCGTAACTATACTGTGACTATTACTAATAATGGCTGTACAAATACTGCTACTAAAGCAATTACCGTAAACCCATTACCGGTAGCATCTGTCAGTGGAAATACAAATATCTGTATTGGTGCAACAACTACTCTGACAGCAACTGGTGGAGATAGTTATTTTTGGACAGAGCTTGGAACAAGTGGTGCCGTTGTTAGTGTTAGCCCACTCGTAAATACAACTTATCATGTTGTGGTTACGAACACAACTACAGGTTGTCAAAATACTGCTGCTGTAACCGTCAATGTTCATGCTTTACCAACGCCTAATATAACAGGTACAACTACTATTTGTGCTGGTCAATCAACTACATTGACTGCAACAGGTGGTACAAGTTATTTATGGAATGATGGTGTGACTACAGCTATTCGCATTGTGAATCCATTAGTAACAACTACATATACTGTGGCAGTAACTAACGCCGCAGGTTGTACCGCTTCAACAAGTAAGCAAGTAACCGTAAATGCACTTCCAACGCCTTCAATCACAGGTCCAACAATTGCTTGTAAAAACTCTTCGGTAACATTGACTGCAGCAGGTGGTACAAGTTATGTATGGAGTACAGGTGAAACGACACAATCGATTACACCTATTATATATAGCACGACCACTTATACTGTTACTGTTAAAAATGCCAATAATTGTGAAGCAACTACGACTCATACAGTAACTATGAATCCAGCACCAACTGCGACTATAGCTGGTGATTTAGATATTTGCGTCGGTCAAACGACTACTTTGACCGCGTCTGGTGGTGCATCTTATAAATGGTTGCATGGCCCAACTACAGCTTCTATAACAGTAAGCCCTGCCGCAACTACCACTTATGAAGTGGAAGTAACCGATGCTAACGGTTGTAAAGCGACAGCTACAAGTACTGTGGTGGTTAACCCACTCCCTACTGCTGCTATTACAGGTGATTCAGAAGTTTGCGAGGGTTCATCGGTACAATTGACCGCCACTGGTGGTGTATCCTATTTATGGACTCCAGGCAATATGACGTCTCAAACTGTAGATGTATCTCCAACGGTAAATACGGTTTACTCAGTTGTTGTTACTGGTAATGGAGGTTGTACTGCTACAGCCAATCATGCCGTAACAGTTAAACCAATTGTTGGCTTAGGTATTAGTGGTGCCACAACTAGTTGTGCGGGAGAACCAGTTTCTTTGACTGCATCAGGTGGAGATTCTTATGTGTGGGATGGTGGACTTGGAGCTACAGCTACTATTACTGTTTCTCCAAATGTGACAACAACTTATTATGTGACAATTTCTAAAAATGGTTGTTCTAAAAAATTAGGACATACTATTACTGTTACTCCAAAACCAACTATTACAATAACTGGTAAACAGGATGTTTGTGTCGGTGAAGCTACTGCTTTAGTTGCCTCTGGAGCACAAAGTTATATTTGGAGCAATGGTGTGAATACACAAACCAACACCGTAACCTTAATGGCCGTTGGTTCTCAAACTTATACAGTTACAGGTACTGATGCTAGTGGTTGTACCAATTCTGTGTCTGTTACAGTGACGGCTCATGCTGCGCCTACCGCAACTATTTCTGGTTCGACTCAAACATGTGCTGGTACTGGAGTTACTTTAACAGCTGGCGGTACAGGTACAAGTTACTTGTGGAGTACAGGTGAAACGGCGTCTTCTATCTTCGTTAATCCTGCAGCGACTACCAATTATACTTTAGTAACTTATAATGCTCAAGGCTGCCCAAGTGGACAAGCTGTACATACATTAACTGTAAACCCTGTTCCAACAGCTACCATTACAGGTCCAACAATTGCTTGTAAAAACGCTTCGGTAACACTTACTGCAGCTGGTGGTACAAGTTATTTATGGAGTACAGGTGAAACCACGCAATCTATTACACCAACTATTACTAATAATATTACTTATACAGTAACCGTAACAGATAATAAAGGTTGCACTGCTACTACTAATCATGCAGTAACGGTTATTCCTGAAAGTGTAATTAATATTTCGGGCGATTTAGATATTTGTGTTGGTGAGACTACCACGTTAACAGCATCAGGTGTTCCTAGCGGAACCTATCTCTGGAGCAATGGACAAGGAGGTGCTTCTATAACTGTTTCACCTGCTTCCGAAACCACTTATACTGTTACTGCTACCGATGGTAACGGCTGTCAGTCAACAGGATTTGTTACAGTAAAAGTAAATGCGTTGCCAACCGCAAGTATTATTGGGAATACTGACATTTGTCCTGGTGAAACCACTACTTTAACAGCTAGTGCAGGACAATCATGGTTATGGACTCCTGGTAATTATACAACGCAGTCAATTAATGTGACACCTGCAGCAACCACTACTTATAGTGTTATTATAACCAATGCTAGCGGATGTACAGCAACTACAACACATACTGTAGCGTTAAAATCGGTTGTGGCAGGAACTATTAGTGGTCCTACAACAAGTTGTGCTGGAACAGCAGTTACTTTAACCGCATCGGGTGGTTCAGTACTTTGGGATAATGGTGCAACAACGGCATCCATTAACGTGTCGCCAACAGCCACTACTACTTATTATGCAACTATTACTGGTGCTAATGGGTGTTCAATTACTAAAGATCACACTATTACTATTACTCCTAAACCAACCATTAATATTGTTGGTAATACCGATATTTGTTTGGGTCAAAGTACTACATTAACAGCTAGTGGCGCTTCTTCTTATACTTGGGATAATGGTTCAATAGGTCAATCAATAGTTGTATCACCAACCTTAACTCAAACATATGTAGTAACCGGTACTGATGTTAATGGATGTACAAATACGAAGTCTATTACTGTAACAGTGAATCCAATTCCTGTGGCATCTATCGCTGGCGATAATGCTATCTGTGAAGGTGAATTTACAGTGTTAACCGCTTCTGGCGGATCGAGCTATACATGGAGCACGGGTGCTACAGGTGCCACTCTTATGGTGAATCCAACCACCACTACAACTTACTCTGTTATTGCTAAAAGTGCTTCCGGTTGTGAAAGTGCAGCTGCTAATGTAACAGTTACTGTAACTCCTAAGCCAGTGGCAACTATTACTGGCGTAACTGAGGTTTGTAAAGGAGAGGCCGTTACTTTAACGGCTAATGGAGGAACTTCATATGTTTGGAGTACTGGCGAAACTACACAAAGTATTTCACCTGTGATTAATGCAACTACATTATTTACTGTTACAGTCAAAAATGCTGCTGGTTGTGAAACTACCGCCACTCATTCGGTAACAGCCAATCCATTGCCTGTGGCAAGTATCTCGGGCGATTTAGATATTTGTGTTGGAGAAAGCACTACATTAACGGCTATTGGCGGTGGTGCAGGAGGTACTTATAGTTGGGATCACGGTGCAACTACAGCTAGTGTTACCGTTACTCCTACAACTGATACGGAATACATTGTTATAGTAACTGATGCAAAAGGCTGTCAAGCTGAAGCACGCGCCACTGTACGTGTTTATGCAAAACCTAATCCAACTATTTCGGGTGATGTTAGTATTTGTTTAGGTGCATCGGCAACTCTTACTGCCAACACTGGTACGGCTTGGTTCTGGACTCCTGGTGGAGCTACTACTCAGTCTATCAACGTAACACCTTCAGCAACTACCACTTATGCTGTTGAAGTAACAGGCTTGGGTGGTTGTAAAGCTACGGCAAATCATACCGTGACCATTAAAGATCCTGTGGTGGGTACCGTGAGCGGACCAACTACAAGTTGTGCAGGAGAAGTTGTGACTTTAATTGCCAATGGTGGACAAACATATAGATGGGATGATAATGTGATGGATGGTGCTACATTGGTAGTGTCTCCAAATGCAACAACAACTTATTATGTAAACATTACAGGAAGCAATGGTTGTGTTACACGTGTCGGACACACTGTTACGGTTAATCCAAAACCAACAATTGGCGTATCTGGTAATTTAAATATTTGCAAAGGTGCAAGCACTACTTTAACAGCGAGTGGAGGTGTTAGTTATTTATGGAATACAGGTGTTAATACAGCAAGTATTACAGTGAATCCATTAGTAAATACCCCTTATACTGTTACCGTAACAGATGCTAAAGGCTGTACCAATACTAAAACTGTAGATGTAACAGTAACTGATATTCCTGTTGCTAATATTACTGGTACAAATGCTGTTTGCGAAGGTTCATCTACCACTTTGACAGCTTCTGGTGGAGCTAGTTATTTGTGGAGTACAGGTGCTACTACATCTAGTGTTACGGTTAGTCCTTTGACTACTACTACATATACGGTAGTAGCTACTACAGGTTCATGTGTAAGCGATCCGTTCCCATATACTGTTACTGTAACTCCAAAACCAATCATTGGATTAACAGGTGATTCAGAAATTTGTGAAGGTGAAACAGCTGTGGTTACCGCCACAGGTGGTGATACATATGTTTGGAGTACAGGTCAAACTGGTGCAAATATAACAACAGCTCCATTAAATTCTACCACTGTATTAACTGTGACTGCTACTAAAGGCGGATGTACTAATACAGCTCAACAAACAATTGTTGTCAATAAAAAACCAGTCATAACCATTTATGGTGATTTAGATTTATGTGCTGGCGAGCAAACCACTTTGACGGCTACCGCTGGTCAATCTTATTTGTGGAGTAACGGTGCCACAACTCAAAGTATAACGTTGACACCATTAGCCGACACCAATGTGTCAGTTCAAGTTACCGATAATAAAGGTTGTGTTGGTCAGGCTTCGGTTAATGTGCTTGTTCACGCTTTACCAACAGCAGGTATTGTTACTAATACTGGGCTATCTTCTGTTTGTCGTGGTAAATCGATTACGTTGACAGCTAGTGGCGGAACTTCGTATGTTTGGGAAACTGGCGAACGTACAGCAAGTATTACGGTATCACCATTAACGGAAACTACTTATCGTGTTCAAGCATTTGGTGCTGGTGGTTGTAGTACAACGGCTCAAATTACCATTCAAGTACTTGATTTACCTACGGCTTCTGTTACCGGTCCACTTGTTGGATGTGCAGGCGATAATATTACGTTAACTGCCTCTGCAGGCACTAATTGGTTGTGGAGTACAGGTGAAACAACCCAAACCATTACCATTGTAGCTCCTCCTGTTGGTAGAACAGAGTATAACGTTCAAGTATTTAATGCTGCAGGCTGTTCTAGCACAGCTGTGCATGCGGTAGTCATAAGTGCTTTGCCTAATGCTGCCATCAATGGCGATTTGGATATTTGTGTCGGCGAAAGTACTATATTAACAGCTTCTGGCGGTGATACTTATTTGTGGAATGACGGCTCTACGGGTGCTACTCGTACCGTAACGCCAGCTTCTACGCAATCATATAGTGTAACGGCAACTAAGAATGGCTGTTCTAAAACTGTTTCCGTAACGGTTAATGTGAATGCTCTTCCAACACCAACAATCAGTGGCACAGCTGATATTTGTAATGGTCAATCATCGCTCTTAACTGCTAATGGTGGAGGTTCTTATTATCGTTGGAGTACAGGCCAAGCCGGTCCTGCTATGACTAGCATTTTGGTAAGTCCAAATACAACAACGGTATATCAAGTAGAAGTAACCAATGCAAGCGGTTGTAAAAATACCGCTCAATTTGAAGTACGAGTTACTCAAGTGGCCGCGCCTACTATTTCAGCTCCAAAATCAACTATTTGTGCTGGCGAAAATGTGACTTTGACTTCTAGCGCAGCTCCATTCTATCAATGGAGTAGTAATGCTGGTGCTTCTTTAAATAGTCAATCTGTGACAGTGGCGCCAACCACTACTACTACATACACAGTAACTACAACTAACAATTTAGGCTGTATTAGTTCAGCATCTATTACTATCAATGTAATACCATTGCCAACTCCAACTATTACAGGTAACAATAAAGTGTGCCTTGGTAGCAGTACTACATTGACTGCTAATGGTGGTGTAAGTTATCGTTGGAATACTGGTGCTACTACTCAAAGTATTAATGTGTCGCCTACCGATAATACTACTTATAGTGTTGTGGCTACAAATGCTCAAGGATGTGAAAATACAGTGCCAGTAACCTTTACGGTTCAGGTTAATCCTACTCCAACAGTATCGATTCTTGGTGTAGCACGTATTTGTCGTGGCACAAGCACCGTATTACAAGCTACTGGTGGCGTTGGTTTCTTGTGGGCAGATGGTAGAACAACTCAAAGTATAACTGTAAGTCCAAGTACTACCACTACGTATACTTGTACTATCACCGATAATAATGGTTGCTCGGCACAAGCCATGTGGACCGTTACGGTTGATGATATTCCGGTTCCAGCTATTGTCGGAGCAACTACTATTTGCGCTGGTGCAAGTACAACATTGACTGCATCGGGTGGTAATGCTTACGAATGGAGTGGCGGAGCCGTAGGTAACAATGCTTCATTAACAGTGACTCCAGCTACAACTACTACTTATACGGTTAAAGTGACCAATGCTAATGGTTGTTTTGCTACTAAAGATGTAACAGTAACAGTTATTCCTCAGCCAGTGATTACCGTTACTGGTAACACCAATGTATGTGCTGGAGGTAGTACTACATTAACCGCTTCGTGTCCAAATGCGGTTTCGTACAGTTGGAGTAATGGTGGATCTATGGCTTCAACAACTGTTAGTCCAACCACAAATACTACGTATACTGTAACAGTGGTTACGGTTGGTGGATGTACAGCAATTAAATCTGTTCCTGTAACGGTATCGGCATTACCAACTCCTCAAATTTCAGGTGTGAATGCTATTTGTTCAGGTGAAACAGTTACGTTAACAGCCTCTTTGTCTGGCGGTGGTGCAGCAGCATATTCTTGGAATACTGGCGCAACTACGCCAAGTATTACCGTAAAACCAACTACGGCAACTACTTATACGGTTACTGCTACCAATGCAGCTGGTTGTCAGAATAGCGTGTCACACACTGTGGCAGTAAATCCATTACCAATTGCAACTATAACTGGTCCTAGTGTTAGTTGTTCAGGACAACAAGTACGTTTAATTGCTTCGGGAGCAGGTACTGGTGGTACTTATTTATGGAGTAATGGTTTTTCTACTCAAGATATTTATGTCCAACCAAATCAAACAACTACGTATGAAGTTACAGTAACAAATTCTACTGGTTGTTCTACTAAAGTTCAACATACCGTAACAGTTTCTGCTAAACCAGCAGCTACGATTACAGGTCCAACTCATGTATGTGTAGGTACCCCTGTAACTTTGGTTGCTTCTGGTGGAACAACTTATACTTGGAGTACAGGTGCTACAGGAGCTAGCATTGCAGTGAATCCTCCAACAACTAGAACTTATTCGGTAACAGTTACAAATGCTGGCGGATGTGATACAACCATTAATCATACGGTAACTGTATTACCAGCTCCAGAACCAACTATTATTGGCGACTTTATCATTTGTTTGGGTGAATCAACCACGTTAACTGTGGCTGAAAACTTCAACACATATAGATGGAATACTGGTGCTACCACGAAATCGATTACAGTCAATCCTCTTTCCACTACCTTATACTCCGTAGAAGTTACTAATGCTGATGGTTGTATCGGTCAAGCTCAACGTAGCGTAGTGGTAAATGACTTACCAATTGCTACAATTGCAGCCAGTTCAACTGCTGTTTGCGAAGGTCAAAGTGTTACTTTGACGGCTAACGGTGCAGGCGTTGGTGGTTCTTATCGTTGGAGTACAGGTGAGGTTCAACAAAGTATTACGTTGAATAATTTATTAACCAATACAACAGTTTCTGTTGTAGCCATTGCTAGTGGCGGTTGTGAAAGTTTACCTGTTCAACAACAGATTATAGTAAGCACACTACCACATCCAACTATTACAGGTGGTAGCAGCGTATGTCAAGGAGGAACTTTACAATTGGTTGCTTCAGACCCAGATCCGAATGTGACATTTGTATGGAATGACGGAACTGTAGGTGGAACTTTGGTAGTAAGTGCTGCTGGTACTTACACTGTAACTGCTACTAATGCGGGTGGTTGTACGGCACAGGCTTCTAAAACAGTGGCGGTGGCACCACTTCCAACACCAACTATTACGGCTTCTATTGTAGGAACTGCGGAAGCAGGAGAGATGATTTGTGCTGGTGAAGCTGTACGCTTGACTGCTCTTCCTGCAGGCGATTATACTTATTTGTGGAACACAGGTGAAACTTCATCACAAATTATTCAAAATCCTGTAGCTACTACAACTTATTCCGTTACAGTAACAAGTGATGCTGGTTGTAGTGCTGTGGCTGAAATAACCATTCGTGTTAATGAGTTTGTTCAAATACAAACTCCATCAACGGATGTTTGTACTAATGTCCCATTTGTATTAAGTGCCGTTGGCGATAATCTTACTCAATTCTTGTGGAGTACAGGCGAAACAACGCCTAACATTACCGCAACCTTAACCACACCTGGTGTTCATGGTTATTGGGTGGAAGCACGTAATATGAAGGGCTGTATCAGTCGCGCAACAACAG
The DNA here is from genome assembly GCA_964570565.1 of uncultured Paludibacteraceae bacterium. Classification (GTDB taxonomy): domain Bacteria; phylum Bacteroidota; class Bacteroidia; order Bacteroidales; family Paludibacteraceae; genus W0P28-013. Next base: position 180,603 of record CAZMYT010000002.1, read on the forward strand.
ATATTACAGCGTATGAATTACCAAATGATTTACAAATCATAGGCCCTGATTCTATCTGTGTAAATTCTCCAGCTACATTATCTGTGGTAGGTAGTGTTGGTCCAACTGTGACTTACTTATGGAGTCCAAATGGTGAAACCACTGCAAATATTATTGTAACTCCTTCGGCGGCAGGTTTACAAACGTATTCTTGCCAAGTCACTACTCAAGGTGGCTGTGTGAAGAGTTTAACGCATACTATTAAAGCCATTGAATTACCACAATTAACTGTAACAGGTGATAATTCAATTTGCCAAGGAAAATCAACAACGTTAACTGTAGCGTGTGCTTCTGGTTGTGTTCCTGGAACGACGTTTGTTTGGTCTAATGGTGGAACAGGCACTACTATTACGGTATCGCCTACTGTTACAACAACTTATACGGTAACAGCTCGTACGCCTTTTGGATGTACTACAGCAATAAATTATCCTGTAACAGTAATTCCAGCTCCACAACCAACAATTACACCTAATCCTACGGTGATTTGTTTAGATGAATTTGGAATTGCAGAAGATGATTTGATTTTGACAGGTCCAGCTTTAGACATAAATGGAAATCCATATTTATATTATGAATGGACTACTACTGATGCGCCAACCGTGGTGTTGGGTACTTCAGATGTATTAACTTTACCAAAAGCTGGAATTACGTCTACTCGTACTTATGTATTGAAAGTGACTACACAAGATGGTTGTATTGGTACTGTAAATCGTCAAGTCGCTGTTAGTGCTAAACCATCTGTTGCCATTTCAGGTGAAGATAAAGTGTGTCAAGGTAAATCATTAGTATTAAAAGCGGCTAATCCAGTTAATGTAAGTCGTTATGAATGGACAGCTAATGATAATCCAGCTCTTGTATTGGCAACTACGGCTACGGCTACAGTTTGGCCAACCGCAACGGCTAATCAATTTACATTAAGAGTTTACAATGATGCAAATTGTTCATTCGAAACGTCCCATACAGTAACTATTTTACCAGTTCCTGTTCCAAACATTACTGCCGATAACAATCCTATTTGTTCTGGCGATACAGTTGTGTTAACAGCTTCTGGTGGTGGCCCTGGCGCTCTTTACGAATGGGGCGATGGAACTGTTGGACAAACACTTCAGGTTAATGCTTTGAAATCTACAACCACTTATACGGTAACAATCACCAATAGTAATGGTTGTGTGGAATCAGGTAGCTTGCAGGTAGTGGCTAATCCTCTTCCAAAATTGAGTATCAATGGTGCTACTACGGTTTGTGTTGGCGACAGTGTTTTATTGGTTGTTTCTGATGCTAATGGCTTACCAAATACTTATCGTTGGAGTTCTTCAGCAAGTACAGGTAATCAAATTTGGGTAAAACCAACAGATGTGAATAATCCAACCACATATTGGGTAGAATCTACCGATGTGAATACTTGTAAATCGACACGCGTATATCACTCTATTCAAGCCTATGCAAAACCAATTGCTGCGGTTGCTGGTGATAGAAATTTATGCGCTGGTGAACAAACGACCTTGATTGCTTCTGGTGGTACTAAGTTTAAATGGAGTAATAATGCTCAAACATCGCAAATTACGACTCCTATTTATACGGTGCCTGGTAGTTATATGTTCTGGGTAGATGTTTATAATGAAGCTAATTGTGTAACGCGCGATACCGTTTATGTTCAAGTTTCAGCGTTGCCATCTGCTTCCGTTACATTCCTAGAAGGCGGATCGACTATTTGCCAAGGCGAAACGATTAAATTCCAAGGTGTAGCAGCGCCAGCGGGTCCTATTTATAATTACTTGTGGACGTCGAATAATCCGTCTGAAGTAATTGACCCAGTGGCAGCAACTCAACCTGAAATTACGTTCAATCCACAAAGTAATACCACTTATTACTTAACGGTGACAAATACAACAACAGGTTGTGCTCGCACCATTGCTCAAGCAATAGTAGTTAAACCTAAACCTGCTGTTACGTTAGATGTAACCACATCAGGTGATGGAACCGATAGTATTTGCGAAGGCCAAAGTGTAACACTCCGTGTGTTAGGAGGCACACCTGCATTTACGTATGTTTGGACCAAAAATGGTGCTCCTTTTGCAGTTGGTGTTTCAACTATTACAGATACTCCAAGTGCTGGTAATTATACGTATGATGTTCAAGTGACCAATCCTGCAACAGGTTGTTCTACTGCTGCTGACGATTTAGTTTACAAAGTGAATGTGGCGGCTATTGCTCAACCAACTATTAATGGTTTAATCACTGGTGGTGAAACCATTTGTGAAGGTCAAACCGTTACGCTTACTGGTAATGCTGGCGGTTATACTTACCGTTGGGAATCAGATCCTACGGGCACTATTCCAGCCGGAACAACTATTAATGTGTCACCAACCGTGACAACTACCTATACATTAATTGCAAGTAATGCTACAGGTTGTGAGCGTAAGGCAACGTATGTGATTACGGTAACGCCTAAACCACATGTTACGATGACATCATCGTTATCTGGAACAAATCCAATTATCTGTTCAGGTGAAGAGGTGACCTTGTCATTGTCGGGTACAACGTCTGGTTTGACTTATGTTTGGACGTATAACGGTGCTGTGATTGCTACCGATGTAACAACTATTACGCATCAGCCATTGGCTCCAATTAGCGAATATAAAGTGGTTGTAACTAATACGTCTGGCTGTTCAACAGGTGCTAATGAATTGGTGTACACAGTTAATGTGAATCCAGTGCCAGCTCCAACAATTACTCTAACCAGTGGTAATGCCACTATTTGTGAAGGAGATGCAGTTATTTTAACGGCTGATAATCCTCAGCAACTTGGCTATTCTTATATGTGGATTTCGAGCACGCCAACCGACGTGATGCAGCCTAATGAATATGGTGAAGAAATTACGGTATATCCTATCGCAACAACCACTTATTCATATACGGTTACCGATAATCTTACAGGTTGCAGTCGTCAAGCACAGCAAACAATTGTGGTCAATGCTAAACCAAATGTGACCATAGCTGGTTCTGTTACGGGTTCTAATCCAACTATTTGCGAAGGTTCGCCTATTACGGTTAGCGTTACTGGTACAAACTTGACAGGATTGACATTTGAATGGAAAAAAGATGGTAACCCGATGGCTGAAACGACGTCATCTATCACAGATATACCTGCTTTTGGAACACATACTTATAATGTCATTGTTCGCAGTGCAGTGGGTTGTTCTTCTGCAGTTGCTGGTTTATCATACACGGTTAAAGTAACACCAGTTCCAACTCCAACCATTGTGGCTCAAGATGGCGATGGTAATGTATTAGTGGCTCCAGTTTGTCCGAATTCTGAAGTAACTTTGGTAGGTCCTACTGGCTTGTCATCTGATTATGCGTATTTGTGGACAACAAACTCCGGTGAAGTGATTTCTAATCCAAACCAATCGAGTGTGAAAGTACATCCTCAATTAACAACTACGTATACATTGCGTATAACTAACACATCAACGTCGGCACAATGTTACCGAGAAGTTACTAAAGTGGTAGATGTACATGTTATGCCAACTATTGCGGTAACATCTTCGGCGGCTACTGTAACTCCTGCCGGTTCAGCTATCTGTAAAGGTGAACGTATTACGCTTACCGTAAAAGCGGCTGATGGTACAGCTTTGGCACCTACTAAATATAGTTTTGCATGGGTGGCTTCCACTGGTGCAGCGATAGCTGGTAATACTTCGGCTGCTATTCAGGTAATGCCTGATACTACCACAACCTATACGGTTACTGTAACAAATAAAGTGACCTTCTGTAAGGTTACTACAGTTCATAAAGTAACGGTAATGACTATTCCAACAGATATCACGATTGTACCTTCTGTAGCAAATCCTGTGTGTGCTTTAACGCCAGTTACGCTTACAGCTTCGTACAAAGATGGTTTGTCGTATCGTTGGACTGATAGTGATGGTAACGAGTTAATTAATAATGGTAGCGATGTCATTGTTAATGGTAACAAGTTAACGGTGAAACCAACAAGAAATACAACCTATTATGTTCAAGTGTCGAACTTGGCTGGTTGTGCTACTTCGGTTAACTATTCAGTGGTGGTGAATCCATTACCAACGTTGACAGTAAGCGGTCCTACTTTGTTCTGCTTAGGTGATGTTGGTGGCTCATTCACTTTGGTAGCTACTACCAATCCAGCTAACGCATTAGTGACATGGGTTTATGGTAATGAAACTAAAACAGGAGCAACGTTAACTATTTCTCCATCCACTGCTGGTATGATGAACTTCCGTGTAACGGCAACCAATACATTGACAGGTTGTGTATCATCTGAAGTACTTCATTCAGTATCTGTTGCGGGTGTACCTGAAAATACAGAACTGAAAGTAATATCATCAACTTCAGGCGAGGCTTGTGTGGATAATGTGGTTAAATTAGAAGCTACGTATGGTTTCACACGCTACGATTTTGGTAAAACTGATGGTACTATTTATACTGTTTTACAATCGAGCAATGTGAACATATTTGAGAATTTACCACATACACAAGGTACGGTAACCTATTTCGTTGATATTTACAACGAAGCTGGTTGTAAAGTACGTAAAGAATCACCTGTGAAAGTAAATCCAATTCCAAGTAATATCACGGTAGACGCAAGTGGTGCTAATATATTTGACAAAACCACCACATCGGTTATGATATGCGAAGGAGATTCAGTGATATTGGCAGCTCAAGATGCTGATACTGGTCACAATACGTATTCATGGACCGATACCGATGGTAAAGTTTGGGGTACAAGTCAATCTATCAAAGTAGGTCCACGTTTAACTACAACCTATTATTTGACGGTTACCAACAATAGTGGATGTTCATTGGTTAAATCGTATGAAGTACGTGTTACACCAATGGATAAAATTTCGGTAACAGTAAGTAAAACTGAAATTTGTGAAGGTAGTGCAGATGCGGTTGTTTTACGCGCATCAGGTTCTCCAACGGGTTCATATATGTGGACTTCAAACGAAGGAAAACAATGGTTCAACTCAACCGCTATTACGGTTTATCCAGAAGTAGATGGAACGGATTATATTGTTGAAGCTATTTCTAGTACAGATAACCGTTGCTCTAGTACAGCTACTGCTCATATCGAAGTTGTCAAAGTGCCAACAGCAAGCTCTGTTCAAATCATTGTTCCTACTGGAACTAATGTTTGTCCAGGTGAAGTAATAACACTTAAAGCTATTAGTCAATATGATAGCGAAGGTGTATTATATCGTTGGAGTACAGGACAAATTGGTAGCTCTATTATGGTAACACCTGTTGTTACAACTACTTATTGGGTAATTGCTTCTAATAGATTGCATTGCGAAAATCTATTGGATACAACGAAGGTTACTATTACGGTATATCCAAAACCAACTCCTGCTGTCACCGGTAATTTGGTTGTATACGAAGGTCAATCAACTGAATTGACAGCTACTGGTGGTGTACAATATGAATGGCGTGATGCTGGCGGTCTATTGGTTGGGGAAGATGCAGTTATTCAATTGCAGCCAGCCGCTACAACTACTTATTCGTTAACGGCAGTTGGTAATAATGGATGTCGTGCTACAATTCCTGTTACCATTACAGTAGTTCCATTTGAAGCTATTATTACAGGCTTGAACTACTTATGTTCTGGAAGTTCTACAGTACTGACAGCCAACGGTAGTTTCGATGAAGGATATCGTTACATGTGGGTGAAACCTGCAGGTGCTGTTTCGCAAAGTGTTACCGTTTCAACGCCTGGAACTTATACCGTTCGAGTAACTACACCTTGGGGAACTTCTGATGTGGCTAGTGTGGAAGTATTCTTGTCAGAATCGCCACAAGCTAAGTTTGATGCACCTCAACCAACCTGCCAAGGATCTGGTAATGTGGTAGTTCCTTATACTGTATTAGCAGGTAGTCCAACTAACTACTCATTGACATTCAATGCGGCGGCATTAGCTGCCGGCTTTATCAATGTAGAAGAAGCGGCACTTACTAGTACATATATTTCGTTCCCAGCACCAACAATGGCGCCTTATGGCATTTACCAAGTACGCATTACATTAACCAATGCAACAGGTTGCCAAAGTGGGGAATATCTAGTGTCATTTGGTATTCACCGTGACAACATGATTGTTCAAATGTGGGACGACGTATTGATTTGCGATAATAGTAGTCATGAATTTACCGCTTACCAATGGTACAAAAACAACCAACGCGTAACAGGTGCTTCATTGCAATATTATTCTGAATTGGGTGGTTTCTATGGTGATTATTATGTGGTGGCCTACAATACAGCCGGACAGGCCATAGCGTCTTGCGTAATCACACTTAACACTAAACAGAGTATTGCTTTGGCTCCGAGTCCAATTAAATCAAATCAAGTATTGAGAGTGGTAGTACCATTTACCGAAGACCAATTATTTGGTTCAGAACTTGAAATATTTGATGCTATTGGCCGTTCAATTTATCGTTCGCCTGATGTGAATGGTGAAAATGACATATTGATACAGTCGCCTCCAGGAGTTTATTTGGTTCGCGTGCGTATGCATACTGGCGAAGTATTTACGGAAAAATTTGTTGTATCGGAATAAGCGATGTAAAGTCAAAACAAACTGAAAAAGACGCATATATGAAAAAAATAGGAATTATTGTAGCATTATTAGTATCAACACTTTGTGTGACGGTTCAAGGTCGAACTCCTGCTTATGTTGATTTGGAGTTGGGCGGAGGAGCCGTGGTGATGCCTTATGGAGGTTTTGATAATGGTGTGGTCGCTGGTGGCAATTTCGATTTGGGTGCCAAGTATGCCATTCTATTTAATCCTCGCAAAGGCTGGGGTATGAGTTTTGGCGCAGGCCTTTCGACCTTTCAAGGTACACGTGTGTTGAATGGTGAATACGAATTCCCTTCTATAGACGATCAGGGACGTGCTTTTTTATTGAATACTAAAGTGCAAAACTGGACTGAACGTCAACAAGTTTATTCGGCTGCGATTCCAGTTAATGTGTTTTATCAACACAAGAAATATCGTAAATCGGGATGGTTTGGCTCGTTTGGATTGAAGTTGTATATCCCATTCCACGCGTCGTATAACGTGACTCAAGGCGATATTATCACTAAAGGATGGTATGAACAATGGGGTGGTACTTGGATTGAAAATTTACCACAACATGGATTTGGTATGTATAATACCCTTCTACCAAGTGGTAAAATTGAAACAAGTCTTTTGGTGACAGCTCAAATTCAATTTGGTGCGATTCTGCATCTCGACAAAAAGAAAGAAATGTATGTAGCTGGTTATATCGAACATGGTGCTAATAATATGTTTGTGAATAAAGATGCAAAACCTTTATTTACAACCATTCAGAATGTAAATAGCTACCAATATAATGGTTACTATTCAAGTCTTTCTACCAACAGTATTCCTATTATCGTGGGGATTAAAGTAGGATGGCGATTTAAAGATGTGCACGATTGTAATTGTATTCGTCAGTAAACTTATAACAAATAACTATGAAAAAAATCGTAATGTTTATGTGTGTGTTTGTTTGGTCGTCACTTGCTGTGAACGGACAAGCATATACTAATCTCGTTGGACAAAAAACGCCAAATTTAATTATTGAGAAATGGATTTCACCAGTTCCACAGTTGCAAGGAAAATTTATTGTGATTGATTTTTGGGCTACTTGGTGCGGTCCTTGTCGTGTGTCTATTCCTCACATGAACGCATTGGCTGCTAAATATGCTGAAAAAATTGTAGTGATTGGTTTATCAAAAGAAACCGAAATGACTGTGCGTAATTTCCGCGGTATGGAATATTATAGTGCCATTGATACCAGAGGTCGTTTACAAGCTACTGTAGGTGTACGTGGCATCCCTAATGTGATGATTATTGATCCTCAAGGTATTGTGTGTTGGCAAGGTCACCCCGCTAATCTTTCAGAAGAGGTTATGGATAAATTACTTGAAGAGTATTCGAAAAAAATGGGTGTCGTTCCTAGTAATCAAGTTGAAATTTTGTTGACAATAGAGGAATCTTATGATCCTCAGACCGACAAAGGAAATACTAATTCGACTGAAGAAACACCAGGTCAAGTGGTTGATTCTTACGATCAGATGTAGATTTTGTAGGTAAAAAAAGCAAAAAAAGCTTCAACAATTTTTGTAACTCAAAAAATAGTTGTACATTTGCATCCGCTTTGATTAAGGCGGATGCGCTTTATTTATCAAGTTTATGTATTGCGAAAATAGCTCAGTTGGTAGAGCACAACCTTGCCAAGGTTGGGGTCGCGGGTTCGAGTCCCGTTTTTCGCTCCATCTTTTTGCAAGAGAAGATGCCCGAATGGTGAAATGGTAGACACGAAGGACTTAAAATCCTTTGGCCTCACGGCTGTGGGGGTTCAAGTCCCCCTTCGGGTACTGAAAGAGACAAAACTAATTAGTTTTGTCTCTTTTTTTTGTAAAAAAGTAGTAAATTTGTCGCTATCACTTTTAATGTAACTTCTATGCCGCAACTTATCATGGCCGATAATCAGGATGTGACACGCATTGGCTTCTGTCACATTATATCTTCGTTGTTGACTGTGGAGCCTTTGGTGGTGCATCATAAGCAGGCATTAATTGAAACTTTGGAACGTCACCCGAATGCCGTCATTGTACTCGATTACGCTCTGTTTGATTTATCTGATATTGAAACCTTATTCGTGCTGGAAACGAAATATCCCGATAGTTGGTGGCTTTTATTTTCGTCAGAATTAAGTGATCAATTTATAAAACAAATTTATCTACAGACAAGGCACATGAGTGTTCTTTTAAAAGATTGTAGTGCCGAGGAACTTATAGTAGCTTGGCATGATATTTTACAAGGGCGTCGTTATATGAGCAGTAGTGTGTCGCAAACACTACTCGATTCTGTGCAACAACAGCAACTATCAGCTCCTCTAACCGCTACAGAAAAACAGATATTGGCAGCTATTGCTAGTGGAAAAACGACCAAAGAGATTGCTCAGGAGCGGTATGTGAGTACGCATACCGTGGTGACTCATCGTAAAAATATTTTCCGCAAAATTCAAGTTAACAATATACATGAGGCTACTAAATATGCCGTCAAGGCAGGTCTTATCGATTTAGTAGATTATTTTATTTAATATCAGTTCATAAAAAAAGCCTCACATGAGGCTTTTTTTATGAACTGATTACAATGGATATTCATCAAACGCATATAATACAGTAGATAAATAACGTTCGCCCGTATCGGGTAATAGAGTTACAATCACTTTTCCTTTATTTTCTGGGCGTTTGGCTAATATAGAGGCTCCATATACAGCAGCTCCCGAAGAGATACCCACCAGCAAGCCTTCTTGTTGAGTTAGTTCACGCGCTGTACGAATGGCTTCATCGTTGCTTACCGTGAGAACTTCATCAACAATAGCGGAGTTATAAATTGGTGGAACAAATCCTGCACCAATGCCTTGTATTTTATGTGGTCCAGGGTTTCCGCCTGATAGTACAGGCGATTCGGCTGGTTCTACGGCCACCAATTGAATATTTGGATTATGAGCGCGCAATGCCTCGCCAACGCCACTTATAGTTCCACCAGTGCCTACTCCAGCTACAAAAATATCAATTTTACCATCGGTGTCTCGCCAAATTTCTTCACCAGTAGTTTTTTTATGAATAGCAGGATTGGCTGCATTTTCAAATTGTTGTGGCATAAATGAATTAGGCGTGTTGGCTTTCAATTCAAGTGCTTTGTTAATAGCACCTTTCATACCTTCAGCACCTGGGGTCAATACTAAATGTGCTCCGAACGCTTTAAGGAGATTACGACGTTCCATGCTCATGGTTTCGGGCATGGTGAGTGTAAGTTTATAACCTTTGATGGCCGCCACCATAGCTAGTCCTACACCAGTATTGCCACTGGTGGGTTCAATTATTTCCGTACCCGGTTTAAGAATACCTTTAGCTTCGGCCTCTTCAATCATGGCCAGTGCAATACGTTCTTTGACACAACCAGCAGGATTGAATGATTCCAATTTAGCAATAATGGTTGCTGCTAAGTGGTTAGTTGCATTGAATTTGGTTAACTCCAATAAGGGCGTATTACCAATAAGTTCTGTTAATTGTTTCGCTATTTTTGCCATAGTATTATCTGTTTTTAGTTATTGCAAAGATAGGGCTTGGTAAACATCTGTACAATAACTTATGAGTGGTATATTTTCTACCACACATGTGGTAGATTGGTTTTATAATTTTATGAATTTTTGTGTATTAGATGTCCAGTTATTGGCAGAAGTAGTTATCAAGTAAATTCCAGAAGGTAAAAGGCTTATGTCGATATTAATCAATCCTTTACCAGATGTTTCTTTAATGCAAATACCTTGTAGGTTATAAACTTTGACTATCGTTTCTTGTTGTTTACTTATCTCTAAAGTTATGCTATTAATAGTGGGATTGGGGTATATCGCAAAATCTAAATATGTTTCTGTAGCTGGAGCTATAAGTGGTGTGGGTGTGGAGGTTGCCAAGCCAAAACCATAAGCTGTTTCGTACCATAAGTAATAGGTTTCATTCTTAAAAATAACATCAGGAGTCCAAGGACCTCGCCATTCTATGTTAGTATATGGCGTATCGCATGTGCTCATTACAGGATTTTGGTGATATTTTTGCCAAACAAAACCATCCGATGAAGTGGCATAACCAATCTTAATTGTGTCGAGTTTATTGTCGTCAAGCATATCATAATATGATCCTCCACAATACCACATTTCAAAACTATTGTCTTTCTTGATAATTGTTGGAGTGGCTACAGATAATCCGTCCCACGCATAGTTTGAATCACTTTTAATCACTGGGTTTCCACTATATTTAGTCCAAGTAATGCCATCTGGAGAAGTAGCTACACCAATAGCTACTTTATAATTTTTGTCGATTCCAGAATACCACATAAAATAACTCTTACCATCATAAAGTACTGAAGGAGATTCGATATAAAGTCCATCCCAATCGGTACTATCACCAGGTAACAATACGGGTTCCGAACCGACTCTAGTCCAAAGGATTCCATTTGTAGAAGTTGCTAGTCCGATGGATCCACCAATAGAATTATTATCGTTATCGCCAAAGTAATAGAGTTTATACCCTGTACTATCTTTCAACCAATCGGGTGTATCTAAAAAGTGACTATCCCATTTCCCCTCACTACTGACATCAAAAATAGGGGTAGCTTCATTCTGTTTTTGCCAAATAATACCATCAAGTGAGTAAGCGTAACTAATGCGACCTTTGGAGTCAACACCGCCAGCTGCATACAACATTTTTAGCGTGTCGCCATCTTGAATTATGGATGGACTTCCAATGGCAACACCTTCATATGCATTTAGTGTTTTAGTCAACACCAAGTTATGAGGGCTCTTAACCCATGTCACTTGAGCCATTCCCATAATGGTGATGATTAAAAAAACGATGAGTGAAACGTACTTCATATAGCACACAAATTAAGCTTCAATTTTATGCTTCAACAATACGGCTCTACTAAAACGAATGTGAGGTGTGTCAACAATTTTGAATCCTCCTTTTTGCAGTTTGTCCACCATTGCGTTAAAAGCGATTTGGGAAACATGGAACTTGGGCTCAACAATTAGAATTAATCCCTCTTTTTTTAAGACCGATTTGAACGATTCGAATAACGAATTTTGATCTGGCACTTCGTGAATCACATAAAAAGCGAGTATAAAATCAATCGATAAATTGAGGTTTAGTTGAGTTGTTTTGCACAAATGCGTTTTAACTACTGATTCAAAATGGTATTTTTTTAGTTTTGCGCACACTTGATCAAGCATTCCCTTTTGTACATCTGCTGCAATTACTTGTCCTGATCCGTTTAATAGTCGTGCTATTTCAAATGTAAAAACGCCTGGTCCACAACCAAAATCAAGTACGTTCATGCCTGAATGAATATAAGGCGCAAGAATTTTACGCGGTTGTTGAAACCATCGTCGTAGCGGGTTGTCCAATAAACCTGCCTTTTCAACAGGGCACACTTGCGATTGACATTCTGCTTTCAGAGCACAACCGCTACAATCATCACACGCTGAAGCTTGTTTTTTATCCGTAATAGTTTTTATGACACGATATATCGAATAAACTACCACGACGAAAATAATGATATAAATGATAATAAGTTGTAACATAATTTGTTGTTTAAATAAACAAACTACCAATTTGATAAATAGCAAACGATAGCACCCATGCTATAACGGTAGTATATACCATGGTAAATATAGCCCATCCCCAGTTTGCTTCTTTTTTAATAGCCGCAATTACTGCTACGCAAGGGAAATAAATGAGGATAAAAATCATAAATCCGAAACTCACTAGCGGTGTAAAAACTTTCTGACCCGACAAAGTTCCAGAATGATGTGTTTGCTCGGTAATTTTTTCTTTAAGCGTAGTCGAGTTCCCATCAGTATTTATATCTGCTTGATATAAGACGCCCATGGTACTCACTACAATTTCTTTTGCTGCAAGCCCTGACAAAATACTCACACCCATTTTCCAATCGAATCCAAGTGGCGCGATAACGGGTTCTATGGCATGTCCCATTTTACCGATATACGATTGTTCTTGACGTTCCGATTCTTTTTGTATTTCAAGTAAGTTGATACTATCTGTTTTGGATGTTTGGTCTAAAATAGTGCTTTGTTCCAAAGCTGTTATTTGCGCATCATAATTTTGCGAATAGTTGATATCACGTGGGAAATAACCTAAAGCCCAAATAAGTATAGACGCAAAAAGAATGACCGTTCCCATTTTTTTGAGGTATTGTTGCCCTTTATGCCACATGTGAATGGTGGTGTTCCGCATAGTTGGTATACGGTAAGGAGGTAATTCCATGACAAAAGGAACTTCTTTTTTTGCAAAAGCCACCTTTTTCATAATCAGTCCTACCAATGTGGCCATCAGAATTCCAATGAGGTAAATGGCAAAGAGTACTAGTCCTTGATTGTTGGGAAAAATGGCTGATATAATGAGCACATATACAGGCAGACGTGCGCTACACGACATGAATGGTGTGATAATCATAGTCAGAATACGATCTTTCCGATTGTCGAGCGTACGAGTAGCCATAATGGCTGGCACATTGCAACCAAACCCCATGACTAATGGAATAAACGATTTCCCGTGTAACCCAATTTTGTGCATCAGTTTGTCCATAATGAATGAGGCGCGCGCCATATAACCGGAATCTTCCATTAACGAAATAAAGAAGAATAGAATCAATATGTTAGGCAAGAAAACAATCACGCCACCAACCCCGCCAATAATGCCATCGACCACTAAGTCTCGTATGGGTCCATCAGGTAGTGTAGTTTGTAACCATGCGCTAAAGAGTTTAACGCCAGCATCAATCCATTCCATAGGATAACTTCCAATGGTAAATGTGGCTTGAAACATGAGCCACATGAAAAAGAAAAATATAGGGAATCCCCAAATCCGATGCGTGAGTACATCGTCAATATCGCGTTTTTGTTTGCGTTTATCTGTTTTAGGGAATTTACATGTTTCCTTTAATGCGCCATCAATAAATCCATATTTTGCATCGGTAATGACGGTTTCCGACCGATCGTTGTATTCTTTTTCGATAAAGACAATGGCTTTTTCAGCTGCCGCCTTGATGGCTTCATATTGGTCGAACTGTTTAAGCCATTCGAGTGTTGCTTTGTCGGTTTCAAGTAATTTTACCGCAATGAAACGTGAAGATAATTTTACGCGTATATTTGGATTTTTCCAGATTTCAGCTTGAATATCATTAATGGCTTTTTCGATAACGCTGCCATAATTGATATGAATATGGCGTACCGATGGATCTTTTTCTTCGTATACTTCAATTACTTTATCAAAAAGTTCTTCAATCCCTTTACCTTTAGACGCAACGGTAGGAATGATAGGGATTCCAATCATTTCGCCTAAACTTTTATAGTCGAATTTAATACCTTTCGTCTCTAATTCATCGTACATATTGAGGGCAATCACCACCTTAATATTCATGTCGATGAGTTGCGTCGTAAGGAAGAGATTGCGCTCCAAATTGGACGCATCCACTACGTTGATAACAATATCTGGGTGTTTGTCGACGATGTGTTTTCGAACATAAAGTTCTTCGGGCGAGTATTCTGTGATAGAGTAGGTGCCTGGTAGGTCTACAATACGCAATGTGTAACCATCGCGTTTCATGGAAGCTTCTTTAGCATCTACAGTTACGCCGCTATAATTGCCTACGCGTTCATGAGCACCAGAAGCATGATTGAACAACGTTGTTTTTCCGCAGTTTGGGTTTCCAACTAGAGCGACATTTATAATATTGCCTTTTTGAATAGCCGATTTTTTGAGTGTTTCCTCATCAATTACGCCATTAAATTCGGTGCTTAATAAATTCTTAGCTTCTTCTATCGACACAACTTCTACCAACTGAGCTTCTGAACGTCGCAAGGAGACGTTGTAGCCCATTATTTCATACTCAACAGGATCTTGTAAAGGGGCATTTTTGATGACACGCACCTTTTTCCCTTTTACAAATCCCATTTCTGTGATGCGTTTACGAAAAGCGCCGTGGCCTAAGACCTTGGTTATTATCGCTTCGTTTCCCGCTTTTATATCTGAAAGAGAAGTTGTTTCTTTTTGCATAGGGATATGGTCTTGTAATTGTGTACAAAAATAGCCAATATTTTTGGTAAAAAATGCCCTTAAGAAAGCTATTATACTAAAATCCCTAAAATGGATATGGAATCATTTCTTTAGCTATAATTGACCTGATTCTACTTGTAGAATAATACGTTCAATAAGTTCATCATTTTTGCCACTGCCATATTCTGATTTAAGGTCGGCTCCAAATAGTTTGGCAAATAGTTGGTAAAAGCCAGCGGTGAAACTCCCACGGTAAACTTTAATAAGTTCGTAAGAGGTGGCATCACATTCACGGTCGATGAGCCTAATGAGGAGTTTACCTTGGCTAAAGGTCATCCTTTTAAAACTGCTTTCGTATTTTTTATAAATTTCCTTTTCAAATTTTTTCATGTAACGATCGCGATCGCGGTCGCTGCGCATGTGAATGAGCGTGTCGTTAGTTTCTTTAATGACTTTTGTTATCAGTTTTGAATAAGGAAGTGTTTTTTTTACATCACGCACTAATTTCCAATAATATTTTTCCTGTTGTTTATTCTTAAATTTCATCGGAGGAAAAATATAGACACTGTGCAACTGGAACAGAAATATAGTGTCAGAGCCTTGCACTTCTATAGGCACACGATAACCAACCACTTTCCCTTCGGTATTTTTTAAAATGGTTGTTTGCGCCGACAGTTCAACTTGAATGAGGCCCAAAAGACAGAGTATGAAAAGTAATCGTTTCATGATGGCACAAAATTAGTTATTTGTTGAGACACATTTGCATTTTTTAAAACTTTTATCTATTTTTAGCTGCTTTTTATAATCAGACAAAAAGTGTGCCGATGACTAGAATTTATCTGTTTTTATCGCTCTTATTTTTGGGGATTTTATCACTTCACGCACAAGTAGCCACCATTGTGCCTAGCTCTTATGTGCCAGGTAACGCTTCGGTAGCCTATAATTCCGATTGGCAGCCATTTCAAAATCCAGCTGCTTTAGCACAAACTCAAAAACCAAGCCTAACCTTATTGTATGAAAATCGGTACATTACAAGTGAATTAGGAAATGCAGTTGCTAGTGTTGCTGTGCCTACTAAATATGTCAACGTGGGTGCTTCGTTTTCTTATTTTGGTTATGCTGCGTATAATGAGATGTTATCATCTATCACCTTGGCACGTAGTTTTGGGCAGGTGTTGAACATTGGTGTGGAGTTTGATTATTACACGCTTTATTTGTCGCCTTCAGAGCGTTATCGTGGTACTTTGACAGCTCAGGTAGGTGTTCAATTGCAAGTTTTGCCTAATTTTGTGATTGGTTTCAATGTGTTTAATCCTGTTTTTTCACAAATTAAAACTGACTTACTGAAAAAGCCATTGCCTTCTGTGTTTAGTCTGGGTACAAATTATCAATTGCATGAAAAAGTGTCATGGTTGGTGCAAATTGATAAAGAGGTACATTCGCCTATGCGTTGGGCTACGGGCTTCGAATATACACCTTTCAAGGAATTTACGGTACGTGTGGGTGGTTATGGCTCGAATTATTTTGTACCAACTCTTGGAGCTGCTTTTGGATTTGATGGCTTTCGATTTCATTTGCAAACAGAGTATCGTTATCCGTTGGGCTTAACGATGATGGGCGTTTTACAATACCAGTTTGAATGAAACGTGTGTGGCTCATACTAGTTTTGCTCCTATCGTATGTGTATGCGCTGGGGCAAGAGGTGGCGATTAATCGTGTGATTGAAAAAATCTATAGTCAGCTGATGGAAACCAGTGAGTCTGAAATTGATTATAGCGATTTATACGATGATTTAATTGCTTTTTACGAGCATCCTATCAATCTTAATAAAACTACACCAGAACAGTTATCACAACTCCGATTTCTGTCAGACATTCAAATTGAGAATTTCTTTTATTACCTTTATAAAGCAGGTTATATGCGTACCATTTACGAGCTACAACTGGTAGAAGGTATGGATTTATTTACGATACAATTATTAGTACCATTTGTAACAGTTGGTTCTGCCGAAGAGGTGTCGAATAGTTGGAAGTTTCGTGATGTGATGCGAGCTAGTCAACACGAATTAATAGCACGGTTTGATGGTACATTTGAACCAAAACAAGGTTATTTACCCAATACTACACAAGCTTATCTAGGCAATCCATTCTATACATCGCTTAAATACCGTTTGAAAAGTGCCGATAAACTGCAACTAGGTTTGACCGCCGAAAAAGATGCGGGAGAACCGTTTTATGGGTCTTATAATACCGGTTACGATTCCTATTCTGGATTTCTACAAATCAATCAATTATGGAAATTCTCGTCAATTGTTGTTGGCGATTATCGTGCCAATTTTGGTCAAGGGTTAGTGATGCAACAAGATATGAGTCCAAGTAAATCGAGTTTGGTTACCAATGTAACAACACGCTCGCAAGGTTTAAAGCGTCACGCATCAACCGATGAATATAATTTTCTCAGAGGTGTTGGCGCTACCGTTGCATTGGGCGATTTTAAAGTGTCCGTCTTTTATTCGTTTCGTCAAATGGATGCCGATACGTCGGGTGGTAGTTTTTCGTCATTTAAAACGGATGGTTTACATCGGCTAGCTGCTGATTTTGAGAAGAAACGCACGGTAAATCGTCAATTAGTAGGTGGTAATGTGACTTATCGTCATCGCTTTTTTCGTTTAGGTTTAACCGCTACTCAAACGTGGCTTGATGTGCCTTTAACCT
Organism: uncultured Paludibacteraceae bacterium; assembly: GCA_964570565.1. Classification (GTDB taxonomy): domain Bacteria; phylum Bacteroidota; class Bacteroidia; order Bacteroidales; family Paludibacteraceae; genus W0P28-013. The sequence goes on from CAZMYT010000002.1 coordinate 198,041, forward strand.
ACCAACCTGCACCTTATCAACTTTATTATTTTCGCGGACAATCGCAATTTGCCGGCAGTGTTGATTATCTCTTTGCGTGGCATGGATTTCAGTTTTTTGGTGAAACGGCTATGAACGATGCTGGCGGCGTAGCTACGTTGAATGGTTTGCTATTTGCTCCTATTTCGGTTCTTAATTTGGCGGTTTTACAACGTTATTATTCCCAAAAATATGACGTCTTTTTTGCCAATGCATTTAGTGAAGGCAGTCGCACCAACAATGAAAATGGTTTGTACATTGGCGCAGAACTTAAACCAGTTCGCAAATGGAAAGTGGCAGCTTACGCTGATTTATTTCATTCGCCGTGGTTGGCATATCAAGTTAACAAGCCATCTTCTGGGTATGAAACATTGCTACAAGTAGATTTCATGCCAAGTCGTCAGGTGGAGATGTATGGCCGATTCCGATTTGAACAAAAAGAGAAAAATGTGCAAACTGGTGATGTGCAACCTACAACATTGGTAAGTGATATACAAAAAGCGTCATTGCGATATACAATTGCGTATCAAGTGCTACAAGTAGGATTTAAAAATATTGTAGAATGGAATTATGCACATTTAGGTGCCGACCAAACTTATGGTTTTCTGATGACACAAGACATTTCTTATACCTTGCCATGGATTGATTTAACATTGGCCGCTCGGTATGAGTTTTTTGATGCGCCAGCTTACGAAAATCGTTTTTATGTGTATGAACGTGATGTGCCTTACGCTTCCTATACACCAGCATTATATGGTATAGGTAATCGTTGGTATGTAAATTTAGACTATCAAATTACATCGCGTTTGACACTGTATGTGCGAGTGGCTCAAACGTATTACACCGATAATAGGTTACAATTTGGAACGGGTGCTGAAACAATTCAAGGGCATCATCGTACCGATTTTCGTTTACACTTACAATGGAAGATTTAACGTATTCAAACATCTTGGCAACAACTTTTTTCGTACTTTTGTAAATTGTAAAACAAGTAATTATGACAACAAAAAAAGGTAAAGTATTGATGGCAATGAGTGGCGGTATCGATAGTACTGTGTCTGCCATGTTACTTTTAGAACAAGGATATGAATTGGTTGGTGTCACCTTCCGTACGTACGATAGCATTAAGGAAAGTTGTTTAGCCAAAGAAAAAGGCTGTTGTAGTATTGATTCTATTATGGAAGCTAAACGCATGTGTGAAAAATTAGGATTTGAACATCATATATTAGATTTCCGCCAAACGTTTAAAGACCATGTTATCTGTAATTTTATGGATGAATACATGCAAGGTCGTACACCAAATCCATGCGTACTATGTAATTCGTCGATCAAATGGGGCAAGTTGCTTGATATGGCCGATGAATTTGGTTGTTCGCATATCGCTACAGGTCATTATGCGCAAGTGATTCACGAAAATGGTCACTGGTTTTTGGGTAATGCGGTTGATGCTCAAAAAGATCAAACCTATTTTTTGTGGATGTTGACCGAGCAAAATCTATCGCGCACGCTCTTCCCGTTGGGCGGATTTACCAAACAAGAAGTCCGAAAAATGGCACTTGATCGTGGTTTTGAAAAATTGTCTCAAAAAACAGAAAGCCAAGAAATATGTTTTATTCCCGATAATGATTATCGTCATTTTTTGTCGGACAATGTAACTGATTTTTCCCAACAATGTCAACCAGGTGATTTTGTGAATACGAAAGGAGAAATCATCGGTCGTCATCAAGGATTCCCTAATTATACCGTCGGACAGCGTAAAGGATTGGGTGTTGCCTTTGGTACACCCAAATATGTGATTGGCATCGATGCGTCAAAAAATCGTGTTATTTTAGGCGACCGTGATGAACTGTTTTCTACTAACTTGCGTGCTACTGGCTGCCGTTTTACTTCGGTAGACATGTTGGCAAATAATAACCGAGTATTGGCTCGTATTCGTTACAAAAGTGCTCCTACCGAAGCTACAGTTGAGTTTGATGGACGTGTGGCAACGCTCGTATTTAAAGAACCAGTATGGGGTATTACGCCTGGACAATCTGTAGTTTTATATCAAAATGACCGCGTTATTGGCGGCGGATTTATCGCTTAATGAAACGTATTTTTTACATATTAATTGGTTTATTTGGTTGTGTTCTTTTGAGCACAGCTCAGAACTATTATTTTGTAACGTTACACGATAAAGCGAATTCGCCTTTTAGTCTGTCACAACCTCAAGCCTTTTTGTCCGAACGTGCCATTGCGCGACGTATCAAACATAATTGTCCCATTGATTCGATGGATTTGCCAATTAATACGGAATATTTCAATCTAATTAAAGCCACAGGTGCATCGGTTATACATGCGTCTAAATGGTTTAACGGTGTGACAGTTTTAGCTACCAATGAACAATATGACGCTATTCGAGGTTTGTCGTGTGTCGATTCGGTAGAACTTACTTGGGCTCCATTAAGTCCTGTGCGGGGCATTCGTAAGAATCGTGTTGTATCAACCAATTTAAGTTATCCTAACTCCCAAGTGCAACATCAAATGTTGAATTTGTCGGTGCTACATAATGCTGGTTTTAGAGGTCAAGAGCTTCAAATTGCGGTATTGGATGATGGTTTCGAACATGTTAATACAATGTCGGCTTTTGATAGTTTACGGTTACAGGGGCGTTTATTAGGAGCGCGCGATTTTGTTAATCCGGCAGGCTCTGTCTTTAATCAAGGAACACATGGCACAGCTGTTTTATCAACTATGGCAGCCAATGTTCCCAATAAGTTTTTGGGCACAGCACCTGAAGCTTCCTATTGGTTGTTTCGTACCGAAGATGATGATCCAGAATCGCATTTAGAAATTGACAATTGGGTGGCCGCCTTAGAAGTGGCTGATAGCTTAGGCGTGGACATTGTGAACTCGTCGTTAGGTTATACTGAATTTGACGATTCAAATCAGAATTTTACGTATGCCGATTTAAACGGTCGTACCGCTCGTAATAGTTTGGCGGCTACGTGGGCAGCTCGTCGCGGCATGTTATTGTGCATTAGTGCTGGCAATGAAGGTGAATTACCTTGGAGGTATATTTCTACGCCAGCCGATGCCGACAGTATTTTATGCGTTGGCGCAGTAAAAGCGGATGAAACTTTCAGCTCATTTAGTTCCGTTGGTCCTTCGTCTGATGGACGCGTGAAGCCTGAAGTGTGTGCTATGGGTAGTGCTGCCGCTGTAGTGAATAGTGACAATGTGGTCACGGTTTCCAATGGGACTTCCTTTTCATCTCCCATTATGGCAGGCGCTGTAGCTTGTTTGTGGCAGGCTTTACCGTTGAAAACAAACATGGAGCTATTACAATTGGTTCTTGCAGCATCCGATCGCTACACGTCTCCCGATTATCAATATGGATATGGTATTCCCGATTTAGGTTCTGTATATATGTCGGTGGTTGGCAATAAGCCTTCAACCCATGCCGATGCACGACCAATCTGTTATCCTAATCCTGTGGAAACGACTTTGTATATTTCTAACGCTAATACCATACAATGGCAATTATTTGATGTACAAGCTTGTGTGCAAGCATCTGGAAATTCGTGCAATATAGATTTTTCAAGGTTTCCGCAAGGTATTTATTATCTAAAATTGACCCAATTAGATAACGTGTTTATCTATAAAATCATCCATAAATAATGTCTGAACAGCACTCGTTATCTCTTTTAGAACTCAACGAACAGGTTAAACAAACGCTTAAACTGTCGTTTGCTATGCCTGTGTGGGTACGTGCTGAAATAGCTGAATTGCATGAGAATGCCAATGGACATTGTTATTTGGAATTTGTCGAAAAATCATCCGATTCGGATTTAATTGTTGCCAAACAGAAGGCGATGATTTGGTCCTTTACCTATCGCCTATTGAAACCTTATTTTGAATCGTCAACAGGCACTGCGTTAGCCGTTGGCATGAAAGTGTTGGTGTCTTGTCAAATAGAGTTTCATGAATTGTATGGCATGAGTTTGAATGTGCGTGATATCGATCCGATATTCACCGTAGGCGAAATGGCTGTCCGTCGTGCCGAAATTATTCGTCGCTTGACCAGTGAGGGCGTTGCTGATATGAATAAACAATTGGAAATACCATTTGTACCGCAACGTATCGCTGTCGTTTCATCGGCTTCTGCCGCAGGATTTGGCGATTTTCAAGATCAGCTTGAAAACAATGCATTTGGTTACCAATTTTATGTCAAACTGTTTCCTGCTGTGATGCAAGGTATGCAGACTGAAGAGTCTGTGATAAAGGCATTAGGAAAAATTGCTGATAATCAAGACTTATTCGATGTAGTGGTCATGATTCGTGGTGGCGGTTCCACTTCCGATTTAGCCGCATTTGACAATTATAATTTGGCGTTGCATTGTGCACAATTTCCCTTACCAATCATTAGTGGCATTGGACATCAACGTGACGATAGTATTGTCGATTTGGTGGCGCATACGCGGGTTAAAACACCAACAGCAGCAGCCGAGTTTTTAGTGGATTGTGTGCAGGATTCCGATGCTTTTGTTACAAATATGGCGAGTTCGTTGGCCAATCAGGTTCGTTTAATAATCACTGATGCTCAAAATAGGCAGCAAACGGAAATTATGCGTTTGCCTCAACAGGTTAAACAAATAGTCAATGGTGCACAACTAGTTTTACAAGCGCAAAATTTTAGTATAAAACAGGCCGTAAAAAAGGTCATTTCAAACGAAGAAAAACGGCTTGATCTGTTGACTCGATTTGTGGAAATGTCTGACCCTTATTTCGTGTTGAATCGGGGTTATTCTTATACTGAGAAAGATGGTAAAAAAATCAGTTCCGTTTCTCAATTGGCCGTTGGCGACCAAGTAGATACCTACTTTAGCGATGGAAAAACGACATCAATTATTAATAAAACAACCTGATATATGAAAAAGGAAATAACCTACGAGGAGGCCATGTCGCAACTCGAAACGATTGTGAAACAGCTGGAACGAAACGAATTAAGTATTGATGAACTTTCTGCGAAGGTGAAAGAAGCTACCGCGCTTGTGCAACGATGCAAGGACATACTTCATACAACAGACGAAGCTATCGAAAAAATGTTAGCTTCTATGGATGTTTAAAACGCGTGAGGAATGATTTTAGAGCGTGAAAAGCGTCTCTTTGAATATTTCGCCTACCGAAGGATGCGGAAATATAAGCTTTTTGAATTCGCTCACAGTTAATCCACGTTCCATGGCTAAAGTAGCAATGGCGATTAATTCCGATGCTGGATTTCCAATAATATGTGCTCCAAGCAACTGCTGTTCTTCGTTGAATACGAGTTTACATAAGCCATTTCCACCTTCGTTTTCTGCCACAAAACGACCTGAAAAGGTCATTGGTAATTTCGCCACCTGATAATTAACACCTTTTTCTTTCAATGAATCTTCGGTAGCACCAACTCCAGCTACTTCAGGATTTGTGTACACTACCGCAGGCACAACGTTGTAATTCATGTCATCTTCTAAGCCTACTAAATGATTGACTGCCACTTCGGCTTCGCGTGAAGCTGTGTGAGCTAACATAGAAAAACCTGTGATATCACCTATCGCATAAATATGAGGATGCGAGGTTTGCATGTGGCTATTCACGGCAAGCCCTTTACGGAAATGTTCTAGTTGGAGCGATTCTAATCCTAAATTTTCAAGATTTGGTTGGCGACCAACACACAATAAGATTTGAGTGGTATCTATGCTCTGAATGCCTTCGCTAGTCGCAAATAGCACATGTTCATTGGAAACTTCTTTTACTTGCGCATTGAGATGGAATGTGATTCCTTTTTTAGCATAATCGGCGCGCAGTAAAGCTGCGATTTCGGAATCAATGCCAGGTAAAATTTCAGAAGCCATTTCTATGACCGTAACCGCGGTACCAAACGTATTAAATAATCCCGCAAATTCTAATCCAATAACTCCGCCTCCAACAATCACAAGCGACTCTGGTACTGATTTGGTATCGAGCGCTTCGGTACTGGTCCAGAAAGAGGTTGATTCTAAGCCTTTAATGGGAGGAATAACGGTAGAGGATCCAGTACATAAAATCACTTTTTTTGCTTCAAATAACTCGTTATTGCAAGCTATTTCAATGTGATTGGTAGCACTTTGTATAGAGGCTTCACCATTTACTACCGTGATAGTATGTTCAGCCATTTTTGTACGTATACCGGCATTTAGTTTGCGCACAATTTTATTTTTTCGAGCTACTATTTTTTCGTAATCAAACGCTAAGTTGTCTAACGTGATACCGTATTTTGAACTGTTTTGAGCATTTTGGTAGAGTTTTGCGCTATATAGCATTGTTTTTGTTGGGATACAGCCTTCGTTTAAACATACGCCTCCTAGTTGTTTTTTTTCAAACAAAACAACGGTTAAACCGCCTTGAGCAGCACGTTCGGCCGCTGTGTAACCAGCTGGTCCTCCACCAATGATAGCTAAATCAAACATTATTTATAGCGTATTTTTTTACCAACTCGTAATACCGTATTTGGACGCATTTTATTCAGTTTACAAAGTTGTTTCACGGTCACTCCATATCGGCGTGCAATTTTCGAAAGATTGTCTCCAGGACGGACTTTATGATAACGTGCCTGTGAAATAACTTTGAGCTCTTGAGCGTGACTAAAGGTCTCTTTTTTGACAATGTAAAAATCTTTTTTACAGAGATGTTTCGTCTCAAAATCAATTAATTTGGTTGGGTTAAATGCATTGCCTAAAAATCGTACTTCATAATGCAAGTGCGGCCCAGTAGAATGTCCAGTATTGCCTCCTAAAGCAATAATATCGCCCGCTTTGACTGTTTGATTGATGTTGACTAACACTTCTAACAGGTGGGCGTATACGGTTTCCAAACCATTATCATGACGAATAACCAAATAATGACCATAGCCTTTGCGCTCATAATCTACAATGCGTACTTTTCCACCAAAAGTAGCACGAATGGTGTCGCCTATTTTTACGCCTAAATCGATACCATAATGGTAACGATATTTACGCATACCAAAATTCGAAGTTACGTGATTGCTTCTGAGTGGATACACAAAATCGGCACAGTTAATATAAACGGAATCAGGTAAACTATCTATTTTTATACGATAGGGGTTTAATCGTTCTGAAGTCCAAGAATAGTTATATAATTCACATGCTGGATTACTGTACCGGTCTATTGTGTCTCTAACAAATGATTTGGTCGAAACAAAATCTTTATGAGCATCGATATCATCTAGTTCAAAAAATTCTGTTGAATCATTCTCGTCTAAAACGGGCGAAATGGCGTAAGAATAGTTGAAGAATCCACTTAAAAAGAGACTGCCAATTAGGAATAGTTTTAGATCACTCATTATTTTTCGTCTGTTGCATATAAAAAGCTGTGACCAACTTTTGAATAATCAAATAGTTCTTCAGGTTTGAAGAATCGGTTTAGCTCAATCACGGCGTTTTCCACAGAATCGGATGTGTGAATGATGTTTTCTTGCATACTCATACCAAAATCACCACGAATAGTACCGGGCGTGGCATTACGTGAATTGGTGACACCAGTCATGTTGCGTACAACTTGTACACAATCTAAACCTTCCCAACAGCAAACAATAACAGGGGAAGCCTTCATTGAGGATGCGATACGAGGAAAAAAGGGTTTATCAACTAAGTGACTGTAGTGTTCTGCTAAAATGGTGTCATCTAATTGAATCATCTTGAGACCTGATAATTTAAGACCTTTACGTTCGAAACGATTGATGATATCTCCCACTAATTCGCGTTGAATAGCACCAGGTTTGATGATAACGAGTGTTTTTTCCATAGTTTATGTGATATGATATTATATATATTGATTTGTTATTATTTGTGCAGGACAACAAAAGTAAGTTTTTTTTTCGAAAGTTCTATACAAAATAAGGTTATAAATAGTCAAAAAAATCCTAATCAGTGCTTAAGGGATTATAAAAAAGGCTGTCGCATTTGATGCAACAGCCTTTTTTTATTATAAAAACTAGGTATTAAAATCCTCCTTTGAACAGTCTTGAAGGGCTCATTTTAGTTACTTTACCCCATTTAGCTTGAATAGCTTTCAAGTCGATGGTTTTGGCATCACCGGTAATAACTACTACAATAGGTTGTCCTTTAATGTATTTGTTGTAGAAATTAGTGATTTGTTCAAATTGTAAAGCATCCACTTTAGGCATATTTACTTTAGCTGGATCTTCTGTGTAACCTAATTTTTGCCATGCATCAAACACAAAGCTTGCTTCGCGGAATGATGGTTTGTCAGTTAATGACGATTGACGTAAATAGGTTTTAATATTATCTAAACGTTCAGGATATACTGGCATGTTTTTAAGTAAATCCATGTAAACATCTACAGCTTCGGCTACTTTGTCACCTTGAGTTCCCACGTAACCAATTAAGTAAGATTCTTTACCGGTTACTTGAGGCGTTACCATAGCTCCGTAAGCCGTGTAGGCCATTGAGCGTTTTTCACGAATTTCGTTCATAACCAATCCGCTAAAGCCGCCGCTGAAGTATTGGTTGAAGGCTTCGTAATCTACATCCTCCGAAATGTTATAAGGTTGTCCATTTACATAGAAGTAAATCTTAGCTTGTTGCATCTCTTTGTTAGGCAAGAAATAGATAGTTTGTGCATCGTATTTTACACGGTCTCTGATGATTGGAGATTCACTCTTCTTTAAACCATCTTTCAAAGGTAAGTTGGCTTTGAAAATTTCAGCTGCTTGAGCCGCTGGGGTATGCCCTACAAAGTGGATATCCAATTCATAGTTAGTTGCATCGATAATAGTTTTTGTTAAATCACCAATAGTTAATAGATAGTTTACAGATACGTCGCCATCAGGGCTTACATTCACATTGTACATATCTTTTACATCAATACGATCAATGTATTCAGATTTATCTTTGTAAAGCACATATTCCATCAAAGCGTCTGATAACATGTCTGGATTTTTCTTTTCAATCATGCGGTTGTTTAATTCTCCACCGATAACACGTTCCAACTGTTTGTTGTCCAGTTTAGGGAACAATGTTTGACGAGTCATTAATTTACAGATTTCAGCCAAGTTTTTTTCATCTCCAGTCAACTGAATATAAAAATAACTATCGCTTACACCGTAAGAGCAAGAAGCGCCAAGTTCGCTAAATTGACGACGTAACGATTGTGCATCTACATCAGGCATTACACCAGCGGTGTTCATCAATGCAGTTGCATATTCCAATTTAGGCATTTTTTCAGTACCAACACCATATTTCAAAGTCAATGTAAATACATCGTTTACTTTGTTGTCAGAGCAGAACAAGGTAACATCGTTGTAAAGTTTTACTTTTTTTACATCGTTGAAATCATTGTACTTTTCTTGAATCGTGCCTATTGGCATTGCTTTAATTTTTTGAGAGTAAGCTGTTTCTACACCTTTTGGAGGGTCTAAAGGTTTAATCTCAGGTTTTTTCAATTTATTCTTTTTAGGAGTACCTTCTTCAATGGTAACGGTAATGTGGTTGCCACCTAAATATTTTTGTGCTGTGCGTTGTACGTCTTCGCGTGTGATAGCGTTCACACGTTCATTCATTTTTAAATAAACATCTACTGGTTCATTGTAAGCAAAAGCATAAGTAAGAACGTCCACTTTTGATGAAGGTCTTTCGAACATCACTTTGTATGACTGTAACAATTGTGCTTTTACCGATTGGAATAACCAATCTTCAAATGTGCCATTTTTTAGTTTATCCACCTCTTTCATGATGATTTTTTCAGTAGCACTATTTGATTCGTACATGTTTTGTGCGATATCAAAATAAGGCACTGCCATCACTAAAATACGACCTAAATCGCGACGTGCGTCATTTTGAGCAAATGCCATTTGAATATCACCATCCAACATAAGTTTATCGAGCAAACCTGTGCTGTGTTCATTGTTAAGCAATGATAGGGTGAAATCTAAAAGTAATTCATCTTTGTCTCCTTTTTTCACGCCATTGTAACCCCATACTACTTGAGGGTAATAACCTAATTTAGCAGATACTTTAGGGTTACCTTCGAATGCGGTAGGATTATAAGTTGGACGTGCTGGTAATTCTTTAGCTTTTAAGCGGCCAAATTTTTCAGCAATCATTGGTTTTACCGTTTCTGAGTCAAAGTTTCCTACCAAAACTAAAGCCATGTTGTTAGGTACATACCACGTTTCGAAAAATTTAATAAGTGCACTTAAACTAGGATTTTTTAAGTGTTCAGGTTTTCCAATAACATCGCGTGAGTAAGGATGACCTTTGTATAGGTTGTCGAACAAAAATTCAGTAACATGTGTTTCGTTGTCGTCTTGGTACATGTTATATTCTTCGAATACATTTTCCAATTCGGCTTGAAATGAACGAAATACAGGATCCATTAAACGTTCTGAGTTCAACTCTAACCATTTTTCCATTTGGAACGAAGGGAAGTTATTGAAGTAAGCGGTCAAGTCATAGCTTGTGAATGCATTTAAGCCTTCGCCGCCCATTCCTTCAGTCAAATTTGAGAAATCATCAGTAGCACCAAATTTGGCAGCTTCCATTGATTTTTCGTTGATGGTTTTAATAATTTCAGCACGTACTTTTTCGTCGGTTGTTGTAGCTAGTTGATCGTACAACTTAATGATTTCTTCGTACAATGGTTTTTCTTTGCTCCAATCGAGTGCACCGATGTTTTTCGTGCCTTTGAACAACACGTGTTCCAAGTAGTGAGCTAAGCCAGTGTAATCAGCCGGTTCGTCAAGTGCTCCAGCACGGGTGACGATACGTCCGTGCACATCAGGTTGATTGTGATCTTCCCATAAGAAAACGGTTAAACCGTTATCCAATTTGTACTGAGTCAAACCTTTACTTGGGTCTTGTTGAGCAAATACGCTCGATGTCAAGGCCAGTAAGGCGACTAACATTGCATAAACTTTTGTTTTCATAATTTTTTAATAAAGTGATTAAAAATAGTTGTCTGTATTTTATTTTTCAAATTCCAAAATATCTCCAGGTTGGCAGTCGAGTACTTCACAAATGGCCTCGAGCGTGCTAAAACGAATAGCTTTCGCTTTTCCCGTTTTTAAAATAGAAAGATTGGCAGGTGTCACATCTACTTTTTCTGATAGTTCGTTGAGTGACATTTTTCGTTTAGCCATCATCACATCTAAATTCACAATAATTGACATAGTGTTTTGTTTTTTTTCTGTTAAATGGTTAAATCTTGTTCTTTTTTATAGCCTGTTGCTAAGCGCAATATTTCATTCATTAATAAAATAACTAGCCCCATCACAATGTCATCCCAATCAATAATATTGGAGTAACTGATAGTATAGTCAGCTAGTTCTACAGCTTGGCGCGCCACAAATACGCCTAAACCTTGCCATATGGTGCTCATAGCTCCTAAAACAAGAAATCCGATACCAATAATATTAATGCGTTTGATATTAATTTCTTCAAATACTTCAGAGCGACGGAACGATAAAATAATTTTAATAAACACTACTAATACGTAGAAATAACAAATAACGATACCTAGATTCAGTAAGCCATTGATTATTGAAATAATCAGTTCGGCGGTTGTTTTTTCGTGTGTCCCTTCAGGATAAAAGGCCACAATAGATGCTTTTGACGGTACTAATGAAAGTGGTGCGCCATTTTTGACATTGTCCGCATTTAGAGCAATATCATCCGTTTTTGGTGTTAAATCCAAATAGGTAAAACTTTCGGAATTCAAACCGTTGTCAATTTCAAACGAGGCGATGCCATAACCCAACTGAAAGCCTTCAACAAAGGACATGATTGTGTTTTGAAAAACAGCAATCAAAAAACTCACCAAAAGCAAGGTGCATAGAATTTTAAAACGTTTCATACGCGTTTATAGTTTAAAATGTTTATAATTTCGATGCAAAGGAAATGATTAATTTTCGAATAACCAAATATTTTTATCGTTTTTCGATATTTTTTTATTGAAAAAGTTTATTTTACCCTTAACTATTATAAAATATGTGAAAATCAATTGCGTAAAATTGTCTTAAATTGTGATATATGTTTGTTAAAATATATACCTTTGTCACTACTCGTTAAATTAAAAGCCTATGACCGAGCAATTTTTACAGTATGTTTGGTTTCAAAAATTGTTTTCGCCTTTGCAAGTTACTTCGCAGGGTGAATCTGTTGAAATTATTGATGTGGGGCAACTCAATACCGATGCTGGTCCCGATGTATTTAATGCGAAAGTGAAGATAAACAACACTTTATGGGCTGGCAATGTGGAATTTCATCAAAAATCGAGCGACTGGGCACGTCATGGGCACACCCAAAACCCTGCTTACAATTCTGTAATTTTACATGTTGTGTTCGATATTGATGCCATTATTTATCGTGCCGATGGTAGCGAAATGCCACAAATACGTTTGAACTTTTCTCCTCATTTGCTGCAACAATACGAAGTTTTACAACAACAAAACTCATTTGTGGCGTGTGAGAAAAATTTAGGCAAAGTGTCGTCGGTTCATCTTCACAATTGGCTCGATCGTTTATTGGTAGAGCGTTTGGAACAGAAAACTCATGTGATTGAAACATTATTAAACCAAACTACCAACAATTGGGAAGAGGTTTTTTATATCGTTTTGGCTCGTAATTTTGGTTTTTCCACTAATGCGTTAGCGTTTGAATTGCTCGCCAAATCGTTACCGTTAAATATTTTAGCAAAACACAAAAATAACTTGATGCAACTGGAAGCTTTGTTGTTTGGTCAAGCAGGTTTGCTTGAAAAAACCAATACTGATGATGCGTATGTTACTCAATTAAAGAACGAATATCACTTTTTGCGAACCAAATATCAGTTAGAGCCAATTGATTATTCGTTGTGGAAACTATTACGTTTGCGTCCTGCTAATTTTCCTACTGTGCGCTTGGCACAATTCGCTACCTTGATTCACCAATCGAGTAAATTATTTTCTAAAATTCTCGAAACAACTTCTTATAATGACTTGCGTCCGCTGTTTCAATGTGAAGTGTCCGATTATTGGTTGACGCATTATTTGTTTGGCGAATCGAGTAAGTTGGTGTCCAAAAAGTTGTCAAAATCTTCCATTGATAGTTTACTGATTAACACGGTCGTTCCGTTTTTATTCCATTATGGTAAAGTAAATAATAATGAGGAACTTGTACAACGTTCTTTTGATTTGCTAAGTACCATTACGCCAGAGAAAAATCACATAGTGACTGGATTCGAAAATTGTGGTATTAAATCTCAGTCCGCCTACGATTCACAGGCACTTATTCAGTTAAAACGAGGTTACTGCGACTTGCATAAATGCCTGCAATGTCATATATCAAAACAGGTGCTTTATGCAAAATTATAACTAAATTGTTTTTTTTACTGATTTTTTACTACTTTTGTCTCATTGGTATTTAATTATTCATCTTAAAATCATTTTGTTATGGAAAAGAAAATTACCGTTTTTGGCGTTATTGGCGAGGGTTTTTCCATTGGTATGAAAAACTCATTGTCATTGCTGGGTGCTGTCATTTTGTACGCACTTACTATTTGGATTCCTTACCTTAATGTGGGAACCACCATTGCTATGTGTTCTATCCCAGTAGAATTGAGCAAAGGAAAAGTTATTTCTCCATTTTTCATTTTCGATGCAAAATATCGAAAATACATGGGCGAATTTTTCTTATTGTTGGGACTTGTGTCTATTGCCGTAGTGCCATTGATTTTATTTGGATTTTTTCCAGCTATCGTTATCTCTTTAGCATGGTCGTTAGCTGTTTTTCTCTTGCTTGATAAAGGCGTTTCGCCAGGTGAAGCGTTGATACAAAGTAATAAGTTGACTTACGGTTATAAATGGACATTGTTTTTCATCTCGCTTGTGTTGGGATTAATTACTACCGTCATTTTGTTGTATCCTATTTTTGCTCTTGTCGATTTCACGAGTTGTTGTGAGTTTGATTCATTAGAGAGCCTAGAAGGAATGTCTATGCCTTGGTGGCCAATTATTATGATTATAATTGTGTCGTTAGTATTTCAATTTGTATCGTTGGGCGCATCGGCTGTTGTCTATCGTAAACTGACAGAACCTGCTCCTGTTAAAGCTGAACCTAAACCAGCTCCAGCACCTGTTGTTGCTGAACCAGTGGTGAAAGAAAAACCAGCACCAGCACCTAAAGCTGAAGAGGTAAAACCAAAAGCAAGTAAACCTGCTGTTAAAAAGCCAGCTGCAAAAAAACCGGCAGCTAAAAAACCTACTAAAAAAGCAGAATAACAGAATCGGTTGTCTGATAAAAAACTCCGCAAAAACCACATGGGCTTTGCGGAGTTTTTTTGTATCTTTGTCCAATAGATTTTGTCACAACGTATTATACATAACCCCGTTTCATGAAAAAATTATTTCTGCTCGATGCTTATGCTTTGATTTATAGAGCGTATTATGCCTTTATGCGTATGCCGCGTACCAATTCTAAAGGATTGAATACCGGAGCCATTTTTGGTTTTGTAAATACACTCGAGGATGTTTTGAAGCGCGAGAAGCCGACTCATATAGCGGTCGTTTTTGATCCATCAGGACCAACTTTTCGTCACGAGGCATTTGCGGCTTACAAAGCACAACGCGAAGAAACTCCTGAAGATATTCGTAAGTCAATTCCTATTATCAAACAAATAGTAGAAGCTTATCGTATTCCTGTAATTCAAGTGGCTGGTTTTGAGGCCGATGATGTCATTGGTACCTTGGCTCAAAAAGCAGAAAAAGCAGGTTTTGAGGTGTTTATGATGACACCCGACAAGGATTACGGACAATTAGTTTCAGAACACATCTTTATTTACAAACCAAAATTTGGTGCGAGTGGCTTTGATACGTTGGGCGTAAAAGAAGTGCTTGAAAAATGGGGTTTGGATGAGGTTTCGCAAGTGATTGATTTACTTGGATTAATGGGCGATGCTTCTGATAACATTCCAGGATGTCCTGGCGTGGGCGAAAAAACCGCTGTCAAATTATTGAAAGAATTTGGTAGCATTGAGAATTTGCTACAGAATACGGGTAAATTGACCGGAGCTCTTAAAACAAAGGTGGAAGAAAACAGAGAGAAAATAGAGTTTTCACGCTTTTTGGCCACCATTAAAATTGATGTTCCAGTCGATTTAGATGAATCCAAACTCATCATGGAAGAACCCGATAAAGACAAACTCATCGAATTATTTTCGGAATTGGAGTTTCGCAGTTATCTTGCTAAGTTGCGAGGAACTGAACCTGTTGCCAAGGTGTCGACGCCAAAAGCTCCTTCGTTGCAAGGTTCCCTTTTTGATGAGCCAGAAACAGAACCTGTTGCAGTGTCGTCGCCTATAATGAGTTCTGAACCTGTTGCGAGTGCTTTAATAACTGATTTTGCAACTGCCGCCACCACAGAGCATACCTACAAAGTGGTTCAAACCGAGCGCGAAATCGCCGAGTTATGTGACGTGTTGTCGCAAGTGAACACGTTTTGTTTTGATACCGAAACCACTTCGGTAGATGTGTTGGATGCCGAGTTGGTGGGATTATCGTTTGCCGTAGAAGTGCACAAGGCTTATTATGTACCAGTGCCCGATAATCGCGCTGAAGCCATGCAGTTGTTGTCCAAATTTAAACCCGTGTTTGAGGATGAACGCATTGGAAAAATTGGTCAAAACATCAAGTTTGATTTGATGATGCTCGAAAATTATAGTGTGGTGGTGAAAGGGAAACTGTTTGATACCATGATAGCGCATTATCTGCTTAATCCAGAATTGCGACACGGCATGGATTATTTGGCCGAAATTTTATTGCATTATCGTACTATTCATATCGAAGAATTGATTGGTCCACGTGGCAAAAATCAGCTTAATATGCGTCAAGTTCCTTTGGATAAAATTGCTGAATATGCTGCAGAAGATGCAGATATTACGTGGCAATTGAAAACCATTTTGGAAACTCAAATTATCGAAAACAATTTACAAGAGTTGTTTTATGAGATAGAAATGCCGTTGGTGCGTGTGTTGGCTCAAATGGAACGAAATGGGATGCTGATTGACGATTTTGCGTTAGCTCAATCGTCGCAAGTGCTGACTGATACCATGCGACAAATTGAACGCGAGATTCAAAAAATAGCAGGTGAAAATGTGAATATCAGTTCACCCAAACAGATTGGCGAGTTGCTGTTCGATCGCCTCAAAGTGGTCGATAAAGCCAAAAAAACCAAAACTGGCCAGTATGTTACCGACGAAGAAACGTTAGAAACTTTGCGTTCAAAACATCCTGTCATTGGTCAAATTTTGGATTATCGTGGCCTCAAAAAATTACTCAGTACTTACATTGATGCACTCCCAAAATTGATTAATAACAAAACGGGAAAAGTGCACACTTCGTTCAACCAAACAGTTACCGCTACGGGTCGTTTAAGTTCAAGTAATCCGAATTTACAAAATATTCCTATTCGTGACGAGCAAGGGAAAGAAATTCGTAAAGCATTTATTGCCGAACCTGGTTGTGTGTTTGTAAGTGCCGATTATTCCCAAGTGGAATTGCGCATTATGGCACATTTGAGCAACGATACAAATATGGTTCAAGCGTTTTTGTCCGATCAAGATATTCATGCCGCTACGGCTGCCAATATTTATCATGTGCCACTCGAAGCGGTTACGTCCGATATGCGTCGTAAAGCCAAAACGGCCAATTTCGGTATTATTTATGGCATTTCGGTGTTTGGACTTTCAGAACGATTGTCAATTCCACGTGCCGAAGCTAAAGAGTTGATTGATGGTTACTTTGCTACGTTTCCACAGGTAAAAGCCTACATGGATAGCTGCATCGAAAAAGCTCGTCAAACTGGCTACGTAGAAACTCTTTTTCATCGCAAACGTTTTTTGGCCGATATTAATTCGCACAATGCCAACGTACGTGGTTTTGCCGAGCGTAATGCCATTAATGCGCCTATTCAAGGCTCTGCCGCTGATATTATAAAATTGGCCATGGTGCGTATCCATCGCCGATTACAAGAGGAAGGTTTACAAACAAAAATGATTTTGCAGGTGCATGATGAGTTAAACTTTAATGTGCCACAAGCTGAATTAGAACAGGTAAAAACACTCATTAAAACTGAAATGGAAGGAGCTTTTGCACTGTGTGTGCCTTTAAAAGTAGATATTGGCGTTGGTCAAAATTGGTTGGAAGCGCATTAAAAAACAACACCCTATGAAACAGAAAACACCAAAACCTGTACGTCGCCCACGCATTCGTCAGCGCGATAATTTATTGTATGAACAGTTGCAATACACGGGCGAAATTCACGCGGGAACGCATTTTGAACTTACGGTATTTGATAAGTCCGGCATAAAGACTCATACATCTGACGATTTAGCTATTTTGAACCACATGGATTTGAATAAGGTGAATTGGTTGTGCGTGCGTGGTTTGTCCGACGTTAATCTTATCGAAGAATTTTGTCGACAATTTGATTTACCTAATTTGTGGATGCAGGATGTGCTGAATACACGTCATATTGCCAAAATTGAAGAGATTGAGCATGGTTTTCTAACGGTTTTGGATGTTTTTTCGTATAATGACCATCATACGCTCGACAAAGAACATGTCAGTTTGTTGATGAAACAGGGAGTTATTATTTCTTTTCAAGAGTCACAGGTCGATTTGTTCAGCGAAATTCGTAAAGCACTCCTAACAAATACGGGTAAAGTGCGTTCTGAGTCAGCCGATTATTTGTATGACTTATTGTTTAGTAGCATAATTGATTCCTATTTAGCTATTTTGGATGTACAACGCGATCAAATGCTCGACATGGAAGATAAATTAATGGAATTTGGTAATGACCATGTGGCGGTAGGGCGCTCTATTCAGTTGGTTCGGAAAGATTATATGTTGTTGCGTAAGAATTTATGGCCGTTGCGGTCCGATTTTGTTATATTGTTGGAGTCGCATCATGTGAAAGCCACGAATAAAATTTATTATAAGGATACACGCGATCATGTGTTGCAAGTATTTCAACTCATTGATAATGCGAAAGAAACTATTACCGCATTGGTCGATTTGTATTTAGCCAATAATGATTTGCGCATGAACCAAATAATGAGTCGCCTTACGGTGTTGTCGGCCATATTTATTCCACTGACCTTTTTGGTGGGTGTTTGGGGAATGAATTTTAAAGCGATGCCCGAATTATCCTGGCAATATGGTTACTTATTTGCTTGGGGCGTGATGTCGTTTGTAGCTGTAGGGGTTATTTTGTGGTTACGGAAACAGAAATGGTTTTGAAATGTAATGGAACTTAAAATTGTCTATTTCGGCACACGTTTAAATTCTCAAAAATAACTTACCTTTGCAGAAAAGATACCGATAATGAAACTCGAAGAAAATTATTCACTTTTGAAACACAATACGTTCGGCATGGATGTGCGAGCACGTTATTTTGTGGAGTACCAAAGTGTGTCAGAACTGATAGAATTGTTACAATCCGATATTATAAAACAACATCCGTTATTGGCGATTGGTGGTGGCAGTAATCTGCTCTTTACCAAGAACTTTGACGGAGTTGTGCTACATTCTAAAATTTGTTTCTACGAAACTACGTATGAAACTGATGAGCACGTTTATGTACGCGTTGGTTCGGGTGTAGTTTGGGACGATTTTTGTGCTGTCATGGCTTCGCGCGGTTTAGGTGGTGCTGAAAATCTATCGTATATTCCTGGTGAAGTTGGCGCTAGTGCTGTGCAAAATATTGGAGCGTATGGCGTGGAAGTGGCGGATATTATTTCACGTGTGGAAACAGTTGAAATTTCCACAGGCAAAATACGGTTGTTTGATGTATCGGAATGTGAGTATGGTTACCGCGAAAGTATTTTTAAAGCGGCTTTAAAAAATCACTATTTGGTTACGGCAGTTGAGTTTCGATTAGATAAAATGCCACAGTTTAAACTTGAATATGGCAATTTATCGGAAGCTGTTGCTTCTGTTGAACCATTGACAGTAGAAGAAGTACGCAAGGCTGTTATAGCCATTCGTAAAACCAAATTACCAGAGCCAAGTGAGTTTGGAAATGCAGGCAGTTTTTTCAAAAATCCACTTATTGCTGAATATCAATTCAACCAACTGCGCCAACAATATTCCACAATTCCTCATTATGCCGCCGGCAACGGATTGGTAAAAATTCCTGCCGCATGGCTTATTGAACAATGTGGTTGGAAAGGTAAAACACTCGGTGGGGCAGCTGTGTACGAAAAACAACCACTGGTGTTGATTAATAAAGATCACGCTACACCTGAACATATACGTCTGTTGGCAGCAGCCATTTGTGAGTCGGTAGCCGATAAATTTGGCATCACTATAGAACCAGAAGTAAACTATATTTAATCTCTCATTTTTAACCTCGTAAATTCTATTACATGGCATCTTTTATTATTGAAGGCGGACATAAATTGCATGGCGAAATTCATCCGCAAGGCGCTAAAAATGAAGCGTTACAAATTATTTGTGCTACCGTATTGACCGCCGAAGAGGTGATTGTTGATAATGTGCCCAATATTTTGGACGTAAATAATTTGATTCAATTATTGCGCGATATGGGTGTTCAGGTGAAACAACTCGCCTCAGCCAAATATAGTTTTAAAGCTGAAAAATTGGATACAGTGTTTTTGGAAAGTGATGAATTTTTGCAAAAATGCGCCAAATTACGTGGTTCAGTGATGCTTATCGGACCTTTAGTAGCGCGTTTAGGCAAGGTGATATATGCCAAACCTGGTGGCGATAAAATTGGTCGCCGTCGCTTAGATACCCATTTTGTGGGCATTCAAAATTTGGGAGCCGATTTGAACTACGACAAAAAGAAACAAGCTTTTGTGTTGGAGGCAAAACAATTAACGGGGACTTATATGTTGCTCGACGAAGCATCAGTAACGGGTACAGCAAACATCGTAATGGCTGCTGTTTTTGCCCAAGGAACTACTACCATTTATAATGCCGCTTGTGAACCTTATTTGCAGCAATTATGTCGATTGCTCAATGCTATGGGAGCTAAAATTTCTGGCATTGCATCCAATTTATTGACAATTGAAGGCGTATCGTCGTTGCATGGTGCTGAACATTGTATTTTGCCCGATATGATTGAAGTAGGTAGCTTTATCGGTATTGCAGCCATGACAGGCAGCGAACTCACCATTAAAAATGTATCGTATCATAATCTCGGTATTATTCCAGATAGTTTTCGCCGATTGGGTATTGTGGTAGAACAGCAAGGTGATGACATTTTTATTCCAGCACAAGCGTCGTATCAAATCGAATCGTTTTTAGATGGTTCTATTCTTACTTTAGCCGATGCACCTTGGCCAGGACTCACTCCCGATTTATTGAGTGTGCTTTTGGTAGTGGCTACGCAAGCCAAAGGAAGCGTATTGATTCATCAAAAAATGTTTGAAAGTCGTTTGTTTTTTGTCGACAAACTCATTGACATGGGAGCCCAAATTATTTTGTGTGATCCGCACCGAGCAGTTGTTATTGGTCACGACCGCAAAGTGGCGTTACGTGGTAATAACATGACTTCGCCCGATATTCGTGCGGGTATTGCTTTATTGATTGCCGCCATGAGTGCTGAAGGCGTGAGTCGTATCGATCATATTGATCAAATTGACCGTGGTTATCAAGATATTGAAAATCGTTTAAATGCAATTGGAGCACGTATTACTCGTGCTGAATAATTCAGTGAATTTATATAATAAAAAAATCCCTTCTGTCACACAGAAGGGATTTTTAGTATCCGAAAGAATTAGTAATTCTTTTGCGATTGTCCAAAATGTTTGGCCGTTAGTTTGTCAATCTTTATTTTCCACACTTTAACGTGTGCTATGGCTGCTTCGCCATACGAAACAGGGTGCGCCGTGTAGTGTTTCATGAAATAATCCATAATTTCACGCTTTTCAGTTGATTCTTCTACAAATTCTACAGCACCAAAAGCTACTGCGCTTTTGGCATTCATGCTATAACTACACCCAACATCAGGATGTTGGTACACCAATTTTTGATTGGGCGACATAAACACCACGCATACATTGGGGTTTTTAACCAATAATTCCAATTTGTGACCTTCTTCTGGTCCCGAGTGCATGTAAATGTATGGATTACGATAGGCGAAATTCATAGGTAAAGCATACGGCTCGTTGCTACCAAATGAGACGACGCAACTTTGGCAAGAGTTTATAATATCGTCTATTTCTTGGGTGTCGGTGATAAATGTGGTTTTCATTATTTGATGAGATTAATGAATTCTTCACGTGTTTTCGCACTCTGAAACGCTCCCGTAAAATCGGAAGTAGTGGTAATGGAATGTTGTTTTTGTACGCCGCGCATCTGCATACACATATGTTGTGCTTCGATGACTACCATCACGCCCATTGGATTGAGTGTTTTTTGTATACACTCTTTTATTTGCATGGTCAATCGTTCTTGAAGTTGCAAACGGTGTGAGTAAATATCCACAACACGTGCAATTTTACTCAAACCTGTAATTGTTTTATTGGGAATATACGCTACGTGCGCTTTACCAAAAAATGGTAACATGTGATGTTCGCACATCGAGAAAAATTCAATGTCTTTCACAATAACCATTTGCTGATATTCTTCGTGGAACATGGCACTGCGTAATACCTCTTCAGGATCTTGTTGGTAACCTTGTGTCATGAATTCCATGGCCTTGGCCACTCTAAGTGGTGTTTTTAGCAAACCCTCACGTTGTGTGTCTTCGCCCAGTAATTCAATTATTTTGTTGTAATGTTCCGCTATTTGCACCGTTTTCGATTCAACCGATTCGTTGTTCATAATCTTTGTTATTGGTTTACCACTATTTGATCAGGTACAATATAGGTTTCGGTTTGAAACTCAGGGAAATTTTCGATCAGAAATTGCCGCAAGGTTTGTGCTTCGGCATGTGTGACACAATTCCCTACGCGCACTTTCCAAAAGGGTGATGTATAAGTCACATAGACTGGTAAATTGGGCATTTTGTCCAAAATAGTTTTTTCTACATTGAACGCATCACCTCTGGCGCGTTGTGCATTGTTACTTGAAAATAATTGTACACGATAGCCGCGTTGTGTCTCGTTAGCATTGCCCGCTTTTTGCGCTTCTATGGCTTTTTGCATAATGGGTTTTAAGTGCACATTTACAACGGCATTTGTTTGACTATCGGGTTTAGCTAAATTATTAAATAGGGTTTCCGATGTGTTGGCACGTACACTCAAAGAGTCGGTGGTACTGGCAAATAAACCGGTACAGCAGAGTAATGAAATGGCCAAGATAAGTTTTTTCATATGCGTTTAGTTTTCTAATTTATACCTGAGCATTGGCTTCTACTTGTCGCATGACGCGGAGTAAATTACCGCCCCAAATTTTGCGAATATCATCGTGAGAATAGCCTCTGCGTAATAATTCTTTTGTAATATTGATAAGTTCGTTGCTCGCTTGACAGCCCAAAATACCACCGCCGCCATCGAAGTCTGAACCAATGCCTACAAAATCGATGCCAACGGTTTTTACAATATGGTCAATATGGTCAACGGCTGTTTGGAGTGATGCTTTGTCAGTTTTCGATAAGAAATCTTCGTATAGGCACACTTGGCACACGCCCCCTTTTTTAGCCAAAGCTTTGAGTTGTTCGTCGGTTAGGTTGCGTGGGTGGTCGCACAAGGCGCGTGCTGACGAATGTGAGGCAATAATTGGATTTTTACTGTATGCCAAGGCATCCCAGAAACTCTTTTCACCAACGTGCGAAATATCCACCATAATACCTAAGCGGTCCATTTCGGCAATCACTTGTTTGCCAAAATTGCTTATTCCGTTATGTGTATTTTGACTTTTCGCGGCCGAGTCGCAAATGGCGTTGTCGCCGTTGTGACAAAGTGTGATATAGCGTACGCCAGCGTTATAAAATTGCTCTACTTGACTCAAATCTGTTCCAATAGCATAGCCATTTTCTAAAGCAGGTGTGACGGCTTTCTTGTGGAGTTGTTTTGCCGTTTCAATAGCATTTGCTGTGAGTGCTAACATCGCTTTATCACTATTCGAGTGAAGTTGTGTGTGTATGCGTTTTAAAATATTGTTAGCTAAATCGTTGGCGGCTTTGGTAGCTGTTTCATCAAGTTCTCTTTGCGGAATGTAAGCTGCCATAAAAATAGCATCCAAGTGACCTTCGTCCATCTTTACAAAATCGACTAAGGCACCTTCGGTTCGTTCTCCAAGATTCATATCGTTGGTGAAAACCATAGGCGTATCACAATGTGAATCGACAGAAACAAATGTATCATGTATCAGACGAGCTTCTCGAAATAATTTGGCTTCGTTAATTAGCCATTGGAAGAGTGCAATATGTGATTCTTTGTTGGCGAGTGCTAAATTTTCAGGATGCCATTGTACACCGATAATTGGGTAATCGTTTGATTCTATTGCTTCGCAAATTCCATCTGATGAACTGGCTACAGCACACAGATTTTGGGCTACATCTTTTACGGCTTGATGATGAAACGTATTTGTTCCAATCTTTTCGCTACCAATAATTTGACTTAACTTAGAGCCTGGTGTAACGGTAACGGTATGTGTTTCAATCTGACGTGCTTCTGATTGATCGTGATTAAGCAGTTGGCCACTGTGTTGTGCGTAAATATCTTGGTATAGCGTTCCGCCAAAACAGACATTTAATACTTGCATGCCACGACAAATTCCCAAAATAGGAAGTTGGTGACGACGTGCAAAATCAATTAAGGCACAATCGTAGAAATCACGCTTAGGATCCACATCACCAAGTTCTGGAATCGGTGTTTCATTGAAGTATGAAGGGTCTATATCGGCGCCACCACTCATCAATAAACCATCCACCTGACGCATGGCGTTTTCTAACGTTTCTTTGTCGTCCAATACTGGAATTAACAAGGGTACGCCGCCAGCTAAATACACAGCTTGCACATAAGCATCGGCAATGCGCGATGTTTGTTCTTTATAATTGACCGAAATTCCAATAATGGGTTTCATAGTTGTATGCTTTAAACGTTCTCTTAATATTTGAGCCACTTCCACATCTCTTTCCAACTTGGTTTTTTGCCGTACATCAAAATACCGGTGCGGTAAATTTTAGCCGACATCCAAGTGGTACCAATAAATGAGGCTATAAGAATGGCTACGGAAAGTAATTTTTCCCACATCGGAACACCAAAAGGCAAACGTACCATCATCACAATGGGCGATGTAAATGGAATCATTGAACACCAAAAGGCTAATGGACCATCCGGATTTTGAGCGCCATAAATAGCGGCGTAAATAGCAAATATAATAGGAATAGTTACTGGCAACATGAACTGTTGCGTGTCGGTTTCATTATCCACGGCAGAACCGATAGCGGCAAAAATAGACGCGTATAGCAAATAACCTCCAATGAAATAGATAATAAAGTAACTGATTAATTCAAACGGATTGACCGACATAATCATAGCCATGATATTGTCGAAGTTGAGCTCGCTACTTGCTTGTTGTATGGCAGTGGCATCACCCATTTGTTCCACATTGACCATGGTTTCGGGATTGATAGAGCCTCCCAAAAATTGTCCAGCAACAACCACCAAGCCAATGGTGAGCAGCAGCCAAATACCAAATTGTGTTAAACCAACTAAAGCGATACTGATGATTTTTCCCATCATCAATTCGAATGGTTTTACGCTACAAATGAGAACTTCCACAATACGGTTTGTTTTTTCTTGTACCACGCTGCTCATCACTTGAGCGCCATACACAAAAATAAACATATAAATCAACATCGTGAAGACCATACCAATGGCAATAGCTACTTCCGATGACGAAATTTCCTCGCTTCCATCTTCGCTCCATTTGATGGTATTCACGTGCACATTGGCTTGCGACTCGTCAATAATTTCTTGAATATTGGGAATATTGTGCGACAGGAGTTTTTCTTTTTCTACAAAACTACTTAATCCTTGTTCAATAAAGTTTTTGAGTTCAATATTGACTTGTTTTTCGGAGTAAATAGTGACTGCTTCCGGCGTGGTAGCTAAATCGTTTGAAATAACCACAATGGCTTCGTAATCACTGCGTTTTTCGCTCGTTCGTAAACTGTCGATTGGCTCACCGATGAGTTCAAAATTGTAGGCATCATTGTCGGTAAATACCGATTCATATTTACCCGTTTGATCTACCACAGCCACCAGTTTTACTTCTCCATCTTTTAACGTGGCAAGCCATATAGGCGTAAAAATGAGCGCAACAAATAAAAGTGGCATTAAAAGCGTGAGCACTAGAAATGATTTTTTAGCTACGCGATTTTTATATTCCTGAGTGATAACAAGTCCTATTTTACTCATAAAGTATTGAATTTTGAATACAAAGGTAATGATATAATTTTCAAATGCAAAATGCGTGTTTTTGTTCTACTTTTCGCGAATTTGTCCGTTTCCTTCCACAATCCATTTATAGGTAGTCAATTCGTGGAGTCCCATGGGACCACGTGCGTGTAATTTTTGGGTGCTAATACCTATTTCGGCACCTAAACCAAATTGCGCTCCGTCGGTAAAGGCTGTCGATACATTATTATACACACAAGCCGCATCCACAGCTGTATTAAATTGCATTAATCGCTCTTTGTTTTCGCTGATAATACATTCGCTGTGTTTTGAACTGTAAGTAGCGATATGTATCAACGCATTATCGAATGTGTCGACTGTTTTGATGGCCAATTTATAATCTAGAAATTCTGTGCCAAACGATTCTTCTGTGCTAGGTTGTAATAAGTGTGCTGGATAATCGTTTTTAAGTGCGCCGAAGGCGCGTTCGTCTGCATAAATGATTACGTTTTTTTTCACGAGTGGCGCACAAAGTATAGGTAAATCGGCTAAGCGTTTTTCATGAATAATGAGGCAATCGAGCGCATTGCATACGCTTACGCGACGTGTTTTGGCATTTGTGATAATGGCAGAGCCTTTAGCTATATCGCCAAATTCATCGAAATAGGTGTGGCAAATGCCAGCACCGGTTTCAATTATTGGCACCGTGGCATTTTGACGCACAAAGTCAATTAATTGTTTTCCGCCACGTGGAATGATAACATCCACAAGACCGACTGCATGAAGCAGTTCGCTGGTTGCAGTATGATCGGAAGGTAAAAGCGTGGCTATATCAGGATTGAGTCCAAATGTTGTGAGCACGTGATGAATAACATCCATAATGGCTTCATTAGAATGTTGTGCATCGCTGCCACCTTTTAAAATAACCGCATTACCCGATTTTAAACAGAGTGAAAAAACATCGAACGTCACATTAGGACGCGCTTCGTATATAATGCCCACTACGCCAAAAGGAACGGATACTTTGGTCAAAATAATCCCGTTTGGGCGTATGGTAGTAGAGAGTGTGCGTTGTAGTGGTGAGGGGAGTTGTGCTACTTGTCGAATATCTTCTGCAATGGCAATAATCCGTTCGGCCGTAAGTTTCAGCCGGTCGTATTTAGGATTTGCCACATCCATTTTTGCTAAATCTTTTGCATTAGCTGCGAGAATGGTTTCTGTGGCATTTTCTGCTGCAGAGGCTAGAGCCATCAAAAGGTTATTTTTGGTCGCTTCATCTATTACATTCAGTGTGCGTGAAGCGGCTACTGCGTTTTCGAATAGGAGTCGATATTCCATAGTTTTTTCTTTTTGCAAAGGTAGTTATTTTCTACAAAAAAAGGTCGTTCTTTGGAGAACGACCTTTTGGAATGTCTAAATGCAAAGGGTGAATTACACGCGTTTTTCTTTGATACGTGCTTTTTTACCAGTAAGTTCACGTAAATAATACAATTTAGCGCGACGAACTTTACCCACTTTGTTTACTTCGATGCTTTCGATAAATGGAGAATCCATAGGGAAAATACGTTCAACACCTACGTTGTCTGACATTTTACGAACGGTGAAACGTTTTTTGTTGCCGTGACCAGCAATTTTGATAACTACACCACGATACAACTGAACACGTTCTTTGTTACCTTCGATAATGCGGTAAGCAATTGTTACGGTATCACCACTTTTGAAAGCTGGATGATTTTTTTCTACTGCAAAAGATTGTTCTGCAACTTTAATTAAATCCATTGTTATAAAGAGATTTGATTGAACATTGGTGCAGCATTCACAGGCATCTCTTTTTCCTATCAGCGGCTACACGAAACGGACCGCAAAGATACTATATTTTTTCTGACCACCAAATACTTAATTCATTTTATTTTATACGCTTTTTTGAATGATATTTCCAAAATAGTTTCAAAATTCTTCTTGTTCTATTGACTTTTAATATTATTTAGTGTATATTTGTGGTTTAAATAATATGTTATTATTAACTCTTAAATATATAGGTTATGAAAATTAACACGAAGGTCGAAGAGGTTTTGAATAAACAAATTAATGCAGAATTTTGGTCTGCTTATTTGTATTTAAGCATGTCGGCATGGTGCCAACAACAGGGTTTGAAAGGTTTTGCGAACTGGATGCGTGTTCAATTTCAAGAAGAAACCGCTCATGCACTCAAATTTAATGATTATGTGTTGACACGTTCAGGCAATGTAATACTTGAGCCTATTACAAAAGTGGATCACTCATGGAATAGTTTGTTACACATGTTTGAAGAAACTTACAAACACGAGTGTGTGGTAACTGAAAAAATTAACCATTGTTACGAAGTGGCTAATGCCGAAAGGGATCACGCTACCGTAAGTATGTTGAAATGGTTCATCGACGAACAAACCGAAGAGGAGAGCAATGTACTCGATATTATTGACCAAATAAAATTGTTAGGCGAAAAAGGCGAAGGCATTTATCATTTAGATAAACAATTGGCTACACGTGTATTTGTAGATCCAACACAAACGCCAGCTCCATAAATTTGGCTTATAGGTTAAATAGAGCGGGCTAAGGAATAAGTTTCTTAGCCCGCTTAGTTTTTTGTTGTCAGATTATCTAAATTTTGGATAAAAATCGCCCGAAACAGGCGTTCAAATTTATTGTAAAATCCAATATTATCACATATCTTTGTAACTCGGTTTTGAAATCATTGTTTTATAGTATAACTTATTGATTCTATGAAAGTTTTTAAATTTGGTGGTGCTTCTGTAAAAAACGCTGAAGGCGTTCGTAATCTCTACAACATTGTACGTTCTCAAAATGAGAAATTAGTCATCGTGGTTTCGGCTATGGGAAAAGTGACTAATGCCTTGGAGGATGTTTTGAATAGTTTCTTTAATCGCAAACCAGATTTGGATGCCAATATACAAGCCATTGTCGATTATCACGAAGGTATTGTTAGTGGTCTTTTCTCCGATCGTACAGATATTGACGCTAAATTAGAGTTGCTTTATAGCGAATTACGCGAAATCACGAGACATAAACCATCATTAAGCTACGATTACGAATATGATCGTATTGTATCGTTTGGCGAAATTATCTCGACTACGATTGTGGCGGCATTTATTAAATCGCAAGGCGAAAAAGCGGAGTTTGTCGACATTCGTTCTTCGCTTAAAACCGACGATAATTACCGTGAAGGTAATGTCAATATGGAATTGTCGAATCAATTAATTTGCGAAGCGTTTAATTTTGATGGTGTCGATTATTACATCACTCAAGGATTTATTGCCGGAACCATTACTAACCAAACAACAACGTTGGGTCGCGAAGGTTCCGACTATACAGCAGCCATTTTAGCTAACCTACTGAATGCCGAAAGTGTAGTGATTTGGAAAGATGTGCCAGGCGTTATGAATGCCGACCCAAAACGTTATGCTGAAGTCGTGGTGATTCCAAAGTTATCATACAAAGAGGCCATTGAATTATCGTATTGTGGTGCGAGTGTGATTCACCCAAAAACGGTAAAACCTCTACAAAACAAGAAAATTCCTTTGTGTGTAAAATCGTTTGTGGATCCAACTCAAGAAGGTTCTATTATCAACGAATTTTCGTTCAAATTGGAGTTGCCACCCGTTTATATCAACAAAGCAAATCAAGTGTTGTTAACCTTAACGCCACGCGATTTTTCATTCATTGCCGAAGAAAAATTGAGCAAAATATTTGCTATTTTGGCAAGTTATCGTTTAAAAGTTAGTTTGATACAAACGTCGGCTATTAGCTTTTCATTGTGTATCGATCACAATCCTGCGATATTTAAAAATTTGGTGACCGAGTTGCAAGACGAATACGAGGTGTTGTACAATACCGATGTGGAATTGATAACTATTCGTCATTATACCAAAGAGATTGTCGATAAATTGGTAGGCGAAAAATTAGTATTTGTAGAACAACGTAACCGTTTGACAGCCCGTTTTGTGGTAAGCGAATGATTCAAAATCAACTGATTATAGATTTTTTACGCGATTTGGTGGCGAATAATAATCGCGACTGGTTTGCGGCGAACAAGGAACGTTACCAAATAGCTTTGGATGCGTTTCGCGAAGAGGTGGCGTGGTTTATTGCGCGCATCGGCGAGTTCGACGAACGTGTCAAATACCTCACGCCTGAAGATTGTCTCTTTCGTATTTATCGTGACATTCGTTTTTCGCCCAACAAATTGCCTTATAAGAACCATTTTGGCGCCTATATCTGTCCGAATGGCGGTCGTAAAAGTTTGTTAAGCGGTTATTATTTACATTTGCAACCCGATGGTTCATTTTTGAGTGGCGGTATTTATTGTCCTCAGCCAGCTGCGTTGAAACAGTTGCGCGAATCGATAGAACTCAACTACCATGAGTTGGCTGCTATTGCCAATGAAAAGCAGTTTAAAAAAGCATTCGATGGCATTGTTTCGCCTGAGGTTTTGAAACGTGTTCCAACCGGTTTCTCGCCCGATTCACCAGCGGCTGAATGGCTCAAATATAAACATTTTATAGTTGAACATCCTCTCACCGAAGCGGAATTGGTAGCTACCGATTTTCGTGAAAAAGCGTTGGACGTATTTCGTGCTATGAAACCGTTTAACGATTTTTGCAACGAGTCGCTTGAGCGATAAACACGTGGTGTGCGCTACACCATTCACATCAAAAAGTTACGTTTTATGAGCGCACCAACTTCCATACCTAAACAGACTATTTATCACGATGTTCTCAAAGAATATTGGGGATACGACGATTTCCGTCCACTCCAACTTGATATTATCGAGTCTGTTGGTAGTGGGCGCGATACGTTGGGATTGATGCCTACTGGTGGCGGAAAATCGATTACGTTTCAGGTGCCAGCTTTGGCAATGGAAGGTGTTTGTATTGTAGTTACGCCGCTTATCGCCTTGATGAAAGATCAAGTGGAAAACCTTAAACAGCGTGGCATTAAAGCGGCGGCGATTTATTCTGGCATGGCGCAATATGAAATTTTGGCGGCGTTTGACAATTGTGAATTGGGTGATTACAAATTCTTGTATGTGTCGCCCGAACGTTTAGCTACCGATTTATTCAAAACACGTCTAAAACATCTCAATGTGAGTATGATTGCGGTGGACGAGTCGCACTGTATTTCGCAATGGGGTTACGATTTTCGTCCGTCGTATTTGCAAATAGCCGAAATTCGCCAGCTTTTGCCTGGCGTTCCGGTGTTAGCACTTACCGCAACCGCCACGCCCGAAGTGGTGGACGATATTCAGGTGCGTTTGAATTTTCCTCAAAAAAATCTCTTTCAAAAAAGTTTCGAACGCCAGAACTTGGTGTATGTGGTGCGTTATGTTGAGGATAAATTGGAGCAATTGGTGCACATTTTGAATCGTGTGCCTGGCACTTCGGTGGTATATGTGCGCAGCCGTAAAAAAACCAAAGAAATTGCTGATTTCTTAGTACAACAAGGCGTGTCGGCTGACTATTTTCATGCCGGATTATCCGACGAGCAAAAAGACCGCAAACAAAAAGCGTGGAAATCGGGCGACTGTCGTGTCATTGTTTCTACGAATGCTTTTGGCATGGGTATCGATAAGCCTGATGTTCGCACTGTGATTCATCTCGATTTACCTGATACGTTGGAAGCTTATTTTCAAGAAGCTGGCCGTGCTGGTCGCGATGAACAGCGTGCGTTTGCCATTTTGCTTTACAACAAAACGGATGAAACCAAACTCAAAAAGCGTATTAACGATACGTTTCCTGATAAAGAACGTATCAAAACTACCTATCAAGCGTTGGCCGACTATTTTGAAATTGGTGTAGGTTCGGCTTTTCAAGCGGTATATCCGTTCAACTTGCAAACGTTTTGTGGTATGTGTCATTTGCCGATTATTCCGACATATAGCGCCCTGAAAATTTTGGAATTAGCTGGCTATTTGGAGTTGACCGAAGAAGTGGATAATCCGTCGAAATTGATGTTTACCGTGAAACGCGAGGATTTATACCAATTTCGCACACAAAATCCTGCACTTGACGAATTGATAGAGGTTATTTTGCGCTCGTACACAGGCGTGTTTACCGACATGATTCACATCAACGAAGAGTTGATTGGTAAACGGTTAGGTCGTTCGCGTCAAACCATTTATGAGCAATTGATGACGTTGGACAAAAACCATATTGTCACTTACGTTCCTTTTAAGAAAACGCCCTTTTTGATTTATACGCGGTCACGTGAGGACAGTTCCAAGTTGGTGATTCCTAAAGAAGCCTACGAAGAACGTCGCGAACGTTATGTGAACCGTATTGCTTCGGTGTTGGCGTATGCCAACGAAAAAGAGGTGTGCCGCAGCCGTGTGTTGCTCAACTATTTTGGTGAAAAACACACGTTACCATGCGGACAGTGCGATATTTGCTTGGCGCATAAAGCGCGTGCTATGAAAGAGGCACGTTTTGTGCAATTGGAAGAGCAGATTGTAACGCTGTTGACGAAAAATCCTTTGTCTATCACGCAACTGATGAAACAACTGCAAGCACCCGAAGAAGAGGTATTGCAAGTGATTCGCCACTTACTCGATCATCAAAAATTGACCCAAACGACTGCGATGAAACTCGCTGTGAAATAAATAAAAGCCCCGTTGATACGAACTATCAACGGGGCTTATTAATTTACGACGTTACATTTTCTTGCCGATATAAAACATATAACCATAATAGGCTTTGTATTTATCGTATAATTCGGCTTCATACTGCATCATGGCTACAAAGTCTTTTACGAAGGCGTTGTCTTTATGCTGTTCCAGAAAAGCGATGCGTCTCTGTTTTTGCCAAGCATAATAATCTGTCCAAATACGTTCGGGCAACATATACGTTGCCACGGGCAGATAACCCGCCTTTTGCATTTGAGCTACTTTGTTTGGAATCGTATCGATTTCGGGATACGCTTTTTGCCAAAACGCTTCAATCTCAGCTGGGCGTTCGTCGCTAAACCACGTATTTTCTGTGACGGCGATATAGCCGCCAGGTTTCAGAAATTTTCGCCATTCGTTCAGTCCGCGTTCAAATCCGATGTTATAAATGGCACCTTCCGACCAAATTAAATCAAATGCTTCTGGCTGAAATGGCAAATTCGCCATATCGCCAACAATGCCTTTTACCCGATTTTGTAAATGATGTTTCTCGGCATGTTGGTTGAATTCATCTATAAAATTCGCCCACGAGTCCACGCCAATAATGTCACATGGTGTATGTTCGCCCAAAACTCTTGTTTGACCACCTGTGCCACAGCCAATATCGGCTATTTTAGATTGTGCGGTAAGTCCTTTTATAAAATCCAATGCTTTAAGCGTTTCTTCGCGGCTGCCAGGACCTTGGCGTTCGCTTTGTGCGAAAAAATCATAAATAATGGTTAAGTCAAATTCGTGAATGGTCTGTTTTTCGTTGTTCATGTTTTTGTTAATTTGTTGCATACACGCCAAGCACTACAATGCTTGTGTCATTGTACGCAGATTAAATATTCAAATAAGTAAAATAAGAAAACCGTTCTCGAACAGAATGATTCGAGAACAAACAAAGGCACAACCTATACCAGAAGTACAGATTGTTTACAGAACAATATCCGAATTAAGAGTAAACATCCAAGGGTTTTAGTGACGGCAAAGATAGATAAAAGCTCGGAAACAGGAAACTTTTTTAAAGTTATTTTTGTCAAGGAAACAACACCGTAATAACTAAAAAGCGCAAGTTTGGAAACTTACGCTAAAATAGTGAGGAGGTTTTGTAAGTGCTTCGTCCTTACTCAATCATCAAAAATTGACCCAAACGAGTACAATGAAAATTGCCGTGAAATAACGGTTACGAATATCTGTCAAGAGCCGATTTTGAAGACAGAACTTTGAATTTTGCGACCTAGAAAACCTTAAGGTTCAACTTAATATTTCAGCCGATCTTGCACATATACGATAATATATGTAGTTATTTTCTTGTTTAAATGAAAACAAATGTTTACCTTTGCGCCAGCTCAGTAACCAAACTTTTATTAGTTGTAAGTGTTAAAGGAGTTTAGAAGCCGTTTAGTTATGCTAAGCGGTTTTCGCTTTTATATAGGCTTCATATTCCTTCTTTTTCTTTCTAATTGTATGGTTCTCTTCAATATAAAATGCTGTCCAAAACAAATAAAAACCTTTTCTTTCTGTTAAAACAATCAAATATCTTTCTGCTTCGTTTAGGATGTGAATCCTATTATCATTTCTAACTATTTTTTCCCAAATAAGAAAGTCCTTGTGGGAATAATTATCTATACAAAATTTAGGAAATTTGATTCTTTCCATTCGTCTAAAATCTGGTTTACGGTCATTTTCTATTTCTCCTTCGTGCGTAATATGATAAAATGTACGATGGATTCCGTCAACTTCTGGATGTTTTTGGGCAAAAACTTTAAATCCATTATAAGATGGTTGAGAATTTATAAAACTATTTTTAAAGATTTCATAAACACGTTCAAAATATAATTTAAAATTTCCACCAAATTCTTCAAAAAGAATTAAATCTGGGAATATTAATTCATCACTCATAGGAAGTACGGTTTTTGAGGTTCCCAAATGAATATATTGAATTTCCTTTCTTTTAAAAGAGTAGATTTATTTAGGGAATATTTTGAGCGCTTACGTATCAGTTCTATTAACTCATTTTTTGATTTACTATTAGAAAGTTGCCGATTTGCATAAGACATTGCTCCTGTTAGTAAGTCTGTTAATTGAAGGATTTCAACCTCGTGTGAACGAACTTGTTGGACTTTTTTTATTATTTCTTTAGAATAATCGTATTTATCATTCCTAAGAACTTGTTCTAATTTGTGTACTTTTTCTTTACTACGAGTGTCCTTAATATCTATATATATGTGATGAGAATATTCTGGATTAAGAATTGCTTTTAGCATTCCAAAATACATTTTGTAGTAAAAAGTATCGTGAGTATGCTTAAACTTTTCATAATCAATATTACTTTTATTAGAAACTACGAGAACTCTAAATTGTAAATCATCATCGTCAAAAAAATAATTGATTACATCTTTGTAATATTCCAGTTTTGATTTAGATACTTTATTCCATTTAAGTTCGTAGTAAGTTCTATTTTCTTTTTCGTTTTTTTTGTGCTTAGGAATCAAATCGTGTTTGACTTTAAAACTATAAAGACGTTCAAAAATTTCTTCTTTTTTTTCAATAGGGCAGTAAATAGCTCCTATTGCCATAATCGGCTCTCCATCATTTTGTAAATGACAGCTTTCATCACAATATATATTTAATGTTGGTTTCATTAATAACAAAATTACTGTTTCAAAAGTGGTAAATTTTATTAAGGTAACTGTAGAGGATAATTACAGATAACGTTTAA
Organism: uncultured Paludibacteraceae bacterium; assembly: GCA_964570565.1. Classification (GTDB taxonomy): domain Bacteria; phylum Bacteroidota; class Bacteroidia; order Bacteroidales; family Paludibacteraceae; genus W0P28-013. Next base: position 232,870 of record CAZMYT010000002.1, read on the forward strand.
TGTACACAATACCTCATTTATAATGGGCGTCAATGCAACTACTTTTACTTTTAATTGTGTTTTTATTTACGTAGGTTGTTTGTTCTGTTTACTTAAAAACCTCTTTGTATAATTTTTCGAGACCAGCAGCGTTGGCTTTATTAATTTTTTGTAATTCGGTTTTCATTTGCGCATCGTTTTTTTTGCGTTGCGTCATCTCTTGTTGCCAAGTGCGGCCAGGTTCTATATCGTGTAGAAAACGTGAATGGACGTTGTAGCTAATAAAAACAGTTTTACCACTTTTTGCGCCATCTAAACTGTATTCAAATGCTGCTAATAAATCGTTGTAGCCAGCGGCACCGTTTACGTCAAAGTCCGATTTTTGAAGGTTGGCTTCCACTACTTTCTCGTAGCTATGCCATACGTAAGTAGGCGCGCCACCATCGAATGAGAGGCGGTAAAATCCTTTTTTAGGATTGAGCACATCGCCAATGGCGAAGTTGTTAGGATTTTGATCGGTCGGTGCGGTGGGACGTGTTTTGAAGTTCGATTGTGTCACGCTTGCATAATCGCCAAAGCGTACGCCGTCGTTCCAAAAACGATATAAACGATCGAGTACAACGTCGGTTTGTGCTGGTACTTGTTCTATGAAAGAGACTGCAACAATGTATTCTTCGTGCGATTCCCAAGCTTTGGCACCGCAATTTTGCAATGTGCCCACCTCAAATCGAATCCATGAAGTTTCGGTTAACTGATATATTAACCCAGCCGTTGCTAAGCGGCTATTTTTAAACAGTTTTTTAGTGGCTTTCTCAGTCAGTAGCACTAATCCTTTTTTAGCTGCCAACTCTTTTACGGTTTCTGGTCGGTAGCAAACCCAATTTTGTATTTCTGTCAAAATACATTTATAGTTGGTTTTAGCCACATTACCTGGCGCATAAGCGTAGTAGGTTCCTGATCCGTAGTGCTTACTTTTGAGTGTGTAGCCAGCCACGTCAGGTGCAAATCCGCACGCAGGCAGTGGTGCTAAATCGGGCAGTGGTTTGTACAAGGTAAAGGTACTTTTACCATACGTTACTTTTTGTTCCGCTTGTACGTTAACTACGATTAAAGCGCAAATGGCTACCAAGGCAATTTTTAGATAATGTGTCATCGGTGGGATTTTTTAAGTGATTAACTATTGAATACGTTTTATGTTTGTAAGGAACAATTTTATTGAACTTAGGTGAGCCACAAATATACAAATTTTTATGAATTACCTACTAAAATTCACTGGTAAAATGGAAGCGAATTTTTTCGAAATCCGATTGTGCCATTTGGAGCAAATAACCACTTTCGGCTAAAAATACGTCGCGCCCATCTTTGTCTTTTGCCATGTATTGGAATTTACGTTTTTTGAAGTTTTCGAGCTCTTGTGCGTCGTCACTTTCAATCCAACAAGCTTTGTAGAGCGACATAGGTTCCCAGCGAACTTGTGCCCCATATTCGTGTAATAAGCGGTATTCAATCACTTCAAATTGCAATTGACCTACGGTACCAATAATTTTGCGTCCATTGTTTTGGTGTGTGAAAATTTGCGCTACGCCTTCGCCCATCAATTGGTCGAGCCCTTTTTGCAACTGTTTGGTTTTCATTGGGTCGGCGTTTTCCACGTATTTAAACAGTTCTGGTGAGAAACTTGGTAAGCCTTTGAAATGCAACTCTTCGCCCGACGTGAGCGTGTCGCCAATTTTGAAATTACCTGTATCTGGCAAACCTACAATGTCGCCAGCGAAAGCTTCGTCCACGGTCTCTTTTTTCTGCGCCATAAATGCCGTAGGGCTACTGAATTTCAACTGTTTGCCTAATCGTACGTGTTTGTAAGCCACGTTGCGTTCAAATTTGCCTGAACAAATTTTTACAAACGCGATACACGAACGGTGATTGGGGTCCATATTGGCATGGATTTTAAACACAAATCCAGTAAATGGTTCTTCGTTTGGTTTCACTTCGCGTTCTTGTGATTCCACTGCCAATGGCGCTGGAGCAATTTCTACGAAGCAATCTAACAATTCGTTTACACCAAACGTATTCAATGCACTACCAAAAAATACGGGCGCAATATCAGCCGACAAATAGGTATTTACATCGAACGGATTGTACACGCCATCAATGAGTTCCAAGTCGGCACGTAATTTTTTGGCATCCTCTTCGCCTACAAATTTGTCCAACTGGGCACTATTCAAATCGACAGGCACTGTTTCGCTTATTTTTTGCTTGTTAGGTGTGTAAAGATTCAGTTTTTCTTGGTAAATGTTGTACACGCCTTTGAATTTTTGCCCCATATTGATAGGCCAACTGAGCGGACGTACACCAATGCCCAATTCTGCTTCGAGTTCATCGAGCAAATCGAATGGATCTTTACCTTCGCGGTCCATTTTGTTTACAAAAATCATCACGGGCGTTTTGCGCATGGTACACACTTGCATCAGTTTGCGTGTTTGTGCTTCTACACCTTTGGCGGCATCTACCACAATAATAACGCTATCCACAGCCGTGAGTGTACGGAACGTATCTTCGGCAAAATCCTGGTGACCAGGTGTATCGAGAATGTTGATTTTGTAGTTTTTATATTCAAATCCCATCACCGAAGTGGCCACCGAAATACCACGTTGTTTTTCGATTTCCATCCAGTCGGACGTAGCAGTTTTCTTAATTTTATTCGATTTTACCGCACCAGCTACGTGAATAGCACCACCGAACAATAATAATTTTTCGGTCAAAGTGGTTTTACCAGCATCGGGGTGCGAAATGATAGCAAAGGTGCGTCGTCGTTGAATTTCTTGTTCAAAAGCCATAAGTGGAATGCGTTTTTATTATGTCGATTTTTTAAATTACTGTTTTGTAGTGAGTTATATTATTTCTTTATGGGCCAAAATTAACTCCTATTAAGGGTTGCAAAGGTATAAAAAAAATGAGCGTAAACAAATGTTTCTCAGCGGCTCATCTACTCTTTTTTGTGTGTAAAAAAGCATTTTTAAAAACGCAAAAAAAACACTACTTTTGCAAGTTCAAGTGACAGTAACGTTTTACGCTCAAATAATTTATAAAATCACGATAGAAAATGAAAGATTTCAAACGAACACTTATCACATCGGCACTACCTTATGCCAATGGTCCAGTACACATTGGACACTTGGCTGGTGTGTATGTTCCAGCCGATATTTATGCGCGTTATTTACGACTCAAAGGCGAATCGGTTTTATTCATTGGCGGTTCCGATGAACATGGCGTGCCTATTACAATTAAAGCTAAAAAAGAGGGCGTTACGCCTCAAGATATTGTCGATCGCTATCACGGCATCATCAAAAAATCGTTCGAAGAATTTGGTGTTTCGTTCGATGTATATTCACGTACTACGTCAAAAATGCACCACGATACGGCATCTGAATTTTTCAAAACATTGTATGATAAAGGCGAATTTGTAGAAAAAATATCGGAACAATATTACGACGAAGAAGCTAAACAGTTTCTTGCCGACCGTTATATCACAGGCACGTGTCCACATTGCAAAAATCCGAATGCGTATGGCGACCAGTGCGAAGCGTGTGGTACGAGTTTGAGCCCGCTCGATTTGATTGAACCAAAATCGGCTATCAGCGGTAGTAAACCCGTGTTGCGTGAAACCAAACATTGGTATTTGCCACTCGATAAACATGAAGCATGGTTGCGTCAATGGATTGTAGAAGATCACAAAGAATGGAAAACCAACGTTTACGGACAATGCAAAAGTTGGCTCGATATGGGCTTGCAACCGCGTGCCGTAAGTCGCGATTTGGACTGGGGAATTCCAGTGCCAGTGGCTGGTGCCGAAGGTAAAGTGCTTTATGTATGGTTCGATGCGCCCATTGGTTATATTTCAAATACCAAAGAATTGTGCGAAGCACATCCTGAATTAGGTTCGTGGGAAACGTGGTGGAAAGATGATTCCACCCGTATGTTGCACTTTATTGGCAAAGATAATATTGTGTTTCACTGTATTGTGTTCCCTGCGATGTTGAAAGCCGAGGGCAGTTATATTTTGCCTGATAATGTGCCAAGTAATGAGTTCTTAAATCTCGAAGGCGATAAAATTTCTACGTCACGCAATTGGGCGGTGTGGTTACACGAATATCTACAAGATTTTCCTGGTAAACAAGACGTGTTGCGTTATGTGTTGACCGCTAATGCGCCCGAAACAAAAGATAATGATTTCACGTGGAAAGATTTCCAAACGCGTAACAATAGCGAATTGGTGGCGATATTTGGCAACTTTGTCAATCGTGCGTTGGTGTTGACCCAAAAATATTTCGATGGCATAGTGCCAGCGTGTGGCGAACTGACCGATTACGATCAACAGACACTCAAAGAGTTTGCCGATGTGAAACAAGAGGTTGAAAAACTATTGGATGTGTTCAAATTCCGTGATGCACAAAAAGAGGCGATGAATTTAGCACGTATTGGTAATAAATATTTGGCTGATACTGAACCTTGGAAATTAGCCAAAACAGATATGGTGCGTACGTCTACTATTTTGCACATAGGTTTGCAAATCGCGGCTAATTTGGCTATTGCTTTTGAACCATTTTTGCCATTTTCGGCTGAAAAATTGCGTACCATGCTCAATTTGAAAACCTTTAATTGGAACGAATTGGGGCATATCGATTTATTGAAAACAGGCGATAAACTTGGTACACCCGAATTACTGTTTGAAAAAATAGAAGATGCCGAAGTGGAAGCGCAAGTTCAAAAATTGTTAGATACCAAAAAAGCCAACGAATTGGCAAATTATAAACCAAATGCGGTGAAAGAATTGGTGTCGTTCGACGATTTTATGAAACTTGATATTCGCGTAGCCAAAGTGCTCGAATGTACCAAAGTGCCTAAAGCCGATAAATTACTTCAATTCAAATTGGATGATGGCATGGGCGGTCGTACTATTTTGTCAGGTATTGCGCAAAGTTATCCAAATCATGAAGAGTTGGTAGGTACGCAAGTGTGCTTTATTGCCAATTTCCCTACACGCAAACTCAAAGGTATTGACAGTGAAGGTATGATATTGAGTGCCGAAAATTCCGATGGTAAATTGGTATTGGTGTCGCCAAGCAAATTGGTAACGAACGGCGTAAATGTGGGTTAGTACGAGACCATCCAAACTAAGAAATTTCTTTGAATGACAACAAATTATAATACTCCGACAGCGATTGGAGAATTGTTTACAAAAAGTGGGCAAGAAAAGGCAGCGATGCCGATAACCAAATTTATAGTAATGGCCTTGTTGGGCGGTGCGTATATTGCTTTTGGCGGTTTGTTAACCGTTATCGTAGCAGGTGGCATGCCCGAAATTGGTGCTACCAATCCTGGTTTAGTCAAGTTAATGGCAGGTGCACTGTTTCCTGTGGGACTGATTTTGGTCGTCGTAGCAGGTGGCGATTTATTTACGAGCGATTGCGCAGGCATGACCTTGTGCGTGGTTCAGCGTAAAAACAAATGGACAGCGTTAGTGCGCATTTGGAGTTTATCGTATGTGTTCAACTTTTTTGGTGCGCTTTTTGTCGCTTATGTAATGACATACAAAGCGGGCTTAATTGTTGCCGAGCCGTGGACGACTTATTTACATCATTTGGCAGAAACCAAATTGTCGCACGATTTTTTAACAACGTTCATCAAAGGCATTGGTGCTAACTGGTTGGTTTGTTTAGCCGTTTGGCTTGGTTATGCGGGCAAAGATGTGGCAGGTAAAGCGTTGGGCTTATGGATTCCTGTCATGTTGTTTGTGACGTTAGGTTACGAGCACTCCATTGCCAACATGTTCTTTATCCCAGCCGCCATATTTACGGGCGCACCTATCACGTGGCTCGATTTTGTAACCGTTAATTTAATTCCTGCCACGTTAGGTAATATTGTGGGTGGCGCGCTTTTTGTAGGCATGGCGTATTGGTATGTTTATTTGCGTCATCGCGACTAACGATTCTATTACTAATTATCAATCATAAAATCAACTAACTATGGAAAAGAATGAATTTGCAAAAGCATTAAAGTTTTCGTTTGCCGACAGTATTAACTATGCTGAAAAGGCCGTAGTGAGTAAACATGTACTGAAAAAAGAGACTGGAAATATCAGCTTATTTGCTTTCGATAAAGGTGAAGGTTTGAGTGAACATAAAGCACCTTTTGATGCTGTGGTGATGATTGTGGATGGGAAAGCAGATGTGATTATTGACGGCAAATCTCACCTGTTGTCGACAGGTGAAACAATTATAATGCCTGCCAATATTTCGCATGCGTTGAGAGCCGTTGAGAAGTTTAAAATGGTACTTATAATGATTAAAAGCAATGAATAAACCACTTAAAAAATCCCGCAATAAAGTGTTATCAGGTGTTTGCGCTGGTATCGCCGACTATTTTGGTTGGGATGTAACACTGGTACGTGTTGCCTACACTTTTTTAACCATCTTTACTGCGTTTTCGGGCATTTTAGCTTATTTAGTGATGGCTATTGTGATGCCAGAAGACGAAATTCAATAGATAGTATGCAATTAACAACGACAGAAATTTACGAAGAACGCGCTGTGCTCGTCGGTTTGATTACCGCTTCACAGAATGAACAAAAGTCGAAAGAATACCTCGACGAGTTAGCTTTTTTGACCGAAACTTCAGGAGCTACTCCTGTGAAACGTTTTTCACAACGTTTGGACTATCCGAATCCGCGTACGTTTGTGGGCGAGGGCAAATTGGCTGAAATCAAGCAGTTCTTGACCGAAAATCCAGAAGTTGGCATGGTTATTTTCGACGATGAACTGTCGCCTAAACAATTGCGCAATATCGAAAAAGAGTTGGAGGTAAAAATTCTTGATAGAACGATTCTTATTCTTGATATTTTTGCAAAACGTGCCCAAACGGCGCATGCTAAAATTCAAGTGGAATTGGCGCAATGCCAATATATGTTGCCACGCTTAACACGCTTGTGGACTCACTTGGAGCGTCAGCGAGGCGGTATTGGTATGCGTGGTCCTGGTGAAACGCAGATTGAAACCGACCGTCGTATTATCTTGACCAAAATTGCGCTGCTCAAAGAAGAGTTGAAAAGCATTGATAAACAAAAAGCGATACAACGTAAAAACCGTGGTAAAATGGTGCGCGTAGCATTGGTGGGTTATACCAATGTGGGTAAATCGACTTTGATGAATTTGATGAGTAAAAGTGAGGTTTTTGCGGAAAATAAATTGTTTGCCACGCTCGATACGACTGTTCGTAAAGTGATTATTGATAATTTACCATTTTTATTGACGGACACCGTTGGTTTTATTCGTAAGTTGCCTACGCATCTTATCGAGTCGTTTAAATCGACTTTGGACGAAGTGCGCGAAGCCGATTTATTGGTGCATATTGTCGATATTTCACATCCAAATTTTGAGGATCAATACGACGTGGTAAATTCCACATTGGCTGAGATTAACAAAGACTCGAAGCCTACTATTTTGGTATTCAATAAAATAGATGCGTTTACTTATACGCCTAAGGACGACGATGATTTATCGCCTAAATTACGCGAAAACTATAGCCTGGAAGAGCTTCAAAAAAGCTGGATGGCCAAACTCAATGGCGATTGTATTTTCATTTCGGCACGCGACAAAGACAATACTGACGCGCTGAAAACGTTGTTGTATGAAAAGGTGAAACAAATTCATATTACCCGTTTCCCTTATAATGATTTTTTGTTTCAGAAGTTTGATGAAGAAGATTTTTAATGTTATTGTTGGATTAGTTTTTTGTGGCTTTATCTTTGCCAATCCAGTAGATTCTACCCAAGTGATTACCACCGACGATGTGGAACATTGGCTGCAAGAATATGCTGGAGCCGACACGACCGTTACCGATACGTTGGTGGTAGAAGCTGTCCACGATACCATGGCGTTGAAACCAGCTGTGCCGCTTGTTGTGTTTAAACCGTTGGCGCCACTTCCTAAGCCAGAGCCAACTCCCAAAGTACAAGTAGCATCCAAACCCGTTATAAGACTGATGAAACCAACACAGACTAGACCCATAAAACGGGTAGAGTGGTTGGATACGATTCCTATCAAAGTAGCTGATTTTATCTCTAAAGAAGATTCGCTTCAAATTCGTCGTGATGCTTTGGAAAGAGTGCACTATAATCCTTTATTTATGGATGAATGGGTATTTTCGACTGCCGCCAAAACAGACAAAACGCCCGAAACGGAGGTCGAAATCATCGCTTCGTTGCGACAAGGCGCACAAGCCGAATTGTTTAAACAAGATCCAGCTATTTACGCTTATCACGAATCGCAATTACCCAATATTGCTGAAATTATCAATCGGAGAATTGATACCTCGCCAAACGAACAAATCAAAGTTGACCGTATTGCACGTAATACGTCAGAACCCATAAATACATTTAAATTGGCTGTCAGTCCTTGGGTATATAATGCTGATTTGCAAGCGCAACTGTCACAAAATTATATTTCTGATAATTGGTATACGGGTGGTGAAAGTAATCTCACAACCTATTTCTTTATCAAAGGAAATTTGAATTATAATAATAAGAAGAACTTGCAATGGGACAACCAGTTAAATGCTAAATTTAGTTTTAATACCGCTGGTTCTGATACGTTGCGTTTGTTTCGTACCAACGATGATTTGGTAAAACTCACCTCCAAATTAGGTCTGCGTATTACTAATACAAAACGCTTTTACTATACGGGCGAAGCCGAATTTTCCACGCCGTTATTTAATACGTATGTCACCAATAGTTATCAGCGAGTAGCTGGTCCGTTTTCGCCCATTCGTTTCTACATGTCGCTTGGTGTGGATTACAAACACGATAATTTATCGGTGTTTGTGTCGCCGTTGTCGTATAAAATGATTTATGTGTCTGATACTACTACGCGACCAGGTGTGTCGGTAAGTATAGCCGATAAAGTGGGTATTGATCCTGGACGAAAAATAATGAATGAGCTTGGTAGCAAGGTGAAAGTGAAGTGGGAGTATGCCCTATCAAAAGAGATTAAGATGGAAACGAACTTTTCGCTTTATACCAACTATAAAGGTGTGGAAGCCGATTGGGAGATTATTGGTAATTTTATCATCAATCGTTTTATGTCGGCGCGCGTGGCACTTAATCCACGTTTCGATTCTACTATTACGTTGCCCGATGATGAAAAGCCTAAATTACAATTTAAGGAGCTGATTAGTGTTGGTTTCCGTTATAAATTGTAAGGTCATCACTGAGCTCTTGGGCGCTTTTATGTAAAATGGGGTGTTCCCATGTTGACCATATCTCGCACAGTGGAGTCAATACAAAAGCGCGTTTGTGCATCTGTGGATGAGGTAACTGCAACTGGATTGTTTCTACAATTTGCCCGTCATAATCAATCAAATCAATATCGATAATGCGATCGGCATAGTTGCCATGTTCGGATTTGGTGACGCGTCCCAACGCTTTTTCTATCTGTTGTGTTTCAGCTAAAATAGCTTCGGCTGATAGCGCACCTTTTACGATAATCACTTGATTGACAAACGTATGTTCTGACACAAATCCCCACGGTTCTGTTTCTAGTACGCTTGATTGTGCCATCACTTGTCCAATGTGACTGGCGATGAGTTCAATCGCTCGCAGGAGATTGGCTCGTCCGTCGCCAAGATTACTGCCAAGTGCTAGAATACAGGTGTGTGTCATAAAACTGCTAGATACTAAAAACCTTCCAAGTGAATGCTTGGAAGGTTTTATTATTTTTGGTGATTGTATTAACCGATTAACGCTTCGTAAGCTGCTGCATCTAATAACGTATCGAGTTCTGCCAAATCGTTGATAGCGACTTTTATCATCCAACCATCACCATATGGGTCGTTGTTCACTAATTCGGGATGATCTTCGAGTGCGGCATTCATTTCCAAAATTTCGCCCGACATTGGCATAAATAGGTCAGATACGGTTTTTACAGCTTCCACTGAACCAAATGTAGCGTTTTCAGCCAACGATTCGCCTACGGTTTCAATCTCTACAAATACAATTTCGCCTAATTCGCCTTGTGCATAGTCGGTAATGCCTACATAGGCTACTTCGCCTTCTACACGAATCCATTCGTGTTCTTTGGTATACTTCAAATTACTTGGAATATTCATGTTTATTAGTTTTAATGAATAAGGTTATTTACTGTGACAAAGATAACGTTATTTTTTCGATTGTTGAAATGCTAATGCTTCTTTTTCTCTTTAAATAGTGCGTCCAGGATATACTTCGAGTGCTTTTTTGAGCACCAAAAGTGCTTGTCGCAAGTCTTCTTTTTCTAACACGTAAGCAATACGTACTTCTTGGCGTCCATGTTCGGGTGATGTGTAAAAACCTGATGCTGGTGCCATCATTACGGTTTGTCCTTCGTATTCGAAATCAGAAAGTAACCACGCACAGAATTTATCGGAATCGTCGATTGGTAAACGTGCTACGGTGTAGAAAGCGCCCATAGGAATTGGTGAATATACGCCTGGAATACGATTTAAACCATCAATCAAGAATTTACGACGTTCTACATATTCATTGTACATATCCAATAAATACTCTTCTGGTACATCAATGGAGGCTTCAGCAACAATCTGTCCGATGAGTGGTGGGCTTAATCGTGCTTGACAAAATTTCATCACACTTTCGTGAATCGTTTTGTTTTTGCAAACCAATGCACCAATACGAATACCGCATTCGCTGTAACGCTTTGATACAGAGTCAATCAAAATAATATTTTTTTCGATGCCATCTAAGTGGAACGCTGAAATATAAGGAGCGCCTGTGTAGCAAAATTCGCGATAAACTTCATCCGAGAAAAGGAACAAATCATATTTTTTTACCAAATCACGAATTTGGTTCATCTCTTTGCGCGTATACAAATAACCGGTTGGATTGTTTGGGTTGCAAATAAGAATACCTTTAGTTTTAGGCGTTATCAGTTTTTCAAATTCTTTGATTGGTGGTAAAGCAAATCCTTCTTCGATGGTAGAAACTACGGGACGAACTACGGCACCTGCTGCGATGGCAAAGGCTGTGTAATTAGCGTATGCAGGTTCTGGCACAATGATTTCGTCGCCTGGATCAAGACAGCTCATAAAGGCAAATTGCACTGCTTCCGAACCGCCTGTGGTGATAATAATATCTTCGATGCTTAAATCGATATTGAATTTACTGTAGTAATTCAACATCTTCATACGCAGGCTTTTGAAACCGTCGCTCGGGCTGTATTCCAAAATGGTGCGGTCGATATTTTTCAACGTGTCGAGCGCCACTTGAGGTGTTTTCAAGTCGGGCTGACCGATGTTTAAGTGAAATACTTTCACACCACGTGCTTTGGCTTTATCCGCCAATGGAGCAAGTTTTCTAATAGGCGATTGTGGCATCAAGAGGCCACGTTGCGAAGGTTTTGGCATAAGCTCTGTTTTTATGGATAAACTCTTAATTTGTCACCCGAAATAGCTACATGATACTGTTTCATAGGATAGCGCGCTGGACCTTTTACTGGAAATCCTTGGCTGTAACCTACGTCAAATGTCGATCCACATTTGGGACAAACAGCTTGCCCTGCCATGTTTACCGACACGCGTGTATTGCGGTCTATTTCATGTGGACAGGCCATATCGAAGGCGACAAATTGGTCGTCGAAATTATGAAAAATAACGATACCGCCAAAGCCCAAATATTGATAAGGTCGAGAGGCCGATGTGAATTCGGCTACGCCACCAATAGCGTTGAGTTCTGGAGCATCTTGCAAAATATTAATTTCCAATGATACCGCGTAACTTGGTATGGGCGAAACTGCATTATTGGTGCAGGCGGCCAAGCTCGTTATGAGTAGTAGAATAATGATTCTGTTCATTGGAAATACTTATGTTCAAATTATAACAACGGCACCAATTTGGTTAACCCAATACCATTGGAACCTTTGATTAATAACGTTTTGTTGTTTAGCGGGTGTTGTTCTAAATAGGACATCAACGCTGCAGTGTTTTCAAACTGTTGAAATTGGTCGGCCACTGCTCCAAATTGTTTGCCGACTAAATAAACCGATTCAAACTGCGCTTGTATCAAATAGTCTACAATGCGACGATGTTCTTCCCCACTTTGTGGGCCTAATTCAAGCATATCGCCAAGAATAACGCCTTTGGCTGGCAGTTCCATCGCTTTGAAATTTTCCAAAGCAGCCATCATACTCGTTGGGTTGGCGTTGTAGGCATCTACCACCAAACGGTTGTGTTTGGTTTCTACAAATTGCGAGCGGTTATTTTGTGGTGCGTATGTGCCCAAAGCCTGATTGATAGCGTGAGGCGACACGCCAAAATGTAGTCCCACGGTAATGGCCGCTAACATATTTTCGGCATTATAAATACCTACAAAATGCGTGTCGACTGTGTGTGGCGCTTCCCCTTTTTTACGCCATTTAATCGAAACAAAAGGTGAACAGGCGGTAACAGAACCCTGTATGTCGGCTTCGCCGTCGATAGCGTAAGTGGTGGTATTTAATTTGTGTGCAATGGATTTTAATAACTCATGGTTGGAGTTGATAAAAACCTGCCCATTGTGTTCGCGCAGATAATCGTACAATTCGCCTTTGGTATGCAGCACACCCTCGAGCGAACCAAATCCTTCGAGGTGAGCTTTGCCCACGTTTGTAATTAAACCACAATCAGGACAAGCAATATTGACCAATGTTTTGATTTCTCCTGGATGATTTGCACCCATTTCAATCACGGCGATGTCGTGTTCTTTGGTTAATTTCAATAATGTGAGTGGTACTCCAATATGATTATTGAAATTACCTTGCGTGTAAAGTACGCGGTATTTTTCGGAAAGTACCGCCGAAACTAACTCTTTGGTAGTGGTTTTTCCGTTCGTACCTGTTATGCCAATAATGGGCGTTCCGAGTGTTTTGCGGTGTAGTGTGGCTAGTTGCTGCAACGCGGTTAATACATTTTCAACCACTATAAAACGATCATCTACAGCATACGTCTCGTCGTCTACAATGGCGTATTGACAGCCTTTGCCGAGTGCTGAAAGTGCAAAATGATTGCCATCGAAACTTTCGCCTTTTAAAGCGAAGAATAGTGAACCTTCAGGACAAACCCGGCTATCGGTGGTTACCATAGGATGTTGGCAAAACACCTCGTATAATTGGTTGATTGTAAATGGTTTCATCTGATAGTAGTTAGATGCTGCAAAGGTAGTAATTTGTTATCAAATGCAGACCGTTTTTTATAACGATTTTTTAACTATTCCCAAACCATTTAATTATATTATTTTGGCTGCATCGTTACCAATGGCACGAGCATCTCTTCCATAGAAATACCGCCGTGCTGAAACGTATCTTTGTAATAGCCAGCGTAGTAATTGTAGTTGTTGGGGTAAGCAAAAAAATCTTCTTGCGTGGCAAATACGTAAGCCGAACTCACATTAGGGCTTGGCAAGCCAAATTTGGCTGGTTGTAGCATTTCAAATACCTCTTTTTTGTTATAACTGAGCATTTTGCCCACTTTGTAACGTAAATTGGTGTTGGTGTTTTTATCGCCTAACACTTTTATTGGTTTATTGACACGAATGGTTCCGTGGTCGGTGGTGACTACCACTTTATAGCCTTGCTGCGCCAGTTCTTTAAACAGATTGAACGTGCTGGAGTGGCGAAACCACGATAGCGTGAGCGAACGATACGCCGATTCAGTGTTTGCTAATTCGCGCATCATTTTGCTTTCGGTTCGTGCATGCGAGAGCATATCTACAAAATTGAGCACACATACATTCAGTGGATTTTCTCTGAGTGCTTTGAGCTGTTCTACCAGCTTTTCGCCATACTGCGTATTGTTTACTTTGTGGTACGAAAATGGTATTTTTCGACGAAAACGGTCCAATTGCGTTTGAATCAAAGCCTCTTCGTTCATGTTTTTACCTTCTTCGTCTTCCTCTTCCACCCACAAATCGGGATAAAGTTCTTTAATTTGCAACGGCATTAAACCTGAAAAAATGGCGTTACGGGCGTATTGTGTGGCGGTTGGCAGAATGGTACAATAGAGTTCCTCCTGCTCCATGGTGTAAAATTCGCCCAACAGTTCTTTAATCACCTGCCATTGGTCGAGTCGGAAATTATCGATAACCACAAAAAAGACTTTTTCGCCTTGATCTAATAACGGGAAAATACGCTTTTTGAAAATATCGGGACTCATTAATGGACGTTCCTCGGCATGTTCGAACCAAAGCGGATAATTCTGGCGAATATATTTGGCAAAAATGCCATTAGCTTCTGTTTTTTGAGCAGCCAACATTTCGTGCATACCCGTTTCGGTGTCATTCAATTCAAGTTCCCAGTAAACCAGTTTTTTATAGAGTTCTTTCCAGGCGTCGAACGAGAGTGAATCGCTCATCTGCATCCCAATTTGCATAAATTCTGCCCGGTAATTGGACGACACTTGTTCGGCAATAATCTCTTTTTTGTGAATGTGTTTTTTGAGTGCTAGCAGAATTTGGTTCGGATTGACGGGTTTTATCAAATAATCGGCAATTTTATTACCAATGGCCATATCCATTATATTTTCCTCTTCGCTTTTGGTAATCATCACCACTGGGACCGAAGGGTCGAGTTGTTTGATGTGCGTTAAGGTTTCTAAGCCACTTAAACCAGGCATATTTTCGTCCAAAAAAACGATATCGAAGCGTTCTTTTTTACAATGCGTGATGGCATCTTGTCCGTTGGTGGCGGTTATCACTTCGTAGCCTTTTCCTTCTAAAAAAATGATGTATGGACGGAGTAAGTCCATTTCGTCGTCGGCCCACAGTATGCGTTCTTTTTTGTTCATAATTTTCTTAGTTTAAGTTCCAAGCTCGTGTTTACTTAAAATTCTGTTTAAAGAATTGATTGTATTCTTTCAACGATAAAAGTGTTACCAACGCTAAATTATCGTTGGAAATATAAATGCGTGAAGCAATTTTAGCCATTACCGATTCCGTCAAAGCGGGTTCTGTGGTCAGTAATTTATCGTACCAAAGCACTTCGTTGTAGTTCTCGAAGTTCGAAATGGCAATCATTTTTTCGCCTTCAATGGTGCGTATCGCCAAATCAAAATCTTTTATCAAGAATTTCGAGAAGTTGTAGGCTGCCAAGTCAAATAAAAGTTGATTGACAGAGCTTTGATCGATAGGTTTTAATAACAATACAAATGGTGTTTTTGTATCGGCTGTATAGGTTTTGGTAGTAATTGGTTCTTGCGCTTCACTTTGTACTTCTTGTTCGCGTCGCGATAATAAACTGCCATGCGAACCGCCTTTTTGTGCTTGCTGACCTTGTGCCATCAGCGCCAAAATATCTTTTGACATACTGGCCACATCACTGGTAGGATAAAGTTCCACTAATTTATTTAACGCCTCTTGAAAGTTAGTGGCACTTGCCGTTTTACCGATGCTCAGAGCACGTAAAAATGTGAATTTTGGCATTAAGGTTGATAATGGGAAATTGCTTGCCATGTAATCATAATTACTCAACACCTGTTTAAATTCATTTTTGCTGTATGCCGTGTATGTCTCTGCGTAGAGCGAATCTTGCATCACGTACATCTGTTGCATGCGCTCAGCATAATCTGGTTGCGACAAAATGATAGCGTATTTACTAGTTGGATAGTTGGTGACAATGGTTTGACGAACACTATTTTGGGCGGCTGTTTTTTGTAGTTGTCCGTACACTTGGTATAAAGCGTAGTAACTTTCAAGTAAACGATCGCTTTTTGGGAACCGTTTTTGAAAATCTAACAAGGTAGCTTCAGCCATTTCCGAATCTTCCAATCTGTTTTTATAAATATCCGCCATGTTCAGCAGTGCTTCCGCAATCGCTAAATTTGATTGTTCCTTTTGAGCCTCCGTTCTTGGAATTTGCGCTAAATAAAAAGCTGGATTTTTGGTATCTTCCATTTTTGCTGGAAGTGAGTCGTTCGCTGTATTTGCGGCGTTTGTTTCCGTTTCTTCCACTTCGGCCATTTGTGCCGTTTTATTGAGGCGACGCCATTGATCTTCCAATTTACGTTTTCCCCAACGGCGTTGGAATTCTGTTCGTCCACTCGTAATTAATGCTGGATTATAAAAATACCATTCGCCCGTAGTGCCAACGGGTGTTAATCCTGCCGAGCCGAAAGCTGGTTCATCTCCGGCGGCATTTAAAGTGGCTGCATCTTCGGCGGCACGTTGTTTGGCTTCTTCTTCATCGGCAATAACTTTTGCAATGAGTTTGTCCACAATTTCGCGTTGTTCTTTATCGCTTAACGTCGACAAATATTGTAAACTATCTTGCAGTACTACGGTGTTATAATTCACCGCTAAATCGCCTAAAGTTTCAGCTAGTTTTGTAACACGTGCATAATCGGTATGCGTATTGCTAATTATGGTCGATGCCTCTTCGTAGCATGGTTGAGCGTCGATGTATTTTTTCTTACCATAATACAAATCGCCCAGTTTCAATAAAACAACGGCTTTTTCTATGCCATTGCGCGTGCTTTGTTTGATAGCGGTTTGGTAAGCGGTAATGGCTTTATCTTCTTTGCCTGCAAAGAGTTGTATATTACCAATGGCGTAATATATTTGATCTAAATACTCTTTGTTATTTGGACTTTTTGCCATTTTCTCCAATGCCTTGATGGCTTTCGACGGATTGGTTGTTTCTGCTTGTAACACTTGCATACGCGCATTGAACTCCATGGTGTAAGATGGTGTCAATTTTAGTACAGCTTTAAAATTATTAGCAGCTGTTTTGCGGTCATTTTGTAATAAAAGTAATTGCCCTAAAATGTAGTTAAATCGTGTGCGTTGATAGCGATTTTTTTCTTTGTCAAGCGCAATTTTTAAAAACGGAACAGACTCTTTGTAGCGTCCTTGCTTCATTAATAAATTGGCTTTAGTGGCTGCGAATAAACCGTTTAAGTCTGTTGTTACGTCATTTTCATTAATTTTACCGAGCACTTCTTCGGCTTCGTAGAGCCAATTTAGTTCAGCATAAGCACGTGCCATCCAGATACGTGCTTCCGCTACTACGGCTGGTTCGGCAGAAAAATGTTTGGTAATATAGGTAAAGGTGCCTATGGAACCTATGAAATCGGCTTTGTGAAATTCAGCTTGACCTATCAATAGCCACGCTTTTTTAACCATAGGGTTAAATTCAGTTTGTTTCAACCATTGTTGATATTCAGGATCCTTACTTTTTTTCGGATTCTTTTGTGGTTTCTTTTGTATGGAATGCAATTTAATCGCTTTGCGACATTTTTCTATCACTATATCCATGGTGCTTCCCACGGCTTGCCCATTAGAATGGTTGCTAATCGGATACAAGGGCAAGATATTCGAATAGTCGTCTTGCTGCATTTTTTGGAGTTCACCAATTCCTTTGTCGTAATTGGTTTGTGCATTGAACACAATATTAAATCGTGTGGTGGTAGTGTGGTAAGCGCGCGTGCTCCACGTGTTTTTCTTGGTAGAACAACTCGTTGATACCACTAGCAGTAGCATCAATACAGCCCAAACACTATGTTTTAATTTTAAGTACATCGGTTATATTCAAAAGAAGTATCATCCGGATTTACAAACGTGTAAATACCTATATTATTGCCAATAATGAGCAGACAAAGATACGAAAAAGTCGCGAGTTGGCTCCTTGGATTCTAATATTTTTCAGTGATGCAGTATCGGCGCAAGCTATCATTTTGTGAACGATGGTTGTTTTGAGGTGTTATTTTATGAAAAATTATGTTGTTTTGTAAAAAAGGATTATATTTGCCTGACAAACCGAATATTAACTAAAATACACAATTATGAAAACTAAAGCATGTTTACTTGTTGTCGCTCTTTTGTGTGGTTCATTATCGGTGGTGGCGCAAGATGCAAAAGCCGCTATCGAAGAGGCTGTTAAAGCTTCACAACAAACTGTAGAATTGGTAAAAGGGCCGGCAGAGAAAAAATGGAAAGTGTCTGGTGTGATGGGCGTTAATGCTACGGCTACAGGTATGTTTAATTGGGCTGCTGGCGGTAACAATAATGCAAATGGTGTAGTTTTTGCGAACGTGTCGCTACTATATCGAAAAAACAAGTTGGCATGGGAGAGCAACCTTGACACAGAACTTGGAGCTATGTATATGGAAGGTACTGCTTACGATTGGCGCAAATCGAGCGATAAACTGAATTTCTCCACAAAAGTGGGTTATGAATTTATGCCAAAATGGTACGCTACGGCTTTAGGAAGTTTTAAATCGCAGTTTTTGAGTGGTTATGAGTATAAAACAGTTGGCGGCGTTGAAACGGAGACCTATATTTCCAATTGGTTATCACCTTCATATACTGATGTTTCATTAGGTCTCGATTGGAAACCTAATGATATTTTTTCTGCTTACTTTTCACCAGTTGCGGGACGTATCTCTACTTCTGTAGATCCAACGTTACGTGCTAAATACGGTGTTGAATTAGATCAAACTAGCCGGAGCGCATTTGGTTTATCATTTAAAGGCGGCGTGAATTATGCGCGTATCGAAAACTTCAAAGTTATTTCTACGTTGGGACTATTTACACCTTATAATAAAGACTTTGGTAATTTTGATGTCGATTGGGATATGGCCGTGTCTTATCAATTTCTTAAAGTGTTGAATGTAACACTCAGCACATCACTCAAGTATTACGACAAAGTGCTGATAGCTGACCAGACAGGTTATCTTGCGCCACGCGTTCAATTTAAAACCGTTTTGGGAGTTGGTGTAGGGTATAGTTTTTAGTAAGTTGTTTGTTTTCAGATTGATGAATGATTTTTGATGTTAAAAACTATATTTTTGCTTCAAAAATTATGGTACTTTCAAAAAAAGTATATACCTTTATCCCCACAAATTGAGGTCGTATGCCCTCACATAAAAACCCATTGTTAACTACTTATTTTATTAATTTTATTTAATTCTTTTATCATGAAAAAAATTACTTTTTTGGTAGCGGCTTTGTTCGCTACAATGGCAGTTTCTGCCGAGGTTTTAACGCTTACTTTTGAATCTGTGCCACTTGTAACTCCAGCTGATCCAATGGCAGGTGAGCAAGTTGATGCTACTGTAGATGGCATTTCGTTCAGTTTTAAAGGATCTGTGGCTGATGCCACGTTTAATAACGTTACAAATCGTACACTCCGTGTTTTTGCTGGTCAAACTATGACTATTAGTTCTCAAGCACAAATCGCTAAAATTGAAGTTATTGGTATGGCTAAAACGGGTGCTAATATATCTGCTTCTGTTGGAACTGTAGTGGGTGGTGATTATACCGCAGCCACAGCTGATACATATAAGTATGAGAAGGGTTATGAGGAGCCATTATTTGTTATTAACGATGTTAATGCAAAAAGTGTAGTTATTACACCAGTAAAACAAATTCGTCTTTATGGGGTACGTATTACCACAGATGCCACAGCCATCAAAAACGTAACTATCGACAATAGCGTATATGCTACTAACGGTACTGTTTATGCTGAAGGCGAATTCCAAATCTTCTCAGTTGCTGGTCAAAACGTAACTGAATTGAATGGTCAATTGAACGGTATTTATGTTGTTAAAACTGCTAAAGGCATCCAAAAAGTGGCTGTTAAATAAGCATTTCAAACAATCTTATATGAGAGGGTTCTGTAATACAGAACCCTCTTTTTTATCTGTTAATATAACAGATTGGTCGATAAACCAAATGATTACTTGCGTTTTATAAGAAATTTGACTATCTTTGCCGAGCATAATTGTTATGCTTAATCGTTATTATTAATTTATAAATTGTTTCATTATGAAAAAAATTACTTTTTTGTTTGTAGCTTTGTTTGCTACGATGACTATGATGGCTGAGGTTACGGGTACTTTTTCAGGATCCATCCCAGCAGGTTGGACTTATATTACCAATAATCCAACATATCCAGATGCAGCTTTTTATGCTACTCCAGCAGGTTTGAAATTGAATTTTGAAGGACAAGGTTTCTTGTCTCCTACTTTGGTGTCTTCTGATGAAGTTGTAGTTACTTTAACTATCGGCGCTTTGAATCAAAATATCAAAACAGCAGCTTCTACAGATGTTTTTACTGTTACAGGTTTGAATGCAGCTGATGAAGTGGTAGCAACAAAAACCCTTACTTCGGTTGCAGTTGGTGCTAATAATACTGTAACTTTAAATGGTACTGCTATTGTTAAAGTTAAAGTAATCATGACAGGATATCCTAATGATGGTACTAAATATTGTAATATCAATCTTACAAGCTGTACCGTAGGAGGTGGAGGTGGTGGCACCGTAGATCCAACAGATCCAACAGAAACTGCTATGACTGGTTTCAATTATGTGGACGCTATTTATTTTACATCTGAAAACGCTGGCTATTGGGCTCTTGATTTGTATAATGATTATGATTATGACAACAGTACTTATGTTTATCCAGAATTATATATGGAAGTGTCTGCCAATGGTTCTTCAACCATCTCTGGTACATATAATGTTGATTATGCCTTATTTTATACAAGTGCAACAGATTCTGTAGAATTTGTTGCAGGTAGTCTAACTGTATCTGCTTTAGGTACAATTGATGGTGATGGCTTCCCAGAATATAAATTTGAAGGTTCGTTCGAAGATGCAAGTGGCAATGTCTACACTGTATCCTTAAACAAAGGAGTTTGGGCATTTAATAATGATACAGAAGAGGAAATCACACTTAATGATGAAGTGGCTATTCATAATGTTGAAATTTTAGATAATATTTACGCTAATAATGGTTGTATTTATACTGAAGACGCTGCACGCATCTACACAATTACAGGTTTGGATGTAACATCTATGAATGGTAATTTAGAGGGTGTCTATATTGTAAAAGTTGCTAATAAAGTAGGAAAGGTAATGGTGACCAAATAAATTTTAGTTACTTTATGTAAATAGAAGTGGAGATGCTATTTAGTATCTCCACTTTTTTTTGTTCTGAATTGATTGAAAGTATTTTAAAATATTGTACTTTTGTAGTAAACTACAATTTGGTATTATGAAGAAATTTTTATTTTTATTGGTAGGTTTATCTATCACATTATTTGCTCATAGCAAAACGGTTATTTTGACGATGTCGGATTATGCGGCAACTTCACTGAGTGATAAAAACTTATCGGTAACAACTTCCAAAGGAACAGGTTACACAAATCCAGCTTACAACGCTACATCGGCTGATTTGCGTATTTATGCGAATGGCACAATTACTATTTCGTCTATCGATACAGCTCATATCACGTCGATTGTGTTTGATTTGTCGTACCAAGGTCAACAGCAATTGGCTAAATTGACTTCTACTAACGGAACTGTATCTCAATCTAGTGGGCCTGCCGAAGCTTCTTGGTCTGGTTTTGCCAACAGTGTAACTTTTACAGTGGGACCAAAAGCTGACTATGGCAGTAAACCTAGTGATAACGGTCAATTATGCTTTCTATCGCTTCATATTACAACTACAGCTGCAGGTTCCGATGAAGATGATTGTACGCTTGATTTGACACAAGAATTTGATATTGTGAAAGGTCATGCTATTTACTATCCTCAAAACGGAACGGCTCTGAAGAGTTTTTATCTTCAAGTATTTTCAGATTTTGAAATGGAGTATGAAACGTCTACCAATGATTGGGTGATTGTGAATGGAAATGGTGCCTTCTATACGTTTGATATTTATCCAAGTACGGAACGTAGCTTTGTGGGTACTTATACTTCTACCATTGGTGATAATAAATTGGGAGGACTTGGCATTAAAAACCAAAGTTCACTCATTATTCATAAATGCAACAATGATGTACAATCATTTTTGAAAAGTGGCTCTGTAACCGTGGTGTGGGTACGTGATAATTTATACAATGTGACATACGATGTGACAGATGAGGCTACAAATCGTCATACGCATACCTGGACAGAAATCCCAATAGATGCTTATAACGAAACGGGAGGCGTTTATACAATCACGAATGAACAAACCGCAATCGGTAGGGTTGAATGTTCTCTGGGCGTTTATGTGCGTAATGGGCAGATTGTAGTTCCAGCCGAAGTTGGTCAATCAATTACAGTTTATAATACGATGGGACAAGCCGTTTATAGCAAATCGGCTGAAAACGTAGAGACACTTATTGATGGGCTTTCGTCGAATCAAGTATTGGTAGTACGTGTTGGCCAGAAGACGGCTAAGATTGTGTTGTGATATCTGTTAACCATTTCTGTAATAAACTAAACGAGACGCCTTAATGACGTCTCGTTTGTTATTCTAATTGTCGGAGAACATTACTAATTATGTTGTGTTCAAACCCTCTACTTTGTGCAAATCGAAATAATTTTCCTTGCTTTTCGTATTCGAATTTATAGGTTAAACTTTTAAGTTTTGTTTGTAATAATACCACCAAAGCTTCTTCATATTCAGCCTCATCAATTTGGGCTAAGGCGTTGGTGATTTCTTCTTCCGGTAATTGTTTGGAACGTAGCATCATCCCAATTTTAATTTTCCCCCAACGATTAAAGCGAAATTTATCACGTGTGTAGTAGGTGCAATAACGTGTGTCGTTTATAAAGTCATCGTGTCGAAGTTGATCGATTACTTTGGCTACATCCGTGTTCGAAACGTCCCATGTACGTAGTTTTTCTTTGACTTCATATTCGCACTTTTCCGATAAGGAGCAGTAGGCTGCTGCCTTTTGTAAAGCCTCATTAAAGTTCATTGTATTTGGTTTATTTTGGTTTGGTTAACAGCGCACGAATTAGGCGATTTTTGCCCGATAAATCTTTGCGTAATTCTACCGTTTTGAACCCAATTTCTTTGAGTAATTGTACGGTTTCTTTACCTAATGCTTGATTGATTTCTAAGAATAGCTGACCGTCTTCCTTTAGGTGTTGTGCGGCAAATTGACCGATGTGTCGATAGAAAATAAGTGGATCTTCATCGGTCACAAAAAGAGCTATTTCTGGCTCGTGGTTTAATACATTTTCCTCCATGGTTTCTCGCTCCGAATTCATAACGTAAGGCGGATTGCTTACAATGACATCAAATGTGCCTTCCCAATGTGCGGTTTTGAGAATGTTGATGTGGAAAAAACGTATCAACACGTTGTTGAGTTCTGCATTTTCGTGAGCTGCATGTAGCGCATCCAACGAAATGTCGAAACCTGTAACCGTAGCTTGTCTGAATTTATTGGCTAATGCAATAGCAATACAGCCGCTTCCAGTACCAATATCTAAAATGGCTGGTGCAGGATGATGAACGGTTTCAACAATCCAATCAATTAATTCTGCCGTTTCGGGGCGTGGAATGAGCACACGATTGTCAATCCATAAGCGCATACCGCAAAATTCGGTTTCGCCTAAAATATATTGAATTGGTTCGTGTTCTTTGAGTCGTTCTACGGCTTGATGTATGAATAAAGTTTGCTCATCCGACAATTCTAAATCATCGTGTGTGAGTATGTCGGTCAAAGTCCAGCCAGCCACTTTCTCGAGCAGCAATCGTGTGAAAGCTTTCACTTCCCCTTCAGGATAAAAATCCTTCAGTTCAGATTGTATGTGATTAATGATGGTCGGCATAGGCCTCTTTATTCGGTTATTAACATAGGCATCAACAGCATTAACAGTTCTTCGTTAGCTTCGTTTTCAAACGGAAGGATGATACCTGCGCGTGAAGGATCGGCCAATTCGATAACCACGTCACCGCTATTGATGTTATTTAAGATATCTACTAAAAATGGGGCTTTGAATCCAATATTAATGGTTTCACCTTGATATTGACAAGTCATGGTTTCTTTTGCTGACGTTGAAAAGTCAATGTCTTGCGCTGTGATCACCAATGTATTTTCGCTAATAGCCAATTTAATCAACCCTGTACCTTGGTTTGAGAAGGTGTACACGCGTTTGATGGCGTTCATTAACGACAAACGGTCGATAATCAATTTGTATGGATTATTTTGTGGAATTACACCGTTGTAATTTGGGAAACGACCTTCAATTTGACGACAAACCATAACGTATGAAGGAAGTTTGAATACGATATTTTTTTGATCGAAACGTATTTCTACATCACCGCTTTCTTTAGCGATGATATTTTTGAGCATGTTAGCTGGTTTTTTAGGCAAAATAAATGCCGCATCAACACCACTTTTAACGCTTGTATTTTTTAACCGCACCAATTTGTGTGCGTCCGTAGCTACAAAGGTGATATCGTCTGATTTGATGTCAAAATAGATACCAGTCATCGTTGGGCGTAAGTCGTCATCAGCGGTAGCAAAAGCCGCTTTATTCACACCATTAGCCAAGATTTCCACAGGTAAAGTGAGTGTATTAGCTTCGTCGCCTAATGCTGGTAATTTTGGATATTCGTCGCCATTTTGGCCAATAAAATTGTAGTTGCCACTTTCTGTTTTGATAATGACAGCCAAATTATTTTCATTGATATCAAATTGCAATGGTTGTTCCGAAAATTCACGTAAAGAATCCATCAATAATTTTGCGTTTACAGCTAACGTGATGTTGCCCGATGGATTTTCAACTTCTAACGAAGTGATTAAAGTCGTTTCTAGGTCAGAAGCGGTTATGGTAAGTGTCTTATCTTCTATTTTAAGTAAAAAATTTTCCAGAATTGGCAGTGGACTTTTAGGGTTAATAACACGACCAATAGATTGCAAGTGGCTCAAAAGAGCGGTGCTAGAGACTGTAAATTTCATATGTTTTTTTAGTTTTATTGATTAGACGATATTACGCTTTGTAACTCACAAAGATAGCTGGAATTATTTTATTTTACAAATTTTTCGAAGGAAATTTAGCCTTTTTCAAAACGTCTGCGACGTATCACAAAATGAATTACACCAAAGACAGCTAGTAGTGCTAGTGGTAATAAAATATTGCTCCATTGCCAAAAGTGTCGATTGGTATTAACCGCCGTTTTATTCAGTAAATGCAGCTTAAAAGTTCTATTACGTAACGAAAGCCAATCTTGGTCATCGGTGAGATAAAGCAGGGCGTTGAGCAAGAAATCTTTGTTGCCAAACGTCATGTGACTGGCTCTGTCGTAGCCGGCCGGAATAATGCGAATACCTTGTGCCGAATTTTCCACCTCATTACGAATAATATCGCCATCCGCCACCACAATCATACGTGTTGGCACACTTTCGTCGCGGTGCGGTTTTTCGTTGACAACACCTGCTGGTACCATGCGACCGCGTGAAGGAAAATTGGAAGGAAAAACTCCTTGTAATGAAGCGGCTATTGGCTGGTATTTGGTAAAGAAATAGCCATCTTGTTTAGAATTTTCGAGTAGCTGCGATAAGTCGATAGTGGCTGGCGCTTGGCTTACGTGTGTTGCGTTCGACGTGATGAGTAACAAGTCTTTTTGTACTTTATTTTCATCACTCGTAAAATCTAATACAGAGGCAAAGTCTGCTTTGACTTGCATTAAATTTTTAGTAATAGGGCTGATGGGCGAAGGCAATAATAATGGCGTATAGAACCAAGGTAATGGCTCAAATTGAGGTGTTTCACCAGGTTTGGCTATGTTCATAGGCATATAGGCGCATTGTGCGTCTTGCACTAATGTGCTAGTAATGCGAACGCCATAACGAAATAATTGGTCTTGTAAATTAACATCCAAAGGAAGCATAGGCGCAACTCCTCGTTGTGTCAAGTCGCTTTCTTGTATTTGAACGCCGTCTAGTAACCACAATACGCGACCACCATTCATAATATATTGGTCGATAATATATTTGTCCGATTCGCTAAACGGTTTCATGGGTTTGGCAATGACTATCGCCTTGTAATCGTCCAAGATGCTGGCATCTAGACCAATGACGCCTCTGTCTATTTGGAAATAACGACTGAAAGCTTCCGATACATCATATACGAGTTCTTCTGATAATTCGTCGTGTCCTTCGAGAAAGGCTATTTTTTCAACCTTCTTTTTACTCAATATACGAATGGCATCGGTAAATTGAAATTCGAGGTTTTCAATAGCCCTATTGATGCCATTTTCACCATTACGTTGTCCGTCGGGCTGGAGCAAACAAACGGCTAGAGTATCTTTGCCTATGGCTACTTCTGCCCAAGGAAAAACCACACTTTGAGTTACCTGACCATTCGCATCGCGCGATGCCACGGACATGCTGCGCAAACCTCGTTGTTCTAATGAAAAATAGGTTTTATTACGTTCTTCTTCTGACGTGGATTCCGATGGATTGACGAACTGATAAGCTATGCGCTGGGTGGCATATATATTTAATTCTTCCAACAATTCGCGTGTGGCTTTATTGAGTCGAGCAAAATTCGCGTCTACTTCACCTCCCGAATAGATAGTTACTTGTATAGGTCGATCTAACTCGCGCATGAGTTCGCGACTTTGATCTGAAATACTAAACCGTTTTTCGGAGGTTAAATCTACGCGAAAAAATGGAAGTAAAGGCAAGAGTAAAACCAATCCAATCAGTGCTACAAACAGTGTGATATGTAAAATCTTACGATTCATTTGTAATTATTTTTTCTTCGATTTAAGTTCAGGATAGCTGATGCGATTGTGGTAAATGTTTTTGAGTTTGTCTTTAAAAATAGCTTTTATCATTTCTACATCGCGGAATGAAATGGGCGCATTTTTAAATGAACCATTCGCTATTTGACCATCAATTATACGTTCTACGAGTTCATCAATGGTTGTTTCGTTGTAATCTTTCAAACTACGCGAGGACGCTTCTACGGCATCGGCCATCATCACAATGGTAGTTTCTTTGCTGCCAGGTTTAGGCCCAGGATACGTGAATTTCGCCTCGTCAATTTCTTGATCAGGAAAATTATTTTTAAGCGTGTTGTAGAAATAAGCGGTTTTACTCTCGGCGTGATGCGTGAGTATAAAGGCCTTTATCTTGCCCGGAAGTTTGTATTTGTCCGCGAGTTTTACACCTTCGGCTACGTGACCAATAACTATTTGTGCTGCTTCTTCTAAAGGCATATCTGCCAATGGATTAACGTTTGGTGTTTGATTTTCGGTAAAAAATAATGGATTTACCATTTTACCAATATCGTGATACAATGCTCCAGTACGTGCTAATAACGCATTGGCATTTATTTTTTTTGCAGCCTCAGTTGCTAAGTTGGATACTTGTAGAGCGTGTTGAAAAGTGCCAGGCGCTTTTTCCGAAAACTCCATGAGTAGTTTATTATTGATATTCGAAAGTTCCACTAAAGTGACATTCGATAAGAAACCAAATAGTTTCTCGAAAATATAAATTAATCCATATGCAAATAGTTGTAATAAACCGTTTAGTGCAAAGATGCCAAATATCATCCAATTAATTTTATCCAAAGAACCATCGCGCATCAGTGAAATGGCAAGATACATTACGGCGTACGATGAAAACACGAGTAGTGAGGTCTGAATCAGTTGCGAACGTTGCGACATCTCTTTTAAACTCGATACAACAGTCATGCCCACGGTGATTTGCAATAACAAAAATTCAAACGGCGCTGGTACCATAAATGAGGTCAGCAAGATGGTGATTATGTGTGCAAAAAGTGCGGTACGTGAATCAAAAAATGTGCGAATAATGATTGGCAATAGCGCAAATGGAATGATGTAGAGATTGAAACTAGTTAAGCGTATGGTAAATGACGCTAACGCAATCATGCCTATCACCATGAGCATGATAAATAATATATCACGATTTGAATTAAAAATCAGTGGACGGAATAGGTGTAAATAGAGGAAAAAGAGTAGTAGTAAACCTAAAATGAGCAACACTTCACCTGCCATTACCCAATAATGATTTCGGTCAGATAATTGGTCGCGTTCAGTAATAATTTTAAGTGAGTTTAATATTTTAAACGTTTGTTGGTCAATGATTTCTCCGCGGTCGATAATACGTTCACCAGCTTGCACTAAACCAGATGTTTGTGAGATTTGCCCCAACAAACTGGAACGAACTTGTTCTGATTTATTAGCATCATAAGTTAAATTCTCTTCTAAATAATGGTTGAAATTACAAGCGCGCAGCAATTTATTATCAATCGTATTGCTTTGGCACAAAGCGTCGTAAGCGGAGCGAACGGTATAAATTTCACTCAAAGGAACTTCTTTGGCTACTGAGTTGCTGTCAATAATTGAAATACGTACAATGCCCGCGGTTACGAGGTCTTGCATCTGGTCTGACGACATAATACCTGTTTGATAGATCTGCCTTAATTTATTGGCCAATTGTGCCCGTTCGCTTTGCGTTAGCGCTAAGCTGTCAATAGATTCTGTGGACTGTTTAAACTTGGTGAGTTGTCGGTTGCTTCCTGCTTGATTAAGACTAAAATAAGGTACAAAATAGTGTAAAATACTATCTTGTTCGCGTTTTAATTCGGCCTCATCTTTAAAAATCGGAAAATCGAATGAGGCCGTCAGTAAATCGTAGGGCCAAGGTTTCCCTGGAGAGAACTGTCTGTCAAACTGTATTCGTTGTGGAATAAGTTGATATACAATGGCTACTGTTACCAAAAATAGGCAAACGCGCAGTAACTGACGTAGTATGTTTTTGGAGAAATCTAATTTCATAAAGTGCTCATTTAACAAGCAAAAGTACATCTTTTTTTCGTCTAATCAAAGTGCAGTAGGGAAATTTCGTAATTCAACAAAAAATCGTACCTTTGCCTCTGTTTTTCACTGCGAATTGTCTTCTTTAGAGAGAGCAGAATACAGGCTTTATTTTTAGAGGCATCGTTTGATTTAGAATTGTTTTTTGTTCACAAAACGGGAATCTCACTTTTAGGAGTGTTTCATTTCAAAGTACTTTGCGAACTAATTATCGATATTGTAAAGAAGGTTTTAAGGTATGTTGAACATTGTTATTTTTGGTGCTCCCGGTTCAGGCAAAGGAACTCAAAGCGAATTGATAGCAGAAAAGTACCAATTGGTACACCTTTCTACTGGCGATATGCTTCGTGAAGAGATAGCGCATGGAACAGAGGTTGGCAAAATTGCTGACGCTTTGATTTCCAAGGGTAATTTGGCTCCCGATGATTTGATTATTCAAATGATTGAGCATAAGATTAATCTTCATAAAGAAAATTGTAATGGTTTTATTTTCGATGGGTTTCCACGCACAGTTGCTCAAGCTAAAGCATTGGATGAGTTGTTGGCCAAACATGGCAAAAAGCTCACATTAATGATAGATTTACATGTTGACGAACATTTGTTGATTGATCGTTTGTTGAAGCGTGGATTAACGTCTGGTCGTGCCGATGACAATTTAGAGGTTATCAAAAAACGGTTGGAAGTATATCATCAAGTAACCGTTCCTGTTCTTGATTTTTATAAGCAATCTGGTCGTTATGTGGCAGTAGAAAACTGTACGACGATAGAGCAATATTTTGAGCGTATTGTTCATCTTATTGAATTCTCTATTTGTGGTTTTTAGTATTCATTGTATTTTAATTTACTCCAAAATTATATGGCAGGTTCCAATTTTGTTGATTATGTCAAAATCTTTTGCCGTTCGGGTAAAGGTGGCGCAGGTTCTGCACACTTTCACCGCGATAATATGACCACTAAAGGTGGTCCTGATGGCGGTGATGGTGGTCGTGGTGGTCACATTATATTACGCGCTAAAAAAGATTATTGGACACTTATTCACTTGAAATATGCACGTCATATTTTTGCTGGCGATGGTGGAAGTGGTGGCGCTAGTCGTAGCTTTGGCAAAGATGGTGCTGACAAAATTATTGATGTACCTTGTGGTACAGTAGCTTACGATGGAGAAACTGGTCAGTTCTTAGCCGAAATTACTGATGATGGACAAGAACTTATTCTGGTAAAAGGTGGTCGTGGTGGACAGGGCAATTGGCACTTCCGTACTTCTACTAATCAGACGCCACGCTTTGCGCAACCTGGCGAACCTCGGGTTGAACGTTCTATTATTCTTGAATTAAAAGTATTGGCCGATGTTGGTTTGGTAGGTTTTCCTAATGCTGGTAAATCCACTTTATTATCAGTCGTTTCTGCTGCAAAACCCGAAATTGCTAATTATCCATTTACTACATTGGTGCCCAATTTAGGTATTGTGTCGTATCGCGATAATAAGTCATTTTGTATGGCCGATATTCCAGGTATTATCGAAGGTGCTTCAGAAGGAAAAGGCTTAGGTTTGCGCTTTTTACGACACATAGAACGTAACTCTATTTTGTTATTTTTAGTGCCAGCCGATAGTGACAACATAGCTAAAGAATATGAAATTTTGCGTAATGAGCTAGCGGTGTACAACCCAGAATTAGTCGATAAACAGCATATTTTGGCTATTTCTAAAAGTGATATGCTTGATGAGGAACTGATGGAGCAAATGCGCACCGAGTTACCACAAGGTGTTCGCTGTGTCTTCTTTTCGTCGGTATCTGGTATGGGATTGACCGAACTCAAAGATATGTTGTGGGAAGAGATTAATAATCCAGCCAATCAAGTGGTTCAAACCCTGACTCACCGTAACTTGGAAATCACGCGCGTGGAACGTGAAGAAGATGACTTCGATGATGACGGTCGTGGTGATGACGAGTGTATTGTTGGTACCGATGAAGACGATTGGGATGATATTTCAGACCTTCACGATGTAGGTTGGGATAGTCCTAAGAATTTGAATAAAAGTCAAGAATAAAATAAAAAAACAGCTCTCATGCGAGAGCTGTTTTTTTATTTTCGTGCACGTAAAATTTCACGTTTCCCTCCTACGGGACCAGCAATGCGTTCTACCACAAAGCCTACATGTTGCAAGGTTCTACGGACTACGCCCTTGGCGCAATAAGTTGTCAGTACACCACCAGTATTCATGGCTTTATAAATTTTTGCAAAAATAGATTCTTCCCAAAGTTCGGGTTGCTTTTCGGGCGAAAAAGCATCAAAAAAAACACAGTCAAATGTGCTGTCGAAATGTATGGTAGATAAATCGGCTTGTAACTTCGTAATCGAAAAATAAGGCGTTATGGGAATAGTTTGTTCCCAAGCACAGGTGTGTAATAGGGTGAATAAATTCCGTTCTTCAGATGTTTCTGCGTAGGGTAGTTTAGTGTAAATGTCAGCAGTGAGTGGGTAGAGTTCAAGCGTTGTATAATGAATGAGCGTTCCATTTTTTTCGGCTTCTAAAGCCGTTAGAAAGGCGTTTAAACCTGTTCCAAATCCTACTTCTAACACGTTTATTGGTTTTTTACAACACTGCTTTAAGCCACTTTCAATAAAAATGTGCATCGATTCGTTGCGCGCACCAAACATGGAATGATAACATTCATCAATCTCTCCATTATAAAGTGTGGTAGAGCCGTCGTTGGTAGTGCGAAATTCAATCTTTTTCATAGTGATGCAAAGATAAAAAAAGCTCAGAAAAATTCCGAGCTTTTTTAGTTAAACTTAGGCATTGCTACCGTGACAGTTTTTGTATTTCTTCCCACTACCACAAGGACAAAGGTCATTACGTCCCACCGTTTTTTCAGCGTGTATAGGCTGTGTTACTTGGCGTTCGCGTGTATCTTTTTGCGCTGTTTCGCTAGTGTTTCCACCGCTAAAATCGTCTTTTTGTGTGCGGTAACGGCTGTAATCTGAGCGGCTTTGTGTAGGTGCTGCTTGACGTACTTGTTCTGGCTCACGCACAGGAATTTGTCCGCGCATCAATACGGAACTAATTTTGCGATTGACACCATTCATCATCGTTTTAAATAAGTTGAATGACTCCAATTTGTAAATCAATAATGGATCTTTTTGTTCGTATGAGGCATTTTGTACCGATTGGCGTAAATCGTCGAGTTCGCGTAAATGTTCTTTCCATGCTTCGTCAATGGTAAGTAACATGATGGCTTTTTCGAATGCTTTTACCACTTCTTTTCCTTCTGATTCGTAGGCTGCTTTTAAATTCACTGGGATATTAAACATACGCTTACCATCGGTAATAGGAATCAAAATATTTTCATATTGTTGCCCTTGTTTTTCGTAAACTTGTTTAATTACAGGATAGGCTATTTGAGCCATGTTTGACATTTTACGTTTGAACGTATTGAATGCGGCGTCGGCTACATCTTCCGTTAATGCATTGGCACGTTTGTTACGAAATACTTCTTCATCAAACGGAGCTTCCATAGCAAACGCAGTAAGTAGTTCTGCATTTAAGAACTCAAAATCATTCGCCTCAGAGGCGTCTACTACAATATTTTCAGCGGTATCGTATAGCGTGTTTACAATATCTACACCGATACGTTCGCCCATTAAGGCGTGACGGCGTTTGCTATAAACTACGTTACGTTGTGAGTTCATCACGTCATCGTATTCCAACAAACGTTTACGGATACCAAAGTTATTTTCTTCGACCTTTTTCTGTGCGCGTTCAATCGATTTTGAAATCATGGAGTGTTCAATCATCTCTCCTTCTTCAAATCCGAGTTTGTCCATAATGTTTGAAATGCGTTCCGAGCCAAACAGACGCATTAAGTTATCTTCCAAAGATACATAAAATACAGAAGAACCTGGGTCACCTTGACGACCAGCACGTCCACGTAACTGACGGTCGACGCGACGGCTTTCGTGACGTTCTGTACCAATAATAGCCAAACCGCCCGCTTCTTTTACTTCAGGTGTTAGTTTGATATCGGTACCACGACCTGCCATGTTGGTAGCAATAGTAACAGTACCAGAGCGACCCGCTTCGGCTACAATGTCCGCTTCTTTTTGATGTAATTTGGCGTTCAATACATTGTGTTTAATCTTACGCATGGTGAGCATACGGCTCAATAACTCAGAAATCTCAACCGAAGTTGTACCAACCAAAACTGGTCGACCTTGTGATACAAGATTCACAATTTCTTCGATAACAGCATTGTATTTTTCGCGTTTAGTTTTGTATACGCGATCTTCTAAATCGTGTCGTGCAATGTTGCGGTTAGTTGGAATGACCACCACATCCAATTTGTAGATATCCCAAAACTCACCAGCTTCTGTTTCAGCAGTACCAGTCATACCTGACAATTTTTGGTACATACGGAAATAGTTTTGTAAAGTGATAGTAGCAAATGTTTGTGTGGCAGCTTCCACTGTTACACGTTCTTTGGCTTCGATAGCTTGGTGTAATCCGTCGGAATAACGACGACCTTCCATGATACGACCTGTTTGCTCATCTACAATTTTTACTTTATTTTCAATCACTACATATTGATCGTCTTTCTCGAAGAGTGTATATGCTTTTAGTAATTGATTAACGGTGTGAACACGTTCCGATTTGATGGCGTAATTTTGTAGGATTTCGTCTTTTTTAGCTTGCTTGGCATCGCCATCAAGTCCCATATTTTCTACTTCTGAAAGCTCTGCGCCGACATCAGGTAATACAAAAAAGTGTGGGTCGGTAGTGGTTCCTGTAAGTATATCAATACCTTTATCGGTCAATTCAATTGAATTGTGTTGTTCGTCAATCACGAATAACAGTGGATCAGTTGCCACATGCATGTTTTTGTTGTTTTCTTGCATGTAGAACTCTTCGGTTTTGAGCAATTGTTGTTTGATGCCTTGTTCACTCAAAAATTTGATGAGTGGTTTGTTTTTTGGCATGGCTTTGTACGAGCGAAACAATGATAGAGCACCTTCTTCCTGTTCTTTTTTGTCTCCAGAATTGAGTTTTTGACGGGCTTCTGACAAATATTTGGTAGCCATGGCCGCTTGTTGTTTTACCAACATCTCGACACGTGGACGATATTCTTCAAATAATTGATCTTCGCCTTTAGGAACTGGACCTGAAATAATTAATGGTGTACGTGCATCATCAATCAATACAGAGTCGACCTCATCAACAATCGCGTAATTATGTTTGCGTTGTACTAAATCGAGTGGGCTAGTAGCCATATTATCACGTAAGTAGTCGAAACCAAATTCGTTATTCGTACCGAACGTAATATCAGCATTATAAGCTTGGCGACGTTCGTCTGAGTTTGGACGATATTTATCAATGCAGTCAACGCTCAAACCGTGGAACATATAAATTGGTCCCATCCATTCCGAGTCACGTTTTGCCAAATAATCATTCACGGTTACAATGTGTACGCCGTTGCCAGTTAAGGCGTTGAGGAACACAGGAAGAGTGGCAACTAATGTTTTACCTTCACCAGTGGCCATTTCGGAAATTTTACCTTTGTGTAACACCACACCACCAATAAGCTGTACATCATAATGCACCATTTCCCATTTGAGTAAGTTGCCACCAGCAACCCATTCGTTATGATAAACGGCTTGATTGCCTTCAATTTCTACAAAATCATGTTTAGCGGCTAAATCACGGTCAAAATCATTGGCGGTAACTACAATGGTTTCGTTTTCTTTCAAACGACGTGCTGTATCTTTTACAATGGCAAAAGCCTCAGGAAGAGATTCGTCTAACGTGTGTTCGAGTTTTTCGGTAATATGTTTCTCGAGTTTATCTATTTCGGTATAGATTTTTTCGCGCTCATTGATTTCTGTTTCCTCAATTTTGGCGCGTAAAGCGGCTATTTGATCACGCTCGTTTTGTACGACGTCTCGCAAACGTTGTTTGATGGCTTCAGTACGAGCACGTAATTCATCGTTGGTGAGTTGTGCGATAGATGGATAAATGGCAGTAATTTTGTCTACAATTGGCATGATTTCTTTTAAATCACGTTGTGCTTTATTACCAAAAAGCTTGGATAAAAAATCGTTAATTCCCATGTTTATAGTGGTTTATAGTGTCTATTTTAGAGTTTAAAATAAAGTTGCTTCTCAAGTTATACAAATATGAAGCCATTACCTTTTTTGCTGCCATTTAGGCAGATTTGAACTTTGGAGTGCAAAGATACTAAATTGTTGATACTTATCGGTTATCAGTTAAGTTTTTTTGTGCTACTTGGTAGAGTTTTACTCCAAAAGAGAAGCAAAGTGAGATGCAGATAATCAAAAGTACGCCAAAAACGAGGTAAGCATTTTCATGACTGAATGCTGTGACTACCGAAAAGATAATGGTTCCGCCAACAATAAAAATAAATGTGATGAGGTTGGTGTACGCTATCATATCGCTCAATTTTCCGCCCACGTTTGCTTTTTGGATTAACGCTAAGCAAGGCACTTGAAAAATACCGCCAAAAAAGGCGATACCAAAAACAAAAACACCTGCCAATAAAGCTGTTGGTTGGATGAGTAATAATAGTGCCAGTAAAATAGAAATTCCACCCAAACCTGTGGGAATAAGTCCTTTGCGAATGGTAGTGCCCGAAAATTGTCCTGTGGCGAAACAACCTGTAGCTATGCCAATGGCTGCCATGGCCATCATAATGCCTGTTTCTGAATTTGTTAATTGCAATTCATTGTGGCAATAAATGACTAAATTCATTTGTAAAATGCCGCCAATGAGCCATAAAAATGAGGCTCCAAATACACCAAGGTTGAGTAGTGGATAATGGCGAGCAAAGCGATACGAATCGATTATAAATTTGATAGGACGAATCGTTTGTGATTCGTGAGGTGTTTCATGCTCTTCTGTTCGGATGTTACGTGCGCCATAATAACCCATGATGGCTAGTATCAGGAATAATCCACACGTCAGTAAAGTGGAGTAGTTGTCGGAAATGGTAGCTGCCATCACAGTTCCCATTAAAATCCCTAAAAATGCCATCGATTCAAAAATACCGCTGCCGTATGAAACGCCTTTTTCGCCTCCAATATCACGAATTAAGCTGTATTTGGCAGGCGAGTAAAGTGAACTTTGAATGCCCATAAGCAACACACTTGCTAGTGCTAGCCACACCCATTGATTGATAAAGGCTAAGCAGGCTAACGCCATAATAGGTAACTCGGCTAATTTGGCTACTCTGAGCACTTTTTGATGCTGATATATTCTGGAAAGTTTAGCGGCGAAAGGCGATAGGATCAAATAAGGTACAACCAATGCGGCGGAAACCAGCGAAATCAATTGCGATTGGGTGAGCCATGTTGGAAGTTGCCACGAGATAGCTATAAAAATGATACAATGTTTCAGGAAATTATCGTTGAAAACGCCCAGAAAATTTGTGGCGAATAATAAAAACCAGTTCGTGCGTTGTGATTGTATCATGGGTACAAAATTACATAAAATCTAGAATAAAATAGGTAAAGTGTTCTCCAAATTCAAAAAATAGCTGTACTTTTGCATACCATTTTTTGCGGCAGTAGCTCAGTTGGTAGAGCATCAGCTTCCCAAGCTGAGGGTCACGAGTTCGAGTCTCGCTTGCCGCTCTTTTCGAGGCATTCCTTTGGTGGAGTGCCTCGTTTTTGTTTCGATAGTGTCAACTTTAACAGTTTGATACGGTTTGTAAGTAAGTAAAAATGTGTATCTTTGCCTCGTAAAACTTAATATCTAATTATCATGAATTATTTGTCCCTTTTAAAAACTACAGTTCTTTTCCTATTGCTGTCGTGTGCAGCGTCTATTTTTGCTGAGTCCATTACGTATAACGTCGTAAAAGATGACGATTTGAAATACGTTATAAAACCATTTGGTACGAAGCCTGCTTATTCATACGCCGAATTTAATAACGAATTTGGTAATGTTGTTGGTAATCGTTACAACCAAATTCCGAAAGATAAAAAGGCAGAACTCTATTTAGTTGGTTGGGAAGGTTGTACTATCAAAAGTATTACGTTCAACATGTGTTCTAACGCTAAATCGGGTGGCGCATCTTTCAAAGTAATGGCTGGTACTACATCGCTTTTCAATATGGGCTCAACAGCATTCAATAGCCCTCAATGGTATGGTTCGTGGGTAAGCCACATCAACTATGTTTATGTAGATGTTACCAAAACAATGACCACCAATCATGTGGTTCAACCAGATGAAGACATTTCGATTGTGATTACTGGAACTGAAAGTTCTGTGTATATCAACAGCTACACTATTGAATATGAACCAAGTGCTACACCTACAGAGAGTGCTATGGGTTATCAATACGAAAAAGTGGGTAAAAACGGCACCATTGTCGATGGTGACGATATTTTGATTTATTATTCAGGTGTTGCTGCTGGTGATATTGATACCACTCAAACATATCCTTACATGGATGTTTATTCAGTACATAATATTTTGGATGTTTATGAGCCAGAATTTATGTATTTCAAATTACGCAAAAATGGTACTGCTTGGAACTTGGTGAACCAGTATAGCGACACACTTGGAGCAACCGCTGCTAAAAAATTAGCTTGGAATAAAGGCGGTATGGATTGGAATATTGCATTAACGTTTGACGGCGCTGAAATTGCTAATACAAATACCGATTATGGAACATTGCGTTTCAATCAACCAGAAGCAAGTTATGCCCGTATTACCAACTACACATCAACTACAACGCCATTGCCATATATTTACAAACGTGTTAAGCAAAATCAACCCATTGTGGCTACTTCGTTAACATTGCGTTCTACTCTTAATGTGTCGCTTTGTCAAGATACAGCTATTTTACGTGCTACAATATTACCAGCAACGGCTACCGACAAACGTACAACTTGGAAATCGTCAGACGAAGCAATTGCTACTGTGGCCGACGGGATTGTGCGTCCAGTAAGTATTGGTAGTGTCGATATTATTGTGTTTAATAGCGATAGCACCCTTACCGATACGTGTCGTGTAAGTGTAAGTGCCTGCCCAGTTTCAGTTACAGGAGTTACGCTTGATTCTACACAATTAACATTAAATATGTGTGGAACACAAACCTTTACACTTGTAGCAACTGTGCTTCCTCAAGACGCAGCGATTAAAACGGTGATGTGGGAATCGTCTAACGAGGCGGTGGCAACGGTTACAGCTGGAACAGTAACTGCTGTGGCAGCTGGTACAGCTACTATTACAGTTACAACCACTGATGGCGGATTTGCAGCTACATGTGCGGTTACGGTAGAAGAATGCGGTAGCGGTTTACACCAAGTAGTGATAGCTGGCGTGTACACAAGCCAAGGTAAAATCAGGATTGAACAAAATATGCCTGTTGATGTAACTATCTATAATGTGTTAGGCCAATTGATGATCTCGAGCAATCAAGTTCAAAATGCAGAGTTTGCTGTTCAACAAGGTGTTTATCTTGTGAAAATTGGCAATTCAGTGATGAAAGTGGCGGTAAAATAAACCAAACACTTTTAAATATAAACGAGGCTGAAAATCGCATGGTTTTCAGCCTCGTTTGTGTTTAGGAACATATAAAAAGAAAAGCGTTTGAATTTCTTCAAACGCTTTTGGTGGGCCCAGCTGGACTTGAACCAGCGACCTGCGGGTTATGAGTCCGATGCTCTAACCAACTGAGCTATAGGCCCCCTCGCTGTCGATACAAAGTTTTTTGTTATCTTTGCAAAGTGATGCAAAAGTAACACAATTTTTCATTTTATGCAACAGCTTATTGGTTAAAAGTTAAAGCCCTCATTTTAACCAATTGTAGGTCAATTTTTTAGTAAGCTATAACCGATTATTTTCATGGATTTTACTTCTATTTCTACGTTGATTTTTGACTTTGGTGGTGTGTTGATTAACCTGAAACGCGAAGCTGCTATTGACGCTTTTCGTAAATTAGGTTTGGATACCGCCGACCAATTACTCGATAACTACGTGCAGTCTGGTATTTTTATGCAGTTAGAAAATGGTTCACTTTCTGCTGTCGATTTTCGTGACGAAGTACGCAAACTCACTGCCCCCACAGTAACCGATGAACAAATAGATCAAGCATTATATGCTTTTCTACTTGATATTCCAGCCGAGAAATTGGAATTACTTTTGGCGTTGCGGCGTAAATTTCGTGTGGTGATGTTGAGTAACACCAATCCCATACATTTTCCGTGGTGCACCGCTACCAAATTTACTTACAAAGGTCATCAATTAGGCGATTTTTTTGACGCTTGTTACCTCTCATACGAGCTCAAATGTTCTAAACCAGATGCCGAAATCTTTCATAAACTGTTGTCAGCCGAAGGCGTTGCACCAGAATCTTGCCTGTTTTTTGATGATGGTATTCAGAACATACAAGCTGCTCAAGCACTTCATTTTCAAACGGTTTTAGTAAAACCAAACGAAGATTTACGTCCGTACTTCGCATCCGTCCTGTAATTTATTCAGTTAAAAATAGTTAATTTATTTGGAGCGTTTATAAATAAACTCTACTTTTGCAATGGATATAAAATTGTAATGATTACAAATTTGATATGAAATCTGATTTTAATGCCTATAATTATTTGTTGCAGCACGATATTAAACCATCGGTTCAACGATTAGCCATTATTAATTACTTGTATGAGCATCGTACGCATCCTACGGCCGACGAAATTTATGCAGGATTAATTGATCAGATTCCTACATTATCGAAAACAACGGTGTATAATACGCTCAATTTATTTCACCAACAAGCGGCTATTTTGGCCTTGACCATTGATGATAAAAATGTACGTTTTGATATAGATACTTCCGATCATGCTCATTTTAAATGTTTAAATTGCGAGAAAGTATTTGATGTACCTGCTGTGTTAGACTCCGTTACTTCCGTTGCGTTAGAGCATGGTTTTGTAGTCACCGAAAAACATTTGTATCTCAAAGGGTATTGTTCAAGTTGCAACGAAAGCCCGAACAAGTAATAACTTTTAAACCTAAACTATTATGAAAAAATTTGTTTGTACTGTTTGTGGTTATGTGCACGAAGGTGACGAAGCTCCTGAAATTTGCCCACGTTGTAAACAACCAAAAGAGAAATTTAAAGAGGTAACCTCTGATTAATATTGAAAAAGAGTGCTACTAAATAGCAACTTACAAAATGTATAACTAAGCTAACATTTAATATATAAAATAATAACAATCATGAAGAAAAAATTTATTTGTACCGTTTGCGGTTACGTTCACGAAGGTGATGAAGCTCCAGAAAGATGTCCACAATGTAAACAACCAAAAGAAAAGTTCAAAGAAATGGATGAATCAGCAGGTTTATCATTTGTAACTGAACATATTTTGGGCGTTGCTAAAGATTGTGACGATGAAATGAAAAAAGATTTGAACGCGCATTTCTTAGGCGAAGCTACCGAAGTTGGTATGTATTTAGCTATGAGCCGTCAAGCAGATCGCGAAGGTTATCCTGAAATTGCAGAAGCGTTTAAACGTTATGCTTGGGAAGAAGCTGAACATTGTTCACGTTTTGCCGAATTGTTAGGCGAAGTGGTATGGGATACCAAAACGAATCTCGAAAAACGTATGAATGCTGAAAGTGGAGCTTGCGAAGATAAGATGCGTATCGCTAAACGTGCCAAAATGTTGGATTTAGATCCAATTCATGATACCGTACATGAAATGGCTCGCGACGAAGCGCGCCATGGTAGAGGTTTTGAAGGTCTATACAATCGTTATTTCAAAAAGTAATTTGGGTTCTTTAGTATTAGGTCGAGTGCTGTATTGATATCAATACAGCACTTTTTTTTTTCGTTAAAAGACTGTATCTTTGTGGTATGGCAAAGAATAAATTCTATGTAGTGTGGAATGGTCGCACTTCCGGTATTTTTGATAGTTGGGACGCTTGTAAAGCTCAGGTAGAGGGTTTTGAAGGCGCTCAATATAAGGGCTTTCCTACCCAAGAAGCTGCTAAAATGGCTGCTTCGCAAAATTATTGGCAAGTGGTAAAAGCCACTAAATCGTCGGAGGTGCTCACTTTGTTAGATTCTAATACAGATATGCCTAAGCCAGAGCTCATTAGTATGTCGGTGGACGCTGCTTGTAGCGGAAATCCTGGTAAAATGGAATATCGTGGTGTGTGGACAGCCACAGGCGAGGAACTATTTAGGATGGGACCTTTTGAAGGAGCTACCAATAATATTGGCGAATTTTTGGCTATTGTACATGGATTAGCATGGCTTAAGAAGCAAAATTTAGCGATGCCAATTTATTCTGATAGTATGACGGCTCAAGCTTGGATTCGACAAAAAAAATGTAAATCGAAATTAGAACCAACGGCTAAAAATGTGGCGGTGTTTGAATTGGTGGCACGGGCTGAAAAATGGTTGTCAGAGAATAAATATGATACAAAAATTTTAAAATGGCAAACTGATTTGTGGGGCGAAATCCCTGCCGATTTTGGACGAAAATAATCATTCTAAATTTATTATAATTATGGAAGCTATTGATTTAAAGTCTGAAGTAGAACGTACGTTGGCAACTCCACGTTGTAAGTACAGTGTTTTATCCAAACTCTTTTTCCTGTCAATGGATCTTGTAGCGGGGCGCAAAACAACCGTTCCCAAGGTTATTTTTCTAGAAAT
The DNA here is from genome assembly GCA_964570565.1 of uncultured Paludibacteraceae bacterium. Classification (GTDB taxonomy): domain Bacteria; phylum Bacteroidota; class Bacteroidia; order Bacteroidales; family Paludibacteraceae; genus W0P28-013. Next base: position 274,173 of record CAZMYT010000002.1, read on the forward strand.
GCTTGCTTCTATTCCGTATCGTAAATGGGAAACACGCCATTATGTGCGTTTATCCTTTGCTTATCGGCATAAATCAGTAGTTGAGTTGGCGTCACATATGGTGGAGTGGAGTCGTGAGGCACAGGACAATGAATATTGGCATTTATTGGTGTTGAACGAACGTCGTAAGGAGTTTGGGATTCCTTCGCCTTGGTATTTAAATCCTTTTGTAACGCATGTGGCGTTATATGGCTATATGGCTTTTGCTTGGTTTTTAAGCCGTGTAAGTATGCGCCAGGCATTGTTATTTAATGCACAATTTGAAGATCATGCGGAACATACGTATGCCGAATTTGTGCGCGACCATGAATTGTTGTTTCAGCAGCCAGTAACTAATGAGATGGTTCGACGTTATGCCGATGTGGCGACTTGGGGTGAGATTTTTGCCCGTATAGCGTTAGATGAACGGGAACATCGTAATAATAGTTTTATTGAGGCTGGTAAGCCTGAATTAGTAGTGAATATGTGACCTATAAATATAAAAAAAGCCTTGAAGAAATTCAAGGCTTTTTTTATTTGGTTATGCTCCGAAGTCGTCGAACATTAAGTTTTCACGAGGAACTCCTAGGCTGTCGAGCATGCCTTCTACGGCTTTACTCATTGGGCCAGGACCGCACATGTAGTATTCAATATCTTCAGGTGCTTCGTGGTTTTTTAAATATGTTTCATAAATTACGTTGTGAACAAATCCAGGTGTGTATTTTACGCCAGCAGCATCGGCTGCAGGATCTGGACGGTCGAGTGCTAAATGAAACGAGAAATTAGGAAATTCTTTTTCGATAGCTAAGAAATCTTCCAAATAGAATACTTCGTTAAGAGCACGAGCTCCGTAGAAATATGACATTTTGCGATTAGTAGTACGTAAGGTATGAGTCATGTGCATGATTTGGGCACGCAATGGAGCCATACCGGCACCACCACCAATCCACATCATTTCGTTGGTAGAGTTGAATACTGGATGGAAATCGCCATAAGGGCCACTCATAATAACTTTGTCGCCTGGTTTTAAGGTAAAGATGTATGAAGATGCAATACCTGGCATTACATCCATAAATCCAGGACCTTGTTCTTTGGGTTTAAATGGAGGAGTTGCAATACGCACGGTTAACATAATGCGATCGCCTTCAGCAGGATAGTTGGCCATAGAGTAAGCACGAACAGTTTCTTCCGTATTGGTACATTTTAAACCAAATAGACCAAAATTTTCCCACGCTTTTACGTATTCTTCGCCAATTAATGATTTATCGATATCTTTATCATAGTCCATGGTGTAAGCTGGGATTTTAATCTGTGCGTATGAACCTGGGATAAAGTCCATGTGTTCGCCTTTAGGAAGGGCTACAATAAATTCTTTGATGAACGTTGCCACGTTTCGATTAGAAATAACTTCGCATTCCCATTCTTTTACACCAAGTACGGATTCTGGGACTTTAATACTCATGTCACTTTTCACTTTCACTTGACAACCCAAACGCCAATTGTCTTTGATTTGTTTACGGCTGAAGTGTACCGTTTCAGTTGGTAGAATTTCACCACCGCCTTGTTCTACTTGACAACGACATTGTGCACAAGAACCTTTACCTCCACAAGCAGAAGGCAAAAAGATACCAGCATTTGACATGGCGTTTAGCAATGAGGTTCCAGCCGCAACTTGCATTTCTTTTTCGCCGTTTAGCGTGATTTTGACATCGCCAGAAGTAACCAAATAGCGTTTGGCGATAAGTAGTACAATAACCAATAAAAGCACTACGCCTAAAAAGACAACTAAACTGGTAGTGATTATTAAGGAATTAATTTCGAGTAACATAGTTATGAGTGTATTAAAAGTTGGAGGTTCGAACTGTGCAACAACTCGTGCCTCAAATTTCTGATTTTTTCTTGAAATTATTAAATCTTAAGACCGCTGAAACATAGAAATGCTAAAGCCATGAGACCTACGGTAATAAATGTAATACCTAATCCGCGTAATGGAGCAGGAACATCTGAATATTCTAATTTTTCACGAATGGCAGCTAAACCTACAATGGCTAACGCCCAACCAAAACCAGAACCTAAGGCGTAAGCAATAACGTCAACTAGGCTTGTTAATGCTTTAGGGTCGGTTGGTTCTAAGCCTGCACGTTGCTGCATAAATAAAGCACCACCCATGATGGCGCAGTTTACTGCAATAAGTGGTAAAAATATACCTAGCGATGCATACAACGATGGTGAAAATTTCTCCACAATCATTTCCACTAATTGTGTAATAGCGGCAATTACAGCGATAAATAAAATGAAACTTAAGTAACTTAAGTCTAGGTTTGCAAAACTCTCACCTAACCAAGAAAGAGCGCCAGCTCGTAATACGTGCACTTCTAAAAGGTAATTGACAGGTAGTGTCATCAATAACACAAAGGTTACAGCGACGCCTAATCCGATGGATGTTTTCACGTTTTTCGATACGGCCAAGTATGAACACATACCCAAGAAGTAGGCGAAAATCATATTATCCACAAAGATGGATCGAACGAATATACTTAAAGCATTTTCCATATTTTTATGAGTTAGAAGGTAAAAGTTTAATCGTCGTTATGTTAACTTGATGATTCCTTTTACAACTTTTATTAGAGTTTTTATTCTTTTTCTTGAAGATCTTTATTCAATGAACGATGTACCCAAATAACGCATGCTAACAGAATCATAGCCATTGAAGGCATCATCATTAAACCATTGTTCACATAACCAGCTTCGTACCAGCTTTGAGGAATTAGTTGGAATCCTAATAAAGAACCAGAACCAAATAGTTCACGTACAAAAGCAACAATTACCAAAATCATGGCATAGCCAAATCCATTGCCTAAACCGTCTAAAAAGGCAGCTCCAGGTTTGTTGCTCATGGCAAATGCTTCGAGGCGTCCCATCAAAATACAGTTGGTAATGATTAATCCAATATAAACCGATAATTGAACGCTGACATCGAAGGCGAATGCTTTCAGAAATTCGCTTACTACCGTTACTAAAGCGGCAACTACCACCAATTGTACAATGATACGTACACTATTAGGGATTGTGTTACGGATTAATGAAATAACGACATTGGATAATGCCACAATGATGGTTACGGAAATCCCCATTACTAAGGCGGGTTTCAATTCTACAGTAACCGCTAATGCAGAACAAATACCCAATACTTGAACAGCAATAGGATTATTCTTGCTCAATGGACCAAGTAAGGTGTTCTTTAATTCTTCATTCATTTTCATAATGTATTTCCTCCTTCTTTAACAGCCTCTTCAGCTGGCGTTGTCTTTTTCAAGAAAGTAATATAATTGCCAATACAATTTTTGAGCATTGATTCAACTCCTTTTGAGGTAATGGTTCCACCCGAAATGGCATCTACTTGATCTTGACCTTCAGCGATTTGACCAGTTTTCATCACGCCAATAGAAGTGAATGCACCGTTTTTCATAACCTCTTTGCCAACAAATTGGTCGCGGAATTTAGGCGTTACAATGTTTGCACCTAAGCCTGGCGTTTCGCTGGCGTGTGAAAAATAAACGCCATATACCGTATTTTTATCATCATTCAAGGCGATATAACCCCAAATGGCACCCCAAAGCCCAGCTCCATTTAATGGAATGATGTATTTGGTTTTGCCTTCAATTTCGGCAATATATAAAGGTAATTCTCCTTCGCTTACTTTGTAGTTGAAATCGTCAACCTCTTTAGTAATTTCTCCATCGGCATTTAACATCACATACTTTTTGATATAGGTGGTGTATAGTGCTGCCGCATCAGCTCCTTCTAAATTGACAGCTGGCAGAGAACTGAGTATTTGTTTTTTCTTGTCAAGTTCCATGTTGGCTGCTTGGCGACTTTTGAGCGCGCCAGAAGTGAATGACAATAGCAACGAAACAATAACAATAATAACAGAGGTGTAAACGAAAATGTAAGCACCATTTTCTTTATTGAAACTGCGTTTTTCTTTGATTTCTTCAAATTCTGAAGCAGGGGCTTTACATACAGGACATGATTCAGGTGCCGTTTTGCCTTCGTGTATGTAGCCACACACTTTACATTTATATTTTTTTGTAGCCATAATCAATTGCTTATTTAATGGTTGTACGTTTTAAACGCTTTTTAATGTTCGATTGTACTACAAAATAGTCAATTAAACATCCAAAAATGTTCATTAATAAAATGGCGAGCATCATACCTTCTGGATATCCAGGGTTGAGTACACGAATAACGATGGCCATGACGCCAATTAAGAATCCATAAATCCATTTCCCTGTTTCAGTACGAGCTGACGTTACTGGGTCGGTAGCCATAAATACTGCACCGAAAGCAAAACCGCCTAATACCAAGTGATTGTACCAAGGTAAATTGGCGATAGCGCTATCAGGCCCCCACGTGTTGAATACGAATCCCATAAAGGCACCGCCTAAAAAGACACTTAACATGGTTTTCCAACTAGCAACGTTGGTGATAATGAGCAGAGCTGCGCCTAACAAAATGGCGAGTGTAGATGTTTCACCCACAGAACCAGGAATTAATCCAAGAAAACCATCCCAAAATCCAATAGGATCGCCCATAATATTATGGAAAGCTGCTACGGGCTCAGTTGATGTAGCTAGCTGTCCAAGAGGTGTAGCTCCTGAAAAAGCATTGATTGGTTCGCCTGCGCCCCACCAGAAAGCATCGCGCGTACGTACCCATACTTGGTCGCCACTCATCGCTGTTGGGTAAGCAAAGAACAAGAATGCACGGGTAATAAGAGCTACGTTGAAAATATTGTAACCAGTACCACCAAAAACTTCTTTGGCAAAAATGACTGCGAATGCTGTGGCTACAGCAATCATCCAAAGTGGTGTGTCAACAGGTACAATGAGCGGAATTAAAAAGCCGGTCACCAAAAAACCTTCTTGAATTTCGTGACCTTTAATTTGGGCAACAATAAATTCGATACCCAAACCCACTGCATAAGAAACGACTAATGTAGGTAAAACGGCTAATAAACCGAAAGCGAATTGTTCCCAAAAGTTTGCGTCTTGACCGATGGCCAAGAAGTGTTGATAACCCACGTTCCACATACCAAATAAAAGTGCAGGCACCAATGCCAACACTACGGTAATCATAGTACGTTTAGAGTCGATAGCATCATGAATGTGCGCACCGCTTTTAGCAGTATGATTTGGCACAAAAAGGAATGTTGAAAAGCCATCAAATACGGAATGCAATTTTGACAATTTACCTCCTTCGGAGAATGTTGGTTCTAATTTGTCAACGATGTTTTTAAGAAATTTCATATAGCTTATAATGAAGGTTCACGTTTTTATTCCAATTCTTTTTTCATGTAATCCAAAGATTCGCGAACGATTTTTTGGAGTTCCATTTTGGAGGTGCATACAAATTCGCACAAACCAAAATCCTCTGGAGCTACTTCGTAGGCTCCAAGTTGTTCCATTTTGTCAAGATTTTTGGTTATCATAGCTTTTAGTAGCTGTTCAGGCATAATGTCCATAGGGAACACTTGTTCCAGTTCGCCACTCATGATAAAAGCGCGTTCGCCGCCTAAAATACGGGCATCAAACTCAAATTGTTTTTTTGGAAACAGTTTGCGAATAATTTTAGTGGCAAATAGATTGCTGTTGCTAAATTTATTAAGGCGTGGCATAGCCCATCCAATGAATTCATCGGCAGTGTCGCCTTCGGCAATAACAGAAACCAAATTTGCAAAAGGGCTTAAAACGCCAGTTTCTGCCACTTGGGCTCCGCTTAATACATCACCGTTGATATAGCGCACTTTAACACCTTTCGTAATGTTACAATTAGTGATAGCGGCTATAGAGGTGCCATATACTGTTTTAACGTAAGCAGGTTCAATAACTTCAGGACCTGCTACTGCAATTGTTTTAGTTAGATTTACTACACCGGTAGTAGTAAAACGTCCGATAAGTGCAACATCTTGAATATTCAATGTCCATACCACTTCTCCTTTATTAATTGGATTTAGGTGATTGATTTGAACGCCTACGTTACCAGCAGGATGAGCACCGACGAATTCGTTGATTTCTACATCTTTCATATTTCTTAATTCGGCTGATGTACCTGGGCATACAGAGTAGTATACTTTACCTTCGGTTAGTTTTGCAAGAACTGAAAGACCTGCTTGCACGTGTGAAGCTTGACCTTTTAATACAAAATTATAATCGGGAGCGAGTGGAGCAGAATCGAATGCTGAAACAAAAATAGCTTTAGGAGCTACTGTGGGATTGGCAATCACATCGTATGGTCGTTGACGGAAAAAGCCTCCAAATCCCGCTTCAAGTAAAGCGCTCAATATCTCTTCGCGTTTTGCATTGAGATCAACTTTGTTAAATTGCTCGTAAGTGGTTTCAATGTCACGTTTTACAGAGATGTAGAGTAATTTACGACGTTCGCCACGTGCTACTTCGGCCACAGTTCCACTCACAGGTGAAACAATTTTCAACTCCGGATGTGTTTTGTCAAAGAAAAGGACACTACCAGCTTTTACAGTATCTCCTTCTTTTACGGCTACTTTAGGAGTGATTCCTTTGAAATCGTCAGGGACGATGGCCACCGTTTCAGGTTGACTCATCGAAGCAACATGCAAAGATGCCTTGCCTGAAATTTCAATGTTTAATCCTTTTTTCAGTTTGATTGTTTTCATATAAATGAATTGAAATAAATTCAAAATCAGTGCAAAACAATAGGTTTTATTTTTTTTGCGCCGCAAAGGTACAATATAATTTTAAAAGATTCAACTCTTTTTTTGTTTAATATTTTATTATTTTTTACTAGTTCAATTAACCCAGTTTACGTCATTTTTTTTGAGTTATAAGTTGTTGCATCTTCTTTTCTAATCTGTTTTTCTGATTTTTTAAAAGGAGTGCTTTTTTTAAGAAAAAAATGTGATTAAGCGGGGGGTAAATCCTTAATAAAAATGTCAAAATTGAGCACTAAAAATTCTTTTTTTGCACAATAAAGCCGAAATGAGCATTGTTAATTATTTTATAATGAATACTTTATTTTATTTTGATTTAATTAAAGAAAAATTTCTTTAATTGCTTTATCGGGTTTGATTTTTGTTGTATCTTTGTAACGTCTTAAAGTATAAAATGCAAGTAGAGTATTAATCATTATAAAACAATTAACATTATGGAAAAATTGGATTTAAGCAAGTATGGAATTTCCGGTAATTTCGAAGTGTTGCACAACCCAACTTACGAAGAGTTGTTTCAAGCCGAAATGGATCCTGCTAACGAAGGTTTCGAAAAAGGAGTGTTGACCACTACAGGTGCTGTATCTGTTGATACTGGTAAATTTACAGGTCGTTCTCCTAAAGATAAATTTATCGTATTGGACGATACTACACGCGATACTATGTGGTGGGATGGTACTATTAACCGCCCAACAACTCCTGAAGTATTTGATCACTGTAAAGATCTTGTAACTAAACAACTTTCTACTGCAAAAACTCTTTATGTAGTAGATACATTCTGCGGAACTAACGAAGACACTCGTATGAAAGTGCGTTTCGTTATGGAGGTTGCATGGCAAGCTCACTTCGTAACTAACATGTTTATTCGTCCTTCACACTACGAATTGGCTAACTATGGTGAACCTGATTTCGTATGTTTGAACGGTTCAAAAACTGTTAATCCAAACTGGAAAGAACAAGGTTTAAATTCAGAAGTGTTTACTTTGTTTGATCTTACTCGCAAAATGCAAGTTATTGGTGGTACTTGGTATGGTGGTGAAATGAAAAAAGGTATTTTTGCTTTGATGAACTACTATTTACCATTGAAAGGTATTGCTTCAATGCACTGCTCTGCTAACGTAGGTGCAGAAGGCGATGTTGCTATTTTCTTCGGTCTTTCTGGAACAGGTAAAACGACTCTTTCTGCTGACCCAAAACGTTATTTGATTGGCGATGACGAACATGGTTGGGATAATCATGGTGTATTTAACTACGAAGGTGGTTGTTATGCTAAAGTAATTGATTTGGAAAAAGATAAAGAACCAGATATTTGGCGTGCTATCCGTCGTGATGCATTGTTGGAAAATGTAACTGTAAAAGCTGACGGTACTCCTGATTACACAGCTGCTGCTTCTAAAACAGAAAATACACGTGTTTCTTATCCTATTTATCATATTAGTAAAATAGTTTCTCCTTCACGTGCAGGACATGCTAAGAAAATTATTTACTTGTCGGCTGACGCTTTCGGTGTTTTGCCTCCAGTATCTATTTTGGATGAAAAACAAGCACAATATCACTTCCTTTCTGGCTTTACTTCAAAATTAGCTGGTACTGAACGTGGTATCACTGAACCAGTTCCTTCTTTCTCTCCTGCCTTTGGTGAAGCATTCTTGACTTTACACCCAACTATGTATGCAAAAACATTGATTGGTAAAGCTCACGAACATAACGCTAAAGTTTACTTGGTAAACACTGGTTGGAATGGTACTGGCAAACGTATTTCGTTGAAAAATACACGTGCTATCATCGATGCTATCATCGACGGTTCAATTGAAAAAGCAGAAACAATTCACATTCCAATTTTGAATTTGACTGCTCCTAAAGCATTAAATAATGTAGAGACAGAAATCCTTGACCCACGTAACACGTATGCCGATGTTGCAGAATGGGAAACTAAAGCAAAATCACTTGCAGCGAAGTATCTTAAAAACTTCGAACAATATTGCGATAATGACGATGCAAAAGCGTTGATTTCTGCTGGACCTCAATTATAATTGTTCATAAAGTCCATAACTCTAGACCATCTCTTTTTAAAGGGGTGGTCTTTTTTTTGTTCACAAAAACTATTTGTGCATATCCGCTTAAAAGTGTATTTTTGTAGCTGTATGAATTTGGAATATTTTATAGCAAAACGATTACATTTTAGTGGGGAAGGACATCGACGTATGTCGCGCCCTGCTGTGCGTATTGCTACACTTGGTATCGCTGTTGGACTCGCCGTGATGCTTGTAGCGGTTTCTATTGTCGTAGGATTTAAGCAAGAAGTGAGCAACCAAATTATTGGATTTGGTTCGCATATACAAGTAGCGAATTATGGTAGTTCTAATAATTATGAAACCGAACCAATAGCTCCTTCGGATTCCATTTTAACTGTTTTGCGCTCTTTGCCTCATGTGCAACATGTACAAGAAGTAGCTACCAAGCCAGGTATTGTCAAAACTGAGGACGATTTTCACGGTGTGGTTTTGAAAGGTGTGAATAACAGTTTTGATTGGCATTTTTTTAAACGGAATTTGGTGGCAGGCGACACGCTCGTGTATAATGATAGCGTGCTTACTAATGATGTGTTGATTTCACAAGCGATAGCAAATCTTTTACATTTGGAAGTGGGCGATCGATTTTTGACCTATTTTATAACAGATCCTGTACGCGCTCGCAAATTTAAAGTTCGCGGTATTTATCAAACTACTTTTGCTGATTATGATAATTTGTTTTTGATAACAGACATTCGGCACATTCAAACATTGAATCATTGGGATACTACCCAAATGAGTCAGTTGGAAATTTTAGTGGATGATTTTTCTAAAGTAGATGAGGTTGAAAATACTGTTTTTCGTTCTATCGCTAATCGATACGATAATGAGGGCACATTTTATCAATCGCGCACTATAAAAGAGTTGGTTCCCCGCGTGTTCGAATGGCTCGATATGCTTGATATTAACGCTTGGGTTATTTTAATGCTAATGCTTGTTGTGGCGGGCTTTAATATGATTTCGGGATTGCTCATTCTTATTTTGGAACGAACAAATACTATTGGCATGCTTAAATCGATGGGTGCTTACAATTGGTCTATTCGCAAAATCTTTTTATATCAATCGCTCTTTTTAATTGGCAAAGGCATGCTTTGGGGTAATATCATTGGCGTATCACTTATTTTAGTACAATATTTTACGCATGTTATTCCGCTTGATGCATCTATGTATTATGTGAGTTATGTGCCGGTTTCTCTGAATATTTTGTATTGGTTTTTGTTAAATGTTGGCACCGTTATTTTGTCGTTGGCTATGCTGATTTTACCATCTTATTTGATTACACGAATTATGCCCGCATCGGCCATCCGTTTTGATTAAAAAGATATTAAAAAATATTAATTAGCCTAAAATTTTGAAAATTTACAAAAAGGTAGTACCTTTGCACTCACATAAAGTAATACGTTTTTAGTCATAAAAATTTTACAACTATGAAAGAAAAAATAGGCATGAATGCTGGCATCGTTTGGAATGTTTTGAACGAAGGTCCAAAAGATTTGAAAGCTTTAAAGAAAGCCACAAAATTGAGTGAAAAAGATTTATATGCAGCTCTTGGCTGGTTAGCACGCGAAGAAAAAGTGGCATTCACTGAAACTGAAACTGATGTTTTGATTAGTTTAATCTAATTGAGAATTGTAATTTTAAAAGAGCGCTTACTCATCATGTGTAAGCGCTCTTTTTTGATTAATTTCGAATGATTAGTTTGTGTGACTCGCTATGAGAACCATAATCAATCATCAGCAAATAGACGCCGTTGCTGATTTTAGGTAGCGTTAAGTGTTCGTTGGCTGACGGCCATGATTCAATTTTACGTCCCAACATATCGACTAGGTAAGCTGACGTGTTTTCGGGAATATTATTGATGTAGATGTTGCCATTAGTGTAGCATACAGATATTTCTGATGCGGTGTTAGATGGTATATTGGTTACTACTTTTGGCGTTAAATCAAAGGTAATGGTAAATCGGTTTGCAATGGTGACGCCGCTCGTTGTAAAATTGACAGTATAGTTAGTTTGCATCAAATCGGTCTGCTGCTCGAGTAACATATCGTTTAGAATTACTGACGTGGCAGTTTGTCCAGCGCGTTTTTCCAATACAAAATTAAACAGCCCTTTGTTGCCAATCCACACGCTTAATGGTACAGTTTGGGTTATTTTGGCTAGATGATTAAATTCTAGACCATATCCTCCTGTTGTACTGTAGAGCTGTGGATAGTGGTTTTGTTCCAGCATTTTCGATAAATCTTTATTGATTTCATAGGTATCATGCCCATCTTCGGCTAGTATAAAACAGGTGCGTTCCGAATAATTTTGATTTTTGAGATAAAGATAGTAATATTCGTCTGGTACTTGTTCTGCTGCCAAACGTAAAGGTGCGTGTTGGGCATCGGTTACGTTTCCAAAGTTTATATTGCCGTGATATTGGATAAAATACGATTGGAAATGTGGAATGTTATAATCCGCAGCTAAGTAACCAACAAATCCATAAACACTATCGTTGGCATCGGCTTTTTGACCTTCGTGACGAATAATGTAAGTGGGGCCAGTAGCTTTATTGAATGTAAATGATGGTTGCCCCATTAAATACCAATCCTGATTTGATTTACGATACGTATGTTCGGTTGTGTAATCGGGGAAGGCACTGAATGATAAGGCTGTGTCAGGCAGAAACGTGCTTGAACGATATAAATTGGCTGCTTCTGTTGAAAAGAGGAAGCCACTGTGTATAGAAGGGAAATTAATAGTCACTTCACCTTGATTGTTGAGTTCGGTTTGTATGCTGCTATTAGTAGAAAAGCCCAGCGAATAACCTACATTGGCAAACAGCGTGTCACTGACTGATAAATAAGCCCAGTTGGTACCATTCAAAAAACCATCTTTGGCTCGTTTGGCTGTATTATATTCGCGAATTATATATTTTTGTCCATAACCATCGAGTCCATATAAATCTTTTATGGTCACATCGTATGGTAATGCCACCCAATGCCAATAGCCAAACTCTCCTGTTTTATAGGTCTTTCGTACTACTATTCGTCCATTTAATTGTATAGAACAATTGTCGGTTACTAAGCCAGCAGCTCCATATTCGTTTGAAATAAATACGGCGTCAGCATTTATGGTATCGGTTACAGTTGCTTCGTAGAGTGGATTGTGGTCTGATGCGCTCGGGTCATCTGTAGGCAGCCATCCGTACGTAAGACGATTTGTCTTATAGTCAAATGTGGCACGCACTCGTTTACCGTTGAGTTTACAGTTGATTGTATTTAATGTGCTATAGGTAGTTGGTCCTTCCCATTCATTTTGCCCAATGACGTTAATGGTGTTGGGTGCAGATTCAAACGTGTATTCATACATCCAATCTTTTCGGTCGATCGGTGTTTGACCACCAATGGTTAGGGTTGATGTTACTAATTGATAGCGTGTTAAAATGTTTGTTTGCTTGTTGTATGCAAAGCGAACGCCAGCTGCATTATACTTGCCGCTTCCTGATACAATATAATCATCCGTAAAGTCACTGATGGCACTATTGTATAAATTCCCCACTTGTGCTTTCAGGTTTGTGCCTCCTGGTAAACTTATCCATTTTACCCAATAGTGGTCGTATGTGTCTGAGAATAAGTCTGGTCCTGCCACGTATTTGGTGAAAAAGGTCATTTTGTTGTCTTTTGACGTGTCTAAATAGTTACTCCAACCTCCTGTGGCAATATCTGTGCGTATGAAAAAGTTGCCTGTGTATTCACTGAGCGCTCCAAGTGTTTCGGTGGCAAATGTAAATGGCACTTGAACTACGGTGCTGTCGGTTGTGAATGTTACCTCGCTTATGTAATTCCAGGAATTACCTTCCCATTGTTTTAATGTAATTGGACTGTTTTTGAACGTATATAGCGAAAAAATGCCATCACTGTTGAGTTCATTGGAATAGTAAGTTTTTCCTCCCGATGTTACTTCGAGTCTATATGATGTGGCCGCAGTGGTGAAAGTTTCGGTGTTAGTGGATAATGTAATTCCTAGTCCGTTGTTGATATAGGCTTTGTAGTAATACGTTGTGTTGAGCGATAATCCAGAGAGTTGATAATTGAAGTTTGTGATGGCAGAATCGCCTTGTACTATTTTTGTACCCGTTGTAAAATCGCTTAAATTAGTGGTGCTATAAAAGAAACCTTGTTCTTTAGGCAAAACACCTCCATTACTCGATATGGAGCCATTAATCATAGCAGTACTTCCTGTCACATTTGTAGCCGCGGTAGCTAATACTACTGGTTTATTGACTACTAAAACAACGGCACTGTCAGCCGCCGTTTCGCAACTTCCTACGCTCGGTGATTCTAGTTTTATGGTGTAACTCCCGATGTTTGCTGGTGCGTTATATGTTGGTGTAAGCGTGCCCGATGTTGTACTCAAAGACCCGCCGTTACAGCTCCAACTGTAATTGCCAGTTGCTTGAGCATTACTGATGGTAAAAGTACTATCAGGTGTTACACAATAATTTTTTGTGCTTAAAGTGGCAGTTGGTAAGTTGTTATTGTAAGTCACACTAATAGTGGTGGATGCGTTACATATTCCATTTGAATCGGTTACGGTAACCGTATATGTCTGGTTATTTGTGCCCGTAAAGAGAGGCTGTGCTTTACTCGGATCGTCCAAACCTGTGGCAGGGGACCAACTATACAAAGCACCTGTTGGGATTGAGCCGCTGGCTGCCGTAATACTTGGTAAGGTTTTGTCCGCATCACAATAATTGATGGTTAAGGAATTTGTATTTAAGGTAAACGGATTATCGCAAAAGAGTGGACATGCGCTTGTTGATACCGTCTTTTTTTCTGTCGTGTTAGCGCTTAATGCATAACAAGTTGATGTGGTAATTGGTGCTGCTAAATCGCTAGTTTGAGTATTATAACCATTAGCGCTATTCCATGCACCACCGTCTACGAAAATCACATATAACGAGGTTGTATCAACATTCATGGTGTACGACCACCAAGTTTTACCTTGATAATCTGCTCCTAATGACGTCATGGCTTTAAATGCACCATCGCTAGTGGTGCCATTTACGTTGTATGCGAATAGATACATTGTACTACTCCAATTGTCAGGTTGCTTTACCTTCAATGTTATAGGTTCTCGTACGTTCACTGTCGCAAAGGCTGTGTCGGCTGGACAGTTACCTACTGCTGGCGAAATCAATTTGATGGTGTAATTACCTATGTTTGCTGGAGCTGTGTAAGTAGGCGTTAGTGTGCCTGTTGTTGCGCTGAATGAACCGCCTGTTGCCTCCCATTTATACGAACCATTAGCACTGGCTCCACTTATGGCAATTTCGCTTTCTGGTTCTACAATGTAGTTTGTTGTGGTAAGGCTCGATGTTGGTGTATTATCACTATAATTAATAGACACATTAGCTGATGCTAAACACAATGTTTCATTTTGGTTGGTAATGGTAACCGTATAGACTTGATTACTATTACCGGTAAAAGTTGGTTGTGCTATATTTGTTGCTGATAAACCAGTTGCTGGCGACCATGCATATTGTGGATTCGCTGGTATAGAGCCACTTGTGGCTATTACTTGTGGCATAGCTTTGTTTACATCACAACTGTTAATAGTGATGCTCGTATCCTTGAGCGTGAATGGCGCAGAACAGCTTGCCGCACTCGTTTCAAATGATCCTTGTGTCGAATAGGTTGTACCAATGGAGTTGGTTGCATAAGCTTTGATGTAATAGGTTGTGCCAGCATTAAGCCCCGATAATGTTTTGCTGAAAGCCCCAGTTGTATTGCTCGTTCCTACTTGAACTTTAGTGCCTGCACCATCACCAAATCCATTACTGGTGCTATAGTAAAATCCATAATCAGTAATATTGACTCCACCGTTAGTACTGATGTTTCCATTAAGTGTGGCTTGTGTGTCGGTAATTGATGAAGTGGCGGATAACGTAACTCCAGTTGGTTTAGAATTGAATGTAGCCGAAATGGTTGTATTGCTTCTTACTACATAAGTATTCCCAGAGTTAAAAGCTCCTCCGTTTACAGTAAGTGTATTTAAAGCATAACCGCTATTAGCTGTGGCTGTTACGGTAATAATACACGTAGGAACAACGCTCCCGCCAGAAGATACATTTTGTCCTGTTTGTCCTGAAGGGTTAGTGTAAGTAACACTAATGCTCCCTCCTGTTGGCTGAGAATAAGTAACCGTATAATTGACCAATCCCGTGGATGCACTTGTAGTATAATAGGTACAACATCCATCTGTGTTATTTACGCCTGCTGGGATTAGTGTATAATCACTTGATACACTGTATCCTTGATATACTGTAGATCCTGTTACTTGATAAGAATCTCCTGTACATACGTTATAAATACTGTTCCCATTGGTCCAAGCAGCATTATTTGCAATAGCAAATGCTTCATAGCCTCCCCATGAAGGTATGGTGTATGTATATAAATTTTGTGTTCCTGTTACTTTTGACATGAGGTATGCACTATTCCAAGTAGTATGCCCAACTCGGATATAGGCTTGCGACCAATTGGTAACCGTATTGTCAAAGTAGATTATCTTTCCATTGGTAAAATCCCAAGCTTTGGCAGATTGGCTCCATGCACCAGCAATAATTAAGAGTAGGCCAGTGGTGATGAGTTTAAATTGACGTTTCATGGTGGTTTGTTTTATATCGTAAATTCCGATGTTTTTTACTAAAAGTAGATAGAGCATATATAAAAATCAAAAAGCTCAATATTTCAAAGTCATTGTTAATTGGATATGGATCGTACCCAGGCTCTTCTTCTTCACCATCTCCCCAATCAGTTGTGCCAAATTCAATGTCGCCACCTCCAAAATCAACGCCATTGGTAGATATTTGTGATGGAGGACAGAGTTCGTTTGTGGTGGTTGAAAATGGATCAGAAATAATTGAAGAATAGTTGTGTTTTTGTTCTAGCGTGATGGACGCGATATCGGCTATTGGCGCGTAGATACGCGACTCATATTTTGAATAAGTAGCTTGCACATCATGTTCATTTGATAAGATAAAGTGAGATTCCAAAGATATAGTAGTAGGTAATTCTAAATCAATGTACCTAATTTTTGGGGTAGGCGCAAAATAAGGAGTCGGATTGCTGTATGCATTCACTCCTATCCATAGTACAAGAAATGGCAACAAATCCTTCATTTTTAAAGGTTTAAGTTGTAATCTTGGGTGCTAAATTTTAACTAAGAAAGACCAAAGGCAAATATCATTATTATTTTTAAAAAAAACAAAAATAATGTAACAAATTTCTATTTTTATGTTGTTTTGACGGTGTTTTTGTAAGGGATACGCTATTTTTTATTGTAAAAATAAAAAGATAAAATGGGTGTTATATCTTTTTATTGAGTGTGAATAGATTTAATTCTTTTTATCTTGTTGATTTTGAATATTTTTATGTAATTTTGCGGCGTGATTTGATTGAATTTATTTTTTTTGATAAATCTAAGTGAGTTAGATGTTTGTTTTTTTTACAATCTAAATGAGTTGGATTATTTAATTATTTCTTTATGAAAAATAAATATATTGATCTTATTGAACAGGCGTTCGATATTTCTAGTGAAGAATTTACAGTGAACGATGGTGAATTAAATTGGTTTGGTATTCCGTTAATGGATATTATTAAACAATATGGTACACCTTTAAGAATTAGTTATTTACCAAAAATTGGTCAAAATATTCAACGTGCGCGACGTATGTTTAATGTGGCGATGGCAAAAGTTGACTATAATGGTGAATATCAGTACTGTTATTGTACTAAGAGTTCACATTTCTCTTTTATCATGGAAGAGGTGCTTAAAAATGGGGTAAATATTGAAACATCGTCCGCTTTTGATATCAATATTTTGGAATCTTTGTTTGAAGCGGGTCAATTGAAACCTGAAACATTTATTCTATGTAATGGATTTAAACGTCCTCAATATGTGGAAAATATCCAAAATTTAATGCGTCTAGGATTCAATAATGTGATTCCTATATTGGATAATAAGTTTGAATTGGATCTATTTGAGCCGACTGAGGACTTTAAATTTAACGTAGGCATTCGTATCGCTGCCGAAGAAGAACCGAAGTTCGACTTCTATACATCACGTTTAGGTATTCGCTATAACGACATCATTCCTTATTATCAAGAGAAGATTCAGAACAATCCGCATGTGGGATTAAAGATGCTTCACTTCTTTATTAATACAGGTATTCGTGATACGGCGTATTATTGGAATGAATTAACAAAGGCAGTGAATTTGTATTGCGAATTAAAGAAAATCTGTCCTGAACTCGATTCGTTGAATATTGGTGGTGGTTTTCCAATTCAAGCGCACTTGGATTTTGAATATGATTATGAGTATATGGCCGAAGAAATTATTGCTCAAATCAAAAATACTTGTTTGAATAATGGTGTGCCTGAGCCAAATGTGTTTACTGAATTTGGTTCTTATACCGTGGGCGAAAGTGGTGCTATGTTGTATTCTATTGTCAATCAGAAACAACAAAATGATCGTGAGTTGTGGAATATGATTGATAGCTCATTTATGACTACTTTGCCTGATACATGGGCTATTAATCAACGATACGTGTTGTTAGCTGTCAATAATTGGGATAAAGAATATCAACGTGTACATTTGGGTGGCTTAACCTGCGATAGTGAAGATTTTTATAATGCGGAAGCGCATTCAAATGCGGTGTTTATGCCTAAAATGCAACCGGGCGAAGAACAAGAACAATATGTTGGGTTCTTTCACATGGGAGCTTACCAAGAGTCGCTTGGTGGATACGGAGGCATTCAACACTGTTTGATTCCTGGTCCAAAACTAGTTGTAATCGACCGCGATGAGGATGGTGAGTATACCACCAAGTTGTTTGCTAAGGAACAAAGTTATAAGTCGATGTTGAAAATTTTAGGCTATTAATTTCTTTAACTATAAAAAAGGTTTCCATCAATAATGGAAACCTTTTTTGTTTATTATTACAGTTGAATAACTTTATCGCACACATCTAGAACTGCCGTTCTATGTGTGACAAATATATTTATTTTGTTGGTATTGTAGGAGGCTATGTTGTGAATCAATTGAGCTTCGGTTGCCTCGTCGAGTGCCGATGATATTTCATCAAATAGAAAGACACTGCCAGCATGCAAAAGTGATCGAGCGATAGCAATGCGTTGTGCTTGACCTTCCGACAAACCTCCTCCAAATTCGTTTAAATGAGTATCAAGTCCTGCGGGCAAATCAAATACGAAATCGGCTACGGCGGTATGCAGCGCCGTTATTAATTGTGCATCTGTTGCTTGTTCGTTTCCAATTAAAAGATTATCTCGAATAGTACCCGAAAATAGCGCATTCCCTTGAGGTACATATACAAAATTACACCGTGTTTGGCAACTAATCTCAATGCTTGATCCATGTTGTGTACGCATAACAATGTTACCTTCGGCTGGTTTAATAAATCCCAAAAGCAGTCTTAATATCGTGGTTTTTCCTGATCCAGTTGGTCCTACGATAGCCGCGGTGTTTCCCGTATGTAGTTTCAAATTGAAATTTTCAATTACGTTTTGCTGTTCTTTATAGCCAAATGTAACATGATTCATTTCTAGTGTAATATCTCCTGTGACATGTTCCTGTGTTAAGCAACTTTCATGTTCTAATGCTTCTAGTTCCATGATGCGTTCCACAGCTGAAATGGTAGAAATAAGTGTAGGAGCCACTCTTATTAATTGAGCAACAGGTTGTTGTATTTTATTCACTAATTGTAAAAATGCGGTCACGGTACCAAACGAAATGCTACGGTGATATAGTTTGTAGGCGCCCCAGAAGAAAGCGAGCAGATAACCTCCACTAAATCCTAAATGAGCGATATTGCGTAGTAGTAAACTCAATTTTGTTTTTTTGAGAATAGTTTCACGTAAACTAGCTTGTAGTAACTCGAGTTGATGAACTTGGTTACTTACCATTCCGTAGCTTTTTATAATCGTTCCGTGTTGAATGGATTCTTGTATGTGCGATTGTATTTGGCTGTTATTGGTTTTTATGTCCACATTATAATTGTGCATTTTTTCTAAATATAAACGGTTGAATAAAAAGAAAAAGGGAACAATGCCGACGACTAATAATGCTAAAACTGGATCGAGTACAAATAAAAAAGCGACGCCCAAAATAAGCTGAGTGATGGTGATGATGAGCAATGGTAAAGTGCTTGTAAGTAGTGTTACAATTTCACTAATATCCTGTTGTAAACGCATCAGTACATCGCCCGAATGGAATTGTTCTAGTTCGTTCCAACGGCTTTTGAGTATACGATGAAAAAGGCTGCGTCGTAGATGATTATTCACGTCTACATTCAAATTGGCAGAAATCCAGTTGTCGAGACCTTTGAAGAGTAGTTGCAAAACTAAAATGGCGCCAACGAGACTCGCTGTAAACCAAAAATCGGCATCACGTGCACCAGTGGCAACGTCGATGAGTAATTTTGATGCCCAGATAAATGCCAATCCTGCTACAATGTCCAGTAAACCAATCACGGTATAGCCACCAATCGATTTTTTATAGGGGCTGCCGGTATTCCAAGTCCATTTTAAAATGGCGCGTATCCGTTTCCAATTCATTTTAGACGTTTTGTTCATGGCGTTTTCCGAATAAAGTGTTTCACGTATTTACAAATTCTAAAACCAACCGTTTCTTTTAATTTTAAGTAAGTATAAAATGGGCTAACATGCACAATTTCAAAACTTTCCTCTATTTGTTTTTTTGTTTTGTACCAACGCAATAACCATTTTTCTGTTGGCTTTATTTCTTCTGGTTTTACCTCTTTGAATGCTCCAAAATTTCCCTCTGTCAGCACACGTTTTAATACCCACCGATAGGCATTATTAGTTCGTATGGTATTCGGGAACCAAGTTTTATTGGCTCCTAAATGTACCACTGCAATAGTGGAAAGTGCTGCTGCAAATCGTGTTAGTTTCAGTGATTTTAAGCAATTGTTTAATAGTTTGAAATCTATTTCTGTGTGGTACTTTTTACAAAACATCATCCAGTCGCATACGTGCCGTAAGCCTACACCTTCGCCAAAATGAAAGTGTCCAAATGGATGTACAATTAATAAGAGAGCGTGCAAAGTTGGTGATGGAACTGTTATTTGATGGTTGTTTATCAGAATGGTACTAGTTGGCAGAGCGGCTAACTGCCTAAAGCATTTTTCGCCATTAAAAATTTCCGTTTCGGTCCATAAATAATGGTTTTCCACTTTCACGTTATTGACAAGGAATGCACTATGTTTTTCATAGTTACAGCCATAAAGTGGTGCATTTAGCTCTTGGCGAATTTGCTCAATAGCTTCGGATTGTTGTCCTACAAATAAATCGATATCTCCACTTTGTCGCTGGGCTGGTTTTGGATAACATGCTGTTACATAGTGTCCTTTTATTAATTCAGCATGAATTCCGTGTTTCTGATAGAGTTCATAAAGTTCTATCAAGGTTTCTGATAAGTGCTCGTAATGAGCCTCGATGCGTGCGGTTTGGGTGAACCATTTTAACAGCAATGGTTTTGGTGGCTTTTGGTTTGCGGGAAGGCTTTCGATGCTGTCGAATGTGATACCGATTACGGTTTGCTCGAACGCTAGTTGATACAACTGCTCCCAATCTGTTTCAGATAGTGAGTAGAACAACGCCGCGTCAATCGGTGTGCCGTTTAAACTATTGGCCATTAATGCCAATAAACGTTGTTGGTTGATATTTACTGGTAAGGACTTCAATGCATTAGTCAATGAAATGGTGTTCTGTCAAATGTTGTATAAATGTGTCAGCATCTGCTTGTGCTACGGTTTCATCTACTTCATATTCATCTAGCAATAGTTGAACTATGGTTTTTCTATCAAACGATTCCATTGGCTCCAACTGCTTCCAAAGCCAAGCGGCCGATTGGTTGAGTGTAATGATTTGCGTAAAATCGACCGATGTCGCTTGGTTATTCATGACCACAAATTCTTCTCCAATTTGTTTGAGTTGATATGTCTTTTTTAGTTTCATAGATGTATTCTCTTTTTGATTCGTTTGAAAAAACGTTTTATGCTAGTGTATATTTTTGAACAAGTTGTGCGATTTCGTTTTGTAACAAGTGCCCAAAAGGCAAACCAATTCCAAGTGAGCGAACCATAATTTACGACTTCCCCATTTGGGCTTATTTTGCTCGAAATATATCCAACGATATCATCTGGTGTGATTATTTCTTGTGAGTTATTGTTGTCGCCCATTAGCGTTATTGTTTTTGAAATAGCCACTATACGATGCATGACGTAATTTTTGTTAGGCAATTGGGCTACCACTATCATACCTTTTTTGAACTTGTCACTCGGTAATGGCTCAAGAACCACTTTGTCACAATTGTCTATCAAAAATGGAGCCATACTTTCACCTTTGGTCGTAATAGTTACTGTTTTACCGCCGGCTAGCAAGTGTTCTATTTCGCCAAACAAGAGCGCATTATCTATTGTTCTGGTGTCCATTCGCTATTCTTTTTTTAAAGTTTCTGCCGCCATCTCTGCCGCTGCCTTATTAGGTAAACAATGTAACGTAAACACAGGTAAGTCAACAATTAACTCTGCGATTAAATCATATACTTTATTGTAATCGGAAGTTTCCCAGTGCATTACCGAACATGAGGGCAGTACGGCTGCTAAAGCTTTGACGGGAGTTAATGGCTCAATTTTATTTTGTGAAGATTGTTCCAATCTGATAATGCTACGAAGCGGGAAGTTGTTCTGACGAAAACAGGTCATTTTACCACTCCAGGGTGTTCCGTAAACCCGATGATTTTTTGGTTCTATACGAACGGCTGGATTATCATCGTTAATCATAGTAGAGTTTTGAATATAGTTTATCCACAAGGCGGCGTGCGTGCTTTTTCCTGTTCCACTTTTTCCTAAAAAGATCGCCGCTTGGCCATTGTGCTCAACCGCCGAAGCATGAAACAATAACACGTTATGATGAATGGCACCAAAGGCAAAAGCTACCATCAACATATTGTTGAGCACAAAGCAATTTTCAAAAGAAGTTTTGATATTCGTTTTGCACAACAAGCATTTAGCATTGGTTTCTAGTAAGTATGTGTGCGCCGTGTTTACGTCGAAAAATTCTATGATGTAGCTGCTGTCTGCGCCCTTAAGAAATCGATAATGCATGTAATCGCTTTCAAATGCATGAATTTCTTTACCGTGTATGCTTACATCAGAACCCAATAACAACGTGATGTCAGCTAAAGGTGCTGCAGTTACACGAAAGGGAATGTAATTTGGGAGCGCTTCTTCAAACAACGAGTCTGCAAGAATGGCTAGTGTGATATTGGCAATGTTATAGTAAGAATAGGTCATGCGCATAATGCATAAGAATGATTCAAAGATACAAAAAAATCATAATTGTATGCTATTGTATCTTGTCTTATTAAAAAAACAGCTAGCATACATAGCAGCTAGCTGTTTTTTTTATCGTCGTTATGTCACACTAAATTGATAGGCGGATTAAATTCATCTCCTTGTACCATTGTAAAATCGGGATGTGGCGGTGCTCCTCCTCCAAATGGTGACGCTGCTATGACCTCTTCTAATTGAAGCGTTATCATGTCTATTTGAGGTTTTTGATATGTCTTTTTCATAGCTGTATTATTAATAGTGTGAACGTTATTTTATAATCTTAATACTTTCAGTAGCCGTTTTTATCAGATACATACCTGCTACTGCGATTGGTTCTCGTATAGCAGCTCCAGTAGAAGTGCCAGTCAATATCAATCTTCCCACAGCATCGTATATGCGATAATTTTCTCCAGTAGGTATTCCCTCAATCACAATAGCATCTACATCTGTATACACACGTAAGCCACTTTCTACGGTGTTGATATTGGTAATCGTGTAATTTATGCCAACTCTCAAACCAAACGTTTGATTGTATTCGTAACCGCTTTTATTGAATGTGTAATTTCCTTCGTTCAAGTTCCAAATATCCAATCCGTTTTCGGTTAAATACACCACTTCATTTGTTTTATTGGCTAATCCGATGGTATAAGTTCCTGCAGTAGGGAAGAGGAGTCGCAGAGCGACTTGTGCTTGATTATTTTGTATTTTAGTGTGGCAAACAGCTAAATTATAATCTAATTCCCTCAAAAATACTTGTGGAGCCGATGGCTCTATACCCATTTTTAATACATCTTTTCCAATTTCATAAGCGGTACTAGCGTCTTCTGCAAGTGTTAAGTACGCTCTATCACGTTCTTGTGTACCTACTTTTTCAAAACGTATTTCTAGTGGCTGTTCAGTTGGCATTTCCACACTTCTTAATGTGGCACTGTTAGCATTTGCTGTAAAATGGAGCGTACCGTTTCCTGCCGCCTGATAAAAGAAGGTTGTGAATGGCGCAAAGCGTGTGGTGGTAGTAAATGCTTTTGTTTCGTAAACATTAGCTCCTTTGAGTACTTGTACATATCCGTTAGCACCGAAAGTGCCATTTCGCATGAGCGGTTGTGCAAGGAAATTCCAACCCGCATGTTTGGCATCGAGTGCACTATTATACCCATAGAGATTTTGTGAGTTGTCGTCGCTTAAAACAATGGTTGGTGTTTTGGCTTTTGCTCTAATTTTAAATACGTTATTTTTCACTGCCATCATGTAGGCTTTTCCTGCTACTAAATCGGAAGTCACTCTTTGCCAAGCGTTTTCTGGGCAATCCGCATTTCCGACATATCCAGTATTGGCACGTGTTTGTCCGAACCATTCGTAAATGACCATGTCATAGCCTTGTGTTATTTTCTTGTTGGTAGCGGCATTCAAAATACCTCCATCCAAAGCGACATCGAATGGTGCTGTGAAACCGTAGTACTTGGCTTGTACCAAATTAATATTGACATATCGATCTAAGTAAATAGCACCTGCAGTGATGGTAGCACCAGCTTGACCAACTAATATGGCTTCCGATTCCGTAGAAGTGCGTAAAATAAAATCACCCGAAATGAACAGTGTTTTGGCATTTGGTAAGGTTAATTTACCTGTTTTGCCAATTGCAAAATTACCGGTTATAGTTCGGTTCGCATCCAATTGTAGTTCAATTTCTTTACTGAGGGTAATGTTCTCAGTTGTATTTTTTAATAGTACAATTGTAGCACCCGTTGTAGCTGTGTCAATAGCTCCTTGTAGTGTTTGAAAATAATCGTCTTCAATTCTTGCTACTGAACTCACAATGGTCAAATGTAATGTAATTGTTTTATCACATCCATACGCATTGTTTACTACGTGGGTATAATCGCCTGATACTGTATAAGTACTTCCGTACCAAGTATAAGAGCCCACAGCCACAACTGTGGTATCTGCCGTTGTAGGATAAATGGTAAGATGCAATGTTACTACACTATCACCGCCTAATTTATTGACGAATAAGTGAGTCGGTGCAGTCGTTGGAGTTTCGTTATAGGTTACACCGTACCATGTAAAACTATCGCAAGCCACGGCTGTTGTATCACCTGTATTCATGTTGGTCGTAGTGAAATGAGCTACGAGTTGGCGAGCTTTAGTGGCGGTGAAGCCATAATTGACGTTAGTGGATACTGTATATGCACCATCTGTCCATTTTGAGAATGTTCTATTGGCAGAATTTGTTGCTGTGAGTGTAACACTGCTGGCATGTGTGTAATTGCCACTTCCTGTAAGATAACTTTCTAATCCTACTGGGTTTGTGCTAAGAGCTATGTCGTACGTAGCAACTGCGAAATTAGCCACCAACGTTTGTGCTTGATCCATAATAATGCGGCGTGGATTATCGGTATTACCATCACTCCAAGCTGTAAACATGTAGCCAGGTTTAGGCGTAGCTGTGAGTGAAATTTCGGAACCTGCTGGATAATTTCCATCTTCTTCAATATTTGGTGCCAATCCTAAAAAGGCTTCATCATAGTTTCCACCATAAAATCCAGCCCAGCCTCTAGTATCTTTACCTTCTAAATAGAATTTTACTTTGCGTACGCCTGTACCATAATTTTTACATACGGCGCTGTAATAGCTCCAGTTCCAGTCATCGAAATTATTTGTCTTATTCACGATGTTTTGCGTAAATAATACATTGTTGTTAGCATCCAACAATACCATATCTACTTTGAATCGTGCGCCCCATCCATGAGCGATATAGATTCCACCCATTAGTGTGGGTTGAGCATCCAATTCTTCTTCGGTATAACCTTTTGCGACTAAATCAACTATTTGGTAGGCCCAACCTATGGTGTGACTTGTCACAAGGAACTTAGCTCCAGCATAAGCGTAACTTACATTGACATCTACTTTGATTGTCGAACCGCTTTGATTATTATTCCACCCAGTAAAGTCATTTTCAAAGCCGTTGTTTGATAGTAAATTTTCGGCGGTAAATCCTACAGAACCCCATGCCGCGTTATTGGGGCTATATGCTAATGGGAATTCTGTTGGTGGAAATTCGTTGAATTTAAGTTTTAAATTGTTGAGTCCACTTTCTTTAAAATAACCATGAAATGGCAAGACTACACAATTAGCCGTTTTTACAAATTGGTTACCGCCAGGATTTAGTGTGTTCAACAATGGAGTTGCACAATCTACCACATTGGTTTGGCAAGTGGCTACAAAAGTGGGCGCTCCAGCCACCGCTACTTCTTGTGATGTTGGAGGTACAGCCAAAACCATGCCAGTATTGTAACTACCAATAGCAATGTCGCCTGTAGCTTTTATTAAATAGGGTTTGTATGCCTGTAAAGTGCTTACTTCATTAAACGTTAAAGAATCGCCTATAATACCAGTATATTCAAATGCGCGAATTTTGCTTGGTAGTTGCGTTTCAAAAGGTAACATCACCACTTCGTAATCGAGCCCATCATCCATTGTTCGGTATAATTTTACATCACGTCCGATTCGAATATCTATGGCTACAGGAAAATTAAATGGGCGTCCATCGGTGATACCAATTCCACCAGTAGCATATGTGCCTACTACGCAGTTATTCCAATTGCCAGGTAAGCCTAATCCATTTAAAACACCTCCGCCATCTCTATCTCCAATACCGTCGGGAATATATTTTATACAATTAGGGTTGGCATTGCAAAAGGTTTCGCTTAAATTACTCGAATTGAATGGATTAATTGTAAATTTTACCCATTCCAAGTTAGAACAATCGTAAAATGTACGGTACAAATTGGTAATATTTTGGAATGAAGCCGTATTTCTAACCTCTTTTAAAGTTGAACATCCGGTGAAGGTATTTGCTAAGGAAACAGCATCTGTGATGTTTGCGGTAGGGAAAATTGCTTGTTGTAGTGCACTGCAGTTTCTAAATAAATATTGGCTACCAGTGGTCATAACTCCACTAAATGAAGCGTTGCCCATATCTACTTTTTTGAGGATTTTATTGCTTACACTATTGCTTGATGACCAACTTGTTTTCAAACTTTGCTGCAAAGTGAGTAAATTATCGTTAGTCCATGTGCCAGATGTAGTTAATGAGTCGACATCGCTCAAAGTGCCTACAGCTAGTTCGGCTACGGTGTAATTGGTGGGTGCACCGTTGCGATAAGCTGTTAGCGTCTGACCAAGTAAAGAACTTGAAACTAAAATACCGCATAAAACAGACATTACTTTTGTTTTCATAGTGTGTTCAATTTAAGGCGTAATATATTGGTTGCAAATTTCGTAAATCAGATTACTTTGCGTTTGTCGATTTGTGTATTTTTTTTGTCGATTTATACAAATATTAATAATTTATGTATTTTTTTACAGTTTGTGTATTTTAAAGCATTAAAAAAAGGCTACAAATATTTGTAGCCTTTTTTAGTTTATATCTGTCAGTTGTTATTCTGAAGCATTCTTAAAGAAGCGGTTCCAACGGATTTTACCTTGGAAAAGTGATTTGTCTTTGTCGAGTGATAGCCATACCAAAACTGGACGTCCAACAATGTGATCTTCAGGTACAAACCCCCAAAAACGTGAATCGGCGGAGTTGTGACGATTATCGCCCATCATCCAATAATAGTCCATTTTGAACGTGTAACTATCAGACGCTTTGTGATTAATGTAAATCGTATTATCCTTCACTTCGAGGGTATTACATTCATAGTTACGAATAATTTGTTCGTAGATGGGTAGATTTTCCATTGTTAGAGCTACGGTTGCTCCTTTTTTAGGGGTGTAAAGTGGTCCAAAGTTATCGCGCGACCAACCGTAATTGGCTTTGAGTGGAAATACGCGACCAGCCAATAAATCAGGTTCAACGGCAATTTTTGTAATGATAGTTTGTGTTTGAAGTTTAGTTTTAGATTCCTCTGTCATCGGGAATCGATAGATTGGTTGATTGATATCAAAACCTAGTTTTATCAATAGATTCATCTCATCTGGATTTGACGAGCCAACCATGCGTTGATCTTCTTTGCTTACATGCAGTTTTTCAAACATGCTTTCTGTAATCATCGAACCATTTGTTTGTACATAATAGTTGTACTGAACGCCATCATGGCTGTCCTCTATTTTACCATTTATATAGATGACGTTATTGCGTATTTGTAAGGTGTCACCAGGTGTAGCGACACAACGTTTTACGTAATTTTCGCGACGATCGACAGGACGCCATACAATATCGCCAAAAATATCGCTGCGTTGGTGTACATATTCTCTGCCGAGGTAGTAGCACAACGTATAATAATCGGGATTTTGCATTTTTGTGGCTACGGTGTCGCCTGCTGGGAAATTGAATACAACGATGTCGCCTTTGGTTACGCTATCCCATCCTTTAAGACGGCGATATTTCCACTGTGGTTTTTCGATATACGATTTTCCACCGCCCATAATTTCAGGGAATGTGTGCTGTACCAAAGGAAATGAAAATGGCGTATTAGGGATGCGTGGTCCGTAAGAGGCTTTACTTACAAAGAGAAAATCGCCCACTAAGAGACTTTTTTCTAAAGAAGAGGTCGGAATTTGGTAGTTTTGAAACAGATACAAATTGATGAAATAAACGGCTATCAATGCAAAAACGATGGCATCAATCCAGCTAAAAATAGTGTAAAGTACTTTGTTTTTAGTTTTTTTCCAAAAATCCCAAGGGATGAATCGGGTAACAAATATATCGACTATGAAAGGCAACAATAACAACCACCAATAATTTCCTACCCATGCAATGAATAACACGTAAATGAGACTCCAAATAGCACATTTAATCCAGTTTTTTGCAGGTTTGTTAAAGCGATTTTTCATATTTGTTTGAGTTTAAAATTTCAATAAATCGTGCATATTTAGGAACCCTTTTTTGCCGACTGTAAATTCGGCCGCAACTACTGCGCCTAAGGCTAATCCTTGTCTGCTTTTGGCTTCGTGTGTTAGGGTAATGGTGTCCACTTTACTGTCGTAACAAACCGTATGTGTGCCAGGCACTTCACCTTCGCGAATAGCTTTTATTGGGAGCTCATTGGCTGAACCTATTTCGCCTAAAATCCATGTGTCTTTACGATCTATTTGCTGTAAAATGGTTTCGGCCAAGGTAATGGCTGTACCACTTGGCGCATCAAGTTTGTGAATATGATGTGTTTCGGTAATTGACATATCGTAATCAGCAAATTGGTTCATAATGCGGGCCAAATGTCGATTTAGTTCAAAGAAAATATTCACGCCCAGACTGAAGTTGGATGTCCAAAATAGTGTGAAATTATTTGCTTTTATTTCTTCTTGGATTTGTGGTAGTTGTTCGTTCCAGCCCGTTGTGCCGGAAACCACGGCAACTCCAGCTTTCCAAGCCTGGCGATAATTATCGATAGCCACTGTTGGTGTGGTAAATTCGACAGCTACATCGGCACTAGCAAAAGCCGCCGATTCAAAATCAGAGCGGTTGTTAGCATCGATGATACAAACAATTTCGTGACCGCGCGCTATGGCAATTTTTTCAATGGTTTGACCCATTTTTCCGTACCCAATCAAGGCTATTTTCATTATCTATAAATTTAAAATTTAATAATGACCCGTGCTTAATAATACCAATGTACAAGCTTCTTCTACTAGAACACCGTGTGCCGAAAGTTGTGCTTCAAAATCAGGATTTTCGGTTCCTGGGTTGAAGATAACTCGGCGAGGTTTGAGGCTCATAATGTATTCGTAATAGTCTGGCTGACGTTGTGCACCAATGTATAACGTAACAGTATCGATGTTAGTATACATTTTACGTTCGGTATCTATTTTTTGATTAAAAATAGTGTCGGGACGTAAGCCTACTAACTCAATGGCGTGCCCATTTGCTAGTAATTTTTCGGCCGCTTTGTAGGAATAGCGCTCAGGGTTATTGCTGGCGCCAATAATGAGTGTTTTATGTTCCATAGTTGTATATATTACATAGATTGTAACCAATCAAGTGTTTCGAAAATGGCTTCTTTGGTAGTTTTTTGGTTTATTTCTACATGACCAACATCCGAAAGTAACGTGAAATTAATTTCTTGCGCTTCATTCTTTTTGTCGTGTTTCATTAACTCAAACAGCGCGTCGTATTGTTTGCAAGAGAATGGGAATGTTCCGTAATTTTCTTTGGCAAAATAGAGTATATCCATCACTGTTTTTTGTGGCAGATGCAATTGTGCATAAGAAAGATATAATTCACAGACCAAACCCCAGATAACGGCATAGCCATGAAGCATTGGTTCGCGCGTTTGATACGATAACGTTTCGAACGCATGTCCAAAAGTGTGCCCAAAGTTTAATGCTTTACGAATACCTAACTCATGAGGATCCTCAGCTACTATCTTCGCTTTTATATCGAGATTAGTTTTGGTCAGATGGAGTAATGTTTTGTAATCGATCTTATCTAACTCAAAACTTAATGTTTTCTGCAATAAATCGGAGTCAGCAATGAGTGCATGTTTCACCATTTCTGCAAATCCCGACAAGAGATTTGGCATATCCAAGGTTTCGAAAAATCGGCTATTAATGAGCACTGCTTTAGCGGGAGCAAAAGCGCCAATTTCATTTTTAAAACCTAAATAATTAATGCCAGTTTTTCCCCCTGTGGCAGCATCAATAGCACCAAGTAACGTGGTGGGAATGTTGATAAAGTCCATGCCGCGTTTAAATGTGGCAGCGGCAAATCCGCCCATATCTGTAATCATTCCACCGCCCAAATTTATGAGTAATGAATGACGTGTCGCCCCATTATCCGACAGATAATGCCAAACTTCGGTGAGTGAATTTAGATTTTTGTGTTCGTCGCCACTTGGTATAGTTATTACATGGGCGTTACTCAGGCGCGGATGCGTTTTGAGCAGTGGCAAACAGTAAATTTCAGTATTGGTGTCTGTTAGTATAAATATCGGTTCCTGTTCATTCGTTGGAAGGAAGGAGTCGATATCTGCTGTTATATTTTCAGAAATGAGTATCATACGTAGTTTAATGAGATGGCAAAGATACAAAATAGTTGTGAGTTACGTAATCATAAGTGACGAAAAAGGGACAATCGTTTAATCGATTATCCCTTTTCTCGTTATTGAAAATGGTGTGGCTTACTTACACAACTCCCGAAAATCCCATGAATGCCATAGCTAAAAGACCTGCTACAATTAAGGCTGTAGGTGTTCCTTCCATGCCTTTAGGTAGTTTAACTAAAGCCAATTGTTCGCGAATACCAGCAAAAAGTACTAAAGCTAGACCAAAACCGATGGCTGTGGAAATCGCAAATACCACACTTTCAATTAAGGTCATATCCTTTTGGATAACCATAATGGCAACTCCCAGAATGGCACAGTTTGTGCTAATTAATGGTAAAAATACGCCTAACGCTTGATAAAGTGCGGGCGAAATCTTTTTTACGATGATTTCTACTAATTGTACTAAAAAGGCAATGACCAAGATGAAGGTGATGGTTTGTAAGAATCCTAATCCAAACGGATCTAAAATTGTTTTTTGAATGAGGTAAGTTACGAGCGTTGATATGGTCATAACAAAGGCCACTGCGGCACCCATACCTAATGCTGTATCGATTTTTTTCGAGACGCCTAAAAAGGGACAAATTCCCAAGAATTGTGACAATACAATATTGTTCACAAATACGGCAGAGATGAAAATTAAAATATAAGTCATAATATATGTTTTTTATGTTTTATGTTGCGTGTAACTATGTTGCACGGTCCATCAACTGTTATGCGTTTTTAGATTTTAGTTTATTGATAATAGCTATAAGATAACCTAAGGCGATAAACGCACCTGGTGCTAAAACGAAAATCAACATTCCATAATTTTCAGGAAATAGTCTAAAGCTGAATATGTTGCCCGTTCCTAATAGTTCACGCACGGAACCAAGTAGTGTTAATGCAAATGTAAAACCCAGACCAATGCCAGCGCCATCAAGAAATGAGGCGAATGGATTGTTTTTGGCAGCAAATGATTCGGCACGACCAAGTACGATGCAGTTTACCACAATCAGCGGAATAAATAAACCTAAACTTTCGTATAAAGCAGGCATGTAAGCCTCCATAACCATTTGTAGAATAGTTACAAAGGTGGCAATGATAACAATATAAGCAGGAATATGTACTTTATCTGGGATTAAGCGTTTGAGTATGGAAATTACTATATTTGAACAGATGAGTACAAATGCGGTTGCCAAACCCATACCTAATCCGTTCATACCAGAAGTGGTTGTACCTAAAGTTGGGCACATACCTAATAACAGTACAAATGTTGGATTCTCTTTTAGAAGTCCATTGGTAAATGTTTTTAGATAATTCATAATTTATCTGCGTTTTAAGGGTTTGCTATTGGTTTTTACAATTGATTTTTCTACCACCGTAATCGTATCTTTCAGTAGAGTGGAATCCACGGCTAAAGAATCAGGATTCATTGTGGCGGCTTGTGGTGAAGCTCCACTAGTGCCATCGGCTGCGTGCTGTTCGGCATAAACTGCGTAGGCGTCACTCACGGCTTTTAGAAAAGCTCTTGAACTGATTGTTGCAGCAGTGATGGCGTCGATATCTCCACCATCTTTGTTTACGGTAAAGTTAACTTCTGAAGGATTGAGTTGACGAATGTCTTGGTTACCTTTTTTGGTTTTAAACCAATCCACCATTTTGGTTCCTAAACCTGGCGTTTCCGATTGTTCTAGAACTGAGTAATTAACAATTTTACCATCTTGGTTAAAACCAACCATTACTTTGATGGTTCCGCCAAAGCCGTTGGCTGATGATTCCACAGCTGCTCCAACAAATGTATCTCCGTTGTAAGCACGTACAATGGCTAATCCGTTGATGGTGTCAGGTTCATCTAATCGGGTATAAGGAAGAAGTACATCTTTAAGTGCTTGTTCTTTCTTTTGTTCTTTGGCTAAACGAATAGGTTCTTCGGTTAGTGTATACATGGAAGCCAGTGCACCAGCAGCAATTAATGTAATTACCGTAAGCACTACTGCCATATTGAGGAAACTGGATTTTAACTGTTTCATAATTATTTTGTTACTTTTTGAGCTTTAATTTTTTCACCGAAACGTTTTGGCTTGATATAATGATTGAGCAGTGGTGTAACACCGTTCATAATTAATATAGCAAACGACACTCCTTCTGGATAAGCACCGAATGTACGGATGATTACCGTAATAAAACCAATACCGATGCCATAAAATAGTTGTGCTTTACCATTCATAGGTGAGGTGGCATAATCGGTAGCCATAAAAATAGCTCCTAACATGAGACCGCCAGTTAACAAATGAATATCGGCTGAAGCGTATAATTCAGGATTGGCAGCATGAAGAATAGCGGTAAAAATAGCCACAGTCCCTAAAATGCTCACTGGAATATGCCATGAAATGACTTTTCTTATGATAAGATATAAACCTCCAATTATCAAAGCAATAGCAGACACTTCGCCTAATGAGCCTCCCATATTGCCGAGTAATAAATCCATCGTGTTTGGTAGTTCACCAAAATGCCCTTTGAGCATAGCTAAAGGTGTGGCAGCAGTTTCGGCATCAATGTACGATGAAAAGATATTCCAGTTGCTCATAGGACGTGGCCATGCGGTCATTTCTACTGGGAAAGAAATCAGCAGAAAAACACGACCGACTAAAGCGGGATTAAAAGGATTGTTACCAAGTCCACCAAAACTCATTTTACCAATGCCAATAGCCACTAATGCCCCAATAATAATCATCCAAAGAGGCAAGTTGGATGGCAAATTAAAAGCGAGTAATAAACCTGTTACTACCGACGATAAATCGACAATAGAGTTTTTCCCTTTTAATAGAAAACGTTGAATAAGGTATTCAAATAGTACGCACGACACAACGGCAGTTAGACTCACAATCAGTGCGCCTAATCCGAAAAAATAGAGCGATACTAAATAGGCGGGCACTAATGCGATGAGTACGTTCAACATGGTTTTTTGAACGGTATCATTATTGTGCGCATGAGGTGCCGGCGAAATAATTAAATTTTTCATAGTTGCAATTTCTAGAATTCTGTTTTAAGTTAAACTTATTTTTGGGTGGCACGTGTACGTATAATTTCGCCAACTGTGGCTTTACCCATGCGTACGTAGTCGAGTAATGGGCGGTTACTTGGGCACGAATATAAACAACATCCGCATTCAATACAGTCCATAATTGCATTTTGTTCCATATCGTCCCATAAACGCATTTCGGCTTGTCGTACTAGTAAAAATGGTTCTAAGCCCATAGGACAGGCTTCAACGCATTTGCCACAACGCATACAGTTTACGGGTTCACGGCGAACTGATTCGGCTTCAGTCATGATTAAAATACCCGAAGTGCGTTTGTGTGCTGGCATGTTAACGTTGCTCATGGCGCGTCCCATCATAGGGCCACCAGCAATGATTTTACCCGTATCTTCAGGAATTCCACCAGCTTGTGCAATAACATCGGCTAGTGGTGTACCAAAACGTACTAAATAGTTACCACGGCGGGTTACACTTTCGCCTGTTACAGTTATGACGCGGTCTATCAATGGTTTATTTTTTTGAACAGCTTCGTATACGGCATATACAGTAGCTACGTTTTGAACCACTGCGCCTACTGCTATAGGAAGTGCGCCGCTTGGAACTTGTCGTCCGATAGTGGCATCAATAAGTTGTTTTTCCCCACCTTGTGGATAGCGCAATTTTAAAGGACAGATTTCGATACCAAAATGGCGATTGGCTATTTTTTGGAATAATTCAATCGCGTCTTTTTTATTATTTTCGATACCTACAATGGCGTGTTCTATCTCCAATGCGCGCATTAGCAATGAAATTCCAATAAAAATTTCTTCGCCACGTTCCAACATGAGTTGGTGGTCACATGTAAGGTAAGGTTCACATTCTACAGCATTGATAATTAATACTTCAACTTTTGAACCTGGAGGTGGGCTTAGTTTTACATGAGTTGGGAAACAAGCACCACCTAAACCCACAATGCCGGCATCTTGAAT
Source organism: uncultured Paludibacteraceae bacterium (assembly GCA_964570565.1). Classification (GTDB taxonomy): domain Bacteria; phylum Bacteroidota; class Bacteroidia; order Bacteroidales; family Paludibacteraceae; genus W0P28-013. The sequence goes on from CAZMYT010000002.1 coordinate 308,457, forward strand.
CTTTTTGATGATTTCTTTGCTGGTTAATTTACAAATACGATTCAAATCAGGTGTGCGGTCGATAGTTTCGAGCCATTCGTCGCCATCTTCTTCTGCATCAATAAATATAGAAGGCATTGGTAATCCCCAAGCATCAAGCGCGGTGTCAATTTTTGTAACAACGCCAGAGATGGGGGCGTGTACATTTACCGACACAAAGCCATTGGCCGCTGCTATAACTTGGCCAACTTTTACGTGATCACCTTTTTCTACTATGGGTTGTGCAGGAGCACCTATGTGTTGACTTAAAGGTACAATGGCTTGTTTTGGAAGAGCCACTGTTTCTATAGGTATGTTGGCGGATAGTTTGTGATCTGTTGGATGAATTCCACCTATTCTAAATGTTTTCATAATATGTATGTCTTATGCGTTAAGCGTTTCGGTTGGTTTTACTTCGGCAGTTTGACTCTCGGTAAGAGGCTTGCGTGCAGGAAAATTCATTTCATGAATGGCGTTTGTTGGACAAACTACCACACATTTACGGCACAAACGGCACTTGTCGTAATCAATATAGGCCAAATTGTTGCTAATGGTGATGGCATCAAACGCACATTCTTTCTCACATTTACTACAGCCAATACACGCCACAGCGCATGCTTTACGTGCTACGCCACCTTTATCTTTATTCACACAACTCACAAAAATACGTCGCCCTTTAGGCCCTTTTTTCCGCAATTCGATGATATTTTTTGGACAAGCTTTTACGCAAGCGCCACAGGCGGTACATTTATCTTCATCTACCTCTGGTAAACCCGTTTCAGGATTCATGTGAATGGCATCGAATTTACAAACGGCTACGCAATCGCCACAACCTAAACAGCCATACATGCAGCCAGTTTCTCCAGCATAAAGGTTGTGCATAATTTGGCAGGAGCGAGCACCATCGTAGTGTGATGTTTTAGGGCGATGTTCGCACGTTCCATTACAGCGAACAACTGCAATCATCGGTTCACTTTCGACAGCAGCTAATCCTAAGATTTCGCCTACCTTTGCCATAGTTGGCGAGCCTCCAACAGGACAAAGCAAATTGTCCAAGGAATCGGCTTTTACACACGCTTCGGCAAAGTTGCGACAGCCAGGTTTACCACATCCACCACAGTTGGCTCCAGGCAAAACAGCTTCTACTTCGTCGATACGTGGGTCTTCTTCTACTTTAAATTTTTGGGCGGCAAGGTATAAAACTACGGCTGATATACAGCCTATGACGCCAAGAGTGATAAGAGAAATGACAATTAAATTCATGGTGATGAAATAATGTTATAATGAAAAAATTGTTGGTTATTAGTTTTTGGTTGTTACATAAAATTGGAATTGGCTGGCGAGTTTCTTTTTGAAGAGTGCCATGATGCCAAAATAGGGAATCAAGGTTCCCAATGCGATAGAGCCTGAAAGTGCTTCGTTGGAGGTAAACAATTTGAGAACCAATAAGGTTGCCAAAATCATACAAAATGGAATAACAAAGGCCAGTAAAACAGCGCGTAAGCCCATACTACGCTGACCGAAAATAGTCACACGTTGGCCCACATTAATCTGGGCGTCTTTGGGAATAAGAGCATCAATAATTTTCTCAGCCGTATCAGAAGCCGTGCAAGCAGCTTTCGCATGGCAGGCAGAGCAAGCAGAGTGTTGTTCGATGCGTACAAATGCGTGATTACCTTCTATACGCTCAACAATACCGTCGTGTTCGATTAAATCATTCATTTTCAAAGGTGGTTTTAGGTTTGGAAACCTAATTTGAATACACGGGCGCAAAAGTACAAATAAAATGGTTAACTTTGCACCGAATTATAGCGTTATTTTTTTTATTAGTGCATTCGCTTCAGGTTTTTCTGAAGCTATGATGCAATCAATCATTTTGTTACACAATAAGTTATATGGAAACAACAAGACAGGAAAAGATAGCGCGTTTATTGCAAAAGGAATTAGGTGAACTATTTTTGCTTTATGCGCGTCAGTTACAAGGCGTTTTAATCACGGTTACAGAAGTACGCGTGACAACCGATTTAAGTTTAGGAAGAGTATTCCTGAGCGTTTTCCCAACCAACAAATCGGCAGAAGTGATGCCACAAGTTCAATCCGATACGAAATCTATTCGTTTTGAGTTGGGCAAACGTGTGCGTCATCAGTTGCGTATTGTTCCTGAGCTTTCATTTTATTTGGATGAATCGATGGAAAAATTGGAACATATTGACCAATTATTGAAAAATACGGCTTCAGAGTAATAGTGGCGTGATGGATAATCAACAGAAAAAGCAAGCGTGGCACCTGCGCATACGTCAGTATGTGTGGTCGTTATTTGTGGCGCAACGCTACCTGTTTTCTAAAAAGTCGCATAATACCATCAATATTATTTCGATTGTGTCGATGTGTGGTGTGGCGGTTGGTTCTATGGCGCTTATTTGCGTACTTTCTGTGCTCAATGGGTTTGAGCACATGGTGCAGGATTCTTTTACTTCATTTGATCCTGACTTAAAAATCACTTCGCAGCAAGGTCGTGTATTCGACTTAAATACAGAGGCGTGGCAACAAGTTCGCACGTTGGATGGTGTAGAACTATTTTCAGAAGTTTTTTCAGGCAATGTATTGGTTGGTTTTAATGGACGACAAACGCCAGCTCTTATAAAAGGTGTAAGTACTAATTACTCACACATGACAGGTGTTAAAACCCTCATGATAGATGGATCGTTTATGTTGCGTGGCGGCGCTGGTAATACCGCGGTAATGGGTGTAGGTGTAGCTAATACGTTGAGTTTAGGCGTCGATTTTGTATCGCCCATAGCGCTGTTTGTGCCAAAACGTAATGTCAACGTCAATTTAGCGCGACCTGAAACCGCCTTTACACAACATCATCTTTTTGTGTCAGGTGTTTTTGCCGCTAATCAACCTGAATACGATGATGAAATTGTATTTGTTCCTATTGACTTGGCGCAGCAACTCTTTGATTATAGTCCTACAGAAGTTTCGTCGGTTGAAATTAAAGTAAAAAATGAGAATCAGATAGATAAGTTGGAATCTACTATTCAAACTATTTTGGGAGATTCCTTTGCTGTTCAGAATCGCTATGAACAACAGGCTGATTTTTACCGCATTCTTCAAATAGAAAAATGGATTACTTTCCTTATTCTGGCATTTATTTTACTCATTGCTACGTGTAATATTATTGGCTCACTTTCTATGCTGATGATCAACAAGCAACAAGATATTGCGTTATTTTTTAACTTAGGTGCAGATAATAAAATCGTACAATTTCTGTTCTTACTAGAAGGTTGGATGATTTCGGTGTATGGTGCCTTGGTTGGTTTAGCTGTTGGTGTGGTGCTCTGTTTAATACAGCAATATGTGGGTGTTATTAAAATGGGCGAAGGATTTGTTGTAGAAAACTACCCTGTAGCTTTGCAGTTAGGCGATGTGTTTTTAGTCTTTTTTACCGTAATTATCTTAGGTTTTTTATTGGCCAGTTATCCTGCCAGTGTGTTACGTAAACGCCGTATTACAAAAAGTAATGAAAAAGGTATTTAATCTTATTTTATTGGTAAGTGTATGCTTGTTGTCATCGTGCGACGAGTATCCTGTGACTTCGGTTAGTCTTGACCGTTCTTCTTTAACTATGAATACAGGAGAAAGCTACCAATTGGAATGTATTATTCAACCATTATCTTCGGCTTATGCCAATTCTACCAATTGGAAATCTTCCGATCCATCTGTGGCAACCGTAAATGCTTCAGGCGTTGTTACGGCGGTTTATTCTGGTAGTTGTACAATTACGGCTTCTTCTGGCGATCATAAGGCTGTGTGTCAGGTGGTTGTAAATCCTTTGGAATATGGCTTTTCGTTCGGTCGTGCAGGAGCTCTCTATTATGGAGATTCTTACGATGTTGGCACTCATAATTTTGTGTTACGCTTATTGGGCGACGGTGTTGCTATGGACAACGATGGCATGTTATCAGGTGAAGGACTCTTTGTGAATTTGGATGTGCAACTCCCTTTAACCGATTTTAAGTTGACAGCAGGAACTTATCATATGTCGGAAGAACGAGGTGAATATACGTTTGCGCCAGGTCAAATTTATGAAGAATCGGGAACGCAATATGCGATTGGAACTTTTGTCGGACAACGCACGAGTGAAGGTTTAAAAGTTATTTTTGTAAAATCGGGTTCGTTTTGGATTACCGTTACAGGCGATACATATCGATTGGAAGCTCATTTGGTAGGTGAAAAGCAAGAGGATATAGTGCTTTCATTCCAAGGTACCATTCCTGTTATTGATAAAACGGGTGCCAATCCACCAGAAACCATTACCTTAAATCCTTCGTCAGTGAAGGTTGACTTTTTGGGTGATATTGATGGTGTTGGTCTTAATGTGTTTAGACATACCATAACTCATGCTCAAGATACGGTTTTGCAATTGGAGTTTTATGCGCCTTTAAGTGTTACCGATAAAGTGCCAAATGGAACCTATCCATTTTCAGGAACAAATACCTATGCTTTGGTGCCTGCATCCACTAATAATGGCGTATTGCGAGGAGCTTGGTTTACCGATGTCAACGGTAAGAAAAAAATACTCAATGGACAGGTCGTGGTTTCAAAGAAGGATGAAAATCAAATGTTTACATGTCGATTAATCGACGAAACCGGCCGTATAATCGATGTAAATTATATACATTAAACGTTAAAATCATTGTATTTCAATAAATAAAGAGTTATCTTTGTCGCAAATTTTCTCAAAAGAGCGCTACTTGGCCATCAAGAGTGCTCTTTTGATTGTCTAAATACCTTTAATTAAATCATGAAAAAAGTAAATTTAACAGCGCTTCTTTTGTTCTTTGTTCTGCTGGTTTCAGCGGCTGAGATGCCTGATGCCTATTACTCAGCTGCCAATGGGAAATCAGATTCTATCTTAAAATCTTCATTGAGTCAAATTATTCGTAAACATACGGTGTTGAGTTATGGCTCTGGCAGTAATTCTAGTTGGTATTGTTTTTATTATGCTGACCGCGATCCTGTTACAGGATTATGCATGGATATGTATTCCGATGATTGGAAGGCTTTTTCTTCGCCAGGTGCTGTAGTTAGCGGTTGTAATATTGAACATAGTTTTGCTAAATCATGGTGGGGTGGTAGTACAAATGATGCCTATAAAGATTGTTATCATTTGAATCCATCAAATTCTACTGCAAATTCAAGTCGTGGTAATTATCCATTGGGTGTACCTACTCAAGATTTGAAAAGCAACACAGGTTCGTTGCGTGTAGGGAAAGCTACTTATAATGGTCAAACGTTTTTTGTTTTTGAACCCAAAGATGAATATAAAGGCGATTTTGCCCGAGCTTATTTTTATATGGCAACTTGTTACGGTGACGAATTGACTTGGCGTAAAGATAATACAGATGTGGGCTCTTATTATGCTATGCGTAACCCAACAGATAAGGATGCTTATCTTGAGTTTTTGGATTGGGAAATTGATGTTTTATTGCAATGGCATCGTCAAGACCCAGTTTCTACTAAAGAAATGAATCGTGCAAGTGCAGTTAATGATTTTCAGAAAAACCGTAATCCGTTTATTGACTATCCGTGTTTAGCTGAATATATTTGGGGGAGCAAAAAAGGCGAGACTGTAGATTTTACCCATTTAATGTCGACTGCTAATCCTAATTATTTAGGTGGCGACGATAAATCGGGCTGTAGCTGTGAAATTACAGAGCCAACTATTACATCACCTCGTAAAAACGCTACTGTAAATGTAGGTGCAGCTAATCTTAACGAAGAATTAACAGCCACAATCAATGTACAAGGAGTTTTGCTTACTCAAAATGTATCACTTGCAATTTCGGGCACAAATGCCTCTTTGTTTAAAGTGTCAAAAACTTCGCTTACTGCAGCACAAGTTTTAAATGGCGTAGATGTTGTGGTGATTTACAAACCAACTGCTCTAGGTCAACACAGTGCCACTTTGACTCTTTCGAGTGGTGAGCTGGCAGCTAGTACTGTGGTAACTTTAACCGGTTCATGTTTAGCTACATTAACTTCGCCAACAACACAAGGTGTTTCGTTTTCGGGTAGCGATGCAACTGTTACACAACAACAAGATGTGATGATAAAAGGTACAAATTTAGCTGGTAATGTATCATTAACATTAAGCGGAACCGATGCTGCTAAATTTACATTAACAAAATCATCTTTAACAGCTGCAGAAGTAAATGCTGGCCAAGTGATTATACTTAAATATAAACCAGAAGCCATTAAGGCGCATACAGCTACACTTACTGTATCAAGTAATGATTTCGCATCAGTAGTTGTTCCTATTACGGGTGAGTGCACCTTTCAAGCATTAGAAGCTACCAATGTGGGGCCTTCTGGATTTACTGCAAATTGGACAAATGCAGGTGCTGCTAATTATGTGTTAGATGTATCTACACAAACAACTGTAGGAGGTGCCTCTGTACCCGTTCTTACCGAACAATTTAATGGCTCAATGTCGACGAGTGTTTCTATATCAGGTTTTAGTATATTGACTGAATTAAACAGTACTGCTATTCGTATCGGCGCAAGTGGTACGGCTGCTACTATGACACTTACTGGTCTTGATTTATCACATGGAGCTAGTATTGCATTATCGGCTAAAATGTATAGTGCCACTGATGCTTCTACATTGTCATTAAAAGTCGGCACAACTACTATTACTACGTGGAATGTAACAGCCGATTTTAGTACGTTAACAGCAGAAATTCCAGCGTCAGCTGAAACTTCGCTTACTATTACAAGTGGCGGTACTAAACCTCGTGCTTACATCGATTGGTTAATTGTGTCTGTAGGTGGTGAAGCTATTACAAATACATCGCTCACAGGGTATCCAAAATCGGTAGGCAATGTGCAATCGTATTTGGTAGTTGGTTTAGAGCCAAACAAAAAATATTATTACACAGTAACTCCAACTGGTGTTCCTGTTTCGGAACAAATTGCTGTCATGACTTTGGAGGAAAATACGCCAACTAGCATGCAATATACCGATGCCAATGCGCTTGTATATTACACGACTTCTGAAGCTATTCATATTCTAAACTTACAACCAGGTAGTGCTGTGAAGGTTTTTGATGCTACAGGTCGTTTGTGTGTGCAACGTGTTAATTGCCTTGCCGAGGAACATTTTGATGTTCCAAGCAAAGGTGTTTACCTGATTCAAATTCTTTCTGAAGAAAATCACTATACTATTAAAACGTTAATATTCTAATCCATAAACCAAAATGAAAAACACTTATTTGGCTTTTAAATTAGCCTTGGTCTCATTTCTTTTAATTACTCAGATAACTTTTGCCGCAGGTATTGATATGCAATCGCATGTGGCTTCGGATGCAGGTAAAGCAGCCTACACAACCTATGTTACTAAACAGGCAGCGTATTATAAAACAGGCTATACTTATGCCGAATTAATGTCTAAAACAGGATCAACTCTTTTTGGAGCGTTGAATCAGTTGATGGGCGAAACGAATAAAATTGCAGCGTCACGTTATGATTATGGCGCTTTGCGTTATGCTTATGCGTCAGTTGATAAGGACTTGAATAATTCAGCCAATTTTATTTCTTATTATAATGGTGCTTCCATGGATGCTACGTGGGATTCTGGTAGTTCTTGGAATCGTGAGCATACTTGGCCACAATCTAAATTTGAAGGTTCTGAAACGACAAAAGGCACAACTATTCCTATTGGATACGATATGCAATCGGTTCGTCCTGCTAGTACATCGGTGAATTCAGACCGTGGTAATACGGCTTATGGTGAAGGAAGTAATTATTATGACCCTAATGACATTTCTATTAGCAATCCTAATTATACCAGTGTATCTAATGGTAGCTATCGTGGCGATTGTGCACGCGTTATTTTGTATGATTATATAACTTATGGAAAAAATAGTACATACTATAATGCGCTTTATAAGCCATTGTGTAAAACGGACTTGTTGGTGCAAATTGGCACCAATTCTAATTCTGTATTTGAATCATTGGCTATTCTTTTGAAATGGCACATGCAAGATCCTCCTTCATTAACAGAAATGACTCGTAACGATGGTGGTGAGGTATATCAAGGTAACCGTAATCCATTTATTGATTACCCTGAATTGGCTATCAACATGTTGAAAGATGCTACTAATGTAACCGATTATACCGTTACCACAAGTACTACAGCTTCAGTTGTGCCTAACTATCAATACACGACGCCTGGCGGTTTTGTGACGTATTTAACCTATAATAATGGTACTCATCCTGCTGCTGTTACGGTGACTGGTGGAACTTATAAATACGAAGCCACTTTAGGTCGTTTAACTATTTCGTCAGCTACAGGTGCTGTTACTATTGCAACAAATGACGACCCAATTGCCATCAATTATACAACCATTGACGACATTGCCTATTATGCTCAAAACGGAACGGTATATGTATCCAATCTTGCAGATAATAGTTCTGTCTCTATTTTTGATTGTGCTGGTCGATTAATTAACAAACAGAGTAATTGCCGTACTGAAGAACAATTCCAATTGCCCAAAGGCGTTTACGTGCTACAAGTAACAGTCGGAAAATCAACGCGTAGTTTTAAAATTGCTTATTAATAGTCTAAATAATAAATGGTTATGAAAAAAATGATATTAGGATTCATTGTCCTTGTGGTGAGTGTTACACTGTTCGCCGCTCCTCCAGCAAGTTACTACACAAACGCCAATGGTAAAACAAGCGATGCGTTACGTTTGGCATTGCAGGATATTATTGATGGACATACGGTAGTTAGCTACGATAATTTGAATATGCTTTATATAGCTAGCGATTCACATCCTGATGGTAGTCTTTGGGATATGTATTCTACGTGTTCGTGGCAACATAATCAAAAAAAATGCGGTAATTACAAAACAGTTTGCGATTGTTATAACAAAGAACATTCTATTCCACAAAGTTGGTTTGGTAGCAAATCGCCTATGGTGAGCGATGCGTTTCACGTTTATCCTACCGATGGTAAAGTAAATGGTCAACGTAGTAATTATCCATTTGGTGAATGTACAGGTGGAACCACTTTAACTACGGATGCACTTGGACGTTTAGGCACTAGTACATTCTCTGGTTTTTCTGGGACTGTATTTGAACCTGTAGATGACTATAAAGGCGATTTTGCACGTACCTATTTTTATATGGCTACGCGTTATGCTAATCAATGCGAGAGCTGGGGGAACCATTTTAGTACTGCTAATAATGGTCTTACAGCCTATTCTGTTGATTTATTTCTCAAATGGCATCGTCAAGATCCTGTATCTGAAAAAGAACGCGTGCGTAATGATGCTATTTATGGCATCAACAATACTACTGACTACAAACAAGGTAACCGTAATCCATTTATCGATTATCCCTGTTTAGCCGAATATATTTGGGGTAATAAAAAAGGAACTAATGTAGATTTTACCCAAATTTTGTCAACTTATTCTGCAGATTATGCCACTACTACCGATTTATCAGGTTGTTCTTGCGCAGCTTCGGTTCCAACTTTAACTGTTCCAACTAATGGGTCATCATTGGTAGTTGGTGCTGCTGGTAAAAACGAAACAGTAACAACCCAATTAACCGTAAAAGGTGTATTACTAACCAAGAGTTTATCGCTGGCTATATCAGGTACAAATGCAAGTTTATTTACCGTGTCGCCTACAACTGTGACTAGCGCTAATGCATTAGCTGGCACTACAGTTACGGTCTCTTACAAACCAACTGCATTAGGAAATCATACAGCTACGCTTACTATTAGTAGTACAGAATTAGCACAATCGACCACAGTAACGCTTACTGGTTCATGTTCAGCGTCATTGGTTTCACCAACTACTAGCGGATTGGTATTTAGTTCTGATAACGTGATGGTCAAAAATGATCAAACAGTTTTAGTAAAAGGTACTAATTTATCGTCAACGGTTGGTTTATCTATAACAGGTACTAATGCTGCATTGTTCAAAGTGTCGTCAGCTTCAGTTATTGCAACAGATGCAAATGCCGGTAAAAATATCACGGTGTCTTATACGCCTACAACTGTGGGTTCGCATACGGCCACATTGGTTGTTACAAGTAGCGATTTTACCACTGTAAATGTGCCGCTTACCGGAACTTGCACGTTCCAAGCATTGGAAGCTAGTAATGTTACCAAAAATGCGTTTAATGCGAATTGGACCAATGCGGGTGTTACAAATTATGTGCTCGATGTATTTAAACAAACCGTGGTAGGAAGTGCTTCAGTACCAGTTCTCACCGAACAATTTAATGGTTCTATGTCGACTAGTGTTTCTGTCTCAGGTTATAGTACATTGACTGAATTAAGCAGTACAGCTATTCGTATAGGTTCAAGTTCTACTGCTGCTACTATGACACTTACAGGTCTTGATTTATCCGCAGGAGCTAGCATTTCAGTATCAGCTAAAATGTATAGTGCAACCGATGCTTCAACCATCACGTTAAAAGTGGGAACAACGATTATTACAACTTGGAATGTGACGGCAGATTTTACTACTTTAACGGCAGACATACCTGTTTCAAGTGAAACTTCAGTTACCTTGACAACTGGTGGATCAAAACCACGTGCGTATATCGATTGGTTAATTGTGTCTGTGGGCGGAGAAACTATTACAAATACATCGCTTACAGGCTATCCAAAATCGGTGGGCAATGTCCAATCGTATTTGGTAGTTGGCTTAGAACCTAACACACAATATTACTACACGGTAACTCCTACTGGTGTTCCTGTTTCTGAACAAATAGCTGTGATGACTTTGGAAGAAAGTACGCCAACTAGCATGCAATATACCGATGCCAATGCACTTGTATATTACACGACTTCCGAAGCTATTCATATTCTTAACTTACAACCTGGTAGCGCGGTGAATGTATTTGATGCTACAGGTCGTTTGTGTGCGCAACGCTTACAATGTGCTGCCGAAGAAGCATTTGTTTTACCAGAAGGCGTTTACGTATTTAAAGTGTCTGTCGATGGCGTTGTAAAAAGCGTTAAAGTTGTACGTTAATTATTATATATCTAATCACTAAACATGAAAAAAATTAATTTGTTATGCCTTCTTGGTCTCTTTTCTTTGATGGCATTTGCCCAAGTACCAGTTGGTTATTATGAGGCTGCCGAAGGTAAGCAAGGGGATGAACTGCGTTTGGCATTACAAGATGTTATTGATAATCACACGGTTGTTTCATACGATAATTTGAAACCTTTGTACATCTATTCTGACACAAAGAATACTGAAAGTGATGCTGGCACCTCTCTCATAGATATTTATTCTACTTGTGGTTTTGTGCCAGGTAGTGGATATTGTGCTTCTAGCGCTTGTGGTGGCGGTTATAACCGTGAGCATTCCGTGCCTAAAAGTTGGTTCAACGAAGCTACACCTATGTATAGTGATGCATTCCACTTATATCCAACATCGTGTTATGTAAATTCGTATCGTGGTAATTATGCGTTGGGAGTCTGCGCAAATGGCACCAAATGTACAACGAATGGTATGACAGAAGCTCTTGGTCGTCGTGGTAATTGCACATACCCAGGTTATTCCGGTGTAGTATATGAGCCTGATGATGAATATAAAGGCGATTTAGCGCGTACCTATTTTTATATGGCGACACGCTATGCCGACAAATGTGCAACTTGGAGTGGCGGTATGTTTGGCAGTAACAACAAAGGCTTCCAAACTTGGGCAATCAATATGCTGCTCGAATGGCATCGTCAAGATCCAGTATCTACTAAAGAAATTCTTCGGAACGAAGTAATCTATGGCAACAGTACTTATAATAAAGGTAATTATAAGCAAAACAACCGTAATCCATTTATCGATTATCCGGTTTTAGCTGAATATATTTGGGGAACTAAAACTGGTGAAAGTTGGTATGGTAATTCTACTCCAGTAGAACAAGTTGCCTTTGCAAGCTTACAAGTGCATCCAAATCCAGCTAATGAGGTGGTGTCTATTACGGTCGATGGTGTAGATCAATTCACTTATACTATTTTCGATATTTCAGGGCAAATGTTACAGTCAGGCATGGCTCAGTCTGACGATTTAGTGTCTATTAGCCAGTTGAATGGTGGTGTGTATGTCTTACAAATTGCTGCCAATGGTAAAAATCAAGTTGTTAAATTGGTCGTTACAAAATAATATTTTATAGATAATCATGAAAAAACTGACTTTTATAATGGTTATGTTGTGTGCTGTTGCCATGCTTTTTGCTGCAGCTCCAACTACTTATTATAAATCTGCCGAAGGTAAAACAGATAATGCATTACGATTAGCTTTGCAAGGGGTTATTGGGAATCATACCGTTTTAAGCTATGATAATTTAGAGGCATATTATCCAAGTGTTGATGCTACCGCTGATAACAAAGTGTGGGATATGTATTCTACCTGTACTTTTGAGTTTAGTAATGCCAATTGTCCACAAAAAAATGTGTGCGATTGCTGGAATAAAGAACACTCAGTACCACAAAGCTGGTTTAGTAAAGCATCACCTATGAAAAGTGATTTATTTCATGTGTTTCCTACCGATGCGCGTGTGAATAATTTCCGTAGTAATTATCCGTATGCCGAAACTTCATCAACTAGTTATATATCGGGTAGCACAAGTGCTTTAGGACGCTTGGGTACTAGTAATGTGTCTGGCTTTTCGGGTACTGTTTATGAGCCTGATGATGAGTTTAAAGGCGATATCGCTCGTACCTATTTTTATATGGCTACGCGCTATGCTGATAAATGTGCAAATTGGGGTGGACAGACCTTTAGTTCTGCTAGTAATGGATTGACAACTGCGGCAGCTGCTTTATTTTTAAAATGGCACCGTGCCGATCCTGTTTCTATCAAAGAAACGCTTCGCAACGATGCTGTGTATGTTCATCAAAACAACCGTAACCCATTTATTGACAATCCTGACTTAGCGGAATATATTTGGGGTACTAAAAAAGGCGAAAATTGGTATGGAACTTCAACTGCTGTAGAACAAGTTGTTTTTACTAATTTACAAGTTTATCCAAATCCTGCCAACCAAGTGGTCGCTGTTACGGCTGATGGAGTAGATCAATTTAACTACACCATATTCGATATATCAGGACAGTTATTACATTCAGGTATCGCACAATCTGGCGAATTAATTTCCATTGAACAGTTGAACGCTGGCGTGTATTTATTGCAAATTGATGCAAATTCAAAAAAACAGGTGATGAAATTGGTGGTTACAAAATAAAGTTCTACCTTTGTAGGCTGCCTATTTGCAAACTTTTGTTTACTATATAGGTGCTACCTATAAAGGGAGAAACTTATTCATCAATCTATCATCAGTTCTATTTTTATTATGAAAAAACTTTTTTTTATACTGTTATTGGTGCCTGCCACGTTAGCGTTTGCTGCTGCGCCAACTACGTATTATGACTCTGCCGAAGGACAATCTAGCGATAACCTCCGTTATGCCCTACAAAGCATAATTGAGGGTCATACCAATGTTGGTTATAATGGTCTTTATAATGTTTATAAAACCAGTGATAACACTGCCGATGGTAAAGTGTGGGATATGTATTCTACTTGTACGTGGACACACGGTCAAAAACAATGTGGTAATTATGGCGCTGTCTGCGATTGTTATAACCGTGAGCACTCAGTTCCTCAAAGCTGGTTTGGCGAAGCTTCACCAATGGTGAGTGACGCATTTCACGTGTATCCGACAGATGGTAAAGTCAATGGTCAACGTAGTAATTACCAATTTGGTGAATGTTCAGGTGGAACCTCATTAGGCGGTAAAGCTTTGGGACGTTTAGGTAAAAGTACCTTTCCAGGTTATAGTTCTACAGTGTTTGAACCAGCAGACCAATATAAAGGTGACTTCGCTCGTTCTTATTTTTACATGGCTACGCGCTATGCTGATAAATGTACAGGTTGGGGAAATGCATTTGGTTCTACTTCGGGTTTGTCTAGCTATTCTGTTGCTTTATTTTTAAAATGGCATCGTCAAGATCCCGTTTCACAAAAAGAAATCGATCGTAACGAAGCCGTTTACGCCAAACAACATAATCGTAATCCTTTTATCGATTATCCTATGTTGGCAGAATTTATTTGGGGTACACAAAAAGGTCAAGCTTGGTATAAAACTTCTACTCCTATCGATCAAGTAGAAATGCAATGGCTATCAGTATCGCCTAATCCAGCCGTTGATTACCTATTAGTTACTGCTGATGGTGTAGATCAAATGAACTACCAATTGGTTGATTTATCAGGTAAAATGCTTCAATCAGGTCGTGTAAATGCAGGCGACCAAATTTCTGTAACCGATTTGAGCAATGGTATCTATTTATTGAAAGTAGAAGCAGGCGCTAAAACAACTGTTCAAAAAGTCGTTGTCAATCGTTGATAAGTTTTATAGTGAATGTTTTCATATAAAAAACGTTGTAAGAATTTTCTTACGACGTTTTTTTTATTTTAAATAGCTTTCTCCTGTTCCGTCGAATAATGTTATATTTAACGAACGTTATTAACGATTACTCACCTAAATTCGTGTTAACACAAGTGGTGTGCCGTTGAGCGATAAATGAACGCTCGGTTCTATAAAAAATCCGTCCAAAAGCGTAACTTTTGAACGGAAATATATTAATTGTTTCTTTTGAATCAAACCCCGTAAAGGGTGTTTTTCATAATACGCTCTTGAATTCGAGTTATTCCATAAACTCTTCACCGCTATCTGAACTAGTACCACCGTTTTCTTCTTTCGATTTGGCTTTCTTTTTGTCTTTCATATTGCCAAAGTTGTAGGTGGCTGTAAGCGAGAAGCGTGGTCCGTTTGGTGCCCGTTCAAAGTCTTGATAGAACGTGTCGCCCCACGTGATATTTCTCCATCCACGTGAATTGAGTACATCGCGAACGCTTAAACTGAGGTTCAGTGTTTTGTTAAGAAACGATTTCTTTAAACCAAGGTCAATGGTGTAGGCATCTTTGGTTTTACCTTGTGCAATCACATGTGGTGAATAATAAGCGCCCGTGAGTTGGCCAGAAAATGTTTTGCTGATTAAAACGTTCGCCATCAGGCGTGCGTCCCACGAAAAGCCTTCACTTTTACCTTGCAGTAAAATATTATTGTAAACAATCGGACTCATCTCTTCGTAATAGGCATTCAACGTGGTAGTTAAATTCAACCATTTGCCAATGTGGTTCTTTCCAACTACTTCCACACCTACCGATTGTGCACTAGCAATATTTTCGTATGTGGTTTCCATAATATCATTGTTCAATGGCGATTCGAAACGTACGCGTTGTATTACATCGGTGGTATAACGATAGTATAACGACGCTGATAATACATGCTCTTCCCAACTTTTGATATAATTTAATTCAAGTGCATTGGCAAACTCAGGACTTAAGCGTGGGTTACCGTACGAAATATTGGTAGAGTCCGATACGTTGCGGTAAGCGCTTAATTCGCGTCCACGTGGGCGATTGACACGGCGTGTGTAGTTCAGTTGTAGTTCGTTGCCTTCAGGTAACGAATAAGACAAGTAAGCGGTTGGAAATAATTGAAAATAACCCTTGGTAGTGGTCAGATAGTTGTCCGTTGCTGCATCGCGTGTGCTTACTATGGTGTTGGTATATTCTCCACGTAAACCGCCTTGGAAACTAAAATTCCCAAATTTAGCACCATAAGTAGCATAAGCTGCGCTAATTAATTCTTTGTATTCAAAATCGTTGTAAGCAGATAATGTGTCTGTGGTGGGTGTTGGATAATCCCACGTTTTAGAATTGGAAAAACGGTCTTGCCAATTCACGGCTACACCAGCTTCCAGTTTCATATTGTCGCTAAATTTTTGAACGTAATCCGATTTGAATTCAGCAGTATGGTTGTTATAGCCGCTATATTGTTTTTGCGTATAAGCCGATGCATCTCCGTACTCCACTGTTTGGTTATAATTGGCATCTTGGTCGCGTTGGTTTCCTCCATAAGAGATCGACGAGCGAATTTCAGAGCCTTTTTTGTCGATTTCGTAAAGATAATCTAAGGTGACATTATACGATAAACGTAACGCATCCACATCGCTGAAATGTTTATAGCGTGCCGTATCTAATGTGGTAAAGCGTATAACATCGTAGTCAATTACGGAGTAGTTATTATTGTCCTGCGTGTTAAACATACCAGAAATACCGATGGTATTTTTTTTATTGATATGCCAGCTTAAGCCTGTGCGCCCAAATAATCCCCACGAACTACGAATCATTTCATTATCTTGGTGCATCAATGAAAGCGTATCGCCTCTGTTTGTGTTTGGTGCAAACGAATAGCGATCGGTGTATCCCGTACCTACTCGGTCGCGTTGGCGGAAGCCGAGGTTGGCATAGAAATCAATTTTGGAACTGTTGTAATTGAAGTTAGCACTTGCATTTCCGCTCAATTTACCATTCATTTGGTAACTGGCGCCAGCCGACACACTTCCTATGTAGCCACTTTTGCGTTCTTTTTTCATCACTAAGTTGATAATGCCTGCTGTACCTTCAGGACTAAATTTAGCCGAAGGGTTGGTGATGACTTCAATCGATTCAATGCTACCAGCAGGCATTTGTTCGAGAATTTGTGCCCGATTCTCACTATCCAAACCAGATGGTTTTCCGTTAATCCAAATTTCTACGTTGCTGTTGTTTCGCAATGAGATATTGCCATCATTATCCACTTGTACCGATGGTATATTTTCTAATACCTCACTTGCTGAAGCGCCTGCTGCTGCAATATTCTGATCAACATTGAACACTTTTTTGTCGATATCAAATCGCATTTGTGAGCCTTGGGCCACCACTTCTACTTCGCCTAATGCTTGGGCATCTTCTTCGAGTTTAATGGCTCCTACGGTTAGTTTATCTTCTGGTGACTTGATGACAATTGGTTTTGTATAAGTTTTGTAACCAACAAACGACACTTCCAAACGATAGCTGCCTATGGTGATATTATCGATGCTAAAAAGTCCATCTACATCGGTAATGCCACCACCAGCAAGGGCGTTGTTAGTTTGACGTAGCAAAACGACATTTACATAATCGAGCGGTTGATTGTTTGGGTCTAGAATTTTACCTTTAATAGTAGCGGCTTGTAAGCTTACGGTGAAGATAAAAAGAGCGATAAGCGCAGAACAGATGTGTTTCATTGAGAAAAGGGTTAGTGTAAGTAATCTAAATAGGTCAACTAAATCATGCTGACAGTTCATTAGACCCGTAAGTGATAAAAACGTTTAATGGCGCGCTAAAAAAGATTCAATGGCCAATCGGTAAGAATCAAGCCCAAATCCGCCAATAGTACCAATGACTACAGGCGACAGTAATGATTTGTGCCGAAAATCTTCGCGTTTGAATACGTTTGAAATATGCACTTCGATAGTTGGTGTTTTTACGCCAGCTACCGCATCGGCAATAGCCACAGAAGTGTGTGTGTAACCGCCAGCATTCAGAATAATACCATCAACCGAAAAACCCACTTCATGTATTTTGTCGATAAGTTCCCCTTCTATATTAGATTGGTAATACGATAACGTGATGTGTGGATAACGCGTTTTGAGTGTTTCTAAATAACTCTCGAACGTGTCCTGTCCATAAATTTCAGGTTCGCGTTTCCCTAGTAAATTGAGGTTTGGGCCGTTGATGATGACAAGGTGCATAGCGTATATAATTAGTTCTGACAAAGATACAAAAACTAATTTATATAATGAAATGGGTTGACGTGATACCTTTTGGATTGTTTTTTGATAAAAAATTATCGAAAAACAATAAAAAAATTTGGTGATTCAAAAAATAATAGCTTACTTTGCTTCGTCGTTTACGATGTGTGTATGGTTCCTTATTTTTTAATTTTATATAACCACGTATGAAGAACTTTTTTAAAATGACATTGGCTACTATTGTTGGTATGCTTTTGTTCTCTGTGTTAAGTTTAATTATTTCGTTGAGTGTGATTGGCGCTATTGCCGCGTCGAGTGATCAAACGATGCCAATTGAGCCTAATTCGGTATTTAAACTCACGCTTAAAGGTACGTTAGTAGAACGCTCCGAAGAAAATAGTTTATCGTCGATTCTTTCTACCATTGACGATTCTCAAGCTGTTATGGGCTTGGATGATGTTCTATTAGCAATTGATAAAGCTTCTAAAAATAAAAATATCAAAGGAATATATTTAGATATTGAAGAGTTTTCGGCTGCGCCAGCTTCCATTAAAGAAATTCGCCAAGCGTTGCTTGCGTTTAAAAAGAGTGGCAAGTTCATAGCTTCCTATGCCGACAATTATACCAATGGTACCTATTATTTGGCTTCTGTGGCCGATAAAGTGGCGATGAATCCACAAGGTATGTTAGGGTTGACCGGTATTGCTATGAACACCGTATTTTTCAAAGATGCCTTGGATAAATTGGGTATTGAAATGCAAGTGTTCAAAGTCGGTACGTTTAAATCCGCAGTAGAGCCTTATATTAACACCAAAATGAGTGATGCGAATCGTTTGCAAATGACACAAATGTCGGGCTCTATTTGGTCAGATATGTTGGCCGATATGGGTAAATCGCGTAAATTGGATGTAGCAATATTGAATCGTTTTGCAGATGAAGGTTTATTTTTTGCAGAATCCGCAAAAGCTTACGAATTAGGTTTGGTGGACACGTTGATTTATGAAAATTCCGTCGATAGCATGCTTAAAACATTTGCTGGCGATAGTTACAAAACGGTTGGTTTCAAAGCGATGAAAAATGCTACGGTAGACGAAAAATATTCGTCAAATAAAGTGGCAGTGGTTTATGCTGTTGGTGCTATCGATGGTGGTAATGAAGAAGATATGGAATCGGATAAAATCGCTGAAACGCTTCTTGAATTGGCCGATGATGATGACATTAAAGCTGTTGTTTTACGCGTGAACTCTCCAGGCGGTAGCGCTTATGGATCGGAACAAATTTGGCATGCAGCTAGTTTGGTAAAAGCTAAAAAACCGTTGATTGTATCGATGGGCGATTACGCAGCTTCTGGCGGTTATTATATTTCGTGTGTGGCCGATACTATTGTGGCTCAACCAACTACCATAACAGGTTCTATTGGCATTTTTGGATTATTGCCTAATTTTAAAGGTTTAACCGAAAAAATAGGCGTGGCATTTGATGGTGTAAAAACCAATAATTTTGCAGATTTTGGTATGGTGATGCGTCCTGTAACAACCGCAGAGAAAGTCTTATTTCAAAATTATGTGAATCGTGGTTATGAGCTGTTTGTAAAACGTTGTGCCGATGGTCGTGGTATGGCTACCGATTCTATTAAAGCGATTGCCGAAGGTCGTGTTTGGACTGGCACGGATGCTCAAAAAATCGGTTTAGTGGATGTACTTGGTGGTTTGGATACCGCAGTAAAAATAGCTGTTCAAAAAGCGGGCTTAAAAGATTATAACCTCAAAACTTATCCAGCTAAAAAGGATTTTGTACAAGAATTAATGAACGATTTGTCGTCGTCGTTAGAGACACGTACACTTCGTAATCAATTAGGAGATAATTACCGTTACGTGAGTTATCTTAAAGAAATTCAATCGCGACAAGGGGTGCAGGCTATCATGCCTTTTGTTATCGATTTTGAATAAAATTTGTAGAATAAATTGTTTTGAAAAAATAAAGGCTGCCAATCACTGGCAGCCTTTATTGCTTATTACAACTTCTTTTCTGTTGTTACTTTCGTAATGGCGTCGGCCAAGCGTTCACATTCTTCTATCATATCCATAAAATGCGTACTCGAAGCATAGGTTAACGTGCCATTGTTCACTTGATCAATACTTTTCATTTTCAGCGCATAGCGCAAGTTATTAATGTCATTCTCGATGCGGAGAATTTCGGCACGGCACTCTTCAGTAATTTGATGTTTCTTGATACTTTTATAGAAGAGATTTAAGTGAGCCTCTACCAAATCAAACATTTGATTTAAGTCGGCTATTTGATCAGGCGTGAAATTGAGTTTACTGCTATTTTTGCGTGTGGCTGTTCGTCCTATATTGTGGCAACAGTCGGCTATTGTTTCAATTTCAGACGTTACATACACGTAATTACGAATATTGCGTTTCAACTCGCTACTAGTTGGCGAATCGGCAATGGCGTGCAGATAGTTCGCAATAGCTAAATCTGTTTTATCACTTGCATTTTCAAATTGTTCAATGCGTTCGGCGCAACCCTCATTGTTCTTGTTATTATGTTTTTGAACCGCATATTTACGGACTTCTTCGAACATTAATTGGGTGCGTTGTGTGAAATGTTCAATTTCTTTTTCGGCCTCTATAAGTGATAATTCACCAGTCGACAGCAGACTACCCGAAATAAATTGTAACCCAAATTCGCTGTCTGTTTTTTTATCTTTAATCAACGTGGTCACAATTTTCTCGTACACTTTTACTAACCAAATCATAATACATACGTTCACAAGATTGAACATGGTATGAAATAATGACAAAGCGTATAAAGGTGTATTAGCAGAGGCTTCGCCCCATGTAACAGCCCATTGTACAAAGCGTGTAAATGGATAAAATACAATGAGCAACCACACTACACCAAGAACATTGAATAAGGTGTGCGACAAAGCGGCTCGTCTGGCGTTGGCATTAGCAGGAATCGCTGCTAGATTTGCCGTAATGGTGGTTCCTATATTTTCACCCAATACCATGGCTGCTGCAACTTCAAAACCAATCCATCCCTGATTTAACATGACCAACGTGATAGCCATAGTGGCGCTCGACGATTGCATAATAAGGGTTAAAATAGTTCCTACTAATACAAATAATAGTACTGAACCATACCCCATGTTGCTATAGTGCTGCAAAAAGGCTAAGACTTCTGGGTTTGAATTTATATCTGGTACGCTATTTTTCAAATATTCCAAACCAATAAACAATAAGGCAAAACCTACCATCAATTGTCCGATAGATTTTCGTTTATCACGTTTTGAAAATAATAGAGGAATAGACAGACCAATTAACGGGATGGCGATGTCGGCAATACTGAATTGAAATCCAACAAGGGACACCAACCAAGCTGTTACGGTGGTACCAATATTGGCACCCATAATCACCGTAATAGATTCCGCCAGAGAGAGTAATCCTGCATTAACAAAGCTCACTACCATTACGGTCGTCGCGCTGGACGATTGGATGATAGAGGTGATGGCTACACCAGTTAAAACCCCCATTACACGGTTTTTAGTCATGCCAGCCAAAATGGCTCGCATTTTGTCTCCAGCCACTTTTTGCAGAGATTCACTCATCATGGTCATACCAAAGAGGAATAATCCCAGACCACCACAGAGATTCAAAAAATCTAAAAATGAGAAATTCATAATGTAATTGTTGTTAGGTGAATATCCTAAATTTTAGTACCAGTTACTTTCAAAAGTTCTTCCATTTCTTCGCCTGATAATGTTATAATATCCGATAATGGTTCAAAGTTATAAGGAATAAATGTGAGTACTTGACAACGTGCAAACTGTCTGTCTTTAGAGGTGACAAATTCCAATTTAACACCACTTTCATTGTGAGCAATCAATTTTTCCAATTGAGCCCAGTTTTTTGATTTAATAGCACTAATAGTTTCTTGACCTTTTCCTGAAGTACAAAAGAACACGCGTCCGTATACTTTACTATTGGTTGGTGTGTATATGTATGCTTTGCCACCAAATGCTAATTGTGCAATTCCTATAATAAGGCAAGTAGCAGACACTAAACCTAATGATACTGGTGCGAATTCTGCTGTTTGTGCAGGAAGCATCACGATAACTACGGCACAAGCGATGCCAATTAATACTAATAAAAGAGCTACAGCCATTGTTTTTTTGCTTTTACGAATAGCCACGTTCGATTCTCCAGCAATGAGGGCTGGAGATATAAATGAATTTGTCATAACGAATTAATTTAGTTTGTTTTAGATAAATAAATACAGATAAAAGCCATTACACACGCGGTAATGGATACTGAAGGCGACTGATTTATCTAAATTCTAAATTAAAATACGTCGTAACGCAAAAATATAATAATGAGCTTGAACAATATCGTTGGGCACAAACTTAAGTTCGGCGCAGATATTCCACTGTGTTTTTTCGAGGCGGCCAGCATGGCGTGTTAGCACAGCATAAGGTGGAACTGGAGAGGCAAACGATTCGTTGCCAGACAAAATGAGAGAACTTACAGGGGGACATTGAATGGCATTAGCCGCTAAAATTGACCGAAAATCGGTAGTCGATTCTGGTTTAGAAAAGTAACAAGACGAAACCTCTGCATTGGTGTTAGGTGCCACTTCCAACACATCAGACACAGATGACGTTCCGTGTGCGGTTAGTAGTAAACAACTTATGACAATAATGAAAGAGAGTATCTTTTTCATAAATTTCCCAACACTTTTGTGTATGTGTTTGTTGGCGACTCCTATCGTTCGAGGTGAAATCAACTCACCAATACGTTCACAAAGTTCGTATATTTTTTTCAATAACCAACTATGTTACACGAAATTATTTTTAGGTTCGTGAATCCTTATTTTTGAGCGGGTTTTAACCATTTATCGAGCCAATTGAAGAAGGTGCGTTGCCACAGAATACCATTTTGAGGTTGCAAAACCCAGTGGTTTTCATCAGGGAAAATGAGCAATTCGGCAGGTACACCTTTCAATTTGGCGGCGTTGAAGGCGGCCATACCTTGTGAGGCCAAAATACGATAATCTTTCTCGCCATGAATACATAAAATGGGTGTATCCCATTTGTCGACAAACAAGTGAGGCGACGAAGCGTATGTTTTTTGAGCCACTTTATTGGTTTTGTCCCAATAGGGGCCACCTAAATCATGATTGACAAACCACATTTCTTCGGTTTCTAAATATTGTTGTTCCAGGTTAAACATGCCATCGTGTGCAATAAAGGCTTTGAAACGGCCTTGATGATTGCCTGCCATCCAATAAACAGAATAACCGCCAAAGCTTGCACCTACGCAACCTAAATGATCTTTATCCACAAATGGTTCTTTGGCTACAGCATCAATGGCAGAAAAATAATCGAGCATACATTGACCAGCATAATCGCCACTGATTTGTTCCAACCATTCTTGACCAAAACCATATAATCCACGGCGATTTGGTGCTACAATTATATAGTCATTCGCTGCCATTATTTGGAAATTCCAGCGGTAACTCCAAAACTGACTTACGGGACTTTGTGGACCGCCTTGACAGTAGAGTAGTGTAGGATATTTCTTGTTTGGGTCAAAATGTGGGGGATATATCACCCACACGAGCATCTGTTTGTTGTCCGTAGTGGTAATCCAACGTTCTTCTACGCGTCCCATTTCCAATTGATTTAACAAGGCTTTGTTTTCGAACGACAATTGGGTTTGTGCGCCTGTTATTTCGTCAATACGGTAAATGTCGTTAGGTGCGCTCATACTATGACGCACGCCAAATAAAGCATCTTTACTCACAGCAATGGCTTCGTAGTCGTGCTGACCTTCGGTCAGTTTAGTAAACGTGCGTTGAGCTATATCGGCACGGTAGAGCTGTGTTGTTCCGTGTTGTACGCTGGTGAGGTAAATCGTTTGATTATTGGCTCCCCAGTTGAGTGTGGCACAACTTTGATCCCAGTTGGCACTCACGTCGGTACGTTCTTTGGTGGCCAGGTTCATTACAAAAAGACGATTTTTGTCCGATTCGTTACCATCGCGCTCCATGCTTTCCCAAGCTAAATACTCACCATTGGGCGAAAACGTAGGATTAATGTCGTAACCCATCATGCCTTCGCTGAGGTTGCTGATGGTTTTACCTTGCGCAATGTCATATAGGTAAATATCGCTATTGGTGCTTTCGGCATAGGCTTTACCTGTTTTTTTACGACACGTGTAAGCGATCAATTTAGAGTCGGGCGAAAATGCCAATTGCTCCACGCCGCCAAATGGTTTCATGGGACATTCGTAAGGTTCGCCAGCCAATAAATCGCGTTCGTTGCTTACTTGTGAGCCATCGTAGTCTACCAAAAATGGATGTGGAATAGAGGTTACCCACTCGTCCCAATGTTTGTACATCAGTTCATCTACCACAAAACCGCTCGCTTTGTCTAAATCGGGATAATGATCGGTGGTACGTTGTCCGAAAGGAATATTGGCTATCAGCAAAATCTGTTTCCCATTAGGTGCATATAGGTAATCGGTAATGCCACCAGTGCGGTTGGTTATTTGGGTGCGTTCCGTACCGTCGGGATTCATTTCCCACAGTTGTACGTCGCCACTTTCGCTTGTTAGAAAAGCTATTTTGGTACCATCTTTTACCCATCGTGCAGAATATTCGCTTTTAGCCGAATGGGTTATTTGTTGCGCATTGCTACCATCGCTATTCATGACGAAGATTTCGCGATTGCTGCGGTTTTCTGGAACGCTGTAGTAGCTTACGCCATACGCTATTTGCTTGCCATCAGGACTTACTTGCATATCGCCCAAACGCCCAAATGCCCATAAGGCTTCAGGAGTTAATCTCCCATTTTCTACTTTGATATCCGAACGACCAATGATGGTTTGTTCGTCGCTAGGTTTGTTACAGGCTGTTAAAGCGGTGGTAATTGCCATAATGCACCAATAGTTTATTTTCATACGTTTGGTTGTGTAAATTTACGGAAACAAAGATATAAAAGTTTTTGCAGTTGGTAAAATGCGCGCAGTATAAACACAATCGGTCGCCTTGACGAGGCGACCGATGTTATGGAAAGTTATTTGAGCTATTTATTTGTTCACTATTTCAAACTCCAAACAATTTTACTCGCGTATGAATTTGCTTATTTCCTGTATTTTACCGTTTTGGTCCATTAGTTGTATAAAGTAGATGCCGTTGGCGCCCAAAGTACTCACGTCCACTGACACGAGTTGGTTGTTGATAACAGTTTCAAACACCGTTTGTCCCAGCGTATTGACAATTTTAATGCTGTAATTGGTTCTGGTTTCAGAATTTTTGCAGGTGTTAATATAAAGCACGTCGTTTGCCGGATTTGGATAAACCAGCATGTTTCCATGCGTTGTTTGGGTGACGCTTGTAGGAGGTGTTACAATTTGTAATTTTACGCCAACTGCTTGTTGGGCAACGTTCACATAGGCAAAATCAAAGTAGGCGTCAGCATCCAATTTGGCAACAAGACCTTTATACGATGCGTCGAGCAATAGTGGCTCCGCAAATGTATCAGCACCGTCATTTAAAATAATATACGTGCCAGTTGTAGTATTATGAATAGGATCCCAACCAACGGCTACAAAGTCAATTTTATTGTCATTATTCCAGTCACAAACAGCTGTTACGTCGTAATTGTTTTTAATCAGCACTTGGGTAAAAGCGCCAAGGCCATCATTTTTTAAATAGTATGATACGTGATTATCAGGGATATCGAACACAATATCTGTCCCATGTTGGTTATCTACATCACATACCATCAGTTGTGGATGGTTCGCTGTAGGGTACGAACTAAATGTGGGATTAAACGTACCATCGCCATTTCCAAAAAATACGTCTATTTGCTTTGCCCATCCACTACTGCCATTGCCTAACGCTACATCTAAATGAGTGTCACCATTAAAATCGGCGAGTTTAATCGAACCACATTCATGTGTGCTGGCATAACTATTACCATTACTAAATGTACCATCGCCGTTGTTCACTAAGATTGAAAATCCGTCCCATCCAGCAGACGATACCACTAAATCTTTGTAGCCATCACCCGTTATGTCTCCAGCATCGAGCGTGTATTGGTAACTTCCACTACCATAATAGAATGCTATTGGTTGAAACGTACCATCGCCATTGCCTAAATGAATAGACAGCATGTCATAGCTTGCATACCAATCAGCATTTGTCACGGCTATATCCAAATAGGTATCATTATTAAAATCAGCCAGAACAAGATCGTTCAAAGATGGGTTTGAAGTGATGGTGGAAGCGGTATTAAACGTGCCATCTCCGTTGTTTAGGAAGAGTGTTAGCTTATCCGTAAACCAGTGTCTGACTACCATATCCGTTTTGCTATCATTATTGAAATCGCCAAACCAAATGGCGTCGTCGGTGTTGGTAGTGGTAGGCGTAGCATAATTAACAGGCGTAGTCCAATTCAACTGTGCAAATCCGCTCAAGCTGCAGAGTGCGAGCAGAAACAAAAAGGTACATTTTTTATTCATCAGGTAGATTTTTAAATTTCCGCACCAGACCTCCAAGCGGTAATTAATGGATAAAGAAGCGTAGGTCTGAGGAAACGCTTCTTGAATTTTGATTGCTTATCGTGTGTTCGTTTTCTTCTGATTACGACCAACGGCTGGCGGTATGAAACGTAGCGGACTACGGAGCTGCAAACGTATCCCCCGTGACAAATCTTGATGCGGGACGAAACGCTTGCAAACCCACTAAACCCGGCATGTTTTATGACCGCTTGTTGGTTGCAGTGTTTTTATTTCTTTATGAATCTAAAAGACTCCCATTTCTCGTCATTCTTGACTCTAATATGATAAAGCCCACTTTGTAAATTAGACACATCAATTGAAGTATTTAAAACTCCTTGTTTTATCAATGCCCCCTGAATTGAATAAATCTCAAATTCATTTAAAGCTTTAGAATTTTTAAAGTACAAAGTATTTTCAACGGGGTTTGGATAAATAAAATTTTTGTCTTCTATTATTTTATTTATGTCTGTTGAAGCATTAGCGGAATTTGCAATATTTGATTTGGTTGATGAATAAAAACTTCCAGCTTTTGTACTTTTTAAAAGTGGTTTAGCAACTTCAGGATTGCAAGCATCTTCAAGAATCATTTCTATTTGGTAAAATACATCACCCTCCGTTGAATTTTGGTCGGTGTATGAAGTAAGTGTACCCGCTATGTCTGTAAGAAAAGTCATATTGTCCGCGCTAGTACCTTTATAGAGTTTATAGGTAGATATGTCCAGCCCTTCGTAAGCCGACCAAATAAGATTCCACGAGTTACCAATTCCTTTGTTTATAGTCAAATGGATGGTTTTGTGTTCTCCGCTTAAATCTGTTTCGGCGCCATTGTAAGTAGTTACGGTACCTATTTTGTATCGGTAGGCTTTAGTTGTCGGTTCGGAGTTGGCATCTTCAAATACTGCTGTTTCTGTATAAGGAACGTATCCGATTGAATCGTACATATTTGCAAAATTACTTTCACGATAAATTTTAAATCCACTGATAACATTTATATCCGGCTTTTCCCATACTACGATATTATGTCCTGTTTCGGATACGCTGACCATACAAATAGGTGTTGGTTTGAGAGTTACGGTAAAATTTTTGTTTTTGATGTTATCGCAGGATTGACTGCTCCAAACATTGATTTCTCCACCATAATTATAGCCAAGTATTTGAGGCGCTATTTTGAAGGTTAAGGTTGCATCTCTATCGTAAAAATGAGGGACAGAATAATTTCCATTGGCATTCGTGTAAACAATACTGTCAATCACTAACTGATCTCTATAAATCATTTCCCATTTTAATGCGGCGCCGGCTATTGGCATTCCGTTTTCGTAGCTTACATTTCCGGTAATGCTGTCAATCGTATTGTAACCAATGAAATCGACATTGGAAAAATCGTATGTAGCGCCCGTAAAAGATATTTGATAGGGGCTGTCGTTAAATGTATAAGTGTCGCTATTTACCGTAATATCGATGTTTTTTGGCTCATAAATCATAGTATAGTCTCTTTCTACAGTATCTTTGATCAGATAGTATCCTTCTGCATTGGTGTAAACAGTTTTGCCACGACTTTCAATTGCTACGTTTTCAATTGGGTTTCCACAAACGCTTATTGTCCCGCTAACGGTGTAAGGAAATTTTTCGACATCTCCATTGCCCCCGCCAGGGGAATATGTTGCCGTAAAGTTTTGTTCGGTATAATCTTGGGTTAATTCCAGATTAATGCGGTCGGGTGTAAAAGTGTAATCTTCTTTTACCGGTTCAAGCGTAATGCCGTTGTCTAAAATAGAAGAGATAAGGTAATTTCCATTGGCGTCGGTTGTTACCGAACCGCCTGCGTAGTTTATTACTACACCTGCTAAGGGCATTTTTTCGGCTAGTGTTGTAACTTGTCCTCCCACTGAATGCCCTGAAGCCACGGTATATTCAAACTGAATGGTTTTAGAAATTGTTTGATCCCCGACTACCACTGTTAATTCACAAGTATTCGTTCCATTTTGCAGTTCAGAGGAGTAGGGCGTATAAGCAAATGTTTGATTGCCATTGCTCATTATGGGTGTACCTTGGATGGCATTGGAATTTATTTTTAAGCTATAATTTGTTGATGTCAAACTACTATTTGTAGCTACAAATGCTTTAATTTCAGGGAGACTTGGGCTAGAATAATTTCCACTCAAAGGAAGTAAATAGCTTATCATTGGATTAGCTACCGTTATTTTGGAATTACCATATTCCGATCCATCAGTCAAAGAATTCCATGGGTCGGTAATCCAATTCCCGTCAACAACGTATTTGTAAACATAATCACCGGGTGCAAGATAAACCGTAATGCTAAAAAGACCATTCCCTTCTTCATATAGCCTGTACGATGGATTTGCTGATGCGTATTCATTCATACTGCCGGCTAAATATACAGCGTTAGGTGTGCTTCCGCTTGATTGATAATAAAAAGTAACAGGAACTGAATTGCTTGGCATGGATGCCGCAAAGTCTTGGTCGGTATAGTTCTGGGTCATCGAGAGAGTTTTACTTTCCGGAGAAAAAACATAGCCCGTTTTAGAGGGGGTAAGGGTAACGGACGAAGCTGTGATTCCCGTGATGGAATAAATTCCATTTGCAGTGGTTGTTGTGGTTTTTCCATCGGAAGATGTAATTAAGACATTGTCTAAATTGCCTGAATTGTAGGTAACTTTTCCGCTTATGGAATATCCTATGGTAGTAGCTGTGAAATCTAGATTTGAATAATCTTTTGTAACCATCCTTTCAAAATGATCCGGAGAAAAAGCATAACCGTCTTTTTCGGCATAAATAGTCATCAAAGTTGATGCAGGCACATTCTCGAAAGTGTAATTTCCCGAGGCATCCGTGTAGGTAACCGCTTCGTAAGGGTAAGTTGAATAAACTTTGACGTTTTCCAATCCTATGATTCCGCTTGAAATCACATATACTTTTCCCGAAACGGTATAAGCCATTGTGGCATTCGCGGTGCCAAATAAGGCAACTAAAAATAAAAAAATAAATTTTGCTGTCTTCATTTGTTTGTCTAAAATTTAGAGCTTTTGAAACGACTTTTTGTAATTTTTGGTTATTACAAGAAGTTTTTTCAGAAAGCAGGGGTTAATGTTATTTATCTTATTTTATTTTTCAATATTTTAAGCTGTATATATCCGTGAGTCTTCGTTTTCTATGACCGCTAACGGTCGGCAGCTATGCCCAGTAGCCGTTTTGCGGGCTTCGTCACTGGCAACTAGCACTATGTTTCCGCGGGGTACGCTGTTTCAAGTTGTTCTTTCATAGGCTATTGGGCATAGGTGCTGTTATACCACGTTTTTTATAAATTGATTTTCATAATAACTATATAATGGACTTGTTGAGAATTCTATGTCGAAAAATTTCTTTATTCCCATTCTATAAATAAATTCTTTTGACAAATTTTTCAAGCCGTGTCGATTTTTTAAATAATGAATGATTAACTGACAACAATAATCAGCTAAAAAATGGCCAAAGCAAAATTTTAGTGTATTAATTGAGTTTTTATTTCCATATAAATTAGCCTTCCTTTTTGTAATTCCTTTATCAATTATTCTTTGGTCAATTATATCTGTCTTAATAAATGGCAAATCTGTGGGATTACATTCAACACAGAACATATAACCATTTTTCCTTGGAAAAAAAGATAAGTCATCTTTAAAAAGATAAGCATCCGCATAAACAGCAGTTTTAATATTTTTAAGAAATTCCTTAAAATTATTCTCGATATCATTATTGCTTATTTGAACGGCAGATAATTCTTCAATTACTGATTTAATAATATTTTCTTTCCAAATATCATTTTCCCAACTATAACCATTTGTATAGAAGACATTTTGATGCTTAAGTCGCTTATTTAGTACTTCATCAAATTCATTATCCATAGCAACCATTACGGTTGTTAATTTCCCATCAATTATGTCTAATGCTATTTCTTTAACAGTTGATTTTGAACCAATTGATTTGAACTTAATCTTTTTTTGAGAATCAAATATTTTAAAAATACTTCTCCAAAAAATTATATCTTCTGTTTCAACTGAATATTTACCAGAA
This sequence comes from uncultured Paludibacteraceae bacterium, assembly GCA_964570565.1. GTDB lineage: Bacteria > Bacteroidota > Bacteroidia > Bacteroidales > Paludibacteraceae > W0P28-013. Next base: position 338,820 of record CAZMYT010000002.1, read on the forward strand.
TAGACTTGTTCCTTATTAAATGAGATACTACCTCCTTCAAGAAATACTATTAGGTCAACACCATAAAATTTGTGCTGATTATTCAACCCACTGGATGTCCTTTTAAAGCTACTCATTTTATACAATCCTCCACATTAATAATACATTCCGAAAAGGGGCCAACAATATCTGGAGAATGAGTAGCGAATATAATTTGAGAGTTTGGATTTACACTTTTAATACTTTCAACAAGTTTTTCCTGCCAATCTACATGTAGAGAAAGTTCTGGTTCATCTGCAATATAAATATGGGATTTATTTTCTTGTAAAAAACTCTCTCCTAAAATAATAAGCAATTGCTTTTCACCTGATGAAAGATTTAATAGATTAAATTCTTTACCACTTTGGGTTCTAACATTCAGCTCATTTTTTTCATTAATAAACAATTCCTTTTTTTGATATAATTTGTTCAACTCACCAATAAAAGTAATTTTCGGTTTGTTTATTTCATTCTTCTTAAAATTAAGGTTATTCCATTCTTGAACAATCGAATGTATTCTTCTTGTTCCTAAGATATAAGATAGTTTGTCTAACTGTATTGAATTAGTTTCTTCAAAAACTCTTTTTGCATCTTCAAAACCTTTGAAGTGTTTTTCTAGTTTGTTGGAAAATTCTGCTTCCTTTAATTTAAACAATAAGAATATTTGTTTCAAAGATTCTTTTTCCTTTTCAGCTTCTAGGTCATCTGTTTTTAATAGATTGACTGGTTTTTCTCCTTCAATAAGAGACAAAAAGACATTTTTCTGAAACTTCTCAGTTTCAATTGAATATCTTTTATCAAGAACACCAAAGTATTTAACTAATTCAGTTGAAAGCTCATTTATCTTTTTATCAATACTAGATTCAAAGCTTTTCTCCTCCTGATGAAAACTATTTTTACTTGTTCTGTGAACTGACAGCCAAGTCAAATCTACCAAACTTTGTAATGCTAGATTAATGTCATGTCCTAACTGTCCCCCTAACATATGCATTCTTTGTCTGTATATTTCCTTTGGATATCTAAAAAAAGTTTCTTCTTCTATCTCGTTAAGTTTAAAAGTTTTGGGTTTTGGCTCATTCGGTAATTTTATGCTAAAAATTATATTAGGGAATGGAGATGCTTCTTTTTCTTTTTTTGTTACCTCAATATATGCACTGTCATTTTTTATTTTAACATCTGAAAAGAAATTTACTCTTATTTTACAGAATTGAGCTTTATCTAAAGTTGAAAAGTCAGCTTTTAAAGTTGCCGCTATTAAATTGATAATCGTTGTCTTTCCAGAGCCATTTACTCCTATTAAGAAATTAATATCATCATTAAATTTCAACGTGACAGTTTTGTCTCCCCAGAAATTTTCAATTATTACAGATTCTATTTTTCTCATATTTCTATTATTTAATGTTACTAATGTTTTTTTAAATGGGGTATAACGTCCGGCGGCTTTGCGATGGTGCGGCAATAGCGAACCGTCAGTTGAGTTTTGCATTAAAGTTAAATAGAATTACTAAAGTCGAGCATGTATTCGTCAGCCGCACTATTGCAAAACCGTTTGTTGTGTGCAGTATTTATTTCAGTCAACTTCTTGTGTTAAACGTTGGGCAACTGCCTTATCTAATAAATTTTTTATTAAAGGTTCCATATTTCTATTCTTGACTAAGGAAGAAAATGTCATAGCTCCTAATTCTATAAAAAGTTTCCCTATTAATTCATCTGCAAAGCTACTTGAGATGACTGGAACTCCTTCCCAGTTAATTACAACTGGATAATTGGGTTTGGCTTTTAATAAGTTGATTAGTTTTGTTCTAATCTGCAGTCCTGACTTTCTTGAACCAAATCCAGTAGATTCCTCTTTCATAGTTAGTAATAAGCAGTCTGCATCTTCCATTTCATATTTTAAATCAACTATGTCAAGAGGAATATAATTCTTGTCATTAAAGTTTAAAGCATCTGAGATTGAAAAGCCATCAACTATATTAATTTCTCCACTTACTAAAGCCCCATTGAAACTTGCGTTTCTTAAAGGTTTTCTAAGTGTTGTATCTTTAGTTGCGATAAGCCTACCGTTTCCGCTGAAAACCTCAAGAGAACCACCTGTCAAGGTGGTAACCCTAAGTGTACCTGCAAGACCATTTCCTTGACCAAACTTTGGATTACGTGTTACTCCCGCCTTAATTGCCTCCCCAATTGCATCCAGTTCTGTTCTTAAGTTAGGAAAACCTTCTTGCATAGATTTTAAAATCCCTCTACCTCCATCCGCAACAGCAAAAACAATCTTATTTTCTTTATAATGTGTCGACGCTTGGATTATTCCTCCATTTTTTGAGTCAGAATGATTTAAGACATTATCAGTTATTTCATTGATTGACCATTCTAAACCTGAAATAATATCTTTTGGAATTGACATTGTCCTTAGAACAACATCCATAAAATCATTTACTGCCTTTAATTGTTCTTCTGCGTTAATGAATCTTCTTGTCACTAAGTGCCTGTCATAAGTAGAGTCAGACTTTTGAAATTGTTCTGGAGATAAAAAATGTGCCCAATTTACACTTCTGAAAAGTCTTCTTGTTTCATTATCCTTTGGAAGTTTTACAAATACTTTAATTCCAGATTCTCGCAAATCGTCAACAGAACAAATTATTGGCAACATTCCATTCGGGAACACTTTCGTTACGTTACTAAAATCAATTGTTAGTGAAGTTTTACCCACATTCTTAAAATAATTTATTGCCGAACAAAACTGAAGGATTGAGTATGCATTTATTTTTGGAGTAAAATAAATCGTATTATTTCTGTTTCTATAGAAACAGTTAGTATATCTTGTAAGTCTTATATTTTGCATATTTCGGGTCTCAATTATTGCACACAACGTTTTATTTACGTAACTACCCATAAAAACATTCGTAAATGAATCCGTTATTAAAGTCATAATTACTTATGGATAAGTAATTTATCATACATGGATAAAAAGTATTTACGAATAGTGTTTTTTTTGCGTGCTGTTCGGTGCAACGAATGTACGCATTATTTTTTAAATTGGTTACGTTTTTTAGTAAATTTTTTAATGGGTGAAACTAAAAAAGGTTTTGGAATAGACTTCCAAAACCTTTTAAGTGAGCAAAGTAACCGTGTAGGTGTTAATCCATGCGGTGTTTGTAATCGTCGTAACTGTATTCGCGGAGCAGTTCTACGCGACCATCGGTGTGACGCAGCGCTATGGCTGGGTGCGAAATGCCGTTAAATTGCGTAGTTTTCACAGTGGTGTAGTGAATCATATCTTCAAATACCACTCGGTCGCCTACGCGTAGCGGCTGGTCGAAGCTCCAACTGCCTACCACGTCGCCACTCAAGCAGCTATTGCCGCCCATGCGGTACGTTGGTTTGTCGGGAAGTTCGTCAGTTGCTCCAATAATAGCTGGCTTGTAAGGCATTTCTAAACAGTCGGGCATGTGGCACGCAAACGACACGTCGAGCATGGCGGTTTTGATGCCGTGATTTTCTACAATGTCCTGCACCGTGCTTACCAATACGCCTGTGCGCCACGTAAACGCGCTGCCTGGTTCTAATATCAGTTGTAAATTAGGATAACGGTTGTTGAATGTGCGGAGCAATTGAATGAGATGTTCGGTGTCGTAACCTGCTTTGGTCATCAAGTGACCGCCGCCCATGTTCAACCACTTGATTTGTGGCAAGAAATGTCCAAAACGTTGTTCCACCACTTGTAGCGTTTGTTCCAAGTCGTACGATGTGGATTCGCACAAAGTATGAAAATGCAATCCTTCGATGCCGTCGGGCAGTTGTGTGTCGAGTTCGTTGGCAATAATGCCCAAACGCGAGCCGGGAGCACAGGGGTTGTATAAATCGGTTTCTACTACCGAAAATTCAGGATTGATGCGTAGTCCGCACGAAATGCCTTGCGCTCTAGCTGCTGCACCGAACTTGGCGTATTGCGCCAACGAATTGAACGTGATGTGGCTGCTGCAAGCGGCAATCGTCGCGAATTCTTGGTCGGTATAAACAGGTGCGTAAGTGTGTGCTTTGCTGCCCATCTCTTCGTAGGCCAAGCGTGCTTCGGAGAGCGAACTGGCGGTAGAGTAGGGAATGTATTCGCGAATGATAGGAAATGTTTTCCACAAGGCGAATGATTTGAACGCCAAAATAATTTCGACGTTGGCGCGCTCTTTCACCGATTTAATCAGGGCGAGATTACGGCGCAATAAAGTTTCTTCCATCACATAACAAGGCGATGGAATTTGTGTATAATCGAAGGATGTGAACGTATTCATAGTGTTATTTTTTACGGAAATAATAGTTCCAATGCCATATAAAATGGATAATGCCAACCACAGACATGGCAATACCAAAATCGACATGCCACGTTAAATAGCTTTTGAAAAATTCGGTATCGAGTTCATAATTAATCAAAACCACCAACCATAAACCGAGCAATGCAGACACCAAAAAAGTGACGAGCAACAGGTAATTCCAAATTTTACGATGGGTTATTTTCTTGTAGCGTTTGGTTTTGACTAATAACAAGGAAACGGCGTATAAAACGAGCGTTCCAGCTATAATTTCTAATAATAGATAACTGGATTTCTCTGTTTCAGGAGTCGATAAGCCGCCGTGGTCGCAAAAGCCATCTCCATTTTCGTCCACCATACGACCGCATTCTCCTAAGCAGTCTATTTTTTCTTTTTTGCAATCGGGTTCAGCCGCGAAAGTGGAGAAACCTATCAAACAAAAGGTGATGAGTAATAAAACCTGTTTCATGATTGTTTGGAATTGAGTTTATTCGCTGTCTCTTCCAAGGCGTCGAGTGATAAAAATGGTAAATAATGCGTTACTTGTTTCACGGGTGTGTACAAATACGATTCGGTCAATGTTTTTGATTCTACTAGTTTCAAATGGCTGTTGAGCATGGCAAAGGCATTGAGTAAAATGCTCAAAATGAGCGCAAATTTCAAGAGCCCAAATGCACCGCCGCCTAATTTATTAATCCAACCTAAGCTGGCTAATTGCATGAGCTTTTCGAGCATAAAGGCCACCACGTTCAACCCAATGGCGACTACCAGAAAGATAATTAGATATGATACTGGCACTAACACTTTTGGGGAATAGTCGAGCCATGTACCGAGCCAATGGCTAAAATCGGGCGCCCACAAACGCGCTATGTAAATGCCTAAAATAATGCCCAAGAGCGAAGCCAGTTCTTTAAACAAGCCTTTGACTAGTCCATTAATTAAGCCGTACCCCAATGGAATCAGTAAAAGTATATCTAATGTGTTCATCTTCTGTTATGAATAAACGGTTGACAAGCAAATGTGTATTTACTTACCAACCGTTATTGTTATTGTCTGTTTCGTTAGTCGAAACTGTGGGTTAACTACTTATTTATAAGCTCTTTTTTACTTCTACTTCTTCGTAGCTTTCAATGATGTCGCCCACTTTAATATCGTTATAGTTGGCAAGATTTAATCCGCATTCAAATCCATTTCCTACTTCTTTCACGTCGTCTTTCATACGTTTGAGCGAAGCCAATTGGCCGGTGTGCACCACAATACCATCGCGGATAAGTCGAATTTTATTATTACGTTTAATTTTACCTTCTTTTACAATACAACCAGCGATTGTTCCTACTTTGGTAATGTTGAATGTTTCACGAATTTCCAAAGTGGCGGTTATCTCTTCCTTAATATCTGGTGAGAGTAAACCTTCCATTGCATCTTTCAACTCTTCAATAGCATCGTAAATAATAGAATACAAACGAATGTCCACTTCTTCACGTTCTGCAATTTTACGTGCATCCGACGATGGACGCACTTGGAAACCAATGATGATAGCGTTAGAAGCAGCAGCCAACATAATATCTGATTCAGAAATTTGTCCTACAGCTTTGTGTATCACATTCACTTGGATTTCTTCGGTCGACAGTTTAATTAATGCATCCGATAAAGCCTCAATAGAACCATCCACGTCACCTTTCACAATCACATTCAATTCGTGGAAATCGCCCAATGCGCGACGACGACCAAGTTCTTCGAGTGTTAAGTGTTTAGAAGTACGTAAACCTTGTTCGCGTGCTAATTGTTCACGTCGTGTGGCAATGTCGCGTGCTTCATGGTCTTGATCAAATACATTGAAATTATCACCAGCTTGTGGCGCGCCATTCAAGCCTAAAATAATCACTGGTTCAGCAGGTTTTGCCTCTTTGATACGTTGGTTACGTTCGTTGAACATGGCTTTGATACGGCCATGAGCCGTTCCTGCCAATATGACATCGCCCATATGGAGTGTTCCGTTGCTTACGAGTACAGTGGCTACGTAACCACGTCCTTTATCCAATGTCGATTCAATAACCGAACCAGTTGCCTTACGATTAGGATTGGCTTTTAAATCCAATAATTCTGCTTCAAGCAATACTTTTTCAAGTAATTCTTTGACGCCGTCTCCTTTTTTAGCCGAAATATCTTGTGATTGATATTTTCCGCCCCATTCTTCTACTAAGTAGTTCATGGCAGCCAACGCTTCCTTAATTTTATCAGGATTAGCATTTGGTTTATCTACTTTATTGATAGCAAATACAATTGGTACACCAGCAGCCGAAGCGTGATTAATAGCTTCTATGGTTTGAGGCATGATGCCGTCGTCGGCAGCCACAATGATGATGGCGATATCGGTTACTTTAGCACCACGAGCACGCATGGCGGTAAACGCTTCGTGACCAGGAGTATCTAAGAATGTAATGCGGCGTCCGTCGTCTAATTTTACATTGTAGGCACCAATGTGCTGCGTAATACCACCAGCTTCACCAGCAATAACGTTGGCTTTACGAATATAGTCAAGTAACGAAGTTTTACCGTGGTCAACGTGTCCCATAACCGTGACAATTGGCGAACGTGGTTGTAAATCTTCTTCTTTATCTTCTACTTCGCTAATAGCATTTACAACGTCGGCACTTACAAACTCGGTTTTAAAACCAAATTCATCAGCCACGATGTTGATCGTTTCTGCATCCAAACGTTGGTTGATAGAAACGAACAAGCCCAAGTTAAAACAGGTTTGAATAACTTGTGTTACTGCTACGTTCATCATCGTAGCCAACTCATTGGCGGTTACGAATTCCGTCAATTTCAAGATTGATTCTGCTTGACGCTCTGCATCAGCTTGATCTTGTAGACGTTGAATGTTTATTTCGCGTTTATTTTTACGGTATTCAGCCGATTTTTTATTGCCTTTTTTGCCTTGGGTTAAACGTGCTAATGTTTCTTTTACTTGTTTAGCTACATCTTCCTCGTTTACTTCTGCTACGTGTGGTGAGCGTTTCGCAAATTTCTTGTTATTGGCTCCACCACCAGTATTGGTGTTTGGGGTGTTGGCATACACCGATTTATTGATTTCAACACGCTCATTACCGCCAATACGTTTACGTTTTTTCTTGGCGTCTTCTGAATTTAAGTCTGCTTTCAGAACGATGTTAGGCATGTTCGATTTTTTAGGAGCAGCAGGATTTGCCTCATTGACAGGCGATTTTGCAATTGGTTTCTTTTTTTGAAACTCTACGCGTTCTTTGTCAATGCGTTCTCTGCGTTTTTCTTCTTTGCTCTTTTTTGCAGGACGAGTGGAGTTGTTTATAGCGTCTAAGTCTATTTTACCAACCATCTTGATATGGTTTTCCACTTCTACTTTACGCAAAGTAAACACGTCGTTTGAAGGTGTTGTTGGCACTTCTACTGGTTCTGGTTTTACAACTTCTGGTTGTTTTACTTCCACCGGTTTAGGCGTAGGAGCAACTACCACTTTTTCTTTTACAGGCTCAGGAACCACCACTACAGGTGCAGGTTTTGGTTCTACAGGAGCGGGTTTTGGCACCACTACTTCTTCCACTTTAGGTTCTTCAGCTTTTGCTTTAGGTTTACCAATGCTATCTAAATCAATCTTAGCTACTGGTTTGAAGTGTGGACGTTCAATTTCAATTTTGACTTCTTCCACTTTTTCTACGACAGGAGCTTCTTCTACCACTTTCTCTTTCTCTTGGCGTAAGTGATTTAGGCGGTCAGCTTCTAATTTTACTGTTTCGGCTGTGCTAAACTCTTTGACAAGCAATGCTTCTTGCTCATCAGTTAGTTTGGTATTCGGGTTGTTTTCCAACTGTTCCCCTTTTTTATTGAGGAACTCTACCGCAGTGGAAAGTCCAATGTTTAGTTTTTTTATTACCTGTGCTAATCGTGCCATATTTTGAAATTGAAATGTTTTTAAAAGATAGATGTTACTCTGATTCAGAGTGTGCTAAACCTATTGCTTAGCGTGTGTGTATAGTTATTCTGCGTCGAATTCAGCGTGCAAAATTTTTAATACATCATCGACAGTTTCCTCTTCAAGGTCGGTGCGACGAATTAATTCTTCGCGTGCAATAGCCAATACGCTTTTAGCGGTATCGCAGCCAATGCTCTTCAATGCGTCAATAATCCATTGGTCGATTTCATCGCTAAATTCATCCAAATAGATATCTTCGCTATCCAATGTTTGATCATCGCGAAATACGTCGATAGTGTAACCACATAACATGGTTGCCAATTTGATATTTGAACCACCTTTACCAATGGCTAATGAAACTTCTTCTGGTTTCAAATAGACGCTCGCTTTTTTGTTTTCGTGGTCAAATTCGATCGAGGTTATTTTGGCTGGGCTTAAAGCACGTGCCACGAATAAACCTAAATTATTGGTATAGTTGATAACGTCAATATTTTCGTTACGCAATTCACGTACAATACCATGAATACGTGTACCTTTTACGCCCACGCAAGCTCCTACTGGATCGATACGATCGTCGTATGATTCTACGGCAATTTTAGCGCGTTCGCCAGGAATACGAGCAATTTTTTTGATAGTAATCAATCCGTCATGAATTTCAGGTACTTCCAATTCGAACAGACGTTCTAAAAATAGAGGAGAGGTACGTGAAAGATAGATTTTAGGATTGTTATTTTTGTTTTCCACTTTATCAACTACAGCACGAACTACTTCGCCTTTGCGGTAGAAATCACTTGGGATTTGTTCCGTTTTTGGCAATAACATTTCGTTACCTTCATCGTCGAGCAAAAGAATCTCTTTTTTCCAAACTTGATAAACTTCTCCAGTTACCACTTGGCCTACCATTTCTGAGTAGCGACTAAAAAGACCATCTTTTTGAATGTCGAGAATTTTAGATGCTAATGTTTGACGTAAATTTAACACCGCACGACGACCAAATGATAAGAAATCTACTTGGTCGGTTACTTCTTCACCCACTTCGTAATCTTCTTCAATTTTTTTAGCCTCGGTCAATGAAATTTCCAAATTAGGATCGGTCAACTCATCGTCTTCAACTACTGTACGGCTGCGGAAAATTTCACAGTCGCCTTTGTCAGGGTTGATAATAACGTCGTAATTCTCGTCAGAGCCGAACATTTTCGAGATAACACTGCGAAAAGACTCCTCTAAGATAGAAATCATAGTAGAGCGGTCGATGTTTTTAAGCTCTTTAAACTCCGCGAAGGTGTCAATTAAATTGACATTTTCAGTTTTAGCCATAGTTATTTAAACTTAATTATATGTTTGGTATATTTTACAGAATCATAATGCAAGATGATATCTTCCTTGTGCAATACTTTGCGTTTTGCTCCTTCAGGTTTTAACATTTTTTCTACGGTAACGGTAAATGTGTCGGGGGTCACTTCGGTGAGGATACCAGTTATTTTTTTGCCTTCTTTGGTCAATACATCTACTTCGTTGCCTTTGTTTTTGTGATATTGCTCAATCACTTTAAATGGAGCTGTAAGACCTGCCGAACCTACTTCTAGTTCGTAATCTTCCACTTCACGGTCGAGTTGAGACTCAATATGACGGCTTAGTTCTGCGCAAAAATCAATATTGACGCCATCTTGATTGTCAATTTCTACTACAATGTGATTACTAGTCGACACGGTAACATCTACCAAAAAATAGTCAGAATGCGCTATTTTATCGTTAACTAATTGTTTTATAGTTTCTTTATTAATCATAACTTGTAATGTATTGTACGAAGAAGGGGACTTTTCGAGTCCCCTACACACGTTTCATAATCAACGCTACAAAGGTAATAAAAATATTTTAATTACCAAATACTCACTGTTTTTTGTCGAAATTGATGTAAGGATTTAACCAACGTTGGATTATAAATAACAATGGCCACTCTGCTGAGCGGCCATTGTTTGAGTTGGATGGCTTAATTAGTGAATGTTTTCCACTATTTCGTCCATATCCGTAATTGATTTATTGATATCTAGCGAGCGTTCGTAATCATCTTTCGATGCTACTACAAATTTATCGTATTCACGTAAACCTGTACCTGCTGGAATTCTTAAACCAACAATCACATTTTCTTTCATACCTTCCAATTTGTCAACTTTGGCATTGATTGCAGCCTCGTTAAGTACTTTGGTGGTTTCCTGGAACGATGCAGCCGACATAAAGCTCTTAGTTTGGAGAGCGGCGCGGGTAATACCTTGTAACATCTGTCGCGATGTTGCTGGCATAGCGTCACGTACTTCAACTAACTTCAAGTCACGACGTTTAAGAGCACTGTTTTCGTCACGCAATTTGCGTGCGGTAACAATTTGTCCTGGTACTAAATTGGCAGAGTCGCCAGCTTCTACTACCACTTTTTTGCCCCAAATACGATCGTTTTCTTCCATGAATTCGATTTTATCGACTACTTGGTTTTCCAAGAAACGCGTATCGCCTGGTTCAGCTATTTCAACTTTACGCATCATTTGACGTACGATGACTTCAAAGTGTTTGTCGTTGATTTTCACTCCTTGCAAACGGTATACATCTTGTACTTCGTTTACTATGTATTCTTGAACGGCGGTAGGTCCTTTAATTGCCAAGATATCAGATGGTGTAATAGCACCGTCAGAAAGTGGAGTTCCTGCGCGTACGTAGTCACTTTCTTGAACTAATATTTGTTTTGACAATGGAACCAAGTATTTTTTCTCTTCTCCAGTTTTGGAAGTAATGCTAATTTCACGGTTACCACGTTTGATTTTTCCGAAGTTTACTTCGCCATCAATTTCAGCCACTACAGCTGGATTCGATGGGTTACGTGCTTCAAATAATTCAGTTACACGTGGCAAACCACCGGTGATATCACCTGCGCTACCTACGGCACGTGGTATTTTAACCAACAAGTCACCAGTTTTCACTTCATTCTTGTCGTCTACTACCATGTGAGCACCCACTGGTAAGTTGTAGGTTTTTAAAATATCACCAGCTTTGTTCACAATGTGAACCGATGGTACTTTAGTTTTATCTTTCGACTCGATAATTAATTTTTCGCGTAAGCCAGTAGCTTCATCCGATTCTACTTTATAGGTTACGTTTTCAATCATACTTTCAAAGTCGACTTTACCTTCAACTTCCGAAATAATTACGGCATTGAATGGATCCCATTCGCAAATTTTATCTCCTTTTTTCACGGCTGAACCGTTAGGGAAGAAGAGTTTAGAACCGTAGTTAATATTTTGAGTAGTCAGTGCAATTTTTGTATTTGGGTCGACGATACGAGATTCAGCTTGACGGCTAACTACCACTTGATATGGTTTACCAGCAGCATCAGTAGCTTCTACAGTACGTAATTCGTCGATTTCCAAGATACCATCGTAACGTGCTACCATGTTCGATTCTGCAGCAATATTTGAAGCCACACCACCGACGTGGAATGTACGCAAAGTCAACTGAGTACCTGGCTCACCAATAGATTGTGCTGCGATAACACCTACAGCTTCACCTCTATGAACCATACGACCTGTTGCCAAGTTACGACCATAACATTTAGCACAAACACCATGTTTAGATTCACACGTTAATACTGAACGGATTTCAACACGTTCAATTGGTGATTCTTGAATGATTTTAGCAGCAGCTTCTTGGATTTCTTCTCCTGAAGCAACAATCAATTCACCCGTGATTGGGTGGAAAATATCATGCACAGAAACACGTCCTAAGATACGTTCGTATAATGAAGCAACTACTTGCTCTTTGTTCTTCAATTCAGTAGCAATCAAACCACGCAATGTACCACAATCTTCTTCATTGATAATCACATCGTGTGAAACGTCAACCAAACGACGAGTTAAGTAACCAGCATCGGCAGTTTTCAAAGCGGTATCGGCCAAACCTTTACGAGCACCGTGGGTAGAAATAAAGTATTCCAATACCGACAGACCTTCTTTAAAGTTCGCCAAAATTGGGTTTTCAATAATTTGTCCACCTTCGGCACCAGCTTTTTGAGGTTTTGCCATCAAACCACGCATACCGGATAACTGACGAATCTGTTCTTTAGAACCACGTGCTCCAGAATCCAACATCATGTATACAGAGTTGAAACCTTGGTTATCGTTTGCCAATTGGTTGATAACGACTTTTGCCAATTTGCTATTGACTTCAGTCCAAGTATCGATGATTTTGTTGTAACGTTCGTTATTGGTAATAAAGCCCATGTTATAGTCGGCCATAATGCTTTCTACATCATCGTACCCTTTTTGTACCAACGCTTCTTTTTCTTCTGGAATAATAACGTCCGATAGGTTGAACGACAAACCACCACGGAATGCCATTTGGTAACCTAAGTTTTTGATATCATCCAAGAATTGAGCTGTACGAGCCACACCACATGTTTCGATTACGCGAGAAATGATGTTACGCAATGATTTTTTAGAAAGTAGTTCGTTGAGGTAACCAACTTCATCAGGAATGAATTTGTTTACAATCACGCGACCTACCGTTGTTTCTTCAATCATACGTACAACTGGTTTCCCGTTTTCATCAATATCTTTCGTTTTAACCGAAATGATAGCGTGAATATCTACTTTTTTCTCATTATAAGCGATTTCTACCTCTTCAGGAGAATAGAATTTCAAACCTTCGCCAAGCGCGCCTTTACGTGGTTTTGTAATGTAATACAAACCAAGCACCATATCTTGCGATGGCACTGTGATAGGTGCACCGTTAGCTGGATTTAAAATATTATGTGAAGCAAGCATCAATAATTGGGCTTCCAATACAGCTTCGTTGCCAAGTGGTAAGTGAACAGCCATCTGGTCACCATCGAAGTCGGCATTGAACGCCGTACAAGCCAATGGGTGCAATTGAATAGCTTTACCTTCAATCATTTTTGGTTGGAATGCCTGAATACCTAAACGGTGCAAAGTTGGAGCACGGTTTAATAATACAGGGTGTCCTTTCATTACATATTCTAGGATATCCCAAACCACAGGATCTTTACGGTCGATAATTTTTTTAGCCGATTTTACGGTTTTAACAATACCGCGTTCAATCAGTTTACGGATAATAAATGGTTTGAAAAGCTCGGCTGCCATATCTTTTGGGATACCGCATTCGTGCATTTTCAATTCAGGACCAACGACGATTACCGAACGAGCAGAATAATCGACACGTTTACCCAATAAGTTCTGACGGAAACGACCTTGTTTACCTTTTAAACTATCCGAAAGAGATTTCAATGGACGGTTTGAATCGGTTTTCATAGCGCTTGATTTACGGGAATTGTCAATCAATGAATCGACCGCTTCTTGTAACATACGTTTTTCGTTACGTAAAATTACTTCAGGAGCTTTGATTTCGATTAAGCGTTTCAAGCGGTTATTACGGATAATCACACGACGATATAAGTCGTTCAAATCCGATGTGGCAAAACGACCACCATCCAATGGAACCAAAGGACGCAATTCTGGTGGAATAACTGGAATTGTTTTCAAAATCATCCATTCAGGACGATTTTTGTGGCGTGCGGCACGGAATGATTCTACTACTTGCAAACGTTTTAAAGCTTCTGCTTTACGTTGTTGTGATGAATCAGTATCGGCTTTGTGACGTAATTCGTATGATAATTTATCTAAATCTAAGCGAGCAAGCATATCATAGATAGCTTCAGCACCCATTTTCGCGATAAATTTATTAGGATCGGTATCTTCCAGCATTTGGTTTTCGCGTGGAAGTTTCTCCATCAATTCTAAGTATTTGTCTTCATCAATCAATTCGCCTTCTACCACTGGCTCGCCTTCTGATTCTGCTAAAATACCTGCTTGAATCACCACATATTTTTCGTAATAGATGATTGAATCAAGTTTTTTGCTAGGCATTCCAAGAAGGTAACCAATTTTGTTTGGCAATGAACGGAAGTACCAAATATGTGCCACAGGCACAACTAGTTGAATGTGTCCGGTACGTTCGCGGCGCACTTTTTTCTCAGTAACTTCTACACCACAACGGTCGCAAACGATTCCTTTGTAACGAATACGTTTGTATTTTCCGCAGTGACATTCGTAGTCTTTCACTGGTCCAAAAATACGTTCGCAGAACAAACCATCACGTTCTGGTTTGTAAGTACGATAGTTGATGGTTTCAGGTTTCAACACCTCGCCATACGACGATTCAAGAATTTCCTCGGGCGATGCAAGCCCGATGGAAATCTTGGTGAAATTATTTTTGATCTTATTTTCTCTTTTAAATGCCATATTCTTATTGAAATTTGTAAGATGTAAAAATTCGGTTTAATGCAGAAATAATAAACTTATTCCAAATTAACACTTAAACCTAAACCTTTCAACTCGTGTAATAATACGTTTAGTGATTCCGGAATACCAGGTTGTGGCATTGGATCGCCTTTCACAATGGCTTCGTAAGCGCGAGCACGGCCCATCACATCATCCGATTTTATAGTCAAAATTTCCTGTAAAATGTAAGATGCACCAAATGCTTCGAGTGCCCAAACCTCCATCTCACCAAAACGTTGACCACCAAATTGAGCTTTACCACCCAATGGTTGTTGTGTAATAAGTGAGTAAGGTCCAATAGAACGTGCGTGCATTTTATCTTCAACCATGTGGCCTAATTTCAAGAAGTAAGTTACACCTACCGTAGCAGGTTGGTCAAAACGTTCGCCAGTACCACCATCGTAAAGGTAAGCTTTACCATAACGTGGAACACCAGCTTTGTCGCACCATTCGTTCAAATCGTCGAGGTTTGCACCATCGAAAATAGGCGTTGCAAATTTCATACCTAATTCCTTGCCTGCCCAACCAAGTACAGCTTCGAAAATCTGTCCAAGGTTCATACGAGAAGGTACACCAAGTGGATTCAATACGATATCAACTGGAGTTCCATCTTCAAGGAATGGCATATCTTCTTGACGAACAATTTTCGAAACGATACCTTTGTTACCGTGACGACCTGCCATTTTATCACCAACGCGAATTTTACGTTTTTTAGCAATATAAACTTTGGCTAATTGAATGATTCCAGATGGAAGTTCATCACCAATAGTTACATTGAATTTTTTACGTTTTAATTTAGAATCGCATTCTTTGTATTTTTTCAAGTAATTGATTACGATATCTCTAATCATATCGTTTTTATGTGGGTCTGTTGTCCATTTGGTCAATTGAACCACGTTATAATCAATTTCGTTGAGTAATTTTTGTGTAAACTTCACGCCTTTAGGAATGAGGTCTGTGCCTAAGAAGTCTTTCACACCTTGCGATGTTTTACCGTTGGTGATAGTAATTAATTTGTCAATTAATTGAGCTCTTAATGCACTTACTTCTCTTTCGAATTCAGCATCTAATTTCGCTAAAATCTCTTTATCTGTGTTGCGTGATTTACGATTACGTTGTGCTTTAGAATAAAGTTCTTTGCCAATAACCACACCTCTTAATGAAGGTGAAGCCTTCAACGAAGCATCTTTAACATCACCAGCTTTGTCACCAAAGATAGCACGTAATAATTTTTCTTCAGGTGTTGGATCGGTTTCACCTTTTGGAGTGATTTTACCAATCAAAATGTCGCCTGGTATTACGTGAGCACCAATACGGATAATACCGTTTTCGTCCAAATCTTTAGTAGCGTCTTCGCTAACGTTTGGAATGTCGGAGGTTAACTCTTCCATACCACGTTTAGTTTCGCGCACTTCAAGTGTATATTCGCTTACGTGAATAGAGGTATAAACGTCTTCACGAACTACGCGTTCATTGATAACGATAGCATCCTCATAGTTGTAACCTTTCCAAGGCATATAAGCTACTTTTAAGTTACAGCCCAACGCTAATTCACCTTTTTGAGTAGAATAACCTTCTGTCAAAATTTGGTTAAACGTTACACGCTCGCCTTTTTTAACGATAGGACGTAAGTCGATGGTTGTATCTTGGTTGGTTTTTAAGAATTTTGGAAGCGGGTATTCTTTTACAGAATCTTCAAAATTCACAAACGCTTCTTCTTCGCTACGATCGTAACGGATACGAATAACGCTTGCATCTACAAATTCAACTACACCATCACCTTCTGCCATAATTTGGGTACGTGAATCAGCAATAAGCTGACGTTCAATACCTGTTCCAACGATTGGGGCTTCAGGACGCAATAATGGTACGGCCTGACGCATCATGTTAGATCCCATCAACGCACGGTTAGCATCATCGTGTTCCAAGAATGGAATCAAGGCTGCTGCAATAGAGGCAATTTGTTGTGGAGCAACGTCCATCAAATCTACTTCTGTTGGAGGCACCATTGGGAAGTCAGCTTCCAAACGAGATTTAACCTTGTTACGAATAAATTTACCATTAGTATCGAGTGGTGCGTTACCTTGTGCTACCACTAAATCTTCTTCTTCTTCAGCGGTTAAGTAAGTTACACCTTCAGCCGATAAATCAACAGTTGAGTTTTCTACTTTACGATAAGGCGTTTCGATAAAACCAAGTTCGTTGATTTTAGCATAGACACACAACGAAGAAATCAAACCAATGTTTGGTCCTTCAGGTGTTTCAATAGGGCACAAACGACCATAGTGTGTATAGTGAACGTCACGAACCTCGAAACCTGCACGGTCGCGACTCAAACCACCAGGCCCGAGGGCTGACAAACGACGTTTGTGAGTGATTTCAGCTAATGGATTGGTTTGATCCATAAATTGCGAGAGCGCATTGGTACCGAAAAACGAATTGATAACCGACGAAATTGTTTTAGCATTAATCAAGTCGATTGGCGTAAATACTTCGTTGTCGCGTACATTCATACGTTCACGAATAGTACGAGCCATACGAGCCAAACCAATGTTGAATTGTTGATAAAGTTGCTCACCTACAGTACGTACACGACGGTTGCTTAAGTGGTCAATATCATCCACATCTACTTTGGAGTTGATCAGTTTAATCAGATATTTGATAATTTCAATAATATCTTCTTTTGTCAATACACGAACACCCATATCTGTTGTCAGATTGAGTTTTCTGTTGATTCTGTAACGACCAACTTCGCCTAAGTCATAGCGTTTTTCAGAGAAGAAAAGACCATTAATCGTTTCGCGAGCAGAGGCGTCATCAGCAGGTTCTGCATTACGCAATTGACGATAAATGTGTAACACAGCTTCTTTCTCGGTGTTACTAGGGTCCTTTTGTAAGGTATTATAGATAATCGCAAAATCATCCACATTTTGATCTTCTCTGTGAAGCAAAATGGTTTGATTTCCTGATTCGATAATGTCGTCGATATGGTTAGATTCGATGATAGTTTCGCGGTCGATAAGTACTTTTGTACGCTCAACGCTTACTACTTCACCGGTATCTTCATCCACAAAATCTTCGGCCCATGTTTTAACAACACGAACTGCCAATTTGCGGCCAATAACTTTCTTTAAATTGGTTTTGTTTACTTTTACTTCTTCTGCTAACCCGAATGTTTCCAAAATATCTTGGTCACTTTCGTAGCCGATGGCACGTAGCAGCGTGGTAACAGGTAGTTTTTTCTTACGGTCGATGTAAGCGTACATTACATTATTGATGTCCGTAGCAAATTCAATCCACGATCCGCGGAAAGGAATGATACGTGCAGAATAAAGTTTTGTACCGTTAGCATGTGTGCTTTGGCCGAAGAATACGCCAGGAGAACGGTGTAATTGCGATACAATAACACGTTCTGCACCATTGATAACAAATGTACCTTTAGCAGTCATGTAAGGGATAGGTCCCAAGTACACATCTTGGATAACCGTATCAAAATCTTCATGATCTGGATCGGTGCAATATAATTTTAATTTGGCTTTTAACGGAACGCTATAAGTCAAACCACGACGGATACATTCGTCGATAGAGTAACGTGGAGGATCAACATAATAATCGAGGAACTCGAGAACGAAATTATTACGTGTATCTGCTATTGGGAAATTTTCAGCAAATACGCGGTACAATCCCTCATTTTTTCTTCTTTCTGGAGGAGTATCTAGTTGGAAGAAATCTCTAAATGATTTAAGTTGTACTTCCAAGAAATCAGGGTAGGCCAACTGATTCTTAATGGAGGCAAAACTCGTTCTTTGATTTTCAGTATTTGAAGACATTTATTAGTGTGTATTAGTTGAACTTATTTGTTATACATAAAAAGGTTTAGAGTCCCGTTTGAGCGGGATTCTAAACCGTAATACCCTGAAAACCAGGATTTAGACTTACTTAAGTTCAACTTCAGCGCCTGCTTCAGTCAATTGCTTTTTAAGAGATTCAGCCTCTTCTTTAGCAACGCCTTCTTTAACAGGAGCTGGAGCAGCGTCTACGATATCTTTAGCTTCTTTCAAGCCAAGACCGGTAAGTTCTTTTACTAACTTAACGATTGCCAATTTGTTGGCACCAGCTGATTTCAAAATAACATCAAATGATGATTTTTCTTCAACTGCTTCAGCAGCAGCAGCAGCAGGACCAGCAGCAACAGCAACAGCTGCAGCAGCAGGTTCGATACCGTATTCATCTTTCAAAATTGCGGCTAACTCATTTACTTCTTTAACGGTAAGGTTAACCAATTGTTCTGCAAAAGCTTTCAAATCTGCCATTGTAATAATAATTTATGTGTTTGTAATTTTGTTTTTGTAAATAATTAATTTCTTTCAGAGAGTGTTTTCAACACGCCATGAATTGTAGTTCCTCCTGATTGGAGTGCGGACACAACGTTCTTAGCAGGTGATTGCAATAAGCCAATGATATCACCGATAAGTTCATTTTTGCTCTTAATTGAGATAAGAGTTTCAAGTTGATTTTCGCCAACATACAAGCATTCTTCTACGTAAGCTGCTTTCAATACTGGTTTTTGATTAGCTTTGCTAAAATCTTTAATTAATTTAGCAGGAACGTTACCAGTGTTAGAAAACAAGATAGCTGAATTTTGTTTTAAAGCTTCAGCTAGTGGTGCGGTATCCATACCATTAGCTTCTAATGCTTTTTGGAACAATGTATTTTTAACAACTAGCATCTTAACATCTTGTTTGTTGCAAAGACGTCTAAGGTTGCTCACTTGTTCAGCATTCAAACCTTGCGCTTCAGTAATATAAAAATGACTGTACGCTTGGAGTGTTTCCTGTATTTGCGAAATAATTATGCTTTTATCTTCCTTTTTCATACTTTCGTTTTAATTAGTTTTCATCAATTGATTTAGTATCAATTTTGATACCTGCACTCATTGTACTTGAAAGATAAATGCTTTTTACATATGTACCTTTAGCAGAAGATGGTTTCAACTTCATAATAGTATTCATGAATTCTTTCGCATTTTCTACGATTTGTTTTTCGTTGAACGAAACTTTACCGATAGAAGTGTGAATAATACCTGTTTTGTCTACTTTAAAGTCAATTTTACCAGCTTTTACTTCTGTTACCGCTTTACCAACTTCCATGGTTACAGTACCGCTTTTAGGGTTAGGCATCAAGCCACGAGGGCCTAATACGCGACCAAGAGCACCAATTTTACCCATGATAGCAGGCATAGTGATGATAACATCAATATCTGTCCATCCGCCTTTTATTTTTTCGATATATTCATCGAGACCAACATAGTCTGCGCCTGCAGCTTTCGCTTCGGCTTCTTTGTCAGGAGTACATAATGCAAGAACCCGTACTTGTTTGCCTGTTCCGTTAGGTAATGATACCACGCCACGAACCATTTGGTTTGCTTTACGTGGGTCTACACCTAAACGTACATCAATATCCACAGAGGCGTCAAATTTGGTTTTAGTAATTTCTTTAACCAATTTTGCGGCTTCATTGAGAGTATAAGCTTTTCCTGCTTCAATTTTCTCTGCAGCTAACTTTTGATTTTTTGTAAGTTTACCCATTGTTGAATTGAAGTTAAGTGTTAAATATTAGGGAATTCACCTTTAACGGTAATACCCATACTTCTCGCTGTGCCAGCAACCATTGTCATGGCTGACTCTAGTGTGAAACAGTTCAAGTCGGTCATTTTATCCTCAGCAATCTTTTTTACTTGTTCCCAAGTAATTTCAGCCACCTTTTTACGGTTTGGTTCTGCTGAGCCACTCTTCAATTTTGAAGCTTCCAATAATTGGATAGCTACAGGAGGAGTTTTAACGACAAATGTGAATGACTTGTCTGCATAGTACGTAATAACTACAGGTAAAATTTTACCTGCTGCTTCTTGGGTTCTGGCATTGAATTGCTTACAAAACTCCATGATATTGATCCCTTTGGAACCCAAAGCAGGACCAACAGGAGGAGACGGATTTGCCGCACCACCTTTGATCTGTAATTTGATAAGTCCAGCAATTTCTTTAGCCATAATTCTAATTAAGATTTTGTTATTAACATATTAGATTGAGCAACTATACGGGCGTAACCTCGTCGTTTACTCTTTTTCTACTTGCATGAAACCAAGTTCGAGCGGTGTTTTTCGCCCGAAAATTTTCACCATTACTTTGAGTTTTTTCTTCTCATTGTTTACTTCTTCGATAACGCCAGAAAAGCCACTAAATGGACCTGCAATTACTTTCACATTTTCGCTTACGCTGTATGGGATAGCAATTTCTTCGCCCATTTCTTGCATTTCATCAACAGAACCCAAAATGCGGGTTACTTCTGATGCGCGCAAGGGCATAGGTCTTCCACCAGGAGCTTCACCCAAGAAACCTAACACGTTAGGGATGTTACGCAAGCGTCCCATCGTCTCATTGGTCATGTTAGCCTCTACAAGTACATAGCCTGGTAAATAACTACGCTCTTTAATTGTTTTCTTTCCGTTACGAATTTGGTAGACTTTTTCCATCGGAATCAAAACCTGAGATACGTATTGACCAAGGTCAGAGGTTCGGATTTCTGCATCAGCATATTCTTTCACCTTATTTTCCTTGCCGCTTACGGCACGCAATACATACCATTTTTTTGTTGTCTCAGACATGATCACCTCCTAGAATTAGAGAACCTTGTTGTAAATAAACGTCATGATGCTTTCAAAACCAGAATCCATTGCCCATACTACAAGTGCAATAAGGAGGGAAGCTACTAAAACAACTACCGCACTGTTGGTCAGTTCTTGTCGTGTAGGCCATGAGGTCTTGTGAACAAGTTCTGAATAAGATTCTTTGAAATAATTGATGAGTTTCATAATTCGCAAATAGATTTTTTTTGCACGGGTCGAGAGGCTCGAACTCCCGACACCCGGTTTTGGAGACCGGTGCTCTACCAACTGAGCTAGACCCGTTTATTTTTTTAAAAGAAGGAAACAAGTAATCCGAGGATTACTCGTTTCCTATCTGTTTGTATAGTACTTGTACCGTTAGGTATTCGTATTAGTTTATTAAAGAGGTAATTTGACCAGAACCTACTGTACGACCACCTTCGCGGATTGCAAAACGAAGACCTTCGCTGCAAGCTACTGGGTAAATCAATTTTACAGAGATTTCTAAGTTATCACCAGGCATTACCATTTCAGTTCCTTCTGGTAAAGTAATTTCACCAGTTACGTCCAATGTACGGATGTAGAATTGAGGACGGTATTTGTTGTGGAATGGAGTGTGACGACCACCTTCTTCTTTTTTCAAGATATAAACAGAAGCTTTGAATTCAGAGTGAGGAGTCACTTTTCCAGGGTGAGAAATAACCATACCACGTTTGATTTCGTCTTTGTCGATACCACGAAGTAATAAACCTACGTTATCGCCAGCTTCACCTGTATCAAGAAGTTTACGGAACATTTCAACACCAGTTACAACAGATTTTTTACCTTCTGCACCTAAACCGATGATTTGAACTTCTTCACCTACTTTGATGATACCAGTTTCGATACGACCTGTAGCAACTGTACCACGACCAGTGATTGAGAATACGTCTTCAACAGGCATCAAGAATGGTTTGTCAACTGCGCGTTCTGGCAATAAAATCCAGCTATCAACAGCATCCATCAATTCCATTACTTTTTCTTCCCATTCTGGAACACCGTTCAATGCACCAAGTGCAGAACCGCGGATAACAGGAGTGTTGTCGCCATCGAAATCATAGAATGAAAGCAATTCGCGCATTTCCATTTCTACTAATTCCAACATTTCAGCATCGTCAACCATGTCGCATTTGTTCATGAAAACAACCAAACGAGGTACGTTTACCTGACGTGCTAACAAGATATGTTCACGAGTTTGTGGCATAGGACCATCAGTTGCAGCAACTACAATGATAGCACCGTCCATTTGAGCAGCACCAGTAACCATGTTTTTAACGTAGTCAGCGTGACCAGGACAGTCAACGTGTGCATAGTGACGGTTTGCTGTTTGGTACTCAACGTGTGAAGTGTTGATAGTGATACCACGTTCTTTTTCTTCTGGAGCGTTGTCGATAGAATCGAATGAACGTAATTCAGAAAGTCCTTTTTTTGCAAGTACTGTTGTAATTGCAGCAGTCAAAGTGGTCTTACCATGGTCAACGTGACCGATGGTACCGATGTTTACGTGCGGTTTTGACCTGTCAAATTTTTCTTTTGCCATAACTCAAAATTTATTTAAAAGTGATATAATTAAAATTGTTCAATTATCTTATTGCTTGTTGAGCTGTTGACGAGGATTGAACTCGTGACCTCTTCCTTACCAAGGAAGTGCTCTACCACTGAGCTACAACAGCGAAAAAAAAGAGAGCGGAAGACGGGACTCAAACCCGCGACCCTCAGCTTGGAAGGCTAATGCTCTATCGACTGAGCTACTTCCGCAATTTATTCAGCAAATAACCTAAAAGTTACTTCTGAAGTAAAAAAAGCTCTACTTTTTTCGTTGTGGGCAGTGATGGATTCGAACCACCGAAGTCGAAAGACAGCTGAGTTACAG
>CAZMYT010000003.1:0-346506 GCA_964570565.1 uncultured Paludibacteraceae bacterium
CTTTTTTAATTCATATCCAAACTTTATAACAACTTTTTTAGAGAAATTATGAAAGTTTTTCTCAACTAACTCATTTTCAATTTACTTATTTTTGATTCAAAGGTACTAAACGCTGTAAGAAAGGGAAAAATGTATATCTTGAGGTGAATTTTGAGGTAAATAATCAGCCTCAAAAGAGGTTCTAAAAGTCACTTTAAAGCGTGATTTTATCAAATTAGAGACAAAATACAATTTTAACCCCTGTATTTAATCTGTAAAAAGTTGCGTGAAAAATCTGGTTAGTACATTTTCTACCTCTAACAAATCCAATTTTCGACCTAATTCTTGCTCCATCGAGGTGACACCTTTGTCGATAAATCCACAAGGATTGATATTTTTAAAATAGGTAAGATCGGTATTCACGTTTAAAGCAAAACCGTGCATGGTTACAAATCGGCTACTTTTGACTCCAATGGCACAAATTTTACGGCACCGAGTAGTACTTTCGACATCCAACCAAACTCCAGTAGCATGTTCGAGTCGAGTGGCCGTGATGCCATAATGAGCTAAAGTCAAAATAACGACCTCTTCCACCTTATATATATAGTCTTTTAAACCTAAGTGAAATGTATCTAAATCAAAAATAGGATAACCTACAATTTGACCAGGACCATGGTAGGTAATATCACCACCTCTATTGGTTCTAACTAAAGGCACATTGTAAGGATTATATAGCATATTTTCTGAATGACCGCTCTTTCCTAATGTATATACATGTGGATGTTCACAAAATACTAGACAACTAGTAGTTGTTTGATTGGCTATTTTCTGATTAATAATGGTATCAAACAAGACCGTTTGACGATCCCAAGCCTGTTGATACTCAACAATTCCCCAATGTTCTACAATCATAGGCATTAATTCAATAGTGTTTTTATTGATGCAATCACCATTATTTAGTTAAAAAACAGATGGTTCTTAAATTGTTAGACAGATAAATTATCCCTATATTCAGATGGCGATTTGCCTGTAATTTTCTTAAACCATTCATTAAACGAAGAAGACGAAGCAAACCCACATTGAACATAAATATCCATCATATTCATATCAGGATTCTTGCGAATCAATTTTTGAGCCTCATCTATGCGATAAGTATTGACACATGTCCGAAAATTGGTATTATATACATTCTTCAAAAATTGAGAAAAGTAGGTACGATTGGTATTTAAATGAGCGATAACATCGGTAGAAGCCAACTCACTATTACGCCAAATTTGATCCTCTTGGCACAACTTAGTTAAAGCTGTTTTCATATTTTCATATTGCACTG
The DNA here is from genome assembly GCA_964570565.1 of uncultured Paludibacteraceae bacterium. Lineage (GTDB taxonomy): Bacteria > Bacteroidota > Bacteroidia > Bacteroidales > Paludibacteraceae > W0P28-013. The sequence goes on from CAZMYT010000003.1 coordinate 1,310, forward strand.
TATCTATCGGCTCCGGTACTACCTCTACTTCCAATTGAGATATCGGTTCAAACTCTTCGGAATACACACCTTTATGTGCAAAACCAAAAAATGCTAAAGAAATATGAAAAATAATAGTACTAGCCAAGACTAACAAATGAATCCATATGTCACCATTCACATACGAAACAATGGATAGTAGAAAATAAGTAATGTAAAGGGCAATGGCCAAAAACATCCAATTAAGAGTACTACGAGAAGAAACTATAGCAAAATCTTTCTCCAAATCAGATTGATACTGTTTATAATTGACATACGTTCCTATTATCAAAATCATACCATACGATATCCGCATTAAAAGTGCAATAAAACGTACAATCATATCAGGATGTGACCAATATGGTTTAATTTCCTCAAAGGAATAAACTAAAGGTGCATTACCATAGTAATGTTGTACAACATAATGAGCCAAAAATAAGAAAACTAAAGGCATGTAGAAAACAAACCATCTTTTCCACCGCATACAATGCCCTGTAGTAACAGCATACACATAATTATAGAAAATAGGCACCATCAGAATCATATGACTCATGGTAAAAAAGTCTAAAATGGGTAGAGGAGCCTCTACGGAAACCATTTCGTAATTGAGCCACAGAAAAAAAAGTAATGGATAAATTGAAAATAATAGTAATAACGCGCGGACAGAATGATCTTTTCGCCAATCAGCAAAAAAGAATATGAAAAGCGCAATAAGAATAGAACTTGAAAACGGCAAAGTATGCAAAAATGAGACAAAAAATAAATACGGTGTTAACATAGCATTGGTTTTAGATTTTGGTATAATTAATTATGCCACTCGATATTCGGCAACATGCGCATCATCCATAAAATTTGTCCTTGACGACGGCGCATATAAGGACCTGGATTTGTTACGCTATAACGGCGAGGACTCGGTAAGCTAGCTACCAACAGTGCAGATTGTGATGCATTAAGTTTAGCCGCGGATTTATGAAAATAATGCTGAGATGCCGCTTCAACACCATAAATACCATCGCCAAGTTCTACTACATTGAGGTACACTTCCATAATACGTTCTTTACCCCAAACTAGTTCTATTAAGAGTGTAAAATAGGTTTCAAATCCTTTGCGAACCCACGTGCGCGAACCAGAGGTAAACACATTTTTGGCAGTTTGCTGCGAAATAGTACTACCACCTTTTAAGCGTTTCCCTTTTTTATTGTCTTTGTAAGCCTGCTGGATGCCTTTTACCGAAAAACCATAATGAGTAAGGAACATATCATCCTCGCCAGCAATAGCAGCGCGGGGTATTTTCGACGACATTTTTTCGATTGGCACCCACGTCTTTTCTACACGCACATCCCTATCTTCATCAAACATGGCTTCCACCACACGAATCACCATTAAGGGCGTTACATAGATAGGTAAAAAACGTAATAAAACAACTAAAGCGAATGTGATACTAAAAAACCAAACAGGAATTTTCCAAAATAATTTCTTCATAAATTTTCTAACTTGTTAATGATTTCAACTATTTGTGATATTAAAAGATGTTCATTATCATTATAAATAATATAATCGGCTTGTTTACAGAGATCAACTGAATCCATTTGAGCTTCCATCCGTTTTTGAGCCTGCTCCATAGTCACAGCATCTCGTTCTACTACGCGTTTTAAGCGCAACTTGTGAGGTGCATCCACCACTATCATTTTATCCATCAACGCAGAAAAGCCAGACTCTACCAAAATAGCGGATTCTGCAAAAACCAAAGCGGTATGCTGCATGGCACACCACTTATTAAAATCGGCAAAGACCACAGGATGAATAATAGCATTCACAGCTTCGCGGTGCGATGAATTTTGAAATAAATGCGATGCTAGAAGTGGACGATTTAACTGATTATCGGTGTAGATGGCTGGGCCAAATAACGCCACTAACGATTGACGAATAATAGGATTCGTATCCGAAAGTTCTTTGGCTCGTATATCGGAGTTATAAACTGGATAACCGAGCAAACGAATGACATCGGAAACCATCGACTTGCCACTGCCTATGCCACCAGTAATACCGACTTTTATCATAACATCTACTTAAAAGATTTACATAAAGACGTCACAAATTATTCTTTCTCCAGCAAAAATTCGACTTCAGCAGGTGCATAACGCACATTGAGCACATCTGTTTGTAGTGTAGAGAGATGTACTTTTACTTGATGTTGTTTTGTATGTTCTAACTCTTCGTAAAAAACTTCCGCTTTAAAATCATTTTCGGTAACGGCATTAAACCGACTTACACCGATTGAGAAGGTAACACGTACAAATGCGGGAAAGGTACGTAATAAAATGGTTGGTGGAAAGTTCACACCTTGAATCGGAATTTCGAGTGTTTTTTCCGTAGATAGTTCTACGGGCACATTTATTTGTACTTCACTCACATCGGCATGACCAAGCTCTAAGGCCACGAGCGACTCTTTAAAAACCGACGTCTTAGCAAGCGGTTTTACAAAAAACGGTTTTACAGCCATAAAATGCATGGTGTCAAGAACCGCTTGAGGCGCATACACCGTAACAAAAGCAGGTGTAATTGTAACAGAATCGGCCAACACACATTCGGGTGCCAAAGGCACCGATTCGGACAAACGCACTGGTAACACTTTATGACCTAATTTTAAATAATTCAATGTCAACAGTTCTGGCGTGAGCCCTTCAATCTGTGACGATTCGGGCAAACGGCGTTGGATATCACTTTTCAACAATTGCATATCGTACGTCAACTGTCCTGAACCATCAAAACGGTTCGATAAATCTACCACAAGGGTATCCGCATCCGCATTTAAATAATAACTCATCAACTTTTGTCCTTCATTTTTCAATGAAAAAGTAACATGCTGAGGTAGCTCCGTGGTAATCAACACATCGTTGGGAATGCCCACATACACCAAATCGAATGACACGGTCATAGCTCGGCGCGTACCAATAGTATGCATAAACCAAAAGGCTGATGCTAAGCACACAAACAACAAAAAAGTTGCCGTGTCTTTTGTGAAAAAGACTTCGGCAACTTGTTTAATAATCGTCTTAGTGCGTTTTAATATGGACGTCCAAGCATTTTTCTGCATAACAGACTCGCTGTTTGAAAATCAGCTACAAATTATTTTGCAGGCTGTTGCGATGCATCTTCTGGAGAATCAAACACCATGTTTTTGTTCACCTTGATACGAACGTTATCCGCGATTTCGAGCACAACGATATTATCTTTTACTTCTTTAATTTTACCATAAATACCGCCAGAAGTAACCACGTGTTTACCAGCTTCTAATGAATCTTGGAATTTACGTACTTCTTTTTGACGTTTGCTTTGTGGACGAATCATAAAGAAATAGAATACCACAAAAATAAGGACCATCATTAATATACCACTCCAACTGCTACCTGAAGCTGCGGCTGATGATGGTTCTGATGCAGCCAATAACATAATACTTAATAAGTTCATAATGTAATTAGTTTTAAGTTTATAAATTTAGACAAAGATAGTGATTTATTTTGAATATACCGATTCGGCCTTCATTAATTTATTAGAGCGCTTGAGTTCAGTCACAATTTTATCCAAAACACCGTTCACAAACAAACCACTACGAGCAGTACTATACATTTTAGCAATTTCAATATATTCATTGAAGGTTACATTCACTGGAATCGTAGGGAACGACAATATTTCTGACAACGCCACTTTCATAATCAGAATGTCCATAAAAGCGATACGATCCAATTCCCAGTTTTTAGTATGTTCATCAATCAAAGCGCCGTATTCGTCGGCATTAGCAATGGCGTTGTGAAACAAAGTTGTCACAAATTCCTCGTCGGACGCATCTTTGAACATAGGCAATAACTTTTGGTCAGCGCCATTAGCTTGGTCAAATTGTTTAATCGTTTTCAATACAAAACTTTCTACAATTTCGAGGTCATCGTTCCAATAAATACTCTGCTCTTCCAAGAACGCATCAAATTCGTCGTTATTCAACAATTCTTGTTTAATGATTTTACGCCACAAGTTCTTGTCCGATTCATAAGTGTGCCCGGTTTCGGCCATATAAGCAGCATAATAATCGGATGCTAAAATGCTTTCGTAAATACGTTTTAGCACATCTTGGTAATCGTCCCAAGGGAATTTAGCACCTTTGCGATACGACACTAATTGCTCGTTCTGCGCCAATTGATGCACAAATAAATTGTCAATAAAACGTGTGTTGGGATTTAATTCTTGTTCCGTAGGACGAAACTTATTCCGTTTGTTATCAATAGTTAGTTCGGCGTAACGTGTTAACTCGATGACCATTGAAAATAGAAAATGATACAAGTCGTAAGCCTTTGATATACTTAACTTTAATTCTTTTTCAGCGGCAGGAATACTTTTACTATCGCTCTGAAAATAAGCATACAATACTTGAACAGCTTTAATACGGAGAAGAGCTCTGTTTATCATAAAAAACGGATATTTTTGATGGTGCAAAGATAAGCATTTTGAAGGAAATCTCCGCGCTTTCATAAAAAAGATTTTTAATATCATTTAAATATCTATAAATCAAATAATTAAGCCAATTCAACAGAAAAAGCCTAGCGGTATTCAAAAAAATAGCGTCAAATAGTTTGTTCAACTGAAAAATTATTCTCAATTTTGGGAGCATAAATAGCAGGCGTTTTACGAGTTGAACGCATGATGTATAAAAGCCACAATAAATTTTATATCAACAAGTTACAAAAACAACAAACTCTGATATGGAACCTTCAACAAACGACAAGAGAGAACAAGAAATTGTATTTTCAAGAGCCATTAAAACGGGCAAACGCATCTACTATTTGGATGTGAAACGCACCCGCACCGACGATCTGTTTTTAGCCATTACTGAAAGTAAAAAACGAGTAACTGGAACGGACGAAAATGCACAAGTCACATTCGAGAAACACAAAATTTTTCTGTACAAAGAGGATTTTGAAAAATTCACAGCTGCCTTGCAAGATGTGATTGATTTTGTACACCAAGCGTTACCCGAAGATGAGGTGAAACTTGCGCCAACGGATATTACCGACGAACCTGTAGAAGACAGAGAAGATGAAAAGCCAAGAAGTAAATTTGATTTCCACATGGATTTTGATATGTAGTACATTGCCACACCATAACATAGTAGGAACTAATCAATTGGAGTGAACAAACCTCCTTTTGGTTAGTTCTTGTTTTATAGGTACGAGAAAAACACCGATTGGTTTCAAGGATACATATTTTTTTTGTACCTTTGTCGACTGCAAAAAAAATGACAGAATAACACGCTAAATTTAATCATTCAATGAATATTTCTTATCATTGGCTCAAAACGTATTTGGCCACCGAAGTAGCTCCTGTTGAGCTAGGAAAAATACTTACTTCCATCGGATTGGAAGTTGGTTCAGTTGAAACAGTACAAACCATTAAAGGCGGATTAGAAGGTTTAGTTGTAGGCGAAGTACTTACGTGCGAAGCTCACGAAAATTCCGATCACTTGCACGTTACCACAGTCAATGTTGGTAGTGGCGAACCCTTACAAATTGTATGTGGTGCAGCCAATGTAGCTGCTGGGCAAAAAGTCATTGTAGCCACTGTTGGTACTGTACTCTATTCGGGCGACGAATCGTTTACCATCAAACGTTCCAAAATTCGTGGCGTGGAATCATTAGGCATGATTTGCGCTGAAGACGAAATTGGCGTTGGTAAAAGTCACGATGGCATTATGGTATTACCAGCCGACACAAAAGTTGGAACACTTGCCAAAGATTATTTTGATATTCAGGACGACACCATTATTGAAGTAGACATTACGCCTAACCGCGCCGATGCAGCTTCGCATTTTGGTGTGGCACGCGATGCAGCTGCTTATTTTGCAACGCACAACCAACCAACAACGTTAACCAAACCAAACGTTGACGGATTCAAAGTAGCACATACCAACCTGACTATTCCAGTAACGGTTGAAAACAGCGACGATTGTCCACGTTATGCCGGCGTTACCATTTCCAACATTCAAGTGAAAGAATCGCCAAAATGGTTACAAGATCGCCTCAACATTATCGGCATACGTCCAATTAATAACGTGGTAGATGCCACCAATTATGCACTACACGCATTTGGTCAACCACTACACGCCTTTGATGCAGCTAAAATTAAAGGTGGCAAAATCAGCGTCAAAAAAGTGGCTGAAGGCACCAAGTTTGTCACGCTCGATGGCATTGAACGCAAACTATCGGCACACGATTTAATGATTTGCAACGCCGAAGAACCGATGTGTATGGCTGGTGTATTTGGCGGTCACGATTCGGGCGTAACAGAACAAACCACCAGCATTTTTATCGAAAGTGCTTATTTCAATCCGGTAACGATACGCAAAACGGCACGTCGTCACGGCTTAAATACCGATGCGAGCTTCCGCTACGAACGCGGCATCGACCCCAACAATACGATTTATGTACTTAAATACGTGGCTTTACTCATTCAAGAATTGGCTGGCGGTGAAATTTCGAGTGAACTAGTGGACATCTACCCTGCACCGATGGCCGATTTCAAAGTAAACGTTACGCTCGATAAAATTCACACCTTGATTGGCAAAGCCATTCCAGAAGAAACCATCGAAACCATTTTCAAAGGTTTGGAAATGCGCGTACTCGCCAAAGCAAATGGTGCATACGAATTGAGCATTCCGCCTTACCGTGTGGATGTGCAACGCGATGTGGACGTGATTGAAGACATTATGCGTATTTATGGTTACAACAATGTAGAATTTAGCGATTCGTTGAAATCGAATATCAGCTACTCACAACGTCCTGACAGCAATAAATTGCAACACCAAATTTCGGAACAACTGACTGCGTGTGGATTCAACGAAATTTTGAATAACTCGTTGACCAAAGCCAGCTATTACGATACACTCGAAACCTTACCAGCTCAAAACTGCGTAAAATTAATGAACGCACTGAGCAACGATTTGAGCGTGATGCGTCAAACGCTGTTGTTTGGTGGTTTGGAAAGTGTGGCTTACAATATCAATCGTCAAAATGCCGATTTGAAATTCTACGAATTTGGTAATTGCTACCATTTCAACAGCGACAAACGTGATGCAGAAAACGTATTGGCACCTTACACCGAAGAGTATCACTTAGGCTTGTGGCTCTGCGGCAAACGTGCGCAACAAAGTTGGTTACGTGCCGAAGAAAAAGCATCGTTCTACGAACTGAAAGCGTATGTGCAAAACGTATTACGCCGTTTGGGCATCGATTTGCAAAAAACAACGATTACAGAATTCAGCAACGATTTATGGTCGGAAGGTTTAACTATTGCCACCGTATCGGGCAAACCATTGGCAACACTCGGTTTGGTTGCTCCAAAATTGTTGAAAGCATTCGACATCAATACCACGGTCTATTTCGCCGATTTGGAATGGAAACAGTTGCTCAAAGAATCGGGTAAACACAAAATTGCGTATCACGAAATTTCAAAATTCCCAGCTGTAAAACGCGACTTGGCGTTATTGCTCGACAAACACATTACCTTTGCCGAAGTAGAACAAGTAGCGCGTAACACCGAACGCAAACTGTTGCAATCGGTTCACTTGTTTGATGTGTATGAAGGAAAAAACCTCGAAGCTGGTAAAAAATCGTATGCAGTGAATTTCACGCTTCAGGACAACGAAAAAACCTTGAACGACAAACAGATTGACGCCATTATGCAAAAATTGATTGCCAATTTTGAAGAAAAACTAGGCGCTAAATTACGCTAAACAGCGTTCACATAATCCCAGAAAAAAATCCCGCTTTGAAATTTCAGAGCGGGATTTTTTGTTAAAAAGCATGGCGACGATGTCACAACAATCTTCCTTATACAATCCAGATATCATTATAAGATTGTGTCCCAATTTCTGTTGTCCGATCATCAATATTTCTCTCAGTAAATATGGCAAGACTACCATAGTTTTCAATAAATTGTTTCACCATTTTATACTGTGATTTTTGATAAGTATTCACTTTTATAGTCAAATCACTACTGTTTATCTCAGAATTAAGAACTTGAGACAAAGGGAGCAAGTTTCCTAAAAGTCCTTTATTCGAAAGTTCTAGGGATTCATCACTTATGTGCTCTATTGAAAAATCTGAAATTACATATTCCGTCGTAGAGTTCAATTTTGTCTCAATTTTTTGAATTATATATTTGACTAAAGCTCTATTTTTTGTGATTTCTCTCGTAAAAATAATACTTCTAAAACCATCCATAAAAACCTCTAAACTTGGAACTTTGGGCATTAACGCCATACGAAGTTCAGTAAAAATCGCATTTACATCCGCTACGGTTGTAGCTCCCCTAAGTTTAATAGCTATCCTTGAATATATACTTTCTAGACCAGAAGACCGTGATGAAGTAACTGCGGTAAATTTGAAATGAAAGTTTTCAAGGAGATTTAAAAAATCGACTAATGTTCTTTGTTTGAGAATATCAGGTTTTGATTCTTTTGTTTCTAACAAAGCAATTACTAAAGGTCTTGTTTGGGTAACATTAAATATATTAAGAGCTAATATTGAATCAAAAATTACCTTTTTCTCATTTCTCGGCCAATCAGATGCTTGCGGTGAAATAATTTGAACATAAGTATTGGATGATTTCACTAAATCATCAACAAATTCATTATAACTCTCTTTTGTTTGAGGAATCATTTCTTTAAAAGATTCATAAATTTGAGATTTTTGTGTGAACTTATATTTAGATAGCCAAAAGTGTCTAAGAAAAACGGTTATATTTTCACTATATTCACGTTCTAATAACTTTTCTTTGATTGATTTCCATTTAGTTCTTGTAGCATCTGTGGGATGTTCATCATTTAAGATTTTAAAAATTTCATTTTTAATCAAATCAATAGCCTCAAGATCCTTACCTTTTGCATTCAATGTTTCAAAAATAGTATTTGCATCTTCTAAACTATCTACGGTAATAAAAATAACGGAAAATCGTTTTATTTGCTCTCTAATTGCTTTTAAAATCTCAATATAATCAATTGTCGAAACATCTAATTGGGCATCTTTAAACAGAGTTACTATTGCTTTCTTTCCAAAAAGTCTATAAAAAAAACTATACGCAAATATCAACTTCTTTTCCTCGTCGGTTTGAGGTTCATAACTAGCATCAATAGTTTTACTTTGAATCCTGTGCTGTAAAAATGGTTTGGGATTATCATTCTCCAATTTAAAAAAAGGTTTATGGTCTTCATCTTTCCCTTCAATAAATGTGTGACAACTTTCCACTAAGTCAGGTTGAGATAATTCTTTAAAAATTTGAGTTAGCACTGAAAACATAATCGTTATTGTAGTGAGTCGTTGCTGACCGTCTACAACTTGAAATGAAGTATCCTTTTCATTACCAATCAAGACAATAGATCCAATAAAATAATCCGAGACAATTAATTGATTTTCATCTCCTTTCTTTATCTGTAAAATTGTATCTTGTAAAAAGTCATCTAATTCTGACTTTTCCCAAGAATATTCTCTTTGAAATCTCGGAATTATATATTTATTATTCAAGGTTAAAATATCTCTAACCGTCTTAGTGTAAGCTTTTAAATCCATAATCATTTAGCTATTAACTATTTAACATTAAAATAAATAACCTGTGTTGATATACAAACTACCGCCACCATCTTGGTGATTAAATGGCATACCGTATTCCACCGCCACAATAAAATTGTGGTTAATAATAATACGAAAACCGCCACCAGCAGCCATGTGAGGCGTTTCTTTGGTGCCTTTGGCCATATACGCATCATAGGCAGCACGCAACGCTGGCGTATCGGTTCCAGGCGCTGGATTGTAGGACATATCGTAAGGACGCGTTACCATGCCACCATCGAAGAAAGCGCTCAATCCTAACGCCACATTTTGATTCAACAGCGGAAATTTGACAAACTTCCAACGAAATTCGCTGTTCCACGATACCAAATCGAGTCCTTGTAAACGACAAAATAACAAGCCACGTGTACTACGATAGCCACCAAAGCCTTCGCGGTCGAAATTCAAGCCCATATTGGTAATGTAAGGCAACACATAGTATGGCGCTGATTTTCCCATCGTGCCCTGATAAACGACACGATAAGCGAATGTCAATTGGTCTTTTACAATGGGAACATACTGACGAAATGTAGCAGAATAGCGATAATAAGGATGCGTAGTTCCTAAGAATTTAGGGGCAATAATGGCGTGTACATCGGCCCAAATACCACGATTTGGCGCTGCTTCGTAATCGCGCGTATCGTACACCAAACCTAAACGCAAGGCACTCGAAAAACCGCCATCAGCTTCATCAGCAGGAATCACGCCCCAATCCTTGTATTTATCAAACAATGTTTGCCCCGAAAACATATACACGCTGTCCTTGCCTTTATTCACACGGTCTTGATCGATGCTACGCATACGAAACCAGCTAAAATGATAACCAGCTTCCCACAAGAGTTTGTGATCCCAAATATTGCCACTAAAATCCGCCTTAAAGGTGGGCACTAAACGGTCGACACGATAAAAGGCAGTCATGTGTTCAGGATTTGGCAAATTGGTAGAGCTATAAACATCACCCGCTTTTTGGTCTGTTTTCAATGCCGTAACATTATCGAAATCGTAAAACGATTGGTAGCCATTGAATCCATAAAAGTCCAATGCTTTTTCAATCATCACATTACCAGCGAGCGACATGCGCACATAAGGAATCAAATGGCGCGTATCGTAGGTAACAATGTATTTTTGTCCGCCTTTGGTATAAGCCGACGCTTCGAGATACCATTGTTGACGTGGCTGTGGATACGTAGAGCCGTCGCCGAAATCGTAAATATTCAACAACGCGCCGTACTGCAAACCACGGTCTTGGTCGAAAGCTACCACAGGCAGCGGACCAAACGAAAATCCTTTCTTAATAATGTCTTTTTTGTTTTTATGGCCAAAAAGTCCTTTCTTTTCAGTCACAGTAGAATCTAAAGTAGAAGCCTCTTTTTTTGAAACCGTCGATACCAAGGTATCATCGGCCAAAGGAGCCAAGTCGTGCATGTCTTCTTGTGCTGAGAGCACACCGACAGACAGACAAGCAAATAACAACACGATTTTTCTTTTCATACTCGTAAACAGATTTTGGTGGTTAATAAAATAACGTACGCACTTCTGCTATCAGGGCACGTAACGTTGGGTTTCTAAACAAACGCCAATCGGAAACTGTTAAACGTAATAAACGCATATATTCGTTCAGAACGATATGTGATGGAACGACCGCCAGCCATAATACTAAAGCTACAGGCCACGAAAAATTCAAAAATAAAATCAACGCACAAACCAACATAATAATAGGCAACAAAAGCAATGTCAACACGTACCGAAACGAATTGCGAAATGCTTTATCTTCCATACGCGAGGTAATGCCTTCAGCCGTTGCCCAAATGGGTAATGTTACCACAGCCGCGACCAAGAAATAAGGCAACGTCAGGAGTAACACACACGCTTTGAGCAATAAAGAACCCACTAAGTGTTTAACATGTAAAGAATCGACCGAAATACCGAGTTTCTGACGTGCCTCAGCCACTTGTGCTGCTTTGGCAAACACGTGTGTAGCTTTTTGTGGCTGCTCTTGAGCCAATTTCTGTGCATCGGCCACCACGGTTTGATTCATCTGTAAGCGGTTTTTGAGCGAAGGCTTCACACCTTGCTCTTTCATACGCTTAACGGTAGATAAATAGCACAATTCCAATATGGCATCATACGTTTCGTCATCGGGAATCCACAAAATGATTTTTTTTAGTTCTTCGGTCAATTCGTGACGAAGTCCATTCATCAACTGCGGAATATCGTCATCAGGATGTTCAGCCACATAACGCGTTACATTAATTGGATTACCAACCGTAAATAGCAACGACGAGCGATAACGGAAATAGTTTCCATATTCAACGCCCATAGGCACAATATAAACTGGCATACGACCAGCCGTGCGTTCGTTAGTCAATAAAGCAATACGAAAAATACCTTTCACCAAAGGTAACAAACTATGTTTGGCACGATGTGTACCTTCGGGCATAATGCAAAATGGCACTTTATCGCACAATACATCCACAGCACGATCCATAATTTCGTCGTTCTTCGACAAATTACTAAACCCATCGCGAATGCGCAAGATAGGCATAATTTTCAAGAATGTAAGAATTTTAGCGATAACTGGTTTTTTAAAAATATCAGCACGCGCCACAAACACCGTAGGTTTATGGTCGGCCACCAACACCGCCAAAGCATCCTGCAAGGCATTGGAATGATTGGGAGCAAAAATCACCGCTCCATCTCTTGGGATTTTATCCAATTCGGTATACTCAAACCGTCGATACGCCATAAAAAAGGTAGCATCGACATAATAACGCAAACACGAATAAAATTTATTATTGTCTTGAATACGACTCATAAATAATTGAAAAAGAAAAAAAATTAATCTTTATGCCAACGAGCAAATACAAACGACACCGACAAGCCTGAAATAATATGCCAAATACCCCACCAAGCTGTGATAAATAACATACCACCAATGGCTAAATCGGGTGGAAATATTTTAGGATTAAACAAAAGTACCAAACCTAAACCAGAATTTTGAATGCCTGTTTCGATGGTCAGCGTACGTCGATCGGCAAACGGTAATTTAAAAATAGTGGCCATACCAAAGCCTGTTGACAAAGCTAGACCGTTATGAATCAATACCAAAATAAAGATAAACCCAATGTATTTCAAAAATAAATCCACGTTATTGCCAAAGGCTAAAACCACCATCATGATAAAGAAAAGAATGGAGAAATACTGCATTGGCTTTTTCAATTTTTGAGCCACCTTAGGCAAATAGTGCGACACTAAAATACCTAGTACCAAAGGAACTCCCAAAAGAATAAATACGGTTTCAAACATTTGATAAATATCGATGTGTAATTCGCGCAATGCACTGCCTGCTTCAGGATTTACAAAGTTGACGTACAAACCGCCCCAAATGGCAAAGTTGGCTGGTGTAAAAATGGGCGATACCAACGTGGTAATAGCAGTAAGCGTTACCGAAAGTTCCGTATTAGCTTTAGACAATTGCGACATGAAATTGGAAATATTGCCACCAGGACACGCTGCCACCAAAATCATACCCATAGCCACCATAGGAGTAATATATTGATTGAATGCCACAATGAGCAGAAACGTGAGTGCTGGCAAAGCAATAAGTTGCGAAACTAAACCCACAATCACGGATTTAGGTTTCTTAAAAACCTCCTTAAACATGCTTGGTTGAATGCCCAAAGCGACACCAAACATCACAAATGCTAATACTAGGTTGATGATATGCATACCACCAGCCGAGAAATTGATACGAATCGTATCTAATTGTAGTAAATCTTCGTACATAAATGATCGATTAAGTGATTAATACTCAAATATAGCGTCTTAATAACGCTCAAAACCTAGAAACAAAGAAACGAAAAAGAGCCGAATCCAGTATGCAGTTGCATCTTGAATTCCGCTCTTTGTATTTTGACCTTAAGTCCAAGTTAATTTAACATTTAAGACTCCATTTTAGCTGGATTTTTGTAATAGGTTCCTCCTTCTTCAAATTCCTTAATAGCGCTTAATGTTGGTTTTGCCATTTTTTCATAATAACGTGAAATCTCAATTTGTTCACGATTTTCAAATACCTCTTCCAAGTTATCACTTACAGAAGAAAAATCTTGAAGTTTTTTGTCCAATTCACGTTTTACATCAGCAGCAATCTGATTGGAACGTTTACCTATGATACGCACGGTTTCGTAAATATTTCCTACAGGCTCTGACAATGAGTTCATATCACGTGTAATCGTGTTAGTAGGTGCTTTCACTTTTTTGTAGTCCATAATCCTATTTATTTTATGTGTTGTTTTGCTTCTTTCAACATTCTATTGGCGTCACGAATGTATTTACCATTCGGATATTCGCTTGAGTAATTGTAATATTCGTCAACCACTTCGCTATAACGCTCAGGTTGTTTCTCTGCGATACTCAGAGTTGCCTCTTTATACTTCGATTGTAAAATCAAGTAGAGCAATAATTCGCGATGTTTGGTTTCTGGATAATCTTTCAACGTATTGTTGGCTGTGATAATAGCCGAACGGTAATTATTACCCAAATACATACCTAAATTATAGTACAACTTCGCATTCAAATAACCTTTGTACGCCAACTTATCTTCTAGTTCAAACATATACTGATAAGCTTGTGGCGTGCGTTCGCTTTGTGGATATTGTTCCAAAAATTCAGTAAATGCTTGAATGGCGCTGTGCGTACTGGCTTGGTCAAGACGTGGATCTGACGAATCTTTATAATAACAATAACCCACCATGTATTTACAATCGGCAGCAAACTCACCACGTGGATAACTTTTCACGTATGTACGATAATATTCGGCAGCCGAGTAATAATCCTCTTGTCCTAAATACGATTCAGCCAACAAATAGAGCACCTCTTCGGAACGGCCACTACCCTTGTAGTACGCCATAACATCCTCGAGCAATGTAGCACTCTTGGTAAAATCTTTCTCCTGGAAATAGTTCTTAGCAGCTGTAAATTTTACATCTGGATCGGCACTTTTGAGCAACTGTTGATAGTCGTTACACGATACCAAAACCAGCAATAAAGCGCTTATATAGAGAATTCTTTTAGTCATAATGATTTCAGCTTGCAAAGTTATATAAAAAGCACGAATAATGAAAATATTTTTTGAACACTTAGTACAACGCTACTTAAGTCATCATTATTGCATACTTTTTACAAATCAATCATTTATCCTGCTGAATAGGAAAACCATCACTCCAAACGGTTTTCAACGCGCCATGATCGTCGTAAATGAAATAGCCTTCAATATCGTTTCGCACACGGCACAACTCCAAACTTTGTTCCAATCCCATGACCATACAAGCCGTGGCATAAGCATCGGCGGTCATGCAATCGTGAGCCAAAATAGTGGCGCTTAATAACGAATGTTGCACCGGATAACCTGATTTTGGATCGATGGTATGCGAATATTTTTTACCATTTTCAACATAAAAATTACGATAATTGCCAGACGTTGCCATGCCACCACGTGTCAACTCTACCACTTGTTCTATTTCGCTCACGGTAGACGTGCTGTCTTCCACTGGCTTATTGATACCTACACGCCACGGATTTCCTTTGGCATTGTGCCCTTCCACCACTACTTCGCCACCAATTTCTACAATGTAGTTTTTGGCACCATGACGCGCCAATTCGTGTGCTACTACATCGCAGGCGTAACCTTTAGCTATAGCGCTAGCATCAATCATCATTTGTGGATTTTGTTTCACCACACGGTTATTTTGAATCGTCATTTTTTGATAACCAACCAACGGCAACAAACTATCGACACGCGCAGCGGTAACTTGCGCTTTTTCTTTGAATCCAAAACCCCATAAATTGACCAAGGGAGCCACGGTCATGTCGAACGCCCCATTGGTAGCTGCCGAAATTTCGGTTGCTTTATGAAATACATTCAAAAAGAGCGAGTCGAGCGTTACCGAATCGTTACGATTGACCGCTGCAATCACCGATTTAGGATTAAACATCGACAACGACGCATCAAACCGCTGAAAAGAGGCTCTGATAGCATTCGTGAGCGACGAATCAGCCTCGTATGTAATGTGATACGTGGTGCCAAACACATAACCACTATCCATAAAATACTCCTTTTTAGGCGCTCTATCTACAAAAAACAACATATACACCGCCAAGCAAATTAATGCAACGGCAAAAATCAATTTTGGTTTTTTCATATCTCAAACTCGAATTAATAATTCATTTTAAAGCATATAGCGCGTGCGCTGTTCGTGCGCCAACAACGCTTGTTTACGCTCCAAACCGCCAGCGTAGCCAGTAAGTGCGCCACTCGCTCCAACCACACGATGGCACGGTACCAAAATAGCGATTGGATTGCGATGATTCGCCCCGCCTACAGCACGACACGCTTTGGGATTTCCTACACGTTGTGCTAATTCACTATAAGACCAAGTGGCACCAAACGGAATGGTTTGCAACGCTTCCCAAACACGCCGCTGAAACGGCGTCCCTTCCAAACGAAGCGGCACCGAAAATTTAGTCAACGTTCCATCAAAATAAGCCTCCAACTGCTGTTGGCACAGATCCAACACAGGCGAGTTAACAGCGGATTCGCCTGGTTTCGACACAAACGCAACACCAGAAATAGCGTGCTCCGTGGCTACGAGCTGCAACCAACCAATGGGCGAATGATAATAACGAATGGCGTTGTTCATGAGCGCAAAGTTACTGCTTTTTTCGGATACGCACGCCACCTATACACCACGATTTTTAAGCGCTTTTTACTGACACTTTGTCACAAAATATGACACAAAAAAGACTAAATTTGGTTGTGCTATGTCAAAATGAAAGAACCTCATCGGTTTTTTGGTGTGGCACACCATTTGCAAAAATCAGGTCGTACGACGCGAAAAGTCGTCCACTCAACGCGAATTTTAACAACTAAACTATATAATGTATTATGGGAAAAATTATTGGTATTGACTTAGGAACAACCAACTCATGTGTGGCTGTTTTGGAAGGTAACGAGCCTGTAGTAATCGCCAACAGCGAAGGCAAACGTACCACTCCATCTATTGTAGCATTTATCGACGGTGGCGAACGTAAAGTGGGCGATCCTGCTAAACGTCAAGCTGTGACTAATCCAAATAAAACCGTTTATTCTATTAAACGTTTTATGGGCGAAACATACGATCGTGTGACGAAAGAAATCGAACGTATGCCTTACAAAGTGGTCAAAGGTGAAAACAACACACCACGCGTGGATATCGACAGCCGCTTGTACACACCACAAGAAATTTCGGCTATGATTCTTCAAAAAATGAAGAAAACAGCCGAAGATTACTTAGGACAAGAAGTAACTGAAGCCGTTATCACCGTACCTGCTTACTTTAGCGATGCACAACGTCAAGCTACGAAAGAAGCTGGCGAAATTGCAGGCTTGAAAGTGCGCCGTATTGTGAACGAACCTACTGCAGCTGCCTTGGCTTATGGTTTGGACAAAGCACATAAAGATATGAAAATCGCCGTATTCGACCTTGGTGGTGGTACGTTCGATATCTCTATTTTGGAATTAGGCGACGGCGTATTTGAAGTAAAATCGACTAACGGTGATACACACCTTGGTGGTGACGACTTCGACCACGTAATTATCGACTGGTTGGCTGACGAATTCAAAAACGACGAAGGTTTAGATTTACGTCAAGACCCAATGGCGTTGCAACGTTTGAAAGAAGCTGCCGAAAAAGCCAAAATCGAATTGTCAAGTTCTACGTCTACCGAAATCAACTTGCCATACATTATGCCAGTGAACGGTATTCCAAAACACTTGGTAAAAACATTAACACGTGCTAAATTCGAACAATTAGCCGACAAATTGATTCAAGCTTGTTTAGTTCCTTGCGAAAACGCCTTGAAAGCTGCAGCATTGAACAAATCAGATATCGACGAAGTCATCTTGGTAGGTGGTTCAACTCGTATTCCTGCTATTCAAACGTTGGTAGAAAAATTCTTTGGTAAAGTGCCTTCAAAAGGTGTAAATCCTGACGAAGTGGTAGCCGTAGGTGCTGCTATTCAAGGTGCTGTATTGACTGGCGAAGTGAAAGACGTTTTATTGTTGGACGTAACTCCACTATCATTGGGTATCGAAACCATGGGTGGCGTGATGACCAAATTAATCGACGCTAACACGACAATTCCAACCAAAAAATCGGAAACGTTCTCAACCGCTAGCGACAACCAACCTTCGGTACAAATCAACGTATTGCAAGGCGAACGCCCAATGGCAAGTCAGAACAAACAAATTGGCATGTTCAACTTGGACGGCATTCCAGCTGCACCACGTGGCGTACCTCAAATTGAAGTAACATTCGACATCGATGCTAACGGTATTCTTAAAGTATCGGCTAAAGATAAAGCTACTGGCAAAGAACAAACCATTCGTATCGAAGCATCGAGCGGTTTGAGCGACGAAGAAATTAAACGTATGAAAGCCGAAGCTGAAGCTAACGCCGAAAGCGATAAAAAAGAGAAAGAACGTATCGACAAATTGAACCAAGCCGACGGTATGATTTTCCAAACGGAAAAACAGTTGAAAGAGTTAGGCGATAAAATCCCTGCTGACAAAAAAGCACCAATCGAAAAAGCATTGGAAGATTTGAAAGCCGCTCACAAATCGCAAGATTTGGATGCCATCGACAAAGCGATGGAAGCCATGAACACCGCTTTCCACGCAGCTAGCCAAGATATGTACAACGCTTCGCAAGCCGCTGGGCAACCAGGTGCAGAACAAAATGCCCAAAGCGACAACCAATCGGCTAACCAAGGCGATAACGTGCAAGATGCCGACTTCGAAGAAGTAAAATAAAACGACATTGGCGATTTATTAGCTCCATAAAAAAACCTCTGTACACCATTCGTTTACAGAGGTTTTTTTATAACTTTCTTTCCACTATCTTTGTAATTATATAAAATCGAGCAAATGATTAAATCAATATTAGTAACCGATTTAGACGGTCGTAAAATTGACCTATTGACCGAATACAAGGATAAAGCCCTAGTGCTGATTATTTACAACAATAGTTGTTTAGGATGTACAGGCAGAGCTATTCCTTTGGCATACGATTTCCAACAAAACAATCCGCGCATTCAGGTTATTGGCATACATAGTAATTTTGGAGGAACTAAAACTACCAAAGAAGCAATTAAAAGTATCTTTACGTCTGGCGAAGTGCCTTTCCCTATTTATATGGACGAGAACCATCAGGTTTTTGATCAATTTGAATCAGCGGGCACACCACAATGGATATTAATCACACCTAAAGGCGACCTGTTCCGCTCCATTTTCGGTTCGCAAGATGGCGCACAAAACCGGTTATTTTATGCCATAGACGAACTTGTAAAAAGCGAGGATTAAGAACGCCAAATGCCAACTGCAAAGTTGTAAAGTAAGGGTCAATAATGAAAATGGTAATCCAAAAAAATACATTCTTTACATCAAATCTAATGGACTTTTGATGCTTGATTTTGAAATATCTACAATATGCGTGTAGATTTCGGTTGTTTTTACAGATTGATGTCCCAATAATTCCTGAATATATCGAATATCGACACCACTTTCTAGTAAATGGGTGGCAAAACTATGACGCAGTGTATGCGGCGTAACCTGTTTTTTTATCCCAGCTTTTTGTGCTGCCTGACGAACTACGTTTTGTACACTTTTACCAGAATATTGCTCTTTATTCTGACCTTCAAAAAGAAATCTTTCTGGTCTATATTGTGTAAAATATAACCTTAAATCAATCAAAAGAACCTCAGAAAGCATCACCTTCCTGTCTTTTTTGCCTTTTGCCATACGGATGTGTATTATCATATCGTTAGAATCCACATCGGAAAGTTGTATATTCAATAATTCGCTCAAACGCAAGCCGCCAGAATAGAGCATTTCCAAAATACATTTATGTTTTAAATTGTCGGTGCTGTTTATAAGGCGTTTCACCTCTTCTTTATTCAGATATTCGGGCAGATGATGTTCTTTTCGAGTGGGATAAAGGTGTTTGATAGGAAGTTGAATATTGAGTACCAAACGATAAAATTTATCGATGCTTGCTACCACCATGCGTTGATAAGAAGCACTTATGTTTTTTGTTTCTATGAGCCAAAAAACATATTTCTCGATTCTATCCCCATCCAACTCTTCTGGTTTTTGATATTTTTTAGATGCCACACGAAGAAAATTATCCACCGCACTTTTGTAATTACGTATAGAGGCATCACTATAACGTTGCATACGTAACCGTTGTTCAAACACCGAAAGTAAATTATTTATATCCATAACATCCTACTTTAATATACTTGCAAAGATATATAACATTCGTAAACGAAAAAAGTTTTCAATAGTTTATTACATAAAAATATTATTATCAAATATTTATAAATTATACGTAAATTCATATACGAATGTTATAAGATTTGCATTTACGAATGTTGTATATTTGTTACGTAAATAAAACGTTAGCGGAAACGCCACCAAACTACTTCGCCAGTAGATGTTGTTTTAATTTCGTGATGCGACCAAACCCAACCCCTGCTATTATCTTTTACAGGAATTCTCCTTGTCAATCGAATTTCCTCACGAACACTTTTTTCGCCCGTTATTTTACTCCAATCCTTTGAATAGCGAAACAATGCTTCAACAACAACGTTCATAGGAGGAAGCGCATCCGCTAACATAGTATTGCCGTCATTACGGCTTAAGTCCTTATTTTGAGTGTTATTTCCCATTTTAAAAGTTTGTGTTTTAATTAAAGTTTATCCTTTCTATTCCGCAACGAACGGCAATACTCAGCCCGTTATGTGAAAGAATAAAACGGCACCTCCAAAAAAGAAAGTACCGTTTCGAAATCAAATTTACATTATTCTCAATCCACTATTTCTGAAACAGTTGATTTTTCTATTAGGAAAATCCCATCAAAAGAATCTACTATTTCAGTTTTTAGATGTATAGAATCAAAACGAATCTTACTACAATTTTTTAATTCCTTACTTTTATTGATTATTAAACAGCATTCTTTTCCTGATAATTCCTGCATAAAAAATTCAACAGAATCCGACTCTGGAGAATCAAGTGGAAATTTATCAACCCTAAAACCAAATTGATAATCATTATCAGGATACAATGCGGCAGTTTCTCCACGTAGATTAGTTATTGCAAATGCTTTGTATTTTTCTCCAAAAGTCATCGAAAGTCTTTGCCCCATTGGATAACAACTAATAAATCCGTCAAAATCGACCGGAGTTTTTTGAATGTGAGCATTGTGGGCAACTAAAATAATCTTTTTACCAAGTGAATTTTTCAAAAACCAATCAATACTTTCTGCCATATACTGGTCTTTTGCTCCCATATCTCCCTCAATTCCCTTTTCAGTAATGAAGCTTTCCATAGCATCAGCATTATAATTCATATAAATCAAGCCTTTAACTTGATGAAGTATCGATTGAAACTCTAAACTTTCCAGTTTTGGTTGAAGAGTGACCAAACGAATGTAAACTTTTAATAGCAATGCTTTTAATTCATTATGTTCTGCTTCGTCAAAAAGCGATAAATTTAACGCAAGCTGAGAAGTCGAATAGAAATCAAATTTTTCAGCAAGATTTAAAATCTTCTGTAAGACATCAGAAGAAACGATTGAAAGTCTTTGTAAATAATCAGACACAATGTGAAAGTTTGGAAAATAAGAACCTCCATTTTTAGGAATATCAACACCCAAAAAGGTAATTTGATTATTATTGTCTTGATTATACCGACGAAGCCATAGCAAAGTATCTTTAAACTCATTTGGATAATAAAAGTGTGACAGTAACTTATCCAAATCGTCGAATGGAATTTGTGATTTTATCCACTTATCAACTTCTAATCCTTCAGAAAAACCAAACTCAAATGCCAAGGTGTCAAAATCACATTCAGTTACTAAAAACTCAATAACTTGATGTCTGAATTTAAAAAACTCTTTTATAAAATGTGAGTTTTCGCCTAAACCAACAATTGTAGAAGAATCAAAATATTCTCGAAATTGAAAAAGACTTTGCTTTATAGATGTATTATTTTCCGAATTAAACGGAAAAGTTAAAGGTTTTATATTTTTCATTATTAACTTATTTTAAATTAAAAATTAACGTACTAAAAAGTAATCATCTCAAAAAAGACGATTTAATCATTTACTTTAATTTTTAATTACCAAGGCTTGCTGAAATACATAAAATGTGAATTATTTGAATACAAAGATACTAAAAATTCCTTCACATAACATCGCATTGGCAAAATGGCGGGTTAAGTGCTAACTTAAAACTTTCTACATTTTATTCCGCCGAATGTGTTCCACATTCAGCTTTTTTTTAATAATTTAGCTTCTGTGAAAACACATCGGCTACGTTACTGCTAAATTGAACTTTCCGTCCAATTTATCCGCCACTTCGCCAATGCGTTTCCCGTTATGCACCATAAACCAAGACGATTTTGCAGGCAGAACTTAATAAAATATTGAAATATATAAATAGACCTTATCCAATCCAGATTTTAGACAAATACATTTGGTGGGATACGTTTGGAATTGCCCTGATAATTGCAATTGCAATTAATTTGTTGCAACCTTTTGGTATGAATGAATTACACATAAATTATAAATATCTGCTTTTATCGGGGTTCGGAGTAATTTATGCTTTTGTTAATATCTTGTATTATTTGAGTTTTGAGAAGTTTTTCAAAAATCACAAATGGACTGTCAAAAACGAAATTGTTGCTTCTTTGGTGTTATTTTTTATTGCTGGCATTTTTAATTGGCTATATGCAATCAGTTGGATACCTGCGTTTAGTTGCACTTATATTTCATTCTTAAAATTTCAATATTACACATTGGTGTTTGGTGCGCTGCCCGTTGTGTTTTTTTCGTTGTTTATTGAAAATCGAAATCTTAAAAATAGTATAAAATATTCTGAATTAATAAATAGTGAAATTGAAAAACAGGTTTGTAAACCGGAAAACAAAACGTTGCAATTAAATGGTTATTCTATAAATGCTGAACAAATCTTATACTTCAATTCATATCAAAATTACGTTGATATATATATTGTTCAGGAGGATAAATTAACTACTCTTTTATTGCGTTACACTTTTAAACAATTGCTGATACAACTTGCCGATTATCCTTTTTTTATACAATGCCATAAATCGTATATAGTGAATAAAAATAAAATCGTAAAAACAGAAGGTAACTCGCAGGGTTTGTTATTGTACCTTGATAATTGCAAAAATACAATTCCGGTTTCTCGCTCTTATATTAATGTTTTAAAAAATCAATTCACAAATTCTAACTAACTAAATATTATGTTATTGCATTTCGTCACACAACTATGTATTTCATCACAAGTTCAATTTTTTAATTTAAATTACAGGTAATTTTGCATATCAATATTAATTTTTAAATGCAAAAGAATATGAAATTAAAATTTACATTTGTAGTATTAATGCTATTAGCATTATCTTATTCAGCACAAAGCCAACAGTACCCAAATATGAATGGTGGTACAATTTGCCGTACAGGTGCTTCGTATTATTTTTATGGTGGTCAAAAACAAGATGGCACCAAGTCTGATAAGTTGTATATGATTAATCCCGTAACATTTGAAGCATTCGAAATGTTTACGCCTAATCTTACACCGCCTGCAATGAGTGGACATTGTGCAGTTCCTTATGATAACAAAATGGTGGTTCTCTCTGGTGCAAGGGGTGTAACTGATACAGGAATGTACACTTACGACCCAAATGATAATACTTGGAAAGAAGGCGGCGAACAGCCATTTAGCGAGCGTACAGAAGCCGCTGCCTGTGTAGTTGAAGGTGAACCTGCATCGTGGATACACATTGTAGGCGGGAGAAACCCCAACGGAACAGAAGTTTATGGTGATGTGCATCTTTACAATCCTGCGACAGGTGGTTGGTTAACAAGGGACGCTCTACCGGGCGGAAGATACGGACATAGTCTTGTGCAACACAACCAAAAAGTTTATGTGTTAGGTGGTCGTAATAACAACGGCGACCAAGCCCAAGTTTGGAGCTTAGACCAATACGGTTGGGGTATCGAAAATACTGGTGGCGATTTTATGTTTCCACGAATTGGGGCACAATGTACACAATTACCAAGTGGTATGGGTTTTATTGCTGGTGGTACAAGTACTTCGTCGTACAAAAGTACCAAATCGGACGAAATAATCTTTCGCACCGATTTTTATACCATTGACCTTACCACAACGCCCATTACTTTTAAAAAGCGAGCCACCAACTTACCACCACAAGCTTACGGTGTGGCTTGGGTAATGATTGAGAATAGTGATACATTATTCTATACCTTTGGCGGTATTTCGCAAATATCAACCGATGGAGATACTACTTTGACTAACAGTTTTTATCGTTACAATATTAATGAAAATTTAGTTCAACAGTATAACACTATTTCGCAAACGTGGGGTAGCGTAATAACTTCGATATATGAAAGTGAGTTTGCTAAAAATATAAATTTGCAAGTTTATCCAAATCCTGCAACCACCGAAGTAAATTTTACTATTCCGAACAACGAAACAATTGAAAGTATTAAAATTTACAATCAAAACGGGCAATTAATAAAACAAATAACCAAACCCGACAAATCTAGTATAAACGTATCTGACTTAATTACCGGTTTATATTTCATACGAACTGATTGTAAAACAACAAGATATTTAAGCAAATTGATAAAAAAATGATAAAATTTACAGGTGCATAACAAAGGCTATATGCAATAAGGGTTTCAGAGGTAATTCAAGTATTCTACCCCGCTCAAACTTCGGTTTAGGTGGACAGGTGAGTAGCCCGCAATCCCTTACTGCATATAGCCTCAACCGTTAAAACGACAGACTACTAATTCGATACGATATGAAAAAAATTAAAATTGGGATATTATTAGGAGTTGTTGCTGGGATTATTGACGTAATTCCAATGATTATGCAAAAGCTGACTTGGGATGCAAATATTTCTGCATTTACCATGTGGATAGTTGTAGGATTTCTAATTGCGACAATTGATTTAAAAATCAATTCGATAATCAAAGGTATTTTGACAGCTTTTTTGGTCTTATTGCCGACGGCAATTTTGATTGGCTGGAAAGAGCCTGTTTCATTGATACCTATAGCTATAATGACGACAATCCTAGGTGGATTGCTCGGATTTTCAATTAAAAAAATCTTAGATAAAAAGTAAGTTCATTCACAGTGTGAGTAAAAAACAGACACCTAGACGAAAGACCTTGACTAAAAAAGGACGCTTAGCCTCTGCAAAAGACTGGATTACAAAGTATGACGGACAAAATTTAATCTCTGGATATGCGAAATGGTTTGGTGTGGACAAAATTTGTGCGATTAATGAGTTGAAAACTCTCGGAGTAATTATCCCGCAGAATTTAGAGAATCAAATCGTTGAGTCGCTTAAAAGGAGAATAGAACAAAGAAAATTAGCAAAAGAAAAAGCTGAGGCTCTCGACATCGCAGTAAATGACTCGGACTACAATTTCGCTTTTATTGCAGGATACACATCAGGAGGATTTCCGTATGGTCTGACTCATGAGGAATTAGAAAATGCAGAACTGGACAATAATGATTAACTGGACAAAAGAAACACGACCGCATAACAAAAACTATATGTCAATTGCCGTTTCCGTGCTGACAACAAGCCGTGTAGCCCGCAACAGCGGCGGTGCGGCTCGACAGGAAAACCGCCCGCAGTCGGCAACTGCATATAGTTCCGTCCGTTATAGTAGATAAAACACTGAACAGCCATCTGACAATCATCTCAAAACAAAGCTCCGTAACTTTTTCGTTACGGAGCTTTGTTTGTGATATCAATTAGTATTGTTCAAACGGTGCCACCCAATAGTTGTAAGCGGATGCTAACACGTGCATATATTCGTCCACAGCTGCATAACAGCTTAAATCGGGATGAACGGGTTCTACGCCCAGATTAATCTTCGAAAGTTCGTTTTGTACCACGGTCAACCGTCGGTAATCGGGAAACAAACCTTTGATTACGGTCAAATAACGCGCCACATACGCCAACTGCATAGGCGATAGTTTGGAGCAATAGGTACGATGCAAACTATAAATCTGTTTCTCAGCCGCATTTGACCGTGCAATTTCGGCAGGCGAGCAAATTCCGCTGCACAACTGTTTTTCCAAAGGCGCCGATTTTTGTTGAAGCGTGCGCGTTTCCAACGTGTCTTGCAACTCTATGGCTTTTGCCAACTGGCTGAGTTCATTCATTTTGGCTTGAATACGCTCACCAATCTCTTTTTGTTCTTTGGCTAACGCATACAAATGCGCATTTTTGTCCTGCTTTTGCTTTACTTGTTGTGGATTTTCCTGCGCCTGCTTCATCTGCTGATTGGCATAATTCTGCGCCCACTTTTCTTGATCGGCTTCGCTCATCTCACTCACGCTTTGCATTTCGGCCAACGACACATTATACGTATTGCGCATCACCTTGTCGGCTACGGCTTCGGCCTCATCGTCGCTTACATTATCTTGTTCCAAGCGCGCCATATCAGCTTGGCTTAAACCTGATTGCTGGGCAATGGTTGCACGCATATTATTTTGCGTTTTAGTGAGATTAGATTCTGCTTCGGCATGAATTTGATCAATCACCTGTTGCAACGACGCTTGTACCGTAGCAATACGATTGCTAAAATGGTTCACTACTGCCGAGTCGACGCCGCACACGGTATTAGGAATGGCTGGCAATTGCGCCAAAAAAGCTTCAGGAGTGGTTTGTGCCACAGCCAGAATAGGCAAGAACAATAAACCAACAGCACACTTAAAAACTGCAACTGATTTCATAATCCTACGTATTTTAAAGTTTGATAAATTCCACACGACGATTTTTAGCTTTGCTCTCACTCGTGGTATTAGGTGCTAGCGGTTCGGTTTCACCCTTGCCATCGGTTTGAATGCGACTAGCATCGATACCAAATTGGTTGACCAACGTATTTTTAACAGATAACGCACGGCGTTTCGATAAATCAAGGTTTTTAGCATCGTCGCCATCGCTATCGGTGTGACCAATAATTTTGATACGCACCGTTGGATTTTCTTTCAACGTTTGTGCAATTTCGCTAATCGTACCAAACGATTCAGCTTTTACAACATCTTTATTCACATCGAAATAGATGCCATAAGTCACCAATTTACCTTCGGTCAACAATTTGCTGCGCATATCAGGCGTTGCCGTAGTAATTTTCAAATTCGACACATAAGGTGTGCTATACGTGCTCCAACCACTAAATCGGAAGCGATTAAATTTGGTACCAGCATGTATATTGGTAGGCATATCTAGCACTTTTGCGCCCTGATGATACATGCGCAAACGACGATTTTGCACCCAAATAATGACATGATTCACTTGTCCGTACACCACAGGCTTTGTGGTTGACGAACCTTCAATCCAACCACCAGCATCCATTTCATTGTGGTATCCTTTGGTGTACCAAGTTCCTTCATCAAAGGAGATATGTAACCCTTTGGTACCTGGATACAAATCGTCGGTTAACTCCACATTATCGGGATCTTCATAAAACGTAATGGTGTAACCATTGGAGAAATTGCCATCGGGAATCACATCAAATTCCATGATGAAATTTTGAGGAAATGCAATGGATTTAGTGTAACAATAGACCGCATCTTCTTTATTCATGTGAAACCAATTTCCTGAAGCTAAATTGACTGTTTTCACTTCACCACCACCATTGGTGGTCCACAAAGCAGGGAAATCGCCCACCGCATCCTGTGCAAAATCTTCGAAATATAAAATTTTATCGCCTGGCACAAAATCGTACTTGGTGTTCGACATCAATACAGGTGCATTGGCTTGCGCTGGTGGTGTTGTTTTCTTGGTTTGAGCAGGAGTTGTTGTTTCTTCGTCGGAAGCCTCCTCATCGGTCGATTTTGATTTTCCTGTCACCGTATTTTCAATTTCGTCGAGCCCCTTATCTACAGCTTCACCCGCCTTATTTTCAATACGTTCCTCCACTTTCTCTACGGCTTTATCCTTCACACGATTGCCCATATTTTCAATCCACGATTGCGCATGGAGCGGCGCTATGGCACACAAACACACCGCATACATAATCCACTGTTTTTTCATAGTTTTTAGTTTTTAAAAAGTTTCAAGAGGTTATTAAATTAGTTACAAATATAATATTAATTCCACATGTGCGATTGTAAAAAAGCGACAGTCGTAACAACTATCAAAAACCTATAAATTTTCACAAATATACATTTAATTTGTTAATCATAAAACGGATGACTATTTTTTACAAAAAAAATAAAATATAGTATTTATATGCTAACAAATGGCTACTTTTGCAGGTTTTCATTAAAATCAGTATTTAGGTCTTTTAAAGTTATTTCAACTCTCATTATGAGTCAATCACAGTCACATTCCGGCTTGCATAAGATTACGTTAGCCGGTCTTATTGTTACCCTGGGTATTGTCTACGGCGATATTGGTACCAGCCCTTTGTATGTATTCAAAGCGATTCTTTCTGGCGGTAATGGTATTAATGAATTGTTAGTTTTAGGCGGCATTTCGTGTATTTTCTGGACACTGACGCTGCAAACTACCATTAAGTACGTACTTATCACACTACGCGCCGATAATCACGGCGAAGGTGGAATTTTCGCGCTATTTGCGTTATTGAAAAAGAAAACACCATTTATTGTACTTATCACCATGATTGGCGGTAGCGCCCTATTGGCCGACGGCGTTATTACGCCTGCCATTACAGTAACCACTGCCATTGAAGGACTACGCATGGTTTATCCAAGTATTTCTGTCATTCCCGTGGTATTAGTTATTCTTGTACTACTATTTACCCTTCAGCGATTCGGAACCAACGTTATCGGTAGGTTTTTCGGTCCTGTCATGTTACTATGGTTTTTGATGTTGGGCGTGCTAGGTGCCATACAAATTAGCACCATGCCACATGTATTGGTTGCACTCAATCCAATGTACGCCATTAAATTACTCATTGAATATCCTAGTGGGATTCTGCTTTTAGGAGCCGTATTTTTAGCCACTACGGGTGCCGAAGCATTATATTCTGACATGGGACATTGTGGCATCAAAAACATACGTATTTCGTGGATTTTTGTTAAAACAATGCTGGTTATAACCTATTTAGGACAAGGTGCTTGGGCATTGAATCATCCCGATTTAGCGCAAACCGTTAATCCCTTTTTTGGTGTGATGCCTACGTGGTTTTTGTTACCAGGCATTATACTCGCTACAGCCGCCGCTGTTATTGCCAGTCAAGCATTGATTACTGGGTCATTTACGCTAGTAAGCGAAGCTATGTCGCTCAACTTTTGGCCAAAATTCAAAATTAGTTATCCATCTATCATCAAAGGACAAGTTTATATTTCTATTATCAATTGGTTTTTATGGATCGCTTGTTCGTTTGTGGTTATTTTCTTCGGCAGTTCCGAAAAAATGGAAGCAGCCTACGGCTTGTCCATCACCATTACCATGATTATGACGACGCTTCTACTATCATATTGGCTACCATCAAGCGGTTGGAAAAACATATTCCGCATTACTGTAGTCACCCTTTTTCTGACTATTGAAAGTGTATTTTTGCTCTCAAACCTTAACAAGTTCATGCATGGTGGTTGGTTTTCTATTTTACTAGCACTATTCTTCTTTACCATCATGTATGGCTGGTTTTATGGGCGTCGCATCAAAAATAGTTACATCACCTTTACCGATTTAGGGCAATATTTAAACCAATTCCGCGACCTAAAAAATGATACCAGCATTCCTTATCTCAGTGCCAACTTGGTGTTTATAACCAAAGCCGATATGCCCATGGATATTGAATCGAAAATTATCTATTCCATTTTTCAGAAAAATCCAAAGAGAGCCAACACCTACTTTTTGTTACACGTAGACAACGACGATTCGCCAAACACGTTTAAATACAAAGTGAACCAAATTATTCCTGGTACACTCATCAAGATTGATTTTAAATTGGGATTTAAGATTGAACGAAAAATTAATTTATACTTCCGTCAGGTGATAGAAGATTTAGTAGCGAGTGGCGAGTTTAGCCTAGAAAGCCCGTTTGACTCGATGCGTAAATACCATATTAATTCCAATTTCCTATTTATTAATCTCGATCGCATACTAACGGTCGACTATAAATTACCAGCGAAAGAGGGCTTTATTATGAATTTACACAATATCATCAAAAATTTGGGTAATAACGACATTAAAGCTTTAGGCTTGGATTCTAGTTCTACGATAGAAGAAAAAATTCCTATTCTGATTCCACAGCCAGTTACACATCGTATTCAAGGCGACCTGCGTAGCACGCCTCCTGGACATGACCAATAATAACATCAAAAATTCCCGATTGACACACAAGCAATCGGGAATTTTCTTTGAAATAATCACACAACGTTATTTCTCTAGCTCCTACTCAAAGTAAGTAATGACACGTGTTTCAACAGTCTCATTTTCCCATACTTCGCTATTATTTTGGTTGTGACTTTTACGACTTGTCCAATTGCCTTTGGCATCGTACACATAATCATAATATTCGGTTTTATAATAAGAATTGTCACTTATTTGAGACTCTAATACAATATCTTTGGACTCATTATAGGTATAAGTGGTGAGACTGTGTAAATTTCCAGAATAAGCAGAAGTGTCATTGGTTTCATAGGTGTGAACCAACAAATATGTTGGATCTTTTTTATAAGTCGATATACGCTCGCTATAATAGCCTTGTCCAAAAAATCCTTCGGTATATACGTCAAACATGCCATTAGCCTGATAAGTCGCATTCATAAACGAATAATCGGTTACAAAATTAGTTGGATATTTATCGGCATAGTAAATTTTAGTGGTATCTCTGGTCACTTCTTCGCCATAGGTGTACTGACTTGTCATCCACAGTGTGTCGCCCACAAATACATAATCCATACGACTTGACTCGCCTATCAACGCACTCAGATTAGGTGTTAACCCAGCATGGTTAATGTGAAATGGAAAGTTTGGTATGTATTTCCCCGAATTATTATACTGAATGGTATATTCACCATTATTGACTAAAACTCCTTCTGCATTGTAGGAATAAGTCACTTCGCCTGTTTGCGGATTAGTTATTTTTACAACCTGCCCTTGACTATTAAATTCGGTGGTAACTTCATTTTGCGTAATCGTTTTCACAGCGCCTTTTAGTTGCAAACGTACCAAGGCATTAGTTGTCCAATAATTTGTAACATTCCCATTGTTATTATTATCGGTTGGGTCACAAGCCACAAATAGTATCATAAGCGATACCAAAAACATCAATGTAATTTGTTTTTTCATAATTATAAGTTTTAAGGTTAAACGATGAGACAAAGGTATGATCACTTAACATCGTTCGTTTCTCAAAAAGTACAATTTTCACGCAAAAGGTACATTTTTTGTTGTAAAATGCTAACAAAACAAAAAAATCCGTACCTTTGTACGCACATTAAAGACCACACCTATGCTCAAAACATTACTATTGGCCTTCCCTGTATTTGTGACATTCTTCTGGAGTTTAACGTTACAAATAGGACAAAACACAAGGTCCCCACAGTCTTTTTTAGGTAAGTTTATGTCATTTGCGTTTGTGGTATATGCATCGCATTTTCTGTTTTTTGCGCCCTTACACGAATTGTATATTGTTATCGATCCTGTGTACCAATATGCCTCGTTGATGGTTTACCCGATGTTTCACATTTACATACGGCTACTCACGGTTGACCGTAGATTTTCGTTCCGTAAACACATTATTTATTTAGCTGCACCAACCACTCTTTTTATTCTTTATCTTGTTGGTGTCATTTGGATGGATAAAAGCAGCTACGAACAGCTCCTTTTTGGAAACGGGCAGCCCACGTCTTTTGCTGGATTATATCAACGTACCGTGATTTTATTTATCAAACTGGTTTTTCTGGTTCAAGTCGTCTTTACGGTTTGGAAAAATTTTTCGTTGCTTAAAACCTATGGTAATAAAGCTGGGCAGTACTATTCTGATATTGAACACAGTCGCATCAATAAAGCCACTTTATTAAATATCACCATGTTGGTTGTGGCTTGTGCTTCATTCATCTTACGCTGTCTCGGACGAGATTTTTTCACACATGAATTGACTGGAATTACTATAGCTTCTGTTGTATTTTCAACTACCTTATTTGCTATTGGGTTGCTAGGTTTCCAGCAAGAGGTCATTAATCCCCTATTTGAAAAAGCTGACATACGACCTTCCAAGAAAACAACAAATGCTAAAACACATGCATTGGAGGAACAGCTAAAACAAGCCCTCGAAAAGAAAATTTATTTAAATCCATCGCTTACCATACGCGATTTGGCGGCAGCTATCGGTAGCAATAGAACCTATCTATCGAATTATATCAACAGCGCACATAAAACGAGCTTTTGTGGCTACATCAACCGCTATCGTGTGAAGGAGTTGGAAGCCATTCTAAAAGAACAACCACAACAATCATTAGAAACGTTGGCCGACTTAGCTGGATTTGGTTGCATAGACTCACTAAAACGTGCCGTACGCAATGAAACAGGCATGACATTCAACGACTGGCGCAAGCAACTACAAGTACATTCTAAAGAATAAAAACATCAAGGAAGAAAAAATAACAACAATATCTGTTGTAAATAAAATAGCCCGATAAATATCGGGCTATTTTATTTTAAAACGGATTAAATTATTTCACAAAATCCAAAGACCATTTATCTGTATCTCCATCATAAGATAATGTAATCGTTGTATAGGTAGTTTCAGTTTTACATTTAATATTACCACCATCATTTTCAAAGTTAGTAGCATCACCCGTAATGGTTACATTGTCATAACCTAAATTAATATCGTCCCATTTTCCAACAGTACGAACTTTAAATCCATCAGCTAATAACAATTGATTAGATATTCTATACTGCCAAGAAGTATTAGGAACATAAGTAAATGGAACATCCACATCCCAACTTCCTACAGCTGCACCAATTAAACCAAGCGAATAAGTTGCAGGATCTGGAAGATCAACATTCCCAGTTTTTACTAATTTAGAAGTAAACCCAAGACCTTTTTCCAAAGTCCAATCTAAACTAACCGTATAAATAGCTTTATTAGCACGAGTAATTGCAATATCAGATCCACCAGGTAACAACTGATTTACAGTACCATCAAACTTGAAAGTAACGTCTTTAGCCGCCCCAAAATTACAGTTAACTTTGACATTGTCAGCAGCATCAATAACGTATTTCCAACCATCATAACTTTGAAATTTAAAATTGCTTGCTTTAGCTTCAACGCCTTGCAATGAGAAAGACATAGACTCTTTATTAAAAGCAGGAACAGACAATTCAAATACATTACCACCAGTACTAGGGGCAGATATACTATTTAAACGCCATTTCACGGGAATAATGCACACCAAATTTTTTGGTGTATAAACAACTACATGATATATACCACTTTCCTTAACCTGAAATTTGGTACCATTAGCCACATAACTACCACGTTTTACAACAGCTCCAGATATAGACCAATCTTCACCTTTCGTGGAATCATTGACCAACACACCATCTGCGCCATAAACAATTGTAGTTGTACCTTTAACCTCTGCAATCACAAAATCTTTGTCAGCTTCTAAGGCTATATATTTTTCCCACAAACCAGGTACAACTGCATTTTTATCTGCTTCGTTTAGACCTTTAGCAAACATACCCTTGGAGGCTACTGCATTTAAAGCCGTTGCATCACCATACAAATACATACCATCCAGAATAACATCTGTTTCTGGCTCTGGTTCTGGTTTACAAGAAGTAAAACCCAACGCAAAAAGAGTTAAGGTCGCTACAAAAAAACTTAATTTTTTCATAATAAATAAATTTAATAAGTTAATAAAATAGTAAAAGATTAATATTGATTAGATGCACAAATATACTCAAACGTTGCAATCATAAAAACAAACTTAATTTGAATACCCCGGATTTTGTGTCCAAATTGGATTACCCTGTTCATCACGTTGTGATTTTTCGAGTACGGAATAAGGAATGGGAAACCATTTACGATAAGCTTCCGTTCCTAAAACATACTGCACATAAGTTGGGTCATTAAACTTACCAAAACGAATTAAATCGCGACGACGCATATTTTCCCACGCAAATTCACGACCACGTTCGTCTAAAATACCATTCAATGTTAATGCCGTAGGATAAGCAGTTGTATAAGAAACAGCAGGAGTAACATCATAAGCAAAAGCGCGTTTTAGCATACGTTGAAAATCGGGCGTTGCAACACCACTTATACCATTACCTCCACGCAAAATAGCTTCTTCTTTCATCCAAAGAACATCCGCATAACGCAATAAGACGAAATCATTTTCACAGAAAGCATATTTCTTCTCTTTATCAATTTCATATTTCATCATACGTCCACCATCCCACCATTGAGCTTCATCTAATGATTTTATTTCTGGTCGAATTATGGCATCATTATTATTTTCATCCTTTAATAATTTTTCCCCTTTAGCATCATAAATTGGGCCAACAAACCAACCCCATTGTTTTGTATTATTAGTACCTAACCCTTCATTACCAGGACCACGCACATCGGTAGCGGCATAACGATCCAAAAATGTTGGACGTGCACAAAAGCCATTCCATGGCTTCTCAATCATATTCCACGTCGTTTGCTGTGAATAATGCAAAGTTAAAATGGTTAAACGTAATTTATTGGACATGCTGCCATTGTCACGTGCATCAAAATCAGCATTTCCATCTTCTACGATTACAAAAATATTTTCACGGCTTTTTTCATTCTCAATTTTAAAATTGGTAAAAAAATCCTCTTCGATAGAATAGGAACCAGAAGTAATTACTGCATCACAACAGCGAACGGCATTGGTATAGAAATCTTCTGTCGATGACAAAGTAACACCTTCTACAGAAACATTGGCAGGTGTACAACCAAACGATTCCGCGTTTAAATACAAACGCGCTAGTAAACCATACGCCATACCTTGTGTGACGCGTCCATAATTAGCGGCACGGTTACCATCGTTAACCACTGGTAAATTTGGTGCATTACGCTCTAATGTGCTGACTAAATTAGACCAAACCAAATTTGGTTCCATCAATGGCTTAGCTTCCGAAGTAAAATCTTCGGTATAAGGAATGCGTCCAAAACAATCGAACAACATATAGTAATAATAACTACGCAAAACTTCTAGCTCGCCTACATATTGGGCATAGAGTGTTGGCGACATAGAGGCCTGATTATCCTTAAGCGTTGCTAAAATTTTATTACACAAAACGGCACCAGAGATGGTTGTATTCCAAATATTTTTGAATGCATCTGCAAATTCATTCCATTTGTGTGTATTCAAATTTTTCCAATACCCACCATCAGCCCAGTGTTTCCCTGGCATACGTATAGGACAAACACACTCATCAGAAGTTAAGGAATTAACGCCCCAATACCCCCAATGATCATGTAACCATTTAACATCGGCATAAGCCTGACCTACCAAAAGAATCACATTATCCTCTTTTGCCATCATATCTTCTGTTGTAGGATTACCATAGTTTTTTTCGTCTAACATGTCCTCGCATGAAGTAAACAAGGGGAATACTACAGCAGCAATCAGAATGTATATTAAAGTCTTTTTCATGATTAACTATATTTTAAATGATATTATTAATTCAAAGTTAGATTAACGCCGAACATAAAGGTAGCTACGGTTGGATAAAAATCAGGATAATCAATACCTGCATCCCATACACCAGTCGTATTTACTTCTGGATCCTGTCCATTATAAGCAGTTAATGTAAATAAATTTTGACCTGTAGCATACAAACGCAACGATTGTACATATTTATTTTGTTTCAAACCAAAAGTGTAACCTACGGTTAAGTTATCCAACTTCAAATAAGACCCATCCTCGAGATAATAATCGGAGAACAATGTTTTATTTGTATAAACGACTTTACCATCTTTGTCAGGCATCGCGTCTTGTAAATACACGTTCATAGATTGTGACGATTCTGCGCCATAAGCCCAACGTGTTACATTTAACACTTTATTACCATATACACCACGGAAAAACAGGGTTACATCCAAGTTTTTATAACGAATAACATTGTTCCAACCATAGGTAAACAATGGTTGAGCACTACCTAATATCTGCCTTTGACTAACATCTGGTAAATCTGTAAGACCTCCCTCTGGAGTTTTATACAACCAAGTCCCATCAGGTAAAATACGATCTACTTTATAGCCATAGAATGCACCAACAGATTCACCTTCAATCAAAATTTGCGTATTCGTATTCATAATACCATTTTCGCCAACACCGCCTGAAGTAGTTTGTTTGTAATTAAATCCTTTTTCAGGATCGGACAATTTTGTAATCACATTTCTATTGAAGGCAATTGTAGGAGTCGTGGTCCACGACCAATCTGTGGTTTTTACCGCCACACCACTCACTGCTAATTCTACACCATAACTATCCATTTGACCAGCGTTAGCTAATAATGTTGGATACTGATAAGGAGGAGTTGGTACCTCATAATCCCATAACAAATCACGTGTTTGGCGATAATAAACATCTAAACTACCATATAAACGATTGTCGAGAAATGAATAATCCACACCTACGTTATACTCATATTTCTTTTCCCATTTCAAATCCGGATTCACATTTTGGCTCACACCATAGGTATAAACCCAATTTCCATTATACCAGAATGTACCAGAATTCGATAACATTGCTACCGAACGCAAATCCGAAGCCAAATTGTTACCTGTAATACCAAATCCTAAACGTACTTTTAAGTCGTTACACCAGTCTTGATCTTTCATGAAGTCTTCACCGCTTACGCGCCAACCTGCACTGGCGGCTGGGAACCAACCCCATTTGTTGTTAGCTCCAAAACGAGAGGAACCTTCGCGACGTAAAGAAGCGGATAACAGGTATTTCTCTTGGTAGTTGTAGTTTCCACGTACGAACATGGCGGCTAAGACGTTGGAGTTACGATATGAACTGGCATTTAAGTATTGTTTGGTGGCATCACCATTGCCTATTTGGTAGTATTTGGCGTCATCTGTTGGAAAACCTTTGTTGGAGATGTCCATACCGTCGTATAAGAAGTCTTGGTAGGAGAAACCTGCTACGGCCGCCAGGTTGTGTCCATTCCAAGACCCAGCATAGTCTACGGTAGCTTCAAATAAACGGTTGAAGTTGAAGTTACTGCTACGGCCTGCTTTACCTGAACCTTGTTCGTCGGTGCTGATGGCTTTGTTGTACCAGAAGGAGTGGTTATCGCCTTCTTCGATGGCAGCAAACCCACTTACTTTTAGACCTTGTATAGGTTTGATGTTAACTGTGGCTTTAATGGAGCCTCGGAAGTAGTTACCGTCTTGGTACGATTCTTTTTGATTCATGCCTTCCACTGGGTTAGATTGACCTGAGCCACTTGGTTTAAAGTAACCAGAGGTTGTACTGTTGTCGTAAATGGGATAGGTTGGATTAACGATGGCTGCTTGTTTAAAGTCGCCTGTGAAATAATCATTACGATAGTGCATGTACGAAAAATCGTATTGAAGTTCTAACCAGCCATCAAGCGCTTTTTGAGAAGCGGCCAATTTAGCAATCATCTCTTCACGGTTAGACGTTTTAGCAATACCTTCTGCGTTTTTATAGTTAAACGACGCACGATAATTGAATTGTTTGGAAGAACCTGAAATGGCTAAATTGTGATTGTGAGCAATAGCAACAGGACGGGTAATTTCTGACATCCAATCGGTATTGTAATCAGTTCCTGAACCATCAGAATAAATAGTTGGTGTTACTTTGCCACCAGAGAGAGTCGCTAAATTACGGAATTCGGCTGGAGTTGCCATACCCATATCGCCATTGCGAACAGAACCTGAGGCATAACCAGAGTATTCAACTTGAGTTGTTGGGAGTTCTGAGAAGTTAGCGCCACGTTTAGTTGTGATAATAATAACACCATTGGTACCACGTGTACCATAAATAGCGGCTGCAGAACCGTCTTTTAAAACGTCCATAGACGCAATTTCTTCAGGAGAAATATTGTCGATACTACTTACTGGAACACCATCAACAATGAAAAGTGGAGATGTACCAGCTCCTTTATCTAATGTAGAGAAACCACGAATTTGAATATTATAACCTGTACTGGTAGGATCACTAGAGGTTTTA
This sequence comes from uncultured Paludibacteraceae bacterium, assembly GCA_964570565.1. Classification (GTDB taxonomy): domain Bacteria; phylum Bacteroidota; class Bacteroidia; order Bacteroidales; family Paludibacteraceae; genus W0P28-013. The sequence goes on from CAZMYT010000003.1 coordinate 39,319, forward strand.
ATGATATTTAAGCCAGCTACTTTACCTTGTAAAAGACCAACAGGATTACTTTTTACGCCCGCATTAAAATCTTCAGCTTTAACAGAAGCTACGGAGCCTGTGACTTCCTTTTTCTTTTGGGAACCATAACCAATGGCTACAACTTCGCCTAAAGCATAGGAGTCTTCTTTAAGAATAACAACCATTGGCGCTTTGCCATTTGCTATAATCTCTTGAGTTTGATAACCCAAGTAGCTCACCTGCAATTTGGCATTACTTGCCACATTCAACTCAAAATTTCCATCAAAATCGGTAACGGTACCATTAGTTGTTCCTATTTCGAGCAAACTTGCCCCAATAATAGGCTCACCAGAGGCATCCTTAACAATACCTCGTACCAACACTTGTTGCGCAAAGAGACTTACGGAGCCAAAAAGAAACATTAGCACCACAACGATTCTTTGCATCAAAGAAATGATTTTCATGCTTTAATTTGTATTTAAGGTTAAAGAAATAAGTTAAGAAATTACTTGAGAATAGGTTTTTGTGTTAAAAAAACTGCTACAAAAATAAGTTTTTATATTTTAAAAACAAGAAAAAAAGGGCTTTTTAACAAAAAAAATGAAATTAATTATGAACAATTGTTCCAACATTCTCACCATCAATCACTTTTGCTAAGTTGCCAGGGGTATCCATATCGAATACAATAATGGGAAGATGATTCTCTTTACACATTGTAGTGGCAGTCAAATCCATTACTTTTAAACCTTTTGCATAAATTTCATCGTAAGTAATCTCTGTAAATTTGACTGCTTTCGGATCTTTTTCTGGGTCGGCGGTATAAATTCCATCGACACGCGTGCCTTTTAACATGACATCGGCTTCAATTTCAATTCCTCGCAAGGCAGAACCTGTGTCGGTGGTAAAATAGGGATTTCCTGTTCCTGCCGAAAAGATAGCTACTTCGCCACGTTCGAGTGTTTCAATAGCTTTCCATTTGCTATAAAATTCGCCTATTGGCTCCATACAAACGGCAGTCAACATACGCGCTTTAACGCCTATTTTTTCTAATGCCGAACTCAAAGCTAAACTATTTATAACGGTGGCCAACATGCCCATTTGATCGCCTTTAACACGGTCGAAGCCACGTCCTGCGCCGCTTAATCCACGAAAAATATTACCGCCGCCGATAACAATGCCAACTTGAATGCCTCGTTTTACAACATCAGCAATTTGTTGAGCGTATTCTTCTAAACGTTGTTCATCAATACCTTGTTGTTTGTTGCCCATAAGCGATTCGCCGCTTAATTTGAGTAAAATTCGTTTGTATTTCATATCTTAAAATTTTAAAGGTTTCTATTTCATAAGTGCTACCACACGTTGTAAATCTTCAGGCGTATCAATAGAATGATTATCGGAGTGTGTAATGGCAACGTGAATGTGTAATCCATTTTCGAGCCAGCGCAATTGCTCCAACGATTCTGCTTTTTCTATGGGCGTTTGAGTCATCTTGGTAATTTGAGCCAAAATATCGGTACGGTAAGCATAAATACCAATGTGTTTATAATAGGTATGCGCCGCTGCCCATTGTGATTTTTCTACACCTCTTAAATAAGGAATCACGGAACGGCTGAAACAAATAGCTTCACCTGTTTGACTTAAAATAACTTTAGGTGTATTTGGATTTTCTAATTCGTCAATGGAGGTATTTGCATCAAATGGTTTTACCAAAGTAGCTAACTGAATTTGGTCAGACACAAAACAATTTTTCAAGGCTTCTATTTGGTCGATAGCAATAAAAGGCTCATCACCTTGAATATTAATCACCACATCGTATGTTTCTGGTAATTTTGTGAGCGCTTCATAACAACGATCTGTACCCGTTTTATGATTTTCAGAAGTCATAACAACCCGACCTCCAAATTGCACGACTGCATCGTAAATGCGTTGATCGTCGGTAGCAACAACCACCGTATCTAAAACTTGGCTAGCCCGTTCGTAAACCCGTTGAATCATAGGTTGACCTAGAATGTCAGCTAAAGGTTTACCTGGGAAACGCGTCGAAGCATAACGAGCTGGAATAATTCCTACAAATTTCATGGTATATTCTTATTTAAATCGTTTAATAACAGTTGCTGGCTTGCTTTCATAATTGAAACGGTTGACCACTGTTACTGCAAATTTATATTTTCCTTGCAAGCGATTGGCCCATTGCGATAAATCCAAACAATTATCGGTGGTCACCGCCAAAATATTAGCTGGATTAGAGAAATCGCCCAACCGAGTTCCCTTAAATGCATATATCACATAATACTGCGCTTGGCAGCCACCTGTTTCTTCCGATGCATGCCATATTAAATGAGGACGGTTATTATCCATCAAAATACGCACCCGTTGGAGCTGTCCAGATGGTTCTCCTTTCAGTTGCTTATTAAATGGGACTAACGCCGGATATTTGTAATAAGCGCGCAAACTATCGCGTAAATTTTGACGATTTTCCATCAAAGCCACAGCACTGTAAAAAGCAGCACCTTGTACAGCAGGAAATGCTTCGGTATAACGTAATTGACGCATCAGCTCATTACCATTGCGCCAAGCCCAGGCGGCCGATTGGCTGCCTAAATTGGAAGCATATAGTCCAACAAACAAATTACGTCCATGAGAGTTATTACTCCACCACTCCACTAAATGAGCATAATCGGCGTTTCTTTTACCAATTTCCCAATATAATTGTGGCATCACATAATCAATATCGCCATCTTCAAGCCACGCTAAAACATCAGCATACAAGTCGTCATAATTACTTAAACTCCCCTTCGTATTGGAACCACGAGGGTCTTTATCATTACTACGCCAAATTCCAAACGGACTTATGCCAAATTCTACCCAAGGCTTGATACTTTTAATGGTTTTTTGCAACTGATGAATCACTAAATTCACATTATCGCGACGCCAGTCTGTTTTATCACTAAAGCCACGATTATTTGCCCGAAAAGAGGCCTCATCAGGAAAATCTAAGCCATTCACGCGATAAGGGTAAAAATAATCATCAAAATGCACGGCATCAATATCGTAACGACGAACAATGTCAGCCACTACACGATTAAGATGAGCACGCGTTTCATCCAAGGCTGGATTAAAATAATATTGCTCACCATATTTCACAAAAAGTTCTGGTTTTTTGAAAAAAAGATGATTAGGATTCAAATGAGAAATATCGGCACTCGTAAGCACACGATAAGGATTCAACCACACATGTACGTCAATACAGCGACGATGAGCTTCGCGAATCAAAAATTCCAATGGATCATAAAAAGGCTCTGGAGAAACGCCTTGTTTACCCGTTAAGAAACGAGACCAAGGTTCTATGTCCGATTGATAAAAAGCATCGGAAGTAGGGCGAACTTGAAATATAACGGCATTAAATTTGAGCGCAGCCAACGAATCGAGTATAGTAATCAACTCTTGGCGTTGTGCAGCGACATTAGATACCGACGATGGCCAGTCGATGCGACCTACAGTAGCTATCCATGCTGCTCGCAGCTGATGTTTTGGTTGCGCTTGTAGCGACAAAACCATTACAATAGTTATAAGCACAGATAGAAGTTTTCGCATAAAGATAAGTTATTTTTTTAATTTGGATCGCTCCGCTTTGGTATAGTAAGTATAACCTAAGGTATAATTTAAGGTAAAAGTATTACCTGAGGAGTTACCATAGCCAGGCACATACCAAAGTGTTTGTTTTTCGTCCAACGACGTATGTAACAACAACTTCATACGTATAGACCAGCCCATTGTAAACCCTTTAGCCATATCAACACGCACACCTGCCAGCACTTCGCCCCAACCTGCATATGCATTTTTACCGTTCCAAGAAAGAAGTCGATTCTCGTCCCAATAACCGCGAGTTATGGGCACATTAGCCAATTGATAATCGACTAAACTGATACCATATCGTAACCCAAGATAAGCGTAATTACGATGGGGTTTCATGTTTCCCTCTTTATCCTTGGTCTTTAATAAATTAAAATTCATTCCCAAACGAGCAAATGGTGCAGTAGCAGAATAAGTTGAGCCATTTGTCATTTGAGTACTAACGGCGCCATAACCCATCTCTAAAGTTGGAAAAAACCGATTTGATAAATTCACATCGACAGCAGCTTCACCAGTTACAATGCTTTTATCTACAGCCAATCCCATCAAAGGAGAAGCGATGTCTGCATGAGCCGACCATCCATTATAGGTCATTTTCGAGTCTTTTTGAGATTTTGGAGCCACTTTCACTTGTGCCAACGAAACAACAGCCACCGAGCAAAGTAGTAAAATTAAAATGATATGTCGTTTCAACTGACTCATTAATTGGCACGATAATAAATACGTAAATGATTTTCCGACACATTTTGAACATACGTGTTTTCTATCACTAATGAATCAATTTGATGTGTAGTGGTAGCAGTACTTTTTATAGTATGGTAGACAAAACAACCACATTCCAACGAAATAAATTGATTCACATTCTCATGAGAGATAACAATGGTATCAGATTCTAAAACACCGCGCTGCAAGACAAAAGCCGATGTTGATTGCAAAGCTCGTAGTGGTAAATTAAAGTTACTCAGTGATTGTTCCTGATACAATATGGAATCATTATTCAATCCTTTGATGGTCATTTTTTCTTTAGTCGGCGAAGATACAAACGCTTCTTTTTTAGCATCAAATACCGTTTTATAGAGTGATACGCCCATAACCACAACTTTCTCTTTACGACACTCGCCATCCGAAGCCGTACAACCCACTAATACTAGTAGACACAAAACAAGGGTATATGTCAGTTTATGTTTCAAAATGTCTATTTTTTATAAACAAATAACTCGTCATGCGATTTTCGCTTTTTCAAAGGTCGCTCATCCGTTGCAGCATAACCAATTGGCACCATGGCAATTGGCTCTACACCTTCTGGTAAGTCGAGAACTTGGGCACATTTCTGAGCATCGAAATTACAAATCCAACATGAACCAAGCCCCATATCTACGGCTGCCAAAGTAAGATGATCCACCGCGATAGCCACATCAATATCTGTATGATCTTTGCCATCCAACTTGCGATGCCACGCCTGTTGATGATTGCCACAAGCCACAATGCACATCGGTGCTGTTTTAAACCAATCGCGATTATAACAATCCTGCAACTGAGCCAATAGCACTTGGTCTGTCACTACATAAAATACACAAGGTTGAAAATTAACCGCCGACGGTGCCAAACGCACACACTCTAGCAAACGGTCAATCTTTTCTTGTTCTACAGGTCGACTATCATAGTTGCGTAACGAAAAACGGGCTTCAGCTAAATCTCGAAAAGTCATAACTAATAGGAATAATATTAAAAGAAAACTAGCCGATTTACATCAACTTAACCTCTTGCTTTAAAAAATTGAGTGCGATTTCTGTAGGAGTAGTTTCTGTTGCTGCATACGTTTGTATAAGCGATTGCGCCAACTGCATTGCGGAGTCCGAAGGCTGAACTTGTGCCGCTGAACCATTCACTAAACGCATTAAACTTTCACGTGCGTTCATCACCAACGTCCACGCTTCTGGGCTGATATAAATCTGTTGTCCCATATTATGGTCAAACTCATCGCGAATAGTTTTTAGCAACTGCGTTTGTAAATCAAAATTTGATAAATTTGATAAATTCAAACGGAGCAACATCGCTTCAGGTTTGGTACGTTCCAACAACAAAGTTAAACGTTCATAAGCGCGTAAACGAACTGGCGTGATTTGATTTACATTCAATTTACGTAATTCAAAATTACGACGATCGGCCTCGTTAGCCAACTGCTTTGACAACACCACATACGTAGCGCCCAAAACCACTAAAGCAGGCAAAATATACTTTAAAATTTCAAGAAAAATGTCCATAGGAATAAGGTTAAATTTCTTCCGATATTTGATAATTGTTACGTTCCGAGGAACTACGAGAAACTAATTCGCCCACAAAACCAGCTAAAAACATCTGTGTACCTAAAAGCATCATGGTTAAAGCCAAGTAAAAATAAGGTGTATTGGTTACTAAAGGCGCTGGATAATGCCCCCAAAGCGCAGTCAATTTAATCAATCCAACTACACAAACAGCGATAAAGCCCAAAATAAACATAACACTACCCCACAATCCAAAAAAGTGCATAGGTTGCTTTCCGAAGCGGTTCAAGAATGACAACGAGAACAGATCTAAATAGCCATTTACGAAACGTTCTAAACCAAATTTCGATGTACCAAACTCACGCTTGCGGTGCTCAACCACTTTTTCACCAATCTTGGTAAAGCCCGCATTTTTCGCCAAAAATGGAATGTAACGATGCATCTCACCATATACCTCGATGTGTTTTATCACCTCGTTCCGATAGGCTTTCAAGCCACAGTTCATATCATGCAATTTGAGCCCTGTTACTTTACGAGCCGTAGCATTATATATTTTTGATGGAATATTTTTAGTCAATTTATTATCGTGGCGTTTCTTTTTCCAACCCGACACCAAATCGTACCCATCTTCTTTTACCATGCGATACAATTCAGGAATTTCATCAGGTGAATCCTGCAAATCGGCATCCATAGTTATAACCACATCGCCTTGAGCGCGCTTAAAACCGCAGTACAAAGCTGGAGATTTTCCATAATTCCGTCGAAAAGAGATACCATGCACAGAGTCCGATTTCTGTTGCAATTCCGTAATAACGCGCCAAGAGCCATCGGTACTCCCATCATTTACAAAAATAACTTCGTACGAAAAATGGTGTGCTTTCATCACACGCTCAATCCACTCATAAAGAGGTGTCAACGATTCAGCCTCATTGAACAACGGAACAATAATTGAAATATCCATAGATTATGACTTACTGATTATTTGTTTGAGGAACATCGGTATCAAAAATTGATTTATCTTTTTTAGCAAAAGCGGCGGTAACCAACGACACCAAAACGCCCATAATAACGTCCATCCAAATGTACTGCATTGTAACATACAACGGTGTGAGCAACTGACGCACTTGGTTTTCGGTAAGCTCACCTGACAACATATTGAGTTCATCAAGAATTTTCAAACTCTCATTGATCATATTTGGTAAATATTCGGGGTTTAAAAATTTAAAATAGATAAATTTGAACACCGCCGAAATAAGTGCAGCATAAAAAAACAGTTGAGTTCCATACCACAAGGCAGCTCCATACGATATAGCACCACCACTAACACGATTGCGACAATCAACCGTTAAGCGATACACCAAATACGGGATAGTTAATGTTATAACCCACTGCAAAGCAGCAAACCATCCATTATTCAAAGTAGACAAAAAGAAATTAAGGGCAAATACAAGGCCTAACATCAGACCAAAATACATCGCATGTTTCAAAGCTTCTGGTTTCATACTGAAAACGTTTTTATTTATAAACAGACAAAGATACAGTGATTTTTTAAAATAGACAAGAAGAAAAAGGGATTCTCTTAAAAAAATAATCGCCTCATTTTTACGCTAAAAAGCGCTAAATTTCGATTATTTTCAAAAAATCACATCACTCACTTTTGTAATTCCATAAAAAGTAGTACTTTTGCGCCGGGTAAGTCCTATACGACCAGCTCCCTTTGAACTCCCCCAGGGCTTGATCGCAGCAAGGGTAAAAGGTTGTAGCGGTGCGATATAGTAAGCTTACCCACTTGCCTCTTTAGCTCAGTTGGCCAGAGCACGTGATTTGTAATCTCGGGGTCGTTGGTTCGAATCCGACAAGAGGCTCAACCAAAACCACTTTCTATAGCGAAAGTGGTTTTTTGTTTTTCTGGCAATTTTCTATCCATGGTTCCAGAAAAAAGTTGTACCTTTACACATCTATTTATCAAACCTTTTAAAAACCCTATTATGGCAAAGGAAAAAGAAGCTATCGAGTTCGACGATACCGAAGCTATTAATTTCATTTTAAACAGTTTACCTGAAGAGTCACGTGCCAAAATAAGCGACGATGACGTGCAATATCTTCTCGACTTAGTATGTGAATATTACGACAGTAATAATTTAATCGAGGATGATGCTGTTGGCGAAGCTACTATTGCAGAAGATGAAATGTTCGATTTCATTTGGAAACTCATGAAAAAAGAAAATCAAGTAAACCTCACAGAAGACGAACTTCAACAAGTACTTGATGGCGAATTTGAATATGGTAAAAAAATAGGAATTTATACCGAAGAATAAGTCCGCTTCCATTCCATGCGAAAAGTTCTATTTTACATTACCTATTTTGTTTTATGGGTAGTGGCTTGGTTGCCATTACCTATATTGTATGTTTTATCTGATATTACCTATTTTATCATATACCACGTAGCACAATACCGCGTAAAAACTGCACGACAAAATATACACAACGCCTTCCCTCAAAAGAGCGAAAAAGAGCGTCGTAAATTAGAACATCGCTTTTACCATCATTTATGCGATTACGGATTTGAGACCATTCGCATGATGCACATATCAGAAAAAGAGATTCAGCGCCGTATCACGTTCGAAAATACCGAATTGCTTCATAAACTTGCTCAAAATGAACAAAACATGATTGCTTTATTTGGGCATTATTGCAATTGGGAGTGGGTCTGTTCTTTACCGCTACATTTGCACAACACAATGAGCGTAAGCACACTTTACAAGACGTTAAAAGATGATGATTTCGACCGATTTTTTATTCACTTACGATCACGATTTGGCACATATTGTTATCCAAAACAAAAAGTGTTACGCGGCATGGTAGAACTAAAAAAACTCAACAAACCATTTATTTTAGCCTTCATTGCGGACCAAACTCCATCGTGGAATAATTTACACTATTGGACCAATTGGCTCAATCAGGACACACCGTTTTTGACAGGATGGGAAACCATTGCTCACAAAACAAATCATCCGGTGATTTTCTTGGAAATGCACAAAGTGAAACGTGGTTATTATCAGTGTCGCGTAGAGCTATTATGTGAAGAACCCCAAAAAGAAGAACCATTCACATTAGCCGAAAAATACGCACGTCGTATGGAACAAAATATTTTAGATGCTCCTGAATTCTGGCTATGGTCACACAAACGCTGGAAATATCATAGAAATTAATCTATAAAAATTGTACACATGTCTGTCGCTGTTGTCATATTAAATTACAATGGTAAGAAGCTACTCGAAGAGTTACTTCCCAAAGTTATCGCCTACTCACCCGAAGCCGAAGTGATTGTTGCCGACAATGCCTCTACAGATGATTCGGTGGCATTGATGGAAACTACATTTAGAGATACGCGGCTCATAAAACTACCACGTAACTTCGGTTTTGCAGGCGGTTACAACGAAGCGTTGAGTAAAGTGAAAGCCGATTATTACGTACTACTAAATTCCGATGTAGAAGTCACCGAAAATTGGTTAGCTCCACTCATCAGCTACATGGATGCACATCCAAAAACAGCAGCTTGTCAACCGAAAATCAAAAGTTATTATCAACGCACCCATTTTGAATATGCTGGCGCCTGCGGTGGTTACATCGACACGTATGGATATCCATTTTGTCGCGGTCGCATACTCGACACCTTAGAGCCTGACAATGGGCAATACGACACCATTACTGACATTTTTTGGGCAACTGGTGCTTGTCTATTTATTCGCGCCGAAAAATATCATAAAGTGGGAGGTTTAGACGAGCGTTTTTTCGCTCACATGGAAGAAATAGATCTCTGTTGGCGATTGAAAGCCCGAGGGAATGCCATTGTGTGTATTCCTCAAAGTACCGTTTACCACATGGGCGCTCAAACATTAAACAAGGAACATCCGCGCAAAACCTATCTGAATTTTCGCAACAATTGGCTGATGTTATACAAAAACGCCCCTAAACATATAGGTAGAACTCTTTGTGTGCGCCTATTGTTGGACTGGGCCGCAGCAACTCATTTAATGATTCAAGGTAAATTCCCGAATGCGTTTGCCATTATCAAGGCTGAGTTGTCATTTTTAAGCAAATATCGTCAGTTCCGTTATGATCGTAAAAACAACCTACATCTAACAAAAACTGCCCATCCGAAAGGTCTATTTCATGGGCTCATTTTATGGAGCTACTATGTCAGAAAAGAACAAACGGCACAGAATTTGATATGGAAAGAAACAGAAACTAAAATCAAAACACAAAAATAATTAATAAACAAGGTTGCACTAGATTTTTTTTTATACTTTTGCCACCACTAAAATCACTTATCAATTAACTTAATAATAATTTTATTATGAAAAAACTTGCTTTATTTACCATGCTTTTTGTAGCCTTATCAGTAATGGCTCAAGAAAAACCTGTTGTAGAATTTAACGAACGCACACACGATTTTGGCACCGTGAAAGAAGAAGTAGGTAAAATCACTACTGTATTCACGTTTACCAACCAATTTTTGGCGCCACTAACCATCAAAAGTGTAAGAGCATCATGCGGTTGCACCACACCAAATTGGAGTAAAGAACCTGTAGCACCTAAAGCAAAAGGTGAAATTACCGTAACTTACAGCACCACAAATCGTCCTGGTTCATTTACTAAAAGTATAACCGTTGTTTTAACTAACGGTACTGAAGATTTTACAGAAGTTCTTTATATCAAAGGACAGGTAACACCTAAACCTGTAGAACCAGCTGCCGAAGTAAAATAATATTGACTATTACACGTTGTGTAATTAATAGGTTATGTACATAACCACTCAATCAAAGAGGGAGAAGTAGCATTTTCCCTCTTTCATTCTATTTAAACTCATACTGTTATGAAAAAGAGCTTTATCATCTTATTCTTGTTGTGTGGTGCATTAACCGTAGTAGCACAACAAAAAGTGGAAATTGTATTTGACGAAACCGAATATGATTTTGGTAATATACGAGAAGAGGACGGCAAAGTCTCGCATGTTTTTAACTTTCGCAACCAAGGCGCAGCTCCATTTACCATAAAAATGGTAACCGCATCGTGCGGATGCACTACGCCAGAATGGACAAAAGGTCCAATTCCTCCAAAAGGTTCTGGCTCTATTACCGTTACTTATACCGCCGAAGGCCGCCCTGGTCCATTCAATAAAGGTGTAACCGTAATTATAGGTGGATCAAGTGGAGACATTACAGAAACCTTAGACATAAAAGGTTACGTAAGCCCTAAAAACCAACCTCTATCGGAAAGCTATCCTTACAATATCGGAAACGTATTATTCCGTTCCACTATTGTCCCATTTGGAATGGTGCAAAAAGGGAAAACACCTGAACGCCAGCTCGAAATAGCCAATGGTACGAATGAGCCGTTAAAATTGGTAATAGCTGCGCCTAAGCATATTGTAGTAAAAGCACCTGCGCTCATTAAACCTGACGAAGAGACAATCATTACGTTCAAATACTTATCAAATCAAACTGATAAATGGGCGTATGTTGATGATGAAGTAAGTGTGAGTGTAAACGACAAACCGGCTGGCAAACTCAATGTAAGAGCCAATATTCAAGAAGATTTCAGTAAATTGAGCAGCAAAGAACGCATGAGCGCTCCAATAGCGACTCTTTCAGCGAAAAAAATCAATCTTGGTAAACTTAAAATTGGCGGCAAATATAGTGGCAAATTAGCCATCAAAAATAGCGGAATCAATCCGTTATTAATCCGATCGGTAGTGGCAGAAAGCACTTACATGAAAGGTTCTGTGGGTAAATCAACTTTAAAAAGTGGCAAATCGACTGATATTAAAATTGAAATTGATGCTACCAAATTACAGCCATTTACTTTTTATAAAACCATGGAGATTATCACCAACGACCCTACCAATCCTACAATCACATTTGTAGTGGAATGGCAAACCGTAAAATAATCATGAAAAAAAATCACCATATTGAGAATGCTGATTCATTTCCGGGATTAAATGTAAATGAAGGCGTACCTCAACCGCCGAGCATCAATCCATATCTAAAAGCACGTATCAAACGCTCACAGTATACGACAGAAGAATATGTAGATGGCATTCTGCATGGCAATATGTCCATTTTAAGCCAAGCGGTCACTTTGGTAGAAAGCATAAATCCTGCACACCATAAACAGGCACAAGAAGTGATTGAACGTTGCTTACCTTATGCAGGTAAATCTGTTCGTATTGGTATAACAGGCGTGCCAGGCGCTGGCAAATCGACTTTCATTGAAGCCTTAGGTATGCACCTGGTAAATGCCAACCACAAATTAGCTGTATTAGCTATCGACCCAAGTAGCGAACGTTCGAAAGGAAGTATTTTAGGCGATAAAACACGCATGGAAGAACTTTCCGTCGCAAAAAATGCCTTTATCCGTCCCTCACCATCAACTGGTTCATTGGGTGGTGTGGCTCGCAAAACGCGCGAAACTATTGTGCTTTGCGAAGCGGCTGGATTTGACACCATTTTTGTAGAAACGGTTGGCGTAGGACAATCAGAAACTGCGGTACACAGCATGGTCGATTTTTTCCTACTCATTCAACTAGCAGGTACTGGCGATGAATTGCAAGGCATAAAACGTGGCATTATGGAAATGGCGGATGGTATCACCATCAACAAAGCAGACGGGAACAATGTCGAAAAATCACAATTAGCCGCACGACAATTTCAAAATGCGCTCCATTTATTCCCTAAACCAGCATCTGGTTGGGAACCTAAAGTGCTGACATGCTCAGCCTTTCATAAGTTGGGCATCGACGAAATCTGGACTATGGTAACTGACTACATGACATTTACCAAAGAAAATGGTTTTTTTGACCAAAAACGCCATGAACAAAGTAAATATTGGATGTACGAAACTATTAATGAGGCATTGCGAAGTAACTTTTTCAATAACCCAACCATTGAAAAATTATTAGCACATTATGAAGTAGAATTGAGCCAAAACAAAGTGTCCTCATTTGTGGCTGCACACCATCTATTAAATGAATATTTTAATCATCAGAAATAAGAATTACCAACTATATCGTATACATAAAAACATTGAATTTAATGAAAAAATCACTTATCATCGTCGCTGTTCTATTAATTGGAGTAACGACCATTTCTGCTAAAAAGAAAAAAAATGTAGATACTGTAAAACCGGTTGCTACTGTTGACACCGTATTGACCCCAACCCAACAAAAAAGTTATGCTTTAGGTGCAAACATTGGCGAAGGTGTAGCGGGCAACTTCGAAAAGCTAGGTCTCAAAATCGATAAAGAGATATTTCTTAAAGGTTTATCAGATGCTATGGATAAAAAAAATAAATTGACTCCAGAGCAGATGACCGCCGCTTTTCAAGCACTTGATGCAGAAGTAACCGCCATGCAAGATTCTTTGAAAGGACTAGAAAAAGCATTTTTAGTAAAAAACAAAACCAACGCTGGCGTTATTGAAACCGAATCGGGATTACAGTACAAAGTGATTACTATGGGAACTGGTGCCAAACCTAAAGCCACCGACGAAGTAAAAGTACACTACCATGGTACCACTATTGATGGGAAAGTATTCGACAGCTCTGTAGAACGTGGCGAACCTATTACATTCCCACTTAACCAAGTGATTCCAGGTTGGACTGAAGGCGTACAATTAATGCCTGTTGGTTCGAAATTCATTTTTTACATCCCATCAGACCTCGCTTATGGCGAACAAGGAGCTGGGAATGGTACTATCAAGGCTGGTGCTACACTTATTTTCGAAGTAGAATTACTCGAAATAATGCCACAAACAACAGAACCCGCCGTTGGTTCAAAATAACAAACACGTTTCCCATATAAAAAGAGGCTGCATACAAACTATGCAGCCTCTTTTTGTGCTATAAATTAGGTTGATTAAGCCATCAACTTATCCATGGTCTTAACAATTTGTGCACGCAATTCTACCGCACGTACATAGGATGTTGTTCCACGAAACCAAAATTTCCAACGGCGAACACGATTATATACTTTTTTCCATAACACCTTGCTGTGTTGATAAAATACCAAACTTAATGGTAGCACCACTAAATTGACTAAGACTAACCACCAAAGTCCAGTGGTTGCCCACAAAATAGCCGAAGTGATAATATACCAAATAGGATAGGCAAACAAAGCACCAATCACAAAATGGAAAGCTGAATGCAACATTGGATCTTTAATACGACGCGTTACCAAGGAACTGACATTGTATGGCAACAAATTATACAAGAAAGAAAAAACAACCAGAGGAGACAATACAATCGCTAAAACGAAACGGAACCAAAATCCCAAAACCGAAAGTTTTTTACCACAAATCCAATCACGCAAATGCAAGCGTTCCAAATGACGAATATATTCATGAGTTTGTTTCATGAGTTTATCAAATCCTTCAGGATTCTCATTACGATATCCATCCAACGCATTCACAACCTCCTTATCTGCTATTAAATGGTTGGGGAAATATTTGGTTTCCAAATGATTTTTTTTAAGATATTTTTCGCGATATATAGTGCGCACCATATCGTACTCTTCATACAACGATTTATCTTCGATATCCAACATCAACTCTTTTACCGCTACACGAGCACGTTCGGCCAACAATTTTTGCGCACGTTGTGGATGTTCCTTATAGATATCATACAAATCCTCAAAACCAAACGGCTCGCCTACCACAATCATCAACTGGCGTTGCATACCAAAATAGTTAGAATAATGATGAGCCAAAGGTTGAATTTTAATCGATTTCTCAAAGTTCGACATTTCAGCAGCTTGAAAAGCAATACGTGCAAAACCTTTTTTAAAGGTTCCCAAGTGATGACAATCTTCGTGACCAGCTTCAGGGAACAAACCAACGATACCATCTTCGAGTAATATACGAGCCGATTTATTAAAAATAGCTTCGTTTTCGCCCAGATTTTCAACGCCTGTATCTTGTACACGAAAAGCTGGCATGATTTTTAGGAAACGTAACAATTTAGCAGCGATTTCACGTTTAAAAATATCGGCGCGCGCAATAAATACAGGACGGCGCGAATCGCCTCGTAAGGCAAACAAAATACCCAAAGCATCGGACAAACCATTTTGATGATTGCAAATCACCACTAAAGGCTGGTCCTTCAATAGGCGTTCTTTATGTAGCACATAATAGTGATGATAAAACACATAATTATGAACCACATTTACGTAATGATGAAGTAATTCGTACTTCCAATCCGGCTTATTAATGTTTTCAAAACTAATCATTGATTCTTATTTTTTTGAGTATGAGTGACAAAAATACGTTTTTTTTAGTAATCGGCAATAAAAAAAGAGTGAACTTTATTCAAGTTCACTCTTCCTACCAGTATCACATTAGATTAATGTAACTTATGATGTTCTAATTGAAGTGTTTTGGTGGGTTGATCACACACTTCTGTTGGACCGTAATATTGGATTGGACCTGGATAAATGTAGCTCGTATTAGCATCTGCCCAATCGGCACGATGAGCTTCAAAATATTTAAATGGTTCGCCATCTAAACGTACTAACGCTTTTTGGATAACTGGTTTCATGGCTCCATGACGACGTTCCATGTTCATCATCATGGTAATAGGTACACCGCCAGCAATCCACTCGGCAGCAGGAGCTGTCAAATTGCGCACAGATGACATATAACCAGTTTTGCCTTCTGAAATTAACACAGAAGCTGTATAACCTAAAGAATAACAGTAGTCCGCATCAAAATTTGAAGGGATAGCACAACGTCCTTCATAACCAAAGAAATGATTGATGGCTGAGAATTTACCTGCATATGTACCTTCGGCTTTCATTGTCGCCAAACGTTTAGCCACCATCTCGATAAGCAATTTTTCGGTTTCAACCAATGACACTTGCACATTACCATGTGGATCGCGGTCCAATGTCAACTGACGTGCAATACCTTTTGGTAAACTGCGATATACTTCGCGACTGTCAGGTGACAATTTACCTTTTACATATTGACGTTTTTCGTCATCTGTATTCAACGCATTAAATTCGTCGTTGTGTGCCAACAAATCGTTTAATTCAGCGATTAATTTTTTCATGGCAGGAATGAACTCGATTAAGCCTTCAGGAATCAAAATAGTACCAAAATTCAAACCTGATTTAGCACGATCAACCACCACTTTCACAATTTCTTCAACCACATCGTTAAGGGTCATATTTTTAGCTTCCACCTCTTCTGATACGATACAAATGTTTGGTTGGCTTTGCAAAGCACACTCTAAGGTAATGTGTGATGCCGAACGACCCATTAAACGAATAAAGTGATAGTATTTCTTAGCTGAATTGGCATCGCGTTGGATATTACCAATTAATTCTGAATACACTTTACAAGCGGTATCAAATCCAAATGACGTTTCAATCATCTCATTTTTTAAGTCACCATCAATCGTTTTTGGGCAGCCAATAACTTGAATACCAGCTTTTTTCTGAGCGTAATATTCAGCTAAAACACAAGCATTTGTATTTGAATCGTCGCCACCAATAATTACGACCGCATTGACACCTAATTTCTTGCAAATTTCAATACCGCTATCAAATTGAGCTGGTTCTTCGAGTTTGGTACGACCAGAACCAATAATATCAAAACCACCAGTATTACGATATTCATCCACAATCTCTGCGGTTAATTCTACATATTTATGGTCAATCAAACCACTAGGGCCACCTAAAAATCCGTACAATTTATTATTTGGATTTAGTTTTTTCAAACCATCAAATAAACCCGCAATCACATTATGTCCACCAGGAGCTTGACCACCCGAAAGGATAACGCCAACATTCACCGTTGGATATGATTTAACAGCGCCTGCTTCAAACTTAACAATTGGCATACCGTATGTATTAGGGAATAATTCCTTAATAGCATCTTGGTCTGCAACCGATTGAGTCATGGCACCTTCTGTAAGTACTACTCCACCTTTGAGTGAAGCTGGTAATTTAGGCTGATATGAAGCCCTTGCAATTTGTAATGCACTTTTTTTCATTGTTAATATATGAGTTTAAGTTATCGAAATATAGTTTGTAAGTTTTACGAAAATAAAGCTAATAGTTTAACCACTAACACCAAGAGAACCATAGCAATAGGATACACCGTAGCATAAGCGATTTGTGGCGCATTCGATTTGGTCATGGGCGATATAGCGGCTAGCCCTGGCGTACTAGTCATGCCACCTGCCAACGCTCCCAACAGCGTGAGTAAATTGGTTTTATACACCAACTTGGCAATTAGTGCGGTTGCAATCATTGGAACTAATGTAATGATGGCTCCAGCTAAAAATAACTCGTAACCATACTGTAAATAGGTATCTACCAAAGTCGCTCCTGCTTGTGTGCCCACCACCGACAAGAAAAAGATTAAGCCAAGTTCACGTAACAATAAGTTTGACGCACTCGACATCGTCCATAAAATCGGTCCAGTCTTACCCAACCGACTTAATACTAAAGCTACTACAAGAACTCCACCAGTTAAGCCCAAGAAGGTAAATTTGCCAACTAAAACGCCTAACACAATTCCTAATGCAATCGGGAAAATATCCGTATCAGAAAGACGTTTTGCATCGTTACCAAACAAGCGAAAAACTTGTTCCATATTGTCCTTACTGCAAGCCACCACGAGTTTATCGCCAAAACGAATTTTAGCATCGGGTGATGGTTTGATATCAATACCACTTCGGCGAATCCGTGTTACGGTAGCATCATAATTCGACTGCAAATTGAGCTGCGCCAATGTTTTACTAACGACCTCTTTATTAGTCACCAAAACAGACTGCACATCATAATTACCACTCAACGGAATCTCTTGGTCAATAGGCTGACCGATGAGCACCTTTACCTTTTCTATAGATTCTTCTGTTCCAACCACACGTACCAAATCGCCTTGATATAACATAGTTGTTGGAGACGGCGTGATGGCTTCAACCCCATGCATAACACGAGAAACAACAGCATCAGTCATACGTCTAAACCGCAATTCGCCAAGTGTTTTACCATTCACATTTTCGTTAGTAATTCTAAAATTTTGCGCCACTAATAACGGAATATTAGAATTTGTTTCAGCTTCCCAAAGTTGCTCTTCTTTACCAAGATTGGCACGCATAAATTTAGGCAACAAACGCAAAAAGATAATGACACCTATCACACCAAACGGATACGCAATACCATAACCAATAGACGACAAACTGCCAAATTGATCGGTAGCAGAGGCTAAACCCGGAGTACTGGTTAATGCGCCAGCTAAAAGCCCCGCAGCGATGGCGGGTTCAAAATGACACAAATATTGACACACAATAGTGACTATGGCAGCAACTAGAATCAGTATCATAGCCAAGGAAGCCAATTTAACACCATGTTGTTTGAGTGAATCGAAAAAACCTGGACCAGCTTGAATACCAATAGTAAAAATGAAAAGTACCAACCCTATGTCTTGAATAATGGGATCAATAGTCACCCCAAAATGGCCAAAAACTAATGCCACAAAAATAACGGCCGATACATCTAAAGAGATTCCAAAAAACTTAATCTTGCCAATCATATAACCAAGCGCTATGATGACAAACAAAGCAAAATAACTATTTTGAAAAAGGTTAAAAAATAGTTCCATAAATGTTCTGATTTATGGTACAAAGGTAACGTTAAAAATGCAATTGAGCAAATACTTTTAAAGTCAATCAGAACGCTATTATCAATTACTGTACAGACCAAATAAATCTTAGCAAACTATTAAAGTAAGTAATTTTGATTCAAAAGGAACCACGCCTAACACGTTAGTTAAATGGGATGTACGATAAAAAAGAAGAATAGATAAAATAATTTTGACGTAATAAAAAAATATTATCAATCTTGTTGTAATTCAAAAAAAAACATATAAATTTACCGCGCAATTTTTCTCTGGAAGGACTTAATATCTAAAACTTTAAACCTTAATATTTATGAAACAGAATCGATTACACGGTCTTGTTACCCTTGCCATTGTGATGGGCGCTATTTTTTGGAGTGGCACTGTAAATGCCGCATGGATGGGCAATACAGCTATTCAAGTAAATGGAACTTGGTATAAACCATCCACAAATCCAGCCGCTTGGCCAGGAAGCACATTTATAACACAAACCTTCACAACAACAACACTTACATTAGGAGGGCAGTTTGACACATGGGACAACAGCCAAGTTGACGCCTGTAGTTGGAATGGTAATACCGGCTTAGATTACGTAATTACTCAAGCAAGTACAGATAAGCTATCAGGGCATGCAGGTTTTACAAACACAGGATTTGCCAGCAATAACAACACTTGGAAATCAAATGGTTCCAGCACATGTGGAACTGTTGTTGACGGTGGATTCGCTAGTAAATCGGTAGATATAAGTACACTTACACCTGGAAATTACACACTAAAAATTCGTTTTACGAGCCCTTCATCCGTATATGCTCCAAGCCAAACTACCTACGATGAAGCAGCATTGATTGTTCCTGGCATTGTTTGTGCTAAAACAACACATGCCTTTAGCTCTGTCAAAATAAATGAACAAGCCACCGAAAGTTTAGGTACTTTTTCTGCATATGGTTTTTCATCAGTAACAGCGGTTTTATCTGGCACAAACGCCTCTGAATTTGAAATCACTTCACCCATCAGCATCAGTAGTAATAGTGGAAGTATTTCCGTTAAATTCAAACCTACCACCGCTGGTTCTAAAAGTGCTACATTAACGCTTACTGGCACCGTAAACTCAACTAATTTCACTCACACAATAACTCTTTCTGGCACCGCTTACACCACACCTACACTGGCAACTTCTGCTGCCACAAGTATTTCGTCAAATGGCGCTACCGTAAATGGAACAATCAGTTCTAACGGTTATAGTAATATTACCGATTATGGCTTTTATTACAGTACGATTGCCGATTTTGCGGATGGAGCTGGAACAAAAGCGCAAATTGGGACCAGTAATACCACTGGTAACATTAGTAAAGTGCTAACTAGTTTAACAGGAGGAACAACCTATTATTATAAAGTTTACGCCACAAATACAGCTGGCACTAGTTATTCTACAGCAGCTTCATTCGAAACTACTTTGGCCGTATGTTCAGCACCTTTTGCGCTCAATGATGATGCTATCACATTCAACCATTGTGATGCGACTAAACTAATGCCGCAAGTAACAGCTTCGTCGGGTGTATTACCTGCTGGAGCGACTTATAGTTGGACACCAAGTGATGGACTTTCTGCAACCAATATAGCACGACCAACATTTACAGGATCAGCTGCCAAAACATATGTGGTAACAGTCACCAATCCTAGTGATGCGCTCTGTTTTGCTTCTGCCGAAATCACCGTCAGTTATAATAACAATACTCCTGAAACAAATCTTACTACGACATCTTATACTGTAGAAGCAGGGCATTCTATTTCCATCTCTGGAGCATCAGCTACAGGTAATTATGAATGGAGCGCAACAAGCGGCTCATTCAACCAAACAACTGGTACGCTAACTCCTACCTACACTGCTCCTTTAACGGGTGGCTCGTACACTATCACGCTAACGTCGCCAGCCATTGGAAGTTGCGGAGCTTCATCAAGCAGCGCATCGGTTACAGTGCGTGAACCGATTACCTTTAAAGTACGTAAACCAGCTGAATGGAATAATGTCATGTACGCTTATGTGTACAATGTAAACGGTGCAACAACACCAGCAGTTCTTTTACCAATGACTTCACTTGGCTTAGATAACCAAGACAGACAATGGTTCAGCTACACTTTGGGAATAGACACTGCTTCTTGTTATGTTATTTTTAAAGACCGTGTGAACTGGGAAGACGCTTACCAAACAGCCGATTTATTAAGTAGTGTAAGCGCATCCACATGTTATACATTGGATACTTATTCAGGATCTAAACGTCTCTCTAAAGTAGATACGTGCCCTACTTTCTGTGTCAATCCGATAGCACAAGTAGATGGCGTTAAATACGATTTATTGGCGGATGCAATAGCTAGCAACTCGGCAAATCCTATTTTATTTTTAAATAACATCACCGAAAATATTACGCTAACAACCAAGACCATCTTAAATCCTAATGGCAAGATGTTAACAGGGAAAGTTATAGTTGCTCCATCAGGTACATTAGCAATAACCAATAACCTCACAGTTGTAGGTGATTTAGTATTACAAACGAGTAGCACTGGAGAATCGCAAATTACCGGAACAGCAGGATTGACAGTTTCTGCTACCGCCATGTATCTCGAACGCCTTATTGACATAAACTTGGAAGAAGGTAAATATTATGGGTTTTCAGCTCCATTTGACATCGCGCTTGCGGGTGGCATTTTAAATGCTGACAACAATAAACCTATTGGTCAAGGTTACGATATGAAAATTTACGAATGGGATGGCATCAGACGTGCCAACACTGGATATGTTGGCAATAAAGATGGAGCAGATAATGCTTGGCAAGTTGTTTCGGGAGATTTAACGGCAGGTAAAGCTTATTTAATGGCTGTAAAAAATGTCACAAAAATCAAAGCTAAAGCTAAAACACCTTCAATTACATTAGCATCTTCGGGTTCTGCTACTTTGAACAAATTCGAAAGCGCCATTGATGCCAAACATGCTGGTTGGAACTTAATAGCTCAAAAATTAACCAGTGCTGCCACCTCCAGTTTAAGTGGATTTGTTCAAATTTTAAAAGGTGCCGATAGCTATGAAACAAAGGCTATAACAACGGGCACAAGTATCGCTCCAAACACGGTTTTCTTCTATCAAAGTAATGCGGACGGTTCGATTTCATTGAGCAGCACTGTAAATACCGTTACTTTGCGCAATAGAGAGAATATTGAGAACGAATTATTTGAAGTCACACTTTCAAATGCGAATACAAGCGATAGGATCTATTTTACCACTAGCGAAACAGCCAATACGAGCTACACCATCGGCAAACATTTGTCAAAAATGGGTATTGTAACTACTAGACCTCAGCTATTTGTACGCCAATTTGACGAAAACTTGACCGTCAGTGAAGCTGCTAGAGCTAATAATGAAGCGTCATTAGCGTTACGTTTGGTATTTCCAACCAACGGAAGTTACACCTTAGATTTAAAACAACAACCAACTAACACCAAGGTGTATTTAACAGAAAATGGACAAACTATTTGGAATCTAAGCGAAGGCGCTTATACGTTCAACAAATCAGGACTAACCACTTACGACTACACATCTAATTTGGGATTACGCGTGGTTTACGACACCAATGTAGCCACTGAAGTTAGTAATCCAGAATCGGGTATTAAGGTATACACGCAACAAAATGTACTTCATATAGAAGGTTTAACATCTGGAGCACAATACCAGATTTTCGACATCGCAGGACGTTTATTGGTTTCTAGAACTGCCACCAGTGCAAATATGACAGAAACATTAGATAATCAAGGTATTTATATTGTCAAAACAAATGAATGTAGTATAAAAGTGGTACGCTAATAACAACTCAGATTATGAAAACAAAACATAAAAACTACGAAACTCCTTGTATAGAAGTTCTGAAATTAGAATTAGAAGATGTCATTGCAGCGTCGCCATTTGGTGGTGGTGCGCCTCCGCATCCTTTTACTATGACCAATGAAAGCGACGGATTCAATCCTCCTATTCATTTAGCATAAACAATACTATTCATGCATCCACTGTTAAGCGTTTTTAACGGTGGATGCATTTTTTATGTCAAAAAAAAGAGCTATTTTTGTAAAAAAATATACACATTATGAATGAACATGTAAAGTGCTTAATTATAGGCTCTGGCCCTGCTGGATATACAGCAGCCATTTATGCTGGTCGTGCCAATTTAGCGCCAGTATTGTATGAAGGCATACAACCTGGAGGGCAGTTAACAACCACTACAGAAATCGAAAATTTCCCTGGCTATCCTCAAGGAATTGATGGTAATATGATGATGGCAGATTTTCGTGCGCAAGCAGAACGTTTTGGTGCCGACATTCGCTTTGGAATTGTAACTTCGGTCGATTTTTCAGGACATCCCCACAAAGTAACAGTGGACGGCGAAAAAACAATTGAGGCCGATACGGTCATTATTGCCACAGGTGCATCGGCGAAATATCTAGGTTTACCCGATGAACATAAATATGCCGGCAAGGGTGTATCCGCTTGTGCTACTTGCGACGGATTTTTCTACCGCAAAAAACGCGTAGCCGTAGTTGGTGGTGGCGACACCGCGTGCGAAGAAGCTATCTACTTGGCTGGCTTATGCGAAAAAGTGTATCTCATTGTTCGCAAACCATTCTTGAGAGCATCTCAAATTATGCAAGATAGAGTGATGAAAACACCTAACTTGGAAGTTTTGTTCGAACATAACACACTCGGTCTATTTGGGAGTGAATACGTAGAAGGCGCTCACTTGGTAAAACGTAAAGGTGAAAGCGACGAAGAAAATGTAGATATAAAAATCGATGGTTTCTTCTTAGCCATTGGCCATCACCCAAATTCGGAAGTATTCAAACCATTTGTCGAAACAAATGAAGAAGGTTACATCAAAACCTACCCTCTTGATACACCAAAAACAAATGTTCCTGGCGTTTTTGCAGCAGGCGATGTGGCTGACTCGAATTATCGACAAGCAATAGTTGCAGCTGGTAGCGGTTGTAAAGCAGCCATGGAAGCTGAACGTTACTTGAGTCAACTCAAATAACAATAATAGTTTCTTTTTAATACGAGCCGCACCTTATGTTGCGGCTCGTATTGATATAACACATTGGCTATCCCTATTTTCCAAGTCACACATGAATTATTATTCATATTTTATGGTTATCTTTGCGCACTTAAATTAGCTACATGGGCATTATTATTCGACAAACCATAAAAGGAACCATTGTTAATTATGTGGGAATAGCTATCGGCTTCTTTACCACATTCTTTGTGCTGACACAATTCCTGACAGCAGAAGAGATTGGGTTGACACGGGTTTTAGTGGATGCTGCCATTCTATTATCGGGATTAGCCCAATTAGGTACGAGTTCGTCCGTAATTCGTTATTATCCTTATTTTAAAAACGAAAAGCACAAAGATCACGGCTTTTTCTTTTGGTCGTTGATTGTACCATTTATTGGTTTTCTAATTTTCGGAACGCTTTATTTGATTCTCGAAGTTCCTATCGAAAATATATTCTCCGAAAAATCGCCTCTATTTGTCGACTATTACTACTTCGTTTTACCGCTCACTTTTTTCATGTTATACATGGCTGTTTTCGAAACAAACGCCAATGTATTAATGCGCATTGTTGTTCCTAAATTGGTACGAGAAGTAGTGGTACGAGTGCTTGCATTAGTCGTCTACTTGGTATATGCCTTTAAATTATTAAGCCTCGATGGTTTTGTCATAGCCTTTTGTTCGGTATACGCCGTGGCTACACTGATAAATATTATCTATCTATTTTCATTAAATCGTATTTCGTTAAAGCCCGACTTCAAATATATTACAAAATCGCTCCGAAAAGATTATTTGTTATACACACTTTTTTTAATTGCGGCAGCACTCGGAGGAGCCATTACACCTAGCATTAACACATTCTTTATTAGTGCGCAGATGGGACTTAACTATACTGGCATTTTTGCTATTGCCACTTTTATTGCCGCCATCATCGAAATTCCTTATCGATCTTTAGGAGCCATTACACAGCCGCAAATTTCTCAAACCGTGAAAGATGGCGACATGGAAGGAGCTGATTTATTATGTAAAAGTGTCGCTCTACACCAGCTTTTAGCTAGTTCATTTATCTTTTTAATTATCTGGATTAATATCGACTTATTCTTTGCTCTATTGCCTAATGGAACAGAATATAGTGAAGCGAAGTGGGTTGTATTTATCTTAGGCTTATCTAAACTTATCAATTCCACCTTTAGCGTAGGTGTTTCGGTATTAAGTTATTCTAAGTACTATTATTTATCACTAGTATTCACGTTTATACTAACTGCCACAGCCATTATACTAAATAATCTTTTGATTCCAATTTGGGGTATGAATGGGGCTGCAACAGCCTCTTTAATATCCTACATCATCTATTTTGGATTACTACTATCATTGGTAAAATGGAAAATTAAAACCTCCCCATTTTCGCCAAAACAACTCAAGATTTTAGTGATCACACTAGGGCTTTTTATAGTGAATTGCGTATGGACCGCATACATCACGCCTCACTTTTTAGCTATAGCACCAAGTTTAACATGGCAAATAGCCGAAGCTGTATTAAGAACCACCATTTTATGTGTAGCTGGTATTGCAGCTGTTTATTATTGGGGTATCTCATCGGAAGTAGAACACTTACTCCAACTCGCTTGGAGCAAACATAATATCGTAAAACGAACCAAAAAACTATGAAAAATTTAGATTTCAAGACTAAGATTTTACCTAATTTAGGCATCTTGTTTATTTTTATTGTAGCCGCCACTATTTACTGCGCTCCGGCATTGGAGGGGAAAATTATTTTTGCTGGCGATAATGTAAATGGTACTGCTGCTGCACGCGAGGGAGCGGTTTATCACGAACAAACTGGCGATTACACTTGGTGGACAGGTTCCATGTTTAGTGGAATGCCCAACTATCAAGTAGGTGGAGGAAGTTACCTTTCAACTAAAATTCTACAACCCTTCTACAAGTTCTTCCATTGGGGACATCGTAATGCCATTTTTATTGTATTATTTTACCTCATCAGTTTTTTCATACTCCTGCGTTCATTCAAAATTGACAAATGGATAAGTCTTGCTGGAGCCTTTGCCATCGCCTTTTCATCGTATTTTTTCATCATTATAGCAGCTTCCCATCATGGAAAATGTACTGCCATCACATGGATGACGATGGTTCTAGTCGGTTTTCTACTCATGTATCAAAAGAAATATGGCTGGGGTGCCATCTTCACGATGTTTTTTATTCCTATGGGATTTTTTCTGCATCCACAAATGGGCTACTACATTTGTATGCTCATCGGAATTGTATTTTTTGCAGAACTCTACACACACATCAAAGAAAAACGTTATAAAGATTTTGCCATCGCTACCGTGCTATTTGCTGTATCATTTGGTGTAGGCATGGGCGTTGGTAGTGCCAACGTATTTGCCAACCAAGAATATGCCGAACAAACCATGCGTGGAGGACACACTGAGCTTACCAAAGGCGACGATAAACCAAGTGCTGGCAATGGACTTGACTTAGATTATGCCACAGCTTGGAGTTATGGCATTGGAGAAACTATGACATTTTTGATTCCTAATTACATGGGAGGTTCTTCGGGCTACAATGTGGGCAAAGAATCAACACTTTATAAAGAATTGGTAGCAAACGGCGTTCCTCGACCATCGGCTGCTGATTTTTGTAGCGCAGCACCAACCTATTGGGGAACACAGCCTTTCACATCAGGGCCAGTATATATCGGAGCCATTGTTTGTCTGTTATTTGTACTTAGTTTGTTAATTGTAAAAGGACCTTACAAATGGGCTTTATTGGTAGCTACGTTATTTTCCATCTTTTTGTCATGGGGACATAACTTTATGTCGTTGACGGAATTCTTCTTCAACTACTTCCCGATGTACAATAAGTTTAGAGCCGTGGCATCAATTTTAATTGTAGCCGAAATAACTATGCCGTTGTTAGGCTTCTTGGCATTAAAAGAGATAGCTAACAAATCTATTTCAAAAGAAAAATTACTGAAAAATCTTTACATCTCGGCTGGTATCACAGCAGGACTTTGTCTTATTTTTGGCCTCTTCGGAAAAAGTTTATTAGATTTTACCTCGCCAAACGATGTGCAACTCACATCACAATTACCTGACTGGGCTTATAATGCGGTAATCGCTCAACGTGCATCGATGCTACAAGCTGATGCTTGGCGTTCATTGATATTTATTTTATTAGGCACAGGTTTAATTTATTTATTCATCCAAGACAAACTAAAAACCATGTGGTTTGGTATCCTCCTTACTGGTTTAATTGTAGCTGACATGTGGCCAGTGGACAAACGTTTTTGCAACGATGACAATTTTGTAGCGGTCAAAAAACGTGATCAGGCATTTGCCATGCAACCTTATGAGAAACTGCTATTGCAAGATACCACCTATTTCAGAGTACTTAACGTAACTACAAATACATTCAACGAAGCTCGCACATCGTATTATTTAAAATCAATTGGAGGTTATTCTGCTGCCAAGTTACGTCGTTATCAAGATTTAATTGATGAGCACATCTCGTCCAAAAATATGAATATGAGCGTGCTCAACATGTTGAATGCTAAATATATTATTGTACGTGACAATAACGGCGAGATAGTACCACAACAAAATCCTGACGCATTGGGTAATGCTTGGTTTATCGATTCCGTAGTGGTAGTAAACACGCCAAATGAAGAAAGTGATGCATTGAACACAATCAACGTGAAAAATACCGCCGTGGTTGATGCGAAATTCAAATCTTTTGTGGCTGATTTCAAACCAATACAGAGTCCTTCAGCAAATATTCGTCTCACAAAATACACACCAGAATCGCTTGAATATGAGTCGTCATCAAAAACGCCTGGCATTGTTGTCTTTTCTGAAATCTACTATCCTTATGGATGGAAAGCGTATATTGATGGACAGTTTGTAGAACATTTCCGCGTGAATTATGTTTTACGCGCACTCAATGTGCCAGCCGGCAACCACCATATTCGCTTTGAATTCCGACCTGATAGTGTAGAAAAAGGGAATACATTCTCATTAATTTTCATTATCATTATGGGAATTACCATTGTAAGTGTAGTAGGCTACGAAGTATTTAAAGTAGTCAAAAAGAATAAGGAAGCCTAAACGGCTACCAACCATAAAAAACGCTTGATAAGTAACTTATCAAGCGTTTTTTTATTAGATAGCGCCTTGACGCTTACGTTCCCAGCGACGGTACCATTTCGCCCACTTTCGAGGCCAACCCATAACGCGTTGTGGCACTTTGATACACCATCGTACCAATTTATCAAATCGAAACATAAGTCTATCGCCTACTGAGAAAGAAAGGACTTGTACTCCACGAACAGCATACGATTCACGTATGAGATTATCAATACGCAATTTTTGTTTGCCAGCACCCTTTTGGATAAATCGTACCACAAATGACGACATGCTATAAAAACGCGCCATCCAAGCGTGGTAACAAATTGGTTGATTTTGGTGATTATATAAAATGGTAGAAATACCATCTTGATGTTTCTGGCTTGGCAAATAGTAGGTCTTAAAATTGTAAGCTAACCAAAAGAAAAATGGATAATACGGTTCGTAATCCAATAACTCAAAGTTATACGTAGACTGAAGCATATCCATGGGAAATTTGGCCTTCATCTCCTGTTTTACCGATTCATACTGAAATGCTTGAATATCCTTTTTTGAGGTAAATTTTGTACGAATAAGTTCTAAATTGAACACGTTAAAAAATGGATTCGTCACCAATGGATTACCAGCTCTTGGACAACCGCCGCCACCATCGGGACAACCAGCATTGGCATACCCGTGAATCACCACAAATTCAGCCAAATCAAGCATGGCTTGTGGGTTTACCACAAAAGCATCTTCGTCGATATTAATCGCAATATCACACTCCAAATCTTGTAACATAGTGTAGAAATAACCATCGGCCGTTTGGTCAGTTAATCGTACCGTAGGAATGTTAACGACATTTTCAAACAAGGCTGCTGCTTGGCGATATAACTCCAACGAAAAAGAACGTGTAAAAATCTTAATCCGTTTACCGTGAAGGGCGTCACTTAGTTTCAGTTGATGATCCATATTTTAAACTATTACATTTGTGTGGCGAAGAAGACGAGGTAAAACTAACGTTGTTAAACGTGGCATTGCAACTAAAAACAACACAACTACACGCGTTTTAAAGTCGCCTAAATAATACTTATTTGATTTGTAATGAGGAATCAGACTACGCATTTGCTGAGATAATTCCTTCACCACTGTTTTATCTGGTTTCAGGGTATTCAGGCAATAGTTAAACACACCCATCACATACGCTTTTTTGAGATAGATAAAATCTAATTCCGATTGATAGGATTCATAAAGCTGGTTAGCTTTAGCAAATTCAATGAGGCGACTAAATACAGCCAGTTTATGTTGATAGCGAGTTTCATTGCGTGTTTGACTTAACGAATTGGGATGAATGATATAATGGTACAAAGGTTTATCGATATGCGCAAAACTTGTAGTCAACAACATACAACAAGCAATAAAATAACTATCCTCGGCACTTCTTTCGGGAGGGAACATAATATTATGCTCTACAAGAAATGAGCGACGGTAGATAAATGTCCACAAATAAGCAACATAATGCGTCAAAAAGAACGCACGTGATTCAGGAGTTAGTGTACCAGCAGGAAGCTGTGGATTGCACAATGTTCGTGGATTTTGATTCGTGACTTCGAGCCAAGCATCACAACAAGCCACTTCAGCATTATAAGCAGTTGCAGCACTATATAATTCTTCATACATGGTTTCCTCTACCCAATCGTCACTATCGAGAAAAGCCACGTATTCACCTTTAGCCAGTTGAATCCCGACATTACGCGCTTCGCCAGGACCGCTATTTTGCGGAGTAGCTGCAAAATGAAACATCGCTTTACGATGATGGTTAGCTAACAACGCTTTAACCAATTCCAAACTTTCATCACCACCATGGTCGTCCACTAAAATAACTTCTAAGTCGGCCAAGGTTTGCAACAATAGCGATTCTACGCAACGCACAATGGTGGCTGCTGCACGATATACAGGTATTATGACGGATACTTTAGGCATGATTCATTAATTCTTGAAAAAGTGAAAACCATTTATCTGTAATCGGTTTCGAAGCAAATCGTTGACAATCCTTTAAGCCATGTTGAGCCATAGAAACACGTAAATCTGTATGACGCATTAAATGCGCTAACTGATGTGCGTAAGCTTGAGTATCGCCATCGGTAATTACATAGCCATTTTGACCATCCATAATAATATCTGTTAACGAGGCATAACTCTTAAACGCCATAGGCACAACGCCCATCTGTTGAGCTTCGGTGAGCGTAATTCCAAATCCTTCGTGAGCCGATGTCATCATAAATATCGAAGCTTTACTATAAAACGGAATCACCTCTTTTTGAACACCTTCAAACACCACATTCGGAAGATGCCATTGATCCACTAATGATTGATAATAATGCAAATCTGGACCATCGCCCACAATTCGTAATGTCCATTCCGTGAACTCGCCTGAAGCATGAATTAATTGCCAAATTTGCAACGCTCTGGAAAGTCTTTTGGAAGATTCATCCAAGCGAGAAACGATAAGAACCTCTTTAGCTTTGGCCAACAACAGTTTTTCATCAATCCTCTCTGGAAATGACAGCATATTTGGGATGGCCACCAATTTAGAATCAGGCTGCACACCTGCCAAATCAGCAAACGGAGTTATATATTTCGACGATAACACCACCACTTTATCAGCACTTTGATAGAGCTGTCGGTATTTCGTTCTGAGTAATCGTTTTTTGATACGTTTAGTCAATCGGAGATTTGCAAGGAAAGAGCCCGTAAATTCTAAAATACCAACATATTGACGGTTTGTATGTAGAGGTGTCACCACTAATTCGTAACCTGGCATCACATGATAACAAGCAATAATGCGCGTAGATGTGTTACGTGTGGCAGCATACATGGCTGGTAGTAACAAACGAATATAGGCTTTCGATCCCAAATTACTAATGACCATATCAAATGCTTGCTGATGGAGTAAATCTAAAAGCATTTCCACCTCTCTTCCAACCTCCAACTGCAATTTAGCATCAAAATGCGTCAATGGTAAAAGAGGTTCTTTATGCACGTATGCCAAGCTACAAGATACATCGCCACGTGCCATGAATTCTTGAGTTAGCACATGTGTAATACGCCCCACACCACCTTGATTCGGACTTATTTCGTTTTCGGTAATAAAAAGTATTTTCATAAAAAAACGATTAAGACAATGCGTTGGTAATAAACTGCAACGATTCCTGCTTACGTTGGTCAAGCAAGTCATCCACACGTGACCAATCACACGTATCCATATCAAAATGAGCACCTTTAATTCGATGCAAAAGCTGCACATCGCTCAAAAGTGATGTCAAGCGGTTATCGCCACCATTATGCGACAAAAAAACCGTAAATGGTCGGTGAAAAATAAGTGAAAAAGCCGTTCCGTGAAACGAGCTAGTCACTACATATTCAGCAGTCATAAAATAGCCTAAAAACTCATCGGGTGAAGCATATTCACGTCTTTCAGAAGAATTGCGCCAAGAAATAATACCGCATAATTCAATCACCTCACATCCCAGTTTTTTGGCCATCGCATGTGCTTCGCGTAATACTTCCGAACGCCCGTTTAAAGCATAAGCCAGCACAAAACGTTTAGAAGATGGTGCTACGGCAATTTTAGTATAATCAGCAGCAGTAAGCAATAACGTTGGATCTAACACACAAGTTAGTGTTTTAGTGGTTAAAGGCTGCAACAAGTCAACTAATTGCTTCTCGCGGACACTCACCGATGAAAAATTATCCAATGCTTTCCTGCAAAAATCCTCACACTCTGAAGCAAAACCACTCGTAGATAAACTAGCAGCATACGCCATTTTACGAGCATCATCTCTCACCTTAAAATTGCCCCAATACACGGAATCGAATCCGCTAATTTTATCGTAATTCCAAACTTGATCACTACCAATATAATACATATCATAGTGTAATTCAGTCTCAAATGGTTGTGTATAACGTTGCTTGGACAATTGTAATTTTGAAGTTACAAATTGATGAAACACCGTGCGACGACGACGGCGATTACCCTCTTTGTATAACGTAAGTAAAAACAGTACTATGACTTTTAGTTTTCTCACAAAAGGTTCATGCGCCAATGGAGGAAAAAAGCGATAAGACTTAGCAATAGCAGGAGCATAATAATCCACTACCTCCACGTCGTGCCCCAACTGCTTTAAAACTTCTTGCGAAGCATATGTTTGCAGCACCGCGCCATAATTCTGCGCCTTATGATATGTTAAGATTCCTATTTTCATGTCCAATGAATCAGTTTTGCAATACGATGTTTAACACGTTTCAACATATTCTTTTTAGTAAATTGTTCTACCACTTTTGAGAAATCGTTTGTTGCGTGTAAAGCATCAAAAAAGGCTTGGCGTGCAGGTTTTGTGAGCGATGGCACTAAGAAATAAGGATTACCAGCATAAATATCGGCAGGTTTTACCTCAATTAATTGCAAAGGATTCAATTGTTTCAGAACTTCCTGACCTTTATCCGTATGTACAAACACCGCACTGACTCCTTTTTCATCATCCAACTCAGGATGAATGCGCTGAATTCCCCAAAAGTCACCTATACTTAAATCACTACCACTCTTATGATCTTTAAAAGGGCACTCTCCACAGATAGGACGATTGGCCAAGCCACTCAAAAATGCTTTCATGTAGAGATTGTCACCTGTTTTTTCTGCCAACGTAAATGATTGTCCCGAAAGCTCTAACGTTCCATTAATTTTTACACCATTGTAACGCCAGCCTATCTGTTTATCTCTAAATTTAATCTCTTTAATAGTTGCTTTATCACCATTCGCACTAAGACGCTGTGTGAGTTCTGCTAAATAATGCTGCCAAACAAAAGGACTTGGCACACCGTAACAAAAAATATCAACACAAATAAGCGTATCATACGAGCGTCGTATATAGTTTTTAAGTCCCGCCACTTGGCAATGCGTTCCTACAAATAAAACCCATTTACCAGCTTTCAAATGCTGCTTAATTTCTACAAAAGTGGTATTCAACTCACTCTGTACATACTTGGTACCTCGTACTAACTCCAACTGAGCTTCATCCATGGCGGCCGCATGCGATACACTCCAATCAGCGTTATATTTAGCGGCAAAGACGACTCCCTGTTGCGCTAAAACAAATTTGGCTAGCAACATAAACATGCCACCCGATGTGCTATTTGCGAGCGTATCAGCGTCGCCATGTCTAACAGCGTATGCAGCTAAAGGCTTCTGTTGACCAATGGGAGATAAAACGGGGCAAACTTTGTCGCACAAGCCACAATCGATACAACGTGATTCATCAACCTTAGGGTACAGAAAAGCCTCTTCATCCGCCACCATTGCTATGCAATGCTGAGGACAAATATGCTCACAAGCTGTACAACCGCTACATTCTCGTTTATCAACAATTTGAATCATGAAATTGGCTTCAGATGTTACGTATCACAAAAGTACAAAAAAGCACTAGATGACAAACACAAAAAGGTATATAAATCAGTATAAATCCATTTTTTTTGTACCTTTGTTCAAATTTTGATTTTATGAAGATTATTATCGTCGGCACCGCCTATCCTTATCGTGGAGGTTTAGCTACTTTTAACGAACGTTTAGCGCATCAATTTGAGGCAGAAGGTCATGATGTGGAAATTATGACGTTTACCTTACAATATCCAGGATTCCTTTTTCCTGGCAAAACACAATTCTCCGAAGACGAAGCTCCTGAAACACTGGAAATTTCACGACAAATAAATTCGATTAATCCGCTTAATTGGATAAAAGTGGGGAAATCTATTCGTTCAAAAAAGCCCGATTTAGTGATTTTTGCCTATTGGATGTCGTTTATAGCACCTTGTTTTGGTAGCATCGCCCGTATTATCAAGAAAGATAAAAACATAAAATGTGTGGCACTTGTTCACAACATGCTACCTCACGAACCAAGTTTATTGGACAAACTATTACCGCCCTATTTTGTGGCTTCGATGGATGAATTTGTGGCACTCTCCCGCTCTGTTGTAACTGATATAGAAAAGATAGACAGAAAGCAGAAGCCGAAACGTTTTTCGCCACACCCCATTTATGATCATTACGGCGATTTACTTCCAAAAGAACAAGCCGCCACACAATTAAAATTGGATTCGAATATTCCTTATCTCCTCTTTTTTGGGTTTATTCGGTCCTACAAAGGGTTAGATTTATTATTAGAAGCTTTGGCTGATGAACGTTTAAAAACATGGAATGCCAAACTCATTGTGGCAGGAGAATTTTACGAAGATAGCAAATCTTACCTAGACACTATTGAGCGTTTACAGTTACAAGATCGCGTTATTTTACACACATCGTTTATTCCCAACAACGAAGTCAATCTCTTTTTCAGCGTGGCTGATTTAATAGTACAACCTTATAAAACGGCGACACAAAGTGGCGTTACACAGATTGCCTATCACTTCGAAAAACCGATGCTGGTAACCAACGTCGGTGGATTAGCAGAAATAGTACCACACCACAAAGCCGGTTATGTGGCAGAACCAAATGCCAGAGCCATTGCAAATGCACTAGTCGATTTCTATCAAAATCCATCTACATTTGCGGAAGGAATTAAAGCAGAAAAACAAAAATATGCTTGGGACAAATTAACCAGAACAATGCTCAATAGCAAATAAATAATTCCCATAAAACAAAAATGGCTGTACAATCTTGCACAGCCATTTTTGTTTGTAATCTGATGTTTTTAAAACAAACTAAACGTAACCGTTAAACCAGCCATTACGATAGAAACCATCGACATCAACTTGATTAAAATATTAAGTGATGGACCAGATGTATCTTTAAATGGATCACCTACGGTATCACCTACAATAGTAGCTTTATGGTTATCAGAGCCTTTACCTCCAAAATTTCCTTCTTCTACATATTTTTTAGCATTATCCCAAGCACCGCCTGCGTTTGCCATAAATACAGCTAACACAAAGCCTGTACTTAAGCCACCAATGAGCAAGCCTAAAACGCCACCAACACCAAAAACAACGCCAACAACAACAGGAGTTACAATGGCCAAAATAGAAGGAAATAACATTTCACGTTGTGCGCCTTTAGTTGAAATTTCAACACAGCGCGCATAATCAGGCTCTGCTTTACCTTCCATAATACCAACAATTTCGCGGAATTGACGACGAACTTCTTCTACCATCTTTTGAGCAGCACGACCTACTGCATTCATAGTCAAACCACAGAATAAAAATGCCATCATCGCACCAATGAATACGCCAACCAAAACGATTGGATTCATAAGATTCACATTGTAATATTCCATAAAATCAACCAATGAGGCTGTGCTGGTATTTACGACTCGTTCACCAATAGTTAATGTGGCTTCGCCCATACGCACCAAGGCAATTTTAATCTCTTCAACATAAGATGCCAAAAGAGCTAAAGCTGTTAACGCCGCCGAACCTATTGCAAACCCTTTACCTGTAGCAGCAGTGGTATTTCCAAGAGCATCTAAAGCATCCGTACGTTCGCGCACTTCAGGATCCAAGCCACTCATTTCGGCGTTTCCACCAGCATTATCAGCTATTGGTCCATAAGCATCCGTAGCCAAGGTAATTCCTAAAGTAGACAACATACCTACAGCAGCAATACCAATACCATACAGACCAATACTCAAATTTTGAGCAGTAAAGAAATTTTGTAAGTCAAAATTAATTGCGCACAAATAAGCCATCACAATCGCAATACCAATGGTCAAAACTGGAATCGCGGTTGAAATCATCCCTAAACCAAGACCTGAAATAATCACTGTTGCAGGACCTGTTTGGGAACTTTCAGCTACTTTTTTTGTTGGTTTATAACCTTGTGAGGTATAATATTCTGTTGATTGACCAATAATAATACCAGCCAATAAACCAGCCACTACAGAAAAAGATAAACCTAGCCAATTTTCCATACCAAGTAAATACATGATGGCAAAAGTAGCTACCGCAATTAACACCGCACTCACATTGACACCACGTCCCAATGAGCTAAGTAATTGTTTTATAGATGCACCTTCTTTAGTACGTACTAAAAAGATACCCATAATAGACAATACAACACCAACTGCAGCAATCAACATCGGTGCAAACACCGCTTTTTCTTGCATACCTTCGACGGCAGAAGTAGCAAACGCTGAAGCGCCTAAAGCCATGGTAGCTAAAATAGAGCCAGCATACGATTCGTAAAGATCTGCACCCATACCAGCCACATCGCCTACGTTATCGCCTACATTATCGGCAATAGTTGCTGGGTTACGTGGATCATCCTCAGGAATTCCAGCTTCCACTTTACCAACCAAATCAGCACCAACATCAGCTGCTTTAGTGTAAATACCACCGCCAACACGGGCAAATAAGGCTTGTGTAGAAGCACCCATACCAAAGGTCAACATCGTAGTAGTGATATATATTAACTTATTATCAGCGACCACAAAATGATCAAGAATCAAATACCAAACAGCGATATCGAGTAAGGCGAGTCCAACAACGGTAAGTCCCATCACCGCACCAGAACGAAACGCCACCTGCAAACCGCTATTCAAAGAATGACGAGCAGCATTAGCCGTACGTGCTGAAGCATACGTAGCCGTTTTCATGCCAAAGAAACCTGCTAAACCTGAAAAGAAACCGCCAGTAAGAAAAGCGAATGGAACCCAAGCATTTTGAAGATTGAAGTACGCCATCACAGCAAAAATAAGTGCTAACACTACGAATACAATAATAACCACTTTGTATTGCTGCTTTAAATAAGCCATGGCACCACGTCGCACATGTAATGCAATTTTTTTCATCACATCCGTACCTTCGTCTTTCTTCATCATCTGTTTAAAGAACACAAAGGCAAAGGTTAAAGCCAAAATTGACGCTGCGAGAACAGCATAAATCAAGTTGTTCATAGTAAGTAATTTAAGAATTAATAAATAAGGTTAAGTGTGTTTTTTTTAGTTATTGAGCTAATAGCTGTAGCAACGATTGTAAAATAAAATAGTTGTATTGCACAGCCAACTCACTCTTAAATCGTGCTTCTGATTCCACATCTGCATCTTCATTCGTCCCTTCAGCAATGGTACGAATAAATACACATGGAACTTGAAAATCGGCACACGTTTGTGCGATAGCAGCACTTTCCATATCGGCACAAAGCACCGATGGCAAATTACGATTAATGGTTGCTTTACGACTTGCACCTGTGATAAATAAATCACCACTGGCAATATCGCCAAGTTGCAATTTAGGAGCAAGAATGTTATAATCGACCAATTCTTTACGTAATTCTTTGGCCTGTTTTAGAAAATTATGTACCGCGTCTGTAGCGAGTTGTAACTCATTTTCAGGTGTCACAAAAGAGGTTACGCCGCGTAATGGAATTTCGTAACGACGGAACAATGGTCGCATATCCATATCGTGCTGAAAAAGACGCTGAGCTACCACAATATCACCCACATTGAGTTCTGGCACAACGGCACTAGCAATTCCCATCGACACTAATCGATCGACCTTAAACTCCTGCAACAAAATGGAAGTGGTTAATGCAGCAGCCACTTTCCCCCAATGAGAAAAAGCAACCACTATATCGACCCCATCAAAAACACCTTCATAAAATACGCGATTACCTCTTTCAGTAATAGTTTTATGCTGTATCTGTTCTATAATGCGTTCGACCTCTTCGTGCTGGGTAGTTAAGATTCCTATTTTCATAGTACGATTGGTTTTAAGTAAAAACTTGTTATACGCCAATTATCAATGTAAACGTGCTTTGATTGCTTTGGTAGCCTCTTCGTAACCCGGTTTTTCCAACAAAGCAAACATATTTGCTTTATAGGCCTCAACTCCAGGCTGATCAAACGGATTAACGCCTAACAGATAGCCGCTTATACCACATGCCTTTTCGAAGAAATAAAGTAATTCGCCCAAATAATATTCATTCAATTTAGGTAATTCTATTTTTAAATTTGGTACGCCGCCATCTACGTGAGCCAACATGGTACCAAGTTCTGCCATTTTATTGACATCATCCACACGTTTGCCTGCCAAGAAATTAAGACCATCCAAATTGGCCTCATTAGCAGGAACACGCACTTCATGATTCATTTCTTGTACCGAAATCACTGTTTCAAAAATGGTACGTTCGCCATCTTGAATCCATTGTCCCATAGAATGTAAATCGGTAGTAAAATCGACAGAAGCTGGGAAAATACCTTTATGCTCTTTCCCTTCGCTTTCGCCGTACAACTGTTTCCACCACTCTGAAACGTAATGTAATTTTGGATTGAAATTCACCAGTATTTCTATTTTTTTGCCTGATTTATACAATTCATTACGCACGGCGGCATATTGTGCTGCAAGATTTTCGGCAAATGGTTTATCAGCAGCACAAAGCATTTGCATACGCACCGCACCAGCCACCAGCTCACGAACATCAAAACCAGCCACAGCAATAGGCAATAAGCCAACAGGTGACAAAACAGAAAAACGACCACCCACATCGTCGGTAATCACAAAGGTTTTATACCCTTCTTGTGTGGCCAAAGTACGTAAAGCACCACGTGATTTATCAGTAATACCAACAATTAGTTTTTTAGCAGCCGCAACTCCTTGTTGAGCTTCCAACTGAGTTTTCAACAAACGAAATGCTAACGCTGGTTCAGTTGTTGTTCCCGATTTAGAAATTGAAATAATACCAAACTTCTTGGTTTTAAGCAGTTCTTGTAATTCAAACAAGTAATCCTCGCCTATATTTTGACCAGCATACACAATCACTGGCGACTGACGTTTTGATTGCAACCAATCGAATGAATTGGACAATGCATCAATTACAGCTTTGGCACCCAAATAACTACCACCAATACCAACAACGACAACCACTTCGCAATTGTCGCGCAAAATTTTTGCGGTCGCTTCAATATCTGCCAAGTGTGCTTCATCAATTTCAGAAGGCAAATTGAGCCAACCTAGAAAATCGCTACCCTTGCCAGTACCAGCGTGTAAAACGTTGTTCAACCGAGCTGTTTCATCAGCGTATGCTTTGACTGCATCAGCAGAAACAAAGTCAAACGCTTTATCCATGTGTAATTTAATATCTGCTTTCATAAGTGTATTGTTAAGCTTATTCTATACTAGAAAATAATTTATTGCAATTTAGAAGTCAATTCACGCATCACTAAAGCTGGGGAACGACGTTGATATAAAATGGCATAAACGGCATCCAAAATAGGCATGTTTACTTGATATTTTTCGTTAATCTCGTAAATACATTTAGTACCATAATACCCTTCGGCTATCATTTCCATTTCCACTTGAGCGGTCTTCACTGAATAGCCCTTTCCGATCATCGTTCCAAAAGTACGGTTACGGCTAAATTTAGAATAAGCCGTTACCAACAAGTCACCCAAGTAAACCGATTCTTGTAAGTTACGATGGAATGGATAAACAGCATTACAAAAACGATTCATCTCTTGAATAGCGTTAGAAACTAAAACCGCCTGAAAATTATCGCCATATTTCAACCCGTGGCAAATACCAACGGCAATGGCATAAATATTCTTCATTACCGAAGCAAACTCAATCCCGTAAATGTCATCACTTGTATAAGTTTGTACAAATCGGTTACAAAGTAATTGCGATAATTCACGCGCTCTATCACGGTCTTTACAAGCCACAGTCAAATAAGAAGTACGCTCCAAGGCCACTTCTTCGGCATGACAAGGACCGCTCAATACCGCAATTTGTTCTAACGGGACATTATAGACTTGATGAAAATATTCAGAAATAACTAAGTTTTCGTCTGGCACAATACCCTTGATGGCTGATACAATAATTTTACTATCAAGACGTAAACGAAGTTTTTTGAGGTGCTGTTTCAAAAAAGGTGAAGGTGTAGCAAAAATAAGGATATCAGAGTTTTTTACAACCTGATTAATTTTTGATGTAAAAACGATACGACTGGTATCGAAAACA
Organism: uncultured Paludibacteraceae bacterium; assembly: GCA_964570565.1. Taxonomy (GTDB): domain Bacteria; phylum Bacteroidota; class Bacteroidia; order Bacteroidales; family Paludibacteraceae; genus W0P28-013. The sequence continues at coordinate 79,112 of CAZMYT010000003.1, forward strand.
ATACCCGAAAGATAAGAGGGATTGCGGCTTTCGCGCTTAAATTCGTCAATTTGATCCTGACGACGCATATACCAAGTAATTTGAGGCTGGCGTTCTAATAAAATTTTTGCTATGGCCGTAGCCCAACTTCCACCACCCATGACAGCAATCCGCGGTTTCGATTCTTCCATAAATTATGATTATTTTTATAATTTCTTGCGTTAAAAATGAACGACAAAGCATCAATCTCGCCAACAAAAGACTGATAGACAAAGAGATGAAAAAAATATCTCTTGTAAAAATAGCATTATTTCACAAAACATATTATCAACTCACAAAAATAACTAAAAAAGTAAGAAAAACAAAGAAAGAAAGCAGTTTTAACCCTTCTACCTATCAATGGCTAAATGCCAACAGATAAAAACGCTTGATTATTAACGCAATAAACCTAATTCATTAAAGAATATGAGCAGGATAGCCAATGGTACAAAATAGCGCATCAAGAACAGATAAACCGGAAAAAATCGACTCTTTAGTTTTCCTCCATTGCTCAATTCATCACGAATATCATCAGCCTTATAAAACCAGCCAATAAAAAGCGCAATCAACAATCCACCAAATGGCAAAAATAACTTAGAAGTGACAAAGTCAAGCACCTCGAAGAGCGATTTACCGTTAATAATCAGAGATGATTTTGGGCCTAAAGACAAAGAAGCGAGTACGGCTCCTACCATCAATAAAAGAGACGATGCGGCTACTACTTTTTTACGTGAAAGATGAAATTCTTCGGAGATGTAGGCCGTTATAACTTCTTGCAACGAAATGGTAGATGTAATAGCGGCAATAGCCAACAGTAAAAAAAATAAGATTGCAAAAATATACCCTCCTGTCATGTGTGTAAACACAATTGGAAGTGTCACAAATACCAGTTGAGGCCCTTCGGCAGGATTAATACCCAGTGAAAAAACGGCTGGAAAAATAGCCACGCCAGCCAATATCGCCACTAATGTATCAATAACGGTAACTTGTATGGCGGTTTGTAGCAAATTATTCTGCTTACGCATGTATGAACCATAAGTAATCATACATCCCATACCCAAACTAAGCGAGAAGAAAGCCTGCCCTAAAGCACTGAGCATAACCTGAGGCGTAATTTTTGAAAAGTCTGGTTTAAACAGAAATTTTAAACCTTCTAAGCCATTAGGCATGGTAACTGATCGAATAGAAAGCAAAATTAAAATAACGGCTAAAAAAGGCATTAATACTTTTGAATAACGTTCGATACCTTTCTCTACACCTGCCAAAAGTACAAATGCCGTGAGGAATACAAAAATGGCCGTCCAAAATAAAGGTCGATATGTGTCAGACGTAAAATCAGTAAAAGCCACAGACAAGTCCGCAGGTGTTTTACCTACAAAATTATTGGACACTGCTTGAGCTACATATTCCAAACTCCAGCCTGCTACCACAAAATAAAACGACAAAATCAAAAATGCGGTTAATACACCCAAAAGTCCAATACCAATCCAATGATTGTTACCTGTTAATTTACGAAAAGCACCCGATACATTGGCATGAGCCCGACGACCTATGGCAAATTCGGATAACATAACTGGAATCCCGAGTAATACCACACACAAAATATAAACCAATAAAAATGCCGCACCTCCGTTCTGACCTGCTTCATAAGGGAATTTCCAAATATTACCAAGTCCAACGGCTGAACCAGCCGCCGCGGCAACCACACCAAATTTACTACCAAATTTTGTTCGTTTTTGAGGTTCTGAAGTCATGTTGTTCGTTTTAGTTAGCGTTATTCCACCACTGTTTTATGACGATATTCGTAAGCTTCTACAATGCGTTGCACCAGTTTATGACGCACAATATCTTTTTGATTAAACTCTACACGCGCAATGCCTTTAACATCTTTGAGCACATCCAACGCATCTTTCAAACCCGATTTTTGCGATGGTGGCAAATCTATTTGAGTCATATCACCCGTGATTATCATTTTGGCATTCAACCCCATACGTGTCAAAAACATTTTAATTTGTTGTGTAGACGTATTTTGCGCTTCATCCAAAATAATCACTGCATCGCTCAATGTTCGCCCACGCATAAAAGCCAATGGTGCAATTTGAATGGTTCCATTCGACAAATAATCGGCTAGTTTGGCAGCAGGAATCATATCTTGCAAAGCATCGTAGAGCGGTTGCAAATAGGGATCTATTTTTTCTTTCATATCGCCTGGCAAGAAACCCAACTTCTCACCCGCCTCCACGGCTGGACGGCTCAAAATGATTTTCTTAACTTCCCGATTTTTAAGCGAACGCACCGCCAAAGCAATAGCCGTATAGGTTTTACCAGAACCAGCTGGGCCAATAGCAAATAACAAATCGTTCGTATCGTAATCTTTCACCAATTTTTGTTGATTCGCTGTACGCGCCACGATGGATTTGCCGCCTACGCCATGTACAATGAGATGATCGTGCTTTATTTCGACAGGTTTGTCACCTTTTACCATATCAATGATGTGCTGTTCTGTCAACGTATTGTGTTGTGAGCAAAAGTCAGCCAACGTTTGTAGGGTATTCTCCAGCGCAGCCACATCGGCATCTGAACCTGCCAACTTCAACACATGCCCGCGTCCCATAAGCTTCACACTCGGATGCAGATCCTTTATCAAACGCATATTGGTGTTATTCACACCATAAAAAACAGCTGTGTCAATATTTTCTGAAAGGTTCAAAACGGTTTCTATCATCTCATTTTTCAAATTAAGTGTGCAAATTTAATAAAAATCTATCAAATTCATCAAAAATAAACCAAAACGGTTAAAATTATAAATGCCGCAGATAATTCTACGGCATTTATCAAAGTATTTTGAATAATTTATTACCAAACAAACAATGGATATTTTGCCATCATCGCATTCACTTCAGCACGCACTTTGGCCATCACTTGCTCATCTTCAGGAGCCGATAACACACGGTCAATTAAATCGACAATCTGCGCCATGTCTTGCTCTTTCAAACCACGTGTAGTAATGGCTGGTGTACCAAATCGCAAACCAGATGTTTGAAATGGAGAACGACTATCAAACGGCACCATATTTTTATTGGTGGTGATATCGGCAGCCACCAAGGCTTTTTCGGCAACTTTACCAGTTAATTCAGGAAATTTGGTACGTAAATCGACCAACATGGAGTGATTATCCGTTCCGTCTGAAATAATTTTGTAACCTTTGGTCATAAATGCTTTCGCCATAGCAGTCGCATTGAGTTGTACTTGTTGTTGGTAACGTTTAAACTCAGGTTGCAATGCCTCGCCAAAAGCAACAGCTTTAGCAGCAATAACGTGCTCCAATGGGCCACCTTGTGTACCTGGAAAAACCGCAGAATCCAACAAAGCCGACATCATTTTCACCTCGCCTTTGGGTGTGGTTTTTCCCCATGGATTTGGGAAATCTTCACCCATGAGAATTACACCGCCACGGGGGCCACGTAATGTTTTGTGGGTTGTAGAAGTTACAATATGCGCGTATTTAACTGGATTACGGAGTAAGCCAGCAGCTATTAAACCAGCAGGATGCGCCATATCCACCATAAAAATAGCACCAATTTTATCGGCCACTTGACGAATACGTTCATAATCCCAATCGCGGCTATAGGCTGATGCACCAGCAATGATTAATTTAGGTTTTTCGGCTAAAGCCACTTGTTCCAATTGGTCATAATCCACACGACCATCTGATTCTTTGACATTGTATTCGAGCGCCGTATAATTCAAACCCGAAAAATTAACGGGTGAACCGTGCGATAAATGTCCGCCATGCGACAAATTTAAACCTAAAAACTTATCACCATGATTTAAGCAGGCAATAAATACCGCCATATTGGCTTGAGCGCCAGAATGTGGTTGCACGTTAGCCCACTTGGCTCCAAACAATTCACATAAACGGTCAATGGCCAATTGTTCTGCTTCATCCACTACCTCACAACCGCCATAATAGCGTTTACCAGGGTAGCCTTCAGCATATTTATTGGTCAATACCGATCCCATAGCTTCCAGCACTTCATCGCTTACAAAATTTTCGGAAGCAATGAGTTCGATGCCTTTCATCTGGCGTTCACGTTCACGCTTAATGATGTCAAAAATGAGTGAATCTCTTTTCATATCTCTTTAGTTTATAATTATTTCTCCTTTGAAAACAAGCGTGGCGGGTCCTGTCAAAAACACATGATTAGAAGCTTCATCCCAAAACACTTCTAAATCGCCACCTAGCAATGAAACAGTAGCTTTACGCTGTGATAAACGGTTTAAAACAGCCGCCACAAGCACCGCACAAGCACCGGTACCACACGCTAACGTTTCGCCAGAACCACGTTCCCAAACACGCATACGTAGATGTGTATCACTAAGTGTCTCCACAAATTCCACATTCGTGCGATTAGGAAATAGTTCATTCGTTTCAATAGCTGCTCCCTGACGCGGCAAATCTAACTGGTCGATGCCAGTTGTAAAGATGACGGTGTGCGGATTTCCCATTGACACACAGGTTATATCGTACACTTCATCATTCACAAAAACCTGTTCATTGATAACACGTTCACGAGCCAAATCGACTGGAATATGAGCCGCCTCCAATATCGGTTCACCCATATCAACGGTCACTAAATCTACTTGATTGTCAGCATTTACAAAGAGTGCCAGTTGCTTAACACCCGCTTTAGTTTCCAACATCAATGATTTTTTTGTAGTCAAACCAAAATCGTACAGATATTTACCAATGCAACGCGCTGCATTACCGCACATTTCAGCTTCCGAACCATCAGCATTGAACATACGCATCCGAAAATCACACGAGTCAGACGATAAAATAAGCACCAAACCATCTGAACCAATTCCTGTGTGACGATTGCTCCAAGCTATCGCCAATTGTTCTGGATTTTCGAGGGTTTGTTGTAGGCAATTGACATAAATATAATCATTGCCTATACCATGCATTTTTACGAAGGGAATTTTCATCGTTATTTTATTTTTTTACGCACACTCCAACCAAATTTGCCTATTTCCTCGCCCAATTTGTAGTAATGTCCATGTGAATAGGCCATTAGTTTTGCTTCCGATAATCTAAATTCATCGGTTATAGGGTCAATATAACGACTATCGGCTTGCACATTCACCACTTCAGAAATAAACATATCGTGACTACCTAATGGCATAATTTGCTTCACGCGACATTCAATAGACAACGGAGATTCTACAATAATAGGTGCACTTACTTGCTCACCTTTGCGTGGTGTTAATTTCATTTCGGCAAACTTGTTATAATCTTTTCCGCTTTTCACGCCACACCAATCGGTGGCAAATGCCATATCTTCATTGGTAAGATTCAACACAAATTCGCCAGTACGTTTAATGATTTCGTATGAATGACGCTCTGGACGCACCGAAATATAACACATAGCTGGATTTGTACAAATAGTACCAACCCAACTGACAGTGAGCATATTATATTCTTCCTCAGAACCACCACACGATACCAAAATAGCTGGCAACGGATAAATAAGAGTTCCTGGTTTCCAATGTTGTTTCATAAGTACAAATAAATTAATGACTTAATAACTCAATCTGAGATGGCTTTTGATGCACCCGCGTTCTTCCGAGCCGTTGAAAAAATATATAACAGTTCAGTTGCTTCTTGCATTAAACTTTCCAGTAATTCTTTTTTTATGAAGCTACCATCCACAAGCATTTCCATCCAAAAAATTGATTCATCGCACTCCTCAATAACAATACTCAACTTACTTTTAAACTCTGCCAACGAACGCGCTACACATGCGGCACGATAATTAGCTGCAACAGAAGTACCAGAGCGCATTAATTGACGTGCTAAAACATCAGCCTCACGCGTATGAGGTAACGATTGAGAAAGACGAATGACTCGTAACGCGAATTGTTTAGTACGATTCTTCATCTCTTCACGGAATGCAAACCTGGTATCCATGTTTTACTTAATTTATTAAATAATTAAGTTATTTCTTCAGCCAGCCATACTTTTCTTTAGGAGTTGCTTTAATCCAAGCTATAGTAGCCACACCGTTGATAACCAAGAAGAAGGTAAATAGTACCAAACTGAAAATATTTGACGTCACAACCACAGCTAATAACATACCAGCCACACTATACACTAACCAATAAAGCCAAGAATCGTTTTTCTTGTAAATAAGCCAATAATTGGCCAATACACTAGCAGCAATCATAGAGCCACTAATGATTTTAGCTACCACATTTTCGCACAAACCATCTCCGTACATAACAAAAGTAGCAAATAAATAATCGACTACAATAATCGCAAGAAAGGCGAACAAGGTAATCAACATCGTCGACATGTTTAAAAATTCTGGCGCAAACACTTCCTCTTTGTGAGTTTTCGAACCTTTTTTCCAAGACATAATAGCCATAATTTGGAAAGGAATAAATACGACAAAATAGAGAAAAGTTAAGTCGAACAAGCCATTCAAATAGAATTGAACACCCAACAAAGCTGATGAACCAACACCTAAATAAAACCCGGTATAGTTAGCGGGATTTTTAATACTTAAAATATAAGCCACACCAATAATACTAGCAGGAATACCAACACAAAAAGCGGGCTGATTAAAAAATAACAATTTACCAGCCAATTCAGGTATCAACAGTTCGGCTACGTATAAAACGCCCAACAAAGCACCAAATAACACAATAGCAATCAACGAATTGGCACCAGTTTCGCGCCACAATTTTGTAATAGTCGAATTCATAAAAAATTTGTTTTGATCAGTTTTTAAGTTAAATTTATTTTGTTTGCAAAGATAATCAATTTACAAAGGACACAAATCACCGTCTTACTTCTTGAATAATTTATCAGCCAAATCCAAGCGATTCATCTTTTGTAAATCGCGTTTAATTTGGTTCCGAGCATCGGGTTTATACCAAAAGAAGAATTGACGTTGTGCCAATTTTTCAGGCTGCGTACGTGCCACATAAATAGGTTTCATGGTGTACGGATTCAGCCCCGTGTAGTACATTTCGGTCGCTAGAGTCATAGGTGTTGGCGTAAAATCCTGCACTTGCTCTAATTGAAAATTCAATTGTTTCGTTTCTACCGCCAATTCGGCCATATCTTGAGGTTCGCAACCTGGATGACTCGAAATAAAATAGGGAATCAATTGTTGTTTGAGCGATTCGCTCTCATTGATGCGATCGAACGTGCGTTTAAACTCTTTGAACAGAGCAAAACTTGGCTTACGCATCACCTTCAAAACCGATTCACTGGTATGTTCGGGAGCCACTTTGAGCCGTCCTGACACGTGATGCGCAATCAATTCGTACATATAGTCCTTATTTCCTTTGTTCACGGCTTCGTTATCGGAACGATGCAACAACAAATCATACCGCACGCCACTGCCAATAAAACTTTTTTTGACGTATGGCAACGCATCCACTTTACGATACAAATCGAGCATCGGGCGATGGTCGGTTTCCAAATTACGACAAACGGCAGGCGAAATACACGAAGGGCGTTTACATTTAGCACACAACTCCAAATTTCTACCTGCCATACGATACATATTCGCCGAAGGACCGCCTAAGTCGCTAAAGTAACCTTTATAATTGGGCGATTCTGACAATTTCCTCACTTCACGAAGCACTGATTCTTCGCTACGCGATACAATGAACTTACCTTGATGCATCGAAATGGTACAAAATGCACAACCGCCAAAACAGCCACGATGCGTATTCACCGAAAATTGAATCATATCAAAGGCAGGAATCGTTTTTCCTTTATATTTAGGATGAGGCAAACGCGTAAAAGGTAAATCGTGTACCGCATCCAAATCGGCTGTAGTCATCGGCGCAAAAGGTGGATTAACCACCACAAAAGCACCATCAACTGGCTGCACTAAATGTGTTTGATTCAGTTTATTCGATTCCTCTTCGATGACGCGAAACGTTTCAGCCGATATTCGTTTATCTTTGGCACAAGCAGCGTGCGACTGTAACATCACTTGGTGCTCATACGACGGTTTTTCTTTCGTCACATAAGCCATTTGTGGAATTGCTTGACAATCCTTGATGGATTGACCAGCTTGCAATGCACGCACTAGCGCACGAATAGGCTGTTCGCCCATTCCATATACTAACAAATCCGCTTTCGTATCGGCCAAAATCGATTTATGATAACTGTCGCTCCAATAATCGTAGTGCGAAAAACGACGTAAACTCGCTTCAATACCACCAATTACCAATGGCACATCAGGATATAATTTTTTGAGAATTTGGGAATACACTACCGTTGTTCGGTCGGGACGCATGCCTGCTTTGCCATCGGGCGAGTAAGCATCGTTGGAACGCAACCGACGATTGGCCGTATAATGATTCACCATAGAATCCATACAACCAGCCGAAATAGCAAAAAACAGACGCGGGCGACCCATTTTTGTAAAATCGCGATGATCGCCTCGCCAATCGGGCTGAGGAATAATCGCTACACGCAATCCTTCCTGTTCGAGCACACGACCAATAACCGCAGCTCCAAACGACGGGTGATCGATGTATGCATCACCCGAAAAGAGCACCACATCGACACTGTCCCAGCCTCGAAGTTCCAACTCTTTTTTAGTCGTTGGCAAAAAATCGGTTAATTTATAGTCCTGCATGTAATCAGCGTATTAAAATCCAAAGCTAAACCCAACGGTACACGTCAAGTTTTCGCCATGATAAAGTTTTGGTGTAAATTTATTGAGGTATTCTTGACCTGTCAAACGTGTTTCTGAAGCGATTGGCGTAGACGTCAAATCGTAACCTTGTGCATTATTCCACTCCACATTGATGATAGCGTAAGCATTATTTACCACTTCGTAAACCGCTTTAAAGACGACCAAATCGTTATGCCAAATCTTTTCGTTAAACGGTTTTTGGCTAATAGCTTCACCTACTTGGCGACGCACATATTCGTAATCATTATACTTGGTGGCGTTGGTGTACGACAGATTTAAATTAAGACTACGAATAGGTTTATAATTGATCGCCACGTAAATATCTTGTGAATTATCGCCCAAATAACTACCCAAATTATAACTATTCGACGCCCAAGTTAACGTCTGAATGGAATGTTTGTAATTGATAATATTACTGCGTGTAAATTCGCCTTGTAAAGACAGATTTTTAATTGGCCAATTGCTAGCATTAAAACCCAACTTATACGACACAGGATTTTGCTGTGGATTAGATGGCTTTAAACGACTCCAACTAATTTCGTCGATATACATAGAGCCATACAAATGTAAATGTTTGATATTACGTGAACTCACATTAAAGAAAATCTGTGAATTTTGATTTTCAGTTTTCAAACCTTTGGTCATTAAGTGATCAATCGATTTATAATAGGCAATCGGAATAAAATAGGCGGCTTGCACATTATTTTCAGCATAAACGATGGCATTCCCAAGCGACAAATTCAAACCTTGAATGGGCGTAAAAGTCAACATATTGGCAGCCAAAAATTTATTGGCTGGACGGTAATGCTTTTTCACAACACCTTCGTCATAATCTTCTAAATAATAATTCGTACTATCGAGCACATTACTGATTAACCAACCGTGTATATAATTCAATTCGAACCATTTACAAGGTTTTAAATTCAACGTCACCATCGGAAACGACGGTGCTTTACCCGAAATAATATTAGAGCCATTGTAATTATCGCCCCACGTAATAACGTCTTTTACCAAACCGATGCTTCCCCACGATGTATAAGCTTTAATACCGCCACGCATATCGCTGTAATCGCCACCATAGTTAGCCTCTTTATATTCCACACCAGGTAAATTATTCAAATACGTCGGTTTCGTTATTTTGGCTCCCGATATTTTATCGTAGGCTGTTGGGAACTCGCTATCGCTCAAATAAGTGCCATTGAATGATTGATCACGATAACTGGCATAAAGCGATACATGGTCCACAATGGTAGCCTGAAATTCAGCGCCAAACCAACGTTTGGTAATGGCGCCCTTTTGATTCGCCAAAATATCCATGCCCAATATCGGTGTAATACGCGCTTTAAACGTGGGTGAATAATAGTGAAATGCTGGCTGTAAAAGCGATAGGTTAAACGATTTTTTATCCGTCCAACTTACGATGTTAGTGGGCATGGTGTCGCGTTCCAAGGCGTAATCGTTCAAGAAAAATTTCAAATCGGCTTTTTGACGTTTCGTCAATAACGAATCTTTAGCTTGCGCCTCTACCAACTTTTGGGCAATAAAGTTACGACTATAAGGTTTTACCACCGAATTTATCGAAATGACTTTATCTATAGCCAATTCGTCGATAAAATCGTAAATTTGTGTATACGCTATATTTTCAGGAATATCCTGCGCTACCACCACAGCCGTAGACAGCAAAATTAAAAACGATACAAGTAATTTTTTCATGGGTTTATGCATTATTTATAAACATAACGTCCTTTTTTCTGAGTCACTTTGCCATACTCAATAGCACGTGTTGGGCAATGATGAATACACGATAAACATTGTGTACAATCCTCCTGCCACGTCGGTTTTCCATTCACTAATTCAATCGTACCAATAGGACATAATTTAGCACACAAACCACAACTTGTACACGCATCGGTCACACTAAACGATTTGCTGCTCATCATGTGTTTACAAAACTGCGGATAAATCATACGCGATTTGATATATGGCAACGAACCACGGCGATAATGCGTCATCTGCGTATCTGTTTTTATAGCCTCTATTAGCTCTGGCAACACATGTTTGGCATCTGCTTTTTTCTGCTCTTCCAACGCTTTTGAATCGACATCAAAACCTGGAAATACAATGTAATTATTGGGCATTTGAACCGAATACACATGACGACTCGTCCACCCTTTCTGTGCCAACAAATAGTTCACTTGACGATCGGTATAACCACATTCGTCGCCACAAGTAAAGATAACAAATACCGCTGGATGTGGATTATTGACAATCTGTAATCGTTCGATAAACTGCACCACCAAAGGCGGAATACCCCACGAATGAATGGGGAACACAAAACCAACATGCTCGGTAGCTCCAAGCTCGAACGTTGGTTTTGGCGCATCTGCTCCGTAATACGTCGCCATTGGCACAAGCGGTTCTACCAAAGCTGTAGAAACCGTTTCGGCCACCCACTTGGAATTGCCTGTACCCGAAAAATAACAGATCATAGTTGCTAAATTAAAAGTGAATTATGCATGCATCCGTGCAATGTATTTTCCGATAATGTCGAATTCCAAATTGACCACCGTGCCAGCTTCTATTTGGCAGAAATTGGTATGTTCAAAGGTGTAAGGAATAATCGCCACTTCGAAACTATTATCCGTTGGTGTACACACCGTAAGACTAACGCCATTTACGGTAACCGAACCTTTATCTACCGTGAGATAACCGCGTTTACGCCTATCGGGCGTGCTCTCATATTCAAAATGGAAATAGTAACTACCATCGGCATTGCGCACTTCGGTACACACCGCCGTTTGATCTACGTGACCTTGCACAATGTGTCCATCAAGGCGACCGTTCATCATCATGCTGCGTTCGAGATTCACTTTGCTGCCCACTTTAAGGTTGCCTAAATTGGAGCAATCAAGCGTTTCCTTAATGGCAGTTACCGTATATTGGTCGCCATCCATAGCTACCACAGTTAAGCACACACCATTATGTGCCACACTTTGGTCAATTTTCAATTCGTTGGTAAATGAGCATCGCATAGTAATGTGCAAATTCTCATTTTCTTTATGTAACGCTGTTACTACAGCCGCTTCTTCAATAATTCCTGAAAACATAGTTTTTAAAATTAAATGTGATACAAAAAAACACTCTTAATGTTTCACTGTCAATGGCGAATAATCGCGTGAATAACGCAAATGTTGTTCGGCATAACCTTCGGTATAATCAATAGAAAGGCCTGTAAATTTGCCATTTTTATCGAACGACGCTTTATAAACTGGGTTCACAAATCCTTTGTAAGGAGCGATTTTCAATTTTTCATAACGTGCTAACACTTCGGCATGCAATTTTGGATCAACTTTAACCGCATAATCTTCCACAATTTTTTGTGCAGCGGCATAGTCGCCAGTCGATTTGATACGTTGAATTTCAGCCAAAAGTTCGCCTAAATGTTTCTGTACCAATTTATAATCGTTAATTACCACATAAGTTTTTCCGTTACGTACACGTAACTCTACCGCTTTGTCGGTAGCCGATTTTTGTAATACCCAGTTGGCGATTAATTGACGATTACGCATGTGTGATTCTTCAATATTTTTACCTGGCTCAATACGTGTCAATTGCGTCATCAAACCATTCATAAAATAGCTGTAATATTGTGCTTTGTAAGCATCAGGATTGGTCAACAAACCTAATTGTTGCATCATTGGGTCGGCCATAAAATACAAACCAAACAAATCGGCACGTGCTTCTTCGATGGTAGCGCCATAGGCTTTCAAGGCATCAGCATCAACACCTGGCAATAATTTACCTGAACCGTGACCCAAACATTCGTGCAAATCGGTATGTAAATTGTCGGTTTGCATTTCGTGTGTATTCATCCAGTCGAGTTCGGTTTTGCTCCACGCAAATTCATCTCTGAAACCATTGCCATGCGATGCTTGGTCATATGCTTCAGTCAAATTTTCAATGGTGACCGATTTAGAACCATGAGATGCACGAATCCAGTTGGCATTTGGCAAGTTGATACCAATTGGGCTAGTTGGATAACAATCGCCACCAAGCATAGCTGCGGTAATAACCTTAGCGGTAACACCTTTCACTTTCTCTTTTTTGAATTCATTGGCTACTGGCGAATGATTCTCGAACCATTGTGCATTGTCGCTTATAATGGTAGTACGTTTACTAGCCTCCACATTTTTGAAGTTAATAAGCGATTCCCAACTTGCTTTCATACCAAGTGGGTCGCCATAGGTTTCGGTAAATCCATTCACAAAGTCGATAGTAGACGCTGTATCTTCCACCCACAAAATAGCATATTCATCAAATGTTTTCAAGTTTCCTGTTTGGTTGAACTCAATCAATTTTTGAATAGCACCACGTTGTTGGTCATTTTCAGCCACGGCTTTGGCTTTTTCGAGCCAATACACTACTTTTTCGAGTGCAGCAGAATATAAACCACCCACTTTATAAACCTCTTCTTGTACCACGCCGTCCTTTTTCACCAATTTACTATTCAAACCATACGAAATTGGTTCTGGGTCGTTTTTCACTTTCATTTTGGCATAAAAATCTTCGGCCTCCACTTGTGTCACACCATCGTAGTAATTGCAAGCTGACGTCAACACTAAATCAGAACCGGCTTCTTGATTCACACGTTTTGCATCTACAGTCGGATCAAAAATAACAGGTACCAAAGTAGCCAACAAGGTTTCTACCGTTTCGCCATCACGCAAAGGTAATTTTTCGGTTGGCAAAGCTTTTACAGCCGTTTCAAAATAGTTCTGTGAAAAAGTAGGCACAAATTTATCGCCACCATAGTGATGATGAATACCATTGGACACCCATACACGTTTCAAATACAATTCCAACGCTTTAAAATCGGCACTGGTTTTATCTTGTTTGGGGTCGGTATAAATGGCTTCCAACACCTGACGAATCGCCAAATTATATTTACCATTTTGGTCGTACAAAATATCGCGACCTTGTAAAGCTGCCTCGGTTAAATAGTACAACAGTTCTTGCTGTTGCAACGAAAGTTGTTCGATTTCGGGCACACGATAACGAAGAATTTGCAAATCGGCAAATTGCTCTACCGTGTAGTTAAAATCTTCAATTGCAGGTGTGGTCAGTGTTTGCTTATTGGCGCCACAACTCGCCAAAACTAATGCTGTCATAGCCATTACAATGGATTTTTTCATAAGTCGTTTATTATTAGAGTTTTGTTTTCAATTTAATCTGTATAAACAGAACCACAAAGATAACGATTTTCAGTGAAATAACCGCCAATTTACCACACCAGCCCCTATTTTGAGCCAATTTTACTATTAAATTGCTCAAAATCAGCAATGTATTTTTTTTGTGTGCAAAAAAGTATACAGAAAGATATATAATACACTATATTTGTCATCATTTAATTCGGTATAATTTTGCATAATAAACAATTATGAAAACCGTACTTATTACAGGTGGAACAGGCCTCATTGGACGCCAGTTGGCCAACCAACTACGCGCCAAAGGTTATCGTGTGACGCTGCTGAGCCGCACGCCAAATCCACATGCTGAATTCACCACTTACGGTTGGAATCATGATACCGGTTGTATTGACGTACAAGCCATAGCGGAAGCGGACTACATCATCCATTTGGCTGGCGCCAATTTGGGTGAAAAACGGTGGACGCCCAAACGCCAACAAGAAATTGTAGACAGCCGTGTCAAAAGTGGGGAGCTGTTATACCACGCACTGAAAACCGAAAAACACCACGTCAAAGCATTCATTTCGGCATCGGCCATTGGCTATTACGGGGCACAAACCACTGACCAAATTTTCACCGAAACCGACGCGCCAGCCACCGATTTCTTGGGAACAACCTGCCGCCAATGGGAACAAGTGGCGCACCAAATCGCCACATTAGGCATTCGCACCGTGCTACTACGCACGGGCGTGGTACTTGCGCCCAACGAAGGCGCATTAGCTAAACTCCGCATTCCAGTAGCGTTGGGCATTGGGTCGGCACTGGGCACTGGAAACCAATACGTGCCTTGGATTCACCACAACGACATTTGTGGGATTTACCTCAAAGCACTCGAAGATGCCACCATGCACGGCGCGTACAACGCCGTGGCGCCCACACACACCACCAACTACCAACTCACCAAAACACTCGCCAACGTGTTACATAAACCATTTTGGTTTCCACGCGTACCAGCGTTTGCACTTCGCCTGCTCCTTGGCGACATGGCAGCCATGCTACTCGAAGGCAGCCGTGTATCGAGCCAAAAACTAAGAGACGCGGGCTACCACTTTCAATTTACACAATTAGAAGCCGCTCTACGTGATGTAATCACAAAATAATAAAAGAAAAAAGTGTTAATATTGAAAAAAAGAAATACATTTGTAGGAAATAACTAGTTACGAATATAAAAGACGGAAATATTCGTAAATAAAATGTTACTAGTAACACCTTAAAAAGTTAATTTTACTCAATTACAACATAAATTCAATAAAAAGGATTGCCATTATCACCAAAAGTATATACTTTTGTAGAAAAATAACACAAAACAAAATATTTGGATTATGATTATCGAATTCTCTATAAAAAATTATCGCTCAGTCAATAATAAGCAATCGTTTTCAATGATTGCAAGTGGAGCTAGAAGTAAATCTGAGAATACATTCAACATTGAACTAGCCAATGGTACAGAGATAAAATTAATTAAAACTGCCGGCATTTTTGGAGCAAATGCATCAGGAAAATCTAATATAATCAGAGCATTCTTTGAATTAAAGAAATGCATTATTGAATCATCAAATATTGATATTGATAAACCAATACCCGCATATGACCCTTTCTTGTTTAATACTGAATCAATTAATCAGCCAACAGAGTTTGAATTAATATTTATAACAAAAGCGAGGAATAAATTTAAATATAAACTAGTACTGGGTAAAGACGAGATATTAGAGGAGACACTACATCATTTCCCATCAAAACAGGCACAAATTGTCTTTAAAAGAGGCATCGAAAGAAAAAAGGAAGACAGCAATATTCATATTGGAGAATTAGGAAAGAACTTTAATTACAAAAGAATTGAAATTTTTAAAAAATTACCATTAATCTCCTATTTTGGGAAAGCAGAAAATTACCACACAACTATATCACCTGTTTATTCATACTTTAATGAACTTGAAGTGTGGAATGTAACTGAAAGCAATTGGGTGAGACGCTTATCCAATCACATAAAAACGACAATGCAAAATTCTGAAAATAAGTCATTAGCAAATCAAATAGAAAAAATAATACTATCTGCTGACACCCAAATTCAGTCTTTAATAATTGACTCAGAAAAGTTAGTGAATGAAGCAGATGTAATTTCCATTGATGGGAAACAGAATATTAGGATAAGAAAGAATGAAATATTATTTGGAGAACATAACATATACAAATCAAATAAAAAAGTGTCTACGTACGCATTACCTTTTATGGAAGAATCCTTTGGAACAAATAAATTGTTTGCACTAAGTGGATTAATCGTAAAGACAATTAACAATGGGGGAGTAATATTTTTTGATGAATTAGATAGCAGTTTACATCCTTTTTTAACTGAATTATTAATTAAATATTTTCAAAGTAATCAGAAAAATAACTCTCAACTAATTTTCACAACACACGAAACATTTATACAAAAGGATTTGCGTACGGACCAAATATGGTTCGCTCAAAAAAATCAATTTGGGGAGACAGAATTATTTTCAGCACAAGACTTTGATGGAGTAAGAGAAGATATCCCTTTTGAAAAATGGTATCTTGGAGGTAAATTTGGAGCAATCCCTTATGTCAAAGAATAAATTAAATAAAATTCTTTATGGCAAAAAAGAAGCTACCCAAAAGTATACTAATTGTCTGCGAAGGAACCAAAACAGAACACGATTATTTTGAATACATCGCAAAAAACATTTCGATTCCTAGGGGCGTTTGGAACATCGTTGATGTTTGTGATAACAACACCCTTCCCAGTGATTTTCCAATACCATCATCTACAGAATTAGGGAACAGAAAAAAACGTTGCTTTATAAATCCGAATAAAAGAAAGATTAGCGCTCCCAATGTTCTAAAAGAATTATGTATAGATATTTATGGAGAAAAAGATGCTTTTGAAAAATACGACAACATTAAAGCCGTCCCATTACGTTATGTAGCACAAGCTCAGTTAATTGAAAAAAGACAGCAAATGTATGATGAACTATGGGCTGTTTTTGATAAAGACAAACACACTCACCATGAAGAAGCCTTCAAAAAAGCTCAAAAAGAAATAAATAATAAAAAAGTTCAAATCGGATTTTCAAGTAGATCATTTGAACACTGGTTAATACTTCACTTCGAAAAAATTAATAGACCATTTTTGAAAAGTGAGTGTAAAAATGAAAAAGGAGTTTCATTAGATTGTGATTCTACTCAAGGTTGCGAAGGAGAAACCTGTCTTGTTGGTTACATTAAGACACATACCCCATTGGTTAATTATCAAAAAAGTAATAACCCAAATGAATTAGAAGCAATGATGAGTGTATTATTACAACCAGAAAATCTACAACAAGCTTTTCAAAATGCAATCTGGTTAAGGGATGAAATTCAAAAAGACCCTTCTATTAAAGATAAAAAATGTTATGAATTAAATCCTTATACAGATGTTGATGTTTTAGTTAAAAGACTAATTGAAACGTAGTAATAGTTCATAGACAATAACAAATAAACACAACAAACAACCATGAGAAAATTACAACTCATTAGCATTATTTTGTTTGCCATTAGTTTTGGTACTTATTTAGTGTGGCGGTTTGTATTACCACTACCCGATTGGTGCATGCGTGCAGCAGGCATTCTGATGTTGGTAACCATTTTTACCAGCGTATTCAGTTCGGTGCGCCTCAACCTCACCAAAAACAACGCACAAAAAGGCGGCAAAAAATAGGCACAAACTAAAAAAATGGACTAACTTTGCATTTTACAAACGTTGCACATAAGTTATGTTACCATTAGCTGAACGCCTCCGCCCCAAATCGCTCGACGACTACATTGGTCAAAAACACCTTGTAGGACCGAATGCCGTATTGCGCCGTATGATTGAATCGGGCCATCTCTCGTCGTTCATTCTGTGGGGACCTCCAGGCGTTGGTAAAACCACGTTAGCCAAGATTATTGCCAACAAACTCGAACGCCCATTTTACACGTTAAGTGCTGTAACGGCTGGCGTAAAAGATGTGCGCGACGTGATTGAAAAGGCGAAACAAACGCGCTTTTTCAACGAACAAAATCCCATTTTATTCATCGACGAAATTCACCGTTTTAGCAAATCGCAACAAGATTCGCTGTTGGGCG
Source organism: uncultured Paludibacteraceae bacterium (assembly GCA_964570565.1). GTDB lineage: Bacteria > Bacteroidota > Bacteroidia > Bacteroidales > Paludibacteraceae > W0P28-013. Next base: position 97,224 of record CAZMYT010000003.1, read on the forward strand.
CTGTGGAAAATGGCACGCTAACGTTGATTGGTGCCACCACCGAAAATCCGTCGTTCGAAGTTATTACGCCGCTCTTGTCGCGCTGTCAAGTGTACGTACTCAAATCGCTCGAAAAAGCCGATTTGGAAGAGCTCACACAACGCGCACTCACGGTAGATTCTGAACTCACAAAACGCACCATCACCATACGCGAAAACGAGAGTTTACTCCGTTACTCGGGTGGCGATGCGCGCAAACTGCTCAATATTTTAGAACTCGTCTGCAATGCACAACCCGAAGGCGAAATCGTAATTGACAACGAAGTAGTCACCGAGCGACTCCAACAAAACCCAATGGCTTACGACAAGGATGGCGAAATGCATTACGATATTATTTCGGCATTCATCAAAAGTATTCGTGGCAGCGATCCTGATGCAGCTATTTATTGGTTGGCTCGCATGGTAGCTGGTGGCGAAGATCCCAAATTTATTGCACGTCGTTTAGTGATTTCAGCCGCCGAAGATATTGGTTTGGCCAATCCCAATGCGCTGCTGCTAGCCAACGCGTGTTTCGATACGATTCAGAAAATCGGTTGGCCCGAAGGGCGTATACCGTTAGCCGAAACTACGATTTATTTGGCATCAAGTCCTAAAAGTAATTCGGCTTATATGGCTATCAACGACGCATTGGCACTGGTAGAACAAACGGGAAATTTGCCCGTTCCGCTGCATCTGCGCAACGCGCCTACCAAGTTGATGAAAGAGTTGAATTATGGTGCGGAATACAAATATGCGCACGATTATGCCGAAAATTTTGTGAATCAGCAATACTTGCCCGACGAACTGACCCATAAAAAACTATGGAAAGCGCAAACCAATTCGGCGGAAGTGAAAATGAAAGAACATTTAACCCACTTGTGGAAAAAATAAAAAAACGTTTCATGAAATTCATGAAACGTTTTTTAGGTTCAAATCAAGGTTTTTTAAACCTCTTCTTCTATAATTTCTTCCAATTCCGAAACCGACGCTACTGGTTTGTTGACTTCGGTAAATGTTTCGTCCTCGCAATAGAACACGCGACCAGGATACAAATCTAAAAAGGTGTGATTATGCGTTGCCATTAATACGCTGGTACCGCCACGCGAAATTTCGTACAACAACGAGATTAACTCTTTAGCCGTTACAGGGTCGAGATTTCCCGTAGGTTCGTCGGCCACAATGAGTTCTGGTGAATTGAGCAAAGCGCGTGCAATCACAATACGTTGTTGCTCGCCACCCGATAGTTGATGTGGACGTTTGTAGCCTTTTTTAGTCATCCCCACAATAGACAACACCAAATCAATTTGTTCCGAAATTTTACGTTTGTCAGTCCAACCTGTAGCTTTCAACACGAACTCCAAATTTTGATTCACAGTGCGGTCGCCCAACAATTGAAAATCCTGAAAGATGATACCAATTTTACGACGTAAAAAGGGAATTTCAGAACGCTTAATGGTGGACATATCGTATTGGAACACGTGTGCTTCACCTTTTTTTATAGGGATTTCGGCATACAATGATTTGAGCAATGTACTTTTGCCGCTACCCACTTTGCCTAACAGATACACAAATTCGCCACGTTCTACGTGGAAATTGATATCGCGCAACACTACCAATTCTTCTTGGCAAACATCGACGTGTTTATAATTGACTAAACTCATAGTTTACTAACTTAATGATTTAATAACTGAATGACTTACGGATAAAAAAATAATCGCTTAACGTTTCACCACTTTCATGGAAATAATTTTCACATCTTCTTTTGGACGATCGCCTTTACTGGTTTCTACAGCAGAAATCTTATCGAGCACATCAAAACCTTCCACAATTTCGCCAAACACGGTATATTGTCCATCCAAATGTGGCGTACCACCAAATGTTTTATACTGACGGCGTTGTGCTTCGCTATATTTAAAGGGAACGGTAGAACGTAACACCATATTCAGCCGATGTTCCACTTCGTCCAATTCTTGATCGGTAAAACATTTACCTTGTACCAAATAAAATTGACAGGACGACGAGGCGCGTTCTGGATTGGCCATATCGCCCAAACGAGCAGCTGCCAACGCACCACGTTTGTGATATAATTCGGGGAATTTAATTTCCGCAGGAATGGTGTAACCCAATCCACCAGAACCAAGTCGAACGGTAGAATCAGCCGATTTAGATTCTGGATCACCCGCTTGGATCATAAAATCTTTAATCACACGATGAAAAAGAACATCGTTATAAAACGATTCCTCCACCAGTTTCAAAAAATTATCGCGATGTAGAGGCGTTTCGTCGTACAGACGCACTTTAATAGTGCCCAGGGTAGTTTCTATTTTAACCATCTTCGTTTTTTTTACGGCCTGTGCACTTACCGATATCGCGACAGCAAAAAGAAATAGGCAACAAATAAATCGCCATCGGTTAGTATGCATAGTAGTTTTATTTTTCGAGTAATTGTTTGCAAATATAAGCGTTTTTTATGGAATCTAAAAGAAAAAAGTAGCAAAAAACAGAAAGTATAGTTGCCTCCAGATGAACGAAAAGTTTTATGTATCTTTGCACAACTCTTTCGAACTACAAAACATGCTTTACCACTTTCTAGCAGACAAAATACGAACGCAATTGCCTTTTGAGCCAACTCGCGAACAAGAGGCTTGTATTGAGCTTTTAGCACAATTTTGCACCACAGTATCAGCCAACGAAAATCACGCTTTTCTGCTCACTGGTTATGCTGGAACTGGTAAAACATCATTGGTAAGTGCGTTAGTCAATGCTTTGGGCGAATTACAACAAAAAACGGTACTCTTAGCGCCTACGGGGCGAGCTGCCAAAGTGTTTAGCAATTACGCCCACCAACCAGCCTACTCTATTCACAAAAAGATTTACCGGCAACAAAGTGGCTCTCATGAATTTCACCTGAATTTCAACAGCCACAAAGACACACTTTTTTTGGTAGACGAGGCTTCTATGATTGCCAACATCCAAAGCGATGGCACCCATTTTGGTTCTGGACGATTATTGGACGATTTGATGGAATTTATCTATACGGGCGACAATTGCCGTCTGATTTTAATTGGCGATGTAGCCCAATTACCACCCGTGATGCAACCGTTGTCGCCTGCGCTTGACAAACTTAAACTAGAAAGTTACGGTTTAACCGTAGGTTTCACTGAACTCACTGAAGTGGTGCGCCAAACCGCCAACAGTGGTATTTTACACAACGCCACCATCATACGCCAAGCACTAACACAAAATGCATCGACACTAGAACTCAATAGCGCTTTCGATGACATTCGACGAATAAATGGAACCGAACTTATTGATGAAATACAAACGGCTTTTGGGTGTTCAGGTGCCGAAAATTGTATTATCATTACGCGTTCCAACAAACGGGCCGTGTTGTACAATCGCGGCATTCGCAACCAAGTATTATTCAAAGAAGACGAATTATCGAATGGCGATTTACTGTTGGTCACCAAAAATAACTATTTCTGGAGCAAAGAGTATCCTGATTTAGAATTCATAGCCAACGGCGACATTGCCGAAATTGTGCGTATACGTGGTTATCACGACATGTACAACCTCCGATTTGCAGATATCACACTGAATTTTCTGGACTACGATTGCGAAATTGACGCACGGATTTTAATAGATTCGCTTTACACCGAAACACCAGCAGCGGCAGACCAATTACACAAAAAACTACTCGCCGCGGTAGAAGAAGATTTCCTAGAAATTGGGAACCGTCGCGAACGCTACAAAGCGATGATGAAAAGCGACTATCTGAATGCGCTTCATGTGAAATTTGGCTATGCCATAACGTGCCACAAAGCACAAGGCGGACAATGGCAGGAAGTGTTTCTCGACCAAGGAGGAATTACGGCAGATTCCATTGATAGCGATTATCTTCGATGGCTCTATACAGCCTTTACACGTGCACAGAAAAAACTTTATTTGATTAATTTTAACGATAATTTCTTTAATTAAATAAATTATTATTACTTTCGCACTCTAAACCTAACCAAAATAAATACATTATGAAAAACAAATTGAGCTATTTAGTGGCACTGTTATGTGTTGTAAGCTCTTGTACCACAGATATCGACTTCAGTAATTTGTCGACAGAAGTTGGTTACAACACCGCCTTGGTTATTCCTGTAGGCACAGTGCATGCCACCATCGACAAAGTTTTAACACTTGTTGGTGACGATGTCATTAAAAAAGATACAGAATTAAACACCTGCTATCTTTGGTGGAACGACAGTATTATTATCAACACCAACAACATTAACATTGCCGATTTCACGGAGGGAAAAGAGATTATCTCTACTTTTGATTTAGGTCAAAAAGCTGAAGATGAAGGATTTCCTGTTCCAGGCATGATGCCTGCCGGCACTTATTCATTTCCGATGAATTTTCCATACGATTTTGACTACGACGATTACGATGTGAACGGCGTACAGGATCAACGCGTGGATAGTGTTATTATTAGCAGTGCTCGTCTCTACTTAAAAGTGAATGCTACAGATGTGCCGTTGGCAGCTTATCCTGTGACTATGAAGGTAGAGTTTCCTGCCATTCCAGAACTGAGTACCTTAAATTTCATCATTGATCACGACGGACAAGAAATTAACGAAGCATTGGGCAATTTTAAAATCAGATTTAGACCTGATTCTACATTAACACCGCTGAAAGTGACATACACATTTACTTCGGACGGTTCATTGCCTATCGCATCCACTTCTAAAATAACCACACACACCCAATTTCAAATCATTGACTGTACCAAAGCATGGGGATTTTTCAATAAAAAGAATGTAATCACACACGATGATGTGGTACAAGATATTCCAACTGACTTTTTTGAATCATCCCTATTTAAAGATAATAGCCTGCTATTCACCAATCCATTAATTGATTTCCGCATTATGAACGATGTGGGTATCCCTATGGATTTTGAAGTAGAACATATCAAAGCGGTGGACAAAAATGGTCAAGAACGTGTAGCTGATTTTAATGGAAGTCCAAATTGCGTAATTCGACTAGAAAAGCCACAAACCGAAGGTGAGTTCTCTGAAAATTGGGCACACTTTAATAAAACCTACGGACGTACCGATCGTTTATTTGAAATTACACCCGCTAAGTTTGAATACAAATTCAATGTCAGCGTAAGCAATTTTAAAAATGTGTGGGAACGACAACATTACATCTATTTCCCGCCAACCATAAACATGTATGTAACGGCTAAATTACCTTTCCAATTTAACCCAACCTCGTATTTTGCTTACAATGACACCTTAGCAGCCGATATCGAAACATTAACTGGCGTTTCGGCTAAACCAACAGAACTAACGGTTAATAATTTGAATGTGCATTTTAAATCTACCAATAAATTACCTGTTAAAGCTGTTGCTACGGCTATTTTCTTAGATGCATCAGATCAAGAAATTTACCGTCAAGAAGGTATTCAAATTGCTTCAGGCGTAGTCAATGCAGAAGGTATAGTAACAACTGCTGTTAAAAGCGACTTCTCTATCAAATTTGTAGAGTCAAGTATTATCTCCATTTGGAAAACTAAAAAAATTGTATTGTCGGTTCGCGTAGATGGACAGGACATTAGCTCCTTGATTAACTTCCAATTGAACGACGAACTAACCACCGCCGTAAGCTTATATATAAAAGGTGGCATCAAAACAGACTTGGACACAGTAGGTAACATTTTCAAATAATCGACCATGAAAACAAGAAAACTAGTTATCGCTATAGCACTTACAGTAAGTGCGTTATGCACCGTAAATGCGCAAACGAACACGTTCTATTTCATGGACGAAGTGCCTATGCGCAACAGCATGAATCCGGCCTTTTTGCCGAACAGCAGTTTCTATTTTGATTTTGTATTTTTACCAAATCTATATTTGGGCGTAGGTAATAACTCCTTCACCATGAAAGATTTTCTTATCAATCAAAATGGACAAACAGTAACTGCCCTACACCCTTCGCTTAATGTAGACGATTTTTACAAACATATCAAAAGAACAACCTCTTTGGATATGGAGTTCCAATTGAATCTTTTATCATTTGGTTTCCGTTTCAAAGAAAAAAATTACATTACATTCGATATGGATGTAAAACTCAATGGCGCCACTTATTTACCAAAAGATTTATTTAAACTCGGTTTATATGGAACACCTGAGGAATATGGCATCAATCGCTTTGATTTTAGTCAATTAGGCGTAGAAGCCGCATTGTATAGTGAAGTAGGCGTAGGTTATATGCGTCGCATCAATGACCAATGGACCGTAGGTGGTAAATTAAAATTCTTAATGGGTTATGCTGGCGTCACTTCTAAAGTAAATACATTGGAGTTAAATGCTTCGCAAGATGCGTGGACTGTAAATGCCGACGCCAATGTACACGCCTCATTGCCATTAACTTATCAAATGCGTGGCGACACCATCGATATGAATACGTTATCGCCTTATGCAGACGCTATGGATTACGTAAAGATGCTTTATCAGCCAGCCGGTTATGGTGGTGCCATCGATTTAGGGGTAACCTACGAACCTATTAAACATTTAGTTGTTTCAGCTGGTATTACCGATTTAGGTTTTATCTACTGGCATAAAAACATGATAAGTGGAAGCATGAAAGGTGCTTATAGCTTCACAGGTGTAAACTACGAAGTAGGCGACTCTATCGATTTCTCAAAGATCACTGAGGAAATTGGAAATGCATTTGCATTCAAAACTGAAGGTTCTTCACCATTTACTCAAATGTTACGTGCCAATGCCAATGTGGGCGTAGAATATGGCATTTTGGAAAATAAAATCAGTTTCGGTCTTTTATCACGCACCAGATTTAACGCACAACGCGTCTCAGAAGAAGTAACCGTAGCTGCCAACTTCCGTCCACTCGATTGGTTGAAAGCGTATTTAAGCTATTCGTTTATCAATAGCCGTTGGAATAATGTTGGACTTGGTTTAAACTTGCGTGCAGGTATGTTCAATATGTTCATTGCGGCCGATTACATTCCATGCAGTTGGGCTCAAGTAACTATGAATGCTGGTGCTAATGCCATTCCATTGCCATACAACACACAACGCGTGAATTTGCAAATGGGTATGAGTTGGAATCTTGGACGCGACAGCAGCGACAAAGACCGCGACGGCGTAAAAAATGGCAAAGATAAATGTCCAAAAACAGATATTAAAGCACTCCGCAAATTATGTCCAGAAGTCGATCGTAAAGGCTTTGTGGACGTAGAAGGTTGCACGCTCGATGATGACAAAGACGGTGTACCAAACTGTTATGACAAATGCCCTGACACGCCAGCTAATGTACCTGTTGACTCTGTAGGTTGTCCATTTGACGAAGATAAAGATGGCGTTTATAATCATCTCGATAGTTGCGCACACACACCACTTGGTGTTATGGTTGATGCCAAAGGTTGTCCACTCGACGATGATCAAGATAAAGTGCCTAACTATTTAGACAAATGTCCAAACACACCAGCTCTAGTGATTGTCGATTCAGTAGGTTGTCCGCTTGACACCGATAAAGATGGTGTAGTAGATTATTTGGATAAATGCCCAAATACACCAGCTAATGTACAAGTTGATGCAAACGGCTGTCCTGTTGATACCGATGGTGATGGTGTAGCCGATTATCTCGACGCTTGCCCAAATACACCTAAAGAAGCCTACAGTACAATTGATACTAAAGGTTGTCCAAAAGATACCGACGGTGACAAAGTGCTTGATTACCTCGACAAATGCCCAACTACAGTTGGTTTGCCAAGTAACTATGGCTGCCCAGAATTACAAAAAGAAGTAAGAAGTTTATTCAAACAAGCGATGCAAGGCATTCAATTTGAAACAGGTAAAGATATTATCAAACCAACCTCCTATCCAATATTGGATGCTATTGCCAAAGTGATGTTAGATAATCCGACTTATCAATTAACCATCAATGGTTATACCGATAATGTAGGCGATGATGCATCGAACCAAGTATTGTCTGAAAAACGGGCTGCATCGGTGAAAAAATATCTTACCAATAAAGGCATTGCTGCAGAACGTATGACCTCAAATGGTTTCGGCGAAACAAATCCTATAGCCGACAACAAGACTACCAAGGGGCGCGCCTTAAATCGCCGCGTAGAATTTTTGGTAGCATTTGAAAATGTGTCGTACGAAAAAGTGGTAAATCCAGAATTGCAAGATGCACCGAAAACGGGAGAAACACCCTACGTGAAATAACTCACACGTTACACTTAAAAAATAGGAAGCTATGATAGCTTCCTATTTTTTTGTACTTTTGTAACGCCTTGTAACAAACAAAAAAGAGAGCAATCTTTATTCGATTACTCTCTTTTGCGGGTGGCTGATGGGGTTCGAACCCACGACCTCCGGAACCACAATCCGGCGCTCTAACCAACTGAACTACAGCCACCATGTTTTTGCGAGTGCAAAGGTAAAGAATTATTTAATTCTAAACAAGTATAAACACTAAAAAATAACAGATGGATACTCAAAAAACTTATTTTGTTGAAAACAAAGAAATTACGGAACAAGTGAACAAAATAAAACGCATTATACGTGGCTCCATGAATGGGATTACAGTGGAGAGCATGACCCAAAAAGGGATTCATTACAAAGCAAATTTTGGAGTTGCCCTTCCTCGCTTACGTGAAATAGCCTCTCAATATGAACCCAACATGCTATTGGCTACTCAGCTTTGGTTTTCAGAGATGCGCGAAAGCATGATTATTGGTTCTTTACTCGTTCCGCAGGGCGAAATGGATACAAACACAGCCATCACGTGGTGCGAAAAAATACCCAACCACGAGTTGTCAGAAATTACGGCCATGACACTTTTTTGTCGCCTGCCAAATGCCAGCCAATTCATTGAAATGGCTTTAGAGAACGCCAATCCATTAGTGGTTACAACCGCTATTTCTACGGCAACTCGTATCACAAAAGAGCTCCCCAACACATTAATTAAAGAAACAGTACTCAAGTTTAACACATTTGAACAAATAACATTAGTTCACGCTAATACTTTAGCCACCTTTTTGACTCGGGTAGCTAACGACAACACTCAACGCATTGGCCTTATAGAAGAGCTAATACCACCGTTCTCTTTATCAGAAAACAGGTACCATCAGTATATTTTTGAATATGTTACAAAAGAGCTTGAATATCTTAAACAAATCTAAATGCCGCTTGAGTTATTCCATTTTCCAGAAAAAACTCATTATCTTTGCATAAACAAACTAAAAATAGGTCTATTATGAGCAAAAAAGTTTACCTCTCAGTTCTTTTTCTTTTCTCAGCCCTTTCTCTATTTTCACAAATATACGAACCTATCACTTGGAAAATATCATCGGTTGAAGATGGTAATACCGTGGAGATAAAGTTTGAAGCGGCCATTGAAAAAGGCTGGCATTTATATGGCATTTCAATTCCAGAAAATGGGCCACGTCCTACGTCGTTCACATTCAATACGCTCACTAATGCAAGTCTGACAGGAGGAGTTACATCTACCTCCAAACTCATTCGCCAATACGACGATTTATTTCAGATGGAATTAAATTGGTATGCACAAGCCGCCTCGTTTAGCCAAAAAGTAAAAATCACCGACAAACCTTATCACATAGCTGGTGTTATTGAATTTATGGGCTGCAATGGTGAAACATGTTTATCGCCGACAAAAATTCCATTCGAATTTAAAAGCAGCAATGACGTAAAAGCCACAAATACGACTCCGGCCACCAATACGCCAACGGGAAAGAGCGTTGTCACTGAAGTAGTGCCTCTACAAACCGTATCATTAGATACCGCCACTATGGCACCTGCCAAAACGAGTTCAAACGACTTGTACGCGCCAGTAATAGAAGAATTACAAGCCTTCAACAGTGAAATAAAAACTAGCGACACTTCACTTTGGATGATTTTTATTTTGGGATTATTAGGTGGTTTTGTGGCTCTTTTTACGCCTTGCGTATGGCCCATAATCCCCATGACCGTAAGTTTTTTTCTAAAGCGTTCAAACGATAAGCGTAAAGGACGACGCGACGCTATTTTATATGGAATTTCTATCATCGTGATTTATTTGGCATTGGGTTTACTCATTACCTTACTATTTGGTGCAAGTGCACTTAATAGTTTAGCTACAAATGCTTTTTTCAATCTATTCTTTTTTGCTTTATTGGTTCTATTCGCCGTGTCATTTTTTGGTGCATTCGAACTCACACTCCCCTCATCGTGGTCAAGTAAGCTAGATCAAAAAGCTGAAAAAACGTCGGGATTATTGAGTATTTTGCTGATGTCATTCACATTGGTACTTGTTTCTTTTTCGTGTACAGGTCCCATAATTGGTACGTTATTAGTAGAAGTTTCCACCACAGGTTCGTTACTGGCACCTGCTATCGGAATGCTTGGTTTCGCCGTGGCTTTAGCATTGCCATTCAGTTTGTTTGCTTTATTCCCTTCATGGCTTAAATCGATGCCAAAATCGGGCGGCTGGTTGAATTCTGTAAAAGTGGTACTTGGCTTTTTGGAATTAGCATTAGCCCTTAAATTCTTATCTGTTGCCGATTTAGCTTACGGTTGGGGCATTCTCGACCGCGAAGTATTTCTTGTCTTGTGGATTGCTATTTTTGCTTTACTTGGTTTCTATTTATTAGGGAAATTACTTTTGCCACACGACGATAAATTGGAACGCATTTCTGTGTCACGTCTTTTAATGGCACTAGTTTCGTTTGCCTTTGCCATCTACATGATTCCTGGTCTTTGGGGTGCTCCACTCAAAGCCATTAGTGCATTTGCGCCACCATTATCCACACAAGATTTCAATTTGTACACCAACGACGTACATGCTGCATTTGACGATTACGAATTAGGAATGCGTTATGCGCAAGAAAAAAATAAACCTGTAGTAGTTGATTTTTCAGGTTACGGTTGCGTCAACTGTCGCAAAATGGAAGCTGCCGTATGGACCGATGCTCGGGTAGCTTCTTTGTTACAAAATGATTACGTACTTATCACGCTATTTGTGGATGATAAGACTCCATTATCTGAGCCATTTGAAGTGGAAGAAAATGGCACAAAACGTCTTATCGAAACGATTGGCGATCGCAATAGTTATCTGCAACGTCACAAGTTCGGCGCCAATGCTCAACCCTATTATGTGGTGTTAGATAACCAAGGCAAACCATTATCAGGTTCCTTTTCATTCGATGAAAATCCTGATAATTTAGTCAAATTCCTCGAAGATGCTTTGAAACGATACTAACAGCGCAGGATTTAATCAACTTTTCCGATTATTTTAAATGGTAAATCGGCAAAAAAATTATACCTTTGCCAGTCGTTTGTAAAAAATGCAGAAAGTTCAGGTAAAAATTCTAGGTATCAGCGAAGTAAAATCGTCGCAAGATATCTATTGGCTACTCCTCGAAGAAGTACTCGGTGAGCGTAGAGTGCCTATTTTGATTGGAAAAATGGAGGCACAATCCATTTCCGCGTCAAGCCAACAGATAGAAACGCCTGTACCGCTTACACATCAGCTTTTTAGCAAAATTACTGACAATTTCAATATTAAATTAAAAGATGTTTTAATTGTCAGTAAAGAAGAAGGGCTCTTTTTAGCAGAACAAACGTGGCAACATGGAAGTCATGTATTTTTAATTGAATCACGGGCTTCGGACGGTATAGCATTGGCAATGGCCTGCAATACACCTATTTTTATGGACACAGCTATATTTGACAAACTGGACGAAATACGTAGTGAACAAACCGAGACAGAACATGAAACACTTGAAAAGCTGTCGGAAGAAACATTGAATAAACTTTTAGCACGCAGTATAGAAGAAGAGAACTATGAACATGCTTCTCAAATTCGGGATGAATTAGAAAGACGAAAAAACACAACACAAATTTAATTAACTCAAATCTATATTTAATCTTAAATCTCACTTATTATGAACATGAAATTGCGTTTGATTATCATGAATTTTCTCCAGTACGCCATTTGGGGTGCTTGGCTTATTTCGTTAGGTGCTTACTTAGGAGGTAGTCTTAATTTTTCAGGAGGACAAATTGGAAGTTTCTTCGCTACAATGGGTATTGCTTCGTTATTTATGCCTGCCTTAGTGGGTATCGTGGCCGATCGTTGGATTCCAGCTCAAAAAGTATTAGGTATCTGTCATTTAATTGCAGCCTCATTTATGATTGCTGCAGCTTTCCAAACAACATACGACACACTCTATCCTTTGATTTTGTGTAGCGTTATGTTTTACATGCCAACTATTGCTTTATCAAATTCAGTGGCATTTAATGCTATCACTAAATCAGGTATGGACCCTGTAAAAGATTTCCCTCCTATTCGCGTATTTGGAACCATTGGTTTTATCTGCGCTATGTGGGTTATCGATTTACTCCAATTAGGCTTAACCTCAAATCAAATGTTCATTTCGGCTGGTTTAGGAATAGTTTTAGGTTTATATGCTTTCACGATGCCTAAATGCTCTGTCAACAAAAATGTAGAAAAGAAAAACTGGGTGGATACATTAGGCTTACGCGCATTTGCACTTTTCAAACAAAAGAAAATGGCTATTTTCTTCATCTTCTCGATGATGTTAGGTATGTCTTTGCAAATCACCAATGCTTTTGCTGATGGCTACATCCGTAGTTTCGGAGAAAACCCAATTTACCAAGGTACTTTTGGTGTTGATCACTCTGTGATGCTTATCTCTTTATCACAAATTTCAGAAACGCTTTGTATCTTATTAATTCCGTTTTTCTTGAAACGTTTCGGCATTAAAAAGGTAATGATTATATCCATGATTGCTTGGGTGTTACGTTTTGCATTACTTGGAGCTGGAAATCCAGGCGCAGGTGTTTGGATGTTTGTGCTTTCGATGATTGTATACGGCGTGGCATTCGACTTCTTTAATATCTCAGGCTCTTTATTCGTTGAAAAAGAAACAGACGAATCAATCCGTTCCAGCGCACAAGGGGTATTTATGATTATGACTAATGGATTTGGCGCCTTTATTGGTTCTTACGCTGCAGGAGCCATTGTTGATACTTATGCATGGCCAAATTCTTGGTATATTTTCGCAGCTTATTCACTAGTGGTAGCGATCACATTTGCATTAGTATTCAAATACAAGCACGATCCAAACGCCATAGGAGAAATAAAACACTAACTAATAGCGCGTCATTTAATTAAAAACTTACGCCATGGAAGATTTAGGGATGGTATTACGCACCGAACATTTGGTGAAAACATACGGTAAACGAACCGTTGTAAATGATGTTTCCATCAATGTAAAGCAAGGGGAAATAGTAGGATTACTAGGTCCTAACGGCGCAGGCAAAACCACCACCTTTTACATGACCACAGGATTGGTAACACCCAATGAAGGTAAAATCTTTCTGAATGATACCGACATTACTACCTACCCTGTATTTAAACGTGCACAAGCTGGCATTGGCTACTTGGCACAAGAGGCGTCGGTTTTCCGTAAAATGACGGTAGAAAATAATATTCGTGCGGTATTAGAATTGACCACAAAGTCACGCGAAGAACAAAACGAAAAACTAGAAAGTTTAATCAAAGAATTTCGTCTTGAAAAAGTACGAAAGAACATTGGCGACCGTTTATCTGGCGGCGAACGACGACGCACCGAAATTGCTCGCTGTTTAGCGATTGAACCAAACTTCATTATGCTTGACGAACCATTTGCTGGAGTCGATCCAATTGCGGTTCAAGATATTCAAGACATTGTATGGCATTTGAAAGATCGTAATATTGGTATTTTAATTACCGACCACAATGTAGACGAAACGCTTTCGATTACCAACCGAGCCTACTTATTATTCGAAGGAACTATCTTATTTCAAGGAACGCCAGAGGAATTAGCAGCCAACCCAATAGTGCGCGAAAAATACCTCGGACGTGATTTCGAATTAAAGAAGAAAACACGCGTTGATATTTAATGATAAAACAGCCGCATTGTTATGCGGCTGTTTTTATTTTAAGCACAACACGGAATTAAAAAAATCTCTATCTTTGTAAAAAATATGTCTATGAATACTTGGTTCACACTACCACAATTACCGCTAACAGACCCGATACCTATTTTCTTATTGGTATTGCTCATTATCTTATCGGCACCATTGCTCAACAAGGTGAAAATTCCTCATATCATTGGCTTAATTTTAGCGGGGATGTTGCTCGGGCCATTTGGCTTAAACGTACTAGCAAATGACAAAAGTTTTGAGCTGTTTGGCAAAGTAGGCATTCTTTACATCATGTTCTTAGCTGGTTTAGAAATAGATTTAAACACATTCAAAAAAAATAGAAGTAAAGGATTGGTCTTTGGAGTATTAACTTTTCTAATTCCAATGATTTTAGGGATTTTATCTGGCTTCTATATTCTGAAATTCGATTGGATAACATCTACTCTATTGGCTAGTATGTATGCGTCTCATACGCTCATTGCCTATCCAATTGTAAGCAAGATGGGAATTTCTAAACACCGTGCAATTAGTATTACAGTGGCAGGTACCATTTTTACGGTAACTGGCGCACTCCTTATTTTAGCCGCTATAGTAGCCATTCACAATAACAATGTAGGTACACTTTATTGGGTAAAATTTGGCATTTCGGCACTCATTTGTGGCTTGATTATATTTGTAGTGTTACCCAAAATCGCGCGTTATTTTCTACGTCGTTTTAGCGATAGTGTGGCACAATATATATTTGTGTTAGCTATTGTTTTTATTGCATCACTACTGTCGGATGCTGCTGGATTAGAAGGAATTTTGGGGGCATTCTTTGCAGGGCTAGTACTCAATCGACTCATACCCAATATTTCGCCACTGATGAATCGTATCGAATTTGTAGGGAATGCCATTTTCATCCCATTTTTCTTGATTAGTATCGGGATGTTGATTGATGTTAAAGCATTTTTCGTTAGTCCTCAAGCATTACTAGTAGCTGCCGTTATGACCGTTGTAGCAACATTATCAAAATGGTTGGCAGCTATTTTAACTCAAAAAAGTTGCAAACTCACTTCAGATGAAGGACAATTAATTTTTGGTTTAAGTAATGGTCAAGCAGCCGCAACTCTAGCTGCGGTGATGATTGGTCATAATATTGGATTACTCAATGATGATGTGTTAAATGGTACAGTAGTGATGATTTTAGTAACTTGTACTATTAGCTCTATCGTAACAGAAAAAGCCGCTCGTAAAATTGCTTCTGCTGAACTCAAGGCTGAAAAATCGCATCAGAAATTGGGAGACGAACGCATTTTGATTCCTATTTCGAACCCAGCAACCATGCCCCAATTAATTGAATTTGGGAATTTAATAAAACGAGCTAACAATAAAAAGGCTCTGTTTGCGCTCAATATAGAATCGCACAACGACGACAATGTGGCAGGTAGTAAATTGATGGATAGCGCAGCAAATTTAGCAGCTGCCACCGATAATCAACTGACACGTATCGTTAAAAGTGACATCAACATTGCTAACTGTATTGTAGAAACCATCAACGAAGAAAATATCACGGATGTATTAGTTGGTATCCACAAGAAAAATAAATTTGTTGATACATTTTTTGGTAATACCATCGAACGATTATTAAAAGAAACTCGACAAACTATTTTTATTTGTAGCCAAAAAAATCCAACCAATTCAGTTAAGCACCTAATTGTGGTAGTTCCTGAAAAGGCAGAACTAGAAACAGGTTTTGCTGTGTGGTTTGATCGTGTCAAAAACATTGCCACAAATTTGAGTATTAAATTGGTGTTTTATGGTAACAAAGAAACTAACGCGGCTCTGAAAAAATTGAGCGGCACCTATGCCGATTTAATGGTCTCATTCCGAGAATTAGAGAGTTGGGAAGATTTCTTAATCATTACCAAAGCCGTAAAACCGAACGACTCTGTTATTATTATTTCAGCTCGTAAAGGCACGCTCTCCTATAATCCTTTATTTGAAAAATTACCTTACTATTTAACCAAATATTTCACCGAGAACAACTTTGCCATTGTATTTCCAAAACAAGTACAATCAGGTGAAAAAACAGGCGAATTATTTAATCCATTACACCTCTAAAAGGCTATCGCCATGAAAAAAAAGTATGTTGTTTGTTTGGCAAGTTTACTACTACTTGCAAGTGCAGTTTTCTCGCAAACAGAAGCCACTATTGCGGTGGGCAACACCACTCGCTCTTATGTGTATTTTATGCCATCCAACTATGACGCATCAAAACCTGTAGGACTATTTCTACTTTTACACGGTTCAGGAGGCAATCAACACAATTATGATAACACCATAGCCAATTATGCCATTCCGGACACGCACAATACCATTGTCATTTGTCCACAAGCATTAAGCGAAAGTGATACTGAAGTTATAGCCATCAATAACGCCCTCAAAAATTTTGGCAAAGAACCGTTTAATATTACCAACATTTGGAATTCTGGCACTACTATTGCCACTACAAATGTAGTTCCAAGTGAATACCTATTTCTGTTAGCAAGCTTAGCTCCTAATATCGCAGCAGCAGGTAAAATTGAACTTAATAAAGCCACCGATGACGTTCTGTTCATGAACACGTTGATAACCTATTTTAAAACAAACTACAATATTGATGGCGACCGTGTTTTCATGGCTGGTCATTCTATGGGAGGTAGTATGTGTTATCGGTATGCCTTTTCAGACAACCGACAAATAAAAGCATTCGCTTCTATTTATGGCTATTTAGGAAAAGGAGTTGATACTAGCAAAACATTTCAAATTCCTTTCTGCCATTTTCACAGTAAAACGGATGCAGTAGTTCCTTTTTATGGGGGCATTTTTAACGATTCCATTCCCGTTACCATCCGATTGTTAGCACAAAAAAATGGTCAAACAACTCCTATCATTGAAGAAATTGCTGATACAAAAGCTGACAATATCACCGTTAAAAGCTATGATTACAACACGCCAGACAATCCACGTGTGCTATTTTTCGAGATTGATGGAGCTTTGCATGCCAATATCCTTCAGCAAAACGACAATGACATAGACGTATTCAATGAACTATGGCGTTTTTTTGAAGGTACACCTATTGAGTCAGGTCTAAATCATCAAACAGAAAATGACTTAATGGTCTATCCAAATCCAACATCGGATTATATAATATCTAGCAAATCGAGAGATTATAAACTCGTTGACATTTCAGGAAAAATTTGTCAACAAGGCTATACAGAAGCCGGAAAATCACTTTCTATTGGCACATTGCAAAAAGGAATTTATATTCTTACTCTAACTGCTAATCACACCAGTACAAGTCATAAAATTATTATACAATGACCACGTTATTATCACCATTTAATTACAATCGCCGCATAACAAGCGAAGTCACCGTTGGCAATATAACCATTGGCGGCACAGCACCAATCCGTGTACAATCGATGGCAAATACAGACACCAACAATGTAGAAGCCTCGGTAGCACAAGCCATACGCATCAAAGAAGCTGGCGGAGAATTGGTACGCTTTACTACACAAGGCATACGCGAAGCACAAAGCATGAAACTGATACATGAACAGTTGCGAGCACGCGGCGTAAACGTTCCTTTAGTGGCCGATATTCATTTCAACCCCAAAGTAGCTGAAGAAGCAGCTCAATATATTGAAAAAGTACGCATCAATCCAGGTAATTTTGTGGCTGGTAAAACCACCGATTATACCGACGAAGAATTTGAAGCTGAACGGAATAAAATACACGAGAAATTACGTACATTAATCTCCATCTGTAAACAACATCATACAGCCATTCGTATTGGTGTGAATCACGGTTCCCTATCCCCACGCATCATGAATCGCTATGGCGATACACCTGAAGGATTGGCTGCATCGTGTATGGAGTTTTTAGAACTTTGTCAGTTAGAAAATTTCCACCAAATAGTAATCTCCGTGAAAGCATCCAATACTTTGGTCATGGTTCAGGCTGTGCGCTTATTGGTTCAAAAAATGGATGCAGCGGGATTTCATTATCCACTACATTTAGGTGTGACCGAAGCTGGCGAGGGCGAAGATGGACGTATCAAATCAGCAGTTGGCATTGGAGCTTTATTGGCCGATGGCATTGGTGACACCATACGTGTATCACTCAGCGAAGATCCCGAATGTGAAATTCCTGTAGCTAAACTGTTGGTTGATTACATTGGTACACGAGAGCAACATCAACCGATTATAGGAGTTGTAGCTCCTGCATTTAATCCATACGTATATACACGCCGTTTGACAAAAGCGATTGGCATAGTTGGTGGCAATCACCATCCTGTGGTAGTGGCATCTAAAAAGGGTAACTATGAACCGATGCCAGACTACATTTTAGAAGAAACGAATTTACCCATGCGTTCACTTTCGTATCCAGAACTGAATGAACAGATTCTTAATGAGTTAAAAGCCACGCCACAAATTGTGCTGTTACATTCGAGCCATAGAAATCCAGTAGGTGAGATGCGCGCATTTTTCCACCGATTATTAGCAGAAGATATTACAGTACCAGTCGTCATAGCACGTCACTACCATGAAACCAATGTTGAGTCGTTGCAAATCAAAGTGGGAGCGGATTTAGGCGGTCTGCTGCTCGACGGTTTTGGTGATGGCATTATGTTAACGAACGAACATAACACCATTACAAACGAAGCTATAAATTCCATTGCTTTTGGTGTACTACAAGCAGCTCGTCGACGTGTAAGCCGAACCGAATATATCTCTTGCCCAAGTTGTGGACGTACATTGTTCGATTTACAAACCACCGTAGCCAAAGTAAAGGCCGCAACCAGCCATTTAAAGAACCTAAAAATAGCCATAATGGGATGCATTGTAAATGGGCCCGGAGAAATGGCAGATGCCGACTATGGTTATGTTGGAGCAGGCAAAGGACGGGTGAGTCTGTATCGAAAAAATGAATGTATCGAAAAAAATATTGCTGAGGAAGAAGCCGTAGAAAAGCTTTTAGCTTTAATTGAGCATGACAAAGTACAAAATACGCACTAAAAGCAACTTAGAATGAACGATTTAAGCAACACATAACTGGCTCAAATCTTCACTCAAAAACAATACGACATAAAAGAATTTTAATTACCTTTGAAACCGAAATAAGCCTACCCTTGATGGCAGACTCTTTCTACAATTCACGGAATAACGATTATTAAAAACACAGTATGAAAGTAGCTCATAATTTTAATGCAGGGCCTTGTGTATTGCCTAAACCAGCTATTGAATCGGCCATAGAAGCCATTCGTAATTTTGACAACACGGGTATTGGTATCCTCGAAATTTCACACCGTACTCCAGGTTGGGAACGCATCATGATTGAAACAGAACAGTTGTGGCGCGATTTATTACATATCTCGGATGATTACGCCGTGATTTTTTTAGGTGGAGGTGCCTCTACACAATTTTATCAAGTAGCTGCCAATCTCATGAACCACAAAGCAGCCTATTTACAAACTGGCGTATGGGCCAAAAAAGCTGCTAAAGAAGCCAAATTATATGGCGAAGTAGCCATTGTAGCTTCATCAGAAGACAAAAATTACTCCTATATACCAAAAGGATACGAAATTCCAAAAGATGCTGATTATCTGCATATTACAACCAATAATACCATTTACGGCACCGAATTACATACAGATATCGACTGCCCTATTCCTTTGGTAGCTGATATGTCATCGGATATTATGAGCAGACCTATTGATGTCAATAAATACGCTGTAATTTATGGTGGAGCTCAAAAAAATGTGGGGCCTGCGGGTGTGGCATTTGTCATTGTTCGTAAAGATATTTTAGGCAAAGTGGGGCGTACATTACCCACTATGGTGGATTACCGAACACATATCGACAGCGAACCAAAAAATAATTCGATGTTCAATACACCTCCCGTATTTTCGATTTTCGTTATGCACGAAACATTGAAATGGATTAAAGACATGGGTGGTGTAGAAGCAATGCATCGTCGTAATGTTGAAAAAGCGACTTTACTTTATAACGAAATCGATCGCAATAAACTCTTCGTTGGCACTGCCAATAAAGAAGATCGTTCAATTATGAACGTTTGTTTTGTGATGAACGAAGCCTATAAAGACAAGGAAGCCGAATTCCTCGAATTTGCAAAATCACAAGGTATGGTGGGCATTAAAGGGCACCGTTCTGTAGGAGGTTTTAGAGCCAGTATCTACAATGCTTGTCCCCTCGAAAGCGTAGAAGCACTTGTGGCTTGCATGCAAGAATTCGAACAAAAAGTAGGTTGATAGTTATCCATTTTAGTCCCAATAACCATTAATTCAAACGGTCATGAAGCAAAAATTAGCATTACTCTTATTTGCGTTTATTTTTGTTTGTACGGCTGGCGCACAAACAAAAACTGGCATTACAGTAGTTCTTCCTAACGGATGGACGAAGGTTGAGGGCTCTGTACTCGAACACCAATACATGAAAAATGGTGCGTCGTTTATGATTAAAGAAGAGAGTCTATTAAATGGAAAAACGCTTAGTGAAGCAACCACCACGGCTAAAGCTCAAATCGAAAAGTATTTTAAAGAGGTAGAATTTAAAGCAACCGAAGAGCTCACTATTGATGGACACAAAGCACAACGCATGGATTTTTGTTATGCGGTTAAAATGGTAAATTCATCAATCAAAATGCGCATGCAGAGCATTTATGTGATGGTCAACAATAAATGTTACAACATTTCTATTGGCGGCATGTCAACACAATTTGATGCTTTAGCACCAGATATTCCTATAATTTTAAAGAATATCAAATTTAATCAGAAATGATTGAGTTTAAGATTAGATAAAAAAATCCCCACCAAATTTGGTAGGGATTTTTTTATGGATTGATCTTATCAATAAGCAAAGCGTAGATTATCTACCCACAAGGCATTGCCTAAAGCGCCATAAAACGCAGGATAGCAACCAGCTGAAATCATTAAAATAGCATGTGTGGGCACATCATCAGCAGTTCCCCAGCCCACTTCTTGAATATACACCATCTTACCTTTACTATTTTTTGCTTTAAATTGCCCGCCATCAGGAAACAATCCTTGATACTTTTTAAAATCACAACGTTTAGTAATGTCGCCGTAATGGATGGGTAATCGATAATCATTGTGCCAATCTGGAATTGTTTTAGGGAAACGTTGACGCGCTGTACCAATACGTTTAGCATAAATATTACCTTCTTTATCTTCCCAACGTTTTTGCAAATAGATATAAACTTCTGGCTCATCATGTCCTTCGATGGTCGATACGCCCATACCCAATGCTTTTGTTACAAGGCGTTTTTCGGAAACACGCGTTTTAAAATCAAATAACAACGCTTTGGGTTTTTGAGTAAATGGAATACCAATATCAATACTACCGTAAGGATCGTTGGCACTGCGCACAGGCTCTATCACGGAGCCAAAAAATAACGTACCAGCAATAGCCACTTTCACATCCAGCATACCTAATACGCAAACGGTTTCCATACGCGTATCTAGTCGTGCACACCAACCATTACCACGACGTTCTGGCTGTGTGGTTGTAGCGCCTTTAGCCACGCCCATCACATTGGCGTAGGCATTAGAGATTCCCCAAATAGTTTTTCCTGTAAATGTATAAGGCACATTACCATTGGCACATCCAATCGTATCGTTAGGACCTAACACATATAATGTTTTGGTTTTGCCACCTAACAAACTAGATTCTTTGATATAACGTACCGTCCAACTCTCCATATCGCCAAATTTCAACGGGGCAATACGTTCCTGAGCGGACACAAAATTCACTACAACGAGCAAAACGCCCAAACCTATTTTCTTCATCAGCTATTTCGTAAATTCTTAATATCAAAACGTATTATTCCCAACCAGCAAACACGTCTTCGCCATATTGATTATGTTCATTCTTTCCATGCAAAGGATGCCAGACTTGTGCAAAGAATGGATTTCCCTGAGCAATTTCATCGTAGTTCCAAGGCGTAGGCAAGCACTCTGGACACCAATGTCCACCTTCCAGAAGAAGTACTGGAGACATTTCAAACTGATGTCCAAATTGACATTCCCATTGCAACGGTGTACGAAAATCACCCGTAACCATGGCTTCACTCAAACATTTGCCGCCACGGAATTTAGCTGCTTGACGCATATCTTCGATGGTCCATTCGGTGCGAGGTTTTGTTTCATCGTAACCATGATTTAATAAGGTAACTTCTTCACTTGGATGTGACAAATCCTGATGTTTCCAATCTGGAATATTTTTCCATGCTTCCACACTGCCATAATAGGCTGCTATACGCTGTTTTTCGCCAGTTTTAATCCACCATTGAGTTCCCCATTTTTTCTTATAAGCCAACGGACGCATAGCCATTTTGATAATGAATGGAGGCACAATTTTAGCTAAATGATAAAACCAAGGAACTTGTTTGCCCATTTGTTTGAAATACTCATCTACGGGTGTATTAGCACGAAAATGGAGATAATCTTCCAATACTTGTGAATCAGCATACCATTGTCCGTGGAAATTGCGTAACACAAACCATTCAGGATTAAATATCTTTTCAGGAGCTGGGCACGAAATAGTTTTCAATAACTTACATTCAAACTCATAATTACTCAATCGATACTCTGGTCCACTTCCAATATTATAAAAACGATTCCAAAAATCAGGAGCCACGTTTTCTTCGCACAAATTAGCCAATAAACGGCCACTATCTTCCACCGTAGCCCACTCTAAAACGCCACGTAATGGTACATGGAACATGATAGGATCGTAATTCTTCAAAATAGCTGGATACAAAATTCCAGATTGACGCAAACAAACCCACTGTTTAATACCTGACTCCACAATGGTTTTCTCTGCCAACGTTTTAGAAATGGCATAATGGTCGTACACACTGATACAAATAGGGTCGCCAGTGCGTCCCCAATGAATAGGCTCATTACGATCACTTGTTTGTGCTACGGAACCGATATAACACACTTTAATATCGTCAGCATTAGGCTGTGCTAAAACAGCTTTTGCTACATTTTCAGCGGCTTTAACATTAACATAGCGTGTCTTATTCGGAAAATAATCGGCAGCTGGCGAAACCATGCCACCAACATGTAATACATAATCAGCACCACGCACGCCTTCTAAAACATCTTCGTATTTGGTTAAATCGCCCCAAACAACACGAATTTGATTAGCATAAGATGCCAATTTCTTTTTATTTGCTCTACTTGGACGAGCCAGCACTGTAACATTGAAACGATCGAGACGTGGTAAAAACTCTTGTAAACCAGCCCAGCCCATAGTGCCCGTAGCACCTGTTAAAAAAACAGTTTTCTTCATGCGTGATATGATTAAATAAAAATAGATTTTCAAAAAAGACTCGCAAAGTTACTATTTTTTTTCATTTCGGACACCATTTTCACCCATTGATTGATTTGCTCATAACAGAAAAAAGACGTAATTTTGTGAGTCTCAAAACAACGTATAAAACAATGACACAGCGAACCTATAAAAGTAGGCGAAGATTAGTACGCTTACAAACTATTATTCATGAACGAACCAAATAAAACGGTATTTTTTTATTACGTTTCATTACAAATCAATCATTAAAACAACAAAATAAAATAGTCACAACAGCACACTAACACGTGCAAGCGAGACTCATCAAATAATTGCTATCACATGAATTTTATAGAAGAACTTAAATGGCGTGGCATGATTCACGACATTATGCCAGGTACCGAAGAACAACTGGCTAAAGAAATGACTACTGCCTATTTAGGCATTGATCCCACAGCTGACAGCTTACACATTGGTCACTTATGTGGCGTGATGATGTTGCGTCATTTGCAATTGTGCGGTCACAAACCATTGGCCTTGATAGGAGGCGCCACTGGTATGATTGGCGACCCTTCAGGCAAATCGGCCGAACGGAATTTATTGGACGAAGAAACACTACGTCACAACCAAGCATGTATCAAACTACAATTGGAAAAATTTCTCGATTTCAAAAGCGACGCACCCAACGCTGCAGAGTTGGTTAACAACTACGATTGGATGAAGAATTTCACCTTTCTAGATTTTGCGCGTAACGTAGGTAAGCTCATCACGGTGAACTACATGATGTCAAAAGATTCAGTAAAAAAACGATTGAACGGCGAATACTCATCGGGTATGAGTTTTACTGAGTTTACCTACCAATTATTGCAAGGCTACGATTTTGCTTACCTTAATGAAACCAAAAATTGCAAATTGCAGATGGGCGGTAGCGACCAATGGGGCAATATCACCACTGGAACCGAATTGATACGTCGTATGAATGGCGGCGAAGCATACGCGCTCACTTGCCCACTCATTACAAAAGCCGATGGCGGCAAATTTGGCAAAACCGAAAGCGGTAATATTTGGCTCGATAAACGCTATACTTCTCCTTACAAATTCTACCAATTTTGGTTGAATGTGGGCGACGACGACGCTGCTAAATACATCAAAATATTTACATCTATCGAAAAGGCAGAATGCGACAATTTGATAGCCGAACACGCTCAAGCACCTCACTTACGTTTATTACAAAAACGTTTGGCCAAAGACGTAACCATTATGGTTCATTCTGAAGATGATTATAACGCAGCAGTGGAAGCTTCAAATATTCTATTTGGTAATGCTACTGCAGAAACGCTTCACAAAATAGATGAAGACACTTTGCTAGCTGTATTTGAAGGCGTACCTCAATTCGAAATACTTAAAAGCGAACTTGAAGAAGGCATTCGTCCACTCGACTTATTAGCTGAGAAAACACAAATTTTCCCATCAAAAGGCGAAGCTCGTAAAACAATTATGGCAGGCGGCGTAAGCATGAATAAAGAAAAAATGACTGACATGGAAACTCCGATTGATGCTAAAGTACTGCTCAATAATCGCTATATTTTAGTACAAAAAGGCAAAAAAAATTATTTCTTAATTGTAGCTAAATAAAAACTGGAAAAGGCTAGAATAATTGTTCTCTAGAAGTTACATATAACAAGTATTAAATCACTAAAATTTACGACTATGAAAGATTGTATGCAAAATAGCAACCCTACTGGTGGAGCTATTTATGGTTTAGGACTCATTGGAGCCGCCATTTATTTCATCTCTACTGCCACTACATTTTGGCTTGGTGTACTTGGTTTCTTAAAAGCACTTGTATGGCCAGCATTTCTGGTTTATGAAGTATTTAAATACTTAGCCGTTTGATAAAAAACAAAAACGCAGGGGTTCACATTCCTGCGTTTTCTATGTTTTCTAATTCGCAATTAATCTATTTCGTTGATCACAAAAAATATACACTCGCACACATGAACAAAAAATATTTTCCTATTATCATTCTACTCTTCCTTAAAGCAACCGCATTATTAGCCACCGAACCCGCTGTCACCTATAAATTCTATGGATTTGTACGAAACGATTTTTATTACAACAGTCGACAAAATGTAGAGGCGCTAGATGGTTTATTCAACATTTTCCCAAAACCCATAGAGTTAAATTCGTTTGGAGAAGATAAAAATGGGCAGATGAATGCCGAAATGTTAAGTATTTCTACCCGATTAGGAGTAGATTTAACTAGTGCGCCAATAGGGAAAGCGCTATTAAGTGCAAAAATAGAATGCGACTTTGCAGGTGTTGCTACAAACTATTACCTCATTCGCTTACGACAAGCCTACGTCAAATTTAACTGGCCACAAACCGAATTGTTGGTAGGGCAAACATGGCATCCGATGTTCGAAACTTGCTCACCAACTATTGCATCGCTTAACACGGGAACACCATTTCAACCATTCAATAGAAGTCCACAGCTACGTTTAAAACAAGATTTAGGCAAAAACTTCACGCTCACGCTAGCGGCCATCTATCAGATGCAATATGTATCGCAAGGTCCCAACGGCGCAAGTGCTACCTACATGAAAAATGCTGGATTACCCAATCTATTTGCTTCAATTAACCGTGAAATGGGCGACTTTATGGTTGGTGTGGGCGTGGACACAAAAACCATAAAATTAAATCATCAACTCAATTCATCAGTAAGTGGAGTTCTTTTTGGTCAATATAGCAACACCAAACTACAAATAAAAGCCAAAGCTATTTATGGGCAAAACATGAGCGATCACTTAATGATTGGCGGATATGGGGTTTGCGGAACGGATTCCACCTACCATGAAGCAACTTACACCAACTTTAACACGGTGTCATCGTGGTTAAATGTCGTTTATGGCGATAAACTTAAAGGCGGATTATTCTGTGGAATAGCGCGTAATTTAGGCACAAATAAAACCTTGGTAGCTGACCCAATAACCGGATTTACGGCTTATGGATATGGCTTTTACGCATCAAGCCAAGAACTATTAAACACATTATACCGCATATCGCCACACGTCACCTATACAATTAATAATATCAAATTCGGAGTAGAATACGAATTAAGCGCTGGTGAATACGGAAAAATACAAGCAAATGGGAAAATAACTAATCCTTATACCGTGTACAACCATCGCGTATTGGGCACCGTTAGTTATCTATTTTAATTGCTCGGAAGTTGTACTCATAAATAAAGGCAGTTGAATTTCAACTGCCTTTATTTTATTGTTTTTTCTCAATCTCTCGTAACGATTCCATCTTCTTTTTACGCAAGAATCCGTAAATATCTTCGAGATGTTCGGTCACTTTCTGATTCCCAAATTCAAACACTTTAGTGGTCAATCCATCCAAAAAATCACGGTCATGGCTCACAACAATTAATGTGCCGTCAAAATCCTTTAATGCTTGTTTTAATACATCTTTCGTGCGCATATCCAAGTGATTGGTGGGCTCATCTAAAATCAGCAAATTAACAGGTTCCAAGAGTAATTTTATCATCGCCAAACGTTGACGCTCACCACCACTGAGCACTTTCACTTTCTTCTCAGAGCCTTCGCGGTCGAACATAAACGCACCCAAAATATCACGAATCTTAGTTCGAATATCACCTTGAGCAATGTCGTCGATGGTTTGAAATACCGTAAGTGATTCATCAAGCATAGCCGCTTGATTTTGAGCGAAGTAACCAATTTTCACATTGTGACCTAATTGTAACGTTCCGTCAAACGGAATTTCACCCATAATACATTTCACCAACGTCGATTTACCTTCACCATTTTTACCTACAAACGCAATTTTCTCACCGCGTTCAATAGTGAAATTAGCGTTAGTAAATACACAGTGATTATCGTATGATTTCCCAACTTGTTCGGCTGCCACAGGATAATTCCCTGAGCGTGGTGCTGGTGGAAATTTCAAGCGCAATGAGCTAGTATCTTCTTCATCAACCTCAACTAAATCGAGCTTTTCAAGCATTTTTACACGACTCTGAACCTGTAATGTTTTGGAATAAGTTCCTTTGAAACGTTCGATAAATTCAGTAGTTTCAGCAATCATTTTTTGTTGGTCATCATATTGACGTTGTTGTTGTTCACGACGCTCGCGACGCAACTCTAGGTAGTGCGAATATTTAGCCTTATAGTCATAGATGCGCCCCATCGTTACCTCAATAGTACGATTGGTAATGGCATCCACAAAAGCGCGGTCGTGACTAATAACCACCACCGCTTTTGCTGAATTAATTAAGAAATTTTCGAGCCATTGAATGGAGTCAATATCAAGGTGATTGGTTGGCTCATCGAGCAGAATCAAATCAGGGTTGCGTAATAACATTTTGGCTAATTCAATACGCATACGCCAGCCGCCACTAAATTCGGACGTGTTACGCGTAAAATCGGAACGCTGAAAACCAAGTCCCAATAACGTCTTTTCGATATCGGCATCGTAATTACGTTCTTCTACGCCATAAAAACGTTCACTCAAATGCGACACCTCTTCAATGAGTTGCATGTAAGCATCGCTTTCGTAATCGGTACGCGTTTCAAGTTCATGATTAATCGCATTGATACGTGCTTCCATCGCATTTATTTCTGCAAAGGCTTGAGCTGTTTCCTCAAATACGGTGCGATTATCTTCCACTAGCAAATGTTGTGGTAAATAGGCAATTACCGTACCTTCGGGCGACGACACTTGTCCACGACTTGGTTCACGCACACCAGCCAAAATTTTAAGTAATGTCGATTTTCCAGCCCCATTTTTACCCATCAACGCAATGCGATCGGTTTCATTTATGACAAACGAAATATCTTTAAATAAGGTGGTTCCGCCAAATTCTACGGCTAACGCATCTACTGAAATCATGTAAATAATAGTTTAATAGTGGAATAAAAAAAACGTTACAATACAGTTAAACCATGACTCATAAAGATGTCACGAGCATGTTGTAAACGTTCGTGTGACAAGGATTCGGTGTGTGCTAAAGGATCGGTCAGACCCAGTGCTTCATATTTAAAAATGCCTAATTTGTGGTAAGGCAATAGCTCTACTTTTTCAACTACAGAATAGCGTTTTAAGTAGGTTGCTAATTGATGCAGACGTTCATCATTGTCAGTCAATTGAGGCACCAACACATGACGCACCCATGTGGCTTTCCCTATCTGTTGTAAATAATCCAAAAACGCCAAAGTATGATCCAAAACACCTGATGTTAAGTGTTTATACTCTGCGGCATCTATTGATTTCACATCCAACAATACCAAATCGGTGACATTCAATAACTCCTTAACTGACTCATTTAGCAAACAACCTGATGTATCGAGTGCCGTATGTAACTGTTCTTGTTGACACAATGTAAAAAAATCGCGTACAAAAGCAGCTTGCAATAAAGGTTCTCCACCAGTGAAGGTCACGCCACCTTTTTTCTGTATAAAATTTTTATAACGCACTACTTCGGCTACTAATTCTTGGGCGGTCATTTCTATTTTACCTTTGCCAGCGTCCCACGTGTCAGGATTATGACAATACAAACAACGCAAAGGACAGCCTTGAGCAAAAACCACAAAGCGGATGCCCGGACCATCGACCGTTCCAAAACTCTCGAAAGAGTGTATTTTGCCTGTTATAGCCATGATAATAAAAAATAAAGTAGCAAAGTCTAGCTTTTCAAACTAGGCACTTTGCTACTTCTATTCATGTTGATGTTAAATTCTATCGTTAATAGTACGTGAAATTACATCGAGCTGTTGTTCTCTAGTCAAACGTACAAAGTTCACGGCATAACCAGATACACGAATAGTTAACTGTGGATATTTTTCAGGATGTTCCATAGCGTCAATCAACAATTCGTTGTTGAACACATTCACATTCAAATGTTGACCACCATTCGGTGTAAAGTAACCATCCAACAAGTTCACTAAATTATCTACGCGTGCCTCCATATTTTTACCTAACGCATTAGGTGCAATGGCAAACGTATATGAAATACCGTCATGTGCATGATGGAAAGGCAATTTTGCCACCGAAGCCAATGCAGCAACGGCACCATTGCGGTCACGACCATTCATTGGGTTTGCACCTGGCGAGAATGGAGTTCCAGCGGCACGACCATCAGGTGTGCTTCCTGTTTTTTTACCATACACTACATTCGATGTAATGGTCAAAATAGATTGCGTAGGAATAGCGTTACGATACGTTTGGTGCTGACGTAAGTATTCCATAAATTTCTCGGTGATTTGAATAGCAATTTGGTCTGTTCTATCATCATTATTACCAAATGGTACATAATCGCCTTCGCGTTCAAAATCTACAGCCAAACCACGTTCATCACGAATTACTTTCACCTTGCAATCACGAATAGCAGCCAATGAGTCAGTCACAATAGACAAACCTGCAATACCAGTTGCACGGATACGTTGTACTTCCAAATCGTGCAATGCCATTTCAAAGGCTTCATAAGCATACTTATCATGCATGTAATGAATAATTTTCAACGTATTGACATAAACTCGAGCCAACCAACGCATCATTTGATCAAATTTCTGCATCACCTCATCGTAATCCAAATATTCAGAAGTAATAGGAGAAAAAGCTGGAGAAACTTGAACGCCTGATTTTTCATCACGACCACCATTGATTGCGTACAACAAACACTTAGCCAAATTAGCACGTGCACCGAACAACTGCATTTGTTTACCAATTTTCATAGGTGATACACAGCAAGCAATACCGTAATCATCACCATAATCAGAACGCATTAAATCATCATTTTCATACTGAATGGCAGAGGTATTAACTGACACTTTGGCACAAAATCTTTTCCAGTTTTCTGGTGAATTAGCCGACCAAAGAACCGTCAAATTTGGTTCGGGAGCTGGCCCTAGGTTGTACAACGTGTGCAAGTAGCGATAAGAAGTTTTGGTCACCAACGTACGACCATCAATACCTTGTCCGCCCAACGACTCTGTCACCCAAACTGGGTCACCAGAGAACAAATCGTTATATTCTGGCGTACGCAAGAAACGAATAATACGCAATTTAATAATAAATTGATCGATTAATTCTTGTGCTTCTTCTTCTGTTAGTAAGCCAGCAGCAATATCTTGTTGAATATAGATATCAAGGAATGTAGAAGTACGACCTAATGACATGGCTGCACCATCTTGGTCTTTGGTTGCAGCTAAATAAGCAAAGTAGACAAATTGAACAGCTTCGCGTGCATTTTGAGCAGGTTTAGTAACATCAAAACCGTACGATGCACACATTTTCACGAAACGTTTCATCGCATTAATTTGTTCGCTGACTTCTTCACGTTGTTGAATTAACTCAACAGTGATTTCATGCATATCTAAACGTTCCAATTGCTGTTTTTTATCGAGCAACAAAATGTCCGTTCCGTACAACGCTACACGACGATAGTCACCAATAATACGACCACGACCATAAGCATCAGGCAAACCTGTGATAATAGCGGATTTACGACAAGCCACCATTTCTTCGGTATAAGCCGAAAAAACACCTTCGTTATGAGTTTTACGGTAACGAGTGAAAATCTCTTTGGTCATTGGGTCAATCTCGTAACCGTAAGCCTCCAAAGCATTTTCTACCATACGTAAACCACCTTTAGGATAAATACCACGTTTTAAAGGTGCGTCTGTTTGAACCCCAACAATAACTTCATTTTCTTTATCAATGTAACCTGGACCATACACATCAATGCTTGAAGGATATTTAGTTTCAGCGTCATACACACCTTTGGCACGCTCCACCTCAAACATTTCGGTTAATTTAGACCAAATCTTCTTAGTTCGCTCTGTAGATTCAACCAAAAATGTATCGTCACCTTCGTATGGTGTATAATTATTTTGAATAAAATTCCTTACATCAACCTCACGTTTCCACACGTCTCCGCTAAAGGAGTCCCATTTTTTGTTATAAAATTTCATAGTTTATCGAGTTTTTATGTGTTTTTTTTAAGACTGCAAAGTTAATCTTTTTTTTCGACTATACAATTCCAAGGTGTAAAGTAAGCTTAAAATGGGTTAAAAATAGGGAGCTTAAATCAGTCCATAAATGAGGTAAAAGCAAAGAGTTGCAATGAGAAAAATACATATAATCCAATTATGTTGTATATTTGTATAAACACCACCATATAAAACGTGGATGTAAGTAAAAGTGTTGTACTAAAAACTCAATCATCATGGAAATTTTACATAACGACGACGGAAATATAGGGGTATTTTACATCGAGCAAAATGGGGAACGGTTGGCAGAAATGACCTACAAATGGAATGACAACAGCATTCTAATTGATCACACACGCGTCAGTGATGCTCTATCAGGTAAAGGAATAGGAAAACTACTTGTAAATAAAGGAGTTGAATTTGCAAGAACACATCACATCACCATTATACCAATATGTCCTTTTGTTGAAAAAGTACTCAAAGCGGACAGTAACTATCAAGATGTATTACAACCGTAACTCATAGATTAGACTATTAGATTCATTTTTAACCTTTTTAGAGCATTATTAAGAATAAATTCTAGGCTCAAAATTAGGAATTCAACAAATAATGATGTATATTTGTAGTCTAAATTTAAAGCTACTAATCAGATAGTATATTGCGTTAAGATTAGCAAGACATACACGTGGATGATTGTTATTTCATCACCTAACATCAAAAACACCAAAGACTCCTACTAATCTTCGTTAGTAGGAGTCTTGCCATATAATGAGGTCACGCAACCTCACAACCAATGATTGTATTGTGACTATTTACAAATTAAAAACAAGAAATTATGAAAATAAAGAAAATCGATACCCTTGAAATATTAGACTCAAGAGGTAATCCTACGGTAGAAGTAAATCTAACTTTAGAAGATGGTTCAATGGGTAGAGCGATGGTTCCAAGCGGTGCTTCTACCGGCGAGCGTGAAGCATGCGAATTACGCGATGGCGACAAAAAACGCTACGGAGGGAAAGGCGTTCTCAAAGCCGTTGAAAATGTAAACAAAATAATTGCCAAAGAGTTGGAAGGCAAAAGTTTTGTCAGTCAGCGCGAACTCGATTATACCATGATTGAGTTGGATGGCACACCTAACAAAACCAAATTAGGAGCTAATGCATTATTGGGTGTGTCTATGGCGTATGCACGAGCCAAAGCACAAAGTGTAGGTTTGCCTTTATATCAATATCTAGGCGGTAGCAACGCTTACATTCTGCCTGTGCCTTGTATGAATATCATCAATGGAGGAAGTCATGCCGACAATAACGTGGATTTCCAAGAATTTATGATAGCTCCGCACGGAACAACCTCATTTACTGACGCCATACGTATGGGCGTGGAAGTTTTTCATACGTTGAAAGATATATTGAAAACAAAAAACTATAGCACAGGCGTAGGCGATGAAGGCGGTTTTGCACCTAATTTACGTTCAAACGATGAAGCCATTGAAGTCATTCTCGAAGCTATTACCAAAGCAGGTTATAAACCTGGTAGCGAAGTAAGTATTTGCCTGGACCCAGCTACCAGTGAACTTTGGGAGGATGGTAAATACAAATTCTTTAAAAGCTCACAAAAACTATTGTCCAGCGACGACATGATAGACCTTTGGGATAGTTGGGTGCGTCAATACCCAATTGCTTCAATAGAAGATGGATTGGCTGAAAATGATTGGAATGGTTGGAAAAAAATTACGGACAAACTAGGAAATAAAGTTGACCTCGTGGGTGATGATTTGTTCTGTACCAACAAACAGATATTAGCCGAAGGAATTCAAAAAGGCATTGCTAACTCCATTTTAATCAAATTGAATCAAATTGGCACAGTAACTGAAACATTGGAAACTATACAATTAGCTCAGGCCAATAATTACAGAGCCTTTGTATCACACCGCAGCGGCGAAACTCCTGATAGCTTTATAGCCGATTTAACAGTTGGATTAAATACGGGCTTAATCAAAACGGGTAGTGGTTGTCGTGGTGAACGCATCGAAAAATTCAATCAACTCATGCGCATAGAGCATGAGCTAGGTGGAATGGCACGCTTTGCTGGGAGCAAGGCCTTTAAAAACGAACAACGCTAATGATTTAATATCATATTAGATATTAGTTAACACAAAGAGGCGCGTAAACAATTTGTTTA
Organism: uncultured Paludibacteraceae bacterium; assembly: GCA_964570565.1. Classification (GTDB taxonomy): domain Bacteria; phylum Bacteroidota; class Bacteroidia; order Bacteroidales; family Paludibacteraceae; genus W0P28-013. The sequence goes on from CAZMYT010000003.1 coordinate 130,814, forward strand.
CGCGCCTCTATTATTTACACAGATTATAATGGCAAATCGCGTTTTTCAAATCGTGCTATACCGACAACAAAGAAGATAGCGCCAATAACTACTAATGCGCCACACATCCACCAAGCGGAAGTGTCACCTGCAATAATGGCTTTTGGATTGAACAGCGTGAATATAGTCGCATATTTCAAATCGGCTAATTTACCACCCATATTGGCTAACATTTGCACCAAATAGAAAAACGTTGGAACTCCGGCACCAAACATTACCGCTTTACCTGTTTCATTACTAATACACGATATAAAAAAGCAATAACCACACAACGCAAAAAGCAAACAAACCAAGCCCAAATTCAGCCACAAAAAATCGCCAATAACCAATGCACCAGGAAACATAGCCTCACTTACACCAATGGCAATTCCCACACAAATAACCAACAGCACAAACGTCATGGATAACAATACGAACATTTGAGTAAAAGCTACTTTACGACGGGTATTAGGCGAAGCCAATAAATAAGTCATGGAGCCACTATCGACATGAGCCACCACTAAGCGATTGGCCAACATGATAATAAAAACCATAGGGAACACAATCATGAGCATACCGTACAAGTAATTCGACAAAAAGTCAATTAAGGTTGCCCCTGTTTCTCCCATACCAAAGAGCGACATCATTTCAGGCATTGCTTTAGCAAACAAGTCCAGTGTCTCACCTAGTTTAGGATCAAACATAGAAATAATAACCGAAATATACATGGCTAAAATAGCAATAAAAATAAGCCATAATTTATAACTAGAGCGCAATTCGCGCTTAAATAAAGTTGTATTCATTTGTTCAATTTAAAAGTTTGTAATCTAAATCAGTGACTATTTATTTGCCATAATAATGCATAAAAATCTCCTCTAGACTCTGCTCCACCGCCACGATATTCACAACTGTATAACGAGACATGGCTGCCACAAAAGGCTGGAAATCATTAACTGTTACTGTCACTTCTTGGCCTTTCACCAAATCAACAGCAAGAGGTTCTTTAGCAAATGCCTGAGCCTCTTTTTCGGAAGCAAAACTCACCGTATAACGCTTGCGTTGTGCCGCTTTTAAAGCCGCCACACTATCCACTGTAACTAAATGTCCTTCGCGAATAATTCCCACACGGTCGGCAGTTCGTTCCACTTCTTCAAAGATATGACTCGACATCAAAATGGTTTTACCTTTTGACTTTTCCTCCAACACTAAATCTATGAAATGATTTTGCATCAACGGATCCAGTCCACTCGTAGGTTCATCTAATATCAGCACTTGTGGATCGTGCATAAACGCACACACAATACCAATTTTCTGTTTCATACCTTTGGACATACGTTTCAAGTTGCCACGTACGTCCAATTCGAAACGCATCATGAGTTGCTCTACTCTAGTCCAATCCGTAACACCACGATAATCAGCCATAAAATGCAGAAAATCCAAACCCGTCATATCATCGGGCAGTGCAATTTCGCCTGGCATATAGCCCAAATTACGTTGAATTTCAGCCGAATGCGTGCCACAATCAAGCCCATTAATACTACAGTTTCCCGCATTGGGATGAATAAATCCCATCAAATGACGAATAGTCGTAGTTTTCCCCGCTCCATTAGGACCTAAAAAACCAAAAACTTCGCCACGTTGTACCTCAAACGTGAAATCAAAAACACCGCGTTTTTGTCCATAATCTTTTGTTAAGTGATTAATTTTAATCATACTATGAATTTTATAAATAAATATCTTAATATTGACTTTTGATTCGCTCAATCATTTGCAAATAAGGATAACTTTCATCATGAAAAGTCATCAACACGTTCAACCCTTTTACAAACGTAGAAAAGTAAAAATACTCCTCTAGTCCATTTTCGAAATTGGTGATGAAATAATTGTAAACCGCCATAGCAATCGCACGTTCTTTCTGACCGATATTTACAGCTACTTCATAAATCTGTGGCTGCATAATCATGGACATGTACAAGCGAAAAAAAGTACTCTGCTCATGATATTTGGTATAACTGAAATCTAGGAAATGGTGCAATGCCGCACGATCGAACGGCTCTGGCAATTCATAATCGCCATAAATACGCGCCATACCATCATCCAATATCGCTTTAAGCAGTGCGTCCTTACTTTCAAAATAGTTATACATCAAACCTTTTGAAACACCACATTTTTTAGCGATATCGCTTACCGATGCGGTAACGAAACCCTTTTCGACAAACAATTCCATGGCCGTCTGCATAATTTGCTGACGGCGATTTTCACGCAATTCTTGATTCTTATTCTTTATCATAATTTTAAATGACTGAACGGTCGGTCAAAAATAGAGGTTAAATTTATATATAGCAAGAAAAAACAGAATTATTTTCAAAAAAAATAAAAACCAGACCTCATATTATTACAGTAAAAATCTACTCCAATAAGCAGAATTCGAACAATTTTTAGTATCTTTGCACGTTAGTTCTTTAATACAAAAAATATGAAACAACTCGTTTTTGCCACGCACAACGCACACAAACTAGAGGAAGTCGCTAAAATGCTCGATGATATGATTCAGGTCGTGAGCCTCACCGATCTTCGCTGCACAGAAGAAATTCCTGAAAAAGGCTTCAATCTACAATCGAATGCGTTGCAAAAAGCACAATTCGTGGACGAACGTTTCAAATGTGACTGTTTTGGCGATGACACTGGCCTTGAGGTGGAAGCTTTGAATGGAGAACCTGGTGTTTTTTCGGCACGGTACGCTGGAGAGCCAGCCAATTCGGAAGCTAACATTGAAAAATTATTAAAAAATCTTAAAGGTATCACCAACCGCAAAGCACAATTTAGAACAGTCATTGCTCTGATTTACAGACAACGCATCCATTATTTTGAGGGCGTTATCAAAGGGCGGATTATAGAAGAACGACAAGGCGATCACGGATTTGGTTATGACTCTATATTTATGCCTGACGGTTACGACCAAACATTTGCAGAATTACCTGCCGAAGTTAAAAATACAATTAGCCACAGAGGGCAAGCCATACGTAAACTTGTAACTTTTTTGAATACTCAGAATTAAGCTATGAAAATAAGAATTCTACTTCTAGCCTGTTTGATCAGCACTACGCTATTTGCAGAACAACTACCCATGGGAAGTTGGCGTACACATTTAGCGTACAACAACACCGAAGTAATAACACAAACTAAGGATAAAATATACGCTGTAAGTGAAGGTGCACTCTTCTCTATTGGAAAACAAGATGACGGCGTTGAAATTCTATCAAAAATTTCAGGGTTGAATGATAATAACATACTACGCATTGGCTATTCGAAAGAAAATGACATTTTACTTATCGCTTATGCCAATTCAAATATTGATTTATTAACCGAAGATGGCATTTTCAATATTAGCGATATTTATCGTAAAAACATGAGTGGCAGTAAAACCATTAATGACATTTACTTCAAAGGCGAGTATGCTTACCTATCGTGCGATTTTGGTATAGTGGTACTCAACTTAAAAAAACAAGAAATTACTGACACCTACATCATTGGAACCACTGGAGAAACAACACCTGTATTGTCATTGGCGGAGTTAAATGGGAAATTTTATGCTACCACAGAAACAGCCATTTTGACTGCAAATACCACAGGTGTAAATTTAGCAAACTTTGAAAACTGGAAGCCTTTAGCAACTGCCCCTACAAGCGGCAATAATGTACGTGCCGTTGCATATGACAACACACTATTACTTTTGCAAACCGATGGCGACGTACATGCTTATTCTTCAGAAGCTTGGGTAGGTGAAAAAACCTTTTCTGGAATTCTGAATATCAACTCAAACGATGGCTATCTATTTATTATTAACAAACAACAAATCAACTATTACCACAATGGTGATTTAACAACACCAACAACTATCAGTCGAGTAGATACAAAAATGGCTCTTTACGATGCCGAAGACAATAATATCTGGGTAGCGGCAAGCTATGCAGGTGTGGGCAAATGGTCCATAGCAAATCAGTCTTTTGATCTATTTCGCCCAAGTGGACCAACAGTCAATTATGCTTGGCGTATTATTTACAGCAATGGTAAAATTTTAACTATTCCAGGAGGTCGCTGGGCAGTAGAATACAACCGAATTGGGCACGTTATGATGTTTGAAAATGGCGTATGGACGAATATCCTCAATGATTTTATTCCTGGACCAACAGGAGCCGCAATAAAACTCTATGCAACTGACTTTGTGGATGCAGTAATAGACCCTTTGGATAATTCACATTTTTTTGTAGCCACTTACGGAACAGGCATTTACGAATTTAGAGATAACAAATACTATAAACTTTATAATGCGGATAATAGTGGCGTTGAAAGTATATTTCCAACAAGAAAACCCGAATATGCGTATTATAAATATCAACGTATTGATGGATTAAAATATGACGACGAAGGTAACTTATGGTTCCTAAATAATAAAACCTCGTCGACTATCAAATACTTTCCTAAAAATTCAACCGGTGCTGTTAAAATGGTTCCATTTGAAAGCATCAAATCGGTAGAAACAGCTCAAGATATTATTATTTCTAAACAAAATAAAAATCAAAAATGGGTGCTAATACCTCGACTCTTTAATAGTACAACCACAGGTATGTTTACCTTTAACGACAATGGTACAGAAACATCGGATGATGATATTTCTCGTTTATTTACGTTCTTTTACGATCAAGATGGGAATAAATTCCAACCCACCAACTTTCTATGTGTAGCACAAGATCAGGATAATGCGCTTTGGATGGGAACAACAGATGGCCCTATAGTGTTAAACAATCAATCCAAAGCATTTGATACGAACTACACGTGTACACGTATCAAAATTCCACGAAATGACGGTACTAATTTAGCGGACTTTTTGTTAGATGGTATGAAAATCAATGCTATTGCAGTAGATGGAGCTAATCGCAAATGGATTGGAACAGAATCGTCAGGGGTATTTTTGGTATCGGCAAACGGTTTAGAAACCGTGAAACATTTTACTAGCGAAAATAGTCCATTGCTATCTAATAACATCATCAGCATTGGCATCAACGAAAAAACGGGTGAAGTATTTTTTGGTACAGGAAAAGGTTTAATCTCCTACCAATCGGATGCTATTGAAGGCGGCGACTCTTTCAATAATGTACACGCCTTCCCAAATCCTGTTCGCGAGACCTATAAAGGTGTAATTACAATCACAGGCTTGGTAACTGATTCACGTGTCAAAATTACAGACATTACGGGCAATGTGGTTTTTGAGACTATTTCAAACGGAGGTGTGGCAACATGGGATGGTAATCGCCGCACAGGAGATCGTGTTGCAACTGGTGTATATTTAGCACTTTGCTTCAGTCCCGATGGAAAACAATATGCTACGGCCAAAATATTGGTTATTAATTAATAGTCATACCATGCAATCGAATATAGTTAAATGGTTGATACATACATTTGTATGTACTCTATTTATTTTATTCACTTGTGTTATCGCCGATTTTTTACCGTTACCATCAGCTACTCAAGTTAACGATATTCTTTCTGCAGGCTACCATTTTGTAGAAATTGGCATTACTTTATGGGCTTTTTTGCTCTTATTGTCCCTATTACCACCGATAGCCTTTTGCACGCTTTATACTATTTTGGGAGGTATTAGTGCCATTTTAGCGTTTTTTCGTTATAAAATAGGATTTGCATTTAATACCATCATTTTAGACGTTATCTTCCAAACTGATTTTACGGTTTCTGCCGACGTTCTATCATGGCAGTTATTCGTATGGATAGTGCTATTTGTAACCACGAGTATAATTCTTTCAAGAAAACGCTACGCCTATAAAATTCAGTATAAACATCTGGCTTCCATCATTATTATTGGGTTATCATCAGTTTGTTTAATTATTTTTACAAGTAATTTTTCGCCACTGGCGAACTCTGTACGCAACCACTTACCATTCAACATATACAGTGTTACTCAGGATTACCTATCTGAGAGGCAAGAGATAAAAACGGAACGACCATCGGTTTTCTCGTATGCCACAACATCAGAAGACCTGATTGTTGTTGCCATAATTGGAGAAGCGCTACGGTCCGACCATCTACACTGCAATGGTTATAAACGCCAAACTACACCTCGTTTAGAACAATTAGGAATTGTTTCGTTTGATAACATCTATTCAGAATATATTCACACCAATCGCAGCGTACCTCACATTTTAACGCGCGCAGACTCTTTAAACCCAGATCGGGCTTTTTCGGAGCCGTCGTTTATCGATGTATTCAAAGCTGCCGATTACCAAACCACTTTTATCGCTAACCAGAATCCTGAAAAACCTTATTTCTATTTTTTCTCAGAAGCTGATACCAGCATTCGAATAAACAGTGGACGATCATTTGTCACCTTTGACAAATGGCTTGATGGCGACATGTTGCCACTTTATAATAATATAATACAACGGCCATACAAAAAGCAACTAATCGTATTACATTGTATCGGTTCACACTGGTGGTATAATGCGCATTTTATAAAAACACCAGATATGGATTCACTATTTACACCAATTGTAGAATCACGCGTTATTTCAGGTGCAGACTCTATGGCTATTGTGAATTCATACGATAACACAATTTTATACACAGATTATTTCCTGAGTCAAGTAATCGCGTCGCTAAAACATAAAAACGCCATCGTTTTATTTCTGTCTGACCATGGCGAAGCATTAGGCGAAGATGGTAAATGGTTGCATGCCTCCGATCCATCAATAAAGGCGCTTCATGAAACGGCATCTTTTGTTTGGTTTTCGGATATTTACAAGAAAAAATATCCTACTTTTGTTGCAGCTGCGCATAAAAATTGTTGCCAACGCTATAGAACTGATTATTTTTATCACTCTATCATTGATGGAGCACATATACAAACAGACGTACTAGATACAACCTTGAGCATTTTTAGATAATGTACACAACACAACCCAAGCATAAAATTCACCTGTCATCTCAATCGGTGCTTGTAATTATACTATCCACCATCGTATTATTACCAAACCTGGTGGCTACTTTTGTGGCTATCGATTTAGGTTCATTTTGGATGAGATTATGTTACCTCATTGGTTCGATATTGATTTTTCTTATACCTGCGACCGTTCTCAAAGCACGTTGGTTTTTTGCTTTTCACAGCGTAACGCTTATCATTGGTTTGGTTGAATTAACACATTTAATCATAAACAAAGCAACCACTTCGCTACTCTTTGTTTATACCATTTTAATATCAGAAACGGGAGAAGCGGTAGAACTTTGGTCAACGGCTTGGCCTCTTATACTGATTGTTTTTTTATTTTTTATACTTTATTGGAAAAGCATTTTTCATCGATTGGATAATACGTACTTATTCCCAAGTAAAGTGCGACGCTATATTATATATGTCATTTTACTGTCTCTAGCGTTATTTGGCGGTGCTTACAAAGCCAACGACCAGTTTCTAAATACATTGGAAATTCCGATTCACAATGAAAAAATACGGACTGAATATTTATCTTTTGGTGAAAAAATTTTCCCACTCAATTTAATAATGCATGCCTACAAAATTGGTGTCATTAACCAAGACATCGAAAACCAAAAGAAACAACTCGAATCATTCTCATTTGGAATAAAAAAACAGAAAAAACGCCCTAAAGAAATCGTCGTACTAGTAATAGGAGAAACTGCGCGCTACGGCAATTTTGGGATTAATGGTTATGCACGTAACACCACACCGCGACTCAGTAAACGTACGAATCTTATATCCTTTGATAGCACTTACGCTATTGCCAATTTAACCACCGTATCGGTTCCATTTATTTTATCACGTGCAACTCCACAGACAACAGAAATATTTAACAAGGAAAAATCTATTGTAGAAGCATTTCAAGAAGCGGGTTATCACACAGCATGGATTGCCAACCAAAGTTTTGGTAACAAATTACTGATGCCAATTTCGAGTTCATGTGATTACACACATTATTTGCCAGCTGATATCACAAATCACCAAAATCTTGATATCAAACTACTAGATTATTTACAACCACTGCTAGACAAAGAAAAAGGCCGACAATTTATCGTTTTACATTCGTTAGGATGCCATTTCAAATATAATTGCCGTTACCCAAAAGAGTTTGCACAGTTTCAGCCCGATTTAAATAGTGAAACCGATGTGACCGCTTTTTTGGACAAATATAATCTGCGCAAGTTGGAAGATATTTCCGGTAAACTGGACAACCAGCCGCTAATAACAGAAGTAAAAACATTATTAGTCAACTCCTACGATAATGCCATTTTATATACCGATTATTTTCTCGATAGCACCATTGAGCGGTTAGAAAAAACAGGTAAATCATGCATTTTAATTTACGTGGGCGACCATGGCGAAAATTTATTGGATGATGATCGCCACATGTTCTTACACGGGACATACAGTGGTAGTGCATACGAATATCATGTTCCTATGATGATTTGGTATTCAAACAAATATAAGCGATTACATCCTCAAAAAATTGCGGCCTTACAGGAGAATAAATCAAAAAGAATGTCGTCGATGGTAATTTTCAATTCACTAATTGATATGGCTAGCATTCACTATGCCAATTTGGATAGTTCGTTAAGCATAGTAAACCCTCAATTGCAAAACCAAGACACCATTTGGGGACTTGATGCAAATCTCAAACTAATAGAAATTCCAACACAAAAATAACGACTTATGCGACATAGTTTTACCATCATCCTTATAATCTCGAGTTTGTGGCTCACCAAGTTGTACGCACAAACATCAGAACCATTTATGAATCACACATGGTCTATTGGTGTTGGCAATATGACACTACATGATAGCTACCTATCGCCAGCCTCTTATTCGGGACTAAATTTAAATTTGAATATTGCAGAAAGTGCTTTTTATAAAAATTGTGACGAAAAAATATCGTGGGACACACGCCTACAACTCTCTTACGGCGACACGTACAATCCTGCCAAAACGGCATCTATCAACTATTTTGGAGGGATTTTGGGATATGGAAGTCACTACCATTTTCAACCATTGCACAACTTAACCATTATGACTGGAGCATTTGTAAATGTAGAAGGTGCACTCAAATACAATAGTCGCAACGTGAACAACATGGGCTCTGGCGACCTCAATACCACCTTGTATGCATCAGCCATCATGCGTTACAAGGTGCGATCCGAACGTTTACACATGAATATTCAATATGAATTGATGACGCCAGTTTTAGGATGTATGTTTATTCCAGAAATGGGACACTCTTACTATGAAATTTACGAAAATCTCCCCAATGATTTAGACAAAGTCACTCATTTTTCATCCTTTCATAACAAACAAGGCATTCAAGGAAAATTCACACTCGATTTTCTACTGAAAAACGTAACACTGCGTGCTGGATTTTCACACAACAACCAAACGTGGCAAGGTAACGACTTGAATTTCAAACAATCGCAGTTTAATATTCTTATAGGAGCCACATACAATATAATCCGATTGGGCGGTAAAAAGGCAGAAAAATAAGTCACTGAGATTTACTAATTTTCACTCACACTCGAAACAAACGCTATGAAACGAACTATCATAATTGCCTTCAGTACTCTTTTATTGTTGGTCAGCTGCGAAGATAACACTTATAAAACCTTCGATGCTAACCCATACACCAATTTTGATGCCTTGTGGAAAACACTCGACCAAAAATATTGCTATTTTGAGACCAAAAACCTCGATTGGGATGGTGTAAAAACAGTTTATCGCGCCAAATTGACACACGTAAAAACCGCTTTTGATTTATTCGATGTCTGTGCCCAAATGCTCGACACATTGCAAGATGGACACGTTAATTTATATTCATCATTCGACATATCGCGTTGCACAGGTTGGTTCGACAACTATCCAGCCAACTACAACGAAAACATTGTATATGGTCCACAATACCTAGGTGCAAATTATCGCATTGCTGGCGGTTTCCATTACGGGCGCATCAACAACGGAGAAATTGGCTATATACGTTATCGCGATTTTTCAAACGGCTTTACAAGTGCAAATTTCTCGTACATGGATTACTATTTTAAAGATTGTAAAGGCATTATTATTGATGTACGAAATAACGGAGGCGGTCAGCTCGATTACAGCAAAAATTTTGCGTCGTGTTTCTTTACCGAGAAAACCATTACGGGTTATATGCGTCACAAAACAGGTTTTGGTCACACTGATTTTTCGGAGATGCAACCCATGTATGTCGATCCCGCTTTAGCCCCTATCGATTGGAGCAAACGAAAAGTGGTGGTACTTTGTAATCGTCGCTGTTACAGCGCAACCAACGATTTTGTGACGAAAATGTTACAAGCACCAAACGTCACGGTAATTGGAGGCAAAACTGGCGGAGGAGGCGGCATGCCACTTTCGAGTGAATTACCCAATGGTTGGATGATTCGCTTTTCGGCCGTGCCTATGTACGATCAAAATGGCTCCGAAATCGAATTTGGCGTCAATCCTGATATTCAGATTAACACCACCAACGAAGATGCTTCAACTGGAAAAGATACCATTATTGAATACGCCATCAATTTATTAAAAAGCAATTGAGTATGAATTTCAGAACAGTTATAGCCATACCCAAACAGAAAACGATAAACTACCAACAGCGAATTTTGCTTTTGGGGTCTTGCTTTAGCGAAAATATAGGGCAAAAGTTAATCGATTATCATCTGCCTTGTTTGAGTAATCCGTTTGGAATTCTTTATAATCCATTGTCAATAGCAAGCGCCGTGCAACGACTTATAGCACAAAAGCCATTTGTAGAAGAAGAACTTTTTGAGCACCACGGGCTCTACCACAGTTGGGCGCATCACGGAAGTTTTTCAACGGCTTCAAAAGAAGAAACGCTAGCGAAGATTAACACACGTTACGACGAAGCCTCCAAGCATTTACAACAAAGCGAGGTATTATTAATCACTTTCGGGTCATCCTGGGTGTACGAATATCACGGTGTCGCAGTAGCCAATTGTCACAAAGTAGCAGAAACAGAATTCACACGACGACGCTTAACAGTAGCAGAAATTGTGAACACCTATACAAAACTGATACTGCAATTGTCAGAAAAAAATCCGCATCTACAGGTTATTTTCTCGGTCAGTCCTATACGTTACATGCGCCAAGGAGCAAGCGAAAACCAAACTAATAAAGCTATTTTATTATTAGCCGTTGAAGCGCTTTCTGAACGATTTGAAAACGTCACTTACTTCCCAGCGTACGAAATTGTGCTAGACGAGTTACGCGATTACCGTTTTTTTGCCGAAGACATGATTCATCCATCAAAAGTGGCAATTGACTATATTTGGGAACGATTTGTCGATGCATTTTTCGACCAAGAAACACAGAAGTTGCTTCCTAAAATTGAAAAGCTCAATAAACTAATGGAACATAGGCCACTACATAATGATACAGCTGATTACAAAAAATTTATAGCTTATAAAGAAACACTCATGGCAGAGTTTGCAAAACAATATCCAGCGTTGATATTTTGAAACAAACTTAAAAATAACAGAAAAGCATAGTTAACACGCCTTTTTTTGATGTAACACTTTGATACACGAAAAAAAAATGTTATTTTTGAACCCATAAAAACTAACACAACTCATGGTTTATAAATTTTTACTTTTATCGGACGAAGCGGACAATTTTAGCCGCGAAATTGAGATTAGTTCAGACGCAACTTTCTTTCAATTTCACGAAACTATTCTAGAATCGGTAGGCTACAACAAAGACCAAATTACCTCATTTTTTGTTTGTGGCGACAATTGGGAAAAACGTGAAGAAATAACCCTCATCGAAATGGATTCTAGCTCAGAATATGACAATTTCGTAATGGAAGATACACGTTTGGATGAGTTTGTGGAAGACGAAGGTCAACGTTTATTGTACGTGTTTGATAATTTGACAGAACGCTCCTTTTTTATTGAATTAAAAGCGGTAATACCTGGCAAAAGTTTATCAGCTGGTGTATGTACTCTCAGCAAAGGCAAAGCACCAGTACAAACTATGGATATTGATGATTTTGCAGCAAACCAAAAAGTCAATTTCGACACCGAATTTTATGGTGATGAAGAATTTGACTTAGAAGAACTCGACGAGGATAGTTTCGGCGATGTCACCTTTGACGAAAACGGTCGAGAAATTTAAGTTCATACCATCACATAAATGCTCGATTTATCGGGCATTTGTTTTTCTAAATCGTTAACGAACGACTTAAAATACGCATCTTTTGAATACACTTTTTGTTATTGTAGGCCCCACAGGAGTTGGCAAAACCGACATTAGTCTTCAACTTGCCAAGTTATTGGGTTGTGCCATTTTTTCATGCGACTCGCGCCAAATGTTTCGCGAACTGAAAATAGGTACAGCCGCGCCTTCGGAAAAACAATTACAAGCAGCAACGCATTTTTTTATCGGTAACAAATCTATTTTTGAGACGTATAGTGCCGGACAATTCGAGCTGGATGCCATTCCGATGATTGAATCAGAGTTGAAACGTACCGAAAACACATTACTTGTTGGAGGTTCTATGCTTTACGTGGACGCCATTTGTAAAGGCATCGACGACATTCCAACCATCGATCCTCAAATACGACAAGACATTCTTGATTTTTATAAGCAAGAAGGCATTGAGGGTGTACGTCGTAAATTAAAATTGCTCGATCCTTTACATTATCAAGAAGTGGATTTAATGAACGTAAAACGCATGTTGCATGCTCTGGAAGTTTGTACCATGACAGGGCGTCCATTTTCAGAATTACGCACACAATCAATCAAAAAGCGTTCATTTAAAATCGTCAAAATAGGGCTCACTCGCCCACGCGAAGAACTTTATGAACGTATCAACCAACGTGTATTACAAATGATGGACGAAGGATTAGAAGCTGAAGCGCGGCAATTCTATCCACACAAGCATCTGAATTCGCTCAACACGGTTGGCTATAAAGAATTATTTAACTATTTCGATGGCATTTGGACTAAAGAGTTCGCCATCAATATGATTCAACAAAACTCGCGTCGTTATGCCAAGAAACAATTAACTTGGTTCAATCGCGATAAAGAAATATATTGGTTTCACCCTCAACAAACAGACGAAATAATAACCTTTGTAAAAGCACACGTATAAGTAACTCATTGTAATTATGTTCCACACCATTCTAACAGGCATTATCATCGGTTTATTCATATCAGTTCCAGTGGGACCGATAGGAATACTGTGCATCCAACGCACGGTAAATCGTGGACGTGCACATGGAATTATCACTGGATTGGGTGCTACTACATCCGACTTGATTTATGCTGTTTTAGTGGGATTTAGTATGAGTTTCGTTATCAACTTTATTGAAACACACCAAGTGATGATTCAAATTGTAGGCAGCCTTATTATTTTCGGTTTTGGTCTACATATATTTCGTACAAATCCCGTACGGCAACTATCGTCAGCAGGCAAACCGTCTAAAGGAAGTTATGCCAACGATTTCTTTTCAGCCTTTGGATTATGTTTTAGCAACCCACTTATTATATTTTTGCTTATAGGTTTATTTGCTCGTTTTCAATTCTTTACACCAACTCAAACACTTTTTGAACACATTGTAGGATTAATCGCTATTTTGGTGGGAGCATTTGCATGGTGGCTTTTACTCACTTTAATTGTGGGAAAATTGCGCAATCAATTTAACGTACGTGGACTTTGGATTTTAAATAAAATAACTGGTGCTATTTTGATGTTATTAAGTGTTGGTGGCATTGTGATGGCCTTATTAGGTATTTCGTTATAAAAACACCCGTTCGATTATTTCCTAAATACTTAGATAATATGGAAAATTTTGGATTTATAAAAGTCGCTGCCGCTATTCCTGCGGTACAAGTGGCCAACTGCACAGCCAACATCATTGCTATTGAACAATTGGTAAAGCAAGCTTCTGCCAAAGGTGTGCAGCTCATTGGTTTTCCCGAACTCTGTATCACGGGATATACGTGTGCTGATTTATTCCATAATCAACTACTCATAACACAAGCCGAAAAAGCGTTGGCTGAACTCATACATCACACTGCGCAGCTCAATATTGTAACCATAGTAGGATTACCTATACGCATTCAAAATCAACTCTTCAACTGCGCTGTGGTATTTCAAAAAGGTCAAATTTTAGGCGTGGTTCCCAAGAAACATCTTCCAAATTATAACGAATTCTACGAAAAACGCTGGTTCGCTTCTGCTGCCGATACAACCACAAACGAACTACTCATATGTGGCCAAAAAGTGCCCTTTGGCGAACATCTTTTGTTTGAATCACCACAAGTCACCTTTTCCATTGAAATATGTGAAGATTTATGGACGCCAATTCCACCGAGCAGTATCGATGCGTTAGCAGGTTCGCACGTCATATTCAACTTGTCGGCATCCAACGAACTGATAGCAAAAAATAGTTATCTCCGCGATTTAATAAAACAACAATCAGCACGTTGTTTGGCTGGTTATGTTTATGCCTCTGCAGGGTTCGGAGAATCGAGTACCGATTTACTATTCGCCGGTAATGGTTTAATAGCTGAAAACGGTACGCTTTTAGCTGAAAATGAGCGTTTTTCTTTGGAGGAGCAACTTATTGTGAGCGAAATAGATGTAGAACGCCTACAACACGACCGTCAAAAAAACAGCACCTTTATACAAGGTCTAGCTCACACTGAAGTGGATACACGCATCACCACTGTTCCATTTGAGCTACCAAAAAAATCATTGGAATTAACACGTTCAGTCTATGCTACACCTTTTGTGCCGACAGACGAACGTATGTCACAATCTTGCGAAGAAATCCTCAACATACAAGTCAATGCATTAGCCACCAGACTGCATCACACACATATTACACATGTGGTGTTAGGTATTTCTGGCGGATTAGATTCCACACTTGCTTTGTTGGTTTGCGCCCGCACATGCGACAAACTTGGTCTATCGCGCAAAAATATCATCGGCATTACCATGCCAGGTTTTGGAACTACGGATAGAACTTATCAAAATGCGACGCAATTGGTCACTAATTTAGGTGCCACTTTACGTGAAATCAGTATCAAAGATGCTTGTAACCAACATTTCAAAGATATTGCACACGACCCAACGCTACATAACGTGACCTACGAGAATACACAAGCACGTGAGCGGACGCAAATCTTAATGGACGTGGCTAACCAATGCAACGGATTAGTTATTGGCACTGGCGATTTATCAGAACTAGCACTAGGTTGGGCTACTTACAATGGCGACCACATGAGTATGTATGCGGTAAATAACAGCATTCCAAAAACTTTGGTGCGTTATTTGGTGCGTTACGCTGCCAGTGGCGAAACAGATAAAAAGGCACAAGCTACGCTACTCGATATTATTGACACACCAGTAAGTCCAGAATTATTACCTGCTGATGAAAATGGATTGATTTCACAAAAGACCGAAGATTTAGTTGGGCCTTATGAACTACACGATTTCTTCCTCTATTATATGCTCCGCTATGGATTCGCTCCAGCTAAAATTTTCTATTTAGCTACGAAAGCATTTGCGCAAACTTACGACGACACCTGTATCAAAAAATGGTTGAAAGTATTCTTGAAACGTTTTTTTGCACAACAATTCAAGCGATCCTGTATGCCCGATGGACCAAAAGTTGGTAGCGTGAATTTATCGCCACGTGGCGATTGGCGCATGCCTAGCGACGCTTCATCAGAATTGTGGCTTAACGACTGCGATTAATAAAAAAGGACTCAAAATTGAGTCCTTTTTTTTATGATGATGTATGATTGCGCGGATGCTTATCCAGTACTTCAGAACGCAAAAAATCAACATCGATGTGCGTATAAATTTCAGTCGTTAAAATACTTTCGTGCCCTAGCATTTGTTGAATAGCTCGCAAATTAGCACCACCTTCGAGCAAATGCGTGGCAAACGAATGACGGAATGTATGTGGACTAATCGTTTTTGTAACACCAGCCATGGCAGCCAATTGTTTGACAATGATAAAAATCATTTCACGTGTCAATTTTGCACCACGACGATTCAGAAATACAAAATCCTCATTCCCTTTTTGGACAGTCAACAAATTCCGATCGCGCAACCACAATTGAATAGCACGTTCTGAAGGTTCCGACAACGGCACTAATCGCTGTTTACTGCCTTTACCTTCCACCTTCATAAAATGTTTATCGCTAAACATATTCGAGAGTTTCAAATTAACGAGCTCCGACACACGCAAACCTGAACCATACAATGTTTCAATAATCGCCAGATTACGATGACCTTCAGGTTTCGATAAATCCACCGCTGCCACAATCGCTTCAATTTCTTCTATCGAAAGAACCTCGGGCAAATATAAAGGCAACTGTGGTTGCTCCAACAACTCTGTAGGATCCACATTCAACTCATC
The DNA here is from genome assembly GCA_964570565.1 of uncultured Paludibacteraceae bacterium. GTDB lineage: Bacteria > Bacteroidota > Bacteroidia > Bacteroidales > Paludibacteraceae > W0P28-013. The sequence continues at coordinate 147,311 of CAZMYT010000003.1, forward strand.
ATTGTAAAGTAAAAAACGATAAAACGACCTTATGCCCGACACCACACGCGCTTGCGACCGTGCTTGTAAACCTAACGTATTCAACTCCAACAAAAACTGTTGAAAATCGGATAAACGAGCCTTTAAGTAATCTAGTTGTTGGTTATCGAAAAAATCGAATAACAAGCCTAAATCACGCATGTAAGCTTCAATAGTATTTTCCGACAGCGATTTTTCGAGCCGCAAATAGGCACGATAACGTTTAACTACTGGTATGTGTGCAATGGCATCAGCCATAAGTAAGTTAATTTACGCGAAAACGATCGACGCCGTCTTTCAAAAAGCCAACGACTTGGTTTGCAGCAGCAAGACCTGCATTCACATTGGCTTCAGCGGTTTCTGCACCCATCTTTTTAGCTGTAGCAAATACCCGTGTACCAAATTTTTCTTGCAAAGCCGCCAAGGAATCTGGTGCGATATCAGACACATATTTAAAGTCTGGTCGTTCTTCCATCACACGCATCAAATCTTCTTCATGAATTACCTCTTTACGAGCGGTATTCACCAAACAAGCCCCTTTAGGCATCACACTCAAAAGGTCATAATTGATTGATTTCTTGGTTTGCTCGTTGGCTGGAATATGCAACGACAAATAGTTTGAACGACGATATAATTCTTTCAAATCAGTGATAGGCGTAACACCTTCAGTCACCATTTTATCAACTGGCACAAACGGGTCGAACGCCAACACGTCCATGCCAAAGCCTTTAGCCAATTGAGCCACCAAACGACCCACATTTCCGTACGCTTGAATGCCGAGTGTTTTACCTTTCAATTCGGTTCCTGTGCCCGGTTGAAAATTGTTACGAGCCATAAACAACATCATACCAAGCGCTAATTCAGCTACCGCATTTGAGTTTTGTCCTGGTGTATTCATCGCCACAATGCCTTTGGCAGAACAAGCCTCCAAATCCAAATTATCATAACCAGCTCCAGCACGAACTACAATTTTTAATTTTGATGCATGCGCAACGACTTCAGCCGTTACTTTATCGGACCGAACAATTAAACCATCGGCATCCGCCACAGTATCGTACAATTGCGACACATCGGTGTATTTTTCCAATAATGTTAATTCACAGCCAGCAGCTTCTACTATTTGACGTATGCCATCTATAGCCACCTTGGCAAAAGGTTTTTCTGTTGCAACTAAAATTTTCATTGCTTCTAGTATTAATCGCGTTTATAATGAATGTATTGAGGAGCAGTTGGTTGATAGGTGTCATCGTCCCACAAAGTGCTAGTTATCATCAAATCGGCACTGTAACGATTACAAGCAATCGGCACATTATGCACCCGACATTGACGCAAAAGCATCTGGATATCAGCCTCGTGAGGTTGAGCACTCAAATCGTCGATTAAGAAAACTGCCAAATCAATCTCCTTGCGTACTACCATGGCTGCAATTTCGGCGTCACCACCATAAGGTCCCGAATGCATACGTTGCACTTCGGCTTCCACACCTTTATCGGCAAATGCTTTTTCTATCAAGCTACCAGTGGTTCCTGTGCACACAATTTTGTGCTGCGACAAGAAGTCGGCATTGAACACTGCCCACTCTACCATATCGGCTTTCCGTTGATCGTGCGCTACCAGCGCTATGGTTAATTTCCTTTTCATAATCTACTAATGTATTAAATGACTGATTTATTTTTGACTCTGTTTATTACGTTCCCACTGGCGATAAGCGCGGTAGTAACGTTGTGTATTCTGGTTGTGCTCGGCTAACGTGGTCGCAAAATTATGTTCCCCATTGAGCGTCTCTTTAGCACACATGTAAATGTAATTACTTTTTGTATAATTCAGCACCGCATCGATACCAGCAATACTCGCCATACGAATGGGACCTGGAGGTAAACCACGATTTTTGTACGTATTGTAAGGCGAATTCACGCGCGTGTGTTCGGTCAACACATGCGTTAATGCGAAATCACCTAACGCAAATTTCACGGTAGGACACGCTTGTAAAGGCATTCCTTTACGCATACGATTGAGGTACAAACCTGCAATTACTGGTTTATCTTTAGCCACATTCGTTTCTTCATCCACAATAGAGGCCAACGTGGACACTTCTACTGGCGTGAGATTGGCTGCTTGAGCTTTAGCCAAACGTTCTTCTGTCCAAAAGCGTTTGTATTCTTGAAACATGCGATCAAACAATTTTTCAGCGGTTACATCCCAGTACACTTCGTACGTATTCGGAATAAACATGGCAATAACAGTTTCAGGCGTCATATCATAACGTTTGAGAAATTCAGCGTCATTCATTAAGTGAATGAATTGGGTAGAATCCGCCATCAGTTGTTGTGCTAAACGAGCTGCCAACTGTTCCTTCAAACGAATATTATTAAATTTCAATTGCACCGCTTCCTGCATACCAAAAATGAGATGTTGCCCCAAGGTACGGTTGGTCATACCATCTTCAATCCGATATTTCCCAGGTTTTAAGCGTTTATCGTAGTCTTTGGTTTTCATATAGCGCACAAAACCCGAGGCATTACGTACCACTTGCAACTGTTGGAGCTGTACCGACACACTATCCACGGTCGTGTTAGGATACACATAAACGTATACCTTTTCACCATTTGGTACGGAAAAATTCGGCAAAAAGGCAATCGCCACACGACGATAGCCCACAAATAAAACGATAAAAAGTCCGAGTAAAATGGGCAATATCAGCCGCTTATTTCGTACTATAAAATCACGCATCTTTTTAAATGTCATAAATCTCTCTATAATGATTTAACGTGTAAAGGTAGTAATAAGTTTTTTGAAAAGAAATAGTTTTTTTATTTTCAAATGTAAGAAAATTATCCTATCTTTGCACCGCTTTTGCGGCTTAGCCGACTAAGAAGGAAGTTTGGGTGAGTGGCTGAAACCACCAGTTTGCTAAACTGACGTACGGGTAACCGTACCGGGGGTTCGAATCCCCCAGCTTCCGCAAAGCAAAAAAAGAGCGAGATAAATTATCTCGCTCTTTTTTGTGCTTTAAAACGTGTATTTACTAGAATTACCTATAGAAAATTTGATAATTTGCTTTTTCTAGTTCAGCGTAAGTATATTTTACTTTCCTTTCGTACAGCTGTTTTTCAACGATTTGCTCCCAAGTACAATTTTTCATAATTTCCTCTTTAATAAAAAAGAAATACACATAATCAACATCATCAAATGGTTGCCATTTTGAGTATCCTACAAAAAACGTTTCGTTATGAGCATTAACTCTGTATTCAGGTGAAATAATTGTATCTAAATCATTCCCAAATTTATCTATATCCCGACTATGGCTTTTTTCAAATAAATATAACTTTGGTAATAATTGAATGGAATCATATTTGGAGTGATAAATATACACCGCTTCATCTGTAAAATTATGAATATATAAAACTGGCTTCATTTTGGGGTCAATAGAACATCCATATATATTTATTAGTAGTACAGATATTAATAGGAATTTCTTCATGTGAGGTAAATTTAATTGGTAGTGAATTAACACTACAAGTGATTTGATGTCGTTTATATTTCTATTTAAAAAGCTCCTGCATTGAATATTTCTTAATAACTTACAAATGTAACAAAATATCTACAACCTCGTTGGATTTATGCTAAAATAATAAAAAAATAAGATTAGGTTCGGCATAATTTATCTACTTTTGCAGGTCAAAAAAAACAGAAACCTGTGAAAAAGAATAACTTATTAATTATCATTGCCTTAGTGGCAATCTCCTTCAGCAGTTGTAAAACCTTACAACTGGATGCTCCTAAAGAGTCGTACCTGCCAACGAGTTTGGCACCAGCCAATTCGGAATTTCCTATACAAGCCGAAATTGATGTGAAACAGCTGGAAACCACGTTGAATAAAAAGCTCACAGGACTTTTATACGAGGGCAAAAACATCAACAATCAAGATTTAAGTATCAAAGTGTGGAAGGCCCAGAACTTTGCTTTTACAGTCAAAAATAATGTGATTGAATACCAAGTTCCACTCAAAATATGGACGCGCTTTGCGTGGAACATCGAAAAATTTGGTTTTACCATTGGCGACCATTACGAAGCCACGGGCACCATTGCACTTGGATATAAAACCACCATTACTATTGACAAAAATTGGAAATTGATTGCTAAAACCACACCAACGGGTTATCAATGGATTGAAGCACCCAAATTGAACGTGGTTGGTGTAACCGTTCCTGTGACGCCCATCGCCAACTTTGCATTAGATAAGAGTACGACGCTCATCACCGACCAAATAGACCAAACGTTGGCACAAATGGTGGAATTGAAAAAATACGTACAAATGGCGTGGTCGGAAATACAAAAACCAATGCAAGTGAGTCCCGAAACCAATTTATGGCTACGCATTACGCCCAAAGAGATGAGTGTGGCACCATTTACCACAGTAGGTCAGAAATTATCCATTGGCATGTCGATGAATGCGCAAATTGAATCGTTTATGGGCGTTCAGCCCAAAGCCAATGCTCCCGTAGCATTAGCACCGCTCAAAAATGTACCCGCCATTTCTAAAAATTTCAACCTCAACGTGGCTGCCGATGTAACGTTCGACAAAATTACCGAACTAACGCGCCAACAGTTGGTCAATAAAACCTTTGCCGACGGCAAAAAATCGATTACTATCACCGATGTATCTATTTATGGCAGCGCAGGCAAAGCCATTTTTGTGGCCGATGTAGTGGGCTCTGTCAAAGGTCGCATCTATTTTACAGGTAATTTGGTATATAATGCCAATAAAACCGCCATCGAAGTGGAAAATCCACAGTTCGAATTAAAAACCCAAAATGGTCTACTCAAATCTGCCGAATGGTTATTGCACGGTGTGATACTCAATAAACTGAAACCATACTTGAGTTATCCTGTAAAAAGTGATATCGAATCGATGAAAACCGAAGCCAACACGATGTTGAAAAACTACCAAATTTACGATGGTATCTACTTAAATGGTTCGATTTCAACCATCACAGTCACAGGTTTAAATTTGGTTCCAGGAGCCGTTCGCCTCGATGCCAATGCGCAAGGCACGATGTTAGTCAAGATTAACGATTTGAAATTATAATTTCGTGTCACTTTCACACATAAAAAAAGCTCCCAATTGGGAGCTTTTTTTATGATACAAACGTTAGCCAAACATCTGTTTGAAATGGCTAAAGAAATTTTTAGTAGCCGTGGCTGTCGGTTTAAAATTCGACGATTCGTCCAACTTTTCAATTACTTTCTTCTCGTCCGACGACAGTGTTTCGGGAATATAAACGCCAATATTAACCAACAAATCGCCAGTTCCATAACGATTCACATCAGGTAAACCTTTGTTACGTAAACGGAGTACTTTGCCAGGCTGTGTGCCTTTATCAATTTTCACTTTTACTTTACCATCCACAGTTGGAATTTCTACCGTTCCGCCCAAAATAGCCGTTGGCAAGCTCAATAGTAAATTGTATATCAAGTCGTTTTCGTCACGAATCAATTCGGGATGTTTTTCCTCTTCAATCACAATGAGCAAATCGCCATTAACACCACCACGACGGGCAGCATTACCTTTTCCTTGCATCGATAGTTGCATGCCTTGAGCCACGCCAGCAGGAATTTTAATGGTAATTATTTCCTCGGCACGTACTACACCTTCGCCACTGCAATGTGTACATTTGTCGGCCACAATTTTACCTTCGCCACCGCATGTAGGACAAACCGATTGTGTTTGCATTTGTCCCAAAATAGTACGTTGAACTTGAGTTACATAACCAGAACCATGGCAAGTATCGCACGTTTTTGTGCTATGACTATCGCGTGCACCGCTCCCATCGCAATGAGAACAAGTGACGTATTTATTTACTTTAATTTTTTTCTCTACACCAGTAGCAATTTCAGCCAATGTCAATTTCACTTTTACACGCAAATCGGATCCTCTGCGCACACGTTGTCCGCGAGAGCCGCCACCGCCAAAACCACTAAATCCACCAAATGAACCGCCAAAATGTCCGCCGAAAATATCGCCAAAATGCGAGAATATGTCATCCATATTCATGCTGGAACCTCCACCAAAACCGCCGTTATTACCCATGCCTGCGTGTCCAAACTGATCGTAACGTTGACGTTTTTGTGGATCGCTCAACACTTCGTAGGCTTCGGCAGCTTCTTTGAAGTTTTCTTCCGCCACTTTATCACCAGGATTTTTGTCGGGATGAAATTCAATCGCTTTCTTACGATACGCTTTTTTTATTTCTTCGGCCGAGGCAGACTTGGATACGCCAAGCACTTCATAATAATCTCTTTTTTCCATGTTGGTTTGTTTTATTGACCTACAACTACTTTAGGAAAACGAATCACTTTGTCGTTCATCAAATAACCTTTTTGCACACAATCGATAATTTTGCCCTTCATCTCGTCCGAAGGTGCTGGCGTAGTCGTAATAGCTTCGTGAAACTCATCGTTAAATAATTGATTTTCAGTTTCAATTACCGACACACCTTGTTGTTTAAGCAAGGTCATCATTTGTTGATAAATGAGATTTACACCTTCAACTACAGGTTGAACAGACTCCGACGTTTCCATCGACTTCAAACTGCGTTCAAAATTATCAATGATAGGCAACAAATCTAACACGACACGTTCGGACGCATTTTTAATTAAATCGACACGTTCGCGCATCATACGTTTACGGTAGTTGTCAAACTCAGCCATCAAACGCAAATATTGATCGTTTAGCTCGTTAAATTTAGTTTCATAATCCACCGCTCCTGCGGTAGCCTCAGCTGCTTCTTCTGGAGCGGCTTGCGTAGCCGCAGTTTCTTCTACAACCTCGTTTACTTCTGGCTTCTCAGGATGAGTTTGATTCGTATTCTTTTTCATAATCTACTTAAAATAAAAGTTGGCAAACTCTTTTAATCAAAAAGCTTGCCAACAAGAAGTTGAGGACTTATGATAGCCAATCTGACAAAGTGACTGCACTTTTGTCAGACTACCCTATTTAAATTGACCATTTCAACCAAACCGAACCCCAGGCAAAGCCTGCGCCGAAGGATGAAAGAATCAAATTGTCGCCTTTTTTAAATTTGGCTTGATTATCCCACATTAAAATGGGGATAGTAGCCGACGATGTATTGCCATACATATCAATATTGATTAACACTTTAGTGTCCTTATCAATACCCATACGGTTAGCCACAGCATCAATAATACGTAAATTAGCTTGGTGAGGCAATAAATAAGCTACATCTTCAGGTTGTAAATTATTACGCTCCATGATTTCTGCTGACACATCGGCCATTTTAGTTACTGCCCATTTAAATACATTTTTACCATCTTGATAGATGTAATGTTGACGTTTATCAACCGTTTCGTGACTAGCAGGATGTAACGAACCACCTCCAAGCATGTAGAGATAATCTTTACCTACGCCATCGGTACGTAAAATGGCATCTTGTACGCCTGTACCATCGGTACGACCTTCGAGCAAAACAGCTCCAGCACCATCACCAAATAAAGGACATGTATTACGATCGGTATAATCGGTAATAGACGACATTTTTTCGCCACTCACCACCAATATTTTTTTACAAAAACCACTTTCAATGTACAACGAAGCTGTTTTCAAAGCATGAATAAAACCAGCACAAGCAGCATTCATATCAAAGGTCATGGCATCCACAATACCACATTCGCCTGCAATAATCGACGAACTAGAAGGGAATACCATATCAGGAGTCACTGTAGAACAAATAAGTGCCCCAATTTCACTAGGATCAATCTTGTTTTTTTCCAACAATGCTTTTACAGCCTTCACAGCCATAAATGTCATACCATATTCGCCTTTTAAGATGTGACGTTCACGAATACCAACACGCGACATAATCCACTCATCGGATGTGTCGACCATGCTACTCAATTCATCATTAGTAAGAATATAGTCAGGAACATAGGCCTCTATAGCGGTGATAGCAGCCCGTAATTTAGTTGTTTCCATTGAATAAAAAATTTTAGCGAGTACTCACAAATTGGAGTATTCGTCTGTTTTGGTTATTTTGGTTGTTTTGGTTTCTGTATAATTACAAACGGGAAATCCACGTTATGTTTCGGCTGCAAAGTTAGTCATTTTGTTTAAACAACCACAACTTAGGAGACAAATTTAACCGACTTAATAACGGAATTAACATGCAATTAACTAATAAACAATCGCTTACAAAATGTTAAAAAATCTTAGGGTTTAATCTCAAGAACTAGCTCCTGTTTTTCTTTATTCAACTCAACACGTACCACATCGCCTTTATTTATTTCGTTAGAGAGTAATTTCTCCGACAAACTATCCTCCAAATAACGTTGAATAGCTCGTTTCAACGGACGTGCACCAAATTGAACATCATATCCCTTTTCGGCTATAAATTGTTTAGCTTCATCCGATAAATCGATGGTGAAGCCCAAATTACCAATGCGTTTATACAAATTGGCTAATTCCAAATCAATAATTTTAAAAATAGCCTCTTGATTCAACTGATCAAACATAATAACATCGTCCACACGATTTAAAAATTCTGGCGAAAAGGTCTTTGACAACGCTTTTTGAATAACACCATGGGCATACTCATTATTCGCTTTGTCGGTGGGCACAGAAAAGCCAACACCTTGTCCAAAATCCTTAAGCTGGCGTGTGCCAATGTTAGAGGTCATAATGATAACCGTATTCTTAAAGTCAATTTTACGACCTAAACTATCGGTTAAACGACCTTCATCAAGCACTTGTAACAAGATATTGAACACATCGGGATGTGCTTTTTCTATTTCATCGAGTAATAAAATGGCGTATGGTTTACGACGTACTTTTTCGGTCAACTGCCCACCTTCTTCGTAACCTACATAGCCTGGAGGCGCACCAATCAAACGCGATACACTGAATTTTTCCATAAATTCACTCATATCGACGCGAATAATAGCATCCGACGTACCAAACATAAATTCGGCTAAACGTTTAGCTAAATGCGTTTTACCTACGCCCGTAGGGCCCAAAAATATAAAGGTGCCAATTGGTTTATTAGGATCTTTTAATCCCACGCGATTACGTTGAATAGACTTCACCACTTTGCTAACAGCGTCATCTTGTCCGATAACCTCTTTTTGGAGCGTTTCTTTCATTTGCAACAAGCGTAAACCCTCTGCTTGCGCAATACGTTGCACAGGAACGCCAGACATAAGAGAAACAGTGTGTGCCACATCTTCTTCGGTCACGGTAACACGATTTTCTTTCGATTGTTCAATCCATGCTTGTTTGACATTCTCCAATTCTATCGACAATTGACGAATTTGATCGCGCGCATTGGCTGCCAATTCGTAATTTTGCAGTTTTACAAAATTATTTTTCTCGGTATTGATAGCTTCTATGCGTTTTTCTAGTTCTTCAACCTCCGCTGGCACGCTTAAATTGAGCATGTGTATGCGTGAACCTACTTCATCGAGAGCATCAATAGCTTTATCAGGAAACGCACGATCGCTGATATAGCGTTCTGTCAATTCTACACAGGCAAGCAATGCTTCTGGTGCATAAATAACCTGATGATGATCTTCGTATCTGAATTTAATATTTTCAAGAATTTGCAACGTTTCTTCTTTCGAGGTAGGCTCTACCATAATTTTTTGGAAACGACGTTCCAAAGCGCCATCTTTTTCAATACTTTGACGGTATTCGTTCAGTGTAGTAGCACCCACGCATTGAATTTCACCACGCGCCAAAGCTGGTTTCAACATATTGGCGGCATCTAATGAACCAGAAGCGCCACCAGCACCTACAATGGTATGAATTTCGTCAATGAACAAAATGACATTAGGATTTTTTTCGAGTTCGTTGAGAATCGCTTTCATACGCTCTTCGAACTGACCACGGTATTTTGTACCTGCCACAATAGATGCCATATCCAAAGCTACAACGCGCTTATCAAATAAAACACGCGACACTTTACGTTGCACAATACGCAAGGCCAAACCTTCGGCAATAGCCGATTTACCAACGCCAGGTTCACCTATCAGCACTGGATTATTTTTCTTACGACGACTCAGAATTTGCACAACACGTTCTATCTCTTTATCGCGACCAACAATAGGGTCCAACTTATTTTCGATAGCTGCTTTAGTAATGTCTTTCCCAAAATTATCCAATACAGGCGTATCGCTACTCTCTTTGGTTTGAGTGGCTTTAGCGGTAGGTGTCACAGGTTTTTCATCTTCTAAATCATCTTCATCACTAAATACAGAACCCATTCGCACATCGGTGTGTTCTACTACTTTTTCGCGTACCAAATCGTACGAAACACCTTGTGCCAATAAACTATCTAACACCACACCGGTACCATTTTTAAGAATCGACAACAGTAAGTGTTCCGTATCAGCTATTTTTTCGTTCAAAGAACGTGCTTCTAGGTGTACTAATTTAAGAATACGTTCGGCATCATCCGACAACGCCAATGATACATTGGGCGTGATAATATCTAATCGAATTTCTTTTTCAATAGACTGTTTTACTAGTTTTAAATCGACCTCTAATGATTGCAATAAGGTAACCGCTTTAGATTCGCTTATACGCAACATGCTCAAAACCAAATGTTCTGGGGTAATTTCACGGTTCCCTAAACGTTCAGCCTCTTCACGACTAAAGGTGAGCACTTGTTTTAATTGATCTGAATAATAATTTTCCATATAATGAATGTCTACTTTTCTTTAGTTATCACGCGACGTTCTGCTTCGTCACGCATATTATTCATAAACCCTTGCATACGCCACTCAACAATATCTCGATAGCGTTTTTGAGTTATAAATATGTTAAAAAACCAACCAAATCGAATATGAATGCGCATTGAGAGCATCACCTTATTTGGTGCTATAGGAGTGACAAAGAATGTGCCATAAGCTTTTTTCAAAAGTGAATTTGAATAAAATATATCGACAAAAACACGAGTTCCCCCATTAGTGAGCTTTGTTTTCGTCACTCTACTATCTATAGCAACATCTTTGTATGTTGTAAAACCAGGTACAACAATATCTGTCAACAACCGACTTTTTCCTGTCATTTTGTCAAAAGTGGCCAGTTTCAATTTAATAAGTACCTCATTTTTTGAATCGTCGCCAGGCTGTTTTCCTAAGTTTTTAAATGCCCATTCAAACAACTGCTCAGGATCGCCTCTAAACTGATCGATTAAATCATCTACAACGTCATCAGCCACAACCATTGGTGCGTCGGTTTCAACACTACAATAGCTCACAAATTCGCCATCGGCATAGTGTGTCGAAATGGAATCGCGTCCAAATAGCTGGAACACGCACAAACACGTTAGTAGTATGATTAAACCACGTTTCATTCTTAAATAATAAAAAAGGCCATCGAGATGACCTTTTTATGTTAATTCCATATTAGAAACCACTATAAATAACCTTGAGGCGCATCGGCGAATTAGCATTAGTACCACTCCGCAGGGTGACTGCCCCCATTTTACGTAAGGCTCTCACACTGGTAATGGAACTTGAACTGTTCAGTGTAACAGAACTTGGTACCAAAAGCAACTCAAGCGTTTCATCTGTTTTGTCATTCACATAGTGAGGCGGGATTTCGCTATTTAGGAAGTATGATAAATCAAACACATAACTTTTGGTTTTGCTATTATACGTTCCCAACACCGCAATAGAGTCGGCTGTTTGTGGGATATGATTTTTTGTTACAAACTCCTCTATCTTCGACCGTCTAATCAAAGTCATATACTCTGGAACTGGTATTGCTAAAGTACCAGTTTGTAATTCCGTAGCCTCGACCACTAACATAGCGCTGTTCACATTGAACAATCGACTACCAATTTCACTGCGTACTTTACGACGTATTTGACCTATTGGCAACGTTACACGTGGGAACATACCCGCAGGCGATTTAGCATACACCACCGAGTCTGGAATGGTTGTAGCTAACACATCTGTGTGCGAAAATTTATTTAACTGACGTACTTCTTTATTGGCAGGATAAACAATAGACGTATTCACAATTGTATCTTTACCATTCTTATTGTAAGTATAATGGTAAAAGAGTTTTAAATCTATTTGATTGAAATACAAAACCGTAGAAGCTCCGTATTTGGTGGTAATATACATTCCTTTGAAATATTGGGCAAATTGCTCTTCGGAAGCATACGCTGAATGAGGAATAGCAAAGAAACGATCCAATTGCTCTTTCGAAAATTTATAACGCACTAGCGGATTGTAATCATCATCGTTCAACACGGAATCAGGTAACGTTTGGTCTACCGAAGTCACCATACGTTTGCCCATTAATAGCGATTGATCCGTAAAATCCGCCACATTCAAATTTGAATAGTAAGTTTGATCATACACCAAAGGTTGCTTATTCAACTCATAAATGCTCAATTCAAGCGGTGATGTTTTTGAACCAAACCAACTATCATAATACATATACAACACCAAAGAGTCTGGAGTTGGATTAAGAGAATCTGGTGCAAACTTATAACCAACTGGAGGAGCCAACTGAACCAATAACTCCGCTTTTGTAGATCCATACTTAGCATCATAAAACTCACCCAAAGCCATACTCGATGTATCACATTGAGCGGAAATAGCGTCTACGTATGCATTCTGCGTTTCCACAGTAAATGTATCCATGCGAAGTGCAATCTTGTCACCTTCGGGCTGAAGTAGCAGTCCTAACTGTTCGGTATCGTTACACGACGACACCACTAATGCCAGCACTGCAAAAAGTACCAGTTTATAAGCCCTTTTCATACTATTCAAATCGTAATTATATTAAATATCTTCTCCAAATCCTGGGAATACCGAGGCATAAAGCTTAGTATAATTTGCCTTATAATCTTCGCTATATGGAGCATATACCACATCCTTTTGACGAGCATATGCCTCTACTTCGGGATTAATTTGAGGACTTGCCGCTACCACTGCATCTGAAAAATCGATGGCCAACTTAGACAAATCAACAAAACTAACCTCTTTTTTATCAACCGCTTTCATATCTTCGACCGAAACCCCTTCGGTGATTACACGATTAGTGAATCCATCGCGAAACGAGCCATTAAAACCATCGGCATAAACGGAATACACAATTTTAGATTTGCTAAAAAATGGGTCTTCGTTATACGCTTTTTTGATGTAAAGTGGCGCTAATGCTGTCATCCAACCATGACAATGGATGATATCTGGTGTCCAACGGAGTTTCTTAATGGTTTCCAAAACACCACGTGCATAAAACACGGCACGGTCATCATTATCTTCATATTCATTATTCTGATCATCGGCAGCTATACCGCGACGACGGAAATAATCGTCATTATCAATAAAATAAACCTGCATACGAGCCGACTGAATAGACGCAACCTTGATAATCAAAGGGTGATCACAATCGTCGATAATCAAATTCATACCTGACAAACGCTGAACTTCGTGCAATTGATTGCGTCGTTCATTGATGTGTCCGTAGCACGGCATGAAGATACGAATTTCACAGCCTTGTTCTTGAACGTACTGAGGTAATTCACGACAAATGGTCGCCAATTCATTCTCTGGCAAATAGGGCGTAATTTCTTGTGTGATAAATAAAATCTTTACAGGATCTTTCATGCTTTGTTTTCAAATTAAAATGATTATGCAAAGATATAAAAAAAAAATCAGTAATAAACAAGTTTTTCTTACAAAACATGTTATTGGAAAAATAAAAATCTCAGCACAAGGATTTTAACAACAACAAGCCTCAACCAATTGAGCCCCCAAAATAATCGCATTTTTCAGTAAAATAGATTTGATGTTTACCAAAAATATCATTACTTTTGCAAAACCTTTTCAAATTGGGTGTTTTATACCCTATTGCGAACTTACAATACAACTAATTATGGCCTACAGCAGTCCTAAACAACGTAAAGATTCCTTCTTTAACTTACATTTCACGTCCACTATCAGTATTTCACTAGTACTCTTTATGGTTGGTTTAATCACATTTCTCTTTTTGATAACTAAAGAGATTGCCACATTTACCAAAGAGCATGTCACTTTGTCGATCATTCTGAAAGAGAACACATCGGATCAAGATATAAAACGAATTCAAACCTATTTAACCGCTACCGACTTTACGAAGCGTCAAGAATACATTAGCAAAGAAACTGCACTCGCCGAACACGTTAAAGGATTAGGCGAAGATCCTACAGAACTATTAGGTTTCAATCCGCTACGCGCTTCCATCGAAGTGTATTTAAATGCGGAATATGCACAAACTGATAGCATCGAACAAATAGAGAAAAAACTTCAATCATTTAAAAGCATTGAAGAATTTGTCTATCAAAAAGATATGATTCAAATGCTCAATGAGAACGTAAGTAGAGTATCTATTATTTTAAGTAGTATCGCTATTATTTTACTTTTTATTTCGATTGTACTTATTAACAATACAATTCGTATTTCGGTTTACTCGAAACGTTTCATCATAAACACCATGAAGCTAGTGGGTGCTAGAGCCTTATTCATTCGCAAACCATTCCTAAAACATTCGCTAATTAATAGTATTGTAGCAGCTCTGATTGCATTAGTGTTATTAGGAGTAGCCGTATGGTATGTACAATCAGAAATTGGTGACGCCATGAACTTATACCAATGGCATATTATTTTACCTGTGTCGGCAGTTGTGATTGCATTCAGTTTTTGTATCACTATGCTATCCACATTCTTCGGTGTAAACCGCTATTTACACATGAAAACAGACGATTTATATTATATTTAATCAAATAAAATGGGAAATTTCGCATTCAAAAAAATCAATTTTATACTAATGGCAATCGCGTTTGTGCTTATTGTCGTTGGCTTTTTTCTAATGCACGGCTCTTCTACCACATTAGAATTCAATCCTGATATTTTTAGTTTTCGTCGCATCACCTTAGCACCAATTGTGAGCATGAGTGGATTTGCTTTGATGATTGTTGCTATTTTGTGGAAATCAAAAAAAGAGGATAAAAAATGAATTGGTTAGAAGGACTTCTTTTAGGTATTGTACAAGGATTGACAGAATTTTTACCTGTCAGTAGTAGTGGCCACCTTGAAATTGGACAAGCACTATTAGGTAACACTGGCGGCGACAACTTGACATTTGCCATCATCGTACATGCTGCCACAGTTTTAAGCACGTTGGTGATTTTATGGTCGGAAGTAGCACAACTATTCAAAGGGAGTTTTACAACGCTTGCTTGGAACTCAGAAAAAACCTACGTGGCAAAAATCTTTGTATCCATGATTCCAGTATTCGTGATTGGTATCTTTTTCAAAGATCAGGTAGAATCTTTCTTTGGTAATGGGCTATTATTAATTGGCTGTTGTTTATTAGTAACAGCAAGCTTACTGGCATTTGCTTATTTTGCTAAACCTCGCCAAAAAGAACACATTTCTTATCGCGACGCCTTCATTATTGGTTTAGCCCAAGCAGTGGCGGTTTTACCTGGTTTATCACGCTCTGGTTCCACCATCGCCACAGGTATTATACTGGGTAACAAGAAAGAACAAGTCGCCAAATTTTCATTTCTCATGGTGCTCATACCTATTTTGGGAGAAGCATTATTAGAACTTATTGACATGTTAGGATCTCACACAGAACTAGGGATTTCAACGAGTGCGCTTATAGCTGGCTTTTTAGGGGCTTTCTTAGCTGGATGTGTGGCATGTAAATTTATGATTAACTTGGTAAAAAATGGAAAACTGATTTATTTTGCCATTTATTGCGCCATCATCGGTACTGGTACTATTATATTTTCACTGATTTAAAATGGATTTCGAAGCAGGCGAGATACTATACGTTAAAAAACCGTTACACTGGACTTCGTTCGATGTAGTAAATCGCGTACGACGTGTTTTATGCCGTCAGTTGGACAAAAAGAAATTAAAAGTGGGCCATGCTGGTACGTTGGATCCGCTAGCTTCGGGAGTAATGATTTTATGCACAGGCAAAGCCACCAAGCAAATTGAAACATTGCAATACGGTATTAAAGAATACGTAGCAACACTTGAGTTAGGAGCTACCACACCATCATTCGACTTAGAACATCCTGTAGATGCACGCTATCCAATAGCACATATCACACGAGAATTGGTAGATGAAAAACTAGGTGCCTTTATGGGCGAAATCTGGCAAGTTCCACCAGTTTACTCTGCCGTAAAAGTGGATGGTAAACGCGCTTTTGATTATGCCAGAAAAGGAGAAGAAGTGGAGCTCAAGGCCAAATTATTAGTCATCGACGAATTGGAAGTATTACATTTTGCACCACCCGTATTACAGTTGCGCATCGTATGCAGCAAAGGAACCTACATTAGAGCTTTGGCACGCGATATTGGTTTAGCACTTGATAGCGGAGCACATTTAACAGCCTTAGAGCGTACACGCGTAGGCGATGTGACTTTAAACGAGTGCTACGAGATAGATGAGCTACTAGAGAAAATTCAAACAAATAATATATAAAAAGGAGACTTATGAAACTATCTAAATTCAAATTCAAATTACCAGAAGAACTTATTGCGCAATATCCTACCGAAAATCGCGATGAGTCTCGTTTGATGGTATTGAATGCAAAAACTGGTAGTATTGAACACCGTATTTTCAAAGAAATTATTGGTTATTTCAACGAAAAGGATTTGCTCGTATTCAACGACACACGCGTTTTTCCTGCACACATGTTGGGTAATAAAGAAAAAACAGGTGCTCAGATCGAAGTTTTTTTACTCCGCGAACTAAACCAAGAACTACGTCTTTGGGATGTTTTAGTAGAACCTGCGCGTAAAATTCGTATTGGCAACAAACTCTATTTTGGCGACGACGAATCATTGGTAGCCGAAGTTATCGACAACACAACATCACGCGGTAGAACGGTACGTTTCCTATTCGACGGCGATCACGAAGAGTTCAAAAAAGCCTTATACGCTTTAGGTGAAACACCCCTTCCACGTTACATTAAACGTACAGCAGAACCTGATGATGCAGCACGCTATCAAACTATTTTCGCACAAAACGAAGGCGCCGTAGTAGCACCAGCAGCAGGTACGCACTTTAGCCGCGAATTGCTTAAACGTATGGAAATTAAGGGCATCAATTCTGGCTTTATCACGTTACATGCTAGTTTAAGTATGTTCCGCGACATCGATGTGGAAGATTTGACAAAACACAAGATGGATTCCGAGCAATTAGTCGTAAGCGAACCGTTTACAAAACTATTTAATAAAACACATGAAGAAGGTGGACAAATTTGTGCTGTTGGTACCACGGTATTAAGAGCCTTAGAAACAGCTTCTATGGCCAACGGCTTTATTAAACCTTACGAAGGCTGGACAAACAAATTCATATTCCCACCTTACGATTTCGCATCAGCTGATTCGTTGCTTACAAACTTCCAATTACCATACAGCACCATGTTAATGAACGCTGCTGCATTTGGCGGTTATGACACTGTGATGAACGCCTACGAAGTAGCCATAAAAGAAGGCTATCGCTTTGGCGCTTATGGCGATGCAATGCTTATTTTGACAAAATAATAAAGCTTATAAAACTAAAAAAGGCTATCTGTAACAGATAGCCTTTTTTTTATTTTGTATCGGAGAGCAACTTCAAGTCAACTTCATCACCATGTTTATCGATAAAACGAAACTCTAGAAAACCTAATTCGTAGAGTGGTTGTACGCGAAAACGGCAATGATATTGCCAACGCCAACGGCGTTCCAAAGAGAACAATCCTTTTTTAAGATAAGCTGCCACATACGGATGCACCACCAACTTAATATTTTTGATTTTTAAATCTCTTGAAATATTTTTCAATTGTTCTTCAATTTCTTCTACCAATAATATCGCTGGACGCGCTTTACCTGTACCCATACATGTTGGACATACTTCGTCTGTTTGTATGGCCATAGCTGGGCGCACGCGTTGACGAGTAATTTGCATCAAGCAAAATTTACTTAAAGGCAAAATATTGTGTTTGGCTCTGTCATTAGCCATCAAAGCCGTCATGTGATCGAATAATTTCTGGCGATTTTCGCCATCCATCATATCAATGAAATCGATAACCACGATACCGCCTAAATCGCGTAAACGCAACTGACGAGCAATTTCGGTGGCAGAAGCCATATTCACTTCCAAAGCGTTTTCTTCTTGGCTTTGACCAGCTCGTGTACGTGTACCACTATTGACATCAATCACATGCATCGCTTCAGCTTGGTCAAAAATAAGATAAGCACCGCGTTTCACCGAAACCGTACGACCAAAAAGCGATTTGAGTTGTTTGGCAATATCAAAACTTTCGAAAATAGGTAACTCGCCCGTATAATGACGCACCACGTTTTTTCTATCAGGTGCAATGACCTGCATAAAATCGTTTAGCTCATCATATACCGCCTTATTATCGACATGAATACATTCAAAATCGTCGTTAAACAAATCACGCAAAATAGCGGCGGTACGACTCATCTCTTCCGAAATAAGACAAATACCTTTCGATTTTTGAATGGATTGTACCGACGTATTCCAACGTTTTACGGTCAATTTTAATTCTGTATCCAACTCAGCCACACGTTTACCTTCGGCCACTGTGCGCATAATTAAACCGCAATTGGCAGGACGAATGCTTTGCATCAACTGACGCAAACGCGTGCGTTCTTCTTGAGTTTTGATTTTTTGTGATACCGAAATTTTATCACCAAATGGCAAAAATACCATATTACGACTGGCAATAGAGATTTCAGCTGTCAAACGAGGTCCTTTGGTTGAAATAGGTTCTTTTACCACTTGTACCAAAATATCTTGTCCAACGGTCAATACGTCACGGATATTACCATCTTTATTGAGATTTGGAAAGCGTTTTATCTTTTCGGGCAAGTGTTTACGATCGGCCAATAATTGCTTCACGTAATTATTCATCGTGGCAAATTGCTCACCTAAATCGTGGTAGTGAATAAAGGCCTCCTTACCAGAACCAATATCCACAAACGCAGCATTCAGACCTTGCATCACTTTTTTGACGCGGCCCAAATAAATGTTTCCAACCGCATATGACGGCTGCAAAGTATCTTTATGAAGTTCGACCAGATTTTTATCTTCTAATAACGCGATGGTTATCTGGTCATTCTGTACATTAACTACTAACTCTTTATTCACCTTTTTTAAATCTTTGCAAGGTTAGTAACCCAATAGGGTCGATATAAAACAAAAAAACAAATTTAAAGCACCGTTATATAATGATATCGAACTCTAAATTTGTTTTTGGACTCAGATATAAAAATTATTTCTTTTTATGTCTATTTTTTCTTAAACGTTTTTTACGTTTGTGGGTAGACATTTTATGTCTTTTTCTTTTCTTTCCGCTTGGCATAATTCGTTAATTTTAAAATGTTAAACCAACTTATCTTATTTCAGTTTTGCAACGAATTCTTTCGAAGGCTTGAAAGCTGGAATGTTGTGTTCTGGGATAATAATTGTCGTATTTTTAGAAATGTTACGAGCAGTTTTTTTAGCACGTTTTTTTACGATAAAGCTACCAAAACCTCTCAAATATACATTTTCTTCTTTGGTTAACGATACTTTAACAGTTTCCATGAAAGCCTCAACTGTTTTCAATACGTCATCTTTGCTAATTCCAGTGTTTTTAGCAATTTCATTTACGATGTCTGCTTTTGTCATTTCAGTAAAATTTATGGGTTATTATACTTATAATCTATTGTCTAATTTTGAGTTCGTTTACGGCTTGCAAAGATACTACATTATTTTTGACCTACAAGCATTTATCTCTTTTTTTTGAAAAATTTTTCCATTTCACAAAAAAGATGCACCTTTGCACCGCTTAATAGCCCGAATGCCCATTAACAAAAGATTCATGAACACAAACGACGATTTTAAACCGTTCCGCCAAGCATTAGCCACTTGGTACCAAAGCAACAAACGCGATTTGCCTTGGCGCCACACAACCGACCCTTATATCATTTGGATTTCAGAAATTATACTACAACAAACACAAGTGGTACAAGGCTTGGGGTATTTCAACCGATTTATAGAGCGATTTCCAAACGTTAAATCGTTGGCAGAAGCTCCTTTGGATGAAGTTTTAAAGCTATGGCAGGGCTTAGGTTATTACAGTCGTGCTCGAAATTTGCACGCCTCTGCGCAACAAATAATGACACAATTCCACGGTGAATTCCCAACAGAACACGCACAAGTACTTTCACTCAAAGGTATTGGTGAATATACTGCAGCCGCCATTTGTTCATTTGCTTACCAACAACCATTTGCTACTATTGATGGTAATGTTTATCGTGTTTTAGCGCGCTATTTTGGCATTGACACACCGATAGATTCAACCGAAGGCAAAAAACTATTCAGTGTATTAGCCACCGAATTACTAAACCCTGAACATCCCGACATGCACAATCAAGCCATGATGGAATTTGGAGCATTGCAATGCACGCCAAGTTCACCTAATTGCGATGCGTGTCCATTACAAAATAGTTGCATCGCCTTCAACCACAAACGTATTGCCGAATTACCTAAAAAAGTAGGAAAAACAAGTGTACGTGGGCGTTATTTCAATTACATATTTGTGCATCTTGATACAAAAACCTATCTACACCAACGTGGTCCGAAAGATATTTGGCAAGGGCTTTACGAATTTCCGCTAATAGAAACCACACAAGCTACAAACGTAGAAGAGCTCCTAAAATCGGAGCCCTTCCAAAAATTGACCGATGGCCAATCATTTACTATTTTAGGGACGTCGCCTACCAAAAAACACGTTTTGAGTCATCAACATATTTTTGCACAGTGTATTCACATTCAACTTGATAAAAAAGCAACTGCGCTTAATCAATATACTGAAATTGACCTAAAAAATTTGCACGACTACCCTACTTCACGTTTGATGGAATCCTTTCTAAAACTAAAGTGATGCCAAAAGCGCCACCAATAATTTCCAAAATTTTTCAGTGTGAGCTATGTGTAAACGTTCATCAGGTGAATGCACGCCACGCATAGTAGGTCCTACAGAAACCATATCTAAATGAGGATATTTTTCGAGGAATAATCCACATTCCAAACCGGCGTGGATAGCACGAATTTTAGCTTTTTCGCCAAATAATCTTTCGTATGTTTCGGCAGTCAATTTAGCTAATTTTGAATTTGGATTTGGCTTCCAACCTGGATAACCATCGCCATGAGTAGCCGCAGCGCCAGCCAACACAAATACACTTTCGACCATACGAGCGACATCATATTTTGCCGATTCCACAGAACTACGTTGACTTGTAGCAATTAAAATTCGGTTATTTTCGCCCATTTTTACAGACGCCAAATTTGTCGAAGTTTCCACCAAACCTGGCATATCGTCGCTCATACGTAAAACACCATGAGGACAAGCATATAAAGCGTACAACAAACGTTTAGCAGTTGAATCGTCAATAACCGCAGTTGGCTTTTCCGCCGATTCCAAATCGATTTTTATCTGTTTTTCGGTCACAGCGAATTCCGCCTCTACATCAGCAATAAATAAATTTAGTTGAACACGTAAGGTTTCTTTATAGCTAGTAGGCACTGCTGCCACAGCCACCGCTTCACGAGCGATAGCATTACGTAAATTGCCACCATCAAACGACGCCAAGGTCAATTTTGTTTCCTGAGCCGTTTGCCACAAAAAGCGTGTCAACAATTTATTCGCATTAGCGCGTCCTTTGTCAATATCATCGCCTGAGTGCCCACCAGTTAAACCTTTTACGCTCACTTTAAAATAAAACAAACCATCGGGCACAGGTTGTGGTTGGTAATCAAAAACCACAGTGGTGTCAATACCACCAGCACAACCAATGAAAAATTCACCATCATCTTCCGAATCCAAGTTAATCAACATGGAGCCTGTCAATAGGTTTTTATCTAAAGCAAACGCGCCTGTCAAACCCGTTTCTTCATCTACGGTAAATAGACATTCAAGTGGTCCATGTTTCAAATTATCGGCACTTAATACCGCCAATTGAGCTGCCATACCAATACCATTATCAGCACCCAAAGTAGTCCCACGAGCCTTTACCCATTCGCCATCGATGTAAGGTTGAATCGCATCCGTTTCAAAATTATGAACTGTATCGCTATTTTTTTCGCAAACCATATCCATGTGAGCTTGCATGATTATAGTTGGGTGGTTTTCGTAACCAGCCGTAGCCGATTTACGAATCAATACATTGCCAGCAGCGTCAACTACCGTTTCCAAACCCTGTTCTTTACCAAATTTTTGAAGGTAAGCTATCACTTGTCCCTCTTTTTTAGAAGGACGTGGAATAGTACAAATTTCCGAAAAATAATGCCAAATAGCTATTGGCTGAAGTTCTTTTAATGTCATATCCATTGTATTTTAGAGTTTAATTATTTATATTTGCAAATGTAGTGATATTTGGGCACACCAACTACCACACAAAGTGCATTTATTAAAAAAATAAGTTAAATTTGAGGCTAAAAAGCCACTTTTTGAAAAAAAACAATTTTACACCATAAGAATTGATTACCTTTGTGCAAAATTTAAAACGATGGTAGAGACACTCATAATTACCGCTTTATTGGTTGGCATTTCGTTCTTATTACTAGGATTGCGCATCTTTTTTGTAAAAGGAGGAAAATTTCCCAATATCCACATTGGAGGTAGCAAAGCCATGCGCGACCGCGGTATTTCGTGTGCCACTTCACAGGATCGGATGGCTCAAAAGAAGAACTGACTTTATAACCCTTATTTTATAGAATATGAAAAAATTATCTTTACTTTTTCTTAGTGTTTTAACGTTTGTTGCTTGTTCAAATCAAAAAACTGACACCGCTACGGCTCCAGAAGCTGCCAAGTTAGACGGGCAGTCGTTGATGCCTATAGCAGTAGTGAACGTCGATTCTATTTTATCACAATATACATTTGCTAAAGAATCAAACGAAAAATTAATCAAAAAGCAAGAAGATTCGCGCGTCAATATCAACACCAAAGCACGTCAATTGCAAAACGAAATGGTTGATTTTCAACGCAAATTGGAAAATAACGCCTTCTTAAGCCGCGAGCGCGCCGAACAAGAGAGCCGTCGTTTGCAACAAAAAGAAGCTGATTTACAACAACTCGATCGTCAATTGAGCCAAGAATTGGTAACTGAGCAACAAAAACTCAGCACACAACTTCGTGACAGCATCAATGCAGCAATCAAAGCGTTGAACAAAGATAACAAATACCACTTGGTACTTTCCACAAATTCATTGAATGATAACATTTTATATTCGGCACCTGAGTATGATATTACTGGTGACGTTATCGAATATCTTAACACAAACTACAGCAAATAACGCTATAGCTAACCATAAAAAAAGCGAGATAATAATTATCTCGCTTTTTTTATGGTTATAAGCCTCGTGTAATATCCTGCCAAAGTTTATCCGAAGGCGTCGGAGCTACAATTTTTACGGGTTCGTGACTCACGGGATGCTCAAATTCCAACGAACGCGCATGAAGCGAAATTCCTCCATCGGGATTGGAACGTGAAAAGCCATATTTTAAATCGCCTTTTATCGGACAGCCCATTTGAGCCAATTGACAACGAATTTGGTGATGTCTACCCGTTTCCAACTGAATTTCGAGTAGTGTGTAGTTTTCGGATTTCGCAATCACTTTATACGAGAGCACAGCACGTTTTGCTCCTGCTTTCGGTGTTTCGTAAGCGTACGATTTATTTTGTTTCTCGTTGCGCACCAGATAATGTTCCAATCGTCCTTCCAACTCTTCAGGTTGTTGCTTCACAATAGCCCAATACGTTTTGGTCATAGCATGCGTTTGAAACATTTCGTTCAATCGCGATAATGCCTTACTTGTACGAGCAAACAACACAACACCAGTGACCGGGCGATCGAGACGATGTGTAACACCACAAAAAACGTTGCCTGGTTTATTATATTTTTCTTTGAGATAGCGTTTAATCACTTCGGGTAGCGGTTCATCGCCAGTTTTATCGCCTTGTACGATTTCTGAACAGCTTTTGTTAACCGCAATAACGTGATTATCTTCGTATAAAACCTCCATACTCATCAACTCAAATTAGTTCATACGTTGTTTCACCGCTTCGTAAATAAGAATACCAGCAGCTACCGACACATTGAGAGACTCAATTTGTCCCAAAATAGGAATGGAAACCATATCATTGCAAATACGCAAAATATCGGGTGCAACACCCACATCTTCAGCACCCATAATAATGGCCAATGGGTTTTGATAATTGGCTTCGGTATAACTGTGGGTCGCTTTTTCGGACGCAGCAATCACTTGAATGCCACATTTTTGTAAGTACGACACGCAATTATGCAAACTTTGTTCACGACAAACCGGAATCACATGCAACGCACCAGCCGATGTTTTAATAGCATCCGCATTGGCAGCAGCAGCTCCACGCACAGGAACGATAAGCGCATCAACACCAGCACATTCGCAAGTACGAGCAATAGCTCCAAAATTACGCACATCGGTCACACCATCCAAAATAACCACAAACGGATTTTTGCCTTGTTCGTAAAGCGTTGGAATAATATCTTCGATACGTTGATATTCCACCGACGAAATGTAAGCCACCACGCCTTGGTGATTTTTCATCGTCAAACGATTCAATTTCTCGAGTGGCACACGCTGAATAGCCACTTGTGCATCTTTTAATTTATCAAACAGTTCACGTGCTAAATCGCCACCCATTTCACGACGTAAAAAGATTTTATCAATTTCTTTACCCGCATCAATAGCTTCGATTACGGCACGAATACCAAAAATCATGTTCTTTTCTTTTTGTTGCTTCATATACATCTGTTTGATAATTAAAGTTTTATATTTAAATCGGTTATTTAGTAACCTGAGAACAAAGATAGTGTTTTTTCTTGATTTTCACCTTTTTACTTTTTCAAGAAAGAAAGTCGTTTTTTTTTTGTACTTTTGCACACCTTTTTGGTAAAACTCATGAATACGACTGATTTACGTTTTTTTAGTATTGGCAGCGGCAGCAGTGGTAACTGCTACTATATTGGCACCGGAGAATATGGTTTTCTCATCGATGCTGGTGTAGGCATACGTAGCGTAAAACGCGGACTGAAAGAACATAATATTTCTTTAGATCAAATTTGGGGCATTTTTATCACGCACGACCATACCGACCATATTTGCTCGGTAGGCGTACTTGGCGAAAAATACCACATTCCCGTATATGCCACCAAAGAAGTACACGAGGGCATCAACCGTAATTATCGTGTTACGGAGAAGCTCTATTCGTGTCGAAAATATTTCAAAAAAGGAGAACATCTTACCATACGCGACTTTGTCATTCAGTCGTTTCCTGTAAGCCATGATGCGAGCGACAATATGGGTTATTCCATTACGTACAAAGGTAAGACATTCGTCATTGCTACCGACTTGGGCTATATTGGCAAAGAAGTGGCCGACCACATTGCCAAAGCAAATTATCTGGTCATCGAAGCCAATTATGATGAAACCATGTTGAAAAATGGACCTTATCCTTATCCTTTGAAACAACGTGTGCGCAGCTACACTGGTCACTTAAGCAACGAACATACCGCTCGTTTCTTGGCCGACAATTGGCACGATAAACTCACGCACATATTTCTCTGTCACCTCAGTCAAGAGAATAACACGCCCGAAATTGCCTTTAATACAGTAAATGATGCTTTGGCAGAAAAAGGGATTACGCCCGAATTAGTGCATCCGCTAGAACGAATAGCTTTGTCAGAACTCTACATCTTTAGTGTGGAAGATTAATCCGTCACACGCCAATCTATTTCACGTCGTACAGCATAATGGCTTCTTAACGCTTCAAAACGTTCAGGATGAGTCCGCAATTGGTCACTATCGACCCGTATATCGTAATTAGCCAACAACGCTTGAGGTAAGTGATGACGCGTAACCAACTTAACCTGTTTGGGCGACAAGTCCGACACCGTGAAATCGTCCAACCCTAAATCGAAAAAACGACTCACCGCACGCACACTCATTTCGGTGGCTTTAGCTTTACCATCGGCTGAATAACCAGCAATATGAGGCGTCGACAGCAGCGTGGCTTGCAATAAATCGTTATCGACAATCGGTTCATGTTCCCAACAATCCAACACCGCATCAGAAATTTTGCCAAGTTTTAACGCAGTTTTGAGGGCAGATTCGTCCACCACGCCACCACGCGCCGAATTAATTAGCAGCGGTTTATGTTGTAATTGATTCAGAAAATCAGCATTCGCCAAATGATAAGTTGGGAACAAACCATCGGTAGTGAACGGCGTATGAAATGTAATCACATCAGCATCGCGCGCTATAACATCCAGCGATACGAAACCAGTTTTTTTATCTTCCATGGCTCTTGGTGGGTCATTGAGTAACACACGCATACCCAACAGCTGCGCCATACGAACCACTTCGGTTCCAACGTGCCCTACACCAACTACGCCAAGCGTTTTGCCAATTAACGTACACTGGTTTTTGTTTGCCCAAAATGCCAACGCCGAACCAATATATTGCGCCACCGACGACGCATTACAACCTGCAGCATTGGTCCATGCAATATGATGAGCCGCACAAAATTCGGCATCGATATGATCGAATCCAATAGTGGCAGTAGCTATAAAACGCACCGACGAATTGGCCAACAACGCCTCATTACAAGCTGTGCGTGTACGCACAATCAACGCATCGGCATGGCGCACCACATCAGCCGTTATCTCGTTAGCGGGATAATAACTCACATGCGCCACTTGTTCCAACACACCTTTTATAAAAGGAATATGCGCGTCTATGACAATGGTGGGTTTGGTCATTTTATCGTTTTTTGGAAACGCAACTCGGCGGTTCCTAATATCGGAATAGTACGTTTTTGATATAAAACGCTATCTTTAAACAGTAATATTTGTTGCACATTGGCGGTGTCAGTAGCAATGACCGAATCGCCTTTGATAATATACTTACCATGCGTTCTACCATCTTCGCAATCACTATCCATGTGGAAGGTACTATCGAGGGCAAATGTAGCCGTTGAACTTTCGATGCACGGATAAATCACCTTCACCGAAGGCAACACGTCCAAATTACTGCCATTCAAATAGACAGCATACAAATACCATTCACCCGACAAGGAATCGTAAACCGTTTCCACTTTACGTTCTTCGCAACTTGCCAAGACACCAAGTACACCTAAAAGTAACCAAACCGATTTTTTCATACTCAATTTATTAATGCCGATATTAATCACCTTGCAAAGATACAAATCCTAATAGAAAATTGTTACTTTTAAATCACTTAAAATCTACCAATAGACTCTTTTTGCGTACAAAACCACTAAGAAAGCGCATAAAAAAACCGCTCAGTGAATCACTAAGCGGCTAATTATCAATAAACTTTGTTGCGGAAGCTGGACTCGAACCAACGACCTTCGGGTTATGAGCCCGACGAGCTACCACTGCTCCATTCCGCGATGTTTTGTGAGTGCAAAGGTAATACTTTTTCGGCAGAAAACAATAGCTAGACTGTTAAAAAGCAAAATAAATCGGCACACCAGGCGCGAACCTCTGAAAATGAAAGAGATAACACATCATTTATGTATTATCTCTTTTTACCGCGGAAAGCGAGGGATTCGAACCCCCGGTACAGTTACCCGTACACCGCATTTCGAGTGCGGCCCATTCGACCACTCTGGCAGCTTTCCAAAGCGACTGCAAAGTTACAAACTATTTGAGAAAATGAACCAAAAAAGAGATAAAAAGAACCTCATTTTTTTTAATTTGAGCCATAAAGTGTGAAAATAAAGAATTACATTTGTGAATGTATGCAGAAATTATATCATAAAGAAAAAAATAAATACAAATGAATAGACTTATTCTCGTAGGAAACGGATTCGACTTAGCCAAAGGTCTAGAGTCTAGCTATCAGCATTTTATTGATTGGATGTGGAAAAATATTATTGACGAATTAATTACAATGCCATCACAATTACAATACCATAAATTTGTCAAAATTCAGTTTGGGGAGCTCCAACTTAGCGAAAAGAAAAACTACGACTATAATACTTTAAAAGAATTCGTTGATTTATCTGGAGGTCATTTTATTTTTCAAAATAATTTTCTCAAAATTATTACTGAACAATCATATTCAAATTGGGTGGATATTGAAACGGAATATTTCAAGGAATTAAAATATATTTTACAAGAGAAAACATCGGGAGAAGCTCAAAAAAAGATAGAAAAATTAAACGAAGATTTTGAACAAATTAAACTCGAGCTCAAAAAATATCTGACAAAAAAACTTGACACCTTTTCTCTCCGAGAAATTGACCCTACAAACCTGAGTGAAAATTTTAATCTACTAGATTTTACCAGCAAAGGTATTGAAGAATTTGAGAAAGAGTTCCAAGACCCAAAGGACTCAAGTCAAAGAAGCAGAATTCTCGAAATAAAAAATAAAATGAAATTAGGAAAGTATTCTGATTGCAATACTTCTACATTTCCAGAAAATGTTCTTTTTCTTAATTTTAATTATACAGACATTGTTCCAAACCTAATCGCAACATTTGAGGACCCTGATTGGCCTATAAATGATTGGAGAAAATCTAAAATAGAACATATTTATATACACGGAGAATTAAACAAAAAAGAAAACCCCATCATCTTTGGTTATGGAGATGAAAATGATGAAATTCAAAGTGAAATAGAAAAAAGAGGAGGCGATTATCTCAACAATATTAAGACCATCAATTACTTGAAAACGCCAAATTACAAAAAGGTTTTAAGTTTTCTGGATAGTGCTAACTACCAAGTTTTTATTATGGGGCATTCGTGTGGCTTATCAGATAAAACACTATTAAAAACAATATTTGAACATCCGCATTGCATATCTATTAGACCTTTTTACTACATTGATAAAAATGGGAACAACAATTATGATGACATCGTTAAAAATATTTACCGAACATTTACAGATAAAGCATTAATGCGTGACAAAGTTGCAAACCAAGAATATTGTCGTGAACTTAAAGTATAATTGATTTTTTATGAAACTCCTTTTTGTCTGTTTGGGTAATATTTGCCGGTCGCCCATGGCAGAAGCTATTTTTAAGCAAAAACTACACGAGCGGCATCTTACTGCCGAGGTGGATTCGGCTGGTTTGGAGAACTACCACGAAGGCGACCAAGCCGATAGGCGCATGCGCGCACATGCGGTGCGTAGAGGTTACACTATTACCCATATTTCGCGTCCAATAACACGCGACGATTTTCACCAGTTCGATCTCATTTTCGGCATGGACGCGCAAAATATGCGTGCGCTCAAAAGCCGAGCACCACAAGGCACGGAACACAAACTCCGTTTAATTACCAATTATTGTGAAAAATTTCTATTGGCGGACTCCGTGCCAGACCCTTACTACGGCGGCGACAGTGGCTTTGAAACCGTTATCGATTTGTTGGAAGATGCGTGCGAAGGCATTATCGCACAAGAATTGACGTAAACTTACTCGAAATTTAAACAAATAGTGAGCATACGCGATGTGAGGCGACTAATGGCGTCGGAGTATTTACGATCGGCAGGCAACAACACATCGTTAGGACGTTCACTCCATGGAATGAGCATATCGTTAAAACCAAGTGCAAATTTGATTTCAGGCGAAAATCGAAAATAGTTAAAGTAAAACGTACAGCCTACGCCAAAATCTATAAAATAGTCGGTTCTATCTAACAACACGGGCATTTGTCTATCGCCAGCCAAGTCGAACATGACACCGCCACCAGCCATCAGATACGGGCGGTAATTATTGATACGTGGTGCGCTGAATTTAATATAAGCCGGTACCGACAAAATAGTCGATTTTACACTGGTAGTGATAATTTCATCGTCTACATTATTGGAATACGAAATCGTTCTGTCCGCCAAATGCAGAGCTGGGATAAATCGAAAATTAAGATTATTGGTTAAACGTACATCGCCAATAACGCCCACCATAAAACCTGGCATTACCATGGACACGTCGGCATTGTACACTTTGCCATCAATTTCTTGTTGACTTTGTGTAAACCCAAAATCCATGATATTAGCGCCTAGCGTAAAGCCAAAATGCAAGGTCTTATAATCGACCATAGGCAAATTGTCCTGCGCACGTACACCGACGCACAAGCTAGCGAACAAACTAAGTATGATAAAAAGACGTTTCACGATATCAAAACGAATAAGTGAACTATTTATTGTCAAAAGCGAGAACGAAAACCTTTACAAACGCGATTTTCAGAGTAAATATAAATATTTGTGTTAAAAAGTTTGCCAGCGATGGAAATTAGTGTAATTTTGCAATGCTAATTAGTACTAATCAAAAACAATAAAAACATGGCTTACGTTATTAATGATGATTGCGTTGCTTGTGGCACTTGCATTAGCGAATGTCCAGTAGAAGCAATTTCAGAAGGCGACATTTATGTAATCGATCCAGACATTTGCACTGAATGTGGAACTTGTGCTGATGTTTGTCCTTCAGAAGCAATTCACCCTGCTTAAGTAATTTAGAAAACATGAAAAGGCTGTTTTGGTTTACCAAGCAGCCTTTTTTGTTATACTTACATACGCTCTGGCACATCGATGCCGAGCAAATACATGGCATGTTTAATCACTTTTGCCACGTTAGCCGATAGCACCAAACGGAAATTACGTAAGGCGGCATTTTCTTCACGTAAGATAGAAAAATCGTGGTAAAATTGGTTGTACTCTTTCACTAAATCGTACGTATAGTTAGCAATAATGGCAGGACTAAACTCCTCACCAGCTTGCTTCACCACCGAAGGATAATCAGCCAATAATTGTATTAAATAAGCCTCTTTTTCAGATAATTGTAACGTATTATCGACTGACACCAATGTAATACCTTGTTCTTCCGCTTTACGCAAAACGGACTTGATACGAGCATGCGTGTATTGAATAAAAGGGCCTGTATTTCCGTTGAAATCAATCGATTCCTTTGGATTGAAGGTCATATTTTTCTTTGGATCGACTTTCAAAATAAAATATTTCAAAGCACCTAAACCAACCATCGTTGCAATAGCATTGGCTTCTTCTGGCGTACAACCATTCAATTTGCCAAGTTCTTGCGATGTTTCTGTGGCCGTTTGCACCATTTCGTCTACCAAATCGTCAGCATCAACCACGGTACCTTCCCTACTTTTCATTTTACCTTCGGGCAATTCTACCATGCCATACGAGAAATGCACCAACTCTTTGCCCCATTCGAAGCCGAGTTTGTCCAACAAAAGTGATAATACTTGAAAATGGTAATTTTGCTCATTACCAACCACATATACCATTTTTTTGATGGCGAAATCATCGTAACGCAATTTGGCTGTTCCCACGTCTTGCGTCATATACACCGACGTTCCATCGGCGCGCAACAAGAGTTTTTCATCGAGTCCATCGGCTGTTAAATCAATCCAAACAGAACCATCGGCACGACGGTAACAAACGCCTTTTTCAAGTCCTTCTTCTACTTTTTGTTTTCCTACCAAGTAAGTTTGCGACTCGTAATATATTTTATCAAAATCGACACCTAATTTCTTATAAGTTTCGTCAAATCCTGCATACACCCAGCCATTCATAGTTTCCCACAAACGACGAATTTCAGCATCGCCTTGCTCCCAACCCAACAACATTTTTTGAGCAGCTTGCATCAATGGCGCATTTTTCTTGGCTTCGTCTTCGGTTTGACCTTGCGACATCAGTTCTTTTATCTCTTTACGATATTCTTTATCGAATACCACATAATATTTGCCGACCAAATGGTCGCCTTTCATACCGCTGCTAGCAGGCGTTTCGCCATTACCGAACAGTTGCCAAGCCAACATCGATTTGCAAATGTGAATTCCACGGTCGTTCACAATGTTGGTTTTTACGACGTTCCAACCATTAGCAGCCTGAATGCGGCTGATGCTAAAGCCCAATAAATTATTACGGATATGACCCAAATGCAAAGGTTTGTTCGTATTTGGTGATGAATATTCAATCATCATCAAAGGCGCATCGGCAGTAGGCTGCACAGAACCATAATTGGCTTGATTCGCCATCTCATTTAATTGTTTCACCCAATAATCTTGACTGATTGAGAGATTCAAAAAGCCCTTAATGACATTAAAATTCGCAATAAGCGCTTGGTTATCATGTAGAAACTGACCAATTTCACGAGCTGTATCTTCTGGCGATTTACGAGCAGCTTTTACAAATGGGAAAATCACAACGGTAACATCACCTTCAAACTCTTTTTTGGTTTTTTGAAGTTGTACACTGTCGAGCGAAACCTCCACATGGTAAAGTGACTGAACAGCCTGAACTACGGCTTGCGAAACAATTAATTCTAATTTCATAATGCGAATAACTTAATAATTGGGGCAGCAAAGATACAAAAAATACAGGCACAAAAAAAGGACACAAAATGTGTCCCTTTTTGTCTTTTTAAATAAGTTTTACTTATTTGATAGCGTCAGCTAATTCTGCGCCAGCTTTGAATTTAGCTACTTTTTTAGCAGCGATAGTAATAGGTTTTTTAGTTGCAGGGTTGATACCTTGACGAGCACCGCGAGCGGCTACTGAGAATGTACCGAAACCAACTAAACCTACTTTATCACCAGCTGCAAGAGCTTTAGAAATGTTAGCTACTACTGCTTCAAGAGCTTTTTTTGCGTCAACTTTGCTAAGGCCTGCTTCAGCAGCAATAGCATTGATTAAATCTGCTTTGTTCATAGTCAAAGAAAATTAAAAGGTTAGAGAACAATTAAAGGGTTAAATGAAATTCCTTGACAAAAATAGAGGATTTTTTTTAGGTAACAAATTATTTTACTAATTTTTTCAAAAAAAATGCATAAAAAGGTTGTTTTTGTGCTACAAACCACTTTTACCTCCTTTTTTTTGCCTATTTTTGCGGAAAATTTGAATTTATGAATCTCAATAAACCATCCATTTTTAGCCAAGTTCCACCTGTTCTACTTAATTTAATCATTATAAATAGCTTATTTTGGCTAGCGAGTATGCTTTTACCAGCCAAATTTGGCATCGATGTAACCGATATTTTAGGTATGCATTATTGGGAATCTGATAAATTTCATCTTTATCAGTTGATTTCATATATGTTCATGCACGACACATCGTCTATTTCGCACATCTTTTTCAATATGTTCGGGCTTTATATGTTTGGTCGTATTTTGGAACAGGTGTGGGGGCCAAAAAAATTCTTACTTTACTATATGGTCACAGGCGTAGGCGCTGCTATTGTACAACAACTTTTTTGGACTATTGACTTTTGGGGTGTATCACAAGCATTTTCTACAGCTATCGCACAAAATTCGGGAGCCGCGTTGGTGAGCCAAGAGGGATTTTTAAGTCATTATTTCAAATTTTCCAACTTAGAGGCACTTTCAGCGGTGGATGTCATGAGTATGAAAACAGCGCTATTTAACCTTCCTGTGACGATAGGAGCTTCAGGGGCGCTATTTGGTATTTTATTGGCTTTTGGTTGGTTATTCCCAGAAATAAAGTTGGTAATGATATTCTTCCCCGTGCCTATTAAAGCACGTATTTTTGTATTGCTCTACGGCTTGGCAGAACTCTTTCTAGGCGTGGCAAATTTTGCGGGCGACAGTGTAGCTCATTTTGCGCATCTTGGTGGTATGATTTTTGGTGTTTTACTGATACTTTATTGGCGTAAAAAAGGCACGTTATACAGACAATAAAATACTTCCAAAAACGTAAATATAACGAAGACTCGACATAATCAGCTACAATCATCATGAATGCTTTTATTAATTCATTAAAAGGAACCTTGAAAAATGGTTCTTCACTCACCAAATTACTCTATTTGAACGTAGGGGTTTTTGTTGTGTTAAAATTGAGTTTGGTTATACTCCTTTTATTTAATGTAGATACGAGCAATTGGATGACGTATATAGAAATGCCAGCGGCTTGGAATACACTTTTGCATAGACCTTGGAGCATTATTACCTATATGTTTCTACATCTCGATTTGTTCCACGTGTTATTCAACATGCTGTGCCTTTATTGGTTTGGCAAGTTGTTTTTAAATTTCTTTTCGCAAAAACAGTTGGTCGGTTTATACCTATTAGGCGGCTTGGGAGGAGCGCTGCTCTATTTTGTGTCTTACAACAGTTTTCCGTACTTTGCATCGCAGGTGAACCAATCATACCTATTAGGCGCTTCGGCTTCTATTATGGCCATTATTTTAGCCGTAGCAACCAAATCGCCAAACTACACCATTCGTCTATTATTAATTGGTGATATTCGGATGAAATATTTTGCAGGCATTACCGTATTAATAAGTGTACTAAGTGTGGCTGGCGAAAATGCTGGAGGTGAATTTGCTCATTTAGGGGGTGCCTTAGTAGGATTCTTGTACGTCTACTTGCTAAACAAAGGAACAGACTTAACTGCACCACTCAATCGCATGATAGATTGGTTCGTGAACCTATTCAAACACCAACCAAGTATGCGTGTCACCAAATCGAGCAAACGGAAAGCCACCAAAAGTGATGCCGACTATAATCAAGCAAAAGCTAAAAAAGACGCCGAACTCGATAAAATACTCGATAAGATAAAACGCTCTGGTTACGATAGCCTCACAGCTGCTGAAAAACAACGTTTATTTGAACAAAGTCAATCTTTGTAACCATGTTTCGTAAAATTATAAAATATACATCGCTACTTATCAACCTATTTTTTGTGTTGCTTTATGTGTGTGGATTACTGTCAAGTGTAATTCCCGCTGATAAATTTGTGTGGTTTTCGTACTTAGGACTCATTTTTCCTTTCCTCATTGTGGCACAAATTGGGTTTGTTATTTTTTGGATCACGCGTAAAAAATGGTTATTCCTTATCTCATTGGGAGTTTTAGTAGCCTCATTTCCTGCTGTGAACCGCGTATTCACATTGCCTTTTCATAAAAATCATCCAATCACAGAAGAAAAGCCAACGGTAAAATTACTCACCTACAACGTGGCCATTTTTGGCGGCGAAAAGGAGTTCAAAAACATTATGAATGTGATAGAGGAAGCCGATGCCGATATTGTTTGTTTACAGGAGTTTGGTTTTTATACAAGTCACAATCTATTAACCGAATATCAAATTCTATCGCGACTTCGCAAACACTATCCATATAAACATTTATGGTACAAAAACCAGCGTGATAATGTATCGTGGGGCGTTGCTACTTTTTCAAAATATCCGATTATTAACAAAGCAAAAGTAGAATATTCTTCCGCTTACAATGTTAGCATCTACTCTGATATCGTGATTGACTCGGACACCGTACGTGTTTTCAACAACCACTTGGAATCGAACAAATTCACGATGCGAGATGTAAAACATTATAAATCGCTCTCCGACGATTTTAGTCGTGAAAAATTTTGGTTAATTACCGAAAAGTTATCGTACAAATTAGGTGCGGCCTATCGTGTACGCGCGCACCAAGCGCGTGCAGTAAGAGCCTCTATAGAAGAATCGCCTTACCCGGTTGTTGTCTGTGGCGATTTTAACGATGTGCCACAATCGTATGCCTATCGAACTATTGCCAAAAATCTGGACGACATAGAAACTACGACCAGCTGGGGTTACAACTACACATTCCATGCTAATGGTATGTTTGTAGACATTGACCACGTATTGGTGAGTCAACAAAAGATTACGCCCCTTCACTACTCCGTTATACGTGAGTCCTACTCCGACCATTACCCTGTACTTACAGAGTGGCAAGTCAAATAGGGATTCTATATAATTTACTGATTCAAAAATAGTTAAAAACTAAAACTTTATAAAATAATTAAATTTATTTGCGGCTTCAAGTAAGAAGTTGTATCTTTGTAGCCGAAAACATTGTGGAGAGATTTGACCGCTTGCAACCACTAAAAAAAATGCTAAAAATAGTTTTTACTACTGCACTTTTTTATCGCTAATGCGAAGCCTCGTTTCTCCCAAATTAACAAAATTGTTTCACGCTTAATTCTGTTATTATGGGATATTTATTTTCATCAGAATCAGTTTCAGAAGGTCATCCTGATAAAGTGGCCGACCAAATTTCGGATGCCATACTCGATGAGTTTTTGGCTTTTGACCCTACATCCAAAGTAGCTTGCGAAACGTTTGTAACCACCGGACAGGTAATCCTTGGTGGCGAAGTAAAATCGAAAGCGTACGTGGACGTACAAGACGTAGCACGCCAAGTAATTAACCGCATTGGTTATACCAAAAGCGATTATATGTTCGATGGTAATTCGTGTGGCGTATTGTCGGCTATACACGAACAATCAGCTGACATTAATCGCGGTGTAGAACGCGCCGATGCCATGAATCAAGGTGCTGGCGACCAAGGTATGATGTTTGGTTACGCTTCGAACGAAACGGACAATTACATGCCTTTAGCGCTCGACCTAGCACACCAATTATTGATAGAATTGGCGGCCATTCGTCGTGAAGGAAAGGAGATGACCTATTTACGT
The DNA here is from genome assembly GCA_964570565.1 of uncultured Paludibacteraceae bacterium. Lineage (GTDB taxonomy): Bacteria > Bacteroidota > Bacteroidia > Bacteroidales > Paludibacteraceae > W0P28-013. Next base: position 183,930 of record CAZMYT010000003.1, read on the forward strand.
CCCGATTCAAAATCGCAAGTAACTATGGAGTACGACGAAGATGGTTATCCAAAACGTATTCATACCATCGTGATTTCAACGCAACACGACGAGTTTATTCAAGCAAGTAATACGAAATCACAACTCGAAGCGGATGAAGAAATGGTGAACACCATTAAACACGACGTACAAACCATTTTAATTCCACGTGTATTCAATCAAAATAGCACATTTAGCCGCTATCTCGATAACGACTATATTTTATTAGTAAATCCAACTGGCAAATTTGTGATTGGTGGTCCTCATGGCGATACCGGTCTCACAGGGCGTAAAATCATTGTCGACACGTACGGCGGCAAAGGCGCACACGGCGGCGGTGCTTTTTCAGGCAAAGATCCTTCCAAAGTAGACCGTTCGGCAGCTTATGCGGCACGCCATATTGCTAAGAATTTAGTGGCAGCAGGCGTAGCTAATGAAGTATTGGTACAAGTATCGTATGCTATTGGTGTAGCAGAACCACTTAACTTATACATTAATACGTATGGAAAATCGAATGTGAAATTGAGCGACAGCGAAATAGCCAACCGTATTTCGACCTTGTTTGATATGCGCCCTAAAGCGATTGAAGAACGTTTAAAATTGCGTAATCCTATTTATGCTGAAACTGCTTCATATGGCCATATGGGACGTACGCCACAGGTGGTGACAAAACAATTTGGTTCACGCTACGAGGAACCCAAAAGTATCGAAGTTGAACTATTTACATGGGAAAAGTTAGATTACGTCGAAGCCATCAGAAAATTGTTTGGTATTGTATAATTCGTCTAAAACTAATACTAAACAAAAAAGCGGTGAAGAATAATCTTCACCGCTTTTTTACCTTTAAATGTTATCTATAAGAGCAAACTTCTATTACAAAGAACCCAATAGTTGTTTTACTTTTTCTGAAATTAAACGACCTTCTGTTTTCCCTGCTAACTGTTTGCTAGCAACACCCATCACTTTACCAAGGTCTTGCAACGAAACTGCACCAACTTGAGCAATGATAGCACGCACAGCAGCCTCTAATTCTGAATCGCTCATTTGAGCTGGCAAATAACGCTCATAAATAGCCACTTGCGCTAAATATTCATCGGCTAAATCCATGCGATTTTGTTCTTTGAAAATAGTAGCTGCATCCCGAACCTGTTTCGACATTTTTTGGATTATTTTAACCGCCATCTCGTCGGTCAATTCACCATTACCACCTTTGGCAGTTTTAGCTTCCAAAAATTCTTTTTTGATGCCACGCAACGCTTCGGTTTCGGCGTGATTACGAGCCAACATGGCTTTCTTAATATCTTCACTAATTTGATCAAACAAATTCATAAGTTGTTATATTTAATGATTAGTTTTTATTGCGTAAATAAGCAGGTTGATTTTCGAGATAATTCAATGCCTCATCGTCATCTAAATCAAACAATGTGGCCGACTGCACATTTTCTGCAGCACTTTTCGATTCAGGATACAACTCTTGACGCCACTGTTCCTTGGCATCGACAGGCTTAGTTTCCCAAGGTTTTGGGGTTTCTTTAGGAGCTTTAGGCTGAACCTCTTCTTCGGCAATCTCTTCATCTTTTACATATTTTGGTATAGCTGAAGAATTAAATCCTGTGGCAATGAGTGTAATTTTTACACCGTCTCCCAAATTATCGTCAAACGTAGCTCCCCAAATCACTTCAATATCTTCGCCCATTTGCGCCATAAACGCATTGATTTCCTCAATTTCTTCCATGCGAATTTGGTTAGTTGTTGAGCAATAGATATTCAACAAAATCTTTTTAGATTCATGTACATCATTATTATTCAACAAAGGAGAATGAAGCGCATCAAGAATGGCATTCGTAATACGGTGTTCGCCTTCGGCATACCCCGTATTCATAATAGCAACGCCACCATCTTTCATAATGGTATTCACATCGGCAAAGTCGACGTTGATATAACCATCTATAGTGATAATTTCAGCAATTCCCTTGGCAGCTTCTGCCAACACATCGTCGGCTTTGGCAAACGCATTCGACAATTCTAAATCGGGGTAAATTTGACGTAACTTCTCATTGTTCACAACCAAAATAGCATCCACGTGTTGGCTCATTTGTCGAACACCTTCGAGGGCTTGATCAATTTTACGTTTCCCCTCAAACGCAAATGGAATAGTAACAATGCCAACTGTAAGAATTCCCAAATCGTGTGCTACTTTAGCAATAACGGGAGCCGCTCCAGTGCCAGTACCACCGCCCATACCTGCGGTAATAAACACCATTTTTGTATTATCTTGAAGTAATTGTTCTATTTTAGGTAACGACGCCTCTACAGCCTGACGAGCTACTTCTGGTCGACCACCTGCACCAAGTCCTTCTCCAAGTAAAATTTGTCGACTTACAGGCGAGCGTTTTAGTGCTTGATCATCGGTATTACATACAACAAACGACACATCGGCTATTCCTTGACGAAACATGTGATTGACCGCATTGCCGCCACCACCGCCAACTCCAATTACTTTGATAATTGACAAGCTGTTCATGGCGGTTGTCAAATCTGTCAAATTTTGTTCAAGACCCATACTATCAGATTTTATGTTAGTGTATTTATTAATTTACATTTTCTTTTAAGGGAGCATCGTCCGAAAAAAGGTCGCCCAATTTTGAACCAAAAAAATCTTTTAAACCTTTCTTTGGCGCTTTTTTAGCTTGTTTCTTAGGATTTTTATTTAAGGGTTGACAACAGTTTTGTGTGCCACAGAGCAAAAGCCCTACCAATTGGGCATATTCACGACGCACAAAATCATCATTCGTGGTTTCGGTGAGATGTGCGAGATAAGAACCAACGCGCACTTCCATGCCTGTTTTTTCTCTTACTATTTCATCCACATATTTCATATTGGTAACGCCACCAGTAATAACCAAACCAGCATTAAGCGCATCAGCACAGCCCGATTTATGAATTTGCGACATCACTAGATCAATAATTTCGTGTAAACGAGCTGTGATAATAAGTTCCACATCTTTGGTTGAAACAGAACGTTGTTCAAGCCCTTCGGCTGTGGCTGGCAACTCAATTTTTAATACTTTTTTGTCGCGCATAGAAAATTTTTCGCCACACATCAGTTTTAGCTTTTCAGCCTCTTGCTCAAGTAGTTTCAACGATTTTAAATCGTTAGTAATATGTTTACCGCCGATAGGAATGACGGCCAAATGTTTCATTAAACCATCTTTATAAACCGCTACAGATGTACAACCAGCCCCAAAATCAATAACGGCACTGCCAAGTTCCTTTTCTGATTCACTCAATAAGGCAGTAGCTGTAGCCATAGGAGCTAAGAATTTCTGCGCAATTTCATAGCCTAAAGTACGCTCTGCGCACTTATCAATATTCAAATTAACTTCAGGTTTGCCTACAGCTAAAATGTAAGACGCTGCCAAATTGCCACCAATTACGCCGATAGGATTCTGAATAGGTTCGTTATCAAGCATAAATGTGTCAGTCAAAACACGTAATATGTCGCGCTCTGGAATAGCTGTATTTTGAGCTACCGCTTCCATTTCAGCTAAAATTGCTTCCGTAATTTCTTCGTTATGACCAAAAATGCGAGGTACATTCACACGTACCGTACGCAACGAGCGCCCATTGACACCCACATAGAACTGATAAATCGGTAATTTAATACGATTTGCCAACAATTTGAGCATCATACTCAAGCGTGCAGCCACCTCACTCGGCTTAGTGATTATGCCGTTACGAATACTATCCTGAGGTGTTGGCTCCGATTCTAAAGCAAGAATTTCAAGCTTTCCATCAGCAAACTTTTTAGCGGCCATAACAGCCAGCTTAGAATTACCCAAATCGGCGGCTACAATAATTTCAGAGTCCATAAATAGATATTAATTTTCAATTTTTATTTCAGGTTCAGGTGCGGGCTCAGGTTTTACACAAACTACCTGATCGCGATAACGTAGGTCAATACGCGTATATCTATTCCAACCTACACGAGGTAAACCTTCTTTATAAAAGGTAAATAATTTTGCGAGTTTTTGCTGCGCATTTTTCACCGAACCCAAATAGATGATGTGTGATCCAACGCGAGGGATTAATTCCACATCCAAATTGGGATAAACATGAATTTGCGTGATTTGATTCGACCAAAAATCATCATCTTGCAAAGATACTATAAAATCAAATAACTCATTTCTAATAAAGTCTTTATTTACATAACCTGTAACAATAGGCACGTACACAGCATATTTAGTAGAAACTGGCATACGTAAACGATTTTCGTCGACATAAAAATTATTCCGATCGGTCAATACTTGAAATACTGGCTGACGTTGTTTTACGTCGATATTTAAAATGCCAGAAGGCGTTTGATAGCACGATACAAAATTAATCATCGGATGCTTTTTAACCGCCTTTTCCACCGCTTGCAAATCAATTTTGGCAAAAGATAAACCTTTATATTTAGTACGATTATTTTCTAACAACGTCACTATTTCTTGAGTGGTGACAAAGCGCGAATCGTCAGCATCTAACACATTTACTTTTAAACCGGTGCACAAACGATTTTCAGTCATTGGCGTCACAAAAATAACCGCCACCAATAGGTAGCCGCACAACAGTGTGACACTAACTGCAATTAATATGATGCGCCAAATTTTCATGGTTCAGATTACCGATTTGCAAAATTAATGAAAAATCTCAACCAACTTTGGTAAATAAGTATCAATATCGCCGGCACCGACCGTTAATAAAACATCAAACTGCTTAGTTTTTAGCAAATCTATCAACTCCGCTTTGGTGGTCAATGTTTTCAAAGGACAGGTTACTTCGTCAAAAATAAGTTGCGACGTAACACCAGTAATAGGCAGTTCACGCGCTGGATAAATTTCGACCAACACCACCTCATCGAGGTGCGACAACGAAGCCGCAAAATCTTTATAAAAATCGTGTGTGCGACTATATAAGTGCGGTTGGAAAACGCCCAATACTTTTTTACCAGCATATAGCGCTTTTACCGACTGAATACTTGCCAAAAGTTCGGCAGGATGGTGTGCATAATCGTCGATAATGGTTAGCTTATCGGTTTTTAAATGCGTCTCAAAACGGCGGCGAATACCGGCGAACGAAGCCATTCCTGCACGTAATTCATCGGCGGTAACGCCATTGAGATAAGCCAACGCCATTGCAGCCACACCATTTTCCACATTCACCAACACCGGAACACCCAAATTAACATCGTCAATACGGCTCGTAGGCGTTACAAAATCAAAATGTAACTCGCCATTACCAATTTTAATATTTTCGGCATAAAAATCGGCAGGTTCTGTAGCTGAATAGGTATATAGTTTGACTCCGGCTTGCAAACGAGGTTTCAATTCGATTCCTTTTTTCATAATCAAACAGCCACCTGGTTGAATAAGCGAAGTAAAATGAGCAAAACTCTCTAAATAAGCTTCGTGTGTGCCATAAATATCAAGATGATCGGCATCGACCGCAGTAACTACCGCCATATAAGGCGTAAGGTGATGAAACGAACGATCGAACTCGTCGGCCTCAATCACCACCAAATCACTTTTATCGGACAAGAGTAAATTGCTTGTATAATTTTTTGAAATCCCGCCTAAAAACGCATTACAATCCACATGGCTTTGCTTCAACAGATGAGCAGTCATGGTACTTGTAGTGGTTTTACCATGCGTGCCAGCCACACATAATCCACGCTCAATGCGTGTCACTTCACCTAAAACTTGGGCGCGTTTTTGAATGGTAAATCCGTGTGCTACAAAATAGTTATATTCACGATTCTCAGCAGGAATAGCTGGCGTATACACTACCAATGTTTTAGTGTTATCAGTAAATGCGAGCGGCACTAAATTCACATCATCGTCGTAATGAATGGAAATACCTTCTTGTTCCAACTCTTCGCAAAGTTGACTACGTGTACGGTCGTAACCAGCCACGTCAAAGCCTTTTGCTTTAAAATAACGTGCAATAGCACTCATACCAATACCGCCAATTCCGAGAAAATAAAAATGTGTATAATTCATAAAAAAACTATTTACGAAGATTTGCCAATTTAATAACCTCTTCTGCTATACGTCGTGCCGAATCTTTTTCGGCTAATTTCAAACTATTTTGTGACAATTGTGCCAATTGTGTTTCATCAAAAATTAATTGTAACGCTTTGGAAATTAACTCTTTTTCCGCATCTATATCTTTTACCAATACCGCGGCTTGTTTATTCACCAAAGCCATAGCATTGTGCGTTTGATGATCCTCAGCTACATTAGGCGATGGCACTAAAATAGTCGCTTTGCCAAGCAAACACAATTCAGAAATAGAACTTGCTCCAGCGCGCGAAATCACCAAGTCGGCCATGGCGTAGGCTAAATCCATACGACTAATAAAATCGGTAACAATAAAATGAGACGATACAAATGGCGCTGCCGCTTTCCGTGCCTCATCGATATATCCTTTTCCTGTTTGCCAGATGACTTGAATACCAGATTCGGTTAATTCCTTTAGATGTAGAATAACGCTTTGATTAATGGTTCGAGCACCAAGACTACCACCCACAATCAACAATGTTTTTTTATCGGGAGAGAAACCAAATTCCTGATAGCCTTCTGCTTTACTACCTTGTGTTAGATTTTGGCGAACAGGATTACCTGTCAAAATGATTTTATCGGCTGGAAAGAATTTTTCCATGCCCTCGTAAGCCACACAAATTTTAGCGGCTTCTTTAGCTAATAATTTATTGGTAACGCCTGCAAATCCATTTTGTTCTTGTAGTAAAGTAGGCACACCTAACTTATGAGCCATTTTCAGAGCTGCTCCGCTCGCATAGCCGCCAACACCGACAGCCACATCGGGCTGAAATTTCTTAATCAGTTTACGCGCGCGCCACATACTGATTTCCAAATCCCACAGGACCGAGAGGTTTTTGAACCAATTCTGACGATCGAAACCACGAACAGGCAAACCAACAATATCGTAGCCTGCTGCTGGCACACGTTCCATTTCCATACGTCCTTGTGCTCCAACAAATAAAATTTCGCACTCTGGCTGTAACTCCCGTAAAGCATTAGCAATACTTACTGCTGGAAATATATGTCCACCAGTACCACCGCCGCTGATTAGATATTTAGGCTGTTTTTTCATTGTATTACGCATTATTTTCAGGTTTATCAACAGACTCCAATTCATCGGCAGGTAACACATCGGCAGCAACTTCACCATTGGCAGTAGCATAACGTGTTACACTCAAAATGAGTCCAAAATAAATACAAGTTATCAAAATAGACGTACCACCACGACTAATTAATGGCAACGGTTGTCCTGTGACAGGAATCAACTGAACCGACACGGCCACATGTATAAACGCCTGTAAAACAATAATCAGAGCCAATCCCATTACCAAAACGGCAGGATAAACCGTAGTCGATTTCCAAACAATACGCCCCGCTCGAAAAAGCAAAATTAGGTAAAGCATAATCACAAATACGCCACCGATTAAACCCAATTCCTCAACAATAATAGAAAAGATAAAATCGCTAAATGCTTCGGGCAAGCGATTACGTTGTACACTAGTACCAGGTCCGTGAGGGAAAATACCGCCACGTGCTATGGCTATTTGCCCATGAACAGGTTGTAAGTTAGCACTATGTATTTTATATTTTTCATTCGGGTCACTACTTTTACCAAAATTTTCGATACGGGCTACCCACGTATAAGCACGTCCAAATGTTTTATAAAAAGTACGTGCTACAGGATTTGCATTTCTTAAATTATCAGCTTGGTAGTTTTCTTCTGGTATAAGCACCGCAATAGCAAATACAAGAGCAATAAACAATACGATAATTCCCCAAAATGAGGCTAATCGCTTAAAAGCAATTTGGCCGCAAAACAACATGGCAGAAACCACGGTAAAAAGCAATGCTGCGGTAGAAAAGTTCTCTGGTAAAATAAGCCCACACGTAACCACAATGGACAAAGCTATCCATTTAAAATATTTGCGTTCAAATTCATCATCTTCGGTCTTTTTGGCTCTACTTATCCAATCAGCCGTCATGATAATTAAACACAATTTAGCGAGTTCCGATGGTTGAAATTGTGCACCACCAATAGATAACCAACGTGCAGCATCGTTAGCCGAAACACCTTTAATCAAGGTAAATACCAACAATCCGAGCGACACTACCCAACCCACATAACCCAACATCTTAATCAATTTATAATCGACCTGCTGAACGATAATCATCAAAGCGGTACCAATGCCAAGGAACATAATATGGCGCAAAATTGGGCCGCCAATAGAAGAACCTCTCGACACCAACGTACTAGATGCACTGAACATCTCGATAATAGAGATGATACAGAGAAAGAAAAAGACCATCCAGATGACGTAATCGCCTTTCAACTGATTTTTAATGTTGTTGTTCACGCGCTAAATAGTTAAGTGAAATTACAAGTTACGTACGCAAGCTTTAAACTGCTCACCACGGTCTTCATAATTTTTAAACAAATCGAAACTAGCACAACATGGTGATAATAAAACGGTATCGCCAGAGTGAGCCACTTCATAAGCCTTGGCTACACAATCTTCGATGGACGACACTTCGTACATGGCACATGTGCAATGGTCGCTCCAGTATTCGCGTAATTTGGTATTATCCACTCCCATAAAAATGAGCGTATGTACTTTTTGACGCACTAAATATTCTATTTCCGAATAATCATTGCCTTTGTCGGTTCCACCAAGAATGAGCACAGTAGGCGTTTTCATACTTTGTAGAGCATACCAACAAGAGTTCACATTGGTGGCTTTAGAATCGTTAATATAACGCACACCACGCACCGAAGCCACATATTCCAAACGGTGTTCAACACCTTGAAATTCGGCTAACGATTTACGAATAGTCTCTTTACGAATGTGTACAAGTTGAGCAGCCAAGCCGGCAGCCATTGAGTTGTATACATTGTGAGTTCCTTGTAAAGCTAATTCTTCTACTGGCATAATCATATTATCTTCTTTATGTTGTGATTTTATAGTTAAATCTTCATGTTCAACAAATGCTTCTGTTTTGTCTGTTTTTTCCAAGGCAAATGGCAATAAACGTGCTTTAATATCACGTTTTTCCAACTCTTCTTTTAATACAGGATCATCGTTCCAAAAAATAAAAGCATCTTCAGGTGTTTGATTTTGAAGAATACGGAACTTGGAATCGATGTAATTTTGAAATTTATAATCGTAACGATCGAGATGATCAGGCGTAATATTTAAAATAACCGACACATCGGCTTTAAAATCGTACATGCCATCGAGTTGAAACGAACTCAATTCAAGTACATAATAATCATATTGGCATTCAGCCACTTGCCAAGCAAAACTTTTACCAACATTACCTGCCAAACCAACATTCAATCCTTCATTTTTCAAGATAAAATAGGTCAACATGGTGGTAGTAGTTTTACCATTCGAACCAGTAATACAAATTTTCTTGGCGTTGGTATAACGTGATGCGAACTCAATTTCTGAAATAACAGGAATGTGTTTGGCGCGTAACGCTTTCACCATAGGTGCTTTATCAGGAATTCCAGGACTTTTAACTACTTCATCGGCATTTAGAATCAAAGCCTCGGTGTGCTGTTTTTCTTCATAAGCAATACCACGACGCTCCAACTCCTCTTTATACAAAGGTTTTAAAGCCGACAAATCGGATAAAAACACATCAAAACCGTGTTTTTGTGCAAGAATGGCTGTTCCAACGCCACTTTCGCCTCCACCGAGAATTACTAACCGTTTCATAGATAAAATTTAATTACTGACATATTGTTTGTTATCTCATTTTAAGTGTAATAATCGTCACCGCAGCCAAAATCAAACCTACAATCCAAAAACGAATGGTAATTTTAGATTCTGGTATGGCTTGTTTAGAGCCTTGAATTAAAGCCTCTACCGTTCCTGCTGGTTTTTGATAATGATGGTGCAAGGGCGACATCTTAAATATGCGTTTACCCACGCCTGTGCGTTTTTTTGTAAATTTAAAATAGGCGGTTTGTAAAATCACCGATAAACTCTCTACCAAGAAAATACCCGATAAAATAGGAATCAATAATTCTTTGTGAATGGCAATAGCAAAAACTGCTATGATACCACCCAACGCCAAACTACCTGTATCGCCCATGAATACTTGTGCTGGATACGAATTGAACCACAAGAAACCAATAGTAGCACCAATAAACGCTGCAGCAAAGACCAATAATTCGCCCGAGCCTGGTATGTACATAATATTGAGATAGCCAGAATAATGCACATTACCCGACACGTAAGCCAAGATACCAAGCGTGGCTCCTTGTATAGCAGAAGTTCCTGTAGCCAATCCATCCAAGCCATCGGTTAAATTAGCACCATTTGACACCGCAGTCACCACAAAAATTACGACTACTACAAACAAAATCCAACCGAGCAATTGTTTATTTTCGCCTGCCCAATTGAAAGCATCAGCATAATCTAAATTGTTATTTTTAAAGAAAGGAATGGTCGTTTTAGTCGATTTTACTTCATCTTTGGCGTATTCTACCACTTCCAATTGCGTTTTTGTATCTACATGTTTTTGTACATTTTCCACAATCACAGCATTGGGGCTAAAATAGAGAGTAAGACCCACAATTAATCCAATACCAACTTGACCAATAATCTTAAAAATACCACGTAAGCCATCTTTATTTTTTTTGAAAACCTTAATATAATCGTCAGCAAAGCCCAATAAACCAAGCCAAACGGTAGTAATAAGCATCAAAATCATATACACATTATCCAACACACCTACAAACAAACAAGGCAAAAGAATAGAAAGCAAAATGATAATTCCACCCATAGTTGGCGTGCCTGTTTTCTTCATTTGTCCCTCAAGATCCAAATCGCGAATAGTTTCGCCAATCTGCATTTTCTGAAGACGATTAATAATACGACGGCCAATCAGGGTCGAAAAAATTAAAGCAAACAAAAAAGCCAAAACTGCACGAAACGAAATGTAATTGAACATACCTGCTCCAGGAACGTCCAGTTTGTCGAGATAGTTAAATAAATAGTAAAGCATAGGCTTAAATTTTATAGTATGAATAGGTAAAATTCACAAGTTGTCAAAAAGTGGCTTTTATTTCTTCGTGATCATCAAAATGGTGTTTAACGCCATTGATGATTTGGTAATTCTCGTGACCTTTGCCCGCCACAAGCACCACATCACCCGATTGTGCCAAAGTACATGCTGTTTTAATAGCTTCGCGGCGATCAGAAATCACTAGCACTTTACGTTTTTCGATCACATCGAGTCCAGCCAACATATCATTCAAAATATCTTGTGGGTCTTCAAAACGCGGATTATCGCTGGTCAAAATAACCCGATCGCTACCATTAACAGCCTCTTTTGCCATCATAGGACGTTTGCCTTTATCGCGATTGCCACCACAACCAACCACTGTAATAAGTGTACCTGCGCCTTCGCGAATATCGTTGATAGTAGCCAATACATTATTGAGCGCATCTGGTGTGTGAGCATAATCCACAATAGCGGTAAATCCCGTTGGCGAAGTAATGGTTTCGAAACGACCAGAAACAGCATCCAACGTACTCAAATGACATAAAATTTCTTGTTCCGAATATCCCAACAAGACACCTGCGCCAAAAACCGCTGTTAAATTATAGGCGTTAAATTTACCAATGAATGGCAACGACACTTCATGACCGTTCATATCAAGCAACATGCCCTCAAAGGAATTTTCAAGAATACGAGTTTTGAAATTGGCTATAGAGCGAACCGAATAGGTTTGTTTGGTCGCTTTACAATTTTGCAACATGACCATACCATTTTTATCATCTATATTAGTCAGCGCAAACGCCTCTTTGGGTAATTCATCGAAAAAACGTTTTTTTGCAGCTAAATAGTTGTCAAATGTCTTATGATAATCGATATGATCGCGTGTAATATTAGTAAAAATGCCACCTGCAAATTTCAATCCTGCAATACGACGTTGATCGACGGCATGTGAGCTCACTTCCATAAACGCATATTCACAGCCAGCAGCCACCATCTCCGTCAACAACGCATTCAAATGTAGGGCATCAGGTGTCGTATGCGTGGCTTCTATGGCTCGACCATCCACATAATTACACACGGTTGAAAGAAGTCCCACTTTGTAACCTAACTTACGGAACAATTGATATAACAACGTAGCAATAGTGGTTTTACCATTCGTACCTGTAACACCAACCAAGGTTAAATTATGCGACGGATTGCCAAAAAAATTGGCCGCCAACAGACCTAAGGCCTCATTACTTGAAGCCACTTGAACAAACACGACAGATTCTGGTTTATCTTCAGGCATAGTTTCGCAAATCACAGCCACCGCACCTTGCTCAATAGCTTTGGATATATAATCGTGACCATCGGTAGCGGTGCCACGCGTAGCCACAAACAAATCGCCTGATTCAACTAAACGCGAATCAAATTGAATATTCCGCACATCAACATCAGCACCCAACTGCTGTTGAATCGCCACGCCTGTCAATAGAATTTCAAGTTTCATAAGTATATTAATTAATTCCGATCAATATCATTTAATTCCCAAATACCAAACTTACAGTTTGTCCTCTCATGGCTTTCACGCCTGGCTGTATCGACTGGCTTTGAACCTTACCACGACCATATAATTGCACACGTAAACCAACACGTTCCATTAAATACACAGCATCTTTTGCTCCCATACCCACCACATTTGGCACATGATAATCGGAAACTGGAATAGGCTCTGTTTTGTAATTTTGAGCGGCCTGTACGCGCCCCCAAGTTTCACCAGCACTCAAATAATCAAAATTCAATTCATCCAACACTTCGGATAAAGCAACCGTTTTCCCTGCTTTAGCTGGAGGTAAACCTGGTGCCACCGTATCCACCACATGGGCTTGTACACTTTGGGCATACACACGTTCTGCAATAGTTTTAAACACACCACCGCTCATCAAACCTCCAGAAGGATAACCATTGCGTGGTTGACGAATAACGACAATGGCAGAATACATTGGTTTATCAGCAGGAAAATAACCACAAAACGATACTTGGTGCGTTACTGGTTGACCTTTGCCATACTGCAACTGCGCTGTACCTGTTTTTCCAGCAATAGAGACATAATCGGAATGAACAGATTTCCCGGTACCTTCTTCAACTACCGCTTGCAACATCATGCGAATATCACTCAACGTGGACGATGAACAAATAGATGAATTAATCGTTTCTGTATCAAATGTCTCTAAAATACGTCCATTTTGGCTTATCGATTTCACAAAATAAGGACGAATATATTTCCCGTTATTGGCTATTGCATTGTAAAATGCCAACGTATAAATTGGGGGCATCTGAACTTCGTAACCAATTGACATCCAAGGCAAAGCCGTTTTATACCAATTTACATGTTTATCTTTTGGGTGACGAATTTTAGGACGACCAGCACCAGGGATTTCAATATTCATAGGTTTACCAACACCCATTTTATACAATTGATCAACATATTCACTCGGATTGTGGGCAAAATACCGATCCACCAAACGTGACACTCCAATATTAGATGAATTAGCCAATACTTCCTTAACAGTCAACACGCCATAACCACCCGTTTTATGATTATGATCAGTCATAATGCGATTATACATCGGCCATTTCCCATTTCCTGTATCTATAGAGTCGGTAGGTTTCACCAAACCTTTTTCCAATAGCACCATCAACGACATGGTTTTGAACGTAGAACCCGGTTCCGACATATCGCCGACAGCCATATTCACAATTTCACGATATTCACCAGGAGCTACACGCGACATGTTAACACACGCTTTCACTTCACCACTCACCACATCCATCAACAAAACACAGCCTGAAGCGGCATCTATCTCTACCAATTTATCAACCAATGCTCGCTCTGCAATATCCTGCATTTCAATATCTAAAGTGGTTGTAACATCAAAACCATCTTGTGGCTCAACCACCGGCACATAGACCCAACGACTGCCAAGTAATTCACATTTGGCCAAACCTGGCTTACCGCGCAACAATGAATCATACGCCAACTCCAAACCAAACTGTCCACCTTTATCGCCTTCACCATAAATATTACCAATAGTTCGCGAAGCCAAAGAGCCAAAAGGTTTAATACGTTTTACATATTCACGCTCTATCAAACCACTTTTATTGCGTCCTAAACGAAATAGAGGAAATTTTTTAATCTCTTTCAACTCCGAATAAGTAATTTTCTTTGGATATAACAACAAATTACCTTTACCAGTTTGATAACCATGTGTGATGTAACGACGGTATTCTCCTACCGAGCGATCACCAAATTTACGCGACAGACACAACGCCAACGAATCGATATTTTCTTTAAACAACTCACCATTTTTCATATGAAGCGCCTCTACACGAGTGTCCATATATAAATAATAATATGGAATGGTGCTTGCCATTAATTTGCCATCATGCGAATAAATGTTGCCTCTATTGGCTGGAACTTCTTTATCGGGACGATCTAAACGTTCAGCCACCGCCATCCATTTATCCTTTTCCACCACTTGGATAATCACAATCTTGTAAATGGCGAGCAAGAACAACACAACCATCACTAAATAGACAATGGCAAATCGAACCAATATGGATTGATGTGTTGACGACATATAGTTAATTAGCGATTAATAACCACAGCTGGTTCAGTTGAAACTTCCAAGTCACTCCCTTGTTCACGCAATTTGTCAATCACATACGATTGACGACTCATTTGCATCAACTCCTCCGAAACGGTTAAGGATTCATATTTGGCATCAATCAAATCTTTTTTCAAACGATCGATATCACGCAATTGAGCCTCGTACGTAAACCTATTATTAATGTAAAAGAGCGCTATCATCACCAAAAATAAAATAAACGGAATTTGACGTTGCAACCATTCGCGCCCCAACGCCTCACCAGAAGCAACATCTTTCAATGTCATCTTAGGACGCTCAGCACGTGCTTTATCTTCCAAAGCCACCCGTTCCTTTATGTTGGTAAATAATCCCATCGTTATTATTTTTTTTCAGCAATACGCAATTTAGCACTTCTAGCACGAGGATTCTCATTCACCTCAGCATCAGATGCCACAATCACCTTATTATTAATAGCTCTGAAAGGAGCCACCACTTGTCCATAAAAATCTTTTTCTTGACGACCTTCAAAATTACCAGCTTTCACATAATTCTTCACCAAACGATCTTCTAATGAGTGATATGTCAGCACAGCCAAACGTCCTTCAGGAGCTAACACTTGCACCGATTGTTCCAACAAACTTTTCAAAACATCCATTTCACGATTTACTTCAATACGGAGTGCTTGAAATAGTTTCGCCATATCCTTCTTTTCCCGTTCGCGCGGGAAGAACACTTTAACAATATCCAAAAATTGTGTAATAGTTTCGATAGAAGCCTCAGAACGAGCTACCACAATCGCTTTCGCAATACGTCGTGCCTGTTGTAACTCGCCATAATAAAAGAAGATGTCGGCCAGTTGGGCTTCCGAATAGGTATTCAACACCGAAGCCGCTGTTTGCGAGGCACGTTTATTCATACGCATATCCAAGTCACCCTCGAACCGAAATGAGAATCCACGCGTTTCATCATCAAAATGATGCGAAGAAACACCCAAATCGGCCAAAATACCATCAACCCGTTCAATGCCGTGATAACGCAAAAAATTAGTCAAATAGCGAAAATTACTACGCACAAACGTAAATCGCTTATCATCCAAAGCATTCTTCATAGCATCTTCATCCTGGTCAAAACCAAACAACCGTCCACCTTTGCCAAGACGTTCCAAAATAGCACGAGAATGCCCACCACCGCCAAATGTCACGTCCACATACACACCATTCGGTTTGATATTCAAACCATCCAGCGTTTCATTCAATAGTACAGGTACGTGATACATAAGCAATTAGTAATTAATTTAGAAATTCAGAATAATCAATCAACACTTTTTTTCATCATTTTTTCAGCCAAACGTTTCGCAAAATCGTTCGACGACAAGCGAGAGCGTTCATAAGCAGCCTTATCCCACAAAGCAATGCGATCGAGCATTCCCACAAAAAGCACATCAAGCGATGCGCCAATTTGTTGAAGATAGCGTTTAGAAATCAACACACGACCTTGCGAGTCGATATCCAACCACTCAGCATCCGATACAAACTGCATCAACAGCATTTGATCGTCAGAATTCCACTCATCAAGCTTCTCTTTGAAGTCGGCAACCTTACGATTCCAAACGCCTTCAGGGTACAAAATCAAGCAGGCATTATTGGGATCCATACGCATCACCAAACGCTCTCTTTCGCCTTCTGGAAGCTGCTTCCGATAAGATGCTGGGATAAAAATTCGCCCCTTAACATCTGCCTTCGCTTCAATATTTCCGATAAATGTTGCCATAGCACTCCTTATTAATTATTCTGGGTGTAAAATTACAATATAAATTTAATTCCCCACATTCCCCCACAAAAAACTTATCAACAATATTTACCTACAATATAAACATATATAACGGACTTATTAACAACTTTATAAACACCTTTAACACTATTAACATATTTAATAAATAATTGATTTACAATACAATTCAAGGGATTAACTTAAAATCAAAAGCCAAATGGCGAAAAGTGGGGAAATTTTTAGAGTATATTCTCAAAACAACACGTTAAAAACACCTATTTTCAACCAGCAAAAACCCGCAAAAGCGTATTCTTATGTTCGCACAACGAATTTGTTATAAAATATTTTGCCAAGCAGAAAAAACATCGTATATTTGCGAGCCCAAAAATCGTATGGGCAACTAATATTAACTTTAACCAATCGGGAGGACTGTACAATAGCTAAGCAGTTGATTATCAAAAAAAGAAACGAAGAAGCGCACCGCATTAACGAAAAAATTCGTGGTGTGAGAGAAGTTCGTTTAGTTGGCGAAAATGTCGAAGTTGGCGTTTATCCTATAGAACGCGCACTAGCCATTGCTGACGATTTAAATCTTGATCTAGTTGAAATTTCGCCTAATGCGGAACCACCCGTATGCCGTGTTGTTGATTATCAAAAATTCCTCTATCAGCAAAAGAAGAGAGAAAAAGAAATCAAAGCCAAAACTGTAAAAATGGTGGTTAAAGAGATTCGTTTCGGTCCACAAACCGACGACCACGACTACAATTTCAAGCTTAAACACGCACAATCGTTCCTAAAAGAAGGTTGTAAAGTCAAAGCATTTGTATTCTTTAAAGGTCGCTCTATCTTATTTAAAGAACAAGGTGAAGTATTATTACTTCGTTTTGCCAATGATTTAGAAGATATTGCCAAAGTTGATTCGTTGCCAGTACTCGAAGGTAAGCGCATGATTATCATGCTGTCGCCAAAAAGCACAAAAAAATAAGAAGTTTTTTTTATTAATTTATAATTATACTGAGAAATGCCAAAAATGAAAACTAATTCCGGTGCCAAAAAGAGGTTTGCCCTTACCGGATCAGGAAAAATCAAACGGAAACATGCTTTTAAAAGCCACATTCTAACTAAAAAAACGTTGAAACAAAAACGTAATTTAACTCATTCAGGACTTGTTAGTTCTGTTGACGAAAAGAACGTTAAAGCGTTATTAGCACTTAGATAACTTTTAATTGTAAAGAATTTAACTTTAGTGATTAACCGAGTGATTAGCCGAAAGATTCCGATAACGGAACGCTAACATTCAAAAAAGAAAAAAATTATGCCAAGATCAGTAAATCACGTTGCCTCAAGAGCAAAACGTAAAAGAATTTTGAAACTTACCCGTGGGTACTTTGGTGCACGTCGCAATGTTTGGACGGTAGCAAAAAATACTTGGGAAAAAGGTTTGCAATATGCATTCCGCGATCGTAAAGCTAAAAAACGTAACTTCCGCGCTTTGTGGATTCAACGTATCAACGCTGCTGCTCGCATGGAAGGAATGTCTTATTCTCAACTTATGGGCGCTTTACACAAATCAGGTATTGCCATGAACCGCAAAGTATTGGCAGACCTTGCTATGAATCACCCAGAAGCATTTAAAGCTATCGTAAAAAAAGCTGCTAAAACAAAATAAGTATTAAGCTATTCGATAAAAAAGAGAACACCAAATTGGTGTTCTCTTTTTTTGTATCAAGTTGTAATCTAATTTAAAACATAGCCTTTTTAATCATCTCAGCCACAGAGTCGCCTTTAATATCGGCCACCAACTTTAAAGCAAAATCCAAAGCATAAGCAGGACCTTTAGCCGTTACAACACGTTGCGACTGAACTACGTTGTAGTTACTCAAACGCGCGCCTTGTAATTCGTGCTCAAAACCCGGATAACAAATAACTTCCAGCCCTTGCAACAAACCTAAGCGACCTAGCACCAAGGGAGCAGCACAAATGGCTGCTAAAGGTTTTTGAGCCTCGTAGTGCGCTTGTAAATGTGCTGTAAGTGGTTTACAATTCGACAGGTTAGTAGCACCAGGCATTCCTCCTGGTAAAATCAAATAGTGAGCCGCTTCAAAATCAACATCTTTAAGCACGCAATCAGCCAAAACCGTTATAGCATGCGCACCCACAACGGTCAAATCATCGGTAATAGATACGGATTTTACCGAAATATCAGCACGGCGCAACACATCGATTACGGTTAATGCCTCAATTTCTTCAAAACCTGGAGCTAAAAAGATGTAATTCATTTTATACAGCACTTAATTCAATCTAAATTGATAAGTAATTGTTCCCATAGCCACATCGCTACCTGCAGTAAATTTAGTACGTTTAGCTGCTTCGCGCGCAGCAGTACGTAAGTTTCCATCAGTAATATTAGAGCTCTTCTCATCAATGATAGCATCAGTAACATTACCCGATCTATCTACTCGAATATTAATAATAATACGTCCTTCTTGATTTCCATTGTAAGCAGGCTTTGGCAAACCGCCATTTAATGAGCGACCAGCAAGCGACCACGAATGTCCACCCGACGAACCTGAACCAGCAGGATTGCCTTGCATGGCATCACCAGTTGTATTTCCACTGCCAGCTCCAGGCGACTTACCAAAGGCTCCAGCAGCCGCTTTTGCTTGATCAATTTTGCGTTGATTTTCGGCAGCAATACGTTGTTGTTCTTGGCGTCGTTGTTCTTCCAACAGACGTTGGCGTTCTTCTTCTTTGCGTTTTTTCTCTTTTTCCTTAGCAGCCAACACGACCGATTCGTCATCTTGAGTCATCAAATCCTCATTTTTAGGAGTCGATACAGGTGGAACGACAGGAGCCACAGCTGTAGGCGGAGCCACTAGCTCCGATTGTCCAAAACCCTCGATTTCTTCGCCAAAGCTAACCATAAGACCTTCGTCTATATCTTTTTTAGATATAGAAAAGCCAAACAGTAGCAAAATAGCTAATACTATTCCGCAAACAACGACCGTTCCTACAGATGCGTATAGTTCAGATTTTTTCATTTATTTTTCAGCCACTTTAGTCGCAATAACTAACTTCATTTTATTTTGGTTGGCAATATCCAACACACGAACAACCTGTTTGTAAGGAACTTCTTCATCAGCATGAAGAGCCACATACAACGTTGAATCGGTCGCCTGAGCCGCTTTTAACATCGGTTCAAGGCGCTCAAAATCGACATATTGAGGAGCTTCAACGCCTTCGGCAATGCTGAATGCTCCGTCACGATCGATACCCACTTTGATAATATTTGCCTTAGTAGCCGTTTTAGCTTTACTTTGAGGCAAATTGACCTTCATATCATTCGGAGACGACATAGTTGAAGCTATCATAAAAAATAATAGCAACAAAAAGATTATGTCAGTCATCGACGACATGCTAAAAGAAGCGTCAATTTTATTTCGTTGTTTAATAGCCATATCTTACGTTTTTTGACAATTCGTCAAGTTATTTTTTACCAGCAGCGGGCTCGTTCAATAAATCCATGAATTCCATGCTACGCATTTCCAAGCGGCGCATCACTTCACCCACTTTACCTACTAAATAATTGTACGCAAAGAAAGCACAAACACCCACAATTAACCCAGCAACAGTAGTTACCATTGCGGTATAAATACCACCCGACAATTGACTCAAATTAATGGTGTTACCACCAGCTTGCTCCATTTCAAAAAATGCTTGAACCATACCAAGTACAGTACCCAAAAATCCTAACATTGGTGCACCACCAGAAGTGGTAGCCAACAATCCAAGCCCTTTTTCCAATTTAGCAACTTCAATACTTCCCACATTCTCAATAGCTACTTGCACATCGCCCATAGGACGACCCAAACGGCTAATACCTTTTTCAATCATACGAGCCGATGGTGAATTTGTATCACGACACAAGTTCAACGCCGATTCCAATTTACCGTCGTAAATATAATCTTTTATGCGATTCATGAACGACGCATCTTCTTTAGATGCCTTATGCAATGTAATTGTACGTTCTATAAAAATATAAATAGCCAAAACAAACAATAAAGCGATAGGAATCATAATCCATCCGCCCTTAACAGCCATATCAAAGAAACTCAATGTTTTAGCAGCTTCAACTACTGGAGCTGCTGCTATTGGAGCTGCCACAGGCGCTGCTGTTGGAACGGCTGCCATCGTTGTATCGGCCACAGCAGCTACAGTTTGTAATAAAATAGTAAGATTCATATTTAATTAATTTTTAGATAGTTACAAAATTATCCCAAAACAACACGTTTTATAACGTTTGATGGTTTCTTCCAGACCTAAGTAAAGCGCATCACAAACAAGTGCATGACCAATAGAAACTTCAGCCAAAAATGGAATACGCTTGCAAAGATAAGTCAAATTTTCCAAACTTAAATCATGCCCAGCATTCACATCCAAACCAAATTTACGAGCATGCTCAGCGGCTTTCACGAAAGGCTCTACAGCGAATTCTTTCCCTTTTGGATAGTTGGTTGCATAAGGTTCGGTGTATAATTCAATACGGTCGGCACCCAACGCTGCAGCACGTTCAATCGTGTGCAAATCGGTTCCTACAAATATAGAAACACGAATACCGTGCGTCTGAAATTGCTCCGTAATAGTTTTCAAAAAATCGAAATGAAGATCACAATTCCAGCCTGCATTCGACGTAATAGCATCGGGAGCATCGGGAACAAGCGTAACTTGTGCAGGTTTAACGGCACAAACCAAGTCAATAAATTCGGGCGAAGGATAACCTTCGATATTAAACTCCGTGGTAAGCACGGGACGTAAATCATACACATCGCGTCTACGAATGTGGCGTTCGTCTGGGCGAGGATGAACAGTAATGCCTTCAGCCCCAAACTTTTCACAATCGAGTGCCACTTGTACCACATTCGGATTATCGCCTCCGCGAGCATTTCGGATGGTGGCTATCTTATTGATATTTACACTTAATTTTGTCATTTATTCATTCCTGTTTGGTCGTTTCATTTACATTTTGTTACTTTGCATAGTGAAACAAATTCACGAACAAAAGTAATCTAAAAAAATGAAAATTGCTATATTTAGCACCACTTATAAAGAAGAAATTGATGCGCCATTGCGGCAAACAGTCAATTTCTTACTTAGTCATGGTGTCGATGTATTGATAGAACGTGATTTTTATGCGCAAATTGCGACTAAAATGAAAAATTTCCCAACGTGTAAGACCATCAATACAGATACACTGAACGCTGATTTAGTAATTAGCATTGGCGGTGATGGTACTTTTTTAACAACGGCAGCGTGTATTGGCGATAAGAATATTCCAATTCTTGGCATTAACACAGGTCGTTTGGGGTTTTTAGCCGATGTGGCTCACGAAGAAATTGACACCATCTTACAGGAACTTTTAGATGGTCGCTATCATGTAGAAGAACGAACGGTGCTAGAACTGTCAACCTCTGATGGCTCTGAAAAGAATTATCCATTTGCACTCAACGAAGTGGCTATTTTAAAACAAGATTTATCGTCGATGATTAGCATTCGTGCTTCAGTGAACAATGAATTTTTAAATACTTACCAAGCTGACGGGTTAATAATAGCAACACCAACTGGCTCTACAGCTTATTCCATGAGCGTGGGCGGTCCACTATTAGTGCCTCAAGCGCAGAACTTAATCATTGCACCCGTGGCTTCGCACAGCCTCAACGTGCGACCACTCATTATTCCAGATTCTTGGTATATTGACTTAGAAATAGACAGCCGATCGAAGAGCTTTCTCATTTCGCTTGATGGTCGCTCTCAAGTGATGCCACAAACTACCAAGTTGCATATTGCCAAAGCTAATTATACGATAAAAGTGATTAAACCTTTACACCACAGTTTTTTTAAAACACTGAAAAACAAACTTATGTGGGGAGCGGACAAACGGAATTAAACAGACAAAAATGACAAAAGACGAGTTACGGATTGTATATATGGGAACGCCCGAATTTGCAGTGGCAAGTTTAGATGCGCTGGTTTCAGGAGGTTATAATGTAGTAGGCGTGGTCACCATGCCCGACAAACCTGCAGGACGGGGCTATAAAGTTCAATTTTCGGCAGTCAAAGAATATGCACTAGCACACAAGTTGCCTTTGCTACAACCTGAAAAATTGAAAGATGAACAATTTTTGGAAGCTCTAAAAGCCTTAAAAGCCGACTTGCAAATTGTAGTCGCTTTTAGGATGTTACCAGAAGTTGTGTGGAATATGCCACCGATGGGCACATTTAATTTACACGGTTCATTACTTCCACAATATCGCGGAGCAGCGCCTATCAATTGGGCTATCATCAATGGTGAAAAAGAGACTGGCGTTACCACCTTTTTCCTACAACACGAAATAGATACGGGTGATTTAATTCTACAGAAAAAAATAGCCATTCACCGTACCGATAATGCGGAAACGATTCACGACCAACTTATGGTATTAGGTGCTCAAACTGTTGTAGAAACGGTTGACTGTATTTTAGATGGCACAGCTCCCAAAATGCCACAACCCGAAGTGGCTGAACTTAAAATGGCTCCGAAAATTTTCAAAGAAACGTGTAAAATAAATTGGGACAACGATTGTGAATCCATCTATAATTTTGTAAGAGGCTTATCGCCCTATCCCACGGCTTGGAGTGAGCTAATGAACGACAACACACCATCAATTCCAATGAAAATTTACGAAGTAACAACAGAACAAACTTCGCACACACATACCCCTGGGACCATCGTCACAGATGGTAAAAAGGAGTTAAAAGTAGTTTGCAAAGATGGTTTTGTAAGCATCCAATCGCTCCAATTGGCAGGTAAAAAACGGATGAATAGTGATGAGTTTTTACGAGGCTATAAAATCGATTTACTAAAGCAATTAGCATAAAAAAGGCTGCTCTTACTGAGCAGCCTTTTTTTATTTTTCATCGAGTATACGACGAGCAACATCCAAAATAGTAGTATCGTCGAGCATCACAAGGCCACCATCAGGACCTGGTTCAATATGAACACCACAACTTCCACCTTCTTTGTAATTATGTCCGCCAAAATAGTTTCGAACAGTTTCTACATCAACACGAAGTTCATCGGCAATGCGTTGCATACTGCCCGAAGGTAAACTGTCTTTGATTTTACGCAATTCGTTAAATGTGATTGTCTTTGTCATGGCTGTAAAATTTATTAGATGAATAATGATTAAGGTTATAATTCACATATGAGCTACACCGCTGTGTAGTGATAGACTAAAGGTTCTTTAATTTTCTGCTAATTTATACGTTTAATTTCAATCTTACAAATTTTTGAACGATAAAATTGCAATTTTTACGCTAAAAAGAGTAAAAAGTTATTTCCGATAGCTATTACAGCAACCGAAATAATTAATACAGAAATGATTAGATAAATGCCTTTATCGAGCATAATATCATCCATTCGTTGTCTTAATTGGGGTTTGATGCGTTGCATCAGATAAAAACTAAACCAACCACAAGCTAATCCAACAATGGCGCCACCTAAAATATCCAACGGATAATGCACGCCCAAATAGATTCGGGTGTACACATTGGCAGTAGCCCATAAGAAAATTGTCCACGTATAAAGCTGACGACGAAATAACAAAGAGGTAAATAAAGCAACTGCAAAACTATTGGCGGCATGCGAAGATACAAATCCATAACGACCACCAGTATAACCATGTACCAACTGCACCATCCCCTGTAAAGTCGGTTCGTGTGTTGGCCGCCAACGCGCCACGAGTGGTTTAATAATACCTGACGAAATTTGGTCAGCTAATACAATAGTAATCACCAAGAACAATAAAACCCACCACGAATCACGTTTCTCGGTACGAATAATCACGTACAACAACACCAATGCCGTTGGAATCCAAATGAGTTTTCCGCTAAAAATAGAGATAAAATTATCCCAAAAAGGCGTATGAAAACTATTGCCCCAAAGCAATAGCTGTTTATCGAGTTCTATCAGTGATTCGAACCAACTCATATGCGTTCTATTTGAGTGGTTTTAACCCAACCTACATGACCATCGGCAATACGAATCTCGAACCAACCACGTAATGAACTTTTGATAACAACCTTCGTGCCTTCGTGCAACACAAAGAGTTCTGTACCACTGTCGTCTGGCGCGCTTTTTACAGGCATCGCACCAACCATCACAATTGCTTCAGCACGTTCTTGAGCCTTATGTTGCAACGAAAAACTATAACTTAAAGCGGCTACCGAAATAACTAAACAGGTAATTGCGCCAAAAAAGCCCACTTTACGCAACGAACGATGCGAAGCAAATACGTATAATAAGGCCAAAATCAAACATACCACAAATCCACTAATGCTAGTAATGGCCCACTGATTGGCAGTTTGTAAACTACCTAAACTTTCGAGCCATTCCGTTAAGAAAAATTGTTCGATTGGTTCTATTTTATCAGCAATTTGAGCATTTACGAAGGTTAAATTAAACTTAGCATCTTCGTAATTGGGACGTAATACCAAAGCACGTTCGTAATTTAAAATAGCCTTACCCAATTGTCCCGATTTATAACAAGCGTTAGCATAATTATAATACAATTCGGGTGACACCACATCGGTTTTCAGGATATTGGCATACACATCGGCAGCCTGTTCATACGATTGAGCAGCGTACAAATCAGCCGCCTTTTGAAGTTGATTGTCGGCTTTGATAGAACCTACAACTGCCAAAAGTATAACAACTACTACAAGTTTTACAAGTTTATTCATAACCGTTAGCGTTTAATAGTTTCCTCTAATTTAGCAATCATTTCGAGTGTTTGTTTAAAAATATGATCCATCGTAGCACGATCGTCGTTCGACGGTGCATAGCGCACAAATTCACAATCATCAAGCAAACGAATAAATTTATCAATATCAGCCTGATCAACTGCATGAGCAGTCAACTGAGCAGCTACATTTTCTTTGTTTAAATCTGCCAAAGGCAAACTCAATTTATCGCACAAATAACCCCACAAAGCCTTCAAAACCTCATCATAAAATGCCTTTTTGGCATCCGTTTTTAAATATTTTTCAGCTAATTTCAAACGTTTACGGGCTACGGAGTTCGCCTTTTTATTACGCATCAAAGCTAAATCGGCATTCTCGCGAGCCTGTTTACGGAAAAATACTAAAGCTAATAGAGCGATTGTAAGTGGCAACAAATAAGCTAACCAGAACTTCCACCCACCAATCCAAGAATCTTCTGGTGCAGCGAGTTCAAACTGGCTAATATCGATATAGCGAATATCAGAGGCAATCATACGAACCTGTTCTTGATTCGTAAAATTACTTACCGAACCACCTTGTGCATTATCAGAGCCCTTACCTACTTTTAAATGATAAGCAGGAATGGTAACCGTTTTGTAACTTTGTGACGCCACATCAAAGTAAGAAAACTCGGTAGCAGGAATATCATAATCGCCTGCATGGCGAGGGATGGCAAGATACTCAATCGTTTTTGTGCCTGATACACCAGACGTTGTATTAGTAAACGAATTGGTAACTTTCGGTTCGTATGTTTCAAAATCAGGTGGAAATTTGAGTTCTGGATTTTTCACCATTTTCATATTACCATTGCCCGAAATCGTAACCGTTATAGTAACCGCTTCATTGGCTTTTAATTCCGAAGCATTAATCTTTGATTTTATAGAAAAAGAGCCGACTCCTCCCGAAAAATTAGTAGGTTTAGGTGTTGGCAAAGCGGCAACCGATACTTTAAGAGCTGGAGTTGAAAGTGGCTTTTTAACCTCTTGATAGGAATCAAAAAAATCGTCGAAGATACTACGAACTTGTGCCTGATTTTTTACACGAATCACAGCATTACAAGTTAGCTTATCAATATTCAATGTACCAGAACTTTGTGGATACAATAAATATTGACGCAATACAATGGTATTGTAATTTTTACCATCGTAATTTTCTAAAGCGAATTGTTTATTTTGTGGAAGTTCTACTTCTTGCACAAAAAAACCTTTAAAATCGGGATATTTAACTTGCTGAATATCTATTAAATCGACACGAGCGTATATTTTATAAGTTAATAAAATATGTTCTTGTTCTCGCACTTTAGTACGTGAAATGACTGGTCGAATAAATAAATTATCGTCCGTAATTTGTTGAGAAATTGGTGCAGAAGTTTGTTTATCTTTCCCCGATTGATTGGATGTATCAGCAGACTTATCTGCTGGCAAAACTTTAATAGTCAATGCATTCGACTGATAACGATCTTGATCTACCACAATGGATGCACTCGGTATATTAAATGTACCTTCCTTGGTTGGTAGTAAGGTATAAGTATAACGTAGCGTAGTTTCCGACGACGATTTTCCATTGATAATCTGCACACTATGACTTTGTGAGGTAAACGGCCCAGCAATCACCTCAAAGGCATTAAATGCAGGCACGCGTAAATCTTTGGCTGCTGCATTAACCGTATACACTAACTGAAACGATTGTCCATTAGGCACTGCTGCTGGCGCACTGGCCGTAAAGCTCACATTGGCAGCAAAAACAGACACTGCCGCCAATATTCCAATCATTACTAATCCTATTCTTTTCATCTTCGCTTTTCGATTAAAGTTCTTCAATTACCAATCTTTATCAACACGATAACGTTTTGCTTGTTGTGCCTGAGCCTCTTTTACTTTATCTTGCGTATCACGCTCGTCTTGCTCCAACGCTTTTAAAATTTCTTCTGCGCGTTCTTTCGACATGGCAGATTGTTGCTGCTGTTGCTTTTGCTGTTGTTGCTGCTGTTCTTGCTTATTTTTATCTTGTTGCTGTTCTTCTTTTTGTTGCTGTTTTTCTTGTTGTTGATTCTTATTTTTATTTTGGTTTTTGTTTTGTTGCTGTTTCAACATTTGCTGAGCATATACCAAATTATAACGCGTGTCGTTGTCGTTTGGATTGTTACGTAAAGCTTGTTTGTAGGCATCAATACTTTTGGCAAATTCACCAGATTCTAAAAGCGAATTACCTATATTGTGGTATGAAGCTGCCAAGCGCCCTTTATCATTTCCAGCCAAAGCGGCAGCTGCTTGAAACTGCTCAATTGCTTCGGCATATTTTGCTTGGCGATACAAGGCATTACCCAAATTAAAATTACCCGAAAATGATTTGGCATTTTTTTCCAAACCTTTGCGGTAATCCACTTCGGCATCCACATATTTTTCTTTCTTGTAGGCTGAATTTCCACGGCGCACATCGCCACTCTCTTTTTGAGCAGCAACCAACGAAGTCACAGCACACAGGATAATAAGAATTGAGAAACGTTTCATAGTTAATCGAACCATTTAATTTTATTCAACGCTTTATTCTGACGATTAAACACATAAAATTCGATGACAAGCAAGAACAATGCAATCCAGACAAAAATATAAAACTTTTCATCATATTCAGCATACGACTTAGTTTCTAGGTTGCCTTTTTGCATTTCACCTATCTGTCCTGACACCGCTTTTAAAGCTGTATTGGAATTATCGGCACGTACATAAATGCCAGAACCTGCTTCGGCTATTTGTCGGCACATGGTTTCGTTCAATTTAGTAACCACTACATTACCATCTTTATCTTTACGGAAACTCATTGTACCTCCCACAGGAATTGGTGTTCCTTCGGGTGTACCCATGCCAACCACATTCACTGTAATACCTTTTTCTTGAGCCAATTTAGCCGCGCCAATAGCGTCGTCTTCATGATTTTCACCATCGGTTATAACAATAATCGTGCGCCCAGCTTCTGACTCATTTGGGCCAAAAGACTGAATAGCTAAATCAATAGCGGTTCCAATAGCGGTACCTTGACGTGGTACTAAATTGGGATTAATCGACGATAAAAACATCTTGGCAGACACATTGTCGGTGGTTATGGGCAATTGCACAAAGGCATCACCAGCAAATACAATTAAACCAATTTTATCATCCACCATATCATCAATCAACTTTGAAAGAATCAATTTAGAACGCTCTAAACGATTAGGTTGTATATCTTGCGCCATCATAGAATTGGATACGTCCAACACGATCATAGCTTCTACACCTTGTTTCTTGGCGGTTTGGAGTTTTGACCCAAATTGAGGACGAGCTAAAGCCACAATCATCAACACCAAAACGACCATAAGCGTGTAAAATTTCAATTGAGGACGTATAATGGAGGCATTGGGCATCAATCGTTTCAATAAGTCAGGATTCCCAAATTCACGCAAACGTATTTTTTGCTGATAGGTGACATACACAAACATCGCGACCAATAGTGGAACGGCTATCAGTAAATACAAAAAATAGGGGTGAGCAAAACGAAACATATAGCTTGGATATATAAAATCGACAGTGTAAATATTAAGGTAATCGGCGTAAAACAGTATGGCGCAAAACAATTTCAGCCAGTAATAACAAGAGCGCCGCTAGCAAAAATGGCATATACTCCTCGTTTTTTTTACTATATTGATGTACACGTAATTTGGTTTTTTCTAATTGGTCAATTTCTTGATAAATAGATTTCAACTTCGTGTTATCGGTAGCTCGAAAATAAGCGCCACCAGTCAACTCGGCCACTTCTCGTAACATATCTTCGTCGATATCAACAGGTAAATCCTGATAGCGAATACCAACTGGTGTTTGTACCGGATAAGGCGCTACGCCACGAGTTCCTACGCCAATAGTATAAACACGAATACCAAACGATTGAGCTATTTCGGCTGCCGTCATTGGATCAACATCGCCTGCATTGTTAGAACCGTCGGTCAATAAAATAATGACTTTTGACTTAGCTTCACTATCTTTAATACGACTGACAGCATTAGCCAATCCCAATCCAATAGCAGTACCATCTTCAATCATACCATACTGCACGCCTTGAAACAAATTAATCAAAACGCTATGATCATTCGTGAGCGGACATTGGGTAAAGCTCTCACCTGCGAATACAACCAATCCGATATTATCATTAGGACGACCCGAAACAAATTCAGTTGCCACGTTTTTAGCCGCCTCCAATCGGTTTGGGCGTAAATCTTCAGCCAACATGGTTCCCGAAATATCTAATGACAACATAATATCAATACCTTCGGTAGTTTCGGTTTGGAAACTATTACTCAATTGAGGGCGCGCCAATACCAATATTAGCAAAGTAATAACCAAAGCACGCAACGCAAACAAGGCATAAAAATAGTAATGTTTTCGACTTCTAGGCATTTTTGAAAATGGCTCGGTAGTCGAAATCTGCATACTTGCATCCGATTGAAACTGCTTGAAAACGTACCACAAAATAAGTGGTATCAAAATCAAGAGCAGCCATAAATATTCAGGATTATTAAATTTCATAACTCAATTAGACTTGTTGATTAGTTACATCGTCATCTGTTATTGGTGCTTCCTCCACCACTTGTTTGGTGTTTTCTACAAAACTATAAGCACGCGACAGACTTTTTTCATCTTCTTCAATCAACGGATGATATTTAGCAAACTTGACTAAATCGGCTAGTTGTAATATATTTTGCAACAGCACAAACGAATCTTTTTGTTCCTTCAAACAAGGTTGAATGGCTTGCAATACTTCGGCAGACGTCTGTTCGGTAGCGTTAATGTCGAAACTACGACGAATATAATCGCGCAAGACATCGGTCAATTGTGTATGATAATCTTTGGGGCGACCTTTTTGCCATAATTTCTCTTGACGAATGGCATTCAAACGCTCTAATGCGATTTCATAAGCTGGACGAGTGTCTTGTACTTCCGCTTCTTCATCTTTGGCTACATGCTGTTTTTTGTAACGACGATACAACCAAATACCCAATACAGCAACTGCAATCACCAACAATTGAATCCACACAATTTGCCAAAACAAAGGCCAGTTGAAAGGTGGTTTGTATACTGGTTTTATATCGGCAATTGCCTTTTGAGTTGTATCTACAGGAATAGAAACTACCTTTAACGATAATGGGTTGGTATACTGTGTATCATTACCCAAAATAAACGGTTGTGGAGGAATAAACAACAACGCCGAATCGAAACTGGTAACCAAATAACTTTGTTTGATAAGCAAATCAGTTTCCCCATTTGCGGCAGTATCAATAGGTAAACGCTCTACAATTTCAAGACCCGACACGATGGTGTCAGAAAATAGAGGCGCCTGTACTTTAGCCTTTTTAGGTTGCGACCATTCAAATGTGATTTTGGTCTGCTCGCCTACATACAAAACCGTAGAATCAATAACAGCTGACACCGAAAAGGTTTGTGCTAACATAGGAAATGCTAACACCAAAACCAGGCAAACTGTAATAAACTTTTTGAAATTCATATTACGACTTTCCTCTTTGTTTAAATAATCCAATCAACGCCTTAATATAATCACCCTCACTGACATCGATTGATACTTTATCCACACCTGCTTTCATAAGTAAGTGTTGTAATTTCAAGCGATTTTCATCCCACAAATTTTTATACAACATGCGCCAACGACGATCATCGGTATCAATCCAAAGACGTTCGCCCGTTTCAGCATCTTTCACTTTCATCAAACCTACTGGAGGTAACTCAGTTTCGCGTTTATCATACACACGCAATGCAATAAGATCGTGTTTGCGATTTGCAATAATCAATTCATCTTCAAAGGATTTTGAATCCAATAAATCGGAAATTAAAAACGCAGTACACCGTTTTTTGATGATATTGGTAAAATAACGCAAAGCCAAGGCAATATCAGTCTTATTACTTTCAGGTTTAAAATCAATCAACTCCCGAATAATGTACAGAATATGTTTACGCCCTTTTTGAGGAGGAATAAACTTTTCAATTTTATCGGAGAAGAAAATCACACCAATTTTATCGTTATTTTGAATGGCCGAAAAAGCCAAAGTAGCTGCTAATTCGGTCATTACATCACGTTTGTACAAATTACCAGAACCAAAATCATGACTAGCCGAAACGTCAATCAATAACATCACGGTCATTTCACGTTCTTCTTCAAACACTTTGACATACGGATGTTGAAAGCGAGCCGTCACATTCCAATCAATACTGCGCACATCGTCACCATATTGATATTCGCGAACTTCAGCAAAGGTCATACCGCGCCCTTTAAACGCCGAATGATATTCACCGGCAAAAATATTGCGCGATAAACCACGGGTTTTTATCTCGATACGACGGACTTTTTGTAATAATTCGCTGGTTTCCAAAGCAATTATGAATTAATATTAATACACTTAAAGTTACTCACTCTCATTCCTTAAAACAGTATGTTAAGGCACTTCAACTGCATTTAAAATTTCATTGATAATTTCTTCTGAAGTTAAATTGTTCGCTTCAGCCTCATAACTTAAACCAATACGATGGCGCAAAACGTCGTAAGCCACAGCACGAACATCCTCTGGGATAACATAACCGCGACGTTTTATAAAGGCATAAGCACGAGCAGCTAATGCTAAATTGATAGACGCACGAGGCGATCCACCAAATGAAATCATACTTTTCAATGATTTCAAGCCATAATCTTCAGGAGCACGTGTAGCAAAGACAATATCAATAATATAACGTTCAATTTTTTCGTCCATGTAAACCTCACGAACCACTTTACGAGCATCTAAAATGTCTTGCAATTTCAAAATTGGCTTTGATACTGGTTTGGCTTCAGCAATATTCTGACGAAGAATTAATTTTTCTTCTTCTTTTTGAGGATAATTTACCACCACTTTCAACATAAAACGGTCGACCTGAGCTTCTGGCAACGGATAGGTACCTTCTTGCTCAATAGGATTTTGAGTGGCCATTACTAAGAATGGAGCTGGCAAAGCAAAGGTTTCTTCACCAATAGTAACCTGACGCTCTTGCATGGCTTCCAATAAAGCACTTTGTACTTTAGCTGGAGCACGATTTATTTCATCGGCCAAGATAAAATTGGCAAAAATTGGTCCTTTTTTAATAGAGAATTCTTCTTTTTTCTGACTGTAAATTAATGTACCAAGAACATCGGCAGGCAATAAATCCGGAGTAAACTGAATACGGCTAAAATCCGCATCAATCAATTGCGACAATGTTTTAATGGCTAATGTTTTTGCCAAACCAGGAACACCTTCGAGCAAAATATGACCATCGGACAATAAACCAATGAGCAACGACTCCACTAAATGTTTCTGACCAACAATGGTTTGGTTCATACCCATTACTAACGCATCAACAAAAGCACTTTGACGTTCAATACGTTCGTTCAATTCTCGGATATCAATAACTTGATTCATGATGATAAATAATTATATGTGTTTTATATAAATTCAATTGCAAAAATAATCTTTTATGTTAAAATTAAACGTTTAAATGCGTTAAAAAAAAGCGATTTACACATATTTAACATAAAAACAAAACGCTTCGGCCCTTATTTTCTTAAAATAATAATTCTCTTTTGTGTACTAACAAACTCACTTTACACACAACACACTATTGGTGTGCCTCATAGTCAATGAGTAAAGTGGTTCCAAAAGGACGTTATATTTACAAAAATAAAGCAGGAAAGGGATATCCGTTTTCTGCTTTATTGTTTATGACTGTCAATATTATTCAACAATTCTTACCGAAATTTTATTCGCTATCTTGAGCGCCGTAGTGAGCGTGCTCAAGTCAGGAGTCAGGCTGCCATCTTTACCTGCGTAATGACTATGACCCACAGCTTTAAAAACAACTGGTTGCAAATTACCACTTTCAACATCAGCACAATACACCAACGCTGGCTGACTTGAAGTTTTGTATTCCTTATCGTCTGGATATTTAGCATTGAACCAGAATTCATTCCAGTCCCACGATTGGTTAATCTCAAACATAACTTTATACTTACCACGCAAAATTTGTTCTGTCTTGACTTCCAAAACAAAAGAATTCTTTGGTGTAGCTCCCGTGTAAGCATCTACAACTGGCGATTTTGGTGTAGGCAAAACACCACCATTTTCGTTAAGTACAGCACGCTGATGCGCCCAGTAAGGCAAAGCAGCCGGACGTTGAATTTCACCAGGCATCCACTGACCAGTTTTACGACTTCCACGCAAGAAAACACCTTTACCTATACTTTGTGATACATACAAGGTTTGAATATAATTTCCCTTTTCATCTGCCAACCAAATAGCAAAAAGTGGATGGTTATACTCTTTCCCTTTTTCGAAACTAATTTCAAGCTTGGTTCCTGCATTCTCCACACCATATTGTACACGTACAGGAGGTTCTTCTTTTATCTTTTTTGCCGATACTTGTAACGACAAAACTATCATTATAATTAAAACTATTCTACTTTTCATAATCGTTAGTCTTTTAAGTGGTTTACAATAAAATACACGACCTTATATTTTGACTATCAAACCAATAGTAGGCAGTAATACACCGCTAAAATTATCTTCAACTTCGCGTAAAACATAGCGCGTATTATCATTAGGGTCAATTACTGGCTGTCCCGTCACTTTATCCTTATTGGTATAAATTGGAGCCCCTGCCGTTTTAAACACATACGCATTTTGCACATCGGCATACACATTTAACACCCATTTTTTGAAATAAAATTCCTTATCAATTCTAATATCCAATTGATGCGTATCACCTAAACGGTTAGCATTATAATTAGAGAAATCAAGATAAGGCTGATTGGTAATATCCCAAGCTGCAATAAGCGAAGATTTTTCCATATCAATAGGCGTATAAGGTGCGCCACCAACATAACGCCAGCGCGCTGCAATATTCCAATTTTTAGGCAATTTATAACTAGCTATCAAATTCACCATGTGGCGTGTATCCCACGCTGAAGGACGATAAATATCATTTTTATCGGTAAATTCACTACGGAAGAACGTGTATGTCGTGGTTACATTGATATTTTTAAATTCAATCAATTTAAATAAAAATTCCACGCCATAAGCACGACCTTTACCCGTTGATACTATTTCTTCATCACCCACTTGGCCATAGTCAGCGCCTTTACTAGCAATACTCAATCCATCAAGCACTGATAGTGGATAATTGTTGTAATATTTGTAAAAACCTTCAACCGACAATCGCATCGATTCCATAGGACGATATTCAAAACCTAAAATTCCATGATAGGAAATAATGTATTTTAAGTTCTCGGTTTTATTCACATAATCGCCAGCGGTATTACGATAGCCCAAAGTTGTATAGGCAGGTTGTGATGCATAACGACCAACATTAGCATTCAAATCCCATTTATCGCTAATAGCATACGATGCTGAAAAACGAGGCGATAATTGATTGAGTGGATTAATCATGTTTTTGTTGAAATTATTACCAACAGTGCTAATACCAAACGAAAGTTTCAGTTGATTGTCAAGATATTCATCAGAAACCTGACCAAACAGTTGATAACCAAAAAGATTTAGTTCTGTATTATAACGCAATTCGTAAGGTGCATTATTAATAAAGATTTTACGATACGTATCGTTGGTATAATGCGAATAACGCACACCTGCTCCTATTTTTAATTTAACTGGCAAATAGGGATAATCGCGCTCAAAGCGTAATTTATTCTCGGCTTCATCCGACAAATAATCAGACGTTTTGGGTTTGGTTTCGTCGTTATCCTGAAATTTGAAATTTTGATTACGCAACATATTGCGACTCAACACCCATTGGTCAATAAAATTTTCATCAAAATGTTTATAAATAACACCTGTGGTGTAATTCCATTGCTTGTAAATAGGTAAATACGATAATAAATATTTTTGTGCTTCGGTGCCTGTTTGTTGTAACTCGGTATTTAACACCAAATTATCGATAGCTCCAATTCCAATAAACGTCAGTTCATTTTTCTTATCTATTTCATATTTATATTTTACTTGAAAGTCGTTGTAAGTTGGCAGAAATGGCAAGCCGATGGCTTGAAAAAGCAACTGCAAATACGACTGGCGAGCAGAAACGATAAATGTAGATTTTTTACCAATCGGTCCATCCACCGTCAAGGCTGCGTCGGAAGCGCCAACTGAGAGTTTAGCATGAACGCGATCTTTACTACCGTCCTTTTGACGGATTTCCATCACCGAACTTAACGCATTGGTACGATTTGCAGGGAAAGCGCCAGTATAGAAATTAATCTCGCGCACAAAATCTGGGTTAATAATGCCGACAGCTCCGCCTGATGAACCTTGCGTAGCAAAGTGATTAATCACAGGAATTTCGACACCATCAAGATAAAACACGTTTTCTGAAGGGCCACCGCCACGTACAATCAAATCATTACGATTTGGGTCAGTTGCTCCCACACCTGGCAAAGTTTGCACCACTTTTGACACATCGCGATTTGCACCTGCACTTTTTTCAATTTCCTGAACGCCCACAGACAAAACTGAAATTGGACTTTCGATACGTTTCAAATTAAAATTAGGGCGCACCACCACTTCGTCAAGCACCAAGGCATCTTCCGGAACGGCAATGTCCACAAATGTGGTTTGGTTACCTTGAACCTGAATTTCAGCTGATGTTGTGGTTTGAAAACCGATGTAGCTCACAACTAGGCGAACAAATCCTGGGTCAATACCCGTAAAAATATAATTTCCATCCAAATCGGATGTAGAGCCAATGCCTGTTCCTTGTACAAGAATGTTTGCAAACTCAATGGGTTCATTGGTTTTTGCGTTATACACTCTACCCTTAATCACCCCTTTTTGAGCAACCAGTGAAAAGGACAACATTGCTAATACAAATAATACCAAATTTCTTTTCATTACTGTAAAATAATTAAATTTGTATTCAGTCCTTTATACACACAATTACACACATGCTAATGAGCATGATTATGTCGAAAATTATCTAATACCCACGTATTGATCGTGCAACTTACGGGCATAAACTAGCGTCTCTGAATTATCTAAGTTGATTAATTCTGGATTTAGTTTTGGTATGCGTACCAACGTGCCCACTTCTATCTTATCAGGATTTTGAAATTTTTCTTTATTGGCTTCGTAAATATAAACCCAAAAATCTTTATGTCCATAATATTTTTGAGAAATCAGCGTCAAACGACCACCATCAGGGACACGCACTTCGGCTATAAATTCGGTATATTCACGAGGTTGATCAAACACAGACGTTTGTACAACAGGAGTTTCCGTAATAGAATCCGTAGCAGCCACTGCTACTTGTTCAACTGGTTTAGCTGGCTCGATTGCCTGTTTTGGCTGTTTATCCGATTGCCAATCTGCCACCAAATTCATCACCGACGTTTGAATCATCGTTCCATAAAAATAGTACACAGCAAAACAACCAGCACCTAAAATATGTGCAACAAGGAGTATCCACAACCAAGTCAGTTTCCGTTTTTTAGGTTCTGGTACCATCGAAGCATTGGAAGAAATAGTATTCAACATAGGCTTTGATTCTTCAACCGTTGCCACTGGTGTATAACGACGTTCCGCCGATGGAGTTTCAACCGAAGTTGGGACATCAAGCGCCTCGTATTTAACCACTTCAGGCTCAGTTTCAACAACAGGCTCTGGTTGTATCTCCACTACTGGTTCAGTCTCATTGATAGACGACAAAATATCTTGAATTTCAATAGCTTGCGAAGCTAATTTTTGCAAAGGCATCTCTTTCGATACCTCCACTTTTTTCACAGGAGCACCATCCATGGACGTTGTCTCAAGATGTGCAAATGGTTCATTCACACGGTCTTTTAAACTCGTTTCAGGAACAAAAACCACTTTATAATGTCCGGCTATCTCAATAGCTTCGCCTGTTTGAACATTCACGCTACGGCGCGGTTCTACCCATTGCAAACGAAAGGTTCCGAGCCCTGTGATTTTAACGTTCTTGTCACGCAATAATCCCTCTTGAAAGATATCTTGAAATGCAGCAACAAAAGCCTCTGCATTCTTCTTGGTAATAGTGGTTCGACGTGCTAAAGCATCCGTCAAATCAGAAACATTTACTTTTTCGTCGCTCATGATTGTGATTGATTTTTAAGTTTGTCTTTGAACGTGCCTGTAACACGAAATGCGGGAGTCAATTTTTGTGGCACCAACATACGCTTTTGAGTCGTTGGATTAACTGATACACGTGACTCCTTTTTACGGACCTCAAGTACACCAACTCCCAGAAAAGCAACCTGCTTTCCTTCAGTTAATTGCACATTAACTTCCTCAACAAATGCAGCTAAATGTGCAGCTGTCTCTTTTTGAGAGATACCTAATTTTTTAGACAGTTCTGCCTGTAATTCTTTGTTGTTCACGACAAGTATATTAAGTTAAAAGATGGGTGCAAGTTACATTTTTTTTTGAAATGTACAAACTCACACTTTAAAATCGCCATATAAATCAAAAGTATCGGCACGCGTTATAGTGATTGGATATAAAGCCCCTATTTCTAATGCTGGATTTGATTCAATAGGAATCAAGACTTCGCCATCGACTTCGGGAGAATCATATTCAGTACGACCAATAAAGTATTCTCCTTCCTGACGGTCAATCATAACACGTAACGTACGACCAACTTTCTGTTCATTAAGTTCAGCAGCAATGCCTTCTTGTATCGACATTATTTCGTCCACACGTTGTTGTTTCACGTCAAACGGAATGTCGTCGGAATAGGTTTTATTAGAATAGGTTCCTTCCTCATCGGAATACGCAAAAGCGCCTAATCGCTCAAAACGAATGTCACGTATAAATTGTTTGAGTTGTTCTACATCATCTTCTGTTTCACCAGGATGACCTAGCAATAACGTAGTCCTCAAATGAATACCGGGAACTTCTTCCCGCAGACGATGCATTAATTCATACGTTTGCTGAGATGTTATGTGTCGGCGCATCTTAGTCAACATATTATCAGAAATATGTTGTAAGGCAATATCTAAATAGTTACAAACATTGTCACGCTCGCGCATAACACGTAACAAATCGAATGGGAATTGTGCAGGATAGGCATAATGCAAACGAAGCCATTCCACACCTGGAATATCAGATAAACGCTCTACTAACTCTGGTAACTTGAGCGATTTATACAAATCCATACCATAGTAGGACAAATCTTGCGCAATAATTTGAAATTCCTTAACACCTTGAGAGGTCAACCAACGCACTTCTTGTTCTATATCCTCCATAGAACGACTTTGATGATGACCTGTTATGATAGGAATAGCGCAATAAGAACACATACGATTACAACCTTCCGAAATCTTAACGTAAGCATAATGACGAGGTGTTGTAATAACACGTTCTAGTTGGAAATTAGGTTGAAATTGTTTGCCCAAGTCAGCCACCAATTCATTGTAATTAAATTTACCGTAGAATTTATCCACTTCAGGAATCTCAATCTGCAACTCTTTCAAATAACGCTCAGACAAACAGCCCATAACAAACAACTGTTTTAACTGTTTGCGTTTTTTTCGCGCAGCAAACTGGAGAATCATATCAATGCTCTCTTCCTTAGCATCACCAATAAAACCACACGTATTCACCACCACGACATCTCCATCTGGTTCTGGCGCATCGTGACGAACGGTATAGCCCACAGCTTCTAGCTGACGCATCAGGCGTTCTGTGTCCACCAAGTTTTTAGAGCAACCTAACGTTATAAAATCTATCAGTATCATAAATTTTAACCAAGTAAAGAGTCAACAAACTCTTCTTTATTAAACAATTGCAAATGCTCCAACCCTTCGCCCAGACCGATATATTTTACAGGCACTTTAAATTGATCTGAAATACCAATAACCACACCGCCTTTAGCCGTACCGTCCAATTTGGTAATGGCCAACGCGGTCACCTGAGTCGCTTTGGTAAATTGTTTGGCTTGTTCAAAAGCATTTTGTCCAGTCGAGCCATCGAGCACCAAAAGCACTTCATGCGGTGTATCGGGCACCACTTTACTCATCACATTACGAATTTTAGTCAACTCATTCATTAAGTTAACCTTATTATGCAAACGACCAGCGGTATCAATAATTACAACATCCGCATCATTCGTTTTAGCCGACATAAGTGTATCGTAAGCGACAGAAGCCGGATCTGCTCCCATTTTTTGTCTGATAACAGGAACACCTACCCGATCGCCCCAGATAGAAAGTTGTTCAATAGCCGCCGCACGAAAAGTATCGGCTGCGCCTAAATATACTTTTTTACCAGCCAGTGTAAATTGATAAGCCAATTTCCCTATTGTAGTAGTTTTACCTACTCCATTAACCCCAACCACCATAATTACATAAGGCTTAGCTGGTAATTCAGCTCCAAAATCAAGAGCAGTAGTTGTTTCATTTTCGGCCAACAACTTAACTATTTCGTCCTTGAGAATTACATTTAATTCGGCCGTGTTAATGTACTTATCACGAGCCACACGTTCTTCGATACGCTCTATAATACGCAACGTAGTTTCCACGCCGACGTCAGATGTAACAAGAGCTTCTTCCAAGTTATCAAGTACCTCTTCATCGACTCGTGATTTACCCGCTACAGCGCGCGTCAATTTTTCAAACACATTCTCCTTGGTTTTTGACAACCCAGAATCAAGCGTTTCTTTCTTTTCTTTGCTGAAAAAATTAAAAAATCCCATAATTCTTTCTTTATTCTAAATTAAAGACAAAAATACAATTTTTTCTCGATTTTATCAATAAAAAAATCCTCATATCTTCGATACAAGGATTCTTTTATTATTGTAAAGATAATAATATCTTATTTAGCGAAAAAATCTTTTACTTTTTCGTTTAATACCATTTCTTCGTGGAACACATAAGCTCCCGTTTTTGGTGATTTCACCATCTTGATTACTTTGGCGTAACCACGACCTTCACCTCTTTGCAACGATGCAACCGCTTTCTTTGCCATAGTAGTTTATCTTATTTAATTTCTTTGTGAACAGTTACTCTTTTCAAAATCGGATTATACTTTTTAAGCTCTAAACGCTCAGTCGTATTTTTACGATTTTTGGTGGTAATATAACGAGAAGTACCCGGCATACCACTATCTTTATGCTCTGTGCATTCCAAAATCACTTGGACTCTTGCTTCTTTTGATTTTTTAGCCATTTTGCTTTTCTCCTAAAATTAAGCGATGATACGAATATTTTTCCAATCGCAATACCCTTTGGCTACAGCATCTTTAAGAGCAGCATCCAAACCTTTTTTGTTAATGGTACGAAGACCAGCAGCCGAAACTTTAAGGCTAATCCAGCATTCTTGCTCTACATAATAGAACTTTTTAGCAAACAAATTCACGTCAAATGTACGTTTTGTACGACGTTTTGAGTGTGAAACATTGTTTCCAACCATTGCTTTTTTACCGGTAATCTGACAAATTTTTGACATTTTACTATTATATTTTTGCGTTTTACATTCCCTGAAAAGAGTGTGCAAAGGTAATATATTATTTCTTATTGGGCAAGTGTTTTAGAAATAATTTTCAAAAAAGTGAAAATCAATACGTCTTTCTACTTAACACCAATACCTTCGTACACAAAACCCGCCTCACGTAATTCGTTGCCATCGTAAATGTTACGACCATCAATGATGATATTTCCAGCCATGGCTTTACGCACTACCGACCAATTTGGAGCACGAAATTCTTTCCATTCTGTAACCAAAAAGAGCGCTTCCGCATCGTTCACAGCATCATAAATATCCGAGGCATAGTAGACTGTATCGCCCAATTGTTTGTGCGCTTCTTCCATGGCAATCGGGTCGTAGACTTTAACCTTGCAACCTACAGCTAACAAAGCGTTAGCAAGCACAACAGAAGGCGCCTCACGCATATCATCGGTATTAGGTTTAAAGGATAAGCCCCACAGTGCAACAGTAGCACCTTTTAATTGATCTAAGGAGATATATTTCTGTAATTTACGAAACAAAATTGTTTTTTGAGACTCATTCACTAACTCTACAGCTTGAAGCACTCCCATTGGAACGCCATATTCATTTCCCGTTTTAATCAACGCTTTCACGTCTTTAGGGAAACACGACCCGCCATAACCACAGCCTGCATATAAAAATTTCGAACCGATACGTCCATCAGCACCAATACCTTTGCGTACCATATTGATATCTGCACCAACTTTATCACACAAATTAGCAACATCATTCATAAAACTAATGCGAGTGGCCAACATGGCATTGGCAGCATATTTTGTCATCTCAGCAGAAGCTACGTCCATAAAAATAACTCGGAAATTATTCAATAAAAATGGACGATATAAACGCGATAAAACTTCTTTTGCTTTTTCAGAATCAACGCCTACCACCACTCTATCGGGCGTCATAAAATCTTTAATAGCATCACCTTCTTTAAGAAATTCAGGATTAGAGGCTACATCAAACGAAATATCAACGCCACGTTTATCCAATTCTGCCTGAATAGTTTGTTTTACTAATTTAGCGGTACCAACAGGCACGGTACTTTTATCCACTATCAAACAGTATTGTGATAAATTTTCGCCAATAGTTTTGGCTACTTGTAGGACGTATTTTAAGTCGGCACTACCATCAACACTAGTTGGCGTACCAACTGCGATAAATAAGACGGCAGCATCAGCTAATGCTTCGGGCAACGAAGTTGTAAACGTTAAACGGCCTGCCGCTGTATTACGCACAACCATGTCGTCCAAACCTGGTTCATAAATTGGTATTTCACCTTTTTGTAAACGTGCGACTTTATTGGCATCTACGTCAACGCACTGAACATGCATACCCATTTCGGCAAAACAAGTCCCCGAAACTAATCCCACATAACCGGTTCCAACAATTACTACATTCATCTGTTTTATTCTTTATTCATGTTATTTTCTTCAAATTCTGTCTGCACATAGTAACCACTACGGTCACCATAAGCACTATTACCGTAACCATAACCGTTACCGTAATTTCCTAGTTTTTTGACATCTATATCATTCAAAATGAGATAAACATTAGGCACTCGGTCGGCCTTCACTTGCGAAATAAAACTCTTGAAGAACGCTTTATTCGTTTTTCCACTACGAGCTACAATCAACGTAACATCCACCAAACTCGATAACGAATAAGCATCGGCCACCAAACCCAGCGGGCTAGTATCGATAACAATGTAATCGTATCTAGTTTTCAATTCCATGATAATATTTTTCAATTTTTCGGAGCGAATAAGTTCACCAGGATTAGGAGGGATAACACCACCTAGCAAAACATCAAACCCAAGAGTCTCGTCCTTAATAATGGCTTCATCCAATGTGATATCGCCAATCAAATGATTCACCAAGCCCTTATCATGTTTATGCAATAAGGCAGCAACACTAGGCTTACGAAAATCGAGGTCAATCAACAATGTTTTTTTGCTTATCAAGCTGTAAACGCCGGCAAAATTAGCTGAGAAATAAGTTTTTCCATCGCCAGACTCCGCTGAGGTCACCATGACACAAACTGGTGCTTTACGTTGTGCCACAAACTCAATGCGAGTTCGTATGATGCGTAATGATTCCGTAAATGCTGATTTTGGAGCTATCGTTGACAAAACAGCTTTATCGCTATTGGTATGACGAACGCCACCAATCAAGGTAAACTTGGTTAATTTTTCAAGATCTTTTTCGGTACGAATAGTAACATTAAACATCTCGCGCAAAATGATGAATGCCGCAGGAAGCAACAAACCTATGATACAAAACATCATGTAAGTGCGCGATTTTTTATCGCCATTGACCAACGAAATAACACGTGCCTGTTGCAAAATAGAATTATCTGGGCTATTCGACGCTTTACGAATTTGGGCTTCAGAGCGTTTTTGTAGCAAGAATGTATAATAATTGTCGTTAATCTTATACTCACGCTCCATATTAATCATCGCATTTTCCTTTTCAGGCAATTGACGACTTTCACCTAAAGCTTTAGCATACTGTTCATTAAAACTCGTACGGTCTAAATCATATACACTACGAACATTACGTAACACCTCAAGCAACATATTGCGCACCTTCTCCATTTGACGAGAATAGCGTTCATAATTAGGATTTTTAGGGCCAACATCTGAACGTTGTAGTTGTAATTCATTGTATTGACCGACCAAATCGAGTAAAGTAGGATCAGAAACACCAATACTAGAAGGTGCAACTAATACATCTTCGGTTATGTTGTCCTTTAAATATTTAGAAAGATATCTAAAATAACGCTCTTTTTGATCGAGCACCATACGCTGTTCGTCCAAAGTAGTCAACTTGGTGAGCACATTACCCATGTAACTATTAACATCAATAATGTTATTTTCCCGACGGAAATCACGTAAACGACCTTCCGATTCCGAAAGCGAGCTGGCAATCAAACCTAACTGCTCATCAATAAATTCAATCGTTCGGATAGCTTCAGCATTCTTTTTATCTAAATTATTCGCTAAAAATTCATTCGCTAAAGCATTTAAAAAATCTTGATCACGTACAATATTTTCCCCTACCAACGTGGCGCTAATAACAGAGGACATATCCCCCACATAACTCAACGATAAACGCCCAGAAAATTCACTTTCTAATGATTCAATAGTTCTAAATTTTAGAAAAAATTTGTTCCCATCAGCCAAATTCCGCTTACGAACGGTAGCAAACATAAGCGAATGTTCAAAAGGAACTCCAAATTTACCTTTGATCACTATCGGCTTATCACTTTCGCCGTCAGCTGTTAACGTAAACGTGTTGTCGTCAATTACATTACACTCAAATTCATACCCATAAGCTCGCTCATCCAAATATGCCAACTCAATACT
The DNA here is from genome assembly GCA_964570565.1 of uncultured Paludibacteraceae bacterium. GTDB lineage: Bacteria > Bacteroidota > Bacteroidia > Bacteroidales > Paludibacteraceae > W0P28-013. The sequence continues at coordinate 228,173 of CAZMYT010000003.1, forward strand.
TATAGGTTCTCTACCATACAAGCTATTAGTTTTAAAACGTCCACGGGTATAATAATCCACCCCAAATGGTAACTTATTCAGCGTTTGACGAATCAAGTCGAAAGAGCCCAACAATAGTAATTGGTTATTACTATTGCGATAATTGTTATTCACGCCAAATCCCTGCATAAAATTATACTGATTGGCCGAATTATCTTCAATAACAATTTTCGTCTCGGTAACATATTGCGGCACCCAACTACGATTTTGGAAATAGGCAATTCCCAACGCTATAACAACTCCAGCAACAAACAAATACCAATTACGTAAAAAGCGTATAATCCACTCCATAAAATTGAATGACGAGTTGTCGTCGTCATCAAAAATGGGTTGATTAGGTTGCGTATTTTCAGGATAATAATTTTCCATAATTTCAAATTTATTTAGCTGTGGCATTATTCCAAACCGTCAAAAAGAGTGTGATAGACGATGTTATAATTGATAAGAAATTCGAGTATGATTCAACTGCCCAGAAGCTCTTTTTAGTTACGTCCACATAAATAATATCATTTGGATATACATAGTAATATTCAGAATCTAATAAACTTTTAGAACGCAAATCAAATGATACGATTTTTGTTCCATCGGGCGTTTCTCTAATAATTTTTACCGCGCTATAATCGCCAGACTCATTAAGTCCTCCTGACAAAGCTAGTGCTTGAAAAATAGTTAAACGCTCTTTATAGATGGTAAAGTAACCTCGCCCTGCATCGCCAATAACACAAAAAGTACTAGTAGCAAGCGCCAGTTTAACTTGTACATCAGGAATATAGGGTTTCAATTGTTCTCTCACAAAAGCTTCAGCTTCTTCAAGCGTCAAACCCACTACTGGAACTTTACTTAAAAAAGGTAAATCTACTGTACCATCAGGATAAATACGATACGAATAGGTTTGACTCACACTCATAGTTTGCTGCGCACCAAACATCTCCGCAGACTCTTTGTTAGATGTAATAATACGCGCTGTTAACTCATCATTGGGACGCAGTTTATACTCACGATAAGTACCTTGATTGTATACTGGCAATCCTTTCCGATCTTGCAATAAGCCAATACTACGATTAGTGTAGCACGAAGCAAATACAAAAATTGCCACCAAACAAATTATATATTTAAATGCTTTCATCACGGTTTGGAAAATTGAGTAACCAATCCATAAATAAGTAATCCGAATGAAAAAGTCGAAATAACAAGCGACAAAGCCCCTGTCACATGCGACACACCAAAAAATTTGGCATTATCAAAAGGCACGTAAATAACGTCATTGGGTTGAATGTAATAATACTCCGAATTGATAATCGATTGGCTACGTAAATCGAATGTTTTCACAACGGTACCATGCTCCGTTTGGCGAACAATCTGAATTTTGTTGCGTTTGGCATACAACGACATATCGCCACTCATAGCCAAAGCTTGAAAAATGGTTAGTTTTTCCTTGGGTATAGAATAACGACCCGAGCCAGACTCACCCAACACAGAAAAAGAACGATTGGACAACTTAACATCGACAGAAAAAGCGGAAATAGACTCACGCAAAACATCTTCTAACAAAAACTTTACTTCGCGAGTAGTTTTGTTCAGCACTTGCAACTTTCCGACATAGGGATAGTTAATTGTACCATCTTCAGCTACTAAGTACAGTAACAAGCGTGCATTCGCATTATCACCAGCTTGCGACAATTGTTGATATTGATTAGAACTTCCTGTTGTTCCATTGTAAGTGGCCAAATCTTCAGGATTTGGGGAGTAAATACGAATATATAAATAGTCACCCTTTTGAAGGCGATAATCCTCATATTCTATAGAATCTGCATATTGAGGAATACCAGAGCCCGTTTGAAGGTAATTCAAACGTTTCGTGGTCATACAAGATGACAATAATAAGACCAGCGGTAAAAATAGCAGTAAAAGTTTGGTCTTCATGGTTATTGTGCGATTTTTTCCATAGTAGCTTGCAAAGATACAGCTTTTTTCTAATTTTTTACGGTTCTAAAAAAAAATCTCGCCACAAACCTGTTGATGGGAGATTTTTTTTTAGAACACCAATAGTTATTTAACGTCCTGACTGTTCGATAGAATTTCTTAAAAACTCATTGAAATCATCACATTCCAAGAGCGTTTCCAATGTCATATGCATACGATATCGCCAACTAAATAGAGAATTAGAAGGTACGTTAATACGCTCATCATTAGGATTTTCGCGACGTAGCTCTGGCGACATACCCATCAAATCTTGCCATTGAAAAATAGCCCACATAGCTGGTGAGTATAAATGCTGTGATACAATATCACGGTTAACCCACCACTCACAGAAATAAGGCGCTTTTCCCCAATGTCCTAATTGTGAATTATAAAAACGTTGCGCTACGCCATAATCTTCTTCCCACCAACCACGAACAGTGCTCATATCATGCGTCGAAGGAGTTACTACCGACAAATAAGGTGCATCCGCTGGATGAAAAAATTCTATTTTATCATCTTTAGGTGCTCGTTGAATTTCAAGACTTAAAATACCTAATTCTTTCATAACCGAGGTCACACAATGCGTCATCATACCCAAATCTTCACCACAAATTAGCATATTGGAAGCTCGCTTCAATGCTGGTAATTTACGCATACCCGATTGGTACCAGAACGCATCTTGACGACGGTAAAAATAATCAACTGATAATTCTCGAAAAACCCGTTTTTGAGATTCGTCCAACGCCTGAAAAGTAGACAACGCTTCCATTCCATAACGTGGATAGTACTGCCGTCCGTGACTATCGGGAACTTCAAACAATAAAACGTTTGATATTAAATCAAACAAACCCCATTTTACACGTTCAGAAATTTTTCCGTCTTCATATAACTTTTTAATCGCTTTTTGTGAGAGATATTCAGACTTAAGACGATAGGCAAAACCATGCTCAAGATACAAACAATTTTGGCGCACCCAATCGGCTTCTTCTCCGAAATTTTCCCACAAAATATGGTCGGTAATATAAGGTTTAGTAAAACGTTCATAATCGAACCAAACACCACGACTCTCAAATTCGTCCACATAAAGAGGAACTGATGGATTTAAGTAACCCATAATACCCTCTTCTTGATCCATCGGTATTTGCCAAATACGGAAAAATCCCAAAATATGATCAATACGGAACGTATCAAAATAGCACGACATCTGTTGGAAGCGTTTTTTCCACCAATCGAAATCGGTACTTTCTATCACATCCCAATTATAGGTAGGTAACTCCCAATTTTGACCTTTTACAGCAAACATATCGGGCGGCGCACCAGCTTGCATATCCATATTAAACAACTCTGGAGAAACCCACGTATCCACACTATTACGATTCACACCTATTGGTATATCACCCTTAAGCACAACGCCTTGCGTATGTGCATACGAAACCGCGTCTTGTAATTGTAAATGCAATTGATATTGTGTAAACCAATGCACTGCCACTTCGTCGAACCACGCATGACTTGGCGCCATCAACGGTGCCACTTTCGCCTCATCATAAACCGCGAAATCGTTCCAATGACGATAATCGCACGTGCCAAATTTGTCGCGTAAACAACAATAAATAGCATACGGTTTTAGCCAATACGCATTATTTTTAAAAAATTGATTAAAATCTGCGTCTACTAAAAACGCTTTCTTTTGTAGCAAATAAGCCTCTTTGGTATACTTTAATTTATACGTAATAACGGACATAAAATCCATCAACGGAAGTTCATTTAAACGCTGTTGCTCTGAGGCATAGTTATTTTGTAACGGATGCTCGGCAGGCAATTGTATACGTTCAAGATTGAGGAACAAAGGATTGAGGGCGAAAGCAGAAATAGCGGCATAAGGCAAAACGTCTGCATCTGAATGAGTACCAATCGTATCATTAAGTGGTAATACTTGAATCAGTTTCATACCCACGCGTTTCGCCCAATCAACCATCAACTTCAAATCGGCAAAATCACCAACACCAAAACTCTTATTGGAGCGTAAACTAAATACAGGAATACTTACACCTGCACCGTGAAATGATTGGTTATCAACTCTAACAAATGTATCGTTAACAATAACTTGTTCCTTTTTAGCAGCACTTGGCACTATACGATCTGCACCGTGTTCAAAATAGCTAAACTGTTTATTGTCAATATTCCAAATACCATATTTGTAGTGAACATCACCCTCTATTTTAGATAAATCGACAGACACATGCCACGATGATGCATCATAATTCATAATTAATGCATTATGTGTATCCCAAGCGCCCAAAAGAGGCGAACTGCCAACCATACAAAGTGCTTCATGCTCTTTGAGAAGAGGTGCTTTCACTCGAAAAACATGCGTACTATTTTTGGGAGTTTGAGTGCCTAAAAAAGATGCCCGTTTAAGCAATACTTCTTGAAAAGGAGCGGTCATAAATACATTATCAAGCACGGATACACTATTCCAAGCATCAACTAATGTGAGTTGATTCAATGTTTGTGGATTCACCGTAACTACACGTCCATCGCCCCACTCCCAGGTTTCTGTGTGCGTATTTTCATCTTTTAAAAAATAACGATAATGAACTTCTGTAGTAGTTTTTAACGTAATTGGCAGCACTAATTCCCACGTTTCAGAAGGTACAAAATGCATCGGAACAGCTTTCGAGGCATCGTCATTTCCTAATTCTGGAATATTACCAACCACGTAAAGACTTTGGCCCCATTGGGTAAAATACGAGATTTTAAAGTGAAGTTTCATTGATCAATTAGTTTTAGTTGAACAACACACAATGATATTTTAACGTTCAAAGATAGTTGTTTTTTTTTATTCTCAAACGTCACATTATTTAAAAAATCAACCGAAAAGAATAATCACACCCTTTAAAGAAGATTTTTAAGTTTTTTATTGGTCACGATATTAAGAATCTGTATCTTTGCAGGAAGTTTCCAAACACATTCAACCCCTGTTTGTATGTCAATACTACCTTACAAAATCTTTTCAGGTACTAAAAGCCAATATCTGGCGGAGAAAATTTGTCAACATCTCGATTGTGAATTAGGGCAAATGAAAGTGATGCGTTTTGCCGATGGCGAATTTGCTGTTTCGTACGAAGAAACTGTACGTGGACGCTATGTCTATTTAGTACAATCAACGTTCTCACCTTCGGATAATTTAATGGAACTTTTATTGATGATTGACGCTGCCAAACGTGCTTCGGCTTACAAAATTGTAGCGGTCATCCCTTATTTTGGATGGGCACGCCAAGACCGCAAAGATCAACCACGTGTATCTATTGGAGCTAAACTGATGGCCGACTTACTGAGTGCTGCAGGCGTTGACCGAGTTATCACCATGGACTTACACGCAGAACAAATTCAAGGTTTTTTTGATGTCCCTGTGGATCACTTGTATGCATCAACCATTTTTATCCCATTTATCAAGAATTTGAATCTAGAAAACTTGGCAATTGCTTCTCCTGACATGGGTGGTTCAAAACGAGCAAACTCTTACGCCAAGCATTTAGGAGCGTCATTAGTATTGTGTCACAAAACACGCGAAAAAGCAAATGAAGTGGCGCAAATGCGCATCATTGGTGATGTAGAAGGTAAAAATGTAATTATTGTTGACGATTTAGTAGACACAGCCAACACTCTGTGTAAAGCGGCCGATTTAATGATTGAAAATGGTGCAAAAAGTGTTCGTGCTATCGTAACACATCCAGTAATGTCGGGTAAAGCTGCCGAAAACGTAATGAACTCTAAAATGGAGGAAATTATTTTTACCGATTCTATTCCTTTTGACCAAGCACGATGCCCAAAAGCACGCATTATATCTATTTCGGATATTTTCGCAGACACCATCTCTAGCGTGTACAATAACCAATCTATCAGTTCGCACTATTTACTATAACCAAACTCCTGTTTGCAACATAAAAAAAAGGATATTCTTTCGGAATATCCTTTTTTGTTATAATCAGTTGGGAATAATCTAAATTTTTAAATTTAATCCTACGAAATAGGTACGAGGCAATGATGGCCCATAAATATAGCTAGCATCGCGATTCACACCTTTATCTATGTCAGGTTGAAAACTATCTAAAAGATTTTTGACACCAGCATTTAGTTCGAGTGTATAAAAACGATACAGCGGAATTTCGTACGCTAATTTTAGACCTAAATCCCAAAACGGCTGAGTTTCCACCTCTTCATCTTGCGCCACATAACCAGCAAAATGTTGTACTAACATAGATCCCGTATATTTGCTAGAAACGGAAATCGAGAAATCTCTCAAAGGATTAATATTGACTAACGCATAACCATAACTATCGGGCGTACGGAACATACGTGTTTGAGGTACTATATTGGGATTATTTGACCATTGCACAGGATCAATATAACGACTTTGCTGATACGTATAACCCAACTGAAGACCCAAGAGTTTACGATACGATAGTTTGCCCTCTATATTAAGTCCAGCCACACGAGCACCCGAAGCATTGGTTCTCATCAAAAGCAAATTACCAGCAGCATCATGTCCTTGATCTTCCAACGTAAAGACATCATTCAATTGAGTAAAGAAACCTTCCAACGTTAAATTAGTGTCCCACTTACCCCAACGTTTGTATAAATCGATAGAACCACTCACACTGTGCGAATATTCTGGTTTTAAATTAGGATCCAACGAGATAAGCGACACTTCGCCTCCTACAGCACCCACGTGCAAATCCTCTTCGTAGGTTTGAGGCGCACGATAACCGCTCGAGTAACTTACTCTCAAAATGATGTTTTCAATAGGCGTATATCGCAAATTAGCACGCGGTGAGAGTACTGGCTTCTTAATAAGGCTATGTTTTTCGAGACGTGCGCCAATTAAGAAACTCAACACGGAATTTTTCCACTCGTTTTGCACGTAACCACCATACAAATGCACTTGTTGGTGTAAATCGCGATTATAACCGAGAATTTGATCGTGTAATTTATTGTACGAATATTCAGCTCCTGCGCTCAAATCGGCTGGCATAAACAGAAACTTATCCATCGCGAAACGATATTGCGCTCCCACAACTGCGGTGATATCTTGCGATTGACCATAGGCCTTTAAATTTTGCTGCGTGCCAAAATAACTTTCGCGAGCAATATATTGAGACGATGCATAGGTCGACAAAAAGTGTTTACTATCGGGCGTAAAATAATCGAACTTCACACTTCCTGCATCAATATTATGTCGCAATTGTTCGGCAATATCAGCTTCATGCGGAGGACGGTCCAGATTATTACCGCCACGACGAAACTCTCCTAAATGATGATATTCAGCCGTAATTTTTGAGTAATCACTGGTTTTAAAATAACTTCTAAAACCAACCGTCGAACTATTTAACGTAGGAATTTCCGAAAAACCATCATTGTCGCGATCATACGCTTCTCTATTGCGATGAACACCAAACAAAAAGACGCCAATCTTAGAGTCCGAAGTCACAAATGAACCATTCAACGTTGTATTCATATCTAATGCTTTGGCTCCTATGTAATTGGTATGATTCGAGATATTCAGAAAATTACGCACAGGCTCCTTAGTAATAATATTCACCACGCCGCCAATAGCATTGGCACCAAATAAAGCAGAACCACCACCGCGAATGACCTCTACACGGTCAACCATGCCCGTTGGAATTTGTTCTAAACCATACACCGAAGCTAACGAACTAAATATGGGGCGACTATCCATTAAAATTTGCGAATATTGGCCTTCCAGTCCATTAATACGCAGTTGTGGTACACCACAATTTTGACACGACATTTCAACACGTAAGCCCGTTTGATAATCGAGCACTTCTGCCATATTATTGGACGAAGTAGTTTCAAAAATCAAGGGCGATATCACATTCACGATACTCACCGCTTGTTTCTGTTTCGTTTCGTACTTATTAGCAGTAACCACCACGTTATCAATTAAAAATGACGCCTCATTCATTTTTACATGCAGTTCCACCGTACTATTTTCTTTCACCGTAACCACACGTTCTTCAGACGTGTAGCCCACCATCGAAAAGAGCAATGTATGTTCACCTAAAGGTAGATTCCTAAGAAAGAAATGTCCTGATTCATCCGTAGTGGTACCAATAGAAGAACCTTTTATTTGAATATTGACAAATGGAATATGTTCAGTGGTGGCACCATCAATTACATGTCCGGTAATGTGAGCATCTGTCACTTCCAACGATCGACCTTTGCCGTAACGATGTTGATTTTGCTGTGCGTAAGTTACCGACGAAAAAGACACAAAAAAAAGTGCTGCCAGAAGGCAGTATAAAGTATTTTTTTTCATTTTGTTGTAATAATTAGTTATAAAAATAGCTATGAAAATTCGGAGGATATACTCGAATTTTCATCAAAAAGAATAGAAAATAACTGATTTATTAACAACTAGGAGGTGCTCGAAGTGGGGCAAGAGGATTATAAAAACGGATATAGTCAAACAAATCACGTTTGCAAACTATAATTTGCATGACATAACAAAAAACAGAGGCAAAAACCATAGCAAAAGCAATGGTAACAGCCAACGAAAGTGATCTAATTAAGCTAAAATCAGCGGAGGAATGTTGATGTTGAGAATTGGAATATGGGTGCGAGTGGGTAACGAAACGAGATCCTTCGACATGAACGTGGGTAAAAAATACACCATTCATGTAATGAAACATAAACAGCACTACCAATAACCACTTCAAAAAAGGATAATTCCTTAAGCGCATAAATTATTTAGAAATTGTCTAATTAACGAGTGCAAAGATAAACAAAAATGGCGAAGAAATACATGTTGTATATCTTCGCCATTACATTTTAATTTTATTTAACTATACAACACCTTGTGCCAACATCGCTTTAGCCACTTTCAAAAATCCAGCCACATTAGCGCCTTTCACATAGTTAATATAACCATTCGGTTCTTTACCGTGTTTTACACATTGTGAATGAATATCGCTCATAATTTGATGTAATCGTTGGTCGACTTCTTCAGCAGCCCAACTGATATGCATCGCATTTTGGGTCATTTCCAAACCTGATGTAGCAACACCACCAGCATTAACAGCTTTACCAGGAGCAAATAAAATTTTATGTTCAATAAATAAATCAATAGCTTCAGGTGTGCATCCCATATTGGAAACTTCACCCACGCACAGCACATTATTAGCAATTAACGCTTTAGCATCGTCCACATTCAATTCATTTTGTGTAGCACATGGCAACGCGACATCTACTTTCACTTCCCAAGGTTTTTTACCAGCCACAAATTTAGCACCAAACATGTCGGCATAAGGTGCTACAATGTCATTACAAGTGGCACGTAACTCCAACATATAATCTATTTTTTCACCAGAAATACCTTTCTCGTCATAGATATAGCCGTCAGGTCCTGAAATAGTAACCACTTTAGCGCCTAATTCGGTAGCTTTAATCACAGCTCCCCAAGCCACATTCCCAAAGCCAGACACGGCCACAGTTTTTCCTTGTAAGCTATGACCTGCATTTTCGAGCATTTGTTTAACAAAATAAAGTGCACCAAAACCTGTAGCTTCAGGACGAACCAACGAGCCACCAAATTCAAGACCTTTACCTGTTAATACACCCGTATTTTCACGAGCCAATTTTTTGTACATACCATATAAATAACCAATTTCACGTCCACCAACGCCGATATCGCCAGCAGGCACATCGGTATCAGGGCCAATTTGACGCCACAACTCCAACATAAACGCTTGGCAGAAACGCATTACTTCAGCATCCGATTTACCTTTTGGATTAAAATCCGATCCACCTTTTCCACCACCCATAGGCAACGTGGTCAAAGCATTTTTAAATGTTTGTTCAAAACCTAAAAACTTCAAGATTGACAAATTTACAGACGGGTGAAAACGCAAACCACCTTTGTAAGGTCCAATAGCATTGTTAAATTGAACACGGTAGCCAAGATTTACTTGCACATCGCCACGATCATCAGTCCAAGCTACGCGAAACGTAGAAATACGATCAGGTTCAACCATGCGTTCGATAATTTTTGCCTTTTCAAATTCAGGATGTTGGGCATACACATCTTCAATAGAAAGTAACACTTCATGTACGGCTTGCAGAAACTCTTTTTCAGAAGGATGTTTTGCTTCAAGCGCATTCATTAAATTTTTAACGTCCATAGTAATAAGATTTATAGGTTATAACAAATTGTTTTTAGTGATTCGAAGAAGCAAGAGAGCCACTTCGATAGGGAACAATAAGTTCCACAAATTCCACAGCAATTGTAAGGTTTATTTTTCAAAAAAAAAAGGGTTTATGGAAATTATTTTTAGCCCACATTTAGATTCTGAACCTTAAAAAAATAGGGCAAAATGAATCAAAATGCAATTATAAAACAGAAAAAAACAACAAACATTTAAAGTAGATAAAAAATATAAACGACACTTAACAAAAAAAACCGTTTAATTTACTAATTTTGTCCTGAAAAATGACAAAAAATCTGTCGACCATGAAAAAAACGCCAAACATAAAAAAGCTCTATTTTAAAGATACGTCGTTTGCAAATTTAATGAACAAACGTATTTACAATGTACTCCTCATTGCAAGTAACTACGATGCTTTTATGTTGGAAGAGGACGGGCGCATTGATGAACAAATTTTCAATGAATATCATTCGCTCAACCTGCGTTATCCACCACGTTTTACGCTCGCCAGTAGCGAAGAAGAAGCTAACGAATTTCTCCACAAATGGGCCTTTGATTTAATTGTCATTATGCCTAATAACGAGAGTATCGACACTTTTAATTATGCAAAAACTGTCAAAGAAAAATATCCTGAGTTACCAATCGTTTTATTAACACCTTTTTCGCATCAAATAACACAACGGCTCGAACATGAAGATTTAAGTGCCATCGATTACGTATTCAGTTGGCTGGGGAATTCAGATTTACTTTTAGCCATCATCAAACTGTTTGAAGATTTGATGAATGTCGATGCTGATGTTGATTCCGTAGGCGTTCAAGTAATTCTCTTAGTGGAAGATTCTGTTCGATTCTACTCCTCATTTCTCCCTCACGTCTACAAAGTCATTTTCACCCAATCGCGTTCATTTATGACAGAGGCGCTGAACGAACACGAGCAAATGTTACGTATGAGAGGAAGACCTAAAGTTATGTTGGCACGTACATACGAAGAAGCGTTACGTATTTACACCAAATATCGCACACATATATTAGGCGTTATTTCAGATGTAGATTTCCCCAAAAATGGAGAACTCACTAAGTTGGCTGGCTTTGACTTGTGTGAGCAAATACGAGTAACCGATCCTTTCTTACCAATTATCCTACAATCATCGGAGAGTAAAAATGAAGAATTGGCAGCCTTAATCAAGGGCTCATTTATCGATAAAAACTCTAAAAAACTGGATGTAGAATTGCGCGATGCCATTATTACCAAATTTGGTTTTGGCGATTTCATATTTCGCGATCCACAAACCCGAGAACAAGTGGCCGTGTGTCGTAATTTGAAAGATTTACAAAATCTGATTTTCTCCATTCCAAGCGATGTACTTTATAACCATTTGGCACACAATGACGTATCGCGTTGGCTCTGTTCGCGTGCCATGTTTCCACTCTCCGACTTTTTAAAACAAATATCGATTGAGCATTTAAAAGATGTAGACGAAGCGCGCCAAATTATTTTTGATGCCATCGTACATTATCGACGCATTAAAAACCGAGGTGTAATAGCCGTTTTCCAACGCGATCGGTTCGATATGTATTCCAATTTTGCACGTATAGGTGACGGTTCATTAGGAGGTAAAGCACGTGGATTAGCTTTTATTGATGCTATGTTGAAGCGCAATCAAAACTACATGGAATATGCAAATGTGCAAATCAATATTCCGCGTACCGTAGTTTTGTGTACTGATAATTTCGACACCTTTATGGCTTCGAACAACCTGTATCCAATTGCTTTATCTGATGCTCCTGACGAAGAAATTCTGACTGCATTTCTCGCTGCCAAACTCCCCAAACATCTATTAGGCGATTTGTATGCATTGCTCTCGACTATCAAAGGGCCTATTGCTGTACGCTCTTCTAGTTTATTAGAAGACTCTCACTATCAGCCATTTGCTGGAATTTACTCCACATACATGGTGCCATTCAGCGATAAAAGTAAAACACACATGCTCATGGTATTGTGCGAAGCTATTAAAGCTGTGTATGCTTCGGTCTATTACAAAGACAGCAAAGCCTACATGACCGCCACACGCAATGTGATTGACCAAGAAAAAATGGGCATTGTATTACAAGAAGTTATTGGACAAGATTACGAAAATCACTTTTATCCATCTTTTTCGGGCGTAGCTCGCTCGCTCAACTTCTATCCAATTGGAGCAGAACGACCAGAAGAAGGTGTTGCCAACATTGCCCTGGGACTGGGGAAATACATTGTAGATGGAGGAGTAACACTCCGTTTTTCGCCAAAGCATCCACATAGTATATTACAAACAAGCACGTTGGAATTAGCATTACGCGAAACACAAACCCATTTTTTCGCCCTCAATACAGAAGAATTATCATTTAAACCAGAAGTAAATGATGGTTTTAATCTAGTAAAACTACAAATAAAAGATGCTGAGAAAGATGGTGCACTACAATACATCGCGTCCACATTTAACCCTCACGATCAAGCCATTTACGACAACATTAGTGAAGGTGGACGCAAAATCATAACATTCGCCAACATTTTGCAGCACGATGTGATGCCACTAGCCGATATCCTTGAAAAAGTATTAACTATTGGCGAACGAGAAATGGGCAAACCTATCGAGATAGAATTTGCCGCCAATCTCAATCCAAGTACCAACCAACATCAATTTTATCTGTTGCAAATTAGACCTATTGTTGACAATCAAGAAATGTTGCACGAAAACTTAGACGAAATTCCAGAACAGGACACAATCATTTCGGCTCACAATGCGTTAGGACATGGAATTACAAAAGATGTGGTGGATGTGGTGTATATAAAAACAGAAAACTTCAATCCCGCCAATAACCAACTAGCAGCTTCTGATGTAGCCTCTATCAATGAATGGATGCAAACCCACGACAAACACTATATTTTAATTGGGCCTGGTCGATGGGGTTCGAGTGATACGTGGTTAGGAATTCCAGTAAAATGGGCCCATATTTCGATGGCGAAAGTGATTGTAGAATGTGGATTAGATAACTACCGCATCGACCCAAGTCAAGGAACACACTTTTTCCAAAATTTGACATCATTTGGAGTTGGCTATTTTACCATCAATCCTTATATCAAAGACGGTTATATTGACTACACGTTTCTAAATCAACTACCCGCGATACACGAAACAGAACACCTGCGTCACGTGCGTTTAGAAAAGCCAATGACAATCAAAATTGATGGCAAAAAAAATCGTGGAGTAATTTTGAAACCGGAGACGAACAATCCGAATGCCTAAAGAGCTATCTAATAGCTATTTATGACCGGAGTATAATAAAAATGCTTCGGTCGTTTCGTTACCATAACTTTTCGATACGGATATCTGCTTCAAACCTGGCACATCAAGTTCTAGGTTTATTTCATCATTATGACGACGTAAAGCCACAACATGTTCAAAATTAACCATATACGAGCGATGGCAACGTCTCAACGAGGTATTTTTAAATTCTTCGGACATTCTCTTTAAAGTATTTCGCAATAAGAATTCCGACAATTTCCCTTGATTCACATACTTGATTACCACATAATTGTCGGCAGCCTCCAAAAATATAATATTCTCAAACGCCACAGAAAAACGCAACTCGCCTTTTTCGTCCTTAAACTGTGCAACCGCTGGCCCTTTAGGCAAAGGTAAAAGACCTTGTTCCATCATTTGAAGACGCGTTTTTTTATCGTCGTACGAAAAATACAACCATGAAACAGCATATGGCAACACAATCACTAACACAGTATTAATGTTCGCATTTTTAAATACTTCGAGTACATCTTCCCACGACCACCAACTCAAATGGTCATTTACTGCAATAGTATATAAGGTATAGAACCCTGAAAGCACCACTATTTCAGCAATAATCCAGAGGGCGTATTCAATGTAATATAACGAATAGCGATGCACAAAACGATACATTAGAAATCGACTAAAGGCAATGACTAATATACCAGTGAGTACGAGTAAAAAAGAGAATAAGAAATACTTGATAGGCGAAACATGATACCAATTCTCAGAATTGAATGGGCGATAAATATTTATGAAGCACAGCGCAAACACAGCTGTAAAAGCAATCAACTTCACCAAATTCGCCTTGTTGATAAGATAATCATCTACTGACTTCCCTTTCTTACGCCAATATAGGTTTAATTTCATAAATAAATACTTTTGTGCAAAAATAGGTTTTTTTTTCGTACAAACAATCATTTAAACAGTACAAACAAAAAGCAAAGACCACAAATAAACAAAATTCACCACATTCTCACCCCACAAACATTTTAGGAGAACTTAAAAACACCCCAAATAGGCTATTTTTACCCCAAATACTAGAAATTAATACCTGCCCATCAGGGATTATCCCTTTTTTTTTCACAATCAATCGAAATGGCGTTCTTTTGTAACATCCAAAGTTTAACGCTAAAAGATTGATGTATGACAAACTGGAATATCAACGAACGCATTCCGCTCTTACAGACATTATTTAAAATGCCCAGTACTACGAGTGGTAGCACCTCGGATGTCAAAATTGACTTTGTCGATTTTAAGCAACGTCAATTCGATACACAGGTTGAAGAACAACAAACAAACTTTTGTAAAACCAACTTTTGCGATACGCCAGATAATGGTATCGACGAAAACAAACAGTTTCAATATCCCATCTTCCACAAAGACGATGGCATAAAAGCGAGTGAATGTATCATTCTATTACATGGACTCAATGAACGCAGTTGGGAAAAATACCTACCTTGGGGCGATTATTTAGCAAACTATACAGGTAAACCTGTGATTATGTTCCCCATTGCTTTTCACATAAACAGAACGCCTACATCGTGGCACAACCCACGCAGCATTATGAAATGGGTTTTAGAGCGCAATCATCGGTATGGAAATCCAAACAATTTGACATTTGCCAACCTAGCATTAAGTGATCGTTTAAGTCAAGCTCCCGAACGATTTTACACTTCTGGACGTGAAACAGGACTCAATATCGTACAGTTAATAAACGAAATCCAAAGCGGCAATCACCCCTATTTTAAGGAAAACACCAAAATTGACTTTTTTGCTTATTCCATAGGTGCATTGTTAGCACAAGTATTGTTCCTAAGTAATCCACAGAAATTGTTTAGTCACTCACGCTTATTCATGTTTTGTGGCGGTTCCATTTTTAACGAAATGAATGGCAACTCACGTTATATTATGGATGAAACATCTTTTAAACAAATGCTTAATTATTACCAAAACAATTTTTTATCACAACCTCTCAATCCGAGCGATTGCTTCAACAGAGCGTTTCGTTCGATGATAGACAAGAAAGAAGAGGCCGCCTATAGAGAAGGCTTTTTTGAACAAGCCTCAGACCGCATCCGAGCCATCTCACTGAAAAAAGATTTTGTAATCCCCACATCAGGTATTCACGATGCATTGGGCGAAACATGCGCCAAGAAGTGCTTAACTGAACTCGATTATCCATTCGAGTACTCGCACGAGACGCCTTTCCCAGCGGGGAAAAATGCGCCACCGGAAGTCAACCAAATGTTTAACCACGTGTTTTCCACCGCCGGTGATTTCTTAGCGTAATAATTGGGTCGTATTTTTTAGGAATACGGCCCAATTTCTTTTACACTTTTGTAATTATTTCAAATTATTTTACATATATTTGTCGCTATCTTTGAAACTCACAACGTTCTTTATCCTTATACTAAACCAATTAAGTAACTTATGGATAACATCATTGAATACAGCTATGTGGCCAATATTGCCGCATGTATTATTCTCGGCATCGTGCTCATCTTCATAGAAACCCCTCCACATCAACACAACACACGTTATTTAAAGGCCAAGCGATTTATGGCATTAGCAGCTTTTCTCGCACCTATAGCCGCTAGTGTCGATCTATTTACTGGTGATGTAAACGCCTCTGAAGTGGAGATGTTAAACGTCATTACACTCATCGATTTTGATGTACAAATCATCATTTTTACTTTTGCAATGATGACGCTATTCGACTCAAAACTAGTATGTCGTAAAAATATTTACATAGTACTAATGCCACTCATTGCGTTGGTTGCGGCTTACCTTATCGCGCTCTTGTTTTATGGCGATGTGCACGTTTTCTCACACACCCATTATTTCTGGGCCATTAAGCACGAACCTGCTTTAGTAATACGTTCACTCATGTTCATTTGGGGACTTGTGAGTTTAGTTATTTGCATTCGCTGGTTTTTTAAAGCTGAACGAGAATTCAACAATACCATGAACAACTATTTTGATGATATTAAAGATTTACACATACAATGGGTCAGCTATTTTTTTTACGCTTCACTTGTATTAGCAGGTTTAGTAGCAGTCAGTTATATCGTTATTCTCCCCTATTTTGATGCTTTATCTACCATTGGCATTACAGGATTATTTACCGTCATTAGTATTCATTTTCTCAATTACCCACAACTTTTAAAAGTAATATACCCAGCACTTGAAACCGCCGAAGAGGTTATCATGAGTCCACTTATAAGCAACAATATTGCAGAAAAACTCAAAAACTGGGAGAAAAATAATGCAAAACCCTACACACGAGAAGGAATTACAGTAGGAGAACTCGCCGACGAAATTAAGGAAAATAAACGTATGGTTTCGAAATATTTAAATACCAATTGCAATACTAACTTCAACACATGGATTAACACCCTTCGGATAGAAGAAGCCATTAGATTATTAGAAAATAACGGATTACCACTACACGAAATAGCAGCACGTACAGGCTTTTCGGACTTAGCTAAAATGAGTAATTTTATGAAAAAACACACAGGTTTATCACCTTCCGAGTATCGCAAAATACACTACAACAAGCCGTAACGATATTTTTAATAGTGTTAAATTTAGTTAATTGTAAATAAATAACAAAAAAAACTCACTAACTTTGGGTGTTCCAAGTTTTTAACCCCTTATAATATTAACCTAAAAAGACAAAGCATTATGAAAAAAATCTTTACTACAGTAGTGACAATTATTATTGCAACGACAATTTGGGCGGCAGAAGGTGGAACCTTAACCGTAGCACCAGATCCTATTGACCCTACTCAAGATGCCGTTTTTTCTTATGATGGCACAGGTACTAATTTTACAAATTGGACACCAAAATGTTTTGTACACGCATGGCTAGATCCAAAAGATGGAGAAACATTTAGTACTGGAGGCTATTCAACTGCATGGGCATCATGCAATGGTGACGCAGCGTACGATGCTTTAGATGCCAAAGTAAAAATGACACACGACGGCGTAGACAAAAGCGGAAAATATTCAATTACTATTAACATTCAATCATTTTTTAATGTGGCTTCGGAGGATTTAAGCAAAATTAAAAATATCGGAGTTATTGTAAGAGCTCAATATGAGGGTGAAAACAATAAAACGGTTGATCTTTTGAAAGATGTATCTTATAGTGCAACTCCTACTATAATTGTTGCCGCAGAAAACGCAAATGCGATTTATTGCAATAACGGATCTATTTTTGCCGAAGGTGAATTTAGAATATACAACATTGCTGGTCAAGACGTCACCAAATTAAACGGTTCTTTGCAAGGCGTTTATATTGTAAAAGCACTTGATGGCATGCACAAAGTCATGGTCAAATAACGACTTACAAATAAACTTGAAGAAAACGGGAGTGCAGTTAAACGCATTCCCGTTTTTTATGGCAAAATAGTTTTGTCACCTAAAAAAAAAAATGTACCTTTGCAGCCGCTAAAAGCGATTAATTAACTTATTCATTAACAAAAAGTTTTATCAGTATGATGAATCACTATGAAACTGCTTTCATTTTAACTCCCGTTTTATCTGATGTTCAGATGAAGGAAGCAGTAGAAAAATTCAAAAATCTTCTGATCGAGAAAGGTGCAGAGATCGAGAATGAAGAATGCTGGGGTTTGAAAAAATTGGCTTACCCTATCCAAAAAAAATCAACAGGTTTTTATGCTTTGCTTCAATTCAAAGCAGAACCAAGTGTAGTAGCACAATTGGAAGTACAATTCCGTCGTGACGAACGCGTTATCCGTTTCTTGACTTTCCGTCTTGACAAATACGCACTCGAATATGCTACCAAACGTATTAACAAATCTAATCAAGGGGAGAAATAAGACATGGCAAACAATGCAGACATCCGTTATTTGACTCCTGTTGCAGTTGACAACAAGAAGAAAAAATATTGCCGTTTCAAAAAAAGCGGTATTAGATACATTGACTACAAAGATCCAGAATTTTTGAAAAAATTCTTGAACGAACAAGGAAAAATTCTTCCTCGTCGTCTTACCGGTACTTCGTTGAAATTCCAACGTAAAGTTGCCCAAGCAGTTAAAAGAGCACGTCACTTGGCTTTGCTCCCTTACGTAACCGATATGATGAAATAATTTTAAGGAGGAACAAACTATGCAAGTTATTTTAAAAGAAGATGTAATCAACTTAGGCTACAAAGATGACGTGGTAACTGTGAAAGACGGTTACGGACGTAACTTTTTGATTCCTACTGGCAAAGCTGTTATTGCAAGCGAATCAGCTCGTAAAGTATTGGCTGAAAACTTGAAACAACGCGCTCATAAATTGGCTAAAATCAAAACTGATGCTGAAGCATTAGCAGCTAAACTTAATGGTTTAACATTGACCATGGGCGCTAAAACTAGTGCAACTGGCACTATCTTCGGTTCTGTAAACAACATCCAAGTTGCTGAAGAGTTAGCTAAGAAAGGTTTCGAAATTGATCGTAAAACGATTGTAATCAAAGACAGCATTAAGGAAGTAGGTACTTACAAAGCGATTGTAAAATTACACCGCGAAGTGAGTGCAGAAATTACTTTAGAAGTTGTTTCTGAATAATCAAAATACAATTCAGTAAAAAAGGTCGAACATTGAAATGTTCGACCTTTTTTTATGCTACAATCTGCATTTATCGTGCACTTAACACGCATATAATTTTCTTTTGTATGCGACTTCCACCTGGATGTATAGCCTCTACAAAAAGAACATAAATACCCACATCACACAAAGTGCCTTTATCAGAAAGCCCATTCCAAGTAATAACTCCATCCGTTCCAACCAATCCACCATTGAGCAATTGTCGTTGATGCACGCCATTGGCATTCAATACGTCCGCATAAACCGTAAAGCCATCTTGTGGCAACTGATAATTCAGATGTAACAAATCGTGCATTCCATCATTATCGGGCATAAAAGTATCGTATTCAAGCCAAAATACAGTCTTTTCAGTAGTGCTAGTAGGTACACTATACTGTGAATTTTGAGAACCAGGAGTTCCATAACCCGATTCAAACGAAGCCGACTGCCAATTATCTGGCGCTTGTGTTGGCCTAAATGGATTCACACGCTCTAATGAAACACCTTCGGAATTTATTACAAACGGATGATGCATTTTGGCAGAATAAGAGAACTCATCCACAACAGTACCATCCCGTAATACCAAAACCACTGAACCTTCATCATCGTTCATAGAAGGAGTGGCAACTTCCGAAAAATGAGCTAACGGAGCACACGAAAATTGAGCACAAACAACCGCTTGGTCAGATGTCAACACCCAATAATCACCAGGGAAACAGAGTGCTTGACGAGTGGTAATAGATACTGGGACATCAAAATAATCGCCTTTACGTTTGGTAACCAATAAGGAAGACAAATCCAACACCTTATCTGAGATATTTAAAATTTCAATATAATCAACACCATCAGCTTTAGGATTAAAAAGCACCTCATTAATAACCACATCACCCGCCATTGGCTGCTGAGGCAATGACACACGTAACGACATAGAATCCAAAGACAAACCATCAACACACTTTAAATTCGAAATATGTAATACAGCCTTTTCACTTACGGTAAGTGAATCATTCAAAATAAGTGACACGGCAGTAGCATACGGTTGGTTAGCTACAAGTGAGCGAACCGAAGAAGGCGCGAGTTGATAATTAATCATATTCAGTAATGTAGTATCCGCCATGGATTTTGAAAATTGCAATAATAATGTATCTGGAGCCAACACAGCAAGGTATTGCAATTGCGGTTCACGTTGATCAGATAAATTGGACGACACAGAATTCGGCGCAGAAGGAGTTCCACCTGCATTATTTTGCGAAGGCATCCAATTATCTTTAAAATTATCTAAATAATCAACATTTATACGCTCTAACGACCAACCGCCAGCTTTCTTAAATGCGTCGTCACCATACCACGCATCCGAAAAATCGGTCCACGCCACCACTTTTTGCTCATCAGAAAGTAATGTAATAAGGGAGCCTGAATTAGGAATTGCCGGAAAAGATGAAACTGGAACAACTTGTCCATAAGTCAGAAAATCAGTTACTTTACTACTCGCACACAATAGCGCAAAAGTATGTGGCAACAATTCTCCCTCGATAATCGTTCCGCACTTATCGCCCACGCACAACGACCAACCTGCCAGATCTATCATTTCGTCTGTACGGTTATAAATTTCCACAAATTCCGTATTGGGTAAATGAATAACAGGATCAGGGTCAGCCAGTATTTCAGTAAACACGACATCGTGCTTAGACACATGTTGAATAGGTTTGATATAAGGTTGACCGACAGCAGAAATACTATCACAAGCAAAATTAGTTTTGTTTGATGAAGAATAATTAAAAAACAACCCCGAATAAGCGGCTTTTAATAATGTTTTATCGCGACACGTGCCTTCAGATACGAATTGATTATCGGCAGTAAGTTGCGACCACAGTTGCCATTCCCCATCTGCACTCCGTTCAACTTTTAATTGCACGGAATAGCCAGCAACTGCAGGAAGCCTATTATCATTCCCATCAATTAATTTGGTGATTGTTAAACCATTTTGTCGATAGAGGGAAATCTCTTTAGTGGTTCCGCCCAACATCACAAAATAACCATTAAGTGATGATGATAAATCTAACGTATCGGAAACCAAATAAAAACGCACATAATTCGCCGAAGTTAGTACCACTTTGATCGATAACGTGCACTCCCACGTGGCCGACATGATAGCTTGAGACTGAGTCGCTAAATACGCCTTATTAGAACCCGTTGTCGCACCATTATCATTCAGTTGTAATTGCCCTGAATTATTCACTACGAATTTCGCTTCACTACCCTGCCAAAGAGGGTTTTGCGTAAAGTCTCCATCCGAAAAATTATCGGAAAATTGTGCATACATCGTCATAGAAAATAGCACTAGAAAAAACAGTAAAAATCTTTTCATCTTCGTTGTAATTAATGAACAAAAAATTGTATTTTTGCTGACCGAATTTACTTCGTAAATATATTTATTTTTTTCAAAACTAACAAACTAAACTCTTTATCTATGAAAGTAGCCATTGTTGGCGTTAGCGGCGCCGTTGGTCAAGAATTTCTTAAAGTTTTGGCTGAACGACAGTTCCCCATTGACGAACTTTTACTATTTGGTTCGGCACGTAGTGCTGGTACCGAATACGAATTTAGAGGCAAGAAATATATCGTAAAAGAACTCCAACATGGAGATGACTTCAAAGGTGTAAATATAGCCTTTACATCGGCAGGAGCTTCTATTTCAAAAGAATTTGCGGCCGACATTACAAAATTTGGTGCCATTATGATTGACAATTCGAGTGCTTTCCGTATGGACACGGATGTGCCACTAGTTGTACCTGAAGTAAACGCAAGCGATGCTAAAATGTGCCCACGCGGTATTATTGCCAATCCAAACTGCACCACGATTCAAATGGTGGTAGCTTTAAAAGCCATCGAAGATATTTCACACATCAAACGCGTACACGTATCTACTTACCAAGCAGCCAGTGGTGCTGGAGCGGCTGCCATGGATGAATTGGAAGAACAATATCGTCAAGTGTTGAATGGAGAACCTGCCACCGTAAATAAATTTGCGTATCAATTGGCTTACAATCTGATTCCTCATATTGATGTATTTACTGAAAACGGTTACACCAAAGAGGAGATGAAGATGTATCACGAAACACGCAAAATCATGCATTCTGACGTAGAAGTAAGTGCCACTTGTGTACGCGTTCCTTCGTTACGTGCGCACTCGGAAAATGTGTGGGTTGAAACCGAAAAACCTATTTCGGTAGAAGCTGCCCGTGAAGCTTTTGCTGCGGCCGATGGTGTAATTTTACAAGATAATCCTGCCAACAAGGAATACCCAATGCCTTTGTTTGTTTCAGGAAAAGATCCTGTATTTGTGGGACGCATTCGTAAAGATTTAGCGAATCCTAATGGATTAACCTTTTGGTGTGTAAGCGACCAAATCAAAAAAGGCGCCGCTTTAAATGCTGTTCAAATTGCAGAATATCTCATTAATGATTCAAAAAAATAAGCCATCGTTTTAAAAGATGCCTATTTCTCAAACAAAAACAGTCTTTAAATTAAAGACTGTTTTTTTATTACCGCTTTGGTATATAAAAAAATAAGAGCCAGTAAACTGACTCTTATTTCTAGTAGCGGGAACGAGAGTTGAACTCGTGACCTCCGGGTTATGAATCCGACGCTCTAACCAACTGAGCTATCCCGCCATCTATTCCTATTTTTAGGAGTGCAAAGGTAAGCATTTTTCACGAAAACCACAAAGACTTTTCTTAAAAAATTGCTTTTACCCCTTTAATCTACAATTTAGAAGCAATAGCCGACGCTATTTGAATCATTTCCTGAGCCGATAATGTTAATTTCGGATTAGAAATAATCATATCTGATTCTTTGGTAATAGGAATCAGATGCACATGAGTATGAGGCACTTCCATGCCCATTACTGCCACACCAACACGTTTACAAGGGATTGTAGCACCAATCGCCACAGCCACTTTTTTTGCAAACAACATTAAACCTGCATACGTCTCATCATCAAGATTAAAAATATAATCTTCCTCACATTTAGGAATAACCAACGTATGACCTTTAGTCATAGGATTAATATCCAAAAAGGCAAAATAACGTTCATCCTCCGCTACTTTGTAACAAGGTATTTCGCCATTGATAATACGTGTAAAAATGGTAGCCATAGACTTATAATGAGATAGCTAAAACTTCTAATTTAATAAGACCAGAAGGTACTTGTAACTCTGCGATTTCACCAATTTTCTTACCAAGTAATCCTTTAGCAATAGGTGTCGTAATCGCTAATTTGCCCTCACGAATATTCGCTTCGCTTTCAGCAACAATCATATACTCCATTTCTTGTCCATTAGCCTGATTGCGTACACGTACTTTGGTCATAATTTGAACACTATCGGTATTCAATTTACTTTCATCAATAAGGCGAGCATTAGCCAATCGTTCTTTGAGTTGCGAAATTTTCATTTCCAACATCCCTTGAGCCTCTTTTGCCGCATCGTATTCAGCATTTTCAGACAAATCGCCTTTATCGCGTGCTTCTGCTATTTGATGTGAAATAAGTGGACGTTCCACGGTTTCCATATGCTCGATTTGCTCTAACAATTTTTTGTAACCATCTTCGGTCATGTAAACTGCAGCCATAAAAAATGAGGATTTAATTATTAATGATAAAACAAAAAGAATTCCAACATAGAGTTGGAACCCTTCCGACGTGTCATAAACACTATGCAAAGATACTCTTTTTTTTTGATATTACAAATTTTGTAATTTAATATTTTCGAGTTAAAATTTCGGAATATATAATAGCCTTAGCAGCATCTTCTTGATCGTCAAGCTCCACTAAAAGAGACGATTGTGACACCTCCTGATCGTTTACCACTGCCGTTCGATTTACTACCGAGCGTGCACCTTCAGCTGCTGACACAACCGAAACCATAGGCTCTTGCGTGGGCGATACAGAGACAGCTTTTGCTACCACAGGAGCCACTTTCACAGGAGCTGGTTCTGGAGTATCAACTAACTCTTTACCCTCAGCCATTTGTTTAATAATTTCCTGCCAATTGGTTGCTGGCGCGGGATGTTCATTGGGCTCCGTTTCCTTCTTTTTTTTCTTGCCAAAAAAGCTAGAAACAACTGCTATAGCAATAAAAATCAAATAAATATAATCGCCTAAATCTTTCATAATAATCTATTTTAATATATTTAGGTTAACCTGCCCAACCTTCTCTATCAAGGTTACGGTAATTAATGGCTTCTGCCAAATGCTGTATCTGTATCGATTCACTTTCGTCTAAATCCGCTATCGTGCGTGATACTTTTAAAATACGGTCGTAAGCACGCGCCGATAGATTCATACGCAACATAGCCGCCTTCAGTAATTCTTGGCCTGCAGAATCAATCACAGCATATTTACGCAATAATTTGGACGACATTTGCGCATTACAATACACACCTTCAGCATCTTTAAAACGAGCCTCTTGCATATGACGAGCTTTCATCACACGCTCGCGAATCTGCGCACTAGGTTCTGCTGGAGCAGCTTCTGATAACTTATCAAACGGAACAGGAATAATTTCAATGTGCATATCAATGCGATCCAACAAAGGCCCAGAAATGCGACTTAAATATTTTTGAACCATACCTGGCGAACAAACACATTCGCGATCGGGATGATTATAGTAACCACACGGACAAGGATTCATAGAGGCCACTAACATGAAACTCGCTGGATATTCTACCGCAAATTTTGCGCGCGAAATGGCTATTTTACGATCTTCAAGCGGTTGACGCATAACTTCCAATACCGTACGTTTAAATTCAGGTAATTCGTCCAAAAACAAAACACCATTATGAGCTAACGATATTTCTCCAGGTTGTGGAAAAGCTCCGCCACCCACTAAAGCCACATCAGAAATGGTATGATGCGGACTCCGAAATGGGCGTTGTGCCATCAATGCGGTATCGCGATCAATTTTTCCTGCCACCGAGTGAATCTTGGTCGTTTCAAGTGCCTCGTGCAATGTGAGTGGAGGTAATATGGTTGGAATACGTTTTGCCATCATCGATTTGCCAGCTCCCGGAGGACCAACCATAATGATATTATGTCCACCTGCAGCAGCTACTTCAATGGCTCGTTTTACATTTTCTTGACCTTTTACATCCGCAAAATCAATATCAAACGCATTGACACGAGCAAAAAATTCTTCGCGCGTATTCACCTCAGTGCGTTCTAATGTTTTCTTATGATTGAAAAAGTCAACTACATCCGTAATATTTTCAACGCCAAACACATCCAAATCATTGACTACCGCTGCTTCTTTACTGTTTTCTTTAGGTAAAATAAAACCTTTAAAGCCTAATTCACGCGCTAAAATAGCAATCGGCAAAACACCTTTCACGGGTTTCAAGGTTCCATCAAGCGACAATTCGCCCATGATAACATATTGTTCTATATCAGCAGCATCTATCACTTCGCTGGCGGCCAACATACCAATAGCAAGGGGTAAATCGTATGCCGAACCTTCCTTACGAATATCGGCTGGTGCCATATTTATAACCACTTGCTTGCGCGGAACGGGTATTTTATTGTACTGTAAAGCAGACATTATACGTTCGTGGCTTTCCTTCACAGCATTGTCGGGCAAACCCACCAAAAAGAATTTGATGCCAGCCGAGATATTCACCTCTATGGTTACCAAAGTAGCTTTGATGCCTTGAACTGCCGCTCCAAAAGTTTTAACTAACATACGATTTGTTTAAACGCTAAGGATTTAAAGATGAGGAACTGATATAAAACTCTCACAAAGATACTCATTTATTTGACATTTCGCCCAACTCTATCAAGAATTAGCTATTAGAACTTCGAGAGCCAAATAGTACTCATCGACTTGTCGGCAATCACAAATTGATCGTGCCACCAAACAAGTGAAGACGGGTTCTGCCATTTCATAGGTACAGCCATAAAATCGACAACACCTGTAGCAAATTCTAACCGACCAAGTTTGTCGCTATTTTTATCAATAAAATAGAGCGATTCGCCATCGGACGTTAATGCCAAATCTTGATATTGTCCAATTCTATGCGTTATAGGCTGTGCCACCGGATTACTTAAATCATCAATCATGTAAATAACATTGAATTCAGTGGGCTCGCCATACGTCGTAGAAGAACCTATAAACAGATGATAATCGGACACACATAAACTGGTAGCACCTGGCACCACGGCATAAACAGCCAACGACCCAACATCAATATGAGCTAGATTACTAATATCTAAAGCATAAATACTACTCGTATTAGTAACCGATGCGAGTAATACATTACCAACAATGACCACATCACTCACGAAATCATTTCCTTCGGGAAATGGAATCACTTGTGGTTGGCCAGACGTTTCATTTAAATTATATACAACCACTTTATTGACATCGGCCACAAATAAATAATCGTCCTTGACAGCCATGCCTTTAGGAGCTGAAAGCGTGCCATCGGCAGGAATGAGAATAGACGTAACGCCTTCTTTGTGAAACGCGATATAGCCTTTCCCTTCCTGATTTAAAGGGTTGATAGAATCGGTGCCCCAATTGGAAATAAGTAACCCTTCTCGATAAGGACAAACGCTATAACAGATTTGTAGATTCCGTGTCAGAACATCTTTTTCACGCACACAAGCCACCATGGCAAGAACCACCAAGAGGCCAATCATGTTTTTGTATTTCATAGTTTCAAATAAACCTTAAATTTAGAACAAAGATAGTACATATCTTTGAACCCAAAAAACAAAAAAGTGCCAAACACGTTGACACGCTTTTGGCACTTTTTTAAAATAACAAGATGAACTTATTTCAATTTGTTCATTTCTTCGTCAAATGTTTGTTTGAATTTTTCGTATTCGTAATCGATACGCAATTTATCGTCAGCTTTCACAGCATTAGCTACTTTTTCAGCTACTTCTGGACCACCTAGTTCAACTACGATGTAGCAACGGAATTTACCTTCTGGAGTACGAGTAGTTTCGTCACAGATGACAATGGTTCCGCCTAATTCACGATTAACTACGGTACGAGATAAATCTTGGAATTTGCTTTTTGCTTCTTCTTCTTCACCCATTTGATAAGATGATGCATAATTATCAACTACACGTTTGATAGTGGCGTTAATTTGAGTAGCCAATTCAGCACGTGCATTTTGTAATGCTTTAGAGCGAGCAATTTGCATGTCGGTGCTGAAACCCATACCTAACGCACGGAATGTTTTGCTGTTACTTTGATAATCTTTGCCAGAGCAAGGAACAGTTACAGACACATCACCTTTGTAAGCTTCTTGTTGTTTGGCTTCTTTTTTTGATGCGCAACCAACCGATAATAAAGCGATAGCAACAAATAGGAATACTTTTTTCATAATGAAAAGATTTTAAAATTAAAAAATAGTTTTATTGTTTCTGTTTAACATTTACAAATACCGTGCTAGAATATGTGTTTCTCAAAATAAATTTTACAACTAATTAAAAATCAACATATTAATTTTTAATAAATTTTTATTCTGTCGGCTAACACTACGTATAGTGGTATAAATAAGTTTCAAGTAGGCAAATGTATACGTTATTCCGTGAATTACCAAATTAATTGCAAAAAAGGTTTAAATTTCATATCATTCACTCTTTTTCTGCACCACTCACATCAAGCTGACTAAACATTAACAGCGTTTTGCCGTAGTTATTTAGGTTGCACCACTACCATTTTATATAATTTGTCGTTACGACGAATAGGCTCATTCGTTTTAATGGAAAATAACGTTCCTTTTCCAACACGTTCCACAGGTTGTAACTCAACATGAATAGCTTGAACCACATCTTCGTAGGCACCAGTAGTAGCACCGGTAATCAAAATTTCATCACCCACCGCCAACTCTTGCGATTCCAGCAAAAATTCAGCTACCCCGATTTTACTAAAATAGTTAGTACATTTACCAACGTACATTTTGCGGCGTGTAGCTTCCGAACCATAATTATGACTCCATTCACCCAATCGCTGTCCCAAATAATAACCATTCCAAAAACCACGATTGAAAACACGCGACAAACGCTCATCCCAACCGTCAATTTTATCGTCGGTAAATGAATTGTCGAGGTAACTTTCAATGGCTTCGCGATAACAAGTCACCACCGTTTTTACATATTCAGGACCACGAGCGCGTCCTTCAATTTTGAATACTCGCACGCCAGAATCAATCATTTTATTGAGGAAATGAATAGTCTTCAAATCTTTTGGCGACATGATATATTCATTATCAATGTCGAGTTCGATATTAGAGTCTTTGTCGTGCACGGTATAACCACGGCGACACACTTGCATACATGAACCGCGATTGGCCGATGCATTCATTTCGTGTAAACTCAAATAACATTTGCCCGAAACCGCCATACATAAAGCACCATGACAAAACATTTCGATACGGACCAACGATCCATTTCGACCTAACAACTGCTCTTCAATAATCGTTTTATGGATTTCAGCCACTTGATCCATGTTGAGCTCACGCGCTAAAACCACCACATCGGCAAATTGCGCATAAAATTTGAGTGCCTCACGATTCGAAATATTAAGCTGCGTAGACAAATGCACTTCTACACCACGACTATACGCATACATCATCACCGCCACATCGGCCGCAATAATAGCTGAAACGCCCGCCTCTTTAGCTTTGTCGACAATGGTGCGCATTAATGCTAAATCATTGTCATAAATAATCGTATTGATAGTCAAATACGATTTTACACCGTGTTCGTTACATTGCTGAACAATGGTACGCAAATCGTCCGTCGTAAAATTACTCGACGAGCGACTACGCATGTTTAAATTTTCAATGCCAAAATAAATGGAATCGGCTCCAGCCTGAATCGCCGCAGCAAGGCTTTCCCAAGAGCCAACAGGTGCCATAATTTCAAAATCGGCACGTTTTAATAATGTATTGTTGGAATTCATAATCAGTTACAAGTAAAGGTAATAACAGCCTCTCAAAAAGAGATATACTAGAAGTGCAAAAGTACTATTTTTTTTGGCACTTTAGGGAGTTAAAACAAAACATTTTAATAGGTTACCTGCTGTTTTCGATTGATAATTAGGATTTCACCAAGTACTTTTTATATCTTTGCGTTGTTAAATCTTTATACAACATGAAACAAAAAACCTTACTAAGCTGCTTAATTTTGGGGCTAATTGCGTTGACCGCTTGCGAAAAAACAGGAACGCCAAACAACCCAAACACCTCAACCGACAACGACTCCGTAGAATCTTACACGATAAAAGAAACCGTTGCCATCACATTTAATGGAGAAACGGCCACCGTTACAAATTCCGCCTCAACAGGTGTCAATGTTGTGATAAATGGTGCGCATGTAACAGTGAACTCCACCATAGAAGGACTTGCCATAAACACCACAGGAAACACTACCAATGGCGGTTTAAAAATATACAGTTCCTACAAGTTTAAACTGCTTTTAAACGGCGTAAACATAGCCAATACAAGCGGTTCTGCCATCAACATTCAATCCAGTAAACGTGTATTTTTAGTCTTACAAGATAGCACAACGAATGCACTCACAGATGGATCCACCTATCCAATATCAACTACAGAAGACGAAAAAGCTTGCTTATTTAGCGAAGGTCAACTTATTTTTAGTGGCAATGGCAGTTTAACACTCGAAGGAAATTACAAACACGCTATTTGCAGCGACGATTACGTACGTGTTCGCAGCGGTAATATCACCGTTACCAAATCCATGTCGGATGCACTTCACACAAAAGATTATTTTATTTGCGATGGCGGCACACTTACGCTAACCACCACAGGTACAGGAGGCGATGCTATCGATGTAGATAAAGGCTATATCGAAATAAACCAAGGAAGTATCACCATCAATTCGGTAGACAAAGGAATTACCGCTTCGTTCGATCCACTCACCACGGTTACAACCGATAGCATCACACCCTACATTACCATAAACGGTGGAACCATTGTCATCAATACGAATGGTGAAAAAGCACACGGAATCAATACCACCAACAACGTTACCATGAACAATGGTTCAGTGACCATAAACGCAGCTGGAACTAAATCGGACGGCATCAACGTAGACGGAACGATTACGCTCAACGGCGGTCACCTCACCATTACCGCAGTCGACGACTGTACCAATGTTGTTCCTACTGATAATGCCAACGTGTTGACTTGTAACCAGAAATAGTTAGATAATAAATGCTATTATAGTAAAAAACGCTGTTTGAAATAACACTTTCAAACAGCGTTTTTTACTATTGCCAACAGAGGATTTTTTTTGTACTTTTGCACATGTGAGTAAATTCGAGTCTAAAATCATCTTATAACACGTTTTTACGCACCAAAAATCAGTCTAATTCACTCAAAAACAGATACTCAGATTATGATACCATAATTTGAAAAATGACGTATTATGGAATATAATTTCAAAGAAATCGAGCAAAAATGGCAGCACTATTGGATTGAAAATGCCACTTACAAAGTTGAAGTCGATCAAACTCGTCCGAAATACTACGTATTAGACATGTTTCCTTATCCTTCGGGGGCTGGATTACACGTGGGACATCCACTTGGCTATATCGCTTCTGATATTTACAGCCGCTACAAACGTTTGAAAGGTTTTAACGTGCTCCATCCCATGGGCTATGACGCTTACGGATTACCTGCCGAACAATACGCCATACAAACTGGTCAACATCCTGAAGTAACCACTAAAAAGAACATCGCTCGCTACCGCGAACAGATGGACAAAATAGGTTTTTGCTACGATTGGAGTCGCGAAATACGCACCTGTGAACCCAATTACTACAAATGGACACAGTGGGCTTTCATTCAAATGTTTAACCACTGGTACTGCCAACGCACCAATGCCGCACAACCCATATCAGAATTAGTAGCACTCTTTGCCAAAGAAGGTAATGCCAATATACGTGCTGCTCAATCAGAAACACCTATTTTCACCGCTAACGAGTGGAATAGTTGGGATGAGAAAAAGCAACAAGAAGTGCTCATGACTTACCGCATTGCTTACTTAGCCGACTTAAAAGTGAACTGGTGCCCTGCTTTAGGAACCGTATTAGCTAACGATGAAGTCAGCGAAGGACTTTCGGTGCGTGGTGGACACCCCGTAGAACAACGCATCATGCGCCAATGGAGTTTACGTGTATCCGCTTACGCACAACGCTTGTTGGACGGACTTGACAAACTCGACTGGACAGAATCGCTCAAAGAAACTCAGAAAAATTGGATTGGACGTTCGGAAGGCGCGCAACTATTTTTCGGTTTAGCTAATAGCGATGCCAAAATTGAAATATTTACCACCAGAGCCGACACTGTTTTCGGTGTTACATTTATGGTGTTGGCACCCGAAAGTGATTATGTAGCACAACTTGTAACACCAGAACAAAAAGCAGAAGTAGAGGCTTATCTCGACAGCGTAAAACGCCGTACCGAACGCGAGCGCATAGCCGACCGCAAAGTGACTGGCGTATTCTCTGGTGCTTATGCTATCAATCCATTAACAAACAATCAGATTCCTATCTATATTTCGGATTACGTATTAGCAGGTTATGGCACAGGAGCCATTATGGCGGTTCCTGCACACGACAGTCGCGACTATGCTTTTGCCAAACATTTCAATTTGCCTATCATTCCTCTGATTGAAGGATGCGACGTAAGCGAAGATAGCTACGATGCCAAAGAAGGTGTGATGACAAACTCAGGTTTCCTCAACGGGAAAACCGTAAAAGAGGCCATCGCTGCCATGAAAACCTACATCGCAGAACATAAACTGGGACAAGTAAAAGTGAATTACCGTTTGCGCGATGCTATATTCAGTCGCCAACGCTATTGGGGCGAACCATTTCCTGTGTACTACAAAGAAGGAATGCCTTATGTGCTAGACGAAAGCAAATTACCACTCGAATTGCCCGAAATTGACAAATATCTGCCAACCGAAAGCGGCGAACCGCCACTCGGACGTGCACAGAATTGGAAAACCGACGATGGTTATCCGTTGGAACTTAACACCATGCCTGGTTTTGCTGGTTCATCGGCGTACTACTTGCGCTACATGGATCCGCACAATACCGAAGCCTTGGTTGGGAAACTCGCTAACAGTTATTGGCAAAATGTCGATTTATACATTGGTGGCACCGAACACGCCACGGGTCACCTGATTTATAGTCGCTTTTGGAACAAATTCTTATTCGATTTAGGCGTCATTGTGAAAGACGAGCCATTCCAAAAATTGATTAATCAAGGCATGATTCAAGGGCGAAGCAATTTTGTATACCGCATTGTGGGCACCAATAAATACGTATCGTACAATCTGAAAAACGATTACCAAACACAAGAAATTCACGTCGATGTCAATATCGTGAGCAATGATGTGTTGGATTTGGAAAAATTCAAGAATTGGATGCCCGAATACAAAAATGCCGAATTCATACTCGAAGACGGTAAATATGTGTGCGGTTGGGCAGTCGAAAAGATGTCAAAATCGATGTTCAACGTGGTCAATCCCGACGACATTGTAGAAAAATATGGTGCCGACACGCTGCGTCTGTACGAAATGTTCCTGGGTCCATTGGAACAATCGAAACCTTGGGATACCAACGGTATCGATGGCGTACATCGTTTCTTGAAAAAACTATG
Source organism: uncultured Paludibacteraceae bacterium (assembly GCA_964570565.1). GTDB lineage: Bacteria > Bacteroidota > Bacteroidia > Bacteroidales > Paludibacteraceae > W0P28-013. The sequence goes on from CAZMYT010000003.1 coordinate 261,021, forward strand.
GAGCCTTTTCTATAAAGAAGACACTTTGCTCGTTACCGACGAAACACCAACAGCCGAAGAGCTCAAAACGTTGCATAAAACAATTAAGAAAATCGCTTACGATATCGAGAATTTCTCGTTCAACACATCGGTTTCTGCCTTTATGATTTGCGTGAACGAACTAGCTACACTCAAATGCACCAAACGCGACGTGCTGGAACCTTTATTGATTCTCTTGGCTCCGTTTGCACCGCATATTACCGAAGAGTTGTGGCACACATTAGGTCACACCAACTCCATTTGCGATGCCACGTTCCCACTTTGCAACGAAGCCTATTTGGTAGAAACAAGTGTTAAATACCCTATTTCGTTCAATGGTAAAGTACGTTTCATACTAGAACTGCCTGCCGATATGAACAAAGAAGAGGTAGAAAAAACCGCTTTAACCAACGAACAAACCATTAAATTCCTCGAAGGAAAACAGCCTAAAAAAGTGATTGTAGTTTCTGGTAAAATTGTAAATATTGTTCTTTAATTTAATACATTAACGCTATGACAACGCTCAATAAATCAGTGTGGAGTGCCATCCGAGAATATCTCATGATTGCCCTTGGGTTACTTATGTATGCCTCTTCGTGGAAAGGTTTTTTGATACCACACGAAATTACGGGCGGTGGAGTCACTGGTATTGGATCTATTATTCAATATGGTACAGGATTTCCTATATCAGCCACTTATTTCATCATCAATGCTGTACTACTTATTTTGTCCGTGCGCGCATTGGGCTGGGCATTTAGTTTGCGCACCATTTACGGCGTTTTGGTATTGACCGCCTTTTTGGCATTTATTCCTGCCGCCAAAATTGGAACATTCGTTTCAGAACAAGAACCATTTATGGCGTGCGTACTAGGTGGTTTATTGGCAGGAACGGGCATGGGTATTGTGTTTTTAAACAATGGCAGTTCTGGCGGAACCGACATTGTGGCTAAAGTAGTCAATAAATATCGTAATATCACATTGGGACGTGCGCTCCTCTATTGCGACGTATTGATTATCAGCTCATCGTGGTTATTGCCAAACGGAAATATTGAAAAAATTGTGTATGGTTTAACAGCCATGGCAGTCACTACACTCACAGTCGATTTGGTGGTGAATGGTGTACGTCAATCGGTACAATTCTTTATTTTTTCGCACGAATATGCTAAAATTGCCGATGCCATCAATACCGAAGTGCATCGCGGTGTGACCATTCTCGATGGCACAGGTTGGTACTCGCAAGCTCCTGTAAAAGTAATTACCGTGTTAGCACGCAAAAACGAATCGGCCAAAATATTCAAACTCGTAAAAGATATTGATCCAAACGCGTTTGTTTCCCAATCATCTGCTATTGGCGTATACGGACAAGGTTTCGATGTGATGAAAGGCAAATAAAACTAAGTTTATAACATAATAAAAGGCGACTTCCAATTGGGAGTCGCCTTTTATTATTTAGAATGTAAATTATCTACTTTTACGGTAAAAAATCGGTTACATCTTTGCCAAACGCTTTGAGTTCGCGTACCAACGACGAAGAGATAGAAGCCGTATCAGCATCAGCAAAAAGCAACACGGTTTCGAGTCCTGCCAACCGTTTATTTACGTCGGCTATGGTGCGTTCATATTCAAAATCGGCCATAGTGCGCACGCCACGCAACACATACTGTGCACCAACAGACTTCGCAAAATCAACCGTTAACACATCGTAAATACATACCTCAATGCGCGGTTCGTTGGCAAACAACGCCGCTATTTGCTGTTGACGTTCTTCAGGTGTGTAAAGTGTCTGCTTGGTGGTATTACGTCCAATGCCAATCACCAACCGATCGAACAGCGGCAACGCACGCTCAACAATGTTTTGGTGTCCTTTGGTAAAAGGGTCGAAACTGCCAGGAAATAAAGCTGTTTTTGCCATACAAAATTACTGTTTCATGTTACCCAAATAGAGTTCCAAAGCACGCGACGAAATGATAATTTCCCAAATAGAAAGTCCTAACGACACAATCAACGCTAACAACGCCAAGCCAAAAATCCACACAGCAGTAAGTGATAATCCAATGTAAATAACAAACATAGTTACCACACATAAAAACAGACTCACCGTACCAAATACTTGCATCAAGCGAGAAAGATTAAGACGTTTACGGAGGTTTTCAATTTGAGCTTGTGTTACTGCCGAACGATCCTGTTCGTAACGGTCTTTGAGTGTACGCACCAACTGCGCGTAGGCCAAAAATCGGTTAGTGTACGCCAATAAAATAAGCGACACCGCCGAAAATAGGACCGAAGGCGTGATTAAAGTCAATTCTTCCATAATTATCAAAGATTAGCAATGCGTTTGATTTCATCGATTACCGCTTGGGCAAATTTATCAGCTTGTTCCATCGTTGGCGCTTCACTGTAAATACGAATAATCGGTTCGGTGTTCGATTTACGCAAATGAACCCATCCTTGTGGAAAATCGATTTTCACACCGTCGATATCATTAATTTTGAATTGTTTATAACAACCTTTTATGACCGTTAAGACACCATCTACATCGATGGCAGGAGTCAATTGAATTTTATTTTTTGAGATAAAATAGTTAGGATACGAAGCGCGCAATGCCGATACTTTCTGACCAGTTTTTGCCAAATTTGTCAAGAATAAAGCAATACCCACCAAAGCATCACGTCCGTAATGCGAGGCAGGATAAATCACGCCACCATTACCTTCGCCACCAATCACGGCGTTGGTTTCTTTCATTTTAGTAACCACATTTACTTCGCCCACGGCTGCGGCACTGTACGAGCCGCCACGCGCCACGGTTACATCGTGCAACGCACGGGTTGAACTCAAATTGGAAACCGTGTTACCTGGCGTATGTTGCAACACATAATCGGCCACCGAAACCAACGTATATTCTTCGCCAAACATGGAGCCATCTTCACAAATAATGGCTAAACGATCGACATCAGGATCAACCACAAAACCAACATCCGCTTTTTGCGATTTGATTAAATTAGAAATATCGCCTAAATGTTCTGGCAATGGTTCTGGATTGTGTGGAAAATGGCCGTTTGGTTCACAATATAATTTTTCAATGTGTTGTACACCCAACGCTTCTAACAACGCTGGAATAGCAATGCCACCAACCGAGTTCACACAATCGACTGCCACTTTAAAATTAGCTTTACGAATAGCGTCCACATCAACTAACGCCAATTGCAGCACATGGTCGATGTGTTTTTGTGTATAATCAGTTTTCTCAGTTAACGTGCCAATTTCATCCACTGCCACATAATCAAAATCGCCTTTATCAGCAATTTCTAACAGAGCTTCACCTTCAGCTTTGTCCAAAAATTCGCCTTTTTCGTTCAATAATTTAAGCGCGTTCCATTGTTTGGGATTGTGGCTAGCGGTCAAAATAATACCGCCATCGGCACCTTCCATAGTCACCGCCAATTCGGTAGTAGGCGTGGAAGCCAAGCCAATATTCACCACATCGCAACCAGAGCCGAGTAATGTTCCAATGACAACGTGATTGACCATTTCGCCCGAAATACGAGCATCACGACCAACCACGACTTTGCAATGCGATTTATTGGAATATGTTTTTAACCAAGTGGCGTATGCGGTAGTAAACTTTACAATATCAATAGGCGACAAACCATCGCCTACAGCACCACCAATGGTGCCACGAATACCTGAAATACTTTTAATTAATGTCATATAGCAATGAATAATAATGTATCTATAAAAAATTCTTCGGACAGGTGCTTATTTAGGCACCACTTTCATCGATAGTTTAAAATGATAAGGAATAACACTATTAGCAGCATCGGAAAAGCCTAATTTTGATGGCACAATAACTTGAGCGATTGTTCCCGAACGGCGCATCATACCAAACGCATCGTCCCAACCTTCACAACTATTAGTCGTTGATCCTTTGATAATTTGAGTGGGATAAGGTCGATCCTGCGTAGTCCAATAGCTGACCACGACTGGATTTTCATCCAATGTACTTTGAATGTAGCGCACAGCCAATTCGTCGCCATCGACTACCTCTTTGCCAGTTCCCAACGAATCGATGCAGATATAAATGCCTTCATCGCTGAATCGGTACCACTGACCAATGATAAATACAGAGTCGGCTGGATAATCGGAAATCACTGTTTTCCCATTACGAGCCAAATAATCATCCATTTTAATTTGTTCTTGTTCCAACTGTTTTGAATAGTTCGAGCTACTCTCACATGCTACCAAAAACAGCAATGCCACAAAGGCAAACACCAACTTTACTTGTTTCATTTTTATATTATTATCGAATATTTGCAATACTTATTATATCGGCAAAAACGCCTGCCGCAGTTACATCGGCACCAGCTCCTGCGCCTTTTATAATCATCGGATAATCGTGATAACGTTCAGTAGTCAACATCAGAATGTTGTTGCTACCTTCCAAGTCGTAAAACGGATGATGTGGATCGGCCTCTTGCAAAGCCACTGCGCAACGCCCCTCTTTCATGGTTGCTACAAATCTGAATTTCATCTGTTTAGCGTCCAATAGTTGGCGTTTTTGTTCAAATTCCGCATCAAACTGTTTAATCGTTTGCCAAAACTCTTCCAACGTGCCTTGAAAAATAGAATCAGGCAAAAACAACTGTTTTTTGACCTCTTCCTGAGTCACACGATAGCCAGCTTCACGGGTCAAAATCACCAATTTACGAATCACATCAGTGCCGCTTAAATCGACACGCGGATCGGATTCGGTATAACCTGCCTCTTTCGCCATCAAAATAGCTTTACTCAACGGAATTTCTGCACTAATCGTATTAAAAATAAAATTCAACGTTCCCGAAAGAACGGCTTCCATTTTCAAAATTTTATCGCCAGAATTAATCAAATTATTGATGGTATTCATCACTGGCAAACCAGCTCCCACATTGGTTTCAAACAAAAATTTGATACCATGCTTACGTGCACTCTCTTTTAACGCTAAATAATGCTCATAATTGCCTGAAGCCGCAATTTTATTTGCTGCTACCACAGACACATTGGCTTCGATTAAATCTTGATAAATAGATGCCACTTCCGCACTCGACGTACAATCGACGAACACAGAATTAAACATATTGAGCCCAATAATTTGATCGCGCAGGAATGTGGACGACGAATCAACACCTTCTATATCGAGTAAAGTTCGAATATTGCCAAGCGGCAACCCTTCACGGCGAAACAACGCTTTTTTGGACGATGCCACACCAACCACATTAATTTTCAACGCCTTTTCGGTCATCAATTTCGGTTGTTGCTGACGAATTTGCTCCAACAAACTCGTTCCTACAGCGCCCACGCCCACCATAAACACATTCAGCTCTTGGTATTCGGACAAGAAGAACGAGTCATGAATAACATTTAATGCCTTACGTAACGATTTTTTATCAGTGACAAACGAAATGTTGGTTTCTGATGCACCTTGCGCACACGCAATTACGTTAATACCATTACGCCCCAGCGTACCAAACAGTTTACCCGCAATACCAGTTGTCCGTTTCATGCCTTCACCTACAATAGCCACGGTAGCTAAATCCTTTTCAGCTTTGATACGATTAATCTCGCCATTAGCAATTTCGGCAGCAAATTCAGTTTGCAGAACCGCTACCGCATGTTCTGCCTCAGCATTACACACTGCAAACGATGTTGTATTTTCGGATGAGGCTTGCGATACCATGAACACGCTGATACCATTTTTTGCCAATGCACGGAAAATACGGTAATTCACACCTATCACGCCCACCATACCAAGTCCTTGTATGGTAATTAAAGCCGTATCATCAATGGACGAAATACCTTTAATCATGCGTTCACGTTCAGCTACCTTTTCATGCGAGATATAGGTACCTTCTGATTCTGGATGGCAGGTATTTTTGATGCGGATTGGAATGTTTTTATGGTAAACAGGAAATATAGTTGGCGGATAGATAACCTTTGCTCCAAAATTGCACAACTCCATAGCTTCCACAAACGTGAGTTTTTCAATCACATAAGCCGTATCAATAATGCGTGGATCGGCAGTCATAAAACCATCTACATCAGTCCAAATTTCGAGGATAGAAGCGTCCAACTGCGCAGCCAAAATTGCCGCTGTATAATCAGAGCCACCACGTCCTAAATTAGTTACATGGTTGGTAGCGACATCACTCGAGATAAAGCCTCCGCATACCACAATCTCTTTTTTATGCGAAAAATAACGATCAATCAGTTGATTTGTCGTTTCAAAATCGACTACACATTTACCGCCAATTTGTGGTTTTGTTTTAATAAACAACCGTGCATCAAGATGTTGAGCACCCGTTATCAGTTGGGCTACAATAACCGACGATAAACGTTCGCCATAACTCACAATGGAATCGATAATACGTTCCGAAATATCTTGAATAAGGCAGACGCCTCGCAAAATATTCCGTAATTCGTCGAATAAATGAGCCACTTCCACAGAGGCTGGCGTATCATTCATGCCTAAGTCACGAACCAACTGTACATGGCGCTCTTCCATTTCGGTGAATTGTTCCATATAACCCATATCGCCTTTAGACGCCGTACGAGCCATGTCGTACAACGTATCGGTAACACCACCTAAAGCAGACACAACCACCACAACGGGTGTGTCGCACGCTTCCACTATGGTTTTGACATGACGAATAGCTGTTAATGAGCCGACAGAAGAACCTCCAAACTTTAATACTTTCATCGTACAATTGATTAATAAGTACCTATACTAATCGGCAAATTTACAAAAAAACAGCCATATACGTATAATTATTCTGGAAATGCGAGGAAAAAATTGTTTTTCTGACAAAAAAGCAGTAATTTTGCACCCTCAGAAAACGTAATATTTGGTTCCGTAGCTCAGCTGGATAGAGCAACGCCCTTCTAAGGCGTGGGTCGAGCGTTCGAATCGCTCCGGAATCACACAGTGAACGTTTTCACACGAACCTCGAATGAAAATTCGAGGTTTTTTTGTCAATTTATAAAATAATAGTATCTTTACAAACACAACCAAATTTCAAATTTATAATAAAATGTAGAACAATAACAACATATCTTAAACAGCATTAGCTATTATTCGCGTTCAAAAAAAAGCCTAGGAAACTGATTTTTTGAAAAATCGGAATAATTCACGGAAAGCCTAAAAAGGGTTTCCTTATGCACTCTTTAAAGTTAACGCTCATACCAGTAGGTGTGAGTACTTCTATGAGTGCATAAGGGTTTCTCCTAGGCTCCCCGTGAACGCGATAGAAAAGGCTCGCACCTTTTTTATCGCCCAATTTTAGAGATTGATAGTAATGCACAAACTATCAATCAATTATGAAAAATCACGGTTTTACTTATTCAGTAGTTATTAGAACAATTGGGACTGGAGGTAATAGTTATGAACAACTTCTAAATTCTATCGAGCAACAAACAATACAGCCCGAGGAAATCATTGTCGTCATTCCCAAAAATTACAAATTACAACACACCCTAGGTTATGAAAAAATAATTTATTCCGAAAAAGGAATGTGTATACAACGTGCCGTCGGAATAAATGCAGCTACAAGTGATTACATCTTAGTGGTTGATGATGATTTAAAATTTGAAAGTGACTTAATTGAACGATTGCATAACTATTTATCAAAAAATCAATTAGATTGTGTTTTACCTATGGAAGGAATTTCAAATGGGCAACCCACACTTGATTTTCGAAAATCACGCTTAGTAAAATTACGCGGTGCAATCACAGGACAATATTTTGAGAGCAATAAAAAATCCGAATTCTTAGATGTCTTAACCGTAACAGCAGGACATAAAGTTTACCTTAAAAGCTGTGAAGTAGACAAATTATATTATTGTCAAACAGCCTGTTTTCAGTGCTTTTTCATAAAAACAAGTATTGCTCAGTCAGCAAAATTTGAACAAGAAATTTGGCTACAGGAGGGAACTATGAATCAATACACCGCATATGACGAACCTGTCTTTTTCTATAAATTATCTTCAAAAGGTTTAAAAATGGCATATGCGCTTCAAGTACGCTATCAACACCTTGATGCAAGATGTGGTCATATAGCAAAACATCCACTAGAAGAAAAAGCTAACCGCTATTATTCAATGGCACGGAATAGAACGATTTATTGGTATAAGTTCTTATGGAAGGACAGTAAAACAATAAAAAGGAAAATACAAGTTATTCTCGGAGGTATGTATTTCCTAATAAATTATACGCTTTACAATATAGCTATCAACATAAAGCCAAAATCATGGGTTGCGTTAAGAGCCATGTTTACTGGTTATAAAGATGCGTACATTACAATTAAAAAAAAGAGATTGTAACAGGTTTACAATCTCTTTTATATTACCATTGAGCCTTTATTAGTTCTAACTTCTTTTGCACATCGGGCTGATGCAGTTTAACCATAGCAGCTCGATAACCAATATCAAAGATTTCTTGTGTTTTAGAAATATCAAACATGCCATAATTACGGGCTTCAACGGGCTCAATCACCACGTCGCAAGCGCGTTTTTCACTCACTGTACTCGACTGAATAGCCAAATGATACACACGTTCCATCACATCCATCATACCATCGATAGAACCTTCTGTCACAATAGGATTAACATGTACGCCAAACAAAATATCGCACTCTTGACGAATCACCTTGGCTGGCATATTGCAAAAAATACCGCCATCCACATATACTTTCCCTTCCATCTCTTTCGGTGTCAAGAAAATAGGAACACTCGATGAGGCGACTATTTTATCAACTAATGGACCTGAATTAAAATAGACATTTTTACCTTCAATCAATTCGGTAGCATTTATGGTCAGTGGCATTTGTAGTTCCTCAAACGTTTTAGCGGTTAAAAAACCATCCAACAAGTTATAGAACCGCTCGGTGGACATCACACCTTTTTTGGGTACCACTATTTTGACAAATTTAAAGAAACTGGAATCTTTAAAAAACTGACAAATTTCTTGTGGCGTTTTTCCATCGGCATACAAAGCACCAATAATAGCACCGGCACTCACACCAGCTATCACTTGAGGTTTAAAACCACATTCTTCAAGAGCCTGGAGCACACCCAAATGTGCAATTCCTTTAGCACCACCACCACTTAAAGAAATACCTACTCGAAATTTGCGAGGACTTTCTGTTGTCATATAATTACAGGATTTAAAGACTCGTTAATAACCAAACTAAATAAACGCCATAACACACCAAGAAGAAAGCACCTTGCCATCTTTTCAGTTCTTTATGACGATTGGTAGAAACAAATAATAATAAAAGTAAGCTGCCCAAAGCAGCCAATGAAGCATCAATCCACAAGTTGGAATAGCTTGGTAATGGACGAATAACCGCACTAATGCCCAACACAAAAAACACATTAAAAATATTGGAACCAATCACATTACCAATGGCTAAATCGGGATTTTTCTTAAAAGCGGCAATAGCCGAAGTGGCCAATTCTGGCAACGATGTTCCTAGAGCAACAACCGTAACACCAATCACCGCTTGACTCACGCCAAACGCTTGAGCAATAGAAACTGCATTTATCACAATCACTTTCCCTCCAACAACTAGAGCCACCAAACCAACGGCAATCAACAACACCGCTTTCCATATTTTCATCGGTAAAAAACCCTCTTCCTGATTCTCAGTATTATTTTTAGCCATTTTCAAGGTATAATACATAAACAAACTAAAAATAAACAACAAAACAACACCATCTAAACGCGAAATAATAGCCTCGCCGCCGCAGAATCCGAAACACTCAGTGCCCATAACCAAAATGATAAGGCCAGCAAATACACTCCAAGGAATTTCGTATTTGCGAGAGCTTTTTTGTGATTTGATAGGATAAATCAGTGCTGAGATACCCAGAATAATAAATGTATTGATGGTATTACTACCCAAAATATTGGTCAGTGCTATTTCGCTCTTATTATTGAACGCCGCCATTAAATTCACCATCAATTCAGGAGCCGATGTGCCAAATGCCACCACCGTTAGACCAATAACCAAATCAGGGACATTCAATCGTTTGGCTAAACCTGACGCGCCACTCACTAACCAATCGGCACCTAAAATCAACACCACAAAACCAACAATCAACAAACCAAAAGATAATACCATAATTTTAAACTTTTTCCAGTAAGAACTTAGTTATACGCTAAGTGTTATTTTAATTTTTCTACCGCTTTTTTCACCGTCATATCGTAGCTGTTCAAATAAGGGAAAAATCCAGCATCACCTAACATCGTGCGTAAAACATAGGATTTCAGTTGACGTGTGATAATATCTTTAGATACCGCTTTGTCGCGCGCACTTCCTTTAACCCCTTTGGCTGATGCATACGTATCGAATGACGCCTGCAAATTTTGAGTATCTAAATAAGCTGATAGTGTTTTCCAATCTTTATAAGTGCTCAATTTGGCACGTTCTTTTTCGGTAAACAACAACGCATATTGATAGATATGACCACCATTAGCTAACGCATTGAAATACGGTGTAAATCCAATCGTATCGCGAGGTACAAATACATCGGGCATAATGCCACCACCGCCATACACGGTGCGTCCACCGACCGTTTTATACGCCACCGTATCAGTTTGATGAATACTATCTTTGGAGAAAAACTCGCCGTGTAAATAACGATTTAGGATATCGCTTTCATAGTCGCTGCTATTACCGCGTTCATACGGTTTTTGAATACATCTGCCCGAAGGTGTGTAGTAACGAGCCACTGTGATACGCACTGCGGATCCATCAGAAAAATCCACTTGTTGTTGCACCAAGCCTTTACCAAATGAACGACGCCCTACAATAGTTCCACGATCATTATCTTGAATGGCACCTGCAAAAATCTCACTCGCCGAACCCGAAAACTCATCAATCAAAACCGCTATTTTCATGTTTTGACAACTACCATTTCCATTGGCGTAAGAGTCGCTGCGGGGATAGGCTTTGCCTTTAACATAGACAATCAAATCGCCCTTTTTCAAAAATTCGTTCAACATATTCACAGCAGCATCCATATACCCACCAGCATTACCACGTAAATCGATGATTAACTTCTTGGCATTCGCCTTTTGAAGTTTAGCTATGGCTGTCAAAAATTCCTTATACGTATTAGCGCCAAATTTATTGACAGAAATATAACCAATTTCTGGCGTCACCATATAACTTACATCAATACTGTGTACCGGAATATCGCCGCGTGTAATTTTGAAACGGAGCATTTTAGGCGCGTTTTGTCGTACAATGCCGAGCTGCACCACCGAACCTTTAGGACCACGCAAGCGTTTCATCACCTTTTCATTGTTGATGGATTTGCCGACAAATAAAGTGTCATTTACTGTCACAATACGGTCACCATCACGCAATCCTGCTTTTTCCGACGGACCACCCGAAATAACATCTACCACATAAATCGTGTCGTTCTGCAAATTGAACTGCACGCCAATTCCGCTAAAACTGCCACCCAACTCTTCGTTTACCGCCTCTAAATCAGACGCAGGAATATACGCTGAATGAGGATCGAGTTGTTTTAAAATCATGGGGATAATCGACTCTTCGATACTATCAGTTGGCACCGAATCGACGTAAGCATTATCAATAATTTGAATCAAGTCGGATATTTTATCGCCAGACGAAGCGCCATTATTCATGCCACCAATTCCTGAAAGATAAGCACCTTGGCGCATAGCGAAGAAATTACCAATAAGAATACCTATGACTAACACACAGGCTAAAATAATAGGAATAAGTGTTTTTTTCATCTCATAAATTCATTAATAACCACCATTATTCTTCTACAAAAACCACATCAATACCAGCACGTTTAAGTAAATTTAAACCATCCATAATGCGATAATTTTCACCATATACCACGCGTTTGATGCCAGCTTGAATAATCAATTTAGCACATTCAATACATGGCGAAGCAGTTACATACAACGTAGCGCCTTGGCTACTATTGCTAGAACGAGCCACCTTGGTAATAGCATTGGCTTCGGCATGAAGAACGTACGGTTTCGATACATTATCTTCATCTTCACAGTTATTTTCAAATCCAGACGGCGTTCCGTTGAATCCATCGGAAATAATCATTTGATCTTTAACCAACAAGGCACCCACCTGACGGCGTTTGCAATAAGAATTCTCTGCCCATATACGCGCCATACGCATGTAACGACGATCTAACAGTTGTTGTTTATCCATTGTAATATTGAAATTTTGTTGCAAAAATACGCTTATTTTACCGATTTCAGGCACATTTGGTCAAAAATTATTGAGCTCAACTCGCATCTAAATGCATTTTTAACCATTATAAACGCTGATAAATAGATAAAGTAACAAAACTCAAATTCTTACATTCAAAAAATATCTATTGATAACCAGCCGTTTAAAAAAATATTAGAAAATTTTATTAGAATATTTGCACGATTCAAAAAAACGTTCTATCTTTGCACTCGCAAAATAAGCCACGCTTTATTTGCAAAATGGCCCATTCGTCTATCGGTTAGGACGCCAGGTTTTCATCCTGGAAAGAGCGGTTCGATTCCGCTATGGGCTACCAATTTTAACGTATAAATTTGTTCTATAATGGCAAATCACAAATCATCTATCAAAAGAATTCGACAAATCGAAAAACGTCGTTTAAATAACAGATACTACGCTCGTACTACTCGTAATGCTGTACGCAAATTGCGCACGACTACCGAGAAAACAGAAGCTGTAGATTTGTTCAAAAAAGCGTCTGCTATGTTAGATAAATTAGCTAAACGTCGTGTTATCCACAAAAATAAAGCTAGCAACTTAAAATCTAAGTTAGCTTTACACGTGAATAAATTGGCTTAATTAGCTATCACAAAAAATAAAAAGGCTTTTCCAATTATGGGAAAGCCTTTTTTTATATCTTTACGGTTCAAACAGAACCAGGTTATGGAACAACGCATGAATCTAAAAGCGTGGGCGGAAGAGGATAAGCCACGCGAAAAATTACTAAAGAAAGGATTAAATGCACTCTGTGATGCAGAATTACTGGCCATTTTATTGCGCACAGGTACTCGCAATGAAACGGTAGTGGAATTATCGCGACGTATATTGAATTCCGTATCGAACAACTTAGATGAGCTTGGGAAACTCTCTATCAACGATTTACAAAAAGGATTCAAAGGCATTGGACAAACAAAAGCTATTACGCTTATTGCCGCTTTAGAACTCGGGCGACGTCGGAAGTTGGCACAAACATTGGAACGCACACAAATACGCGAAAGTTTAGATATTTACCACTATTTTGAACCTATTTTGGCGGATTTACCTCACGAAGAGTTTTGGATTTTACTCTTAAATCGTCATCATAAAATTATTCAAAGTGTGTGCATTAGCAAAGGCGGCGTAGCTGGTACAGTGGTAGACATTCGGCTTATTATGCGCCACGCGTTAGAACAATTGGCTTCTTCCATCGTCATTTGCCACAATCATCCTTCGGGCAATAAAAACCCAAGCGAAGGCGATCGTAAAATTACACAATCGATAAAGGAAGCTGGCCAATTAATGGAAATTCAATTGATTGATCACATTATTATTGCAGGCAAAACCTACTATAGTTTTGCAGACGAAGGTTTATTATATTAGTTATGAAGCAAAAACGTATCGCTATAAAAATTGGTAGCAATGTATTAACACGTGCCAACGGCACTTTAGATATTACGCGTATGTCGGCCTTGGTTGACCAACTAGCCTTTCTACACAAACAAGGCTTTCAATTGGTTGTGATTTCGTCAGGAGCCGTGGCGTCAGGTCGCAGCGAACTGAACCTTAATAAAAAACTAGATAGCGTAGAGCAACGCCAACTCTTCTCAGCAGTAGGACAAGCCAAACTTATCAATCGCTATTACGAGCTGTTTCGCGAACACGGCATTTCGGTGGGGCAAGTGCTCACCACCAAAGAAAATTTTGGTACACGTCGACATTACCTCAATCAACGTAACTGCATGCGCGTGATGCTCGAAAACAACGTTATTCCGATAGTGAATGAGAATGATACAATTTCGGTTTCAGAACTCATGTTTACCGATAATGACGAGTTATCAGGCATGATTGCCTCGATGATGAATGTACAGAAACTCATTATTTTGAGTAATATCGACGGCATTTATAACGGCTCGCCTAGCGACAAGGATTCCAAAGTTATTCCTACCATTTCAAAAGATGATTACATCGATACCTACATACAAGCCTCTAAGTCAACTTTCGGAAGAGGTGGTATGTTGACCAAAACTACCATTGCCCGCAAAATTGCAGAAGAAGGTATTGAAGTTATTATTGCTAATGGAACAAAAGAAGATATACTTATCAAATTATGCACGCAGCCACACACCACTATTTACACCCGATTTATTCCATCGAATAGCAACGTGTCGAGTGTAAAAAAATGGATTGCACACTCCGAAGGATTTGCCAAAGGCGCCATTTACATCAACGAAAATGCTGAAAAAGCGCTCTGCGGCGCGAATGCCGTAAGTTTATTACCTATTGGCGTAGAGCGTATTGAAGGCGATTTTGAAAAAGATGATATTGTACAGATTATCGGACACAAGCAGACGCTTTTAGGTGTGGGCAAAACCCAAATAGACAGCGAAAAAGCACGTAATTTGATTGGTAAAAAAGGTCAAAAACCTATTATACACTACGACTATTTATATTTAGAATAACAAAATCCGTTATTACAAAGATGTTTTTTTAGTGGTAAACAGTACATATTTACGAATAAAGAAAATCAGCGTGAACACTAAAATCATGGCAATCACTTTGGAGAACATGTAGTAAATCCCGATGCAATCGGTAAGAATCCACAAGAAAAAAACATTAAGTAACAAACCTAATGCACCAATAGCGGTAAACAAAATAAACTCCAACGGTTTATTTTTTACTTTCGATTGATTAAATACCCAAAACGAACATAATAGATAGTTGATACCACCAGCACATAACGAGGAAAAGACAGATGACCACAAATAATAAACATGTGCGCATTCCGTCAGTAGATACATCAAACCTAACTCAAGCACAAAAGCGAAAGATCCCACCAAGGCGTTACGAAAAAACTGCAAAAGCGTACTATTTGCACTATTCACAAACAATTTTGATAGGGTCTTGCCCATATTCCCTACTTATTTTAGGATTTCAAAACCGTAAGGCGGCAGTTTAATTTGAATTTTCCCGTCGTCTGTTTTCTTAAATTTGTTACCAAATGTGGCTGTCAATGCTTTTGCCGAAAGTCCGTGCGCGTTACAATCAATCAAAAAAGATTTAGCTGAAGCCGAATTATTTAATAACACGATGGCCTCTTGATCAAAGTATTTACGTGCATATACCCACGTGGCATCAGTGACTTGCAAATTGATAAAATCACCATAAATCAAAGCCAAATTGGTGCGTCGCAAATGATTAAGTTCGCTCACTTGATTAAACAGACGTTCTTCGCGAGAATTCCAATTGGTAAATCGCATCATACGACGACAATCGGGATCGTTCGCTCCTGTCATGCCAATTTCATCGCCATAATAGATAACCGGAACGCCTGGAATAGTCAAGTTGAATGCATGAAACAAAGCCAACTTTTTATAGGCGGTGCTATCTGTAATACCAATTTCGCGTGTCCAAGCAGCCGCTTTGTAATCTTCGCCCACTTTTAAATCGCCCGAAGCCATCGCCATAAAACGAGGTTTGTCGTGATTTCCACTAATATAACCCATCAAATTATGCGCTCCATAAACTTTCAAACTACTGCGCAAAATATTGCTCACACGCGTCAAGGTGCCACCACTCACGCCATTGAAAGCAGATGTAGCTTCATCAAATACATTAAAATCAAATTGTCCATCGAGCATACCGCTGTTCACGTAACTAGCCATTAATTCTGGACTTCCGTACGATTCACCAATTTGATAGAACTTACCTTGAGGGTCATATTCTTTCAATTTATAAGTCAACAAACGCCAATATTCTTCATTCACATGCTTGCAAGCATCGTGACGGAAACCGTCGATATTAAATTCTGACATCCAAAACATAGCAGAATCTACCATCATACTCACTACTTTAGGATTGCCAAAATCAAGCGATGGCATAAACGTATCGAACCAAGTAGTTAAGCGTTGTTCATCCCACAACTGCGTATTCATACGACCATCAGGCAAATAAAGTGGCGTGGCATATTCTGGATGATTTTTATATAATGGATGATCTTGATGCACATGATTGGCCACATAATCAAGCAACACATTAATACCATGCGCATGTGCTTCGGCAACCATCCCTTTTAATTCTTCATTCGTGCCAAATCGAAAATCTACTTTAGATGATGATATAGGCCAATAACCGTGGTAACCCGCGAATTTGGTTTTACCAACTTCAGAATAACCATAAGGTTCCATGGGGTTTTGGTTCAATGGTGAAACCCATAACGTATTGACTCCCAATTTAGTAAAATAACCATCCATAATTTCTTGTTGCAGACCCGCCAAATCACCGCCTTGATAATCGGCTTTTGGATTTACGTCGGGTCGATTCATAGGGTGATCATTTTGGGGATTACCATTTTTAAAGCGGTCGACCAACATGAAATAAATAATATTGGCATATTTATCGTGACGTGTGATGTTAGCCGTATTTTGTAACACTTCGCCACGGTCGAGTGGCACCAAAATATCGTTGCTCACGCCATATTGGTTGACACCCCACACACGTATATACGAACGCTCTAATTCAGATGCTTCACGTGGTAATTTAACACTAATGCCTTCATCTGTTAATGTGATAAAATCGGCAGGTAAACGGTAGTTTTGCCAATAAGCATACACTTTAGTCACTTCATTGGTAAATGAAAGTTCAATCTGTTTACGACTAAATGTCTTCGTATGCAACACAGGAAATTCTGACTCATAACCATCAACTTGTAAAATGGAATTGAATTTACCATAACCATTGTCCACCTTATTAGGATTCGTAGAATCGTGATTTTGTTCACCATCAATAAGCAGTTGGTATAAATAAGTGCCTGGGCTTAAATGCAACGTCACTTCGTATATACTGTCGGCATTCAGTTGCAAATCGGGCGACATAGAGGCAACCCAATTGTTCATTTGTCCTGCAATCTGTACACGTCCCAACGGTTTTCCCTGTGGGTTATAAGTAAACACATAATCAATCTTATCAGATTTGCGTGCCGGCACAGAATAAGGCACTCCCGATACCCAAAACTGAATATCTACAAATTGCGGTAAATTCTTAGGAGCCGTCACCACCAATTTCAGTTTATCGGCGGACAAAGCACACTGCACATCAGCAAAATCACAAGTGACGGAATCAATGTCTTCACATTGCGGAATAAAATCTTGCGTGTAAATCTGATTGTCGCCTTCACTAAGCGTTAACAACGAATTAAGACCAACCACTTTACCTGAATCGGCTGGTAAATCGAGTGCTGGCTGGGAACACGCCACAGCTACCAACATCAGAACGGAACTAAAAACTATTTTTTTCATAATAGATAATGATATGATAAATTTACTGAATGTCTAACACTAAAACTGTTTTAGCTGGAAGTAATATCGTTTTATTCAATTCTACAGATTCACGAGTTGTTACCTCAATGGCTTTTTTGCCTTGAATCTGCATTTCATCAAAACGCGCTAAATCGAGTTGTTTGTCTTCTTTGTTATTATTGGCCACCACCATAACGGTTTTATGGTCATCGTAACGAAAATAGACATAAATACCATCATACGGAATAAATTGTTTCATGCGACCAGTCTGCAACGCTGGCGATTGTTTACGAAAATCCAAAAGTGCTTTCAAATAAGTAAATATTTCCTGTTCTGTTTCGGTTCTCTGCGAAACTTGAAATGCATTGCGCGTATCAGTAGCCCAACCTCCAGGAAAATCGAAACGATGACCTTCATAATTCCCAGCAATACCATCGAGCATAATTTCGGTGCCATAATATATTTGAGGATAACCACGTGTTGTACAAAGCATTGCCAAAGCCATTTTGTAAATAGAAATGTCACCTTTGGCAACCGTTGCATAACGATTGATATCGTGATTATCCAAGAAATTCATTACTAAATTGGGATTAGCGTAGACAAAATCTTGGGCATAATGGTTATAAAAACGAATCATACCTTTATCCCACGATTCATTTTCTGTAAAAGCGGTTTCAAACACATCTTTCAGCACAAAATCCATCACACTTTGCAAATGCGAATCAAATCCATCTTTATTATTGTTACCCGATTGATAATAGGCAATTTCGGCTGGAATTTTTACCCAACACTCACCCACCACATTCATCTGTTTATATTCGTCGCGAATACGTTGAATAAACCGAGCTGCCGTGCGAATATTGTTATAAGGATACGTATCTACACGCATACCATCAATGTTCGCCAATTCAATCCAATAAATATACACTTGCGATAAATAATCGAACAATAACGGATTTTCCAGATTTAAATCGGGCATATTGGGCGCAAACCAACCTTTGGCCAAGCGTGTTCTATCAAACTCGGAAGCGTGCGGATCTGTCCAAGCGGTCATACGGTAATTGGACCCTGTGTACAAATCCCAGCGATTGAACCAATCTTTTGCTGGTACATCTTTGTTCCACCAATGAGCTGCGCCGCAATGATTTGGCACCACATCAATCAATAATTTGAGTTGATTTTTGTGGCATTCATCAGATAATTTACGATAATCGTCAGCGGTACCCAGACGTGGATCAATTTTGTAATAATCGCCACACGCGTAATGATGATAAGAATAATTGGAATCGTTATTATCAAAAAAAGGAGTTGGCCAAACAGCTGTACAGCCCAGTTCGGCGATGTGAGGTAAATGATTAATAATTCCCTGAATGTCGCCACCATGACGTGCACCTAAATCATTGCGATTGACAGTTTGTACATAACCTTTCACATTATCATTGGCAGGATTTCCGTTTGCAAAACGATCGGGCATCAGCAAGTAAATAGCATCAGCCGATGTAAAACTTGCACGGTCGGCAGAACCTTCACGACGCGGTTTGAATTCGTAATTAACAACTTGTTTTTTACAACCATTTTTGATTATGAGTTGATATTTCCCAGCGGTCACACCAGCGGTGTTTACATACACAAACAAAAAGTTAGGATTATCTGTTTTTTCAACACGTGAGATAGAAATTGCGTCATCTGCAAAACTAATGTCACATTGCGCCACATTGGACCCATGTAGCATCAATTGTAACTCTGTATTAGCCATGCCCGACCACCACGAAAGTGGTTCTACACGGTCAACCAGTACAGGCGCTTTAGCAAAAGAAACTAAAGCTGATAAACTAAATACCAAACAAACGATTATTTTTTTCATACGCAATCAAAACTATGCATTTTTATGTTCTTTGATGAGCAACGTACAACCTGCGGCAATAACCAAAAATAGACCCGCTAACGCCAACATATACACTTGGTGACCGCCAACTAAATATAAAAGGCTGCCTCCCACTAAGGCAGCTACAATTTGAGGCAAACAAATCGTACCATTGAATAAACCAAGATAAGCACCCATGTGTTTCCCTGAAATATTATTGGTTAAAATAGTAAAAGGTACCGCCAACATAGCAGCCCAAGCACAACCAATAAGCAGATACGAAACAAACAACCAATAAGGATTATGGAAAAACAGAGTCGACACAAAACCAACACCACCCAACACTAAACTTAATGCATACACCAATTTGCGATTTTTGAACAGAGGAATGACCATCGCCCAAAGCACAGAACCAACGGCTTGTACGGCAAACAACACGCCAACCCAATTTCCAGCTTCTTGATAACCAGCCGAAACCGTATCGGTTGTTCCCCAACACGTGTCGGCAATAGCACCATTCGTATAAGTCCACATATACATAAAAGCTGCCCAGCTAAAAAACTGCACCAGTCCAACAGTCCAAAATACTTTAGGCGCATGTAACAGAAGTTGAAATACATTCATTTTAGTATGTTCTTCACTTTCTGTAATGCCATGAAATTCAGCATATTCCTTAGGCGGCATTTCTTTTACTTTGAGGGACGTATACAGTACACAAAGAATTAAAATAGCTGCTCCTACGTAAAACGAATAAATCACGGAATCGGGCACTACACCTTCAGCCGCTATATTGCTCACGCCGATAAATGTAAAAATAAATGGGAACAAATAACCCACCAAACTACCAGCATTACACAAAAAACTTTGGATAGAATAAGCGAGCCCTTTCTGTTTTTCGTTAACTAAATCGCCCACTAACATTTTAAACGGCTGCATTGCCATATTAATACTGGTATCGAGCAACATCAACGAAAGCAAACCAAACAACATAGCCGAACCAACAGTCAAGCCAAAACTACCTGCATTGGGCAACAATACCATCACTAAAACCGCCACTAAAGCACCCACAAAAAGATAGGGAATTCGTCGACCAAAACGTGTCCAAGTTTTGTCGCTCATCACGCCAACTACTGGCTGCACAAGAATCCCCATCAAAGGTGGTAATATCCAGAAATAACTTAAATTATGCGGATCAGCACCAAGCGTAGCAAATATACGACTGATATTAGCACTTTGCAGCGCGTAAGCAATTTGTACCCCAAAAAATCCAAAACTAATATTCCATAATTTCAGAAAACTCAAATCTGGCTTTGTTTTCATAGTTTTATATGCGATTTAGCAAACTCCCGCCAAAGATAGATGATTTTTTAAACTAGTCAAAAGAAATGCCCATTTTTTTACGCTCGCTCAAAAGAAAAATTACACCCATTTTAAGCTGAAAATAGCACGATTTAATTGCCATTATGGAAATTTGTTGTATTTTTGTTCGAACTTTTGATTTTACAACACTATTAATCCTATAAATAACACAATTATGTCTGACGAGAGAGTAAAAAAATACCTCGATGTAGCTGCCGAAGAAATGGATGCATCGGTATTATTTTTAGATGAAGCCTTAGCACATATTCGTGCTGGTAAAGCCAATACACGTATTTTAGACGGTGTTCGTGTAGAATATTATGGCGGACTAGTTCCACTTGCCAATGTTGCTACCGTAACCACACCAGATGCTAAAACTATTCAAGTTCAACCTTGGGAAAAAGGATTAATTCCAATTATCGAAAAAGCCCTTCTTGGCTCTGACGTTGGTATTACGCCTATGAACAACGGTGAAACCATACGTTTGTGTATTCCTCCCGTGACCGAAGAACGCCGTAAACAGTTGGTAAAAATTGCAAGTGGCGCAGTAGAAGAAGCCAAAGTAAGTATTCGTAATGCGCGTCGCGAAGCTATTGATAAGTTGAAAAAAGAGGTAAAAAATGGTCTACCTGAAGATGTTGAAAAAGACGGCGAAGCAGAAGTTCAAAAAGTACACGATAAATTTATCAAGAAAGTAGAAGAGATGCTTGCAGCCAAAGAAAAGGAAATTATGACCGTATAATACTTTGCGCAATACTAACAATAATATTCAATAACAGACAGATTCTACTGGTTATTATCATAACAGTCGGTAGAATCTGTTTCTTGCTTAATAGAATTCAAAAAGCGTGTTTTTAGCCATGACAGATACAACCCAAAGAAGACTGTTTTTATTCATAATTAGTAGCTTATGGATAGGCATTGGCTTGCACGCACAAACCGACAGTATAGCAACCGTAACAGACTCTGTAACACCGAACAAAATATCACGTTGGGATTCGCTCTTTGACTGGAATTTTTTAGCCGTGCCAACCATCGCCTATCAACCTGAAACCAATTGGTCTTTTGGTTTGGCTGGTGCTTATTATTTCAAACTGAATGACGAAAAAACAAGCGATATTGGATTCGATATGGCTTATACACTGAACAAACAGTGGAATGTAAACGTATTGTCAACCATGTATTTCGGAGGCAATAAACGTTGGTTTATGTATAGCAATGTGGGATTTAAACGCTATCCCGATTTGTTTTATGGCATTGGGAACCACACCAACCAACTACTGGCAACGCCCATTCATTATTCGTCGGACAATGTATATTTAACCGCACAACCACAATATTACATCACCGACCATTGGATTGTAGGAGCTAATATAACTCTGCGTTGGGAACAAGCATCGACTACGGCGAACCTCGATTCTATTGGTACATTTTGCTCAACCTCAGGTTTAGAAAAACCTTATTTCATGGTTGGATTAGGTGGCATCATTTCGTACGACTCGCGTGACCAACAATTTTATCCTTCACGAGGTATCTTTTTCAAAACTGTAGCCAGTTATTACGAACCGTATTTAGGAAGCACTTACCGCATGGGTAAAATTTCTGCCGACTTTCGCTACTTTGTGCCTATTTATAAGGAGTTAGTATTCGGTTGGCAAGCTTCTACAGAATGGACCTTTGGTGACGAAAAACCATTTCAACTACTGCCCACATTAGGCGGTATGGATGTAGTACGTGGCATACGCCGAGGCACTTGGAGTAATGATGTGATGATGGCCTTACAAGCCGAACTGCGCATACCTATTTGGCGATTTTTGAAAGGCTCTATTTTTACCAGCATTGGCGATGTGTATAATTTAGACGATTGGCAATGGAGCACACCTAAAATAGGTTATGGAGCCGGCTTGCGGGTTGCATTAAATAAAGCAAAAGTAAATGTACGATTTGATGTGGCACGACAAAATTACGATAACAACTGGAGTTTTTACTTGACTATAAAAGAGGCTTTTTAAAGGAATTTGAACAATTATGACAGGATTAATTATCAAAAATACAGGTAGTGATTACGTGGTTCGATCTAGTGATGGTTCGAATAGCGTATGTCGCGTGAAAGGTTCTTTTCGTATCAAAGGGATAAAAAGTACGAGTCCTGTAACCGTAGGCGATCGTGTAGAGTTTGATGATACGGGATACATCACAGAATTGCATGAACGAAAAAATTATATAGTCAGAAAACCCACAAATCTATCGAAACAGCTACATATTATTGCTGCGAATTTAGATCAGGCTATTTTAATAATAACCATTAAAAACCCAGCTACGTCAACCACGTTTATCGATCGTTTTTTAGCTACTGCCGAAGCATATCACATTCCCACTATTTTGGTATTCAACAAAATAGATTTACTCAATGCCGAAGACGAAGCATATGTAAACGCCCTCATTCATTTATATGAAAGCATTGGTTACCAATGTTTAAAAATGACAGCCATACAAGGCAACGGAATCACAGAACTGCAAAATACATTAGCTGGCAAAATTTCACTCTTGTCAGGTAATTCGGGAGTTGGCAAATCGACCATTATCAACCAAATTGTACCCAACAGCTCTGCAAAAACAGGTGAAATATCTAATTCGCACCATAAAGGAATGCACACCACCACTTTTTCGGAGATGTACGAAATCAGCGCAGATACGTTTCTAATCGATACACCAGGCATCAAAGGATTTGGTATGGTTGATATGAACGAAGAAGAAATCGGACACTTTTTTCGAGACATTTTCGAGGCATCAAAAAATTGTCGATTCAATAATTGTTCACATCGCCACGAACCTGGCTGTGCCGTATTACAGGCAGTAAATGAACATCGCATAGCCACATCGCGTTACGAAAGTTACCTCTCTATTTTAGAAGATATTACCGAAGGAAAATACCGATAAATGGAACCTGTGAAATTGACAAAAAATAGTTTACAACAGCCATTAATAGTGGTTGGTTGGAATTTTTTACTGGCAATGCTGCTCTTGTCGGCTTGCCGTATTTTTTTCTTTTTAATCTATCACGACACCTTTTCGGACGTCACTTTTTCGCATCTAATCACCATGTGCGCTGGAGGTTTAAGGTTCGATTTATCTACCCTGTTACTCTTCAATTCGCTCTATGCTTTGGTCATGTTGTTGCCATTTCGATTTAGAGCCAACCGACTGTATCAAACTATCGCCCAATACATATTCAGTGTCATCAATAGCCTTTTAATCGTTATGAATTGCGTCGATATGATTTATTTCCCCTTTAACAATAAGCGAACCACCATCACCTTTTTAAGTGAATTTCAAAATGAAGGAAATTTACTTAAAATAATAGGTATTAGTATGGTACAATATTGGTACGTCACGCTCTTTGGAGTTATCATGATTGCCTTACTGATAGTTGGCTATAAACGATATAAAGGCACTAGCAAGCAAAAAAGCTGGATATACTACCCGCTTCATATGGTAATTTTATTAGTTTCCATTTACTTTAGCGTCATTGGCATTCGCGGCGGATTTGGCGCCTACACACGTCCTATAAACATCAGTAATGCAGCGCAATACGTAAATAAACCGATTGAAAATGCGATTGTATTAAATACACCTTTCAGCTTCTTTGCTACCATTCAACAATCGGCATATAAAAGCCCCAATTACTTTTCACAAGAAGAATTACCAACTATTTACACGCCAATACACCAAGGGAAAACAGGCGAAACATTCCGTCCGATGAATGTGGTCATTATTATTCTTGAAAGTTTCAATAAGGAATATATTGGCTACTTCAATCGTGACCTTGACCAAGGAACATACAAAGGCTACACACCGTTTCTGGATTCCTTACTTGCGGAAAGTCGCACGTTTAAAAACAGTTTCTCTTCGGGACGAAAATCGATTGACGCCATGCCATCAACCTTGGCTAGCATCCCCATGTTCATTGAACCATACATCGTAACGCCTTATGTGACAAATGAAATTTCGTCGATTGCCAAAATATTGAATAAAGAAGGCTATTATTCATCCTTCTTTCATGGAGCTCCCAATGGTTCCATGGGTTTTCAAGCCTTTGCCAAAGCAGCAGGATTCAAAGATTATTTCGGCATGACTGAATATGGCAACGATGCCGATTTTGATGGTGTTTGGGCTATTTGGGACGAAGAATTCTTTCAATTTTTTGGGGCTAAACTGAACACGTTTCAAGAACCATTTGTCTCTACTATTTTTTCAGCATCATCACATCATCCGTATAACGTACCCGAACGATACGAAGGGAAATTTCCAGAAGGCACACATCCAATTCACAAATGTATTGGCTATTCCGATCATGCTTTACGCCTATTTTTTGAAAAAGCCTCGCATGAATCGTGGTACAACAACACGCTATTTGTTTTCACTGCCGATCACACCAACGTGCTAACACGCAAAGAATATCAAAATGATAAAGGATTATTTGAAATTCCTATTTTCTATTATCAACCCAGCAGCAAGTTACGAGGCGAAAGCAATATACCAACCTCACAGGTAGATATTTTACCATCCATTTTAGGCTATCTGAATTATCCGAAACCCTATTTTGCCTTTGGTAACGATGTGCTAACAGACACCACGTCGCATCACCGAGTGATTAACTACAACTACGGATTATACCAGTTATTTTCGGATAGTATGATGTTGCAATTTGATGGAACAAAAACAACGGCTGTTTATAATTTCAAAAACGACCGATTCCTGAAACACAATTTGAAAGACACACAACCAATGACCAATGACGAACGCTTGTTAAAAGCCACTATTCAACAATATATAGAACGCTTAATCAACGACCAACTTACCATGAAAAAACCATGAAAAAACAGTTAGTCTTATTCCTACTTTTTGCAGGCATATACACACAGGTACATGCGCAAACGTTTAGTTACGATGTCGATTTTATAACCTACTTCGACAACCGCGAATATCAGAGTGCATTACAACCATCACAAACCATTTTTGGTACACGTCTTTCGCCCGAAATAGGCGCTATATTCAACGATTCGTTAGGCGGTACACACAAACTGATGGCTGGCGTTAGTTATATACAACCGTTTATTATCAATACAAACAAAGCGGATTTACGGTAAGTCTAGGCGCCATTCCTTACACACATTTACAGCATGCACTACCCGATTATTTGATGAGTGATTCCATGTCGTTTGCTTATCCAAATATCCAAGGTGCCCTGTTTCAATACCAATCAAAATGGGGATTTGCAGAGTTTTTATGTGACTGGCGGGGTTTACCGAGTGCTACTACACGTGAAGCGTTTCGGTTGATAATGAATGGCCAATTTCATTACAACTGGTTTCTCGCTGGAGGTTATGGGCAATTAAATCATTTGGCTAATAAATCGAGCGATCAACCAAACTTGGGCGTATGCGACGATAGTTATGTCAATCCATTTATTGGAGTCGATTTTTCAAATAAAACGCCGTTCGATTCGTTATTCTTAAAACTTGGTTACTTGGTGGGTATGCAGCGCGATCGAAAACAGAACCGCACATACACACCACAAGGAGCCACTATCGATTTGTTTGCGCGCTGGAAATTCTTAGGAATTCAAAATCGACTCTATGTTGGCGATAACCTTATGCCTTTGTATGGCACTTACGGTACGTTGTTGAATCAAGGCAACGCCTTTTATCAGTCGCCGATTTATAACAGAACCGACTTAATGATTTACATTGTTCAACAACCATTTGTAAACTGTTATTTCGCCTGGAACTTACACTATACCAAAGGTGAAAAACTAGGACATCAGCAACAATTAGTAGTTCACTTTAATTTGGATGCAATAAAACACAACTCAGGAAGATTACAAAATTTATTTGATAAATAACCAATATGCCGATGACACGAAACTCATATTATTTCAAAATTGGAGCATGGGTAGTGGCGTTTATTATTGTTGCCACTTCATTACTCTTTACCAATCGCTTGGCGGAAAAACTAACGCTTGAGCAACATCGCAAAATGGAGATTTGGGCCGAAGCAATGCGTCAGTTTGTAAATGCCACAGAGGAAACAGAACATGTTGATTTTTTGTGGAAAATCATTGAAGAAAATGATAACATCCCCGTACTCATTGCCGACCAAGCCGACCAAATAGTGACTTCGCGTAATTTTGCACATGTGCCAGAAGAAAATGCTGAGGCCTACTATGCCAAAGAACTAAAACGACTCAAAGGACTACGAAAACCCATTGAAATAAGTTTAGGTGATAACCAAAAGCAATATATCTATTACGACGATTCAAATTTACTGAAACAATTGGCGTATTTTCCCTACATCCAATTGTCCGTTATTGCCATATTTTTAATTGGCGTACTCATGGCATTGGCCACCACTAAAAATGCGGAACAAAACCGTGTTTGGGTAGGCTTATCCAAAGAAACAGCACATCAATTGGGCACACCAATTTCGTCGTTATTAGCGTGGATTGAAATCTTAAAAAGCAATTATCCCGACGACTCCATGATTGATGACATGGGCAACGATATCAATCGACTAAAAACCATTGCTGAACGCTTTTCTAAGATTGGATCAAAATCGGAATTTGAACTCGTCAGCATCAACGACACCTTGCGCCAATCGGTACAATATATGCAAAAACGGTCGTCACAAATGGTTACTTACACACTCACCGAAACAGAACCAACTATCCAAACACAACTCTGTGTCCCTTTATTTGAATGGGTGATTGAAAATCTGTGTAAAAATGCCATCGATGCTATGGACGGTAAAGGCAGCATCCAAATAGAAACAACCATTGACGAACGTAAACACGTGATTATTGATATCACAGATACTGGCAAAGGCATAGATAAACGACAATTCAAAAGCGTATTCAAACCTGGCTATACCACCAAACGCCGTGGCTGGGGATTAGGATTATCCCTGGCAAAACGCATTATCGAAGAATACCATCACGGTAAAATATTTGTCAAACAATCGGCTCTTAACAAAGGAACCACGTTTAGAATTATTCTTTCACAAAAGAAATAAATCCAAAAGATTGATTTTCAAAATATAAGCCGCTAAATTCAGGAAAGTTCGCGATAAAAGAAAAATATATTTCGTAAATCAGATATTTTTGCGTACTTTTGTGCCACTTTTTGATATCTCGTGTATCTATGGCAAATTTAGACTGTTACAACATCATTTTCAAATCGTTAGAGATTGGTAATCATACATTTGAATATGAATTAGATAACAATTTCTTTAAGAGTCTTGAAGATGCAGAGATTGAAGATGGCTCGTTGAGTGCTGTAGTGACAGTACTGAAAAACGAAAAAAATGCTGAATTGAACATACAAATTGAAGGAACGGTTCAAATTCCATGCGACCGCTGCTTGGATGAGATGACACAAGAGATTGAAGTAGATGAAGATTTACTAGTTCAATTTACAAATGCAGGTGAAGAAACTGAAAACACGCTGTTTATACCTGAAAATGAAGGCGTTTTAAACATAGCTTGGCATCTATATGAATTTATAGTACTCGCTATTCCTATTATGCATACACATCCTGATGGCGAATGCAACGAAGCTATGATGGATAAATATAACCAGTACGTAGTACGGCACATCGACGAAGATCAAGATGATTGTAAAACCGACGATGTAACAAACGAGAGTGATAGAACGGACCCACGATGGGACGCTCTGAAAAATATTAGTAATAACAACTAAAGAAATTATTTACAATGGCACATCCTAAACGAAAACATTCAAAACAGAGAACCGCCAAACGTAGAACGCATGACAAAGCAGCAATGCCTACATTGGCTACTTGCTCTAACTGCGGTGCTATCCACATTTATCATACGGTTTGTCCGGAATGTGGTTACTACAGAGGCAAATTGGCAATCGAAAAAACAGTGAACGCCTAATTGGTTTGAATGACAAAAAGACAAAAAATCCTCCCTAAATTTAGGGAGGATTTTTTTATTTATATATACCACCAACCAAGCTACAAAGCTGTAATTAAAAAAGAATAATTTGCATTTCATACTTCGATGAACACATTTTGCCCTATGACACAACCAATACATACTATACCCAGAACAAAAATAGCACAGCTAAATTTTATCCAAAGCATTACAATAAACAATTATTTAGAAACACTTGGAAACCTAAATAACTTATTTTACCTTTGAAATTTTATTAACCTCTTCTAAATTAATTCAACACAACTACTAACTATGACTTATACTGACTCCCACGGCGTACAATTCTCTAATGATGATGAAGAACTTCTAAAGTGTCCTGAAGATTTTGAAGGCAGCTATAGCATTCCTAACGGCGTAACGAAAATTTCTGAAAATGCTTTTGAATTTTGTACTCAATTAAACAGTATAAACATCCCGAACAGCGTAACGGAAATCGGTGAAAGTGCTTTTGAATTTTGTACTCAATTAAACAGTATAATCCTTCCGAACAGCATAATTAAAATTGGTAAATATGCCTTTTCGGATTGTAGTAGTTTAACTAGTATTGCCATCCCAAATGGTGTAATTGGAATAAGTGAAGGTGCTTTTGAAGGTTGTAATGGATTAATTAGCATATACCTCCCAAAAAGTGTAACAGAAATTGGTGAAAATGCTTTTAAAGAGTGTACTCAATTAACCAGTATAAACATTCCAAATGGCGTGACGAAAATTGGTGATTATGCTTTTTGGGGTTGTGATGAATTAACCAGTATAAACATCCCAAACAACGTAAAAGAAATTGGTAAATATGCTTTTAGGGGTTGTAGGAGATTAACCTGTATAACAATTCCCAACAGTGTAAACGAAATTGGTAAAGATGCTTTTAGTGATTGTAGTGATTTAACAGAGATATATGCATCAATATATAATACAGTATATGCCTCGGATGAAGGTGTAGTATTCAACAAACAGAAAACGATTTTATTAAAGTGTCCAGAAGGCAAAGTGGGTAATTATTTGATACCTGACAGTGTAACGAAGATTGGTGAAAGTGCTTTTGAAGGGTGTGGTGGATTAGCCAGTATAACCATCCCCAACAGCGTAAACGAAATTGGTGAACGTGGTTTTAAAGGGTGTAGTAAATTAATCAGAATAAACCTTCCAAACAGCGTAACAAAAATTGGCAATGATGCTTTTGAGTTTTGTAGTAATTTAATGGAGATAAATGTCTCATCACGTAATACGGTTTACGCCTCAGATGAAGGTGTAATATTTAACAAACAGAAAACGATTTTAGTTATGTGCCCTCAAAATAAAGTAGAAAGTTATTTAATCCCAAAAGGAGTAACGGAAATTGGTGAAAATGCTTTTAATTATTGCACTGAATTAACCAGTATAACCATCCCTAATAGCGTAACAAAAATCGGTATAGATGCTTTGCGGGGTTGTAAATATCTTAAATACATTTTTATACCAAAAGAAACTACTACCAAGTTTATACGATGTGGATTGAGTGAGTATCAACACCTGCTTGTAGAAAAAGATATCTAACAGTAACTAAATGTTAATTAAAAATCCTTCCTAAATTTAGGGAGGATTTTTTTAATTTATAGTAAATTGCTACCACGTTTAATAGTATGAAAGACGACCCAAGAGAACACCGTGGGCAAAAAAAGTGTATATTTGCAAAAAAAATAGTTGACTTATGACACTCTATCCAAAACTAATTTTAGATGCGCTAACGCATGTACGATATCCTGGTACAGGTAAAGATATTGTTTCTTCGGAAATGATAGAAGACGACTTGCGTATCGAAGGAAACAAAGTAACCTTTTCACTCGTCTTCGACAAACAAAACGATCCATTTGCTAAATCGCTTGTAAAAGCTTGCGAACAAGCGATTTTAACCTACGTATCGCCCGAAGTAGATATCAAAGGTAATATTACCATAAAATCAAAACAACCCATTGCAAAACCAACTGAAAAACCATTGGCTGGTGTAAAATACACCGTTGCCATTTCATCAGGCAAAGGTGGTGTTGGAAAATCGACCGTATCGGCAAACTTAGCCGTAGCCTTGGCAAAACTTGGCTATAAAGTAGGTTTATTAGATGCCGATATTTATGGACCGTCGATGCCAAAAATGTTTGGACTCGAAGACGAACATCCCACTGCTGAATTAATTGATGGGAAAGAATGGATTCTTCCAATCGAAAAATATGGCGTTAAACTTCTGTCCATCGGTTTTTTTGTTGACCCCGACAAAGCGCTTATTTGGCGTGGGGCAATGGCTAGCAACGCCATAAAACAACTTATCAATGACGCACAATGGGGCGAACTAGATTATTTTCTGATTGACTTACCTCCTGGGACTAGCGACATTCACTTAACCTTGGTACAAGCCTTGCAACTAAGTGGCGCCATTGTAGTAAGTACGCCACAACAAGTAGCCTTGGCGGATGCACGCAAAGGCTTACAAATGTTTCAAACGGATAAAATAGAAGTGCCAATTCTCGGATTGGTGGAAAATATGGCGTGGTTTACACCTGCAGAGTTGCCAGAAAATCGTTATTATATTTTTGGTAAAGATGGCTGCAAAAACCTAGCTGAAGAAAAAAATGTACCACTGTTGGCACAAATTCCAATCGTACAAAGTATTTGCGAAAGTGGCGACACGGGAGAACCCGTTGCCTTAAAAGATAACTCGATATTAAGCGAAGCGTTCCGCATGCTAGCTACCAACGTAGTAACTAGCTTAGAAAATGCAGCAAATCATCAATAAGAGAGAAACACATATGAAAACAACTTTAAAAGTGGGCGTAATTGGCATTGGAAATATGGGCGGCGCTATTGCTAATGCTTTAGCCACAGATAGTATAACCCCACACAACCTATGGATTTCGGACATTAACACGACGGCAACAAACGCTTTCAAAAATAAATTTACCGATGTACATGTCACGTCTAGTCAAGAATTGGCGTCTACTGTTGACATTCTTATTCTAGCCGTTAAGCCATGGTTAGTGGAGACGGTTTTATCAGAAGTAAGCCCTAAATTATCAGACAAACAACTGTTGATTTCGATTGCAGCGGGCATCGATTTTGAAACGTTAGGCAAACTTTTGCCAACCATGCCACTCTTCCGAATCATTCCAAACACAGCTATTGCAGTGCATGAAAGCATGAGTTTTATAGCGGCACATAATGCCACAGAAACACAAACCAAGGTTGTAGTGGAATTATTCGAATCTATGGGAAAAACAATGGTTATAAATGAATCCTTGATGACTGCAGCCACCTCATTGGCTTCATGCGGTCTTGCTTATGCCCTTCGCTATTTACGAGCGGCTTCGGAAGGCGGTGTAGAGTTAGGTTTTACAGCTTCGGCGGCGCACCAAATAGTAGCACAAACAATGGTTGGTGCAGCGCAACTCATCTTAGAACAAGATACACATCCAGAAGCGGAAATCGATAAAATATGTACCCCTGGTGGATGGACTATAAAAGGATTAAATGCGATGGAAGAAGCGGGTTTCACAAACGCTGTGATACAAGGTTTACTCACCAACAAGTAAAAAACAACTTCTCATAAAATTAAAAGCCAAACAAATGTTTGGCTTTTAATTTTTTATTGTTCAGGATTGAAATTGATAAGCTTTTGTGCAATAGTACGACCCAGTGTTGGAGACAAGTCGAGCTCTAAATCTTCAATGGATTTAAGAGAACGTTTCGCCTCGACTAATGAAGAAATCTGAGACGAAGATAAGAAATTATCACTCACATAGTCGACTGCAGGATCAAACGGTTTGTCCTGTTTTTCCCACGAACCGGTACGGATATTCAAATCACGACTGTCATTTTTATAATAAATATAATGAACAGCATCATTAGCTGAAGCCGAAGCTATTCCAGATAGTATAATTAATCCCGTGGAGGTAGACGTCAAATCGTACGACACTTGTGCCCACGCTTGCGCGCTCTGTTCGCAATCGTAATAATAAATTTTATGATAAACAACCGACTTGTCAGATTTCACTTCGCGTAAAAAGCCTTTCATCTTCACCTCTTTGAACTTTGATTTCTGCATATTCACATCGTTGATACGGCAAGCCAAATGAGCTCGCACAGGAATTATAGCCGATTTCAAATCCAAATTATTGGCCAAAGCACGTTTCTGTTCTTCAATCAAAGCTTCGGTTTGATATAAATCGACAATACGCAAAAAAGGATCGTTATGGCGTTCAACCAATGTTTTCACTTCGGCTACCATCATATTAGCCAACTGGCGATGGCCATAGGCATTGCGTACATCGACAAAAGCAACTGTTAATACACCTTTATTTATAGCTTCTTGGCGTAAATCGAGGGCATCTTTAAAACTACTATCGATATTGAGCACACGACCTAATTGTAAATAAGCTGCACGATATTTACCATTCGTCATATTAGCCACTGCTTGACGATAGATAGGTTCACATTTGCAATATTTGACCAATTCTGCCGCTCTTTCATAAGTAGGATCAACATCCACTACTTGGTCGAACAGAGCCGCAGCCTCGCTAAATTTTTCTTCATCCATCAAGGCTTCTGCTTGACGATATTTATTAGATAAAAAACGCGTTTTTGATTCTCGAAATTGCCCCTCAATGCGCGAGTCAATATTAAGTTCCATATCGTACGGAGCGACTTGATTTCGCAAATCTCTTAATTTGAGATAAGAACTCACCACCTGATCATCATCCAAAGCAGCATAAGCTTGCTCTATTTGATCTGAGAGCTGTTCCGAATAGCGTGTCGACATACGTATCAAACCGATACGTGCATCGATATAATCAGGTTTCTTTTTGAGTGCTTTGATGTATTGATCCAAAGCCGACTCGTACAAACCTGCTGCCTCGTACTTATTAGCTTGTTTGGTATATTTTATATACACACACGATGAAACTAATAAAAGAACAAGAACACTACTCGTAAAAAAAAGTAAAAATCTCTTCATAAATTGCTTATTGTTTTACAATGGCGGCCTCAAATTCCCGAAAATAACGAATTTCTATTTGACGAGCCCCCTCTTCATAGGCACTTAAGCCTGCTTTAACATAGTCTAATTGCGTGCCAGATATATTATTTAAAAAGCGATCGTACACTACACGGTCTTTATAATACAACTGAATTTGTCCATTGAGTGCGGTGGAATACAACCCATTTGATTGGCTTTTGGCCGTGGTATTAGTCGCAATTTTTAAAATATAATCCGCCTTTTGACGATTAGTTGAAATAAAATAACCCGCATTCAAAAATAGATGTTCAAACATAGGTGCCAACACTAAACATGATGCAGCTTGAGATAAATTTTGTTCAATTGATTCAATAAACACAGATGGTTTAACCACCGAAACCTGCATGGTGGCATCTTGAACTGGAATTTGAACCAGCCAACGACGTACCGCAAAATCGACTGCCGATTCCAACAAGAGTTTGTTAATATCCAATGCAAACCGAATGGTTTCTACCGATTTCCTTGAACGAACTGTTGGCAGCACAAACCCGGCTTTCCCTTGGTCATCAGTGAACTTATTGGCATTTTGTACCGATCGTTCTGAATAGGTTATCATTACCGGGAAATTTGCAATGGGTTTTCCCTTTGACGTCTGCAAAGAACATACCAAATCAGATTCTGGAATAGATTCACCCATCTTGCAAGTCACTTCATTTCGTACCGTCTTCAATTGTAAACTATTGAGTAATTCGTACGAACGACTATACGCTATTTGGGTCAAATTGATTTCGGCACTATCAATAGTTACTAAAATTTGTTCATTCAAATAGGCTTTTACCGCATCTAACGATTTTGCATAATCAATAATGGCGGTTTTGTAATCCATTTTTTGTTCTGCCTCTTGGGCTGCTACGTAAAACACTTTAGCCGATTCCACCGCCAATCGACGTTTACGTGCCTGAGTGGCCGCATACTGTGATTTGGACAAACGATAATAGACCCAATACCCTTTACGATCTTCATAAGAAGCTACTTTCTCGTAACCCTCAATATCTTTTTGTGCACGTGCTTTGATGATGGAGGTAAAATCATCTTTGAGCTGTTTGTCATCTTCAATCGTTATCATCAACGTAGATGCTGAAATGCTAACTGAAATTTCAGACGCTAAATCATTCAATGCATTTTGCGCTGCCAAATCATAATGAGCGGTTGACTTCTTAACCTTGGGCGCATAACCAATACCAATATAATAATTAGCATCAGACACACGATTAACAACCCACTCGGGCGCTTTGTTTTTTGCGCATGCATGAAGTGTGCCACCGCCAAGCAGTAGCACACCACATAATATTAGGCTTGTAAACCTATTGACATTCTTCATATACACGTTTTATTTCTTCAAATAGATGTCTTTTAAAGCGTTAGCTTTATCAATCGCTTCTTTACTTTTTGGATCCACTAGCTCTGGTGCCATTTTTGGTATCATCAGAGTTATACCTGGTTCCACGTTGTTAGGATCGGTTATTTGGAACATATTAGCTTCATAAATATATACCCAGAAAGCTTGTTCTCCATTGAACCACTTACGTGAAATTTGTGCTAAGTAAACCCCTTTCTTCACCTCTTCTTCGCCAATAAACTCAGTATATTTCAAGAATACTGGCACCTCACCAACACCCTCTAGGTAAACAGTTGGGATTTTCCGTTCTGTTTGAGGTTGGCTTGGAGTTTGAGTTTGAGTTGGCGTACTTGGTACTTTCGATGAAACTGCAGGAACTTCCACTTTTGGTTGTTCCACGGTTGGAGGTACATATCCAATAGGTACAATTTCTACGCGACGATCTTTAGAGATTTGATGCGAATGTTCGTTGTACTTAAATGGACGATTAGCACCAAACGAGGCTACTTTCAACTGGGATTCTGTTACACCTTTCGTTTTTAAAATATTGGCAACAGCCTCTGCACGTTTCATGGCAAGACGTTGATTATACTCGTCGGTTCCTGTTTTACAAGCGTGACCATTTACCGAAACGCCCATATCAGGATGTGCCACCAAAACAGC
Organism: uncultured Paludibacteraceae bacterium; assembly: GCA_964570565.1. Lineage (GTDB taxonomy): Bacteria > Bacteroidota > Bacteroidia > Bacteroidales > Paludibacteraceae > W0P28-013. The sequence continues at coordinate 296,888 of CAZMYT010000003.1, forward strand.
CGCTACCTTATCCAAAATATCTGCTGGTTGCAACTTTGGTTCGTATTTATCAAAATCAAAATAGATTACAGAAGTAGACAATGCTTTTTCAAGTACCACAGATGCTTTGGCAATTGAATCTTTTTTGCCTTGAGTAATGGTAATTGTATCGCGTAATACCAATGTATCTTTTACAATTAAGGTATCATACACGTACACAATTTTTTCTTTCACCTTCTTCTCTTTTTTCTCCTTTTTCGCTTTTGGAGTTAAACGTCCCATATACACATTCAAGCCCAATTTCACTCCACCAGAAAGCGCATTAAATCCACTTACATTTTGCGTGCCAATCAAACCATTATAAGCCGTCATAAATTGATGATCGGCATTTTGAAAGCCAAGTGGCACTTTATTAGCCTCAGCCACAGGTTCTATGTTATTAAAACCATAATTGGCATAAATTCCCACTAATAAATCGGTACGTTTACCAATTTGAAACAAGGCGCCAAATTCCATAAAGGCTTTATAGCTATATAACGGATTTGCAAATGTTCCGTTCTGACCTTGATTTTGTTCGGTGTAAAATTCATGAACATCGTGCAACGTCAAATCCCATTGTGGATAATAACCCGTATGGGTCATAGAGCCACCTGTGACACGATAACCTGAATAGAGTGGGATGCCAAATTTAGCACCTAAAGCGGCATAAATACCTGTTCTTCCGTTAAAATTATGTTGGAATTGAAAAGCTAACGGAATTTCGACCATACAAGTCACTTGACGTTCTGTCCAATCATTCATTTTAACATGATGATTATAGGTTTCACCCTCAGAATCAGTTACACCATTCCACACATATTCACCATTGAGTGTTGCCACCGAACCATAATTGCTCGCATAAGCTCCCGTACCAATACCCATCCAAGGAAGGAAGAAATAGGAAAAACCAATATTAGCGGTAGCCGATGGAAGAAGAAATGTTTGTGCTCCACCTTGTACGGTATATAGCAAATCGCTCACACCGCCACCTGCGCCAAATTGGAAATAAAAACCCTTTCGTAATGGATGACGTGGCTCTTTTTTGGAGGACGACACAGTATCAGTTGCTTCCGAATTTACCAGTAAAGAATCAGAATTGGTTGTAGAATCGTTCACAGGTGATTCCTCTGCCACAGCAAACGGATCCACAACAGGAGTTGCTGGAGTAGTTTTAATTTCCTCTGTTGTGGTGGGAGCAAGCACGCTACCACTTATGGAATCGGGTGCACCAAAAACGAAATCAGCCTCTTGAGCAAACGCATTTAGGCTAAAAGCCGTAATGGTTAAAGATAAAATTAAATTTGTTTTCATATTGAATCTGATCTGTGTTATTCTACAATGAATTTAGAAATATACTGTTGACCGTTGGTAGCCGTGAAGCGCACTAAGTAAACACCTTGAACCACCATTGCAGGCATCGACGTATATTCCGTAATTTGATTCGTTTGATACACCTTCATACCTTGCGAATTAAATACTTCTAAATATCCAGCACTTAATTGTAATTCATCAAATGGCAATTCTACCATCAGTGTTTCATGTGGTCGGGCAGGAACTGGATACACTTTAATACGAACATCTGAACCAGTTTGTGCTAACACACACACTTTATCACACGAACGGTAAACAAGACCCTCGGTAGTGGTTAATACTACATAATAAGTTCCGCTTAAACCTCCCGTTTGTTGATAGAATTGCTGTGTAGCACCCTCAATTTTTTCACCATTGCGATACCATTGGTATGAATTAAATTTAAGACTTTCACTTGGAGCTGGCTGCTCATTAGCTTCCTGATTATCAACAAAAATGATATCATTCCATTTAGTATGTAAATAACCATCTACCGAAATAGACATTACCAATGTGTCGACCACACTTTCGCAACCATATTGAGAACGAGCATCCATAAATTGTACAAACACTTTGTAAGTTCCTGCATGAGCAGCAGCTGGTTTGGTGATTACAATGACGCTATCTAACGGAATTGCTGTGTAATCAACATCAACAAATCCTTGAGCTTTAGCACGATCGTCGAACATTAATTTATAACGATTTGGAACACCTGCAAGTGTGCTAATTTCAAATTGCATCGTCGACTCCGTTTCACAAATTGGTGCAATTTGGGTAACTTCCACTACTGGCGTTTTACATAACACAGCACGTAAAGTAACTTTATAATCGCAACCGTACGAAGTGAAATCATTCATTAAGAATGTTTGTCCATCTTCAAAGAAACGTACATCTTCCGTATGGCTATCGTAAGAATAAGTGTATGTGTAATTGAATGGGAAATCGTCTTGACAGATATACACATTACGAGTAGTAGCACGATGATCAGACATAATGTAACGTACAGTATCGGTCGAAGCTTGCCAGCCACCACTACAAAGCGTGTCTTTTGCCTCACGTATAAAGGTAAATGTCATTGGGAAACGCGCATTCAGCACATTAGCTCTAACAAACTGATACGTTTCCGTAGCCAACGCATTACCAATAACGGCATAACTAGTGGTATCCACTAACACCGTAACAGGAGTTTCACCCGAATTATCAATCACCGCTTTTGCCCAATCACAACGCATTCTCCAACGATATTCAATTTTTCCATCGCCACCAGTAGCTGGTGTAGCGCTACCTAAAACCATATCATAGAACCCATCAGCCGTGGTGAAACAAAGTGTATCATTCATAGCCACTACAGCACCCGGATCAAATGGTGCATAAATTTTCATCGTCGCTTTACCAGTCGAATTAGTCCAAGGTGCACATCTACCATCTTTAACTTGACGAACAAATTCATAAGCCACGTTGGCAGTCATAGTGGCTGGATCAGGCGTTAAAGTAGCCGCAGTTGCACCTGCTATTTCAGCGCCATTCATTAACCAACGGTATTCGATATTGGTATCACCACCTGTGGCAGCTGTTACTTCTGTAATTTCAGGAACTACATCAGAGGCACAAAGTACAGTATCTATTGCTTGTATTTCGCCTGCTACAAATGGGGCATACACTACCAATGTCCACGCGCCAGTTGACTGAACGGTATCACCTAACTGACATTTATCATCAGTAACCCATCTCTTATAAGTATAAGTGCCTGGAACCATACCAGTAGGAGGTGTAAATGCTTTAGCAGCTGCACCAGCAATAATGGTATCGTTACATTTCCAAATATAGGTGGTATTAAATCCTGTTGTTGCATCGGTGATGCTATTGATTATTTTTGGTGCTACCCCATCACAAACCGTATCATTTGTAGCTGCAATTTCACCTGGATTAAATACAGGATAGATTACCAAACGATAGTCGCCAGTAGATTTTGTCCATGTGTTGCAACGACCATCCTTAGCCTCACGTGTATACACATACTCACCAGCAACGGTTTCGGTCGGCGTATAAGTAGCGGTATTGGTTGATGCAATTACCACATCATCTTGTTTCCAACGATAGGTAATATTTTTATCTCCTTCTGCAGCATCGGTTATGCTACCAATTGTTTTAGGTGCTCCTACACCGCAAATCGTATCATTGGTAGCTTCGATTTCTCCTGCTGTAAAATTTTCAAGTATCACGAGTGTCCACAAACCAGCAGATTGAATATAAGACAGTTGACAAGTATTGTCTTTCACCCAACGTTCAAAGTTATAAGTTCCAGGAACGGTTTCGGTAGGTACAAATTCTTTGACAGTATTATATATGGTATCACGATCTGTTGGAGTCGCGGCATTAATTTGAATCCACATGTAATCATATTTGCTATCACCACCAGTAGGAGAAGTCACGTCGTCAATTTTATTATTGGTGCTTCCAAAACAAGTTGTATCATTTTTGGTATCAATTGTACCAGCCTCAAACTTAGACAATTTTGGTAATTTAATTTGCACCTTCTTATATGCATTATTTACAGAGTCCGTTAAAATAATCGTTTTATCGGATTCACATTTAAGAGTAACTGTGGCATTTCCAGCAGCCAAGGCAACCCAGTCATTATTAGAAGAACTCCATTTTGAGCCATTAACCGTGCTTACTGTAAAATTCTGAGTTACTTTACGCACATCTTCAATACCGGTGTCGGCAGTTGCCTCTTTCAACATAATAGGAGCTACAGAAGCCAACGCTGCATCGGTACCATCTAATCCTACTAACTGAGGATAAACCGATGCTCCGCACAACCAATTGACAGGATCGGAGGTAAACATGGCAATGTTATACATTTCAGATGTTTTACGAGCTACAACCGTAGCTGTTCCCAAATTGGTACCTACAGCCGTAGTGGCACACATTTGATAGTCAAAATAAGCATTAGTTATTGAACCCGTAGCTTCATTTTTACCAGCAAATGCGCCCAAAATATCACCAGCAGCATTTACGTCGCCAGCATTGTAAACGCTATCAATAACACCCGTATTCAAACCAGCTATACCACCTGCATAATCGGTTGATTTATAAATAATACCAACATTATAAGCTTGTTTGATAGTTCCATCATTGCGACCAACCAAACCACCAACATTTTCGCCACCTTTTTCTATTTCACTCATATTGTAACAATGCATGAGTTTACCCGCATTTAAGCCAGCGAAATTACCAATTTGGTTTCTACCCGAAATACTACCTGAAACGATAGCTAAATTTTTAACAGTGGCTTCAGATCCAATAACACCAAAAAGTCCAAGGTAATCGAGATCTTGTTTGATATATAAATTGCTCAATTCATGTCCGTTGCCATCAAAATCACCTTTGAAACGATTGGCAAGTGCTAGTTTACCAATTGGTGACCACTCTTGACCACTCCAACCTGTAGTTACAGGATTATAAACACCTCCCAAATCAAGATCATTCATCAAAATAAGATGTTTGTTCAAGAATGTTTGTGTTCCTGTATTGGCTTGATTGGCAACCCAAGCCAGTTCGTCGGTGATATAAATTAATAATGTATCGCCAGCTAAATTGCCAATAGGAGCCGACATACCACCTGTCCAAGCAGGTGCTTTGGCAAATATGGCTCTTAATTCAACATCAGATGTTGGAATGAATGAGTAGATTAATTGTCCATTTTCTGCTCGTACGCTATTTTTAACATCGGTAGAACCACGTTCTAAAGCCGATAAATAATAACCTTCGGCAGGTGTAATACGATATGATTTAACATTAACACCATTACTTACAATGGCAGGATTTGTATCGACAATAGTACCATTAGAAGTTGGAGCAAGAACGACTTGCACTTCGGTTACGGTTCCAATGTGTAATGTATCTTGCAAGCCGCTAGGTAAAGCTGTGCAATAAACATCACTTAAAGCATCGAGGTAATAATCGCCAGCACCTACGTTGAATGTAACAACTGGATTCATAACACCGGCAGCAGGAATCGCTACTCCATTGTTGTTGAATGTATACGTATAAGGTGGAATACCGCGCAATAAGAATTGAATGGTTGTGGTGTTTCCTGAAATGACATTATGGTCCTCAGTCAACATTTCCATCGTTGGCGCAGCGCGTAAAATAGTGGTTAAGTCAACAATACTATCACAACCGTGTATCGTTTGAAATGTAACTAACTCCTTAATAGTATCGTTAGCAGTATCAAAATCAGTTTGAGTATACGTTACGGTTGGCGTTACCACATAAGGCAAATCAGACGGACAAATGTAACGTGTATCTGTTAAATTAGCACTTTGTACATATTTTGGATATGTATTTTTAAGTTCGGCCATTACGGTTTTCGTAGCGCTATTGAGCGTAGCCGTAAAAATTGCCGATTCAGGTCCATCGCACATAGTAGAAATAGTACCAGCGGTACCTACAATCACAGCGTGTGGATTGTTACACGACCAAACAACGCCGTTATCGGTGTTAACTGTAAATGCGTTACGTACGCTATCTACATTTTCAGCTACGGGAAATGTGATAGGCGAAATAGCCAATTTGGCAACATCACTCGTTGTCCAAAAACCATTTTGAGGATACAAACCCGGTGTCAACACAAAACTCCCAAAAGGACCAGCTAAATTAGTTAAATCAGTGGTATTATGAGCCAATGTGTCGGTAAGCGTAATAACGCCGCCATTATCATTGTGACAGGAATCTATACACTTAGCATTGGGTAATAATTGTTTATCAAAATAACAAGCAGTAATAGTACTCGTACCTGCTGCCTCTTGTTGGAAACGGCCCACCAAAGCACCAACCTCAGACGTAGCAACACCCAAAACCGTTCCGATATTGTAGGAATTAACAATAGTGGCACCAGCTTCGGCCATACCAGCTAATCCACCAATCAGAAAATTACTATCTGTAGAAATAGCTCCAGAATTAAAACAATCTTCGATAGTCCCTCCGCGCAAATAACCTGTGATACCACCCACATTTTTAAACATCTCACCTGTAGTTGCGAAAACCGAACCCGTATTAAAAGATTGGTGAATAGTAGAATTGTCAGCTTTACCAACCAACCCTCCAACATGTTCTACGCCCGATATATGAAGTGTATTATAACAATTTGTAATCACTGACGATGATTCTGCCAAACCTACCAAACCAGCCACATTTGTTTTACCTTTTACTTCACCATTTTCAAGCCCAAGGTTTGAGATAGTAGCCCCGTAGATGTGACCGAATAATGCTTGACAATCTGATGCAGATGCATCAATCTTAACATTTTTGATTACATGTGCATCGCCATTAAAATGACCTGAAAAAGACGAAACCGAATTGCCTATTGGCGTCCAAGGGGAATTTGCTAAATCAATATCAGCAGTTAAAATAAATTCAACACCTAAATAATTAGAACCCATATTGACTTGTTGTGCCAAATAAGCTAATTCGTCAGCGTTTGAAATTTGATAAGGATTACCAAGAGTCCCGTCGCCTACAGTCCAAATAGTGGGAGTAAATGCAAAAAGAGATGAAAAGAAGAGAGAGAGAAACACAAGAGAAGTAAACTTTTTCATGGTTTTCCAGTTAAAATTAGTATCATCGAAAGGTTAATTGTCGGCAAAGTTATAAAATAAATCGAAAAATGTACTATTAAAAACAAAAAAAAGCATGTTAAATGCTTAAAACAGGGCATTTAAGCTATTTTAAATTCGACAAATACTTAAATTATTGCATAAAAATTCAGCATTTTTTAAAAAATAGTGTATCTTTGAAACGTTTTGAAAACCATGAATAAACTATGCAAACAGACTTATTTTCAAGCCGTCACATCGGTATTACCAATCAAGAGTTACCACAAATGTTGGCAACCATAGGTGTCAAATCTATCGAAGAACTGATTGACCAAACTATTCCCACAAACATTCGTCTAAAAAAGCCTCTACAGCTTCCCGCTGCAATGACAGAAGCCGAATTTTTAAATCATATTCGTCAAATCGCCGCCAAAAATAGTGTAGCCGATAATTTTATTGGTTTAGGCTATTATGGCACGGTTACACCATCAGTCATTCTGCGTAACGTATTTGAAAATCCAGTGTGGTACACTTCGTACACGCCTTATCAAGCCGAGATTTCTCAAGGTCGATTGGAAGCACTGCTGAATTTCCAAACCATGATTTGCGATTTAACGAGTTTACCGCTCGCAAATTGTTCCTTACTCGACGAAGCTACAGCAGCTGCCGAAGCCATGACCATGATGTACGGCTTACGCAGTCGCACACAGGTAAAAGACGACGTAAACACCTTATTTGTTGATAAACAAATCTTTCCACAAACATTGGATGTATTAAAAACGCGCAGTTTACCTCAGGGCATCAATTTGTTGGTAGGTGATTTTCAAACATTCGATTTTTCAACACCCATTTTTGGAGCCATTGTTCAGTACCCAAATAATAACGGCGAACTTTACGATTACAAAGCCTTCACCGACAAATGCCACGCTCAAGAGGCAAAAGTAGCGGTTGTTGCAGACTTGTTGGCACTTACTATTTTAGCGTCACCTGGCGAATGGGGCGCTGATATTGCCGTGGGAACCACACAACGATTCGGCATGCCGCTCTATTTTGGAGGACCTTCAGCCGCTTATATGGCTTCACGCGACGAATTTAAACGCAACATGCCTGGTCGTATTATTGGCATTTCGAAAGACGCTAATGGCAAACCCGCTTTACGACTAGCTTTACAAACACGTGAGCAACATATCAAGCGCGAGAAAGCAACATCCAATATTTGTACTGCACAAGCATTACCCGCTATCATGTCGAGTTTTTATGCTGCTTATCACGGCAACAAAGGTTTGCAAAATATAGCGATGCACGTGCATATTAAAGCCGTTTTGATCGCCCAAGAATTAACAAAATTAGGCTGCACACAACTCAATAAAACCTATTTCGATACAGTTAAGATACAATTGCCAGAAGGTTTCTCAGTGGAAACTCTGAAATTATTAGCAGAAACCAATTTGGTGAATTTCCGTTACTTTGAAGATGGCACCATTGGTATCAGTACCGACGAGACAACTTCCACCGAACAAATTGCTAAAGTGGTGGCTATTTTTGCACAAATTCTAGGCAAGGCTATGCCAAGTACACTCGGTGAAATTTCAACGATTTCGATACCTGCAAATCTCATTCGCCAAACGCCCGCTTTGAACCACGACATTTTTGAAAAATACCATTCCGAAACCGAGATGATGCGTTACATCAAGCGACTCGATCGAAAAGATATTTCACTTACGCAGTCAATGATTTCGCTCGGTTCATGCACCATGAAACTGAATGCTGCTTCAGAAATGTTAGCGCTCAGTTTACCACAATTTACCAATATTCATCCATTTGCTCCGGCATCACAAACCAAAGGTTATCAAGAAATAATAGAAAATCTTACAGCTTATCTTTGTGAAATTACAGGTTTAGTTGGCTGTACTTTGCAACCAAATTCGGGTGCTGCTGGCGAATATACAGGTTTGCTCACCATACGTCGTTATCAAGAATCCATTGGACAATCGCACCGCAATATTGTGCTTATTCCATCGTCAGCACACGGCACAAATCCTGCCAGTGCCGTACAAGCTGGTTTTGATGTAGTTGTCACAGCGTGCGACGAATTGGGCAACGTAGATGTAGCGGATTTAAAAACAAAAGCAGAAGAATATAAAGACCGATTAGCCGCTTTGATGATTACCTATCCATCGACACATGGTATTTTTGAACCAGCCATTGTGGAAATTTGTGATGCTATTCATGCAGCTGGCGGTCAAGTATATATGGATGGTGCGAATATGAATGGTCAAGTAGGATTAACTTCTCCTGGCGTTATTGGTGCTGACGTTTGTCACCTCAATTTGCACAAAACATTTGCGAGTCCACACGGCGGTGGTGGTCCTGGTGTTGGTCCAATTTGTGTGGCCGAACACTTGATAGACTTCCTACCTCAGCACTATGTATTGGACTCAAAAAGCGCTTTTACTGCGGTATCATCATCACCTTGGGGTAGTGCTGGAATTCTACCAATAACCTACGGCTACATCCGTATGATGGGCACAGAAGGTTTAACTAAAGCCACTCAAATAGCGATAGTTAGTGCTAACTATTTAACCAAACGACTTGAAAACGATTATGGCATTGTGTACATAGGCGCCACAGGACGTGTGGGTCACGAAATGATTTTGGATTGCCGCCATTTTAAAGCGGATACAAACATTACCGAAAGTGATATTGCCAAACGCCTTATGGATTTTGGATTTCATGCGCCAACATTATCATTTCCAGTACACGGAACTTTAATGATAGAACCCACAGAAAGTGAATCGTTAGCCGAACTAGATCGTTTCATTGAAGCGCTATTAGTGATTCGCGACGAAATAGACGAAATTGCTTTGGGTACAGCCGATAAGGAAGATAATGTGCTCATCAATGCACCACATCCCGATTATGTGATTGCTTCAGACACTTGGAATCATCCTTACGGTCGCGAAAAAGCCGCCTTCCCATTACCTTGGGTCAGAGATAATAAATTTTGGATTGCAGTAGCGCGTGTGGACAACGGTTGGGGCGACCGCAATCTTGTTTGTAGTTGCGAAAATTAAGTATCACCATAAAGACATCATAATTATGATTTTAGACATTCATTCATTCAATTTTCTACTGTACGTAATGGCCTTTATCGCTGTTATTGTTTTTATAGCACTCTATTTTGTAGAAGCTGGCTATGGTAAAATGATCTCTTCTAAATGGGGACCAGCTATTAACAATAAAGTAGCATGGGTTTTGATGGAATGCCCTGTATTTTTGGTACTTATCTACTTCTGGAGTCATTCGTCACGTCAATGGGAAATTACACCGCTCTTATTCTTTTTATTTTTCGAATTGCACTATTTTCAACGTTCATTTGTGTTTCCATTTTTACTCAAAGGGAAAAACAAAATGCCGATTGCCATCATGTTGATGGGTGTGATTTTTAATACCATCAACGGCTATTTACAAGGAGAATGGATTTTCTTCCTTGCGCCAGAAGGACTTTACACCGAGGCATGGCTTACCACACCACAGTTTATCATCGGCTCCATTCTATTTTTTATTGGCATGGGTGTCAATATACATTCCGATTATGTTATTCGTCATCTACGTAAACCGGGCGACACCAATCATTACTTACCTAAAAAAGGCATGTACAAATACGTCACATCGGCCAATTATTTTGGTGAAATTATCGAATGGTCAGGTTTTGCTATTCTTACATGGAGTCTTCCTGGTTTACTCTTTGTCGTGTGGACTTGCGCCAACTTAGTGCCTCGTGCCAATTCCATTTACAAAAAATATCAAAAAGAATTTGGGGATGAATTTACAGAACATCCTCTAAAACGAGTTTTCCCTTTTATCTATTAACATGGAATCGCTGTTATTTACGCCTTATCAATTAGGTCCTATTACGTTACGGAATCGCACCATACGTTCGGCTGCTTTTGAAAATATGTGTTATGGCAATCGTCCATCACAAGATTTATTTAATTACCATACAAGCGTGGCCAAAGGTGGAATCGGCATGACTACTATAGCCTACGCCGCTGTCAATAGAAGTGGCGTTTCGTTCAATGGTCAGCTATGGATGCGCGAAGAAATTATTCCCGAATTAAAAACGCTAACCGATGCCATTCATGCGGAAGGAGCTAAAGCTTCTATTCAGCTGGGACATTGCGGCAACATGACACATTTCTACACCTGTGGCTGTATGCCTGTGGGAGCGTCTACTGGATTTAATTTGTATTCGCCTACACTGGTTCGCGGACTCAAAAAACACGAGATTGAATCACTGGTGAAAGATTTTGGCAAAGCTGTGTATTTAGCACGAAAAGCAGGATTCGATTGTGTGGAGATTCATGCAGGACATGGCTATCTTATTTCTCAATTTTTGTCGCCTTACACCAACAAACGCAAAGATGAATACGGCGGTTCGCTCGAAAACCGTATGCGGTTTATGCGTTTGGTAATAGCGGAAGTCATGCAAGCCGCTGGTACTGATATGGCAGTAGTGGTAAAAATAAACATGTACGACGGATTCAAAGGTGGCATGACACAGCCTGAATGCACACAAGTAGCCAAAACTTTAGAACAACTCGGTGTGCATGCATTAGTACTAAGTGCTGGCTTTGTAAGTAAAGCGCCTATGGCAGTGATGCGCGGAGCAATGCCAATTAAAACGCTCTCTCACTACATGGATATGAAATCGTTTTGGTGGTTAAAACTCGGCTTACACGTGGCAGGTAAATGGATGATTCCAACCGTACCCTTTAAGGAAGCCTATTTTTTAGAAGATGCTAAACAATTTCGTGCTGAATTATCACTGCCGTTGATTTATGTCGGAGGCCTCGTGTCACGTACTAAAATTGACGAAGTCCTCAATAGTGGTTTTGAATTGGTACAAATGGCACGCGCCTTAGTGCACGATCCAGCGTTTGTAAATAATATGAAAGAAAGCGACCAAACTTATCGGAATGGTTGCAAACATTCCAATTACTGCATTGCTCGCATGTACACACTTGAAATGAAATGTCACCATTGTGTAGCGAACCTACCAAAACAGATTCAACAAGAAATCAGTATCGCAGAATCAGGAAAATACGATATAAAATGAACGCAACACATCGACCATTAGCACTGGTAACTGGCGCCAGCAGTGGCATCGGATTGATGTATGCCACCGAATTAGCACGTCAAGGTAACGATTTAGTTATTGTAAGCAACCAAGAAAAAGAACTTCAAGAAACCAGCGATAAACTAACCGCTGATTTTGGCGTAACAGTGACACCGCTTTATCGTAATTTAGCCACTCCCCAAGCCGCCGAAGCACTCCACCAATATTGTATTGATCATCAATTAGAAATTGATATACTCATCAACAATGCAGGCGTCTTTTTCTTCAACGAACTCACCAATACAGACATTCGTCGTGTGGAGTTAATGTTGTCATTGCACGTGGTAACCGTCACCAAACTATGCCGATTATTTGGCGAAGATATGAAACAGCGCAGACACGGCTACATTCTCAATATGAGTTCCATGAGCGCCTGGATGGCGATGCCTGGCATACAAACATACAATGCTACCAAAGCCTACATTCTCAATTTTAGCCGCTCTTTGTGGTATGAATTGAAACCATACGGTGTCACGGTAACAGCTATTTGTCCTGGCGCGGTAGATACTGGTTTATATGGATTAAGTCCTAATTTACGGCGCTTAGCAGTAGCCATTGGCGTTTCCATGAAACCCGAAAAACTCGTCAAAATCGCCTTGAAAAAGCTGGCAAAAGGCAAAAAACAAGTACTACCTGGTGGCATCAACCATCTGTTTGTACCGTTCATCAAACACCTACCCGATTGGGTAGTTTTTTCCGCCATGAAACGCATTAATAAATTCCAAGCATAATAAAAAACAGACGTATGAAAAAAACAGGTCTATTTTTGGCTCTATTACTCAGCATTATGAGTTGCCAAACCACTAAAACACAAACTTCTATGAGTTCTATTTCAGAAAATACTATTCAGGCAACAATTGATTCGGTGAAAGTTCATGCGCCCGAAATTGATGCAACCATGATTACACGAGGTGTAACTCATGCTGCAAAATTTTGGCAAACGACTGATGGTTCGGAAACCGAATTCTTGCAATTTTGCGTGGCGAATTTTGCTAAAACGAACGCCGAAAAACAGCGCCTATTTTCCACGATTCAAATCAACTTGGAAACATTATTTGGCAACTACAATAAAATAAGTGTCGACTTAAAATTACCACTACACGTAGTCGGACCCGATGTAACGCCTATGGACGAACAATTTGGTGCATTCGATCCATTTGCGCATTTTTCCGACGACATGTTTGCCTCCAAAATAGCCTTTACCACACTACTCAACTTCCCTTTTTACACGTTGGAAGAAAAAAACAAGTTAGGCAAAACTTGGACCCGACAAGAATGGGCTTACGCACGTCTTGGCGATTTATTCAACGCGCGCATTCCTGCCGAAATTAATCAAAACATAGCTAAACAAAGCACCGAGGCCGATAGCTATATCTCGAACTATAACATCATGATGGGACAGTTGCGCACCGAACAAGGCCAGCAACTATTTCCTGACCAAATGGCACTCATTTCACATTGGGGATTGCGCGATGAGCTCAAAAGCAATTATGCCAATGCCGACGGACACGGACTAGAAAAACAGCAGATGATTTACGAAGTTATGAAACACATCGTCAATCAAACTATTCCTCAGCAAGTGATTAGCAACGACACCTACACGTGGCAACCATTGTCCAATAAATTGTTTGAAAACGGAAAGCCAATCACACCAACTCCTGAGCCCAACACGCGTTACGAAAAACTTTACAATATTTACAAAGCCACCATCGCTGCGGATGCTTATTGTCCTACTTACCCCACTTACATTCAGCGTTCATTCGACCAGCAAATGGAAGTGTCGGCTGAAGAAATAGAAACGATGTTCACCCAATTCATTGCTTCACCACAAGTTGGAGAAGTCGCCAAATTGATAGAAACTCGTTTAGGGCGCAAATTACAACCGTTTGATATTTGGTACGACGGATTTAAAAGCCGTAGTTCTATCAACGAAGACGAACTGACCGCACAAACGCGTAAACGTTATCCAAACAAAGCTGCTTATGAACAAGATTTACCAAATCTATTAAAGCAACTTGGCTTTTCGGACGAACGCGCTCACTTCATTTGCAGCAAAATACAAGTCGATGCATCACGCGGTGCTGGTCATGCTTGGGGTGCACAAATGAAATCAGACAAATCGCGTCTACGCACGCGGATTGCTGCCGACGGCATGGATTACAAAGGCTACAACATTGCTACGCACGAATTTGGACACAATGTGGAGCAAACCATCACGCTTAACAACGTGGATTACTACCTCATGAATGGTGTTCCAAGCACCGCTTTCACCGAAGCGTTGGCATTTGTGTTTCAAAAACGCGACCTCGCTTTACTGGGTTATAAAAACAACGCCACCAATCAAGCAGATTTACAAACACTCGATATTTTTTGGGGCTGTTACGAAATCATGGGCGTTTCGCTCGTCGATTTATACACGTGGCAATGGCTTTACCAACATCCTGATGCCACGGTGGAAGATTTAAAAGCAACCATCATCACCAACGCCAAAACCATTTGGAACAAATACTATGCACCGATTTTAGGCGAACAAAATTCGCCGATTTTGGCCATCTATTCGCACATGATTGATATTCCTTTGTATCTGCCAAATTATCCATACGGGCATATCATCGAATTTCAATTGGAAAACCAAGTACACGGTAAAAATTTGGGTGACGAAATTCAACGCATTTATCCAGTGGGTAAACTGACACCAAATTACTGGATGCAACACGCCGTAGGACACGATGTATCGACCACGCCACTACTGGAAGCCACCAGCAAAGCACTCAAAACCATCCATTAATCTAGCACATACAACAAGCCCCATCTAGTTATCACAACTCGATGGGGCTTTTACTTTCAATTTTTGGCAGTTTAGTTTTTTGGTAAATACCTACCACATATTTACACCTATTTTACTTGATAATCTTGACCGTTTGATTACCACATTTCAGCACATAAACACCAGTCGCTAATGTCGATGTATTAATACGTGATTCATTAGTTGACAACACTTTAACACCCGCTAACGTATAAATTTCAACAGGTGCTTGTGCGTTGGTTACTTCTACATAATCGACAAATGGATTTGGATACACCGTTATTTTTTGAGCCATCAACTCGCTCACATCCGTTGTTTTTGGAACAGCTACTTTCAACTTATCCATAGCAAAATAGGTAGCGGTATTTGAAAAACCATAGGACATATCGGTAGAACTCACCGAAAAAGAGATGCCCCCAACTCGACCTAATGAACTCATATCGAACCATTCCCAGGTATTATTTATCGTCCACTCCGCTGGATTTTCAGAACGATAGTCCGCTAAATAAAACGAGACCGTTTGTCCTGTAGGCGCAAAGGACGCATCCAACGCTTCGGCTTTTAACACAAACGAGTCGCCAGCAGCAAATTTTCGCGCATACGCATCGCCTTGCGTAATGGCTTTGTACGCCATCGGATTATTGCACACATACATGCCTACCGCATCGTATTGTTCGCCCGTGTTGAAAATCACTTGATTGGAACTCGTTGAGTTCAACATCGAATAATACTCCGAATAATAGCCCAACACATACGGCGTGCCTACACCATCAACACCGCCACGCGCCATACAACCAAAATAACCGCTGTCGGCAGCTACTTTACACACCGTAAATCCTTCGTACGACATACCACCATAACTCTGTCCGCTTGGCAAATGTGACAAACCAAACACTTGCGATTCAATGTAGCCGTAATCGGTTTCGTTGTACGTTTCGGTCCACGCATCGACAGCATTAAACGTAAAAGTAGCTGGATTGGTTGGGGTAGTTAAATCCAACGTAATCGTATCGCCAGGCGCATACGCAAACACATTGACAACTAAAAATGTCATCAAACAAAATGTAATTAATTTTTTCATGTTGTTACAATTTAAAAAGTAAATAAAATAATATATCGAATTCATAATGAACTACTTTCACTTCCAAAAACAGGCGGTTATATCTTCCAATGTACCTGCTTCAGTGATTTTATACAACCGCTGATTGGTCGTTTTATGATTCAGTCCGCCAAGTTCAGGCACATATGGCCCCAATTTGACATAATCGAACCACTGATTATCAAACGCTTCAGGCAACGTTTGTTTTCCTGAATACCAACCGACTTTCAGCTTGAATGCGGATTGTGTTTTCACCCAACGCGCCAACTCCGCCACGGCGTGCGGCTCTCTATCGCCACCCATAAAACAGACACACGTAATGGTTTTACCGTATGTTTGCAACAGTTCGTCCAATGCCTGTTCCGTGAGTGGATTTCCCACATCGTCCATCAAATAGGCACTATGGCAACCCACACACCGATTGGGACAATTGGAAATATTAATAGCCAGCGTTACTTCGTTGGGCAGTTCCTGAAATACCACATCGTAATCGGCATATTTTAGCATGTTTCGCCTGCCTCCATTTTTGCATAATGACGCTTGGCAGCTTCCTTTTGACGAGCAGCCGAAAAGTTGCTAACGCGTTTCATATAACCAATAATGCGCGTCAAATAATCCACATTCTGACTGCGACACGAAGGGCATTCGTGCAAATACCGTTTATCGATACAACCGCACTCGTTACAAATCGTATTCGGAATATTGAAGGTAAAATAGTTGCACCCTTCGGTAGCTGCCACGCGCAACAAATGGCGGTATTGTGGTTCGCTCAAATGCTCTTCCAAATTCAGATGTAACGCCGAGCCGCCAGTTAAATGTTCGATGTATTTTTTGCCATGTAAACGGAATTTATCCAACACATTGAGCGATGTATCTTCCACCGCATAGAAATAGCTATTGTAACAATCGCGTGGCACAAAATAGCCATCTTCTTTATCCCATTTAGCGTGTTTTACGCCCACATTTTCAGCCGGAATCATTTCGCAATTGAACATCACATCTTTGCTACGGTATTTCTTATTGTATGTTTCCACAATGCCTAAAACACCTTGCACAAACGTGGTATATTTTTCGTTATCACTAATTTCAATACCGAGAAATTCAGCCGCTTCCACCAAGCCATTGACCCCAATGGTTAAATACTGACGACCAATGTTGATATAACCCGCATCGAACAGAGGCAACATGCCTTTAGCTTGTAACTGTTTCAGATTTTCGTTGTAGCCGAGTTGTACTTTGTGCGTCAAATCCACCACATCCGACAAATACGTTTGATACGGAATACCCATTTTCACCGCATGCTGAATGCAGCGATTGAGATTGATGGTGAGCACGCTTTTGGAACCTGTGGACACGCCGCCAGCTCCCAACGTATAACTAAAGCCGTTGTCGGTAATCTCGTTGCGCAAACGGCAGCAACTACTCAACGAATCGGCATTATCGCTCAAATACGTGAAAAACGAATGACCTTCGGCGTACATTTTAGCGGTAAAATCGGCATACTCTTTATCTTTAACATCGCCATTTTCGGCGAGCAACGCCATAGTTTCCACAGGAAAGGTAAGCACCGTTTTAGTGCGTTCCTTGTTGAACCACTGCATAAACCGTTTTTGAAGCCAGTTGAGCGATTCCCAATGTGGCTTTTCGCCATTCGGGAAATAGAAGTTTTCGAATAAACTCTCGAAATAGTAACGATCGTAATAAGCAATATTCCAAAAAACGGCTTGGAAATTGCGCGCGCCAGTAGGTTGATTAATCGAATAGACAATTTGTTCGAAACAATCGGAAATCACCTTATCCAACGTGCGTTGTTTTTTCGATAAATCGACCACTTTATCGGCGTTTTTGTAGTAATCATCACCAAATTCAAGCTCGATAAAATAGTTCATGTACATCAAAAATTCGGGCGTGGCGCACGCACCGCTCAACATACTCGACACGATGAATACCATGTTGACAAAACCGCCACAAAACGACTTTAAATTGGTCGGTGGCGTGGAGTTACCACCAATGGACAACGTGCCACCAATCAACCACGGATACATGGTAATGCTGGCGCAATAGTTGGCCAAACTGGTTTCGTCGTTTTTATAAATCACGTGTTGATTCAACAAACTCAAGTATTTGTCGGACAGCTCTTTGCCATACATATCTTTGAGTCGGTCGGTTAACAAACGACGATTGAGGCGAATAAAATTAGGTTTG
This sequence comes from uncultured Paludibacteraceae bacterium, assembly GCA_964570565.1. GTDB lineage: Bacteria > Bacteroidota > Bacteroidia > Bacteroidales > Paludibacteraceae > W0P28-013. Next base: position 315,145 of record CAZMYT010000003.1, read on the forward strand.
GGTAATTCGCCTATCAACGTGGCAATATTTTTCTTGTCCACGTTCGCGTTCGCATCAAACTTACTACCTGTAGCGGCATTGGTAGCCTCGCAATAATCGATGAGAAATTCGAGTTTGTCACGCGTTTCACGATCTTCGGAATGACTTTGGCGATAGAGCATAAACGACTTAGCCACCGCATAATACTGCTCCGCCATCAGTGCCATTTCCACTTGGTTTTGAACCTCTTCCACACTCATGCCATTGGAAATATTGAGCCGACTAAGCACAGCCGTCATCACCTCTTGCGACGCAAAACTGCCAACCGACAGAAACGCTTTAGCAATGGCATTTTTAATTTTGTCAATCGAAAAAACGGCGCGTGTGCCATTACGTTTGACAATGAAAATTTCTGTTGAATTCATCTGATTCTGGTTTATAGTAATTGTAATAAGTCACCATAAACTTCCGAAGCGAACGGACGTACGAATAACCTGCAAACACGCGTTTGCTAAGTCACATCGTAGAAAAAAGACTGTAAGAATCATGCGGACAAACATGTCCTCAGGGTTCATGCGCTCTATTCCTCGAAAGCGTGATAAAACAAAAGCATTTGGCAGGTCTTCTGACTTACTCCCGTAATTGAACGCCTTCCCGTCAATAATTGACAGTGGCAAAAGTGTTGTTCAATACGTTTCCTTAATTATCAATTGTTAACTATCAATTGTCAATTAAAGAATGAGCTTACAGCAGCGGGTCTGTTCAGGATTTACACCTGATTCTCTATTATTTTTGTACCGCGAAACGATACAAAAACCAAACACTGTACATTAAATACGCTGCAAAGATAGTATAAAAACCAAAATGCAAATCGAAAAAATAGAATTAGTTATCAACATCATTCACACCAACACCGAAATGCACCTTAAAACTTGGCGTTACAACGAGTTAAAAGAAGTTGCTTCTTTTTTTGTAAAAAGATGTTAGAATTTTACAATAAATACGTACATTCGTGGCATTGTTTTGTAAGCGCAGTTTCCAACTAACGAATTTAACCAGATTAAAAATCCATTAGACAAATTAATAAATTGGATATGCGCCATAACATTAAATTTACATAAAATAATAAGACGCTGATTATAAATGTGTTGTATTTTTCATAAAGTAAATATATGCGCCACATTATGGCGTATACACAGATGTTAGCGCCAATTATAAAAAAATAAAAAGATATGAGTATTGACATTCGAAATTCTAAAATTAAACCATTGATTGCTAACTTACTTCGAATAAATATTGGAAGATATTTAAAGACAAGTGATTATACCCATTTGGCAATTGAACATAATTTTGACAAAGCTTGGGAATCAGCTAACGAAGAAATTAGACGACGAAGTAGTGTCGTTTTTATAGGTTTTGACAACACTGGAGATTATGAAGAAGCATTTCAGTTACTTTTAGACTCAGTTTGGAGTCAAGACAAACCAAGTTTCTTTGAACTCTTAGAGATAACTCTTAAAGATTATATTCGTTGGGACAAAGCAAAAACGGATTTAAGTAAAATTCTTGAAAATCTAGAACAACTTGGCATGTCGACCAACCAACTTGACAGCCTAAAAACAACAAAGAAAATTCCAATGTCAACTTCACAATCTGACATACCTGAGAAACAAATTGAATTCAATCAAGCAATTGCTAAATTAGACGAAAAACTATGTTTTATAATCATGCCTTTTACTGACAAGTTAAATCCAATTTACGAAAGCATTATAAAACCGGTTGTAAAAGACTTAAAACTTAATTGCTTAAGGGCAGACGAAATTTTCACTTCAAAACCAATAGTAGAGGAAATTTGGGAAAACATAAAAAAGGCTAGATTTCTAATTGCGGATTTGACAGACAGAAACCCTAATGTTTTTTATGAACTTGGACTAGCACATGCACTAAATAAGAATGTAATTCTTTTAACCCAAGACATTCAAGATGTTCCATTTGATTTGAGACATTATCGAATTATTGTATATCAAGACAGTATTTCAGGAGCCGACAAACTTAAAAGTACACTTAAAGGATTCATAAACGAACAAATTAACGGAAAGAAAAAATAACTGGCGCTAACACACGCCTATGTTCACAGGCTGGCTGACGTGCACTTAGCGGGTTTTGCGCCCGCATTCGCCTTGTCGCTGTGCGACAGTGAACGCTCCCGCAAACCGCCCGTGCCCATAGCCTCGGTCGTGATGCACAAGCAAAAAAACAGCGTCTTATTGACGAAAATTACTAATATTTTGATTTTTCGTCAATAAGAGTTATCTTTGCAATAAAAAAGTATGATACAGAGAGAAATATATTTAAGCAAATTAAGGCAACTTAAAGACCAAAATTTAATAAAAGTCATTACGGGGATTCGTCGTTGTGGAAAATCAACTCTACTCGAAGCCTTTAAAGATGAATTATTATCAGATGGCGTTTCGGCTAAAAATATCGTATTTCTAAACTTTGAGGAAAGAGAAAATCTAAATTTTACAGATTGGACTGTATTGTACGATGAAATAATAAAAAATGTAAGCGAAAAAGAAAGATTTTACATATTCCTTGATGAAGTTCAGTTAATAAACGATTTTGAGAAACTGATAAACAGTCTGTACACAAAGAAAAACATTGATTTATATGTAACGGGTTCTAATGCCTATCTTCTTTCAAGTGAATTAGCGACCCTATTGACTGGCAGATACATTGCTATAAATATTCAGCCATATTCATTTAAAGAGTATGTTTTGGCTAATAACGATGAGAAAAACACAGACAGATTATTTCGTAAATACATTAATGATAGTAGTTTTCCTGAAGCTGTTACTCTTTCGAAAAACAATCAAGATTTAGTAAACGATTATCTTCAATCCATTTACGATACTGTTGTAATAAAAGACATTGCACAAAGGAATAAACTGAGAAACATCCATAATTTAGAGAGAATAATTAGCTTTTTGTTTGATTCTGTTGGCTCTTACGTTTCGCCGACAAATATTGCATCAGAACTCAATAAAAATTCGCCTAAAAACATATCGCACAATACGATAATTAAATATTTGGATTTTCTTACTCAATCATACATTCTTTATGTTGCTCCTCGATACGATATAAAAGGTAAAGAGTTGCTCTCGACAAATGAAAAGTATTATGTTGTTGATTTAGGGTTGAGAAATATTACAGCTACGAATAAATACGATACAGATTTAGGACATAAACTTGAAAATGTAGTTTATTTCGAGTTGTTTCGACGAGGAGGAAAAATTTACGTAGGAAAACACAACGACAAAGAGATTGATTTTGTAGTACAAAAACCAAATAACGAAAGAGAATATTATCAAGTTGCCTACACCGTTAATGACGAAAAAACGTTTAAACGAGAAATTTCGGCATTTAAGAATATTAAGGACAATTATCCTAAATATTTATTGACACTTGATTTTGATAATACAAGTATAGATGGTATCCAAAAAATAAATGTAATTGATTGGTTACTACAAGAAGATGAAAAGAAAAACTAATGCCAGTGCATAACAATGGCTCATAGGTAATGGCGGGTGAAGCTCGTGTTCGAGCGTCGGATTCCCGCATTAGCTTCGCTGATTTTTAATTCACTTTTTCGCAGTGCGACAGTGAATACTCCCGCAAACCGCAGGATGCCCATAGCCTCGGTCGTTAACTGCTATTTTAAAATAGCAGAGACACAGTATTTTGCAAACAGATAATATTTAAAATAAACAGTCATAGAATGAACAGATTTTTTTTAGTAGTTTTTTTGTGTACAAGTATTATGACTTTTGGACAAGAGACAAAAAATCAATTACTCCAATTTAATGGTTTATATGAAACAGAGCGTGTTATTGAAAAAGATGACGATGAGGGAACTCAATACTATTTACGATTTTACTCAGATGGAAAAGTAATAAGTGTTTCGACAGATTGTGAAGGACCGGCTTAGGATTTAAAAGAATGGTTTAATTTAGAGAATAAGAATGTAAGCGTTGGAAACTATAAAATAAAAAGACATAAAATTCAATTTTCAACCACAAGTGAGACAGGTACGGTCGAATATCGTGGTCGTATAGATAAATATGGTTTCATTAAACTTCGGTCAAAAAGCTTAATAAATGGACATAAAGACAGAGAAAAGTATAAGTTCATTCGACTAAATGATATGAAATAAAAACAGCAGCTAACATCATGTATCCGTTAGGGGCAAGTTTTAACAATAAGAAAAAATGAACAAAGCCTTGGTCATCATTGATATTCAAAACGATATCACAAAGAATTATAAAGACATTATTGGGAATATAAATAACGCCATCGATTGGGCGGTTAATCAAGGAATTCACGTGGTTTATATCCGGCACGAAAATTTATCAGACGGCACACGCACGTTTAAACCCAATACACGTGGAGCGGAATTAGTGTCGGATTTAAAAATGGTGTCCAACCACATTTTCACCAAAACCAAAGGCAACGCTTTAACCAGTGAGGAGTTCGCCGATTTTATTACTAAAAACGGCATAAATGAGTTCTACATAACAGGAGCAGACGCTATTGCCTGCGTGAAATCGACCTGTTATAACTTGGCGAAGTCCAACTATCAAGTAAATGTGCTGTCAGATTGCATCACCAGTTATGATAAACGGAAAATTGACGAAATGCTCCGCTATTATGAGAGTAAAGGGTGTAAAATCATCCGTTTGAACGACGTTTGCTCGGCGTCCTGATAAAATCAGGTCAAATTACCAACGCATCATCACTTTTTGTACTGCATTGCCAATTTTTACGAGGTAAAAGCCCGGCGTAGCGATTTGAAAACTAGCTTGTTTCACAGCTGGCGACTGCGCCACACACACGCCCGAAATCGTAAAAATTTGAATCGGTTCGTCGAATGAATTTTCAACCGTCAATTGTTGCCCTGCGGTATAAATCAGAACCGACGAAGTTTGATAATCAGGCAAAGCAGTCGGCGTATGTAAATCCACCACTCCCGAAACTTCGGTAGAACATTCGCCCGTCCAGCCATTATCTTGCAAAACGCCTGTGTAGATTTTTACAAAATCGATACCAGCCAACTGCACGGCTTGTCCCAAATCATCCACCGCCCATTCAATTTTGAATTGAGCACCTTCGCTGTTATTAGGCGCATTGTCGGCATAACCAAACGCAAACGACGTCAATTGCGTGTACGAGCCTGTGCTCGATTTTACACCATTATTGGGCAAACGTGTGCCTTTAAATACCAAACTATCGGCAGCGATCCATTGCGGGAAATAACTCTGAGTGTGAAATGTATTTTTAGCCACAAAACCAGTGGAATCGCGGTTATCTTTCCAACGAATATAGTCGGTAATATTACCTGTAGCTGCCTCTTTTTCGACGGAAGGACGATAGTAAGTCACCTCGTAATTGGTCAATGTGGTTGATTTACCAAATTCACTGCCAGCCAATTCGTACCACGTATCATCGGGCAAGCCATTGCCATTTTCATCAACTGAAACCATAACCACGCCTGGTTCGGTGTTATTAGAAAAAGCATTGCCATTTATTTGAAAATCGTACGCATCAGCCACATTCGCAATAGTATGGTCAAAACCTACCACCACATAACCGCCCCAAGCGCCTAAAGTCAATACGGTTCCATTGGCTTTGCCTACCAAACAATCGTTGACTTTAGCTAACATCGCTTCGGCATTGTCAGCCGAATCGTACGCGGGCAACAGATTGACAAACTGGCCAGGAGCAGGCACAAATTCAAACACACGCGACACATAAGGCGATGCTGCCCACAGCGGCAGAATGCCACACATTAAAACACCAAATAAAACATTTTTTTTCATAGCAGTTATTTTTTCAAAAAGGCAAAATGAGCGGGAATATCGCCCGTGGTGGCTTGCCATTTTAGTTTTCCTTGAGCGGTGAAACAATACAAAGTGCCAGGCACTAAATAATTCTGCGCATCGCTCACAAAAATATCGTGATTTTCAGGATTCACGGTAATGCCATACGGCCGTTTTATCTGCTGTTCAGTGCCGTCGGTAATAAAATTAGTTGCGACTTGACGTTTCTGTTTTACATCGTACAAACCATACGAAATAGTATTGGCGCCCGTATTATTATTCCAACCCACATTTATAAAATACAAACTATCGCCAGCGATGCACAAATTACTAGCAGCGAAATTCAATGTATCACGCACCGTATTAGTAGCCGCATCAATCACATACGTATTGGCACCCACACCTTGGTAATCGCCACGCGAGGTGACATAAATGCGGTCGTAAGCATCTTTGCGCAGGCGATGCAAATTGATAGCGACATCAATTTTTTGAATTTCGGTAAATGTGGTTAAATCAATTACCGACACGGTTCTATCATAATTTGGTACACGATAACCGCCCGAATTGGCAACATACAAGTGATTGTTGACCACCACCAACTCTTCGGGTTGATAACCAACCGCCACTTCGCGCGTTACTTGTAACGATGCCGTATCAAATTCCGCCACATAACCTAAGCGGGCATTCGGGTCGATAGAAACGGGACCAGAATAGGACGACACATACCCTTTGCCATTGTGAAACGTGAGATAACGACCATTCGGAATTTCAATCGTGGCAATATGGCGTGCCGAGGCAGCATCCATCACTTCCACTAAATGCGAGCAATTAATAACGGCATAGAGTTTAGAACCGTAAATTTGTAAATCATTACCCACATCGCCCAACTCTTTCACCACTTCTGGATTACGTGTTGGAAAAATATTGCAGGTGTACTCGCCTGAAGCATAATCAAAATAATCGAGCGTACAACTGTTGCTGCCCATATTACCTTCGTTGAGCACATACAAACCTTTAATGTGTGAAAGATTTGCCGCGGTGTCCACAACGTCAATTACAGGTGGTTGAGGTGGCAACACTTTGCGGCAACTAAATGCCACGCAAGCGATGGCTATGATAAAAAGAGCGTTTCTAAATTTCATGATCTGTTATATTAAATGTCACTAAAATTTCACTTGAGCAATCACTCTAAAATTGGTGCCCGGCATCGGGTAACTGCGCACCACTTCATACTGCTGATTCAGCAAATTATTCACTTCCGCCGTGAGTTGTAAATCGACTTTTTTCAATGTCAACGTTTTCGACACCGACAAATCGTGCGTGTACCACGGTTGCTCATAATTCACAGGAATATTGGCCGAAGCACTGTAACGTTCGCCGGTATAAATAAAACTGTAATTGAACGACCAACTTTTGACCAACGCATTCAAAACCAACGAGCCACTGTGCCACGGAATATAAGGAATTTGACCGCCATAATAGGGCGACGACGGATCGCCTAAATCGCGTGCTTGCTGATACGTATAATTCAACCGCGCATTCAAACTAATCTGTTTAGCGATGGTGAAATTGGTCTGTACCATCACATCGGTGCCCACAATTTCGACATAACCCAAATTAATCATCGTCCACCGAAAAAAGTTGGACGTAGGCGTGGCAATAATTTTATTGGTAACTTGATTAAAATAACCATCGACCTGACACGTAAATAACGACAACACGCCATCAAACGGTTGATTATAAGTCAACCCCACATTATACTGAGTCGTTTCTTCAGGTTTTAAATAGACATTGCCAATAAATGTGTAATACAAATCGTTGAACGTGGGCATGCGCATACTCTGTTTGTAAAACGCACGCAAATTGAGGTCTATTTTCTTAAACGGTTGATAGGACAAATAGACCGCTGGCGCGAGATGAAATTGATTGGCGGCCGAAAGCGTGTCGGTATTAATTTTATCGTACACATAAGTGGCTAACAAGCTCGCTTGACATTTGAATTGATCGAAATAAAAAGCAGTAGCCAACGCACCCATAGCCGTGTAGCGATTGGGATGAACAAAGTTGTACAAATTGGCATCCAAACCATTCCATTGCACATCGACCGACAGATTGGCGTCCCAAAAATCGAACAACTGAAACCGATTGGCATTGGACAAATAAACTTCTTGTTGGCGGTACACATTATTGACATACATCAAACTCGCATCACGATTGGGGTCGGCCAAATAGTGCAAATAATCGTACGCATATTTGCCTTTTAGCATCAACGAATACACATCGCCAAAGGCTTTTTGAAACGACGATTGGAGAAAGAAATTTGAATCCCATTGGCGATCTTCGTGGGTAAATTTACCACGCACCACCGCGCCAGGATAACCACGTTCCGAATTGTAAAAATAGGCTTTTGTGCGCCAGTGTCCATCGGTAACTTTGCCATACAAACCAATTTCGGCACGGAGCGCATTCACGTCGCCATTTTGACGAACCGCTGTGGTGTCGTAGCCACCCAATGTTTGATAGGTAAATTTATAGCGACCTGTGGTGTATAAATACTCCACACTCGACGACAACGATAATTTATCGGTCAATTTTTGTTCCCATAAAAACGAGGGATTCACCGTCCAAAAAGAACCAGCTTTGAGCGTTCCCGTGACGTGATAAGTTTCACCACTCTCGAAATAAGGTGATTTCGATTGCATATACACATTGCCAGAAGCACCAAAATCTTTGGCCGACTGGAAACTGCTATTTTTTTCGCCATTATATAAAGTGATGGACTCCATATTATCGAGCGAAAATTTGCCTAAATCAATCGTGCCATTCTGCGCATTTCCCAACTCAATACCATCGTAAAATACGCCCACATGATTGGTTCCCATGCTACGAATATTGATGGTTTTAAGTCCACCAATACCACCATAATCTTTAATTTGCATGCCCGAAAAATAGCGCAACGCATCGGCTACCGAATGAGAGTTGAGATTTTCGAGTGCTGTACCCGACAAAATCTGTACGGGCGACACCGACTTAGGCATAAACCGTTGTGCAGAGACCGAAACTTCTGGAATTTTATAAATACGCGTCGTATCAACACGCAACGAATCCTGTGCCACAACCATGACAGAGCAACTCAAACAGAGAGCTACCCACACACATCGACGAGCCTTTAAAAATGTTGCAAAGTTGACCATAATGACTGCACTCTTTCCTCGAGAGTGAAAGTTAATTGTGTAAACACTGGCAGGTCTTCTGACTCGTTTTTACGTTGCACATGCCTTCCCAAATTATCAGTGGCGTTGAAGTTGCAACCGATCAGCACGTAACTGATCTCAAACTTACAGCAGCGGGACTGTTTTCGACTTGCACGAAATTCCCTTTTAATCACGTTTTGCGATACGCAAAATGATGTGAACCAATGCAGTGCAAAGATAGACATATTTTTACAAATCACAACGTAAAAAAGTTCACAATCGAAAATTTTGCAGTTTAAGTAACAATCCCTACCTTTGTACGTTGCTGAATTCACTTCGCCAACGCATTACCGTTTTGTAAACTTTTTGTTATGATAAAAAAATACATTCCAAACACCATCACTAGCCTCAATCTCTTATCAGGTTCTATCGCTGTTATCATGGCCTACGAAGGCAACTACCAAGCTACCGTTTTACTGGTCTTATTAGCTGCCACATTCGATTTTTTAGATGGTTTTTCAGCGCGTTTACTCAAAGCATATTCGCCGTTAGGAAAAGAACTCGATTCGTTGGCCGACATGGTAAGTTTCGGTTTGGTTCCAGGCATGACAGCGTTCTCATTATTGCGTGATAGCCAATGGGAATGGGCGCGTTATTTAGGATTACTCATTGCTGTATTTTCAGCACTACGGTTGGCAAAATTCAACATCGACGAACGCCAAACCACGTCATTCATCGGACTAGCAACACCTGCTAACGCTATTTTCTGGACAGGTTTAGCCTACTCTTACGGCGAAGTGATGTCGTTGCCAGCTTATCCTTGGGCCATTTTGCTGATGATTGCTTTGTCATGTTATTTACTCATTAGCGAATTACCTATGTTTTCACTCAAATTCAAACAATTTGGTTGGTTGGGTAATCAAATTCGTTGGATTTTTATTGCTGGTTCTTTATTACTTCTTATTTTTCTAGGGCTAAATGCTTTGCCCGCCATTATTGTTTGGTACACGCAATTAGCTTTAATCGTTTGGTTATTTAAACGTTTATCAAAGCCATCATAAGTATACATTCCCTCAAAAACCTTACACCATGAAACATCGTACAGTCGTAATTATTCTACTCGCGGCCTTAGCCATTCAGATGAATGCAGCCGTTCCTGCTGGTTATTACTACTTAGCCGACGGTAAAAAACAGGCCGAGCTTAAAACAGCGTTAAACGACATTGTTTCTTCGGGCATTTTTCTTTTATATGGTGCAGGCGTAGGTTATACGTGGCAAGGCTTTTACTACACCGACCGCAATCCATTAGACAACATCGTCACCGATCGTTATTCTAACACGGTACGCAAACAAGCCGATTTCAATGGCGTAAGCGGCATGCACATTGAGCACTCGTTACCTAAAAGCTGGTGGGGCGGTTATGTCAACAATGCCTACAAAGACTTAAATCACCTCTATCCTGCGGACGGGCTCACCAATTCAACCAAAAACGATTTACCACTAGGCGAAGTGGAACTACCCGCCGCCCTACTCGATAATGGCGTGAGCAAAATTGGCAAAAACACCTTTGGAACGGATTATACGGGCAACTGTTTTGAGCCTGCTGATGAATACAAAGGCGATTTTGCACGGTCGTATTTTTATGTAGCCACCGTTTACGAAGAATTTTCTACACTTTGGCAATCGCCCATGATGAATAACAACACCTATCCTGTTTGGAAACCGTGGGCACTCGATTTACTATTGAAGTGGCACCGCGAAGATCCCGTTTCAGAACTCGAGCGTGCACGCGTTGAAGAAGTGTATAAAATTCAAGGCAATCGTAATCCATTTATTGATTATCCTGATTTAGTGGAATATATTTGGGGCAACAAGACTAACGAGACTTACATATTCCCAGCAGAAACAGAACCATTTTTGGTAACTCCTAACCGATGGACAACTATCGATTTTGGCGTGATTATGCAAAACGATGCAAAACAAAAAACCATCAATTTGAAAGGTATTAATCTAACCAGCAACATCACTTTAGCACTTAAGGATAATAAACCGGGACTTTCTATCTCATTTGGGATGCTTACATCCGAAGCAAAGACCTCAGACATGGCTATTTTTGTAAATTGTAATGCTAGCATTATTGGACAAACAATCGACACTCTGCTGATAACAGGAGGCGGATTAACAAAAACCATTGCTGTACCTATCAAAGCAACTGTCAGTAGCGATTTTATGGTACTAGATGCCACCAACATCACCGCCACAAGCGCTACACTCAATTGGATTAATTATCCCAACACCACCAACTACGCACTTGATGTCTATACAGGTTCAGCACAAGCAGGCGATTTATTCTTTTGTGGTTATGTAGAAGGTTCTACTGGATTCAATAAAGCATTAGCTATCTACAATGGCACTGGTGCTACAGTCGATTTATCAAAATATTCGCTCAAAAAACAGAATAATGGTTTTGGATTGTTCGAAACAGAAACTCCACTTGTGGGAACACTCGCCAATGGCGCTGTATATGTGGTAGCGCATTTAGGCGCTGGCACCGACATTGCCAATCAAGCAAATTTAAAACTTGGAACTAGCACTACCGATCAAAACACCGTTGTATCATTCAATGGAAATGATGCCGTTGCCTTATATCACAGTGGCTTACAAATTGACGTTATGGGCGAAGTGAACAATCCAAACGATTGGGGAAAAGATGTCACACTACAGCGTAAAACAGCTGTAACGAGTCCTTCCACACAATTTGCTTGGAGCGAATGGACAAATAAAGGAATGGACATTTACGCCAATTTTAATGTGCACACAGCTACATTCAGTAATGAAATATACGTCAAACAAAACATGACTGTGAATGCCGCCACATCATTCAGTGTTAGTGAATTAACACCTGAAACCGAGTATTCCTATCGCATAAAAGCTGTAGAACCTAATGTTTCGAGTGCTAACTGCATCCGTTTTAAAACCAAAGCATTAGAAGCTCCATTAGCATTAAATGCTTCTATTATTCACGATACTTCGTTCGAGGCAGAATGGGAAGAAGTACCTGGTGCCACCAACTACTTACTGGACGTTTACCAGTTAGCAGGAACAGGCGTAAAAGCCTCCGAAGAAGGTTTCAGCAATATCGACTCCTGCAAAACGGCTGGTTGGAATTTTGGTTCAACAAGCACTTACACCAGCGCTTCGTATGTTGGTAAAAGTGCGCCAGCTATCAGTTTTTCAGCTACAGGACACACGGTTACCACACCAACCTATGGAGGGCAAATCACCGGACTTACATTTATGTACCGCTACCCCACGGTCGTAGAAGCCGCAATTGGTTCTATCTTCGCTATCGATGGGTATAATGGAACAACATGGGTCAATATTGACAGTTTAAAAAATACGGGATCAACGACTAAAAATTATCCCAATTATACGTTTACTGCGGCACAAAATTTCACCGCCTTACGATTTGTATATGCGCTCAAAAAAAGTGGCAATGTATCGTTAGATGATATTAGCATCACCTATGGCCAATTGGATACAACCTATTTGATTCAGAACGAATCCGTAGCTGGAGCCCATTACATGGTAACCAATGCCGAAGCGCAATCGGACTATTATTATCGCGTGCGATCAGCAGTTGGAACCTATACATCACCCTATTCGAATGAAATTAAAGTAACCACTGATATGTCAAATACCACACCAATAAGCAATTTGAGTGGCATTGAACTTTTCTCAACGCCAGCAGGAATTCATTTGGTAGGACTCACAGAGGAAACTACAATTACCCTCTATAATTTGAGTGGAATATGTATCTATCAAGCACAACATGTGTCGAATAGACATTTTATTCCAATCACACAAAAAGGCATTTTCATTGTACTAGCGAAAGCTGGAAACAATACAGAAGTATTTAAATTGATAAAATAACCACTTCTAAACGAGCTAACAGGCGGACTTTCAATTGGATTTCCGCCTGTTTTTTATAGTACCAGTTCTGAGCTACATGTTAAAAAACATTGTTTTCAAACTTACTTCACAAACATACTGTTTCGTAAATAATTTACTAAATTGCTAACCGTTTTTTGAATAATAGGTCGTTTATTTTTAATTCAAATCAACACTATTTATTAATTCCTTAATATCTAATCGGTTATGAAAATTTATCAATCAAATGAAATTAAGAACATCGCCGTTATGGGTTGTTCTGGTTCTGGGAAGACCACTCTTGTGGAAGCCATGCTTTACGAGAGTGGAGTTATAAAACGTAGAGGAACCATCGATGCGAAGAACACCGTTTGTGACTATTTTCCTGTGGAAAAAGAATACGGATACTCCGTATTTTCGACACTGGCATCCTTCGAGTGGAAAGACAAAATGATGAATTTTATCGACTGCCCAGGCTCCGACGACTTTGTAGGTAACGTGGTATCGGCACTAACGGTAACCGATATGGCACTGATGCTTATCAATGCAGCTAATGGTGTAGAAGTAGGTACTATCAACCAGTTCAGATACATTGAAAACTTAAAAAAACCGTTATGTTTCCTGATTAATCAAATTGATCACGAAAAAGCAGATTATGAAAACACACTGATGAGCCTCAAAGAAATTTACGGAGGCAAAGTCATTCCTATACAATATCCTATTGGCATCGGCGCATCTTTCTCAGCTATTGTGGATGTGCTCAAACAAAAAATGTACAAATTCAAAGAAGGCGCTGCCTCACCTGAAATTTTAGAGATTCCAGCTTCTGAAAAAGAGCATGCCGACAAACTTTATAAAGCACTATTGGAAGTAGCTGCCGAAAATGACGAAAAGTTGATGGAAAAATACTTCGAACAAGGTACACTTTCGGAGGACGAAATGCGTGCTGGGATTCAAGTAGGTATGATTAACCGCGATATTTATCCCGTATTTGTTGCTTCGGCAGAGAAAAACTGGGCGGTTCACCGTATCATGAATTTCTTGAATATAGCAGCTCCAGCTCCAAATCAAATGCCTGCGTCGGTCAATACCAATAATCAAGAAGTGAAAGTTGATGCAAATGCTCCTACAAGTTTATTCTTCTTTAAAACAACCGTAGAACCTCACATCGGTGAAGTATCGTACTTCAAAGTGATGTCGGGCAAAGTAAAAGAAGGCGACGACTTGACCAACGTGAGCCGTAATGATGTGAAAGAGCGTATCACGCAATTATTCCACGTAGCTGGACAAACGAAAACCAAAACCGAAGAAATGGTGGCTGGTAACATTGGCGCAACAGTAAAATTAAAAGAGACACGCACTGGCAACACACTCAACGGTAAAGATTGCCGCCACGTATTTCCTGCTGTAAAATATCCAGATCCAAAATACCGTCGTGCGGTAAAAGCCGTAAACACAGCCGACGAAGAAAAATTGAACGAATTGCTCACACGCATGCGTCAAGAAGACCCAACGTGGATAGTAGAACAATCGAAAGAGTTGAAACAAACGTTGGTATCTGGCCAAGGTGAATTCCACTTACGCACACTCAAATGGCGACTTGAAAACAACGAAAAAATTGCCATCAAGTTCGAAGAACCAAAAATACCATACCGCGAAACCATTACCAAAGCGGCTCGTGCCGACTACCGTCACAAAAAACAATCGGGTGGCGCTGGTCAATTTGGCGAAGTACACTTAATTGTAGAACCTTATGTAGATGGCATGCCCGATCCAGTGGTGTACAGATTCAATGGACAAGAATTTAAAATCAGTGTACGCGATAAACAAGAATTCCAACTTGATTGGGGCGGCAAATTGGTTTACATCAATAGTATCGTAGGTGGTTCTATCGACGCACGTTTTATGCCAGCTATTCTCAAAGGAATTATGGATCGTTTGGAACAAGGTCCATTGACAGGTTCCTATGCACGTGATGTACGCGTCATTGTGTACGATGGTAAAATGCACCCAGTAGATTCTAATGAAATTTCGTTCCGCTTGGCTGGACGTAATGCGTTTGCTACAGCTTTTAAAGAAGCAGGACCAAAAGTTATGGAACCTATTTACGATGTAGAAATTTTAGTACCAAGCGATCGTATGGGCGATGTGATGAGCGATTTACAAGGACGCCGCGCCATTATTATGGGTATGAATAGCGAAAAAGGATTTGAAAAACTACAAGTTAAAATACCTTTGAAAGAGCTTTCGAGCTACTCTACTTCGTTGAGTTCACTCTCAGGTGGCCGCGCTTCATTCACCATGAAATTTGCTTCTTACGAACTCTGTCCTGCCGATGTACAAGACAAGTTGCTGAAAGAATACGAAGCGACACAACAAGACAAAGAATAAGTCGATTTTGGCTTCTACAAACAAAGCAGCCGACCTACATTGGTCGGCTGCTTTTATATATTACCATGGCTGTCTCAGTATTGTCAACTATCTATTCCGCCTTAAACACCATCCGTGTTTTACAAAGTGAACGCCCTTCTGATGATTTTAAATCAAAATGTGTTTCATGTTCCGTATCGGCACGTACAATGGCTATTTGCTCACCAAACAAGGCTTCATGCGTATAATTCACATCGAAACGAGCCAATATGCGATGTTCAAATTGCGCTAAATCAAACGTGTTCAACATCCACTCCACATATTTCATACTGTTGGTGTGTTTGTTTAAATCGATGTCGCTATAATGCACCGTGTGCGTGGCTATGGGTTCCAAATGTAATTCGTCCAAGCGCGCAGGCGGTTCAATAAAGGCAGGTTCCGCAATAATCACATCTGACAAATCCATCTTTTCCTGCAAATTTACGGGACGACGTGTCGACAAATCAATCATCGACCACAACGAGGTGGCATCGCCCAATCGTTCGCCAGCCGCATTGAAGATGGCAAAATTACGCGTCGTTACCAACTTACCACAATCATTCACCCATGTTTCCACCGTAATCTGCTCGTATTGCGTTGGGTAATGTTTCATCTCTACCGCCAAACGCGAAACCACCCACGCCCAGCCTTGCGCATGCATGGCTTCCATGCCAAATCCTTTTTCGGCAGCAGCCAAACCGGCCGCATTGAGTAAACAACTCCCCAAAGCTGTTAACGTCATCCGTTTGGTGTAATCTACCTCTTGCGGATAGATAAAGAATTCAAAGCGTTGTTTTTCCATGTAGCGTTAGCGTTTCAATAAATCAAATAATGATTTGGATTGCCAAGTATACGATTTACGTTGGTACAGCCAGTAAGCCACCAACGTCATAACGACGCCAATAAAAGAACCCAACAATACATCTTCGGCAAAATGTTGTGATAAATAAATGCGCGAATAAGCTGTGAACACTGCTAAAACAAAAAAGCAAACTGACAACCACGATTTCTTCTGAAACAAAAGTGTCAATCCCAGCATCAAGGAAAATACGGTAGCCGTATGTCCCGAAGGAAAACTATAGATTTGATGTAATGTAACGCCATCGACCTGATGCAACACAACATCTGGAAAATGTGTGTGAAAAAATAGTGACGGACGAGGCGCACTCACCAAATGCTTAATCGGAAAAACGAATGCCGCCGTGAATAGTTGTGCTACCAATAAAAATAACGCATCGCCCACTTTATAAAACAACAAACCGCCCATAATGATAAATGGAACAGAACTGCCCAATTCGGTGATATATTTAAAGAACTGGTCTTGAAAACCAACCCAAGTAGGATTTAAACCCGCCAAATAATCGAGTGTCAGAGCCAAATGCAAATGAGCCTGTTCAGTACAGAGTACCACGCACAGCAAACCCATGGCAAATACAAGATATAAAAACAGAAAAAGTTTACAAGCGGTAGATTTCATATAAGCAAGTTTTAAACGTCACACAGTATTACTGAAAAATAGACATCGTTGCATCATAAATAGGACTCTTGATACCTAGAAAATTAAGCACACTGTGAAACACATGGTATTGAGTCAACTCCTTGTTAGGTTTTAATGGTCGTGAATTATCTGATTCCCAAACAATAAAAGGAATTTCATATTGCTCTTTTGGAGCTAGGCTTAACGGAACACCGTGCATGTATAAATTATTTTCACCTAACGATTCGCCATGATCGGACACATACAACATAGCACAGTGATACTCTTTAAGAGATTTCAAATCGTCAATCACACGAGACAATAGATAATCGGTATACACAATGGTATTATCGTATGCATTTATTAATTCGTCGTGCGAACAATTTCCGAGTTCAACACTGTTACAAACTGGCTTAAACACTTCAAATCGAGGTGGATATTTTTTGCTATATTGTGGACCATGGCTAGTGCTCGTATGCAACACCACAAATAGTTTATTTTTATTGCTCGCTAAAATTTGCTCTTTCAAACCAGTTAAAAGAACTTCGTCATACGCACACGCTTCACCTTGACAATTAGCCTTCAGCTCCTTTTCTGGTTGATAATGCTTAATATGAATTGGAGGTTCGCCCCAGTTAGACGTTCGCCAGATGACTTCCACGCCATTGCGATATAAATAATTGGGCAACAGTTCATATAAATCACTCGTTTCCTTATAATCTAAAATACTTTTGACGCTGGCGGTTGTGTAAGTCGCTGCCGATTTCGCTTTAAACGCCGACACATTAGGTATTTTTGCCAACAACGGATTAGTGTTGCGACGATAGCCATAAAGCGAAAAATTCTGACGTCGAGCCGATTCGCCTATCACTAAAACAACCACTGATTTTTCTTGATCCATCTCTGTCACGTCGGGCAATAAAATTTCTTTTTGATTCGCCTTATGTTTATGAGATTGGTACAATACGGCATTAACCGAATAAGACCAAGGCATGGCCAATCCACCTAACACTTTTGAATGTTTATCAATCCAAAGCCAGTTACTCGCATTCACAAAAATTAAAATCACCAAAAACAATACACTTAACGAAGTGGTCGTAAAAAACCGCTTCCAAGTGCCAAAAATGATTTTAGTTCTAATCAAGTAGATGCTAGGCACAATGCCCAAAAACAGAAGATAACACACGAAACTGAGCGAGAAAAAACCAGTAGCTTCGGCATAATTGGTATTAAATACATTCCCAATCATACTCTCATCGAGTATCACACTATAGGTATTCACAAAATAGAGCGCTATCGAATTAAGCAAAAACGATAATACCAACAACGCTTTACCTACGCCTCGAAACAAAAAAAGCAGCAAATAAAACACAAAAAAGTTCGCTACCAACATCACGATAATCAAACTCACAATAATAACAATACCATTGAGACTATGATAATCAACATTTTGGAACACAAACGAGAAAAAAGGGATGTGGAAAAACAGGAAATTAACAACGCTCATCAAGCAGGCAAAAAACATGAGCTTAACATCGCTTTTTAATAGCGATAAATACGTACGAACTTTAGAAAAAAAAGGCATATTCAAGAAAAATTAGTGAGCAAAAAAATGCAAATCAAGCTAGACCATAGCTAGGCAATACGCCACATTGGTTTTATTTTTCCAACTTAAACGTTTGAGTCCCTATTAAATGACCATCTACAAAAATATCAACGCGATAGGTGCCAGCCGCCAAGACTTCTTCTACATTCCAATACAACGTAGTGGACAACTCCTCACCGCCATATTCAATCTCTTTTTTACATGAGTATTGAATCGACTGATCTTCGTAAGGGAACACATCCGTAGTACGTTTCTGTAGCACATCATCGTCGGGCGTCATAACACGCAGATAAACCGTTTTTTGCCCAGTGGTTGCCGTCGTGTTTTTGGCAATTGCAAAATCGAATTGAATCAGCGCAATTTTCGACAAACGCGTTGTTTTCTTATTCCTGCTATTCAAGGTGGTGACCACAATATTGCGTGCATCAAGTTGTGCGGCAATAGACACAATTTTCGACAATTGTTGTTTTTCCGTAGCCAATTGTTCCGCCGTTTTGGTAGCTTCTTGATATTTTTTTGTGACAGAACGATTTTCGGTCACCAATTTCGTATTCACCCGATTCAACGAATCGACTTGCGACACATAATACACCAACACTTTACGCACCGAAGCTAACTCTTTTTTCAACTCGGTTATACGACGTGCATTAGTAGCTTTTACCGTTTTCAACTCTTCCAACAACAGTTGCACACGCGTTTGTTCTTGGTCGAGCAATTTTAAAATAGAGTCGTTATTGGTTTTATACGAAAAACCTTCCATTTCAACTGATAAATCGGTATAATCTTGTTGCAATTGTTCCTTCTCGTAAGTCATCATCTCTACCATTTCGGCCATTTCCACATCCTTTTGTTTCGATTTTTGCCAAAAGAAGAATACCGCAGCCACCAATCCTACTATAAAGATAACACCTACAAACGCCCATACTGTATAATCTTTCTTAACCATAATAACCTGTTTTTCAATTCATTAAAATAAATTCTAAGCGGATAAAACCGATGCAAAATTAGTATTTTATTTGCAATATAACAAATGTGCAGAGAGAAGAGTCTATCGATAACAATTTATCATTTTTTGAAATAGATTTTGAATAAAACAAAACCTGAGCACACATAAAGCAAAGCGCCCATTAACAGAAACGAAAATTGTAGAAAATAATTATGGAAAAATTTCTTTAATCTCTTTTTTCGCTTTATCTTTGTAGCAGTTTCAGTAGACTTAAAACTAAACAATCTATCATAACCCTTAAAATTTAAAAATTATGTCAAAAGTAACCGTTGTAGGTGCAGGTAACGTAGGTGCTACGTGTGCCAATGTATTAGCAGTCAACGAAGTAGCAAACGAAGTTGTACTCATCGACATCAAAGAAGGTTTTGCAGAAGGCAAAGCTATGGACATTATGCAAACAGCTCAATTAATGGGCTTCGACACGGTAGTAACTGGTGTAACTGGCGATTATTCAAAAACTGCTAACTCTGACGTAGTAGTTATCACTTCTGGCCTTCCACGTAAACCTGGTATGACACGCGAAGAACTTATTGGCGTAAATGCTGGTATCGTAAAAGCAGTAGCAAAAAGTGCGTTGGAATATTCACCAAATGCTATTTTGGTTATTGTATCAAACCCAATGGACCCAATGGCTTACCTCACACTTAAAACACTTGGCTTACCACGTAACCGCGTGATTGGTATGGGTGGTGCTTTGGATAGCTCACGTTTCAAATATTTCTTAAGCCAAGCACTTAACTGCAACGCTAACGAAGTAGATGGTTTAGTAATCGGCGGACACGGCGACACTACTATGATTCCTTTGACTCGCTTAGCTACTTACAAAGGCGTGCCAGTAAGCACTTTATTGAGCGCTGAAAAATTAGAAGAAGTAGCTAAAGCAACTATGGTTGGTGGCGCTACATTGACTGGTTTACTTGGTACTTCTGCTTGGATGGCTCCTGGGGCAGCAGCCTCATTCTTAGTAGAATCTATCATCAAAAACCAAGGTAAATTAATCGTTTGCGCTGCTTCATGCGAAGGCGAATATGGCATGAAAGACATCATGATTGGTGTACCATGTATCATTGGTAAAAACGGTATCGAAAAAATCGTTGAATTTGAACTAAACGCTGACGAAAAAGCAAAATTAGCAGCCAGCGAAGCAGCTGTACGCGGTACAAATGCAGTTCTTTACGCTGAAGGCATTCTCTAATAAGTTCGTGTATATAAATAGGAAAAAACCTTGAACACTTCGTTCAAGGTTTTTTTGTGTACACAGACGCCTACTTTCATAAATTTTATTACTTTTGTTGCATGATGCATTACCAACTATTCGAAG
Source organism: uncultured Paludibacteraceae bacterium (assembly GCA_964570565.1). Taxonomy (GTDB): domain Bacteria; phylum Bacteroidota; class Bacteroidia; order Bacteroidales; family Paludibacteraceae; genus W0P28-013. The sequence goes on from CAZMYT010000003.1 coordinate 335,943, forward strand.
CGCACAAAAACCTTGTAGCCTTCACTACCGAACGTGACGGTGGCGTAAGCGTAGGCAACTACCAATCGCTAAATTTATGCCACTACGTGAACGATAATCCCGAACACGTCGCCCGTAATCGCCAAATCGTGTGCGAACAATTGGGCATCGATGCTGCTCAGCTCATTTTTTCACGTCAAACACACAGCAATCATCTATTAGTGATTGACGAGGCATTTCTCACACTAACAGCTAAAAAACAGACCGCTTTATTAGAAGGCGTGGATGCGTTGATAACGGCACAAAAATCCATTTGCCTTGGCATTAACACCGCCGACTGCGTACCTGTGCTGCTGTTTGATCCCGAACACAACGTGATAGCCGTGGCACACGCTGGCTGGCGTGGCACCGTAGCGCGCATAGCTGCCAAAACAGCGCAACAGATGATACAAGAGTTTCAGTGCCGTGCCGAAAACCTGTTAGTGGCCATTGGCCCCAGCATTTCGGCTGCCAATTACGAAGTCGGCAACGACGTATTAGCCGAATTTGTAAAAGCCGACTTCCCCACGGGCAAATGCTTTACCAAAGCACCCAACAGCGATAAATTACAGTTGGATTTATGGGCTGCCAATCGGTGGCAACTAGAAGAACTCGGCATTCTACCAGAACATATCGAAGTGGCAGGAATTTGCACCTTCGACCAAGCCGACACCTATTTTTCGGCACGCAAACTCGGCATTCACTCTGGTCGTATTGCTTCATGTTTGATGATGAAATAAAATTTCTGTCTTTTTGCCAAAAATAATAAAATAATTGTAAATTTGGCGTCGAAACATAAAACGTATCATATCTACAAAAATACAACAAAATGAAATTTGGTAAAACCATAAAAATATTTCTCATTGACGGAGATCCAAATGGTCGAATGAGTTGTGAGCTTTCTAATTGGACAGGGAAAGCATACAAAATTCCTCGGATAAAAATTAAAGAGTGTACTGATCGTGATGACTTAATGAATACTGGAGTTTATTTACTTTTTGGAAGAGATGAAGAAGGCAAAGATTTAGTTTATATTGGAGAAGCAGAATCTATTTATAAGCGACTCACACAACATCTTAACCAAAAGGATTTTTGGAATGAAACAATTGTTTTTATAAGTAAAGATGACAATTTAAATAAAGCACATATAAAATACTTGGAAAATCGCCTTCACGATATTGCTCATATAGCAAAACGTTATAAGCTGGAAAATTCTGTTATCCCGACACAATCTTCAATTTCTGAATCTGACAGAGCGGAAATGGAAGAGTTTATTGAAAATATTAAAATGCTCGTAAATACTCTTGGACATAAAGTATTTGACGAAAAAAGAGAGTTTAAACCTAAACAAAAGCACGAGATATTTTCAATTAAAGCTGCTCGTGGTGCAGACGGGCAAGGAGAACCTTCGTCAGATGGCTTTGTGGTATTGAAAGGATCCAAAGCTGCGGGCACAATTGTAAACTCGATGACTCAAAATTTCATCACATTACGACAGAAATTAATCAATGAAGGTGTCCTTGTTGACAAAGGCGAATATTATGAGTTTTCAGATGATTACATTTTTAGTAGTCCATCTACAGCTGCTGTAATGGTAATGGGCAGAAATGCTAATGGCTTGACAGAGTGGAAACAAAAAGACGGTAAAACGTTGAAAGAATTTGAAAATAATGAAAAAACAACTAATCCACAGATAGCGCTGGTCTCCTGATTCGTGCTACAAAAACTGAATAAATACAACACCAAAACTAAAAAAGAGGCTTTCGCCTCTTTTTTTTATGTGTTATTTCTGGTTGTATTTTTTCAGAAATTTATAGGTCATCAACTCATACGACAGACGCGCTGCCAAATAGTCGGACGCTTTTTGATTAGGATTTGGGCACAATTCTACCACATCGAAACCTACCACATTGAAGCGTTTAAATACGCGGCGTAAGAAATGTAGCACTTGGAAGTACTGCAAACCGCCTGGTTCTGGCGTGCCAGTAGATGGCACAATAGCTGGGTCGAACACATCTAAATCAATGGTGAGATACACATTTTCGCTCAACGTGTCGAATGCTTCAGTTTCCCATCTGTTTTCGTGATCAAAATAGAGGTCGCGTGCCCAGAAAATACGACTTGGATCGTAATTCTTAGTTTCTTCCACACACATACTACGAATGCCCACTTGCGTAATAGCCGCCACTTGTTTGGCTTGATTCATCACGCAGGCGTGGTTCAATTCGGAACCTTCGTAGCTTTTACGTAAATCGGAATGCGCATCGAGTTGTAACACGGTCAAATTTTTGAATCGTTTGGCTGCCGCGCGAATAGCACCAATGCTCACGGTGTGATTACCACCAATGGTAACAGGGAATTTGCTCGCATCGAACAAATCGCCCACACGCTGCTCTACCGCAGCACAAAGAGACTCTGGGGTTTCCATTTCGGTTACCGCCGCTGCCGTGTGAATGCCTTGTTTATACACTTCAGTTTGAGTTTCGGTATCATACCATTCTAACTGAACCGATGCTTCCAACAACGCTTCAGGTCCTTTTTCAGAACCGTGAATCCAACTGCTTGTAGCATCATAAGGAACGGGTAACACGACAATTTTAGCACTGTCGTAATCGGCATATTTGCCAGTAAGTCCTGCAAAGTTTTCCATAATAGTATTGATTTTAAAGTCCCTTTAAGTGCTAAAAGAGCAGCAAAAAGTATTCCAAATTAAATATAAATTAACTAATCGCGACGATTCAATTTTTTCACTACAAATTCTTCCCGTTTTCCACGAAATAGTTCGTATTTCCAGAACTCACAATCGAGTGCGCCATTGAGCAATTTCACCTTAGCCGATGGGCGTAATCCTACGCGCTGTAAACAGTCCACATGCGACGAAATAACCCAAGCCGTAGAACCCGTGAATTTGTGTTTCAAAGTTTCGCCCAACTGCGCATACAAACCAAACAAATCGTCCGACAAAAGACGTTCGCCATACGGTGGATTGGTCACAATTAAGCCCGTTTCGGTTTGTGGTTCCCAATCAGAAATAGAGCGTTGTTCCACCGTAATATATTTGTGAAGACCGGCTGCTTTAATGTTTTCTTGTGCAATTTTCACCGCACGAGGCGACACATCGGCACCCATGATTTTAAACTCAAAGGGACGTTCCAAACTATCGTCGTTATACAACTCTTCGAACAATTCTTTATCGAAATCCGCCCATTTTTCGAAGGCAAACGACTGACGATAGATACATGGTGGAATGTTTAAAGCAATCAACGCTGCCTCAATCAAAAACGTACCAGAACCACACATCGGGTCGATAAAATTGGACTTGCCATCCCAGCCAGCCAATAGCAACATACCAGCAGCCAAGGCCTCGTTGATAGGTGCTTCGGTTTGCGCATCGCGGTAACCACGTTTATGCAACGACTCACCAGAACTATCCAACGAAATAGTACATTGCGTATGCGAAATATGGACATTCAAAAATAAATCTGGATTATCTAAACGAATGGATGGACGTCTGTTTTCACGTTCCATAAACCAGTCCGCAATAGCATCTTTAACACGATAAGTCACAAATTTAGAATGACGAAATTCTTCCGAAAAAACAGTAGCATCAATGGCAAACGTTTTCTTCACGTCGAGATACTGACTCCAATCAATCAACTTCACCTGTTCGTACACTTCGTCGGCGTTAGTAGCCTTAAACGACACAATCGGTTTTAAAATACGTGACGCCGTACGACAATACAAATTGGCTTTGTATAACATGCGTTGATCGCCCGTAAATGATACCACGCGTCGCTCTATCGACACATTATTGGCGCCCAAATTAACCAACTCTTTTGCTAAAACTTCTTCCAATCCTCGGAAGGTTTTGGCCGCCATTTGAAATTCTTGTTTCATATAGAATAAATAATAATAACGTGAAAACTACAACTGTTTCCCTTTTTGTGAAATTTTGCCATCGGCAGGTACATCTTTATCGACCCACACGTTACCACCAATGGTGGCATTTTTGCCAATGGTAATGCGACCTAAAATAGTCGAATTGGCATAAATAATCACATTATCTTCGATAACTGGATGACGCGCAATGCCTTTAATTGGATTGCCTTGCTCATCCACGGGAAAACTCTTAGCGCCCAAGGTAACTCCTTGATATATTTTGACATGTTCACCAATGATGGATGTTTCGCCAATGACCGTTCCAGTGCCATGATCGATGGTAAAATAACTACCAATAGTAGCTCCTGGGTGAATGTCAATACCCGTTTCGGAATGCGCCAACTCAGTAATAATACGTGGAATAAGTGGCACGCCCAACAGCAACAGTTCGTGCGCAATACGGTAATTGGTGATTGCGCGAATCACAGGATAGCAAAAAATCACTTCCATACAACTTTGCGCTGCAGGATCGCCTTGATAAGTAGCCTCTACATCGGTGCCAAGTTGCGCACGCAATGCTGGCAAACGCCCAATAAATTTGGTAGTTATGGCTTTGGCTTGCTTGCGAGCTTGATCCAAATTAATGGCGCGATCGGTAAAACAGATGCCCGCAAAAATCTGTTCAGCAAGCAATTTATTTACCTCTTCCACACGCACACCTATTTGGTATTGGAGCATTTGTGGGTCCACCAACAAGGAACCAAAATAACCTGGAAATAAAATACTACGCAAAACATCAACTACTTGTCCGAGCACCACCGTATTAGGAATTGGTGCGTCTACATTTTGTTGATGGCACAAAGCTTGGCAATTATCCATATTTGATAATTCCGCAATGGCTTGGTTCATAACGTCATGTTGTGTCATATTGTAACTATGAATTAACTAATTCGTTCTATAAATTTTGAATGGCTGCTACGGCATTTTGCAAGCGCGCAATGCCGAGCCCACTAATTTCGACAAATGGTTTGTGTAATGCTTCCAATTCGCGTTTGTACCAATCGTACAAAAATTCCCGAATGTCTGGATTTTCACGTACTGGGTCATACTCCCACGGAATATCGGGTTTACACACTAAATACAAATCCACTTCCGACGATTCCAAAGCTGGTTGCAACCACTCAGGACAACGATTGAATCCGTGTAAAAACCACACTTTGGTAATCACCAAATCGGTGTCAAAAAAAACATATTCCGCATCGGCATAAAGTTGCTTGGCCTCCTCTTGTTCGTGCATTTGCTGACGCGCAATCACTTCCACATCGGCATACGTATAAGCACGGTTCAAGCCAGCCACATACTCACGCGCATATTCTGGAATCCAAGGGCTAGCAAATTGGTCACTCAACGCGCGGCACAAATCTGTTTTCCCTGTCGATTCTGGACCTAAAACGACTATCTTTTTCACCGTTTCGTGTTCTTTTCTAATTTAGTCCAAGCGGCTTTATAATCGCTCAGCACTTCAATCGCTTTTTGCACCGTGGCGTCATCTGTATTCATCACTTTGAAATAATCGGCATTGGTAAATACATCGCGCGCAATCAGCGCTTTCAATTGCAAACGCATCAAGGGTTTTGAAATCTCAAATTCTGCCGCATTTAAGGCTACGCCAGCTTTTGTGCCATTTTCTACCAAGGTATTGAGCAATGGTTCGTCGGCTTCAAAATTGGTTTGATACGCGTCAAACGAGCTATATTTCTTGATAAGTGCTGCACGATTTTTCTCCACAAATTCCACTACCGTTTTATTAAAAGCACCTTTCGCCACAATATTACGATGATACGTGGTAAACTTAGTAGTATCGAGTGGAATAAAGATATCAGGCATAATTCCGCCACCACCATATACCGTGCGTCCAAAACGCAAGGTTTGGTAACGCAAAGAATCAGGAAACGCAATGCTATCGGCATGTTGTAACTCGCCATGGTTGTAGCGTTCAATTAAATCTTTTTGATACTTTTCGGCTCCGTCGGCATACGGTTTTTGAATATTACGACCGCTTGGCGTGTAATAACGAGCCACAGTTAAACGCATCATCGAACCATCCAATAAAGGAATTGGACGTTGCACCAAACCTTTGCCAAAGGTACGACGTCCCACAATAATAGCGCGATCCCAATCTTGCAAAGCACCCGACACAATTTCGCTCGCTGAGGCAGAATATTCATCCACCAAAACTACCAAATCAGTATTCTCAAATGACCCAGAAGCTGTTGCACGCGCCGTAGATTGTGGTTGATTCAAACCTTTGGTGTACACAATCATTTTGTTGTTATTCAAAAACTCATCTGACAGTTTAATGGCGGCATCGAGTAAACCTCCACCATTGCCTTGTAAATCAAGAATTAATTGCTGCATGCCTTTTTTGCTCAACTCCTTCATCGCTTGATGAAATTCATCCATCGTCGTGCTCGAGAAACTATTCAGTTTCACATAACCAATGGTAGGCGTAATCATATAAGCGGCATCCAACGAGTAAATAGGAATTTTACCACGCGTAATCACAAAATCGATGGTAGTTTTAACACCAGCACGTTTTATTTTCACGGCGACATCGGTACCACTTTTACCACGTAGCAATTTCATAATATCAGAATTTGGCTTCTTCACGCCAGCAATGGTTGTTCCGTCTACTTCCAAAATACGGTCGCCAGGCAATACGCCTACTTTTGCTGCAGGACAGCCCGAAATAGTTTGTATCACAAATAGCGTATCGTTTAACATTTGAAATTGAATGCCGATACCTTCAAAACTACCTTCCACACCTTCGTTCATACGTTGCACTTCTTTGGCAGGAATGTAGGTTGAATGTGGATCTAATTCAGTCAAAATACCTTCAATAGCATCTTCCACCAAATTATCCACTTTCACAGAATCAACGTACATATTACTAATGGCATACAGAGTTTGATTCAATTTCTGCAGTTGTAACATTGGAACATCACGCTGCGCTATGGCAGACGAAATAGTTAACACGCACACCAATAAGGTTATAAGTTTTCTAGTCATGATTCCATTTTAGATTTAAATACAATCGTCAAAGTTAATCAAAAATTAGAATTATCGAAAAAAAAGATGATGCTTCGGTAAATTTAGTGCAAACAGAACTAGCACCTATTGGGCTCTAAGAGCAAAAAACCATTTTTCATAATCCTAACAGAAGAACAATCAAAGCCATTTTCACGATACAAAAAATAAGCGTACCTTTGCAGTGCCTAATTGTTAGGCCTCATCACCTCATGCATTTTGACTTATGAAAGAACAAACCGAAGAAAAAATAACGCTTGAAACATTGGGCGAATTTGGGCTTATCAAACACCTCACCAAATCCATCAAACTCAAAAATAAATCATCGCTCAAAGGTGTTGGCGACGATGCAGCCGTACTCGATTTTGGCAAGAAAAAAGCATTAGTTACAACGGATATTTTGCTCGAAGGCATTCACTTCGACCTTACCTACATGCCACTTAGACATTTAGGTTACAAAGCTGCCATGGTCAATTTTTCAGATATTTGCGCCATGAATGGCACACCCACACAACTGCTTATCACGATTGGTGTTTCTAAACGCTTTGCTTTAGAACAAATCGAAGAAATATATGCGGGCATCTACATGGCTTGCGAACAATACAATGTCGACGTAGTAGGAGGCGATACCACCTCGTCACTTACGGGATTAACCTTAAGCATCACCTGCTTAGGCGAAGCCGACGAAAACAAAATTGTTTATCGTAGTGGCGCCAAAGTCAACGATTTGGTGTGTGTCACAGGCGATCTTGGCGCTGCTTACATGGGATTACAGCTATTAGAGCGCGAAAAAATGGTCTTTCAAGGTCAAAAAGATCCTGAATTCCAACCTGATTTTGCGGGCAAAGAGTACATACTTGAACGTCAGTTGAAACCTGAAGCACGTAAAGATATTATTGAAAATTTAGCCAAAGCAAAAATCGTTCCCACAGCCATGATGGACGTGTCCGATGGCTTGTCGTCAGAATTATTGCACATTTGCAACCAAAGTGGCGTCGGTTGTCGCATTTACGAAGAAAAACTGCCAATCGATTACGTCACAGCTACCATGTGCGAAGAATTCAACATCAACCTCACTACGGCGGCACTCAATGGTGGAGAAGATTACGAACTCTTGTTCACCGTACCACTTGATTTACACGACGCCGTAAAAGAACTAGACAATGTACATATTATTGGTCACATCACCGATGCATCGGAAGGCTCTGCCTTGGTTACACGCGACGGACAAGAATTTGCTATTCAAGCACAAGGATGGACCGCCTTTGCACACGACCAAAAATAAATGCGTATCTTTGCACACCGAATTTATATAACACAAAAAACATAATAATATGAAACCTTTACATCATTTATCTATTGGTATTGCATCCGACCACGCTGGTTACGAACTCAAATCGGCAATCATTAAAATGCTAGAAACACGCGTTGCCAACGTCTATGATTATGGCACACACAGCACCGACAGTTGCGACTATGCCGATTTTGCACATCCACTAGCCAACGCCGTAGAAAACGCAGCGTGCGATTTTGGTATTGCCATTTGCGGTAGCGGCAACGGTATCAACATGACAGTTAATAAACACCAAGGCATACGCGCTGCACTTTGTTGGAACGAAGAATTAGCATCTTTGGCACGTCAACACAACAATGCCAACATACTTACATTGCCAGCTCGTTTTATCCCACAAGATTTAGCGTTCAAGCTCGTTGAAACATTTTTAGCAACCGATTTTGAAGGTGGTCGTCACGAAGCTAGAATTCAAAAAATTCCTGCGTGTAAATAATTTTTTAGAAATTGGTTGCAAAAATCAAAAAGATTAAATACCTTTGCAGCCCGAATTTAGATTTATTAAAATTTCAAATCATAAAACTCATCAACATGATTGTAGTTCCTGTTAAAGAGGGCGAAAACATCGAAAGAGCCCTAAAAAAATTCAAACGTAAATTTGAAAAAACTGGCGTAGTAAAAGAACTTCGTCGTCGTCAACAATTTGACAAACCTTCTGTCGTAGGTCGTGAAGAAAGAATGCACGCTATCTACGTACAACGCATGCAACAAAAAGAAGATTAAGATTTCTTTCGAAACGCTTGTGCGATTCGAAAATATCTTCTAATTTCGTTGCAGAGTTGTAAAACTATTTTTATGATAGAATCCTTTCTGCAATATTTACAGTATGAGAAGAGCTACTCTTCTCATACTGTTTCGTCATATCATAGTGACCTCTTACAGTTTCAAGATTTTCTGAAACAATCTCATCAGGAATTCATTCCCCAAAACATCCAATCGGAGACTATCCGCTCGTGGCTCATGGAGTTACGGGATTCAGGCATATCTGCACGCACAGTAAATCGCAAGCTCTCCGCATTAAAATCTTTCTACCATTTTTTGCTAAAACAAGGACTTGTGACCATCGATCCAACGGCAAAAATCAACTCACAAAAAAAGAGTAAAAAACTACCTTCTTTTTTCAGTGAAAAAGAATTAGACCAAGCCTTTGCAAATACCGAAAATTGTTCTAACTTTGAAGCGTGTCGAAATCAGGCGATCATTGAAACGTTTTATCAAACAGGCATACGGTTGTCCGAGCTTATCAACTTGAAAGATACGGATATTGATTTTCACAGAAACACCATCCGCGTCTTCGGTAAGCGCAGCAAAGAACGCATTGTTCCCTTTGGTGAAAGTCTTAAAGACTTTTTTCAAACTTACATAGAACATCGCAATAAAGAAACCGAGCGTACTACACCGTATTTATATGTACGCACTAATGGCGAAAAATTATATCCAAAATTAGTGTACCGCATCGTGCATAACACCATGTCGGCCGTTAGTACACAAAACAAATGTAGTCCGCACGTTTTGCGACATACGTTTGCCACCACGTTACTCAATCATGGAGCCGATATCAACGCAGTAAAAAAACTACTCGGACATGCGAACTTGGCTGCTACAGAAGTGTACACCCACACCACATTCGAGCAATTACAACACATTTACGAACAAGCCCACCCAAGGGCAAAAAAGAGGAGGAATTATGGAAATTAGAATTCAAGCGATGAAATTCGATGCAAGCGAAAGATTACAAGCTTATATCGAAAAAAAAGTGACTAAGTTAGAAAAAGTGTTTGATAGCATCCTTACCGCAGATATTTATTTAAAAGTGGTAAAACCAGAAACAGAAAATAACAAAGAAGTTGAAATCAAAATTAAAGCCGCTAGCGCAGAATTCTTTGCAGCTAAAGTGGCCGACACCTTTGAACAAGCTGTTGATGAGTGCATTGATGCTCTCGACAAACAACTCAAAAAACAAAAAGACAAACGCTAAAAGCGGTTCATGACACTGAAAGGTAACTAGTGATTAGCCACCTTTCAGTGTTTAAAAACACTTACTAACAAGACATTACAAAAGTTTTCAACAGAAAATAATCGAAAAATTATATTTTTCTTTGTAGATATCAAATAAATATCTATCTTTGCAAGCCGTTTTAGTACTACTCTGTTGAAGAGTGGCTAAATGGGATATGCCTCTTTAGCTCAGTTGGCCAGAGCACGTGATTTGTAATCTCGGGGTCGTTG